>NZ_JBICTR010000008.1:0-606331 GCF_043197735.1 Nonomuraea sp. NPDC049028
CTGCAGCCCGAGCAAGGCCGGCCACCTCTGCAAGGCCATCGCCGTCCTGCAAAATCACCGCGTTGCCCAAGCCGCCTGGGGATGAAAAGGGGTCACTTCCTGGGCTTTCGGAAAGCGGCTGCGAGATGCCGGCCTACTCGGCTCCATGGGAACGGTGGGCGATTGTTACGACAATGCGCTGATGGAATCGTTCTGGGGAACGATGCAGCTCGAACTGCTCGACACCAGAATCTGGAAATCCCGCGACGAACTCGCCAACGCCATCTTCGAATGGATCGAATGCTGGTACAATCCATACAGACGCCATTCCAGCATCGGAATGCACAGTCCCGTCACGTTCGAGAGCCTCTACCGGCCCTCAGACGCCACTGAGTGACCTCACCTCAGGTGTCCGTGCAACGGGGGGAACCTCACGACCGAGTCAGCGCCTACATGCCCGGAAATACGACCTCAGTTCAGCGCTATCCGGTGAGCCGGCGCTGCTTTCCGATCGTGGACCGAAAAGGGGTTAAGAGTGGGCCTCCTTAAAAGGGAACCCGCAGGGTGACAATGAGCGAGTTCGGCCGACTACCTCCGCCAGGGCAGCTCCTCGATCGTGGTGATGTCGCCCGCCGCAAGTAGTCCGAAGAGTCGCAGCATCTCCTCGCGGCTGACCTTGCGCATCTCCCCGGGGGCCACCGAGTCATTGTCAGTGTTCTCCCACACCAGCAGGCCGCCGGTGAACGCGCTGAGACACCACCCGCTCGTCGTCTGCCTCTGCCAGACCATCCAGAACCCGCCGCATCGCGTCCGCATCAGGCTCGTCGATCGTCTCGCCCATCAAGTCGTACATGAAGAAACTCATGTGATCCATTACCTCATGAAGTGATCCACAGGGACGGGGCCAGTTATGACAGGGTGAGCAGTGTGGATAGGCCGACGGGCGATCAAGACATAGTTGAGATCTTGAGGGCGGTTCGGGTCAGCGACATCGTCTCGGGGACGATCACACATGTGGGACGTCCTCACGGGTCTGCGGTGAGGCTCGACGGGCGCCTGGGGCTGGTATCGGCGAACATCGGGCCTTTGGACTTCTCCTGGCGTCACCGGTCGGATGAGGCCAGACAGGTCGGCCAGCGCGTCACCGCCGAAGTGATCGCTGTCGATGAGGAACAGGGAATGATCGGTCTGTCCCTGGCCGCGACCGAGAATCCCGAACTCTGGGCATTCCTGAAAGGACTCCGCCCTGGTGAGGTGCTCAGCGGTGAAGTGGCAGACGTGCAGCGGTTCGGTGTGTTCGTGGCGCTGGATGATGGGCCGCCGCATCCCTTCTATCCAGGAGTAGGTTTCATCACGATCCCCGAGCTGTCCTGGCGCCATTTCGATGAGGTTTCTGAGGTCGTCGAGGCAGGGCAGCGGGTCACCTGTTCCTTTCTCTACTTCGATGACGTACAGGGCGAAGCAAGGCTCTCCCTTCGCTCACTTCAACCTGATCCTTTCCAGGAGTTCGCCGACGCGGCTCGCGAGAGACAGGAGTTCTGCGGAACCGTGACCAAGCTCGTCCCGTTCGGAGCCTTCGTCAGACTCGTTGAAGGCTTCGAGGGCCTGGTGCCCTTGGATGAGCTCGTCTCTATGCCTGTCGAGACTCCCGAGCAGGTCGTTCAGGTCGGCGACCGCGTCAAGGTGACCATCATCAGCTTGGATCGCGACGCCCGCCGATTGCTCCTCTCCCGCAAGAGGGCTGCGTCTGATCCTCTGTCGCCTTGATGGCACCTGGACAAGGGGCAGCACGCTCCGGGGCCGATGCGAGCGCGCCGTCCTCACCGAAAGCGTGGAGTACGTACAGACAAGAGCCCGCTATCCGATGAGCCAGGGCTGAGCGCGCCTGAACCCCCAGCACGAAGCGCCCCATTGCGAAGCCCGTTGTGCGCCGAAGGCGCCCCAGGAAGAACAGCCCGAGCGATAGCGAGGACCGCTCGGGGCGGGCTTCCACGACCAACCACCCAGACGGGCAACGGGTGGGCGGCACCCGGCCCACCTACCCGAAGAAAATGGTGGAGCCTAGGAGATTCGAACTCCTGACTTCCTGCTTGCAAATCGGCCTGATCCCCAGGCGGAACGGCCTCGACCTGGGCCGTCTATGGTCCGCGAGCGACCGTGACTGACGGCTGTTGACCGCCCTTAATGGCACGCTAATGGCACGACGATCATGTCTGTTACCTGGTCGCGTCCATGCGAGGCGTGCACCCGCCCGCCTGATCATCCCATCTGCCATCGACCCATCCGCATGGGGAGCGAGCCAGGGCTACAGGTCCCAGACGGAGCGCCCCACCGAACGGACGACAAGTCATGACTTCCGGGCGCCGATCGTCCGGCGGCACGGTGGTGACGCCTGCCGAAGACCGGACTCGACATCCAGCAGACGTCTATCCTGACGATTACGCGCTCCGGAATCCGCCGCCAGCGACACGAGGACGCCAGCCGCCCGACACAGGGCTTTTTACCTGCGGTTCCAAGGTGGATAAGGGTTCAGTTGTATCGGTAGCGTGGAGGTGTAACAGCTTGGAGGTCAACGATGTCCACCCCGCATCAAGACAGCGAGTCGCTGATCCCTCAGCCGCCACTGACCACCGCCGCCCTCAGGGCAGCAGTTGCCCAGATCGCTCCGGCCTACCTCAGCCAGTTTGTCGACCACCTCGACCAGGCGACAGAGCAGGCGGCGCGACAGAGCACGGTGGCACCTCTGCAGAACTTCTTGCAGCAATGGGGTGAGTTCGTGGCGATTCAGCGCTATCCCGCCCGAGCGGCCCGCCTGCACGCGTTGGAGACAGAGGTCGCTACCGCGACCGACAGAGTCAAGTTGGACTCGGCCTTGGCCGAAATCCATGAGATCACGGCATCCGCGCGCCGAGAGGTCGTCGGTGAGTGACGCCTGGACCTGGGAGTACAACCCCGACGCCGAGCATGTCATTGCCGGGCTCCCGCCGACAGTCATCCTTGAGGTTGAGCGGCTTGCTGACCAACTCGCAGTTCTCGGGAGAGATGCGGTCCGCGCCGGTAGAGGCCCGTTGCATGGGGGAGGTCTTCGAACGCTCGATCTGTTCGGCGGCCGCGGGTTCCTCCACTTCATCGTCGCGGAGCATCTGCGCCTTGCGCTGATCGTTCGCGTTACCTGGATAGATTGACGCGTGATTGTGGCAAATGATGACGAGTGGCGGCGTCTGTCAGTCAGCCTTAGACCACTGCCATCTAGTCACTTGACCTATCAAGTTTGGCTTTCCTGGAACTGGGACCGCAGCGCCAGGAGGCACTTTCCAGCTCACTCCATATGAACGACCACGTTGAACGCGCAGGCGGAGCCTGCGCGTTCAAGAAAATAAGGCGTATGAGCGAAGCGAAGTCCTCCGGGGGTCGGGGCTTCGGCCCGACTGGAAGCAGCGCCTGAACCCCCAGCGCGAAGCGCCCCATTGCGAAGCCCGTTGTGCGCCGAAGGCGCCCCAGGAAGAACAGCCCGAGCGATAGCGAGGACCGCTCGGGGCGGGCTTCCACGACCAACCACCCAGACGGGCAACGGGTGGGTGGCACCCGGCCCACCTACCCGAAGAAAATGGTGGAGCCTAGGAGATTCGAACTCCTGACTTCCTGCTTGCAAAGCAAATCGAACACAAGTTCGATGACCATTTAGGGCGTCACCGACCAGCGCTAGACCGTCCACCAACGTCCGCCAGCGTCCGCGACTGTTCACGCCGGTTGTCACGCAGTTAGTCACGCAGGCGCCGGAAAGCTACCTGCATGAAGGTGCTTCGCACGCCCACTTATGACCCGCCGTGCTACGCACGGACAAGCGGCTGAAACACCCGGGTGTTTCAGCAATCCCCCGCGCGTAGCGGGGCTAAGACGTGCGAAGCACCCTTTCAGCCCCGGCCACGCGACGCCTTATTCTCCAGTGACACTTCGCGATCTTGGTGGTTGCGGTGGCATGGAGCTGCAGCGGATGAGCGCGCCATCTGCTCTCCTCACGGAAAGCAGGCGAGGCGCCCACCTAATCAGACCTTGACCACTTTTCTGCAACGCCTTTAAGAACGCCACCCCTTGGAGTGAATGGCAATTATATGAAGTGGACATGGCGCAACAAATACGCCATCATGGCGATTGTAAAATCCGTCATCACATCCTTCTCGCATTTCAAAAAAAATGTCAACAGGGTCGCCAAATGGATCAAAAAGATTACTCTCAATCGCCACAGATTAAAGGCGTCCATAGAGGGGATAAATAGATTGGTCGAACACCAAGACCAATTTAACTCTACGGAGAAAGAGGTGGGCTGCAGATGGCGGATAGCCTATGGCAAGATCTACGCAGATATCTAGAAGTCACTTCAAGGGTCATCCATAAGTCTGGCCCAAATATCAATGTGGGCGAAAAATTCACGGTCAGAGTGACTGGCAGAAACGGCGCACCTAGGGGTGCGGGAGTACCCATTATTCTCTTCAGAAACCCAGCAGTCTCCGTCACGGGAACAGAATACGCGAAACTCGTCGGAAACGGCACAGACATCAAACTGTCCGACAAAGAGCTGTACCCTGGCGAGCAAAGTTACAAAGACATCGAAATGGAGGCACTCCGCGCAATCTCCGTCGATCCCGACCGCACTATCGCCAAAGCTAGGATCGTAGCCCACCTCGATGAGAGCCTGTTCTTCAGCATATATAACTATAGCACTGTAAATCACGATATTATGCCATCGTAATTCGACTCTTCACAAGCGCCTTTAGTCTAAAAGACGTGGGCTTACACGGATGGCCCGAGACGGCCTAACATCTAGGTCTTGATGTCACTCTTGTTTGAGGGGCTTTCAGAGGCGCCGCGATGCCGGGGGGACACCTGATCAGGAGACTGTCCCCCAACTGTCCCCCAGGGTTTAGCGCGTTTCCGCAGCTCGATCCATGTTTCGGGGACTCGGGGGACACACTCGACCCCTGGCGTAGCTCGACAGACCGGGACGAACAAGCTGCTGGAACACTGGGGGGCAGATGCCCCCCAGTGTTCCAGCCATCCCCCCGCGCGTAGCGCGGCTATAGACGCGCGAAGCACCTCTTCAACCCCCCTGCCGCAAGACGCCGAGATGACCCGAGACGGCCTAGCGTCTAGGTCCTACTCACAGGGGGACACCAGATCGGGAGACTGTCCCCCAAGTGTCCCCCGGCCGTAGCGACGTTTCCGCAGTTCAGCCCATGTCCGGAGACACGGGGGACACGGGGGACGCCAAGGGGGGACTAATGGACAGGCTGTCCCTGCACGGAAGTGTCCCTGCTGTCCCCCGTGTCCCCGAGCGCGATTTGACCTGCGGTAACGCGCCCGGATCATGAGGGACATCCCAGGGACAGGGTGTCCCTGCTGTCCCTCGCCGGGTTGCAGCCGCTGTTTGGCGTCGCGCCTGGCTGTAGAGCGCCGTACGGCCATGTCCTGACGTTCACTTACGGACGGTCGTGGACCTCGCCTGTGAGGCGCTGAGAGCCGTACCGGCGGGCCGTCCGCCAGCTGGCGCGCAGGACTCACCAGGGACCCCCCCCAGGGGGACAGCCTGTCCATTAGTCCCCCCTTGGTGTCCCCCGTGTCCCCCGTGTCCCCGAACGCGGGTTGACCTGCGGTAACGCGCCCGGATCATGAGGGACATCCCAGGGACAGGGTGTCCCTGCTGTCCCTCGCCGGGGACCCGTACGGCGGGGGGAAGGGGGCTGAAGGCGCTTCGCGCGTCTTCTGAGGCGCGCTCCGCGCGCAAAAAGCTGCTGTGAACGCTCTCGGATGATCGCGGGGGTGAGGGTCGCGAGCCAGCCGCAACCGGTCGCGGTGGCGCGACCATTCCCGCGACCAATGAAACATGATCCGACCAGCCGAGATATCCGCAGGTCGCGGGTAGCGGCGACGGGCTAACGCGGCCCGAAACCGGCCGTATGGCACTGCCTGGCACCCTGCCGGCCGCGACCGCGACCCATTGGCGCGCGACCATGGTTGAAGGGTTCAGGGACATGAGGGACAGCAGGGACACTTCCGTGCAGGGACAGCCTGTCCATTAGTCCCCCTTGGGCCGTTTCACGAGCTGAGCCGCACGGGCCTTAGACATCCCCCAGCGATCGGCCAGAGCCGAGAGGGACAAGCCTTCCTTGTCACGGATCTGCACGGCCAGTAGGGAACGCTGCCCTGCCGAGCTGTTCGTGTACCGCCGCAGTGCGTCAGTCCACCTCGACGCCGCAGCGAAGGCACGATCCAGGTCCTCATCAGCGGTCAGCGCCTCCTCAACAGATATACAGACCCGCTTGAGGTCATCAAGGGCAGTAGCGACTACCTCATTAGCGTCCACAGGGCTCATGGCGGCCAGCATACGCGGCCAACGTACAGGACTCCTAGACAGTATCGTGTAGGAGTACTTGACGATTCTCTTCTACGTCATCTAGATTCGCCGTATAGCACTCCTACACGAGAGCGCTGGCAAGGCAAGACCTTGGCGGGATGCACCCAGTCAGGGCCAGAACATTGATCAGTAGGAGAACTCTCGATGCACAACCACCCCACAGCCGCCACAGCAGAGCGGGTACTAGCCAACTGGGATCAGCCTCACGGGGCCGTGTCTAGTGAGGATGCCGTAGCGGTGCTTCTGGCCGCACGTGACCAGCCGTGCCACAGTTGCGGCGCGCCAGCACGCAAGCCGTGCCGCCTGAATTGTGGTGAGTGATCCTCGGACCGGGGTCACGGTCCTGCGGTCGGACCGCAGGACCGTGACCCCGGTCCGACCGCTTCGACCCATGGCGGTCGGACCGCATATCGCCTGTACGTAGGGGGGCTAGTACCCCTGCACTTCGTCCGTTGAAAGGGAACTCCGATCTACCGCTTCCAGCTCCCGGCCCGTCCTGCTGGAGGGGGCGGAAGCCATGGACGGCATTTTCCCGGCGAGTGAAGAAGCGTAGTCACGCAGTTAGTCACGCACCCCCGCTAAGCGATCAGTAGCGGGGGTGCGTTTGTGCTGGTGGAGCCTAGGAGATTCGAACTCCTGACTTCCTGCTTGCAAAGCAGGCGCTCTGCCAACTGAGCTAAGGCCCCTCGACGTGACGAAGATAGCTTACCGGCCCCCGACACCCATCTGCTGCCTACTCGGGTCTTCGCTCAAGATCAAGCCTGGGAAGTCGGCGATCGAGTCCAGGATGTGTGTGGCGCCTCCCTTGAGGAGTCGCTCCCGGCTGTGGACGCCGGTCATCACGCCGGCCACGATCGAGGCGCCGGCTCGGCGGCCGCAGAGCATGTCGCTTTCCGAGTCGCCGATGACCGCCACCTGTCGTACGTCCTCGATGCCGAGGCGGAGTACGGCGTGCAGGACCATGTCGGGCCAGGGGCGGCCGCGGCCGCCGGCGTCTTCGGGGCAGATGGCGAGGTCGATCTTGTCGTGCCAGCCGAGGACGCTGAGGATGCGGCTCAGGGTGACGCGGCTGAAGCCGGTGATCAGGGCCAGTTTCAGGCCGGAGCCGCGGAGCTTGTCGAGGACCTCGATGACTCCGGGCATGGGAACGAGACCTGCTCGGTCGAGCGCACCCTCGTATGAGCGCTCGAACGTCAGGTTCGCCGCCTGAGCCTGGGCCTCGTTGCCGGGGAAGATCCCTCGGAAGACATCGATCTTGGGACAGCCCCGGGACCGGTGCACGTGCACCATGGCACGCGCGTACGCGCCGGTCCCGGGGACGATGCCCTGAGTGGCTATCGCCTCGGCGAAAGCCCGCTCGACCATGGCGATGTCACCGACTGTTGTGCCGGCCAGGTCCAGGCACGCCAGCTTTATCTGGACGACGTCATTCATCGCCTCGCCAGGTCGGTTAGTTCTCGCTGCCGGTGGCCTCGGTCCAGAGATCGAGCTCGGCGCGGTCGGCCTGCACCTTGCGCCAGACCAGCAGCCCCCCAAGGGCGATCAGCGCCAGAACGACAAGCTTCTTCACGGTGTGACCCCACTTCTTCGACGGCCTCACCTGCCGGGGTGAGACCCAACGGTTGACATGCAGCCTAGCAAGGGATGGCTGCGGTCCTTGTGTTGTGCACGAACCAGATGTACCGGATGTGCAAAGAACGAATGAACAACCCCAGGTGGGGCCGGTTATCCCGTCCCATCTCGGACACCAGGTAGATCATGTCAAACCGTAGCGGTTGCGGGTGGCCCAGCTCACGGCCGGGGTCATCGCGGCGCCGGCCGCCACGAACAGGCCGCCGACCAGCAGCCACCCCAGCGTGCCCCCGCCGATGACGAGGGTGGTGAGGACGACCGGGCCGAGCATCCTGGCCACCGCCATCCCGGTCCCGAAGAAGCCCTGGTACTGGCCCTGCTTGTCCGCCGGAGCCAGGGTGAAGCCGATCTCCCAGGCGCCCGCCCCGAGCAGCATCTCGCCGTACGCCTGGAGCCCGGCCGCGGCGAGCAGGATCAGCCCGGCGAGCCAGGCCGACGAGCCGATGGCCGACATCGCGAACACCGCGCAGGCCGCCAGCATGACCAGGCCCGCGTACCGCACCGACCGGGAGGCGTCGGCCAAGCCCCTGACCCGCCGCGCGATCCGTACCTGAAAGAGCAGCACGCTCACCGTGTTGACCAGGAGCAGGGCCGAGACCAGCCAGGTCGGTGCCGTGGTGCGCTGGACGATCCAGAGAGGGACGATCAGGCTGAGCAGCGGCATGTAGAAGAGCATGACCGCGTTGATCAGCGTGATCACCGCGTACGGCCGGTCCCTGAGCACGGCCAGCTTCGGCCCGGCGGCGGCGGGGACGGGGGCGACGGCGGGCAGTCGCAGCAGCAGGAGGGCGGCGACCAGGAAGCTGACGGCGTCCACCGCGAACACCGTCAGGTACGCCTCCCGGCTGTCCACATGCAGCGCGAACCCGCCCAGAGTGGCGCCCATCGCGAGGCCGCCGTTGATCGTGGACTGGAGTACGGCCCGGACCTCCGTGCGTTTGCCCGGCTCGATCAGTCCGGCCAGCAGCGCCTGGCGGGCCGCGGACAGGCCGGTCTGCGCGGTGCCGTACAGGCAGGCGGCCAGTACGAACAGCGCGAACGACCGCACGAACAGGAACGACATGACCGCGACGGCGGTCGTCAGGGCCAGGAGGACGGCCACTCCGCGCGGCCCGCGGCGGTCGGCCAGGTGGCCGAGGGGGACGCCCGCGACGGTGCCGACGGCCCAGCCCAACGTGAGCCCTAAGCCGATCTCCGTCGCCGACAGGCCGACGATCCTGGCGAAATAGAGCGCCGAGGTGACCAGGTAGGCGCCGTCGCCGATCGAGTTCGCCAGCTGCGCCTGTACGAGGAGACCCCTGCTCGACCACCTGCTCGCCGTCGTGGATCCCGGAGTGGATCCGGGAGTGGGTCCCGGAGTGGGTCCCGTCGTAGTCATCGTCGCAGGTCCCGTCGCGGTAAGAGTGGCACCGGCGGTCAGCCCTTGTACGACTCGGGGGTCATGCGGGTGGCCACGCCCATCCGGTTCCAGGCGTTGATCGTGGCGACGGCCACCACCAGGGCGGCGAGTTCCTGGTCGTCGAAGTGTTCGGCGGCCTGCTGCCAGATCTCGTCGGTGATGTCGTCGGTCGAGAGCCTGGTGGCGGCCTCGGTGAAGGCCAGGGCGGCGCGTTCCTGGGCGGTGAAGAAGGGGGCCTCCTGCCACACGGCCACGGCGTGCAGCCTGGCGTCGCTCTCGCCCGCCTGCTTGGCGTCGCCGCTGTGCATGTCCACGCAGTAGACGCAGCCGTTGATCTGGCTGGCGCGCAGGCGTACCAGCTCCAGCAGGGGTGCGGGCAGGGTGCTGTGCCGGACGTACCGGTCGAGGCCGGCCATGGCTTTATAGGCCTCGCCGGCTAGTTCGCCGAGATTCATGCGCTGTGTCATGGCTCCACCCTAAGACTCGTCTTGTCCCGGTATAAGCTCCAATTTTCGGGTAAATGATTGGGCCAAGATGGATGTCCACGTAAGCCTTCATGGCCGGGGTGACCTGGCCGCACAGGTCTACCGGCAGCTGCTGGACGCGATCCTCGACGGCCGGCTCAGATCGGGCGAACGCCTGCCACCGACCCGCGAGCTGGCCAGACGGCTGGAGATCTCCCGGAACACGGTCGCGGTCGCCTACGACCGGCTGGTGGCCGACGGCTTCCTCGTCGGCCGGGCGGGCGCGGGCACGTTCGTCTCGGCGGAGCGGGTACGCGCCACCAGGTCGGCGCCCCAGGGCGTCGTACGGCCCCGCGCCATCTGGCGGTCCATGGCCGCCGAGGCGCCGGCTTCCACCCACGAGTACGACTTCCGCGTGGGCGTGCCCGATCCCCGGCTGTTCCCGATGGAGACGTGGCGCAGGCTGGTGGCCCGTGAGCTCCGTACCAGCCTCGCCGGATATGCCGACCCTTCCGGCCACGAAGCCCTAAGGGACGCTATCGCACGACATATAGGTATCAGCCGCTCCGTACGAGCCGGTGCCGACGACGTCCTGATCACCAACGGCGCCCAGCAGGCGCTCGACCTCATCGGCCGGGTGCTCATCGACCCCGGCGCCTGCGTGGCGGTCGAGGAGCCGGGCTACCCGCCCGCGCGCCGGCTGTTCCGCTCACTGGGCGCCCGCGTGGCCGGAGTCCCGGTGGACGGCGAGGGCATCGACGTGACCGCCATCCCCAACACCGTCCGGCTGGTGTACGTCACCCCTTCCCACCAGTTCCCGCTCGGCACCCCGATGTCGCTGGCTCGCCGCGCCGCGCTGCTGGCCTGGGCGGAGCGGCGGCGTGGCGTGATCGTCGAGGACGACTACGACAGCGAGTTCCGCTTCGGCGACCGGCCGCTGGAGCCGCTCCAGAGCCTGGACCGGGCGGGGCGGGTCATCTATGTCGGCTCGTTCTCCAAGACGCTGCTGCCCATGCTGCGCCTCGGCTTCCTGGTGGCCCCCGCTTCGCTCATGCCCGCGCTGCGCGCCGCCAGGCAGCTGAGCGACTCCCACGGCGAGCTGTCCACGCAGGCCGCGCTGGCCCGCTTCATCGACGAGGGCCTGCTGGCCAGGCACATCAGGAAGGCCACCCGCGAGTACGCCGCCCGGCACGCGCTCGTCGTCGACACCCTCACCGGTGACGACCGCCTGCGGCTGGTCCCCTCGGTCGCGGGGCTGCACCTGTGCGCCCGCTTCTCCCCCGGGGTGTCCGTACGTCCGGCTCCCCGGCTCGCGCTGGAACGGCTCGACGCCTACTGCGGTGAGAGCCCCGCCCAGCAGGGCCTGGTTCTGGGGTACGGCGCGATTCAGCAAGCCGAGATCCCCGAGGGCTTGAACGTCCTGAAGGAAGCCCTGGTCTGACACCGTCACACGACTGTCTCGATCCCTGTGACGGTCTGTGGTGGCTGGGGTCCTTATAGGGAGATACCCCCTTCGGGGGACCGGGGGGTCGGGGGAGAGGAAGAACGGACACCCGACCCCGCTAGATGTGCTTGCGGCTCCAGAACCGTCGCGTGCGCTCCCCCGGCAGGTGCGGCTCGTCCGGCGGTGTCGGCTGCCGGACGATCACGACCGTCGTCTTGGCGTGCCGAGCGCAGTACATGCTCGTCGAAGGCAGGAACAACCGGCTGAGCATCCCCCGCTTGCCCCGCCCCAGCACCAGCAGATCGCCCTCACGGGCCAGGTCGACGAGGTGATAGCCGGGATCACCGACCCGGCCGACCACCGCCGTGGTGAGGTCGGCGGGCAGCCCACCGGCCACGTCGTCGAACACGCCCGCGATCACCTCGTTGCACCGCGCCTCCTCCCCCGCCTTCATGGCGTGCTGCACGGGCAGCGCCTCGGGGAAGGGGTGTACCGGGGCCCGGCTGACGTGGACGGCGATCAGCGCCATCCGATGCAGCCGCGCGGCCCCGATGGCCCACGCCAGTGCCCAGCGCGAGGCCGGGGACTCGTCCACCCCCACGATCAGCCTCGCTCCGCCGGGCAGGTCCTGATCCACCGCGACCCTCCTCGAAGAGGTACTCGACCATAGTGCGCCTCCGGGCCGGTTACCGGGAGGTGGCACTTTGCGAACTCTGGAGTCGTTCGCGATCCCCGGCGTAGCATGCGTGGGTGGAACGTGGGTGGGTGCAACCCCGTCCCGCCCTCGACCGGCGGCTCGACGGGGCGCTGACGCACAGGCTCACCACTTTGGTGGCCACCACGGGCTACGGCAAGTCGATCGCGCTGACGAGTTGGAGTGAGGCGGTCGGCGCGGTGCTCCACCGGCTGGGGCCGGCCGATCGCGACCTCACCACGCTGGCCGGCGCGCTGGTCTCGGCCCTGGCAGAGGTGGTTCCGGACCTGCCCGCCGAGCTCGCCGCCGCCGCCGAGTCCCCGCTCGGGCCGGACGCCGACGAGCTGTCCAGGGCGGCGGCGCTGGCGGGCGCGCTGGCCGAGGCGCTGGCGGGGCGACTGCGACGGGGACTCGCCTTGGTCTTCGACGGCATCGAGACGATCATCGGCGCGGCCGGCTCCGTACGCTATGTCGAGACCCTGGTCCGGGCGGCCCCCCGCCACCTGCACGTGGTCACCGCATCACGGGCGCCGCTGCCGTTCCCCACCGCGCGCCTTCGCCAGGATCATGAGGTGCTCGACCTCGACGCGACCGACCTCGCGCTCACGATCGGCGAGACCACGGCCTGGGCGCGCGAGCGGCTGGGCGAGCCGGGGGCGGCGATCGCCGCCACGCTGCACGACGCCTGCGGCGGCTGGCCCGCCGCCGTGCGGGCCGCGCTCGACGCGCTCGCCCGCACCGATCCGGCCGCCTGGCCGGGTACGGCCGCGGGCCTGGCCGCCACCTCCGCCACGCTGGAGCGGCTCACGCTGTCGGCGTTCAATGACCTGCCCGCGGCGATGCGCGAGCTACTGCGGGCGGCGACCGTGCTGCCCGTGCTCACCGACGACCTCGCCGCCGCGCTCGGCGCCCCGCCCGACACGCTGGCCTCGCTGACCAGCCGGGGCCTGTTCCTGGAGGCCGGCCACGACGGGCACCGGGCGGCCTCGACGGGCACTCAGCGCACAGCCGACGGACACGGGCCGGGCGCCCACCCGACGGCCGACGGACACAGGCTGCCCAGCGGATACCGGCTGACCGCGACCAGCGCCCACGTGCTGGCCGCGCACGCGCCGCTCGACCGGCACGAGGCCCACGACACGGCCGCCGTCGCCGCCCGCTGGTACGTCGAGCACGACCAGCCGGAGCTTGCCCTGCGCGCCGCGGTCGCCACCCGGCACAGCACGCTCGTCACCTCGCTGCTCGGCACGCACGGCCTGCGCCTGGCCGAGCGCGGCGACGACGTGGTGGCGGCGCTCGCCCTGCTGCCCGAGCCGATCAGGCAGGCGCCGGCGATGCAGCGGCTGGCGGGCATCGCGGAGCAGAACCGCGGCGACTGGACCCGGGCGCGCGACCTGCTCGCCCGCGCGGCGGCGACCTCGGTGTTCGACGCGTTCCTGGCCCGGCGGCTCGGCCTCATCGACCATCTGCGTGGCGATCTAGACTCGGCCATCGCCATCTACACCAAGGGCTTCGAGTACGGGCTGCCGCCGGCCGACGCGGCGATGTGCGCGGCCTCCACCGCGTCGGTGCTCTGGCTGAAGGGCGACCGGGCGGGCTGCGCCGAGCTCGCGGACCGGGCGCTGGAGCTGGCCAGCGCGCTGGGCGATCCCGGCGCCCTGGCCGCGGCCAACACCGTGCAGGCCATGCTCGCCTCGCTCGACGGCGACCGGCGGGCCAACGACGCCTATTACCTGCGCGCGCTGGAGTACGCCGAGCGGGCCGGGGACGTCGTCCAGCTCATCCGTATCCGGGCCAATCGCGCCTCCTGTCACCTCGATGAGGCCGCCTACACCAGGGCGCTGGCGGAGGTCGAGATCGCGGCCAGGCTGTCGGATCTGGTGTCGTTCGCCCCGTACGCCGCACTCAACATCGCCAACCGGGCCAAGGCGCTGATCGGGCTCGGCCGGCTGGAGGAGGCGGCGATCGACGCCGCGGACGCGGCGGCCAGGTGGGAGGCGATGGGGTCGCGGTTCGTCGGCTATGGGCTGATCCGGCTGGCCGACATCCAGGTGCTGCGCGGCGACCGCAGGTCGGCGATGGCCATCTACCGGCGGATCATCGCGGACGCCGGCGCGTCCGGCGAGGTTCAGGAGCTGTCCAACGCCCTGAACAAGCTGGCCGTCCTGCTCACGGAGGACGATCCCGACGAGGCGGCCCGCGTGGCCGCGCGGGCGCTGAAGCACGCGGAGGGCATCGCCGGGGTGGACGCCAGGCTGGTCGCGGCCCGCGTCGCGCTGGCGGCCGGGAGATATGACGAGGCCAGGGCGCTGCTGTCCGAGGCCGAGTCCGCCGCCGTGCGCCGCAGGGACCACGCGGCGCGGGCGGCGATGGTGGAGCTGCGCGCCGAGCTCGACGGCGACTCCCGGCTGGCCGACGAGGCCGTGCGTCAGTGGTCGGCGCTCGGCGATCCGATCGGCCGGGCCAGGGCCGAGCTGGTCAGGGCCGCGCTGGGCGACGCGGTGCCCGGCAGGGAGATCGCGCATCAGGTCAGGAGCCGCATGCACGCGATCGGCTGCCGGGCGCTCGATGCCAGGATCGACGCGCTGGTCGGCCGGTTCACGCCGGTGGCGGAGGCGCGTGTGCGGGTCGAGACCATGGGAACGTTCCGAGTCCTGCGCGGCGCGGTGCCCGTCGCGCGTACGGCCTGGCAGTCGCGCAAGGCCCGCGACCTGCTGAAGATCCTGGTCAGCCGCCGGGGCGCGGCGATCGGCAGGGAACGGCTGGTGGAGATCCTCTGGCCGGAGCAGCAGGGCGACGCGGTCGGGCTGAAGCGGCTGAACGTGATGGTGTCCACGCTGCGGGCGGTGCTCGATCCGGATCATGTACGTCCGGCGGACGAGTTCGTCGTCTCCGACGAGGGCGCGCTGCGGCTCGACCTGGCCAACGTGGACGTCGATGTTGAGGACTTCCTCGATCTGGTGGGCTCGGCCGGGCAACTCGATCAGGCGGGGCGGGCGGCGGAGGCGCTGGCGCGGTGGGCGGAGGCCGAGGCGTCCTACGGGGGCGACTTCTGCGAGGAGGACCCGTACGCCGACTGGGCCGTGGGGCTGCGGGAGGAGGCGCGGCTGGCGTACGTGCGGGCGGCCGCCAGGCTCGCGACGGCGCGGGCGGGCGAGGGGCGGCACGACGAGGCGGCTCGCTACTGGCTGCGCCTGCTCGAACGCGATCGATACGACGAGCGCGCCCACCTCGGGCTGGTGCGGGTGCTGGACTCGGCGGGCCGACGCGGCGACGCGCGGCG
Source organism: Nonomuraea sp. NPDC049028 (assembly GCF_043197735.1). Taxonomy (NCBI): domain Bacteria; kingdom Bacillati; phylum Actinomycetota; class Actinomycetes; order Streptosporangiales; family Streptosporangiaceae; genus Nonomuraea; species Nonomuraea sp. NPDC049028. Next base: position 15,308 of record NZ_JBICTR010000008.1, read on the forward strand.
GCGCTACGCCCTGTACGCCGAGCGGATGCGCGAGCTGGAGGTCGAACCCGCGCCCTACCCCACCTGAAAAGCCCGCCTCGACCCCATCTGAGCAGCCCCTCTCCGGCCCACCTGAACCTGGCCTGAACCGGTCGGGGAGATGGTGCCGACATGAGGACGGTCATCGTACGGCTGGTCGAGCCTGAGCAGTCCGGCGGCCAGCTCCGCGGGCTGCTCGAAGAAGTCGGTGGCGAACCGGTGCCGTTCAGCGGGAGCGAGGCGATCGTCGACCTGCTGCTCTCCGCCGCCGGGTTGAGCCGAGATCAGCCTTGAACCTCCCGCGAACCTCGCTCACCATCATCGAGGGTGAGAGGAGGCACGATGAGCGAGCAGCTGGGGAGCACATGGCCGTTCGTCGGGCGAGGGGGCCAGCTGGCGACCGTACGGGAGGCACTGCGGTCGCGGGCGGGCGTGATGATCGCCGGAGACGCGGGGGTGGGCAAGAGCAGGCTGGCGGCGCAGGCGCTGTCCGGCCTGGAGGGGTACGGGGTGGTTCGGGCGCTGGGTACGGAGACGGCGGCGGCGATCCCGTTCGGCGCGTTCGCCCACGCGCTGACCGAACCGCCCAGCAGCGGGGAGAACCTGCTGCGCTGGGCCGCGCGGCACCTGGGCATCAGCGCGGGACGGGACGAGCTGCTGGTGAGCGTGGACGACGCGCACCGGCTCGACGCGGCCTCGGCCGCGCTGGTGCACCACCTGGCGGAGAGCGGCGCCGCGAGGTTACTGGTCACGGTGCGCAGCGGTGAGCCGCTGCCCGCGCCGGTCGCCGCGCTGTGGAAGGACGAGCTGCTCCGCCGCGTTGAGCTGCCGCCCCTGACCGTGGCCGAGGTCGGGGAGGTGCTGGAGGGGGCGCTCGGCGGAGAGGTGGCCGGACAGACCGTCAGGCACCTGGCCAGGGTCAGCGAGGGGAACGTGCTCTACCTGCGCGAGGTCGTGCACGCCGGCCGTACCTCGGGATGTCTGACCGAGACCGACGGGCAGTGGCGCTGGCAGGGCGAGCTGTCGATGACCACCCGGCTGCGCGAGCTGGTCGACGCCAGGATCGGGCACCTCGACCAGGAGGAGCGGGAGGTGCTGGAGCTGGTGGCGTTCGGCGAGCCGCTCGGCACCGATCTGCTGGTCTCGCTCACCTCGCCGATCGCGGTGGAGCGAGTCGAGGACCGCGGGCTGATCGTGGCCGTGCGCGACGTGCAGCGAGAGCACGTGCGGCTCGGCCACCCCCTCTATGGCGAGGTGGTACGCGGCGCCTGCGGCACGCTGCGGACGCGGCGGCGGCTGCGGATGCTCGCCGAGGCGCTGGAGGCGAGCGGGCTGCGGCGGCGCGAGGACGTGCTGCGCGCGGCCGTCTGGCGGCTCGACAGCGGCTCGACCACCGATCCGGACATGCTGCTCGTCGCTGCTCGGCTGGCCTGGGCCAGGCAGGATCCCCGTCTGGCCGCGCGGCTGGCCAGGGCGGCGATGGACGCGGGCCCGAGCGTGGCCGCGGTCGCGCTGCTCGGCGAGTCGCTCATGGTGCTCGGCGACGCCGACACCGCGCTGACGGCGCTGCGGCAGACGGCACCGGCGGTGGTCACCGAGAGCGAGCGCGCGCAGCACGCCATCAGCCTGGGACTCAACCACGCCTGGGCGGGCTCGCTCACCGAGGCGTGCCGGGTGCTCGGCGAGGCGGCGCGTACGCTCACCGACCCGGCCTGGCAGCAGGAGGCACACATCTACCTCGGCGTGGCCGAGTTCTGGGCGGGCCGCACCACCCGAGCCGTCGAGTCGCTCGAACGGGCCCGCGCGTGCACGCCGATCACCGTGCGCGGCGCGGCGCACCTGGCCGCGCTCGACTCGTGGACCAGCGCCTACTCGGGACGGACCGAGCACACCATCGCGGTCGTCGAGCAGGCCCTGGCCGGGGTGGACGACTGGGGGGACGAGACGCCGCACGCGCTGCCGACGATGCTCGACGCGCGCTGCGCGGCCGAGACGTTCGCCGGGCGGCTGGACGCGGCGGAACGCACCGCCGATTACGGCATGGAGCTGGCCGCCGCCGAGCTGTCGGTCTCCGGGTTCGGGGCGTTCCGCGCGCTGGTCAGCAGGCTGCGGGGCGACGCCGAGGGCGCCGTGCGCTGGAGCCGCGACGACGCCGCCGGGCTGTACGACCGCTCGCCGTACCGAGGACGGTGCCTGGCCGAGCAGGCGCACGCTTTGGCGCTGCTGGGCAGGACGGCGGAGGCGCGCGACCTGCAGGCCGAGGCCGAGGAGCTGGCCTCCCGATGGGCGTTCACCCGCTATCCGACGCTGCAGGCCGGGGTGTGGGTGGCGGCGGGCAGCGGGGACCTGGACGAGGCGGTACGCCTGTGCCTGTCGGCGGCCGATGCCGCGGAGAAGCACGAGCAGTCGGGGCACCTGATGTTCGCGCTGCACGACCTGGTGCGGCTGGGGGTTCCCGCGCTGGCCGCCGACCGCCTGTCCGCGCTGGCCGAACGGGTGGACGGCCACCTCGCCGGGCTCCTGGCCCGGCACGCGCGGGCCACCGGCGACCCCGACGAGCTGCGTGCGGTGGCGGCCGGGTTCGAGCGGCTCGGGATGATCCTGTACGCCGCCGAGGCCACCGCCCAGGAGTCCGCCGCCTACCGCGCGATGGGCAGGGGCGCTCTGGCCAAGGGGGCGCAGACCAGAGCGTGGTCGCTGGCCAGGCGCTGCCCGGGGGTGTCGACGCCCGCGCTGGTCGAGCTGGCCACGCCCGAGCTGACGCCGCGCCAGCGGGAGATCGTCCAGCTCGCGGCGGCCGGCCTGACGAACCGGCAGATCGCCGCCCGGCTCACGGTCTCCACCCGGACGGCCGCGAACCACCTGCAGGCCGTGTACGAGAAGCTCGGCGTCAACGACCGTGCGGAGGTGGGCCGGTTACTCGCCTCCCTCTGAACGGGGGTTGCCCGGCTCGCTCTGAGCGAGCCCGGGCCTGGCTAGACCAGTGCCAGCAGGCCGTCGTGGAACAGCGCGCGTTCGTGCTCGGTGATCGCGCCGTACGGCTCGGCGGCCCGCCGGTTGGTCTCCCGTTCGATCCGGTCGCGCAGCGGCCCCGGCCCGAGCACGACGATCTCGCCGGCGGTGAGGCCGGCGGCCCGCCAGGCGGCGGCGTGCGAGTCGGCGCGGTGGTAGCGCAGCGCGGCGAGCCGGTTGAACAGCAGCACACCCGCCGGTGTACCCACCGGTTCGTACGGCGGCGCCATCGCGGCGAAGGCGCCCAGATCCGTCGTGGCGCCCTGCGCGTCACCGGGATCCGCTCCGGCCGCGCCGATCACCCGTCCGGCCAGCTCGGCGAGCGTTTTGAGGTCGCGGCCCGCCCAGATCCGCTCGGTGGTGGCGGCGTGCACGGCGTAGAGGCCGTCGATGAACGCCAGCGCCTTGGCCGTCGCCCGCAGCGCGCCGTCGCCGTCCTCCTCCAGCATGCCCAGGTCCAGGTGGTCCTGGATCTCGGCGTCGAGCTCGGCCGCGTCGCCGTACCGGTAGATCGTGGCGAGCGAGCGGCGGCTCAGCGGGCGGAGGGGGAGCGTGAAGCGCAGGTCGATCAGGAAGCCGGGCAGCAGTCCCGCGTCCTGCGCGCGAGCCGAGGCATGCACGTTCACGTGGACCGCGCCGATGACGGGACCCATGGTCGCCGCATAATCCGCCAGGTCATGTAATTTCGGCATTGAGCGCCATTATGCCGGTGGAGAAGCGGTCGTGTCGGCCGATGGCGCGCGGCCGGTGGCTCCGCGTCGGTCGGCGGCGCACGCCGCCGGTTGCTTCGCGTTGATCGGCGAGGCGTGCTCACGCAGGTGACATGATCTCGTAGAGGTTGCGGACCGCGTCGGTGAAGAACAGCCCGCGCGGGCAGAGCGGGTGGTCGATCCGTCCGTTGTCGGGGGTCGCGGGGTGGTTCCCGTACGGCACGCCGCGCTCCTGGATGCGGGCCAGGATCGCGTCGAACGTGGCCGGATCAACGTCGAACCCGAAGTGATGCCCCTCAGGATTCTCGACAATCATGTAGTCGAGCGTGAGCCGCTCATCGACCCGCACAGGGGCGAAGTGCCCGCGGGCCCCCATAGGCGGCAGGCGCTCGAGCCCCATGATGTCGGCGAAGAAGTCGGCCTCCCGGTTGTTGTCGGCCGCGGGGACGATCGTGTGGTTGAGGGACACGCTCACGCTGACTCCTCCTCCTTGAGGGCTCCGTGCAGGAACACCTCGACGAGCTGGCTCGTGGGCAGGATGGTCGACCGGGTGAACAGCAGGCTCAGGAAGATCTTGCCCACCTGAGCGACGGGCAGCCGCAGCGCCGCCTCGTCCGGTTCGAACAGGTCGGCGACCGCGTCCCCGATCAGCTCCATGGACGCCTCGCGGCTGCCCGGCTGCGGGCGGGCGCCTCGCTCACCGCCCCGGTGGCCGCTGGAATGCAGGGCTCCGGCCACGGTGCCCATGCGCGCCAGGTAGGCGCGGAGCGCGTCGGCCGCCTCGGCGAGCCGGTCGGCCAGCGGCTGGTCGAGCGAGATGGAGGCGAGCTCCGTGACCACGTGGTCGGGCCGCATCGCCTCGACCATGCAGGCGTCGAGCAACTCGTCCTTGTCGGCGAACACACGGAAGACGGTGGCCTCACCGATGCCCGCCGCTCTGGCGATCTTGCTGGTGGTGACGGCGGTGCCGTACTCGGCCACCAGGGGGAGGGCGGCGGCGATGATCATCGCGCGGCGCTCCTCCGGGCTCATTCCCGGCGCCCTGCGCCGGACTGGTTTCTCACTCACACGAACCACGGTACGGAGTGAATACTCACTCCGTCAATAGCGGAGTGAGTATTCACTCCGATGCTTGATCACGGGGCGACCCACTACCGTGGAATGATGTCGGCACTGTGACCGCCGGTCTGCCCTTCCGCCTCGCCCGCACCTCGGCCTTCGCCGCGGTGTGCCTCGGGCTGGGCGTCGCGGCGCACGCGTTCGGCGGTGGCACGGTCGGAGCACCGGCCATGGGCATCGCGCTGGGGCTGTCGTTCGCGGCGGCCTTCCCGCTGTCGGGGCGCGAGCGGACCATGGGCGCGATCCTGCCGCTGCTCGGCGGTCTCCAGGTGGTCATGCACCTGCTGTTCTCGCTGGCCCACGCCGCCTCGCCGATCGCGGCGATCGGTCACGCGCACTCGGGCCTGGTGCCGGGTCTCGGCATGCTGGTCGCGCACGGCTGGGCGATCGGGTTGACCGCCCTGTGGCTGGCGCGCGGCGAGGCCCTGCTCTGGGGGCTGCTGCGCCGTCTGGCCATACGGCTGCTGGTCGTGCTGCTGCCCGTCATCCGGGCGCCGTTCCCGGCTCCGTGTACGGCGGAGCCACCGGTCTTCCGCTCGGCCGTGCTGCGGCACGTGGTCTCTGGGCGAGGTCCGCCGATGGTCGTCGAAACCAGCTGACCTCCGTTTTGACGACCACGCCCGGCAGGGCGCGCTTCGGCGTGCCGTACCGGGTGGAGAAAGGCCTTTCCCCATGTTCTCTCGCCATGCCCTGCTGCTCGCCGCCGCCATCGCACTCGCGGGCTGCGGCTCCACGCAGGTCGCCGCCGCACCGGCCGAGCAGTCCCCCGCCGTCGCCGCCCCGGCCCTCACCATCACCGACCCCTGGGTGAAGACTGCCAAGAAGGGGATGAGCGCCGCCTTCGGCACCCTGGTCAACAACACCGGCGCCGAGGTGACGATCGTCTCCGGCGCCTCGCCGCTGTCCCCGAAGATCGAGCTGCACGAGGTCGTGGAGTCCGGCGGCAAGATGATCATGCGGCCCAAGGAGGGCGGCTTCGTCATCCCCGCGCACGGCACGCACGAGCTGCGGCCCGGCGGCGACCACATCATGCTGATGGGCGTCGCGCAGGAGGTGCTGCCGGGCGCCCGGATCCCGTTCACGCTCACCGTCAAGGGCGGCAAGCCGCTGGAGTTCACCGCGATCGGCAAGGACTTCGCCGGTGGCAAGGAGGACTACCAGCCCGGCATGGGCCACAAGTGATCAGCCGCCGGGGTCTCCTCGCCGGCGGCGCTCTGACGGCCGTGGGCGCCCTGACCGCAGCCCCCGCACAAGCCACTGTCGAGCCCTTTCATGGGCCTCACCAGGCCGGGATAGCGACGCCTCCGCAGGCGCACGCCGTCTTCGTCGGCCTCGACCTGTCGCCGGACAGCGACAAGGAGGCCGTCGTACGGCTCCTCCAGTTGCTGACCGACGACGCGCGCCGCCTCACCCAGGGGCGGCCCGCGCTGGCCGACACCGAGCCCGAGTTGGCCGCGACGGCCGCCCGGCTGACGATCACGTTCGGCTTCGGTCCGGGGCTGTTCGCGGCGGTGAAGGCGGAGTCGCCGGTGGCTCCGCTGCCGTCGTTCACGATCGACAAGCTGGACAAGCGGTGGAGCGGCGGCGACCTGCTGGCGCAGATCTGCGCGGACGACGGGGTCACCGTCGCCCACGCGCTGCGGATGATCGTCAAGGACGCCCGCGCGTTCGCCAAGGTCCGCTGGATCCAGCGCGGCTTCCAGAGCGCGACACGGCGCAACCTGATGGGCCAGGTCGACGGTACGATCCAGCCCGCCGACCTGGACCGGGCCGTGTGGATCTCCCAAGGACCCGCGTGGCTGCGCGGCGGCACCACCCTGGTGCTGCGGCGCATCCGCATGAGCCTGGAGTCATGGGACGCGGCCGACCGGGTGGCCAGGGAGTTCACGATCGGCCGCCGCCTCGACACGGGCGCCCCGCTGACCGGCCGGGCGGAACGCGACGAGGCGGACTACAGCCAGGTGAACAAGCTCGGCTTCCCGATCATCTCCGAGTACGCCCACATCAGGCGGGCCCACGTCACGGACCCGGGGCTGCGCATCCTGCGCCGTCCCTACAACTACGACGAAGGGCTCACTCCGGACGGCAAATCGGACTCCGGGCTGCTGTTCGCCTCCTACCAGGCGGACATCGACCGGCAGTTCATTCCCATTCAGCGCAACCTGGCCAAGGGCGACCTGCTGAACGAGTGGATCACACCCGTCGGCTCGGCCGTCTTCGCCATCCCACCGGGCTGCGCCCCCGAGGGCTGGATCGGGGACAGCCTGCTCAAGTGAGGCACGAGGGCGGGCGGCCCGAGGCGGGCCAGACGTAGTCCAGGTCGTCGGGCTCGTCGCCGAACAGCGGCCGGTAGAAGCCGGGCGCCTTGCGCAGCAGGGCGGAGCGGTGGCTGAGATGGAAACCGGCGTCGCCCAGCCACGGCGGCAGCTCGCCGTCCGCCTCCAGGCACACCTGGGAGCGGACGGCGGTGCTGCCACAGCGCTCGGCCAACTCCCTGGCCAGGGTGCCGGCACAGGTGTCGGCACGGCCGGTGGCGCACCACCGGCCGCACACGTCGAGCCCGTACCGCACCAGGGCCTCCTCGTAACCCGCCCACATGCGCACCGCCGGGTGGTGCCGCCAGCCGTAGCCGGGGATCGTCAGGGCGCGCAGGATCTGCAGGGCCTCGACCCGCTGCTTACCCAGCCGCAGCGGGTCGAGGACCGCCGCGGTGCGCGCGAAGTCGGGATAAGGCAGGAACGTCTGCACAGCTCCCCCGTGGTCGCCTCATGCCCACCGGCTACCCATGGCGGCTCACGATCAACCTAGAGTGGAGCCGTGCTTCCCGACCTGATCAAGCAGCTCACCGAGTCGGACCTGCCGCGCCACCACTGGCGCGGCGACGACGAGCGCGGCGGCCTATGGCTGTTCGAGACCGTCGAGGGCGAAGGCGAGCACTGGGCGGTCAGACAGATCGAGATCGGACCCGACCGCGCCGCGCACCGCTACTGGTGGCGCCATCTGCAGGACGAGCACGGCTTCCTCACCGAGCAGGCCGTGGAGATCTGGGAGCTGACCGAGATCACCGGAGCCGCCTTCGAGGCCGTGTGGGAGGCGGCCGGGTAACACCCGTGCCGGGAGGCAGTCGGATGACACAAGAGGTAGCCGAGTGACACCCGTGTGTCGATGGACCGGCGCCCCACCCACGCTCACAATCGGGCTATGGCTGAAGGTTATGTGGGTGCCAGGACGCCCCGTCGCGAGGATGCCCGGCTGCTGACCGGGCGCGCCCGCTACGTCGCGAACGTACGGCTGCCCGGCATGGCGTACGCGGTGGTCGTCCGCAGCCCCATCGCCCACGGACGGCTGGTGAGCTGGGACGCCAAGGAGGCGTGGACGGTCGACGGGATGCTCGACGTCATCACGCCGGGCGACGCCGCCGCGGTCCGCCTGCCCTGCGTCACCCTGAGCCCCGGCCAGCCCGTCACCTCCTACCTGGCGCTCGACGAGGCGATCCGCTACGTGGGCCAACCGCTCGCCGTGGTGATCGCGCGGACGCCTGAGGCCGCCAGGGACGCGGCCGACCTGCTCGACCTCGGATACGAGGCACTGCCCCCGGTGATCGGGATCGAGCGGGCGCTGGCCGATGACGCCCCGCTGCTGTACCCGGACTGGGGCGGCAACGTGCTGACCGACTTCACGCTCGGCGACCAGGACTGCGACGCGGTCATCGCCGGGGCCGCGCACGTGGTGGAGATGACGTTCACGTTCGGCCGGGCCACTCCGTACCCGCTGGAGCCGCGCGGCATCGTCGCCGACTTCACCGACGGCGAGCTGACCGTGCGGACCTCGACGCAGTCCCCGCACCACGTGCGCGAGCAGGCCGCGGACGCGCTCGGGCTCACGCACGATCGGGTACGCGTGGTGACCGGCGACGCGGGCGGCGGTTTCGGGGGAAAGGAGCACCTGTATCCGGACGAGGTGCTCATCTGCCTGGCCGCCATGCGCCTGGGCCGCCCGGTGAGCTGGACGGAGTCGCCCACCGACCGCCTCGCCGCGACCCTGCCCTCGCGGGCCGCCGTACACCGGGCCCGTCTGGCGCTCGACGCGGACGGGCGCTTCGTCGCGCTGCACGCCGACGTCGTCGGCGACCTCGGCGGCCACCCGTCGAACGTCGGCATCTCGCCGTTCGCGGTGACCGCCACGCTGCTGCCCGGCCCCTACCGCTTCGACCGGGCGGGGGTACGGCTGCGCGCCGTCGTCACGACGACCACCCCGACCGGCTCCTACCGCGGCTTCGGCCAGCCGGAGGCCACCTGGACCAGGGAGCGGCTGATCGACGAGGCGGCCAGACGGCTCGGCGCCGACCCGGTGGAGCTGCGGCTGCGCAACATGCTCGGCCCCGACGAGCTCCCCTGTACGTCCCGGACCGGGCAGGCGTACGACTCCGGCGACTATCCCCGCGCCCTGCGTACCCTGCGCGACCTGGTCACTCCCCCGGCCCGTGACGACGGGCGCAGGCGCGGCGTCGGCTACTCCTGCCATGTGGAGGGCACCGGGCTCGGCTCGTCGATGGGCATGAAGGCCATGGGCATGCTGGCCGGGGGCTTCGAGACCGCGATCCTGCGCATGGAGCAGGACGCCTCGGTCGTCGTCTCGTCGGGTGTGTCGGGGGTCGGGCAGGGCATCGAGACGGCGCTGTCCCAGATCGCGGCGGACCGGGTGGGGGTGCCGCTCGACCGGGTACGCGTGGTGCTGGGCGACACCTCGGCCACGCCGTACTCCTCGATCGGGTCGATCGCCAGCCGCTCGCTCGCGGTGGGCGGCGGCGCGCTGGCCCTGGCCGGGGACCGGCTGCGGGAGAAGATCGTGGCCATAGCCGCCCATCGGCTGGAGGCGGCGCCGGCCGACCTGGAGATCGTCGACTCCGTCGTACGCGTCAAGGGAGATCCGCAGGCGTCGCTGACGCTGCGGGAGATCGCCACGTCGGCGTGGCGGGGCTGGGACCTGCCCGAGGGGGCCACACCCGGACTGGAAGAGCGGGTCTCCTACGATCCGGCCGACATGACGTACGCCTACGGGGCGCACGCGGCGGCGGTCGCGGTCGACCCGGAGACGGGAGCGGTCGAGGTCGAGGGCTACTGGGCCGTCAACGACTCCGGCGTGCTGGTCAACCCGGCGATCGTGGAGGGCCAGGTTCTCGGCGGGATCGCGCAGGGGATCGGCATGGCGCTGACAGAGGAGATCGTCTACACCGAGGAGGGGCAGCCGGTCGCCGAGTACCTGCTGCCGACCACCCGGGAGATCCCCGACATCCGGCTCGCGACGCTGGAGGTGCCCTCGCCGCGCACGCCGGGCGGCATGAAGGGCGCCGGGGAGTCGGGGACGATCGGCCCGCCGGCGGCCATCGGCAACGCGGTCGCCGCCGCGCTGCCGGAGATCGCCGACCGCGTCACCGGAACGCCGTTGACCCCGGCCGTGTTGTGGGCTCTACTCTCTGGATGACCTACGCCCGATATGTCGCCCTCGGTGACAGCCAGACGGAGGGCCTCGGCGACGGCGACGACGTCCGGGGCCACCGCGGCTGGGCCGACCGGCTCGCCGAGCAGCTGGCCGTCGCGAACCCCGACGTCCAGTACGCCAATCTGGGCGTCCGCGGGCGCCTGGCCGGGCAGATCCGCGACGAGCAGCTCGGCCCGGCGCTGCGCCTGCGGCCCGACCTGGCCACCGTGATGGCCGGCATGAACGACCTCGTCCGGCCCGGCTTCGACGCCGTCGCGGTCGCCTCGGCATTGGAAGACATGTTCGCGCAGCTCACGGCGTCCGGCGCGTGCGTGGTGACCGTGACCTTCCCCGACATCGGCAAGATCGCTCCGCTGGCCCGGCGGCTGGTCCCCCGGGTGCTCGACATCAATGACCGGATCAAGGCCGCCGCGGCCCGCCACGGTGTCATCGTCGTCGACACCTTCCCGCACTCCTTCACCACCGACGCCAGGATGTGGAGCAGCGACCGGCTGCACGCCAGCCCGCTGGGCCACGCCAGGATCGCCGCCGCCATCGCCCATGCCATCGGGCTGCCCGGCAGCGACGACACTTGGTCGGTCCCGCTCACCCCGCTTCCCCCGGCCGCGCGCTGGCGGGTGGCCGGGGCCGAGGTGCGCTGGGTCGCGAGCTTCGCGGGGCCCTGGATCTACCGGCGTCTGCGCGGCCGGTCCTCGGGAGACGGCCGCGTCGCCAAGCGTCCCGAGCTCGGCCCGGTGCCGCCACCTCCCATGTGACCCGCCGCGACCGGGGCGCCTGGGAGCAGGGCGGGGCCGCCGAACCCTGCAGACCGGCGCCTACCGGTGAATCGGTAGGCGCCGGTCCTCGGTTCACACGCTGACGAGCACCGCCGCCACGGCGTCGGCGGTCTCGGGGTGACGGGCCAGCAGCGCGCCCGCCTCCCCGCTGGACGAGCCGCCGGACGGGCCGTCGGCGGCCTGCTGCCAGCCGCCCTCGCAGCCGAGCAGCGCGGCCACGGCGTCGGTCGCGGCCGGATGTCCCGCCAGCAGGTCGGTCACCGGGCCCGCCTGCGCGGGCGCCGCCGCACCTACTGCCTTCTTCGGGGGCTTCGCCGACCAGGGCGGTGTCCACTGGTCGAGCGCGGTCAGGCCGCCGGGGAACGTACGGCCCGCCTCGCGCACCAGTATGGGCACCAGCTCACCGGCCTGCTCGCGCAAGGTGGTGATCAGGCCGGGCAGCCACGGCAGCAGGATGGAGTCGGGCAACCGGCCGAAGGCCTTCGACATCAGCTCGACCACGAACGACGCCAGCGCGGGAGCCGGCTCCATCGCCTGCGCGAACCCGCTCATGTACTCCGGGAAGGCCGGGATCACGAGCGGGTTGGCGAGCAGCTCGTCACAGCGCGCCCGCAGCTCGGCCAGCGGCAACGTGCCGAGCAGGTACTGGGCCGACCACAGGAGGGCCACCTTGGCGGGCGCCTCCGGGTGCGACTGCCGCACCGCGATCTCCAGTTGGGCCCGCTCGCAGCCCAGTGCCAGCGCCAGGCTCTCCATCGTGAACAGGAACCCGAGCATGGCCGACACCTGCCGGACACCGGTGTACTCGTCCACGAAGGCGGTCGGCAGCAGCGTGCAGTAATGCGCGAACCCCGCCGTGACGAACGCCTCGCACCAGGCCGGCAGCTCCGGCTCGGTCGCGCGGTAGTGGGCCAGCAGCCGTCTGATCCGGCGCAGCACCTCCGGCGCGTCGTCGACGGACCGCTCGGCGGCCAGCAGCTCCACGGCCCGCGCCCCGAGCTCGTCGGTGAACCGCCGGCTGCGCAGGTAGAGGATCGAGTCCTCGACGGCCGCGAGCGCCACGGCCGCGGTCGCCTTGGGATCCCACACCTTGCGCCGTAGCCGCTGCTCCAGCACCTGCTCGACGGTGATGCCCTCGTAGCCCAGCTCGATGATCGAGCGCTGGTGCTTGCCGATCGTCAGGTCCCAGCTCTCCTGGATCGCCCGCTCGCCCAGTCGCCGCGCGCCCATGATGGGCCGTACGGCGTCGTCGGGCAGCAGGTGACGCAGGATCCACAGCAGGTCGGAGCAGGGCACCAGGTGCGGGTCCGCCTTGAGGTCCATGAGCGCCCGCTGTACCGTGCGCTTGCTCAGGTCCAGTCCGAGTGGCCGCAGCCGGTCGAACACGTCCTGGGCCAGCGGCGGCATGGCGTGGTAGCCCACCTGGCCGATCCGGTCGCCGCCGAGCAGGATCTCGCACAGGCGGCGCACGTCCCGGCGGCCCGGCACCGTGTCCTTCTCGATGCAGGTGACGGCGGCGTCCTGGAAGTCGTACGGCGTGGGACGTCCCCGGCCACGCAGCCCGGCGAGCAGGATCGACGTCTCGAACACGGCGATGGCGTCGGCGGTGCTGGACTGGTAGCCGTTGCGCCGGGCCAGCCGGACGATGTCGACGGACCAGCCGAGCAGCTCGGCCTCGTCCAGGCCGTCCAGGACCGGCGGCTTGGCCAGGAAGCCGGACAGCCGGTCGGTGACCTGCTGCGGCGGGGCGGGCGCCACCGGCTTCCGTGGCTTCTTGGCCGGCTTCTTCTGGCCCGCCAGCTGGTACGGCTTGACGCCGTCGCGCTGCAGCGCCTTCTCCCAGGTGGCCGCGGCGATCGAGACCGAGCCGGAGGCCAGGCCGAACTGGGCCTCGATGGCGGAGTGGCTCGACGGGATGAGCCCGTACAGCCATTGGGTGGCCGTACGGGGGGTGATCTCGAAGGGCGCGTCCGATGCCAGCCCGAACTGCTCCACCCGGCTGGCCGCGTGGAAGGCGCCGCAGACGTACAGGCACTCGGCCGGGTCGGCGCCCGTCTCGGCGAGGTGCTCGCGCATCCGCGTCCACATGTAGCGCTCGCGGTCCTCGTCGCGGTCCGTCCGCCGGTCGCCCTCGGGGCGCAGGCGGCGGAACAGGCTGCCGATCAGGACCATGACCTGCCGGTACGACTCGTAGTCCGCGCCGGTCAGCGGCTGCTCGACGTACTGGTCCCACCACTCCGACCAGTGCCGGACCTTGCCGTGGTGCAGCAGGTGCTCTTCCAGCTCGGCGAAGCCCGGCCGCAGGTCGCCGATCTCGACGCCCACGGCGTCGCCGTGCAGGCCCGCGTCGTCGTCCCCGCCCTGCTTGGGCTCGGCCGGGTCGGCCGGGTCGCGGGGCAGCCACTGGAAGACGTGGTCCGTCGAGCGGTCCACCAGCACCAGCTCGACGTCCGGCGTGTTGAGCGCGTACGAGATGGCCTGGTACTCGGCCGACACCTCCGTGATGGGCGCCACCACGCTGAGCGGCTCCCAGCTGGCCGGGAAGCCGTCGACGTCGGAGGCGAACGCCTGCAGCGCCACCGGCAGGCGGCAGTTGCGCAGCTCGTCGAGCAGCGGCCGCAGGTCCTCGCACAGCTCCAGGTAGATGACCTTGGGCTGCTTCTCGCGCAGGCGCCGCACCATGGCCAGCGCCGAGGCCGGCGAGTGGTGGCACACCGGGAAGATCTCGAGCTGCTCGCTCAGTGCCCGGTCGACGTCGTCGACCAGGCCCGACAGGATCCCGGCCAGGGTGTCCGGCTCGCCGGCGAACGCGGCGGCGGCGTCCAGCAGCTGCTCGCGGAGTGCGCCGAACGGGCTCATGAGAGCGTCTTGATGGCCTGGCGGCCACCTTCGAGGAAGTCCGTCCACGGCCCGCCGTCCTTCTTGCTGCGGGGTTCGACGATGCCGTGCCAGTACTTGTTCAGGATGGCCAGGTCCTCCGGCTGACGGCGGGCCAGCGAGCCCACCAGCGAGCCGCCGAGCGTCTCCGCCCGCAACTGGCGGTCGCCGAAGAACTGGCTGTGCAGGATGGCGTCCTCGAGCACGCCGATCTGCTCGGCCGTGGACAGGGCCGACTCGAGCTTGTCGTCGTCGCTCTTGGCCGAGGCCGCCGCGCTCCGCAGGTCGGCGAAGCTCTGCAGCAGGATGTCGAGCAGTGTGGGCGGCACGTCCAGCTCGATGCGGTGCCGGCGCAGCAGCTCCGTGGTACGGAACCGGACGATCTCCGCCTCGCTGGTCTTGCTGGTCACCACGGGGATGCGGACGAAGTTGAACCGCCGCTTCAGCGCCGACGACAGGTCGTTGACGCCCCGGTCCCGGCTGTTGGCCGTGGCGATGATCGAGAATCCGGGCTGGGCGAAGACGATGTTGTCGTCGTCGAGCTCGGGGATGGAGACGTACTTCTCGGACAGGATGGAGATCAGGGCGTCCTGGACGTCGCTGGTCGACCTGGTCAGCTCCTCGAAGCGGCCGATCACGCCCCGCTCCATCGCCGTCATGATGGGCGAGGGGATCATCGACTGGCGGGACTGCCCCTTGGCGATCACCATGGAGACGTTCCAGGAGTACTTGATGTGGTCTTCCGTGGTGCCGGCCGTGCCCTGGACGACCAGGGTGGAGTTGCGGCTGATCGCGGCCGAGAGCAGCTCGGCGAGCCAGCTCTTGCCGGTGCCCGGGTCGCCGATGAGCAGCAGGCCGCGGTCGGAGGCCAGCGTCACGATGCTGCGCTCGACGAAGCTGCGGTCACCGAACCACTTCTGCGGGATCTCGCGGTCGAGGCCGTCCGAGCGCTCGGAGCCGAGCACGAACAGGCGGACCATCCGGGGGCTGAGCCGCCACGAGAACGGCTTGGGGCCGTCGTCGACGGACTCCAGCCAGTCGAGCTCTTCGGCGTACTTGACCTCGGCGGGGGCACGCAGTATCTCGGTCATTCGCGGGTCTCCTAGGTGAGGAAGTTCTTGAGCTCGAGCACGAGTTTGCGGATGTGGCCGGAGATCACGGGGGTGCCCAGGTCTTTCAGCTTTTCGCGGAACCACTGGTCCACGCTGGCGTACCCCGAGCTGTTCACGGAGCCGACCGGGATGAACTTGACCCCCGAACGATGCAGGGACGTGAAGTCGTCGATCAGCGACCGGTTGTCGTAGAAGTCGGAGATCCAGACCATCACGGTGTTGCGCGGGTCGACGATCTTCGGCCGGGCCAGGGCCATCGCGACCGTACCGTCCGTGCCGCCGCCGAGCGTCGTGCGCAGCAGCACCTCGAACGGGTCCTTCACCCACGGCGTCAGGTCGAGCGCGCGGGTGTCGTAGGCGACCAGGTGCACGTCCACCTTGGGCAGCCCGGCGAAGATCGACGCCAGGATGGTGCAGTTGACCATCGAGTCGACCATGGAGCCCGACTGGTCCACCACCACGATCAGCCGGGCCGGAGTGGTCCGCCTGGCCGTGTGCTTGTAGAACAGGCGGTCCACGTACAGCCGCTCGTCCTCCGGGCTCCAGTTGGTGAGGTTCTTCCAGATCGTCCGCTCGATGTCGAGGTTGCGGAACACCCGCTTCGGCGGCACCGACTTGTCGATCTTGCCGACGCTGGTCTTCTCGACCTGCGTACGGAGCACCTCGGCGACCTCGTCGACGAACCTGCGGATCAGCGCCTTGGCGTTGGCCAGGGCGACTCCGGAGAGGTTGTCCTTGTCGCGCAGCAGCTGCTCGATGAGCGACATGCTGGGATTGAGCTGGGCGGCCAGGGAGGAGTTGGACAGCACCTCGCGCAGGCGCATGCGGCGGACCAGGTCGCCTTCCAGGTTGGCCAGGGCCTTGTTCAGCTCGGCATCGTCGATTCCGCGACCGCCGCCGCCGGTGCCGAGCCCCCGGCCTTGGCCGGATCCTTCGCCCTCCTTTTCTCCTTCGCCTTGAGCGTTGCGGCTGCCGCCGCCTCCCCCGAGTGCTTGCTTGAACCACCCGGCGTCCTTCTGCCAGGCGGCGAGCTGGGAGGCCGAGACGTCGCCCGTCCCGGTGGCGAAGACGTTGAGCAGGAGCTTGGAGATCAGCGCGGCCCTGCGCACCTGCTCACCGGAGTCCTCGGCGTCCTCGGCGTGGTCGAGCAGTCCGTCGAACTCGGCGGCGAGGTCAGGGAAGCGCTGCACGAGGTTGTCCACCGACACCGACGGGTCGAGCAGGGCGGTCGGCAGGCCGAGGTCGTCCACGACGGCCACGCTGGCCGACTCCAGGGTCGCCTGCTCCTCGGTGTTGAACACCCGGGCCAGCAGGCGCCAGTAGAGCACCTGCCGCCTGTTCTCGTTGTTGGCAGTCATTTGCGCAGCAGCCGTCCCGCCCGCTCGCGCAGCACGGCCACCGCGTCGCCGTTCTTGGTCGCGGACTTGGCGATCTTGGGGTCCGTCGGGCCCTGCGCCCAGTCGCCGTTGTGCGCGATGACCGGCTCCTTCTTGACCGTCCCCTGAACGGCGAGCGGCTGGAGCAGCCACCGGCCGGCGTCCCAGCGGAGCAGCCCGATGCACGACTCGGAGCCGCGCACGATCGCGGGCGTGAGCGGGCCGCACGACGGCAGCCGATCGGTGTCCACCGTGATCGTCTTGCCGCCGAGGTCGAACACCATCGGATCGCCCTTCCGCACGGAGTAGCCCTCGACCAGCACCGGCTCGGCGATTCGCACCGGGTGGCGCTCCAGCGGCGGCGTGGCGGGGGCGAGCGCGCTCCCCAGCTGGACCCGCGCCGTGGTGAACGGGTCCGCGGGCTTCCCCACCGTGGCCCGGTCGTCGTGCCACACCAGGTCGCCGCCGCCGAGCAGTGGCATGTCCTTGACGTCCAGGCTGCGATGCTCCGCCAGCGCGTTGAGCAACATCGGGGCCCCGGTCAACAGCCGCCACACGGCCGGGCCGACGATCGTGTCCACCTTCGTGGCGGCGACGCTCGTACGCACCAGACGGCACTGACCGCCGTCAGCGGGCTCCAGGATCGCGTGGACCTGCGCCTGCACGGCGGTGGCGTGCTCGTGCACGTCCACACCGAGCACCAGCAGCCGCCCGGACACCGGCTCGGCGGCGCCCGCGGGCAGACCGCCCGCCTGCGTGAGCATCAGCGCCCGCGCCCACAGGTCGGCCCAGCGCCGGGCGGGCACGACCTCCATCGTCGCGACCGGGCACGACGCGCGCAGCTCCCCCGCCAGGCCGTCGATCAGCACGGCCAGCCGGCGCAGCCGCGGCTCGGCCAGCAGCGCCTCCATCGTCTGGCTCACGGCCGAGACGAGGTCGTGGTCGACGCCTCGCCAGCCGGTGATGGCCAGCTCGTTGAGCCAGGACCGGCACCCGCTGAGCAGGTTGTCGGTCGTACCGGCCGCCGGCGGCTCCGCCCAGGAGTCCCGCTCCCGGCCCAGCGCCGCGTCGAGGCGGCCCAGCAGGGCGTCGTGCACCGCGCCCAGCAGCGCGGTACGCCCACCGGCCAGCGCCGTGACGTTCTCCTCCGAGACCGAGCCTGCGGCGACCTTGGCCGCCGCCTCGCCCACCCGGTCACCCAGCGGCGTGGCCGCCACCGCGCCGGCCAGGTCGGTCAGCGCCGAGGCGCGCTCCTCGCCGAGCCGGGCCAAGCCGTTCGTCAGGGCCTCGTCGAAGCCCGTCACCAGGTCGAGCGCCTCGCCGACACCCGGAAGGGGCTGGTCGGCCAACTCCGCCAGCTGCACGCTCAGCATCAGCCCACCGCCCCGGTGGACGGGAACCAGTGCAGCTCGGCGATGGGCTCGGTGGTCATGGGCAACTCCAGGTAAGCCAGGTGGCGCAGGAACCGGCTGAACACCTCGGCCCCCTGCGTACGCTCGACACCACCGTTCAGGTGGTAGGACAGCCTCTCCCCCTCGGCGAGCTCCACCCGCAGGTAGCCGGCGACCCGGTCCTGGCCGTACTGCAGCACCGCCTCATCGACCAGTGATCGCAGGTGCTTGCACATGTCGCCGTACAAGCCGCCACACGGCCGGTTGTTGTTGGTGCTGCAGTTGTAGGTATGGGTCCCGGCGGTGACCGACGAGACGTACACCCGGCTGATGTCCGAGCCGCTCGACACGACTCCCTGCAACCGCCCGTCGGCCATCTCGACGAAGGGCACCTTCGCCAGCTTGCGCGGTCTGACGGGAGAGACCACCCGTGCCACGCTGTGTTGCTCCCACGCGGTTCTGTCCGCGGTCACGCCTTTCGACCTCCAGCCCAGCGGCTCGCGGACGCCTGCCGGTGCGGCGGCACCTGTGCGAACGGCCGATCAGTGATCGCGTAATTTACCCCATTCGCGGGGAAGCGCGGGCGCGTTTCGATCACCTCCGAGAGCACGCCCGACCTTGGCTTCGACTATCGAAGTAAGAGGCATTGCCGCTAAGTGCTCCTTACAGTTAAAGTCGGCCGTCAGGAGCGAAAGCGGGCTGAGCGCCTTACCGGAGGAGCGCATGGTGGATCATGTCGACCAGGCCGGGTCTCCCCTGCGTCAGCTGCTCAAACTCGCGGTGCCCGCGCTCGGCGTCCTGGCCGCCGAGCCGCTCTACCTGCTCGTCGACACCGCCGTGGTCGGCCATCTCGGCGCGGTGCCGCTCGCCGGGCTCTCGATCGGCGCGATCGTGCTGGCGCAGATCGCCACCCAGATGCGCTTCCTGTCCTTCGGTACGACCGCCCGCGCGGCCCGGCTGCACGGCGCCGGCCGCCGTACCGATGCCGTGATCGAGGGCGTGGAGGCGACCTGGCTCGGCGCGATCGTGGGGCTGGTGCTGATCGTGGCCGGGCAACTGCTCGCCGCGCCGATCGCCGGCCTGCTCGCCGGGGACGACCGGGTCGCCGCCGCCGCGGTGAGCTGGCTGCGGATCGCCCTGCTCGGCGCCCCGATGATCCTGATCACCCTGGCCGGCAACGGGTGGATGCGCGGCGTACAGGACATGCGGCGTCCGCTCCGCTACGTGCTCGTGGGCAACGGGATCTCGGCGGTGCTGTGCCCGGTGCTCGTGCACGGGTTCGGCTGGGGGCTCAACGGCTCGGCGGTCGCCAATGTGGTCGCGCAGGTGATCTCGGCGAGCCTGTTCGTGCGGGCGCTGCTGGCCGAGGGCGTGCCGCTCGCGCCGGTCCCGGCCGCGATGCGCGCCCAGCTCGGCCTCGCGCGCGACATGATGGTGCTCGGTCTGGTCTTCCAGGCGTGCTGGGTGTCCGCGACTGTGGTCGCCGCGCACACCTCCACGGCGGCGGTCGGCGCCCACCAGGTGGTGTTCCAGCTGTGGATGTTCCTGGCCTTCGTGCTCGACGCGCTGGCCATCGCCGCCCAGTCGCTGGTCGGGGCCGCGCTCGGCGCGCGCGACGGGGAGCGGGCGCGCCGGCTGGCCTGGCAGGTGACCGGTTGCGGGTTGGTCTTCGGGGCGCTGCTCGGGGTGGTGTTCGCGGCGCTGGCCGGCATCCTGCCCCACGCGTTCACCACCGATGCGACGGTGCTGGCAGAGATGCCCCACACGTGGTGGTTCTTCGTCGCGCTGCAGCCGATCGGTGGCGTCGTGTTCGCCTTGGACGGAGTGCTGCTCGGCGCCGGGGACGCGGCGTACATGCGGACCGCGACGTTGAGTGCGGCGGTGCTGGGGTTCCTGCCGCTGGTATGGGGGTCGCTGAGCTTCGGCTGGGGGCTGGTGGGGATCTGGTCGGGCTTGTCGGCCTTCCTGGTGATTCGGATGACCACCCAGCTGGCCCGACTGCGGTCCGGCCGGTGGGCGGTGCTCGGCGCCGTACGGTGACCCGGCGGTTGAGCGGTGCTCGGCGCCGTACGGTGATCCGGCAGTTGGGCGGTGCTCGGCGCCGAACGGTGATCCGGCGCCGAGTCCGCAAAGGCCTCGGTCAGGCGCCTACGTAGGCCGCGAGGTGCTCGCCTGTGAGGGTGGAGCGGGCGGCGACGAGGTCGGCCGGTGTGCCCTCGAAGACGATCCGGCCGCCGTCATGGCCGGCGCCCGGCCCGAGGTCGATGATCCAGTCGGCGTGCGCCATGACCGCCTGGTGGTGCTCGACGACGATGACCGACTTGCCCGAGTCGACGAGCCGGTCGAGCAGGCCGAGCAGCTGCTCGACGTCGGCGAGGTGCAGGCCGGTGGTCGGCTCGTCCAGGACGTAGACGCCGCCCTTGTCGCCCATGTTGGTGGCCAGCTTGAGCCGCTGCCGCTCGCCGCCGGACAGCGTGGTGAGCGGCTGGCCGAGGCTGAGGTAGCCGAGCCCGACGTCGGCGAGCCGGTCGAGGATGGCGTGCGCGGCCGGCGTACGCGCCTCGCCGGCGCCGAAGAACTTCTCGGCCTCGGTCACCGACATCGCGAGCACCTCGCTGATGTCGCGGCCGGCGAGGTGGTACTCCAGCACCGAGGCCTCGAACCGCTTCCCCTCGCACTCCTCGCAGGTGGTGGCGACCCCGGCCATCATCGCCAGGTCGGTGTAGATGACGCCGGCGCCCTTGCAGGTGGGGCAGGCGCCCTCGGAGTTGGCGCTGAACAGCGCCGGCTTCACCCCGTTGGCCTTCGCGAACGCCTTGCGGATCGGCTCGAGCAGTCCGGTGTAGGTCGCCGGGTTGCTCCGTCGCGAGCCGCGGATCGCGCCCTGGTCGATCGAGACCACGCCGTCCCGCCCCGACACCGAGCCGTGGATCAGCGAGCTCTTCCCCGAGCCCGCCACCCCGGTGAGGACGACCAGCATGCCGAGCGGGATGTCGACGTCGACGTCACGGAGGTTGTTCGCCGTCGCGCCGCGGATCTCCAGCGCGCCGGTGGGCTTGCGCACCGTCTCCTTGAGGGCGGCCCGGTCGTCGAAATGGCGTCCGGTGATGGTGCCGCTGGCCCGCAGCCCCTCGACGGTGCCCTCGAAGCAGACGGTGCCGCCCGCCGTACCGGCGCCGGGGCCGAGGTCGACGACGTGGTCGGCGATCGCGATCGCCTCCGGCTTGTGCTCAACGACGAGCACCGTGTTGCCCTTGTCGCGCAGCCGCAGCAGCAGGCCGTTCATCCGCTGGATGTCGTGCGGGTGCAGCCCGATCGTCGGCTCGTCGAAGACGTAGGTGACGTCGGTGAGCGACGACCCGAGGTGGCGGATCATCTTGACGCGCTGCGCCTCGCCACCCGACAGCGTGCCCGACGACCGGTCGAGCGAGAGGTAGCCCAGCCCGATCTCCACGAACGAGTCGAAGGTGTGCCGCAGCTTCGCGAGCAGCGGCGCCACCGACGGCTCGTCGAGGTCGCGGACCCACTCGGCCAGGTCGCTGATCTGCATGGCGCACGCGTCGCCGATGTTGATCCCCTTGATCTTCGAGGACCGGACCGCCTCGCTGAGCCGGGTGCCACCGCACTCGGGGCAGGCGGTGAAGGTGACCGCCCGGTCCACGAACGCCCGGATGTGCGGCTGCATCGCCTCCCGGTCCTTGGACAGGAACGACTTCTGGATCTTCGGGATCAGCCCCTCGTAGGTGAGGTTGACGCCGTTGACGTTCACCTTGGTCGGCTCGCGGTGGAGGAAGTCGTACCGCTCGGTCTCGGTGTAGTCGCGGATCGGCTTGTCGGGGTCGATGAAGCCCGACTGGGCGAAGATCCCCACTGTCCACCAGCTGTCCGTCTTGTAGCCGGGGATGGTGATCGCGCCCTCGGCGATCGACTTGGAGTCGTCGAAGAGCTGGGTCAGGTCGATGTCGTTCACCTTGCCCATGCCCTCGCAGCGCGGGCACATCCCGCCGGTGATGCTGAACTCGCGCCGCTCCTTCACCGCCTTCCCGCCGCGCTCGAGCGTGACCGCACCCGCTCCGCTGATCGAGGCGACATTGAAGGAGTACGCCTGGGGCGAGCCGATGTGCGGCTGCCCGAGCCGGCTGAACAGGATGCGCAGCATCGCGTTGGCGTCGGTGACGGTGCCCACGGTGGAGCGGACGTTGGCGCCCATCCGCTCCTGGTCGACGATGATCGCCGTGGTCAGCCCGTCGAGCACGTCGACCTCGGGCCGCGCCAGCGTCGGCATGAACCCCTGGACGAACGCGCTGTAGGTCTCGTTGATCAGCCGCTGCGACTCGGCGGCGATCGTGTCGAACACCAGCGAGCTCTTGCCCGAGCCGGAGACGCCGGTGAACACCGTCAGCCGGCGCTTCGGGAGCTCGACGCTGACGTCCTTGAGGTTGTTCTCGCGAGCGCCGTGCACGCGGATCAGGTCGTGGCTGTCGGCGACGTTCGGCTCAGGCGACTGCGTGTCCGTCCTCGTGGCCATGCTCATCGTGTCTCCATCTGTTGGGCGGGGCCGCCGTCGCGCTCCCCATCAGGTCGCCCCCTTCGGCAACGGCCCCCTGTCTACCTGATCGGCGGGGCGGGCCGGAACTGGCGGACCGCCCTCCCGACATCGCTCAGGCTAGGTGCGGCTCGGTGACCCGTGCTTCTCGAATCCTGACCGGTCTGGTCACCTGCTTCGCCACGCACGGCGGCATCCCCGCCGTCGCGCGTGCGGCACGGCGCCGGTAGACGCTGGGCGGTACACCGACCAACTCGGTGAAGCGGGTGCTGAAGGTGCCCAGCGACGAGCAGCCGACCGCGAAACACACCTCGGTGACGCTGAGATCTCCACGGCGCAGCAGCGCCATCGCGCGCTCGATACGCCGCGTCATCAGATAGCCGTACGGCGACTCCCCGTAGGCCCGCCGGAACTCGCGGCTGAGGTGCCCGGCCGACATGTGCGCGCCGCGGGCGAGCGCCTCGACGTCCAGCGGCTGCGCGTACTCCCGGTCGATCCGGTCGCGAACGCGGCGCAGGCGGGCCAGGTCGCGCAGGTGCTGGGCCGCCGCGGGGCTGCTGGTCACCTACCCGATCGTGCCACGTCGCGCCGGAGGTGCCCAGCGATGGCTTTTGAAGTGGCCCGGCCTCCGGAACCCGGCCCTCGCGTTGATCGTTGTGACGGGCGGCTGACACAACCGATCCCGACGACAGGGAGACAACAGCGTGGTCTTCAAACGGATGCTGGGCGCTTTCGGCGTGGGCGCGCCCTCGGTGGACACCGTCCTTTCCACCCCGCGCATCCAGCCGGGCGGGCTGCTGACCGGGCAGGTACGGCTCAAGGGCGGCGACTTCGACGCCGAGATCGAGCACATCACCCTCGGCCTCGTGGCGCGAGTGGAGATCGAGCACGGCGACGGCGAGCACGGCGGGCTCGGCGAGTTCTCCCGCACCCAGGTCTCGGGCCCCTTCACGCTGCGCGAGGGCGAGAACCGCACCCTCGACTTCCAGATCCCGGTGCCGTGGGAGACGCCGATCAGCGAGATCGACGGCCAGCACCTGAACGGCATGGCCCTGGGCGTACGCACCGAGCTGGCCATCGCCAAGGCCGTGGACAAGGGCGACCTGGACATGATCGCGGTCGAGCCCCTGCCCTCCCAGCTCCGCATCCTCCAGGCGTTGCTGCGGCTCGGCTTCCACTTCAAGTCCGCCGATCTGGAAGCCGGCCACCTGTACGGAGTGCACCAGGACCTGCCGTTCTACCAGGAGATCGAGTTCTACCCGCCCGCCCAGCACGCCGGGGTCGTGGGCGAGGTCGAGCTGACCTTCGTGGCGAGCCCGGCCGGGCTGGAGGTCATCTTGGAGGCCGACAAGCGGGCCGGCCGTTACTCCGGCGACGCCATCGGCCGCTTCCATGTCAGCCACGACGACGCGCTGCACACCGACTGGTCCAGTGAGCTCGACCGCTGGCTGACCGGCCTGGCCCAGCACGGCGGTTACGGCTCGCACGGCGGTTATGGGTCGCACGGCGGTTACGGCTCGCACGGCCACATGGAGCATCACGAGGGCTACGGGCACCACGACGACCACCACCGCGGTGGCGGTCCCGGTTGGGGAACGGTGGCCGCGGCCGGCGCCGCGGGCCTGGTGGGCGGGTTCGTCGCGGCCGAGGTGGCCGAAGAGATCTTCGAGGGCGACGAGGAAGAGGAAGGCGGCGACTGGTAGCGCGAAGCCGGGTGGCGGGCCGTGACGGCCCGCCCGAACGCCGGTAGCGCTGGCTATACCGCTGAATTCCAGCGAGTGGGATCGATCATGAGGTGGTCCGGCCGACAGGCTTGTGGCATCGCAAACAAGCCACCAAGCAGGGAGCCCCCCGATGTCGTACCCCTCCACCAAGCGTCGTAGCCGGTTGGCCCTGGCGGCGGTGGCCGTCGCCGCGCTGAGCGGCCTGGGCCTGTCCGCCACACCGGCAAGCGCCGACACCGACGCCGTGCGGAAGAGCCTGGACGCCCTGGTCAAGGTCGACAAGTACCCCGCCGCGCTGGCGGCCGTACGAGGGCGTGACGGGCGGACCCGCAACTACACCGCCGGAGTGGGCGACCTGGAGACCAAGGCGAAGGTCCCCGTCGACGGGCAGGTACGCATCGCCAGCAACACCAAGATGTTCACCGCCACGGTCGTGCTGCAGCTGGTCGGCGAGGGCAAGATCGACCTGGACTCGAAGGTCGAGAAGTACCTACCTAAGGTGGTGCGCGGCAAGGGCGTCGACGGCCGCGAGATCACGGTCCGGCAGTTGCTGCAGCACACCAGCGGCCTGGCCGACTACGACGACGTCCTGATCAAGGACTATCTGGCCATCCAGCACACCCACTACGAGCCGCGTGAGCTGGTGGACGCGGGGCTGACCAGCAAGAACTCCCCCAGCCACGGCTGGAGCTATAGCAACACCAACTACATACTGGCCGGACTCATCGCGCAGAAGGTCACCGGCCGGCCGATCGGCGAACAGATCACCCAGCGGATCATCGAGCCGCTCGGGCTGCGCAAAACGTACTGGCCGGCCCTCGGCGACCAGTCCATCCGCGGCCCGCACCCCAAGGGCTACTACGCCGCCAAGTCCGGCGACCCGTACACCGACGTCACCACGATGGACCCCTCCATGGCCTGGGCGGCCGGGCAGCTGATCTCCACCCCCACCGACCTCAACCGGTTCATGGGCGCGCTGCTGGGCGGCAAGCTGCTCGAGCCCGAGCAGCTCAAGCAGATGAAGACCACCGTCGACGCCCCCGGCTTCGACTCCGTCGGCGGCTCCCGTTACGGGCTCGGCCTGGCCACCTTCAAGCTCAGCTGCGGCGGCTTTGCCTGGTCCCACGGCGGCTCCGCCCCCGGCTACGCCACCGCCAACGCCATCACCGACGACGGCCGGGCCGCCACCATCGCCGTCACCGCGCTGCCCACCGAACTGTCCGCCTTCAAACACTTCGAAGCCGCCCTCGACACCGCGCTGTGTGAATAACCGCAGGCAGCAGCGCCCAGGAGAGCGACGGCCCGGCACAAGCGGACCGTCGCTCTGTTTTTGCCGCATCGCATTCAGCGATGAATACGAATAAGCCGTGTTTCCCCAGGTCAGCAGGAAATCATGAACAGCGGTTTCGGACCAGGTTGAGGTAACTCAGTGCGACTTGACTCGGCCATTCCTGAAAGGACGGACACCGCAGCGTCACCAATATGGAACGGTCCCCAACTCATCAGCCGTCACAGCCGACTGCGTGCTATCGACCAGGACGTCCGCTTCGAGGCCGCACCCCAGGCCCAGCCCCTGACCCGCACCTGTGTGACGCCCCCGCCAGCGCGCGAAGAACCGGTCGATCCCGCACCACGAAGAGGCCCTCTCCTTTGACATTGTCAGCTAGATCGCCATGAACCGATAGAGTCAGACCCGGTTGTGCCACAGGTAGTCATGGAGAAGTCAGGGCAACGACCGGAATTGACCGCGGAGTGGCTATGTGTAAAAGGCGACACGCTCTGTGAGCGACGAGTTGCCAGCACCTTGGTCACCCCCTAGTGTGCCTGAGGCATATTCACGTGTTCGGACACCTGAAGGGTTAAGGGCCAGTACAGGCATTCGGCCTGCACAGGATCCGCTCTATGGGGGCATGAATGGCGCTCAGACCGCGCATGGCTTCGGCCGTGGTGGTGCCAGCGGCAATGGAGTGCGGCGTGATCCCACCGCCGCGGCCCGAGGCCGCCGCCTTCGACATGCCCGCCGACCCTTGCCGTGCCCTGAACGCGCAGGGCCGGTCGTGGTCCGCAGGAAGAAGACAGACGTGACCTCCACCGAGTGGGAGGCCCAGACCGCCGACTGACGCCCGTTCAGCCGGATGGGCGCCCACAACAAGCGGAGAACCAAGGAAATTGACCCCATGTACCCGCACGTGCATGTGTGTCCGATTTGGGAGGTTTTGTGGTAGCTGTGGTTTCGGACTATGACAAGATCGGTGGCGCTCCCACCGTCCGTGAAGCGGTGGACCGCTTCTACACGGTCGTGCTGGACACCCCCGACCTCAAGCCGTACTTCGACGGCATCGACATGGCGCGGCTCAAGCGGCACATGGTCATGCTGCTGTGCTCCGTCCTCGGTGGCCCTGAGGTGTACGAGGGCCACGACCTGGCCGACGCGCACCGTGGCATGGGCATCACCGATGGGCACTATGACCAGGTCGGCGACATCCTCGTCACAGTGCTCCGCGACCTCGGTGCTCCTGAGGAGGTCGTGGCGAACGTCGTGACGATCCTGGGCCAGGTGCGCGGCTCCATCGTGGAGAAGCCCGCAGAGGCAGCCGGGTAAGTGGACACGCAAGCCTTAAAGGACAGCTGGCACCAGGTCGCCCGGTCGGGTGATCAGGTGCCGCTGTTCTTTTACTCAGCCCTGTTCCTGATGTACCCCGAGACGCGCGCCCTGTTCCCGGTCTCCATGGCCACTCAGCGGGATCGGCTCGTCAGCGCGCTGGGGCGCGTCGTCAGCAACGTCGACCACGTGGAAGACGTGGTGCCGTTTCTCCAGCAGCTCGGCCGCGACCACCGCAAGTTCGCCGTGGTCACGCAGCACTACCCCGCTGTCGGCCAGGCACTGCTGGCCACGCTGCAGCACTTCCTCGGCGATCGCTGGACACCTGCTCTGGCCAACGACTGGACGCAGGCGTACGGGCTGGTCGCGAAGGTGATGACCGAAGCGGCCGAAGAGGCTGCGGCCACGACCCCGCCCTGGTGGGACGGCGAGATCATCCTGCATGAGTCGCGCGCCCCCGGCATCGCGGTGATCCGGGCTCGCCTGAACTACCCGTACCCCTTCCGCGCGGGCCAGTTCGCGTCGATCTCGGTCGGGCTGCGACCGAGAATGTGGCGTTTCTACTCCTTCGCCAACGCGCCGCGTCGCGACAACACTATTGACCTGCACGTACGGGTGGTCGACGGTGGCGCGGTCAGCACGGCCCTGGTGCACGGCGCGCAACGCGGCGACGCACTGAAGATCGGCGCACCGCTGGGCGACCGGTTGACGCTCGACACGAGCCTGCCCAAGGATCTCCTCCTGATCGCCGGCGGCACGGGCCTGGCTCCCCTCAAGGCGCTCGTGGAGCAGGTGGCCTACGAAGGGGCGCGCTGCAACATCCGTCTCTTCGTGGGTGCCCGGACCGCCCGCGAGCTGTACGACATCGAGGCGCTGTCCAAGCTGGACGCCGAGCACCCATGGTTGAGTGTCGTGCCCGTCGTGTCCCATGACGGGCTCTACCGCGGTGAGCGCGGCTATGTGGTGGACGTCGCCCTGAAGGCCTGGCGTGGCCAGGATGTCTTCGTATGCGGCTCTGAAGAGATGGTTCAGAGCACGACCGCCCGGCTGCTGGACGCCGGCGTGCCGGCCGAGCAAATCCGCTTCGACGAATTCACCAGCGCTGGAGGTAGAGAGCAGTGACGGGAGAGACGCCATGGGCACATAACCCATCGAACGGCCGCCAGCCACTGACGCCGGATCGGGTACGGAACAAGGACTTCTCACGCGCCAAGCTCGGGAGCCGCGGCTACAACGCGGATGAGGTACGTACGTTCCTCTACCGCATGGCCGACGACATAGCGGCCAGCGACACGGAGAAGGCCGACCTGCGCGCGGAGGTCGATCGGCTGCGCAACTGGTTCAAGGACCACGGCCACGACACCTCCCCGGGCGCCTCGGCCAGGCTCAACGTCGACGCGGTCAACCTCCTCTCCCGCGCTCAGCAGACGGCGGACGCCCAGATAGCCGAGGCGGAGGACTACTCCCGCAGGCTGGTGGGCCAAGCTCGCCAGCAGTACGAGCAGATCCTCCAGGAGGCGCAGCAGCAGGCGGAGGAGGCCGCCAGCCAGGCGGTCAACGTCTATCGGGCGAGCGGAGAGGTCCAGTCGGTCGAAGCCGAGGAACTGGAACGCCGCATCGCCTACCTGCGCACTTTCGCGGAGGTCACCCAGGTCCAGTTGCGCGCGGTCCTCGAAGGGCTGACCAACGAGGTCAACAAGCTGGGCACCCTGCCGGAGACGAGCCGACAGGCCGTCGCGTACTCCTCCTTGGGCTCCTCCTCAGGCTTCTCCACGAACCCGGGCTAGTTCCGGCCGAGCCGGCCACCGGAGAGGTCACCGACGACTCGAACCCGCGGACTTCCGATCCCCGCACGCCCATGGCGTGCCGCCACGGTCCTGGACACCCGTCGGCCGGGATCTTTCTTTCGCATGCCTGATTAGAGATCCGCGTCACCGTAGGCGGCTGGGTCACAGTTCGGGGCATGCGATCAATCGCCACGCCTGAACCGGGCGATCATGGGTAGCGCTGAGCAACCACACCCGTAACACCGGACGGACGGAAGCCCAGCATGCTCACCCTCATTCTGCTCATCTTCGCCTTGGCCTGCTTCGTGCTCGCCGCCTTCAACGTCGGCGGCGGCCGCGTCAACCTCATCGCCCTCGGCCTGGCCCTCTGGGTATTGACCGAGATCATCCCCCACATCAGCGACTTATAGCGGCCGGCCGGAC
Organism: Nonomuraea sp. NPDC049028; assembly: GCF_043197735.1. Taxonomy (NCBI): domain Bacteria; kingdom Bacillati; phylum Actinomycetota; class Actinomycetes; order Streptosporangiales; family Streptosporangiaceae; genus Nonomuraea; species Nonomuraea sp. NPDC049028. The sequence continues at coordinate 44,283 of NZ_JBICTR010000008.1, forward strand.
TCCGCTGCCGTCCTGGGCCGTCCCGGGCAAGGACGGCAGCGGAGTGTCATGGCTTGACGACGGCACCTACAGGACGGAACTGCTCGATCATCGCCGCGTACCCGCTGCCACCATGCCCATCCGCCACGGCCCGATCGGTCAGGGCCTTGATGAACCTCGGAAGCTCGGCATTCACCCCGAGGGACTCACTCTCGTGGATGAGATGTTCCATCGCGGCCAGGTGCGTGTCGATGGTGGAATCAACGGCCGGGTACGCGCCGTCGTCGATCTGCCGCGCATAGGCGGACACCCAGCCGTTCACGGTTTCGACCCCCTTGCTCGCGATCGGGGCGAACGCCGTGGCGTCCACACCCGCCGCGCCGAGCAGGGCGGCACCCTGCAAGAAGCCGTTCAGGATGTTCCACATCAGACTCAGTACGGCCACGTCGTACAGCGCCGACAGCCCATGGTCGTCGCCGAGGTAAGTCGTACCCGCGCCAAGGCTCCTCAGGGCCGACTCGTGCAGGTCGAAAGCCGACCGCGGCCCGCTGTAGAGGAGAACGGCCTCCGCCCCGACGGCCGCGGGGGTGGCCATGATCGCGCCGTCGAGGTAGACGCCGCCCCGCCGCGTCACCCACTCCGCGGTCTCGCGGGCCCCCAGCGACGTACCGGAGGTCAGATTCACCAGGACCCGGCCGTCGAGTTCCTCGCCCAGCGGATCGAGGAGCGTGTGCACAGCCTCGTAGTCCGACACGCAGACGACCACGAGCGGGCTGGCCAGGACGGCGTCGCGGACCGAGTCGGCGGCCTTCGCCCCCTGGGCGGCGAGATGTTCGGCCTTCTCTGCCGTACGGTTCCACACGGTCGTGGAGTAGCCGCCGCGCAGGAACGCTCCAGCCAGCGCCTGACCCATCAGGCCAAGACCAATGACCGTCACGTCGCGATTCCGCATCATGCGCTGCTCCCTCGATGGGTTTGAGTGGTCATGGCAGAATCATCAACGTTCACACCGATATGAAGGTCAAGGAGCAGCGCGCGTGCTGATCGGGGAGCTGAGCCGGCGGACCGGAGTCCGCACGCATCAACTGCGTTACTACGAGGCCCAGGGCCTGCTCGAGCCCCGCCGCGCCGCCAGCGGCTACCGCGAGTACACCAGCGATGCCGTCCTGACCGTGACTCAGATCCGGCGGCTGCTCGAAGCCGGACTGTCGACCCAGGAAATCGGGTACTTGCTGCCCTGCGCCACCGGCGCGGCCCCCGACCTCGAGCCCTGCCCCGAGCTCCTGGACACGCTGAGAGCCCGCATGCACGGCCTGGACGAGCACATCGACCTGCTCACCCGCTCCCGCCAGGTCCTCCACGACTTCATCGACGCCACCGAACAGCGCGGCGTCACTGCGAACGTCGTTGTATCGCCGCCTCGATGCGCATCACCAGGCCGCTGATCGCCACGAGTGCGAAGACACCGAGCACCTGCCAAGGCGGGTGGCCGTTCTCGACGATGAGCGCACCCACGCAGAGCGCGAGGCCCAGCCCGAGAAGCACCGCCCCGTACGTATGCGTGCTCTCGATACCGTCGCGGTCATACGGGGGGTCGATGCGCCGAGCGGGCTTATCAGGCTCGTTCACAGCCCGGAGCATCCCACGTCGCCGGTAAATCCGGAAGTGTCGCCCATCAGCGTTGGAAGGATTCCCATCTTGATCAGCGATTGGACCCGGCAGGCACTCCCGGCCATGCTCGACGACCTCAAGGCCGTGGTCGAGCTGGAAACCCACAGCTCCGACAGGGCCATGCTGGTCAAGGGGCTGCACGCGATCCGCGCCCGGGCCGTCGACCTCCTCGGCCCGCCCGACGCGGAGGTCCTGCACGACGGCGGACCGTACGGTGACATCCTTGAGCTGACCTACCAGGGCACCGCGCCCGGCACCGTGCTGATGCTCAGCCACTACGACACCGTCTGGCCCACGGGGACACTGGCCGAGTGGCCGTTCACGGTGGTCGACGGTAGGGCCGGCGGGCCGGGCGTGTTCGACATGAAGTCGGGCCTGGTGCAGTCGATCTGGGCACTGCGCGGGCTGCGCGAGCTGGGGCTGCCGCATCCGAGCGTGCGCTTCCTGTTCAACGGGGACGAGGAGATCGGCAGCCCGGCCTCGCGCGAGCACATCGAGGCCGCGAGCGCGGACGTGCTGGCGAGCCTGGTCTTCGAGGCGTCGCTCGACGGCGCGCTCAAGACCGCCCGCAAGGGCGTGGGGCTGTTCGACGTGAGCGTGACCGGGGTGGAAGCGCACGCGGGGCTCGACCCGCACGCGGGGGCGAACGCGATCCACGCCCTGGCCGAGATCGTCACCACGCTGGCCGGCTCCGCCTCACGCGAGCGCGGAACCACCGTGAACATCGGCGTGATCACCGGCGGCACCGGCCGCAATGTCACGGCCGGCCATGCGAGCTGCGGGATCGACGTGCGAGTGACCGACCCGTCCGAGATGGGACGGATCGACGACGTGTTCGCCGGCCTGCGGGCCGCCGATCCGCGGGTGACGATCTCCGTGACCGGCGAGTGGAATCGGCCGCCCATGACCCCGAACCCCGCCTCGCAGCGGCTGTTCAAGGAGGCCCAGGAGGTGGCGGCCGGGCTCGGCTGGCCGCTGGACGAGGTGTCGGTCGGGGGCGCCAGCGACGGCAACTTCATCTCGGCGCTCGGGCGACCCGTGCTGGACGGCATGGGCGCGGTGGGCGACGGGGCGCACGCTCGGCACGAGCACCTGCTGGTCGAGCACATCCCGAAGCGCCTGGCTCTGACGATCGGCCTGCTCACGGCTCTCGCCTGATGGCTTGACCGACCTGGGCAGCGACGATCGTGCTCCCCCGTGCGGGGGAGCACGATCACCACGTGAGGGGATACGGCCCGACCGACGACTCCGGAAGGCTTGGTAGTGCCGAGATCAGCCGGTTGATGGAGGTTCGGGTGCAGGTCGTACAGGATTCAGCGGACGTTTCGACCGTAGGTGCGCGATGGAGCCTGGCACGCAGGCTCGCCGGCTACGGCGCGGCGCTCAGCATGGCGCTGTACTTGGCCGTCAAGGTCGTCTGGATCGCGGCGGGCCTGTCCGGGGACGCTCCGGATGGTTACGGCACCACGGACTGGGTGCTGCTGAACGTCGTCACCGTGGTGATGGCGGCGACCGGGATCGCGCTCGGACTGGCGCTGGCCCAGCCGTGGGGCCGTCGGCTGGCGGCCGGACCGGTGATCTTCTTTTCCTGGGTGGGCGCGGGTTTTCTGGTCCCGATGCTTCCGTACGTGGTGATCAGCAGTTTCCTCGGAGGCGACCAGGGTGACGGCTCCGGCTCGGCCGCGCAAGGGGAGGAGCTCTTCATCGCCATCGGCTTCGCCGGGATGGCGGTGGGGCTGGCCGTAGCCTTGCCGATCTACCTGAGGGAGCGATGGCCGCGGCCATTCCTGGGCCGGGTCGGTGACGGCCCGGCACACTCATCGGCGCTGGTGACGGCGGCGATGGCGGTAGCCGCCGGGCTGGGCCTGCTCTGGTCGTCCTGGGCACTGGGCGGAACGCTGGGCCTCGACCCAGCGTCCCGCGCTCAATTGGAGCTCAATGATCGGCTGTTGAGCGGGAGCTCCGGGCTGTGGGCGCTGCTCGGAGCCTGGAGCGTGTGGACGCTCACGCGTGGCCGCCCCGCCCGGCTCCGGCGGTGGGTCCCGATGACGCTGGCCTTCGGGGCGTCCGGCTCGTTGCTCGCGTGGAGCGGTTGGAAGCTGCCGATGGTGATTCTGCGACCTGGCGGGTTCGTGACCGGCGAATACACGGCGGTCGCGATCGTCGAGCACGCCTTGGGCATCGGCGTGGGTCTGGCCCTTTTGGCCGCCGTCCTGAGGTCCGCTCGCGGACACGACGCCCGCGGTGGCGGACGTACGCCTGCCGCTGCTGTTTAGCGCATCCGAAGCCCCGCCCGAGACTGCCGGGACAGACGCTGCCGGGATGGACTCTGCCGGGCCTGCCGCTGACCGGCGACCCGGCCCTGTCCGGTGACCCGGCGCTGTCCGGTGATCCGGTAGACCGGCCTGCGGACCGGCGCCTTGACCCCCCACCGGCGCGTGACGGGCCGCTACCTGAGGCAGTTCTGCGCGTTCAGGATCAGGACCACACCGAGGACCATTCTCTTCGACACAAGGAAGATGTAGGACGCCTTGGGGTTGCCCGGAACGGTGGCGAAGGTTCCGAACGTCACGTTCTGATTCAGTTTGGGGTAGGCGGCCTTCAGCTGCGCGGGGGTGGAGCCCCTGCCGATGCCCTGAGGCGTCTTGACGGTGCCGGGCGCGGAGATCGTGACCACGCCCTGCTTCTTCGAGATGAACAACCCCGCCCGGTCGCCGCCGTAGCGCTGCGCCTTCAGGTCATAGGCCGAGCACTTGGTGGGGGCGTTGATGGCCTTGCGGACGATCAGCCCGGTCGCCTTGGCCTGCGCCTCGGTCATCCCAAGCTTCAGGCTGCCGTACCCGAACGGCCCCAACGTCGCCTTCTGGGCGGCGGGGGCGGCGTTCGCCGCGGGCGCGACACCCGCCAGCACGACCCCACCGGCCAACGCCGCCACGAGCGCCGACCGACCGATCCGCAGGGCTGTGGTCTGCTTCATAGTGCTTCCTCCATGATCGCGAATTGGCCACCCTAGCCCGAACGCGGCTCGGTTGTAGGCGATTCACGCGATCATTCGCGAGCGCACCACCGCCCCGCCACACGCGGGAAGAGGGGTCTGGCACCGGCTGGACGGTGACAGAAGTATTCATGTGAATTGCAACCGGAACGTGTTTATCGTTGACGTGTGCGGATTCGGGCCGAGGCTCTCGATGGTCGGGCACCGGGGGAGGAGACTCCGCGATTTCGCATGTCAGGACGGCCGTCGCGGGGACGGCCGCGCGCGGACACCGGCTTCTCTCCTTTCGTGAAGGAATCCGGTACTGACGGCGGTTCGGTTCACCCGCCGATCACTTACGCTTTTCAGCCCTTATCCCGGAATATCGGAGGAGTTCGTGTCAGGTAAGGGAGCGGGTATCTCGGTCGCTCTCATCGGGGCGGGGGCGGTCATCGTCGCGGCGCTCATCACGACGCACGCGCCGATCTGTCCCGACTTCATGTGCGGCCCCGACAAGGCGTCCACTAATCAGCGGCCCGGCGGCGGGGAGGGCAAGCAGATCATCAAGGTGCCCGACGGCAAGGCGGACGTGGAGATCACGCCGGGCGAGATCACCTGCACCGCCGAGGGCGGCTGCGACAGCGAGGTACACATCGAAAGCGTGGGCGACGCCACGCTGAAGGTCACCTATATGGAGATCAGAGGCAACGGCAAGGCGTACTTCACCCAGGACGGCAACTGCGCGCGCAAGAATCTGGCTCCCGGCGTGTCCTGCTCGTTCGGTGTGAGCTTCACTTCGCCGGCCGAGGGCGGCACGGCTCAGGCCACACTGGTCATCCACCACAACGTCGGCGCCCACCCCACCCTCGTCACCCTTCGCGGCGAGGGCACGGCCCAGCCGCCGACGGACACCCCTACGACGGGTCTCCCGGCCAACGGGTAGCCCTCCGGCTCCGCCGGGCGGGACGCCGTGCCCGGCCGTGTCGGGAAGCGTCACGTCGTCGCCGGTCTTGATGTGCGCCAACCGGACAAGCGGCGCCCAGCGCAGCATGCGGGCCCGATGGCGCCTGGTCGACTGCCTCAAGGCGATGCGGACCGGTGTGACCAGACACATTCGGGTTGTGCGGCGCCCTCGCAGAGGTGAACCCCGTCATGGTGGCGGATGGCTGGCACGGGGTTGTGCTGCATGGCGTCCAGGACACGGATGCCGAATGCCTCGTTGGCCAGCGATCGCACCTCGTCGGCAGTGGCCCAGCGAAAGGCACGGGTCTCGCTGGTCTCGACGAGGTGACCGCCGATGACCTTGCAGCGGAACACGAGGGCGATGATGTGCCGGGTCATGTTCTTGTAGACGCCAGTGAGGGTGACAGGCTCGACGTCCAGGCCGGTCTCTTCCCGGATCTCTCGGAGGAGGCCGGTGGTGATGTCCTCGCCGCGTTCGAGGATGCCGCCTGGCGCCTCCCAATGGCTGTTCGTGGGCGCGATACCCGTACTGCCCGTGATCGGCATGGCCTCGGTGTTCGTGGTCGAGGCGCTTTACGGGTCGTCACTCGTGTAGACGAAGCCTGGGGGGGTTGGCTGCCCGCGCGGCTCCCGCGTGTCGCCACACGACGCAATGGAGATCTTCGGTCATAGCCGCATCTCGGTCACGATGGAGATCTACACGCACGGCGACGGTGAAAGCCGTGAGAACGCGATCCACTGCAGCAAAGAAGCCCCGGAGCTTGATCGCTTCGGGGCTTTCTGCTGGGTGGGGCTACCAGGACTTGAACCTGGGACCTCTTCCTTATCAGGGAAGCGCTCTAACCGTCTGAGCTATAGCCCCGCGTACGCCAAACGGTATCGCATCCCCACCAGGGAAGGCGAACCGGTTGTTCGGACGAGGAAAAGCTTACCGCCTCTCCGTAGTTGCTCGCGCCGCCCCCGAAAGATCGACGGCGACGCGAGCCAAAAAACCGCAAAACGACCAGCCACAGAACCACGTACCGAAAGCTACTCAGCCTCGCTGAAGGTCACCTCGACGCCGCCCACCAGGTCGGAGGCGACGTTGTAGATGACCGCCCCCAGCGTGGACAGTGCCGTGATCAGCACCACGTTCACCGCGCCGATGAGGGCGGTGTAGCCGAGGATGCGGACCGGCTCGAACCAAGAGGCGATGTCGATCGGGATCGAGTTTTGCCCCTGCTCACCCTTGCCGAGCTGGTTGACCAGGTCCACGAGCGAGTCGAACACGCCCAAGGCGGACAGTACGCCGTACAGGACGGCCACTGCCACGAACAGCACCACGAAGCAGACGAGGGAGACCACGAAGCTGAACTTCATGGCCGACCACGGCTCGACGCGACGCAGGACCAGGTGGGCCTTGCGGGGGAGACGGGCCCCCGCGGAGCTGGAGGGCTTCTTCTTGGGCATCTCGACAAGCGGAGGCGCCTCGGAAGTCAGCGAAGGACGGAGGCGGACCGTCTCGTTGCCCTCCGACTGCTCCTCCCCTGGCTGACCCGTGACCGGCGGCACCACTCCTTGCGGAGGTGTCGCCTTCTCCTCGTCGACCGCTCCGTCGAAGATCTCGGTTTCATTGGACTTCTTCGGCTGCTGGCCGTTGTCCCGGGCCGCCTTAGTCCTGGCGGAGCCACCCTGGGCGCTCATGACCTACTCTCCTCCCCCGTCTTCCTCACTCTCCACCGAAGTCTCCATGGACTCGGCGTTCCGGGCGAGGGCCACCACGCTGTCGCCTTCGGCGAGATTCATCAAACGCACTCCCATGGTCTGGCGGCCGGACTGCTTGATCTCGCCGGCACTCGTCCGGATCACCCCGCCGGCGGATGTGATCGCGAAGACCTCATCCTCTGGGTTGACCATGACTGCTCCGACCAGCTTGCCACGGGAACTGACGATTTTCGCAGTCAGCACACCCCTGCCGCCACGTCCTTGAACTGGATACTGCTCGACGGGTGTCCGCTTTGCGTACCCAGCCTTGGTGGCGATAAGCACATGTTGACCATCGGCAATTCTATTCATGGCGAGAAGTTCGTCACCATCAAGGAATCTCATGCCGATGACGCCGCTGGTCGCCCGTCCCATCGGGCGCAGCGCCTCGTCGGAGGCGGTGAAGCGGACGGACTGCGCGCCCTTGGAGACGAGCAGCAGGTCGTCCTCCTCGGAGACCAGGCGAGCCCCGATGACCTCGTCGTCATCCCGCAGGTTGATCGCGATCAGACCACCGGACCTGGGGGAGTCGTACTCCGACAGGCGGGTCTTCTTCACCAGGCCGCTGCGGGTGGCCAGCACGAGGTAAGGGGCGACGTCGTAGTCACGCAGGTCGAGGACCTCCATTACCGTCTCGTCGGGCTGCATGGCCAGCAGGTTCGCCAGGTGCATGCCCCGCGCGTCGCGCGCGGCGTCGGGCAGTTCGTACGCTTTGACGCGGTAAACGCGGCCTTTGTTCGTGAAGAACAGCAACCAATGATGGGTCGTCGTGACGAAGAAGTGGTCGACGATGTCGTCCTGGCGCAGCTGCGCGCCCCTGACGCCCTTGCCGCCACGCTTCTGCGCCCGGTAAAGGTCGGTACGGGTGCGCTTGGCGTAGCCGCCGCGGGTGATAGTGACGACGATCTCTTCCTCGGCGATGAGGTCTTCGATCGACATGTCGCCGTCGTACGCGACGATCTCGGTCTGCCGGTCGTTGCCGAAGCGGGCGACGATCTCGGCCATCTCGTCACCGACGATCTGCCGCTGCCGGGGCTCCGAGCTCAGGATGTCCTGGTAGTCGGCGATCGCCGTCATCAGCGCCTCGAACTCGTCCTGGATCGCCTGGCGCTCCAGGGCGGCGAGCTTGCGCAGCTGCATGTCGAGGATGGCCTGGGCCTGGATCTCGTCGATCTCCAGCAGCGTCATCAGGCCGCCCTGGGCCTCCGCGGCCGACGGCGAGCGCCTGATCAGCGCGATGACCTCGTCCATCCGGTCGAGCGCCTTGAGCAGCGCCCGCAGGATGTGGGCCCGCTCCTCGGCCTTGCGCAGCAGGTAGCGCGTCCGCCGGACGATGACCTCGATCTGGTGCGCCACGTAGTAGGTGATGAACTGGTCGAGCCGCAACGTACGCGGCACCCCGTCGACCAGGGCCAGCATGTTGGCGCCGAAGGTGTCCTGGAGCTGGGTGTGCTTGTACAGGTTGTTGAGCACGACCTTGGCGACGGCGTCGCGCTTGAGCACGATGACCAGCCGCTGGCCGACCCGCGACGACGACTCCTCGCGGACGTCGGCGATGCCGGTGACCTTGCCCTGCTTGACCAGCTCAGCGATCTTGTAGGAGAGGTTGTCGGGGTTGACCTGGTAGGGGAGTTCGGTGACGACGAGGGCGTGACGGCCCTTGTTGTCCTCCTCGACCTCGACGACGGCTCGCATGGTGATCGAGCCGCGGCCGGTGCGGTAGGCGTCCTCGATGCCCCGGCGGCCGACGATCAGGCCCTTGGTCGGGAAGTCGGGGCCCTTGACCCGCGCGATGGCCGCCTCGAGCAGCTCCTCTTCGGAGGCCTCGGGGTTGTCCAGCGACCACTTGACGGCCTCGGCCACCTCGCGCAGGTTGTGCGGCGGGATGTTGGTCGCCATGCCGACCGCGATGCCGCCCGAACCGTTGACCAGCAGGTTGGGGAAGCGCGCCGGGAGTACGACGGGCTCCTGGGAGCGGCCGTCGTAGTTGGGCTGGAAGTCGACGGTCTCCTTGTCGATGTCGCGCAGCATCTCCATGGCGATGGGCGCGAGCTTGCACTCGGTGTAGCGCATCGCCGCGGGCGCGTCGTTGCCCGGAGAGCCGAAGTTGCCCTGCCCGTCGACCAGCGGGTGGCGCAGCGACCAGGGCTGCGCCAGGCGTACGAGGGCGTCGTAGATCGAGGTGTCGCCATGGGGGTGGTAGGAACCCATGACGTCACCGACGACGCGCGAGCACTTGAAGTAGCCGCGGTCGGGGCGGTAGCCGCCGTCGTACATCGCGTAGAGCACGCGGCGGTGCACCGGCTTGAGACCGTCACGCACGTCCGGCAGGGCACGCGAGACGATGACCGACATCGCGTAGTCCATGTAGCTGCGCTGCATCTCGGTCTGGATGTCGACCGGTTCGATGCGGTCCGAAGACGGTGGAGGCGGAGTGTTCACTTCCGTCACGTGTGAAGATCCTTTTCTACTGTACGGCTGAGCGCTACACGTCTAGGAAACGGACATCTCGCGCATTGCGGATGATGAAGGCCCTGCGCGCCTCGACGTCCTCACCCATGAGCACGCTGAACATCTCGTCCGCCTGGGCGGCGTCGTCGAGCGTGGCCTGTAGCAGGATGCGGCTGTCAGGGTTCATGGTGGTTTCCCACAGCTGGTTGGCGTTCATCTCGCCGAGACCCTTGAACCGCTGGACCCCGTCGTGGGCGCGGGGGTCACGCTTGCCGCGGCCGATGCCGTCTTCGATGATCGCGTCGCGTTCGCGGTCGGAGTAGGCGTAGGAGGCGTCGTCGCCCTTGCGGTCCCACTTGATCTTGTAGAGGGGCGGCTGCGACAGGTAGACGTGACCGCCCTCGATCAGCGGGCGCATGAACCTGAACAGCAGCGTCAGCAGCAGTGTGGTGATGTGCTGGCCGTCGACGTCGGCGTCGGCCATCAGGATCAGCTTGTTGTAGCGCAGCTTGCTGATGTCGAACTCGTCGTGCACGCCGGTGCCCATGGCCGTGATCAGCGACTGGACCTCGGTGTTCTGCAGGACCTTGTCGACCCGGGCCTTCTCGACGTTGAGGATCTTGCCGCGAATGGGCAGGATCGCCTGGAAACGCGAGTCGCGGCCGCCCTTGGCCGAGCCGCCGGCCGAGTTGCCCTCGACGATGAACAGCTCGCACTTGTCGGGGTCGTTCCACTGGCAGTCGGCCAGCTTGCCCGGCAGGCCGCTGCCCGACTCCAGCAGCGACTTGCGCCGCGTCAGGTCGCGGGCCTGGCGAGCCGCGAGGCGGGCCCTGGCGGCCTGCAGCGACTTGTTGATGATGTCCTTGGCCTCGCCGGGGTTGCGCTCGAACCAGGCGCGCAGGTGGTCGTTGCAGGCCTTCTGTACGAACGACTTGGCCTCGGTGTTGCCGAGCTTCGTCTTGGTCTGCCCCTCGAACTGCGGGTCGGCCAGCTTGATCGAGACGATCGCGGTCAGGCCCTCGCGGACGTCCTCGCCGGAGAGGTTGTCGTCCTTGCCCTCCTTGAGGAACTTCTGCTCGCGCGCGTAGCGGTTGACGATCGACGTCAGCGCCGCGCGGAAGCCCTCCTCGTGGGTGCCGCCCTCAGCCGTGTTGATGGTGTTGGCGAAGGTGTAGACGGACTCGCTGTAGGAGTTGTTCCACTGCATGGCGATCTCTACGGAGACGCCGTCGCCGTGCTCCTCGAAGTCGATGACCGACGCGTGCGCGGGCTCCTTCTTGGAGTTGAGGTGCGTCACGAAGTCGGACAGACCGCCCTGGTAGCAGTAGGTGACCTCGACGACCTCGCCGTTGACGTGGTCGGGCCGCTCGTCGCGCAGCACGATCGTCAGGCCCTTGTTGAGGAAGGCCATCTCCTGGAAGCGCCGCGAGAGCGTCTCGAAGTTCCAGGTGGTGGTCTCAAAGATCGCCTCGTCGGCCCAGAACGTGATCGTGGTGCCGGTCTCGGTGGTCTCCCCGTCCGTCGCCAGTGGCGCGGTCGGCTTGGAGTGCTCGTAGCGCTGCCGCCAGATGTGGCCGTTCTGCTTGACCTCCACCTCCATGGCGGTGGACAGCGCGTTGACGACGGCCGAGCCGACGCCGTGCAGACCTCCGGACACGGCGTACGACTTGCCGTCGAACTTGCCGCCCGCGTGCAGCGTGGTCAGCACGACCTCGACGGCGGAACGCTTCTCGACCGGGTGGATGCCGGTCGGGATGCCGCGGCCGTTGTCGATGACCCGCACACCGTTGTCGGCGAGCAGGGTGACGTCGATGCGGTCGGCGTGGCCGGCGAGGGCCTCGTCCACCGAGTTGTCGACGATTTCGTAGACCAGGTGATGCAGACCGCGCTCACCGGTCGAGCCGATATACATACCCGGGCGCTTGCGAACCGCCTCAAGCCCTTCGAGTACGGTGATTGAGCTAGCGTCGTAGGACAAGTGCCAAATCCTCCTGCCGCGGACACGCGGCTGGGGAGGCGACCGTTGTCAAGCTGCCCCTGCCGTGCCCGTCACCGTCGTGAGTGCCCCGTTGCGTTGATCACCCGGGGGAATCGGCGCCGCATACGTGCCGGGGGTGACACGCAAACGGACGTGTCCGGAATCCAGTTTCATTCTACCGGCTCTGAGGGCCCAAGGTGGCATTGAACGCGCCTGTAACGGCCTGTCGCTTGTTTTCCCCCTCTTCGAGCATCCCCCCACAGGAATGGGGGTCATCGCGTCTGCGGCTCTCTGATGGGTTTTCTCGCGGGTCCGGCCCATGGGTTTGTCGCCGATCCGGCTCAGCCGTAGGTGTCTCCCGGGCCCTTGCTGCCGGTCACCCTCAGGCCCCCGGCCGCGCGCGGTGCGTTCTGCGGGCCTCTGACCTTCACCTTCGTCACCGTGCCGTGTCCGAGCTCCTCGTTGAGCCGGCGTACGAGAGTGCGCGCGAGCAGGCGTACCTGGGTCGCCCACGCGGTGGAGTCGGCCAAGATCAGCACCTCGCCGTCGTCGAACGAATCGGGCTTGGTGTGCGCGGCCAGCTCGGGACCGACGATGTCGGACCAGCGGCCGAACACCCCGCCGACGGCCGCCGACCGCTCCCAGCCGCGGTCGGCCAGCAGGTCGGAGATCGCGCGTCCGAAAAGCTGTGGATCGCCGGCGTCCCTGCGCGCCCCCGCCCTGCGCCTGGGCTCGCGGCGGGGGAGCTGGCCGCGCTTGGCCGCGTCGGCCTTGGCCTGGGCCAGCTTCTCCCTGGCCATCGCCGCGCCCCTGGCCGTGGGGTTGTCATCGGTAGGCACCCGGGAGGTGCCGTCAGCAGACCCGTTGGCGGATCCGCGCGGGTTGCTCTCAGCGGACACGCGTCACACTCCCTTCTGCGACGTCGAACCTGGCCCCGATCAACTCCCCGGGCACGTCGTCGGCCACCGCCGCGGTGATGAGCACCTGCTCGGCGGGGGCGACGATCTCGGACAGGCGGCGCCTGCGCTGGCTGTCGAGCTCGGCGAAGACGTCGTCCAGGATCAGCACCGGGTCGCCGCCCTCGGCCCGGAGCAGGTCGTAGGCGGCCAGGCGCAGCGCCAAGGCGAACGACCACGACTCGCCATGGCTGGCGTAGCCGCGCGCGGGCAGCTCGCCGATGCCGAGGATCAGGTCGTCGCGGTGCGGGCCGACGAGCGTGACACCCCGCTCCAGCTCGGCCGCGCGGACTTCCAATAGCCGCTCGCGGAGTCGTTCTTCAAGGGTTTTCCCCAAGTCTGTGGATAACGTCTGTGTATCGGAAGATCCCGTCTCACCGGGGACTTCGTCCTCAGCCGCGTCGCCGCCTGTGGACAAAGTGCTGCGATAGGCCAGTGTCGCGGGGGCACTCGTGGGGGCCAGCGCGGCATAGGCTCCGGCGACCAGCGGGCGCAGCGCGTCGATGAGATCGAGCCGTGCTTGGAGGAGCTCCGCGCCGTGTCTCGCCAGATGCGCGTCCCAGACCTCCAGAGTGCTCAGGACGTCTCCGGCGCCCGCCGCCGAGAATCCTGTGTCACTCTCGGCCCTTCGGGCGCTCCTGGCCCCTCTGCGGGCCTGGGAGGCGGCACGCAGGAGCGCTCCTCGCTGCTTCAGAACGCGGTCGTAGTCGGCGCGCACGCCGGCGAACCGCGGGGTGCGGCTCACCAGCAGCTCGTCGAGGAAGCGCCGCCGCTCAGAGGGATCGCCCTTGACCATCGACAGGTCCTCGGGGGCGAACAGCACCGTGCGCAGCAGTCCGATGACGTCGCGGGGCCTGGACACGGGGGAGCGGTTGAGCCGGGCGCGGTTGGCGCGCCCCGGGTTGATCTCCAGCTCGACCAGCGCCCGCCGGTCGTCCCTGTGGATGGCGCAGCGCACGATGGCCCGGCTCGCGCCCCGTCGTACGAGAGGCGCGTCGCTCGCCACCCGGTGGCTGGAGTGCGTCGCGACGTAGCCGAGGGCTTCGACCAGGTTGGTCTTGCCCTGGCCGTTGGGCCCCACGAACGCCGTGACGCCCGGCTCCAGGCCGAGCTCCACGGAGGCGTAGGACCGGAAGTCGGTCAGCGACAGGTGGGCGACGTGCACCCCAAGAAGGTTAGTGGGCCACGCAGCTCACTGGGGTCACCGGCGTGCGCCTGTGGATAACCGATCTCGGATGAACCGGTATCGGGTCAGCGCACGTTCAGGAGGCTCAGCGCACCTTCGGCGGGGTCACGTCGGCGCCGGGGGAGTCGGCGCCCATGCCCGTCGAGCCCTCCGCCGAGGCGATCGGGTGGCCGCCGAACTGGTTGCGCAGCGCGGCCACCACCTTCATCGCGGGCGGGTCCTCCTGACGCGAGGCGAACCTGGCGTACAGCGCGGCGGTGATCACCGGCAGCGGCACGGCGTGGTCCACCGCCGCCTGAACGGTCCACCGGCCCTCGCCGGAGTCCTGTGCGTAACCGCGCAGCTCCTCGAGGTGCTCGTCGCTGTCGAGTGACCGCACCAGCAGGTCGAGCAGCCAGGAGCGGATGACGGTGCCGGTACGCCAGCTGCTGAAGCAGCCCTTGACGTCCTTGACGATGTCGGAGGCTTCCAGGAGCTCCCAGCCCTCGGCGAAGGACTGCATCATGCCGTACTCGATGCCGTTGTGGACCATCTTGGCGAAGTGTCCCGCGCCGACCTCGCCCGCGTGGACGAAGCCGTCCTCGCCTTCGGGCTTGAGCGTCTCGAAGATCGGCATCATGTGCTGGACCACGGCCTCGTCGCCGCCGCACATCAGCGCGTAGCCGTTCTGCAGCCCCCAGACGCCGCCGCTCACGCCGCAGTCGACGAAGCGGATGCCGCGCTCGGCGAGCTCGGCGGCGTGCTTCTGGTCATCCACATAGTGTGAATTACCGCCGTCGATGACGATGTCGCCCTCGGAGAGGAGTTTGCCGAGCTCGTCGACCGTCTGCTGGGTGGGTTTGCCGGCCGGGACCATCACCCAGACCGCGCGCGGCGCCTCCAGCCTGTCGACCAGCTCCTTCAAGCTGCCGACGTCGCTGGCCTCCCGGTTGTGGTCATAGCCCACGACCTCGTGACCTCCGCGGCGCAGCCTTTCGGCCATGTTGCCGCCCATCCTGCCAAGTCCGACCATGCCGATCTGCATGATGTACCAACTCCCCTAGTCAGGCCTCCATAATCCCCGATGGGATTTTCAGCTCGACAAGCGGATCGGCATGATCAGGTAACGGTAGTCGGGGACTCCGCCGTCATCCACAGGCTTTCCACCGGTGAGGATGGCGGGCTTGGTGGACGTGGTCATCTGTAGCCGGGCGACGTCCGAGTCGATCGCGCCCAGCCCTTCCAGCAGGAACTGGTGGTTGAAGGCGATGTTCATCTCCTCGCCCTCGTAGTCCACCGGCAGCACCTCGACGGCCTGGGCCTCGTCGCCGCTGCCGGCCTCCAGCACGACCTCGCCGCTCTTGAACGCCAGGCGTACCGGAGTGTTGCGCTCGGCGACCAGGGCCACGCGCTTGACCGCCTCGACGAACGAGCTTGTGGACAGGTCGGCGCGCGCCGAGAACTCCGTCGGCAGCAGCGAGCGGTATTTGGGGAACTCGGGGTCGAGCAGCCGCGTCGTGGTCCGCCGCCCGGCGCTGGAGAAGCCGATCATGCCCTCGCCGGTGCCGCCCGCCGAGCTGAGCGCGATCTCCACCTCGGCGCCCGTCGCGCCGAGCGCCTTGGCCGAGTCGGCGAGCGTCTTGCCGGGGATCATCGCGATCGCCGCGAAGTCGGGCTGGTCGGGCTGCCATTTCAGCTCGCGTACGGCCAAGCGGTAGCGGTCGGTCGCGGCGAGGGTCACGGTGTCGCCCTCGATCTCCATCCGTACGCCGGTGAGCATGGGCAGCGTGTCGTCCCTGCCCGCGGCGACGGCGACCTGGCCGACGGCGGCGGCGAAGACGTCGCTGCCCACCCGGCCGGCGGCGGGCGGCATGGCCGGCAGCGACGGGTAGTCCTCCACAGGCATGGTCAGCAGGGTGAACCGGGCGCTGCCACAAGTGACGACCGCCTTGGCTCCCTCCACGACGAAGTCCACAGGCTGTGCGGGAAGCGCGCGGGTGATCTCGGCGAGCAGCTTGCCGGAGACCAGGACGACGCCGGCCTCACCGGTGTGGAGTTCGAGCGTCACCTCGGCGGAGACCTCGTAGTCGAAGCCCGACAGCTTCAGCTGCTGGTCCTCGGTGACCTCCATCCGCATTCCGGCGAGAACGGGGACCGACGGTCGCGCGGGCAGGCTGCGTGCCGTCCATGCCACCGCCTCAGCGAGGACGTCTCGCTCGATTCGGAACATCACGGTCATCAGCCTCCTGAGTTCGTCGTTGATTCAAGTGTTGCCTCTCCCGCACTCGAGTTCCGGGAGAACCCCTCTATGGGTCTTGAGTTTCTTAGTAAGAGAGATAGGTGGTCTTCACACTAGGGGCTGTGGATAGTGTGGACAACGGGCGTTTCCCCTGGTCAGCTTGCGTGGCGTCGCCCACATGCTCGGTGGATTACGCCTGGGGGAAACTTCGCCGCCTGGGGATGAAAGTTCGTTGCCCACAGCTCGTCCCCAGATCATGGTGCGTTCATCCACTGGTCATCCACCGGCTTTCCACAGGTTATCCACGGGCTAAACGGCCTCGTGAGAGACCCTTTTTCGACTGTGCACAGGCCGTCCACAAGTCATCCACCGGATGTCCCCAGGTTGTCCTCAGGATGTCCCCAACTTTATCCCCAGGCATCGCGCAGGATTTTTCAGGCGAAGATGGGGCGTACGGCCGCCGCGATCTGACGTTTCCCCTGATCCACAGTGTTATCCACAGGCTGTGCATGACGGTCAGGATCCGCGCGACGTCTGTTTGATACGCATTGTTAGCTCGTTGACCTGGTTGTACATCGACCTGCGCTCCGCGATGAGCGAGCGGATCTTGCGCTCGGCGTGCATGACGGTCGTGTGATCGCGGCCGCCGAACTGCTGCCCGATCTTCGGCAGCGACAGGTCGGTCAGCTCGCGTACCAGATACATCGCGATCTGCCTGGCGTTGACCAGAGCCCTGCTGCGCGAGCTGCCGCAGAGGTCGTCGATGCTGATGCCGAAGTATTCGGCGGTCTTGGCCATGATCGTGGCGATGGTGATCTCGTGGCCGCCGTCGGAGGTGATCAGGTCCTTCAGCACCACCTCGGCCAGCTGGAGGTCGACGCCCTGCCGGTTGAGACTGGCGAAGGCGGTGACCCTGATCAGGGCGCCCTCCAGCTCGCGGATGTTGGTGGAGATGCGGCTGGCGATGTACTCCAGGACTTCGGGCGGGGCGGCCAGGCCCTCCTGGATGGCCTTCTTCCTGAGGATCGCGATGCGGGTCTCCAGCTCGGGCGGCTGGACATCGGTGATCAGGCCCCACTCGAACCGGTTGCGCAGCCGGTCCTCCAGCGTGATCAGCTGCTTCGGCGCCCGGTCGCTGGAGATCACGATCTGCTTGTTGGCGTTGTGGAGGGTGTTGAAGGTGTGGAAGAACTCCTCCTGCGTCTGCTCCTTGCCCTCCAAGAACTGGATGTCGTCCACGAGCAGGATGTCGATCGCCCGGTAGCGGCCGCGGAAGCCGTCGGCCTTGTGGTCGCGGATGCTGTTGATGAAGTCGTTGGTGAACTCTTCCGAGCTCACGTATCTCACCCGCGCGCCGTCGTACAGGCTCTGGGCGTAATGCCCGATCGCGTGCAGGAGGTGGGTCTTCCCCAGGCCCGAGTCACCATAAATAAAGAGAGGGTTGTACGCCTTTGCGGGGGATTCGGCTACGGCCACGGCGGCCGCGTGGGCGAATCGGTTGCTGGCCCCGATGACAAATGTCTCGAAGGTGTACTTCTGGTTGAGCCGGGCGGGTTCGCTGGGCTTGTTGCTCTTCGCTTCCCAGCGGTTGTGCGTCGGCTCCGGCAGTTTCTCCACAGGGGACTGCCCCTGTTCAAAAGTGAACGTGGGCTGTGGATATTCGGTGGATATCTGGGCCGGGTCCGGCTGTGGAGAATAGAACTGCGGAGGCTCGGAAGCCTGGTAGTGCTGGGCCGATGGGGGTTGTGCATAACGTGGCTGGGGGTCCAGGCCCTGGGGATAATTTTGAGCCACAGGCTGTGGATGAAGGTCCGGCATCTGCTGCTCGGGGGCCGTCGTGTCGATCATCACGGCCAGGCGCATCGCCCGGCCGAGCTCCTGGGAGAGCGCGTGGGCCACGAGGGGCCGCAGCTTCCCCTCGATGAGGTCCTTCAGGAAGTCGTTGGGGACGCCCAGCACGATCGTGTCGTCTGCTTGGGCGATCGGGCGCACCATGGAGAGCCAGGTGCGCTGCTGTATGGGGACGTTCTCGTTGAGGAAGTTGCTCAGGGCCCTCGCCCATACCGTGCCGAGGTCGACATGGTTCATGTGCGCTACCCCTCCTTCCTCTCGCGGCCCCCCGCGATCGATCGTTTACCGCTTGCCCAGTGCGGGCATTGGTGCCGTTGCGGCCTGGTTATTGGCGCTTCGCACACGTACGTCACAAGTCGTCGGTGCGCCGTCACTGGCTGTCCACCGGGGCGAGTTATCCACATGGAACTCCCACCCGCAGGGGCGGCCGGCGCCTTGGTCCACAGCGTGGCGGGCGAGCTGGACACCCACATCATCCACAGGCCATCCACAGGTTATGCACAGGGCCTGAGCGGCTCTGGGAGGGCTGACAGTAGCTCTGTGCACAGCTGTGTTCAAGCGTTGTCCACAGCCTAGTGGTACCTGAGTGCACATACTGTGGACGTGGCCGAGGATGTGGAAAACCCGCATGTGGATTAGTGGATAACCCCGTTCGCCGGGCCGCCAGTTTGACCTGGGGCATGCTTGCCCCGTAACGTGCCATGGTCGGCTTGTCACGCGACGGCTATTTCGCGTGCCCTCGCTCTCTTGGCAAGCCAGCCATGTGTGTATCAGCGCCCCTGCGGCGCACCTTCAAGCCTGGAGCCCACCCGTGAGCAAGCGTACTTTCCAGCCGAACAACCGTCGCCGCGCGAAGACCCACGGCTTCCGGCTGCGGATGCGCACCCGGGCCGGTCGCGCCATCCTGGCCGCTCGCCGCCGTAAGGGCCGCGAAACGCTGTCGGCCTGATCGACTCGCGTCCGATAGTCCGCCCGCCGGTGAAGTCCGCCGGCGGGCGATAGGCGTATATGGTGCTTTCCCGTCAATCCCGCATGCGACGCGGGGAGGAGTTCGAGGCGGCCGTCAAGCGTGGGAAGCGCGCGGGCCGTCCTACCCTGGTAGTGCATCTAAGCATTTCTGGGGATTCGACGCCTCTGGTTGGTTTCGTGGTGAGCCGAGCTGTGGGTGGCGCCGCCGTGCGCAACAAGGTCAAGCGGCGGCTCCGACACCTGATGCGGGACCGTCTCGACCGGCTGCCGCGAGGTAGCCTGCTGGTGGTACGCGCCAATCCACCGGCTGCGTCAGCGCGATACGAGCACCTTGCCGCCGAGCTCGACCTCGCGTTGGATCGTTTGTTCAGGCGGCGCGAGTCCGCGATGGATGGACACAGATGACGGAGCAGCCGCAAGGGATGCCGAGCCTCCCCGCTCGGGCATTGATCATCCCGATCCGGTTCTATCGGGCCTTCATCAGCCCGATGCTCGGTCCACGTTGCCGTTTCTATCCGTCGTGCAGTGCCTACGGGCTCGAAGCGATAGCCGTACATGGTGCATTGCGCGGCACTTGGCTGACTGTCCGGCGCATCGGGCGGTGCCACCCATTCCATCCCGGAGGTATAGACCCGGTGCCCCCACGCCCGGTTCGGTCCCACGAAACGCAAGGGAGATAGCTCGGTGGAGCTGTCCTGGCTGAGCTGGCTCTATGAAGCCGTAGCCCATGTCATCATCTGGATCCATCAGGGATACAGCACATTCCTCAACCCGGACAGCGGGCTGACATGGGCCCTGACCATCATCACGCTGACCGTTTTCATGCGGGTCCTGATCTTCCCGCTCTTCCTGAAGCAGATGCGCTCGTCGCGCAAGATGCAGGAACTCGCCCCCAAGGTGGCAGAGCTCCGCAAGCGCTACAAGAACGACAAGCAGCGCATGAACCAGGAAGTCATGGCGGTCTACCAGGGAGCGGGCGCCAACCCGCTCGGTGGCTGCCTGCCCGTGGTCGCGCAGTTCCCCATCTTCATCTCGATGTTCACCGTGCTGCGGGCCATGGCCGACGGCCGCCCGGTCTACGGCATGACGCAGCAGCTCGTCGACAGCGCCCGATCCGCGCACATCTTCGGCGCGCCGCTGCCGGCCAACTTCTGGATGTCGCAGGCCCAGGTCGAAAGCTTCGGGGCCACCGTCGTCACAACGAAGATCGTGCTCGGCGTCTTCGTGGCGATCAGCTCGCTGACCACGTTCCTCACCGTCCGGCAGAGCGTCACCCGCTCCATGGCCCAGATGCCGGACAACCCCATGGCGCAGCAGCAGAAGATCCTGATGTACATCTCTCCGCTGTTCGCCTTCTTCAGCCTCAACTTCCCGCTCGGCCTGATCATGTACTGGGTCACCACGAACCTGTGGACGCTCGGTCAGCAGCACTGGTTCTACAGCCGCCACCCGATGCCGCAGTTCGACGCCAAGGGCAACGTGGTCCCGGTCGAGCCGAAGACCGGCCTGCTGTCGAAACTCCGCAAGGGCGCCACTCCGGAAGAGGAAGTGCCTTCCGCGCCGCCGGAGCCTAAGATCATTCGGCAGCAGCCCAGTCGTCAGTCCCGCAGCAAGCGCACCGGCAGCAAGAAGTCGTGAACACGAAGGAGAGGCCGGCCATGACCGAGGCCGAGCAGGAGAAGACTCCTGATCTCAACGCGCTCGAGCAGGAAGGCGAGATCGCGGCAGACTACGTCGAGGGTCTCCTGGATATCGCCGACATCGACGGCGACATCGACATGGACGTCGAAGGTGACCGCGCGCTGGTCTCGGTCGTGGGCCTCAAGGGCACCGGCCTTGTCGGGCCCGAGGGGGAGGTCCTGGAGGCGCTCCAGGAGCTGACCCGCCTGGCCGTGCACCGGCAGACGGGGGAGCGGTCCCGGCTGATGCTCGACGTCGCCGGCTACCGTGAGCGGCGCCGTGCCGAGCTCACCAAGCTCGGCACCGAGATCGCCAACGAGGTGAAGGAGAAGGGCGAGCCCAAGGCGCTGCACGCGATGACGCCCTTCGAGCGCAAGATCGTCCATGACGCGGTGGCGGCCGCCGGGCTCCGTAGCGAGTCCGAGGGGGAGGAACCGCACCGCTACGTGGTCGTACTCCCGGTCTGACCGCACGTACGCACACTCGCTCGCCGACCGGCCGCCGTCCCGCACTCGGGGGACGGCGGCCGGTTCGCGTGAGGGCACTCTTCATGTACGTACAGCTTGTCCGCTCCGTGGCCCATTGCTGCTTCATTTACCCTTTGGCATTATTTGTGAAATTTGGAGCATTATGGCCACTGTCCGGTCTTCCACGACCTCCACCTCGGCGCGGAGTGCAGGGAGTGTGGCGCGCGCCCCTCATTCAGGGCGGCCCGCTAGTCTTCCCAAGTGATCGCTCACCTAGCCTTGAGTAGAGACAGAGCATCGCCCATGACCCCCAAGGAAGGGCCACCCACCAGTGACCGACGAGCTGCCGCCTCCGCCCGACGAAGCGCGTGAGCTGCCGCCTCCGCCTGATGTGGCGCGAGAGGTCTTCACCGGTGAGGCTTGGGGCCGCGCACAGGCGTTCGCCGAGCTCCTCGCCGGCCCTGGGGTGGTACGCGGGCTGCTGGGCCCCCGCGAGGTCCCACGGATCTGGGATCGTCATCTGCTCAACTGCGCCGTCGTCGCCGAGGCCGTGCCGCCGGAGGTGCGGCTGGTCGACATCGGCTCGGGCGCCGGGTTGCCGGGCCTCGTGCTGGCGATCGTACGGCAGGACATCACGGTGACCCTGTTGGAGCCGCTGCTTCGCCGTACCGTATTCCTGGAGGAGTGCGTCGAAGCGCTCAAACTGGACAACGTCGAGGTGTTGCGCGGTCGCGCGGAAGAGCTGGCGGGCAAGCGCGAATTCGACGTCGCCAGCGCCCGCGCGGTCGCGCCGCTTGACCGGCTGCTGAAGTGGGCCATGCCACTTCTTCGCGAAGGTGGCGAGTTGATCGCCATGAAGGGGGAGCGCGCCGCGGAGGAACTTGCCGAGGCGGAGCCCCAATTGCGGGCCATCGGGGCGAGGACAGCCGAGCTTGTGAGTGTCGGGCGCGGTAAGGTCGAGCCGCCTGCAACATTGGTTCGGGTGGTAGCAGGTCGCGCGCCGGAGCCCGGTAGGCGGCGACGAAGGAGGTGACGGTCGTGCCAATCGCGTCAAGCGGTCTTGGCTGGCCGGACAGCCCTCTGTCCGAGAGTCCCAGCGGGGTTGGCTGGCCCGAAATGGGCGTGTCGCGACAGCGAATTCCTGGCACCGGCCTGCCACTGGTTGAAAGGATGGCCAACGTGACCCAGACCCCCCTAAACCCCGGTGATTCGCCGTTGGTACGAGAGGCGCTCAGCTCAGTGGTTTCACGTGAAACATCTGCCACCCAAACAGCTGCCGCCAAGGCGGGCGAAGCGCCCGGGGGAGGCGACGGCGCCTGGCCCAGGCCGCCCAAGTGCCGAGTGATCGCGGTGGCGAACCAGAAGGGCGGCGTCGGAAAGACCACGACTTCGGTCAACATCGCCGCCGCGCTCTCGATGCACGGCCAGCGCGTACTCGTGGTCGACCTCGACCCTCAGGGCAACGCGTCCACGGCCCTGGCCACCGAGCACCGGGGCGATGTCCCGGATGTCTATCAAGTGCTCGTTGACGACTTGCCGATGGCCGACATCGTCAAGGAGGTGCCGGACATGCCGGGCCTCTATTGCGCCCCCGCCACCATCGACCTCGCCGGCGCCGAGATCGAGCTCGTCTCACTTGTCGCCCGGGAAGCCCGCCTCAGGCGCGCGCTGGGGGCGTTCGAGGCGATCGAGCTCGACTACATCATCATCGACTGCCCGCCATCGCTCGGCCTCCTGACCGTCAACGCCCTGGTCGCCGCCGAAGAGGTCATGATCCCCATCCAGTGCGAGTACTACGCGCTGGAGGGCCTGGGCCAGCTCCTCCGCAACGTGGACCTCATCAAGGCACACCTGAACCCCACGCTCAGCCTGTCGACGATCGTCCTCACCATGTACGACGGCCGCACCCGGCTGGCGTCCCAGGTCGCCGACGAGGTCCGCGCCCACTTCGGAGAGACGGTCCTCAGCACGGTCATCCCGCGCAGCGTCCGCCTTTCTGAGGCGCCCAGCTATGGGCAGTCGGTGATGACGTATGACCCTGGCTCGAGTGGCGCCATGGCCTACATGGACGCCGCCCGAGAAATCGCCCACCGCGCCGCCGTCTGACCTGTTGCCGTGTCGTAGGGCTGATCTTTGTGCGGCCGTTGGTGTCTCGTGTGACCTGAATGCGGCGGCCGCTCTGCCGACCGTCCTACTCCTGGGTTGGTTTCCACGGGCTGTCCACCGATGGCCCCTCACCCGTGGGCTGGTCCCGGTTTCTTCTATTCCGTATTCGTAGGGACGATCCTCTGCTGCTCGTTTCCCACATCAACACAGACCATCTCTTACCGCTCGTTTCCCGCACCAGCACGGCCGTGACCTCTCGTCTCTGGCAGCGGCACGATCCTCACCACCCGTTGCCCGTGCGGACCGCTCCCGTTCGCCTCCTCGCGTCAGTACGGAGACCGCTCCCGCTCGTCTCACCGCGTCCGTAGGGAGCGCTCCCGTTCGTCTCCCCGACCCCATGCTCGTTTCCGCGTTGATCCACAGGATCCACAGGCGGCTCACGCCGCTGCCCAACGGTGTCCGCAAGGCGTTATCAAAGCGCACGCACAGCACACCCGCCCCACGTACTGCACAGGCACCAGGGCGCAGGTCGCACTACCACAGGCAGCGCCTACATCGCCTGCACCACAGGCACCCCCTGCACCACAGGCACCCCTGCATCGCGGGCTCTGGCCAGCCACAGGCATCGCTAGGGCCTCAACCATTAGAGGCATCACAGGAAGCACATATCGGCACACAGCGATATTCACCGATACACAGGGCACACGGGGCACAACACCGGGCGTTCAGAGGGTAGGACCTGGCGGCGCCCCGACGGCCCCGTGGAGGCCGTGCAGGCGGGGCGGGTTCGTTGGCACAACTCATGGACCGTGGGCCGCTCACCATGCCCTCCAAGTCCGGACACTCCCACGGGATGCGTGATGCGGGACGTCGACAAGACGACGTGCGAGGGTAGCGCGGCGAAGACGGCGTGCGAGCGACGCACGGCACGCGGTGATGCCCACCACCTCGGCCAAACTCCCCGCACCCCACCTCCGCCTCCCGCACCTCCGCCTCCCGCACCTCCGCCTCCCGCACCTCCGCCTCCCGCACCTCCGCCTCCCGCACCTCCGCCTCCCGCACCTCCGCCTCCCGCACCTCCGCCTCCCGCACCCATATCGCGACCGCCCACATCCCACCTCCTTACACACCCACACCCCCAAACTCCCGCCCCAAGATTGGAATCTTTCTGAACGGTCTGTCTTGGCGCCCAAAATCATGGGGTACAGGGCCTGCGGAGTGCATGCCTGGTCGGATGTGTACGCGTGAGGTTGTGGCGGTGTAAATCCGGAGGAACCGCGTGTGGCGAGCGGGCACCCTGTTGCGTTGACGACGGTAACCTCTCCTGGAGTGACCGGAATCGGCCCGGTGGATGAGGAGAAGCAGTGAGTCAGCATCGGCGGGGATTGGGCAAGGGACTCGGGGCACTCATCCCGACCGGTCCCATCGTTGACGGCGCGGGGACAGTAGCCCCCGCGAATGGCGCAACGGGGGAGACCGCCGGCCCCAAGCCGATTGCCGGAGCGTACTTCAGGGAGATCGCCCTCAGCGCGATCGTCCCCAACCCGCGCCAGCCCCGTGATGTCTTCGACGACGAGCGCCTTCATGAGTTGTCCGCGTCCATTCGCGAGGTCGGTCTGCTGCAACCGATCGTCGTGCGCTCGGTGGGCGGCGGCAAGTACGAGCTGATCATGGGGGAGCGCCGCTGGCGCGCTTGCCAACTGGCTGAGCTCGACCCGATCCCCGCGATCGTCCGCAACACCCAGGATGACGAGCTCCTCAGAGACGCGCTGATCGAGAACCTCCAGCGCGAGCAGCTCAACGCCTTGGAAGAAGCCGCCGCGTACCAGCAACTGCTCGACGACTTCCGGGCGACACATGAAGAGCTCGCCCAGAAGGTCGGCCGATCCCGTCCTCACATCACCAACACCCTTCGCTTGCTCAACCTCCCGCCGGAGGTCCAGCTCCGCGTCGCCGCCGGCACCGTCAGCGCCGGCCATGCCCGCGCCCTCCTAAGCCTCGACAGCCCGGAAGAGCAGATCCAACTCGCCAAGCGGATCGTCGCCGAACTTCTTTCCGTCAGGGCCGTCGAAGAGATCGTCTCCCTCGGCAGCTCCAAGGCGGCCCCCAAGGCCACCCGCGACCGCCAGCCCAACAAGCCCTCCGCACCCGGCCTCGTCCACCTCGCAGACCGCCTCTCAGACCACTTCGAGACCAAGGTCAAAGTCGACCTCGGTCGTCGTAAGGGGCGCATCGTGGTGGAGTTCGCGACGATCGATGACCTTGAGCGCATCATCGGCACTATGGCTCCCGAGGCCGCCCGCGCAATGAGGAACGCCGAAGACTGACCCATGTTTCACGTGAAACCATTTGCCGTTTCACGTGAAACCATGGCCAGGTGAGGCGCCGCGTCGCCTGGGGACCGACGGCGAACACCTGAAGGAAGTCGGCCCACTGAACCCGATCTGAGGCTGCCGCCGGAGTAGCTCGTGTTTCACGTGAAACGCCACCAGCTCCGACCCCACCAACCGCCGCCACTCGTAGTGGCGAGCCTCCGAGCCTCGAAAGACGACCTCGACGGGCGCCCTGAGCGAACGCCCCAGCGAACACTCGAGCGAAGGTCTCGACGGGCGTCCCGAGTCGAACCCCCGAGCGGGCGTCCCGAGCCGAACCCCCAGCGGGCATCCCGAGCGGGCATCCCGAGCGGGGCCCGAGCCGAACCCCCTGAGCGGACATCCCCAGGAGGGTCCCGAGCGGACGCTCCGGCGGGCGTCCCCACAGGCGCCCCGAGCGGAGGTCCCTGGGGACGGCCGTAGAGGCCGAGGGTGGGGGGTGAAAGGCGGGCCGTGGACGATCTGCAGGCGACTGTAAGGGAGTCGCGGGCGGGCCGGAGATGACGGGCACGCAGGGCGGCGTGGTTTCTCGGTCCGTCAGCCCTACACGTCACGGGTAGAAGTCTCACGGCGAGATTGTGGATCCAACCACCAGTGGGACCGGCCGAGCCTGGGATGGGCCGTAGGGCGGCGTGCAGGCGCCCACGCCACGACAAGGCCCTTCTCTGGGTATCCCACAAGCACTGCGCCGGCGCAGCTCGGCCGCGCTACGCCGATCTCCCACAAGCACTGCGCTGACGCAGCTCGGCCGCGCCGTGCCGATCTCCCACAAGCACCGCGGCGGCGCAGCGCGGCCGCGCCGTGCCGGGTGCCGCCTGTGGGCGCGCCGAGCGGGCTGCTCGCCCGCGCCTCGCGGTGGCAGCCACTCCGCAGCGGGCCGCCGCCTTTGCCTGGCCGCACCACCGACGCCGCTGTTTCACGTGAAACCATCTACCCGCTCTGGCGCCATCGGCCTGCGCGGACGGCTCCGCCTCGGTCAGGTGATCCATTGGATGACGTCACGCAGAGCAGTGTGGTTTCTCGGCCACTCAGTCAGGTCGTCCGCAGCCCGCCTTTCGCCTCCACCCTTGTCAGGCGACTTGTAGGCGAGTCGTGGGCGGGCCGGGCCGGTCGTCATCCGCGAGTGGTGCATTCCGGTGGAACATTTCGCCGGCGCGATCTGGCAATGCCAACGCACCACAAGCCGATTCACCGGCCGCAAAATGTCGGAGGTACCTGTGCGCGGGCTTCCCTAACCCCGATTACCTGACCTTGCAGGACTTCGGCGGTATGGGCCGAGAGGCGATCCACCCCGTCTCAGGCGCCTGCGCGGAGTAGTAAGTCAGGATGTCGCCTCTGGAACCGCTCGGCACATAACTGGCCCGGGCCAGCGTGGTGCCGGTCTCCATGTCCAAGAGGGTGCGCGTGTACGCGGGGAGCGACTTCGATCCCCGCGACTGAGGCTGCTCGCTGTCGCGGGTGAACGTGACCGACAACGCCTGCCTGCCCAGCGGATCGGCCGCCGTGCCGTACACCTTGGTGCCGGGAAGCTCCGCCAGCAGACGCAGAATCGCGGCACGAAGTTGCGGGCGGATCGGCATGGACAGAAGATTGCCCGCGAGAGGGAGGAACTCCTCAAACGGCTGCTCGAACCCTCGGCTCTGCCAGATGCGGTGAAAGTCGCGGAGCTTGGCGAGCAGGCCGTTCCGGTCGGCGGGGATGGCAGCCAGATCGGCGAGTGTGAGGTCCGCGACGGAGTGGTCCCCGACCCGAGCGTCGTCCCCGTCGCGCCATTCGCAGCCTTGGGGCTGGTCGGCGATCCGAATCGGTCGGCACTCATCGGCCGGGTTGTCCTTAGGGCAGCGCGGCTTGATTCGGGCCGGCGCTCCCGCCGCACGCCATGCGCGTTCGTCGGGTGCGGAGGCCGGGAGCGCGCTCGGTACGGAGGTCTGCAGCATGGACCTCTCCGCGGAGTCCAGCGGAGCCGTTCGCTCGATGCGCTGCCGGGTCAGCAAGTCGTAGCCGCCCGCTGAGATCCGTTCACCAGTGATGATCACCTCCCGCCAGTAGGCGCCCTTTCGTTCAGGTAGGCGTGCCACGCGGTCGGCTAGATCGAGCAACTCGTTGTTCCGTGGTTGGACCAGCACCGGGGCAGGCGCAGAAACCAGGTTGGCCACCAGTGTGGCCGCTATGACAATCGCGGCCGTGGCCACGGCCGAGCTCAGCGCCCACACCCACACGCGAGTGCGGGAACGGCCGGTGGCAGGGCGGGAGCGCTCGCCGTCACCGGCGAGGCGGGCGTGAGCGGCGAGGCGGGCGTGAGCGCGAGCGACCACCTCGGGCGAAGGCGGGGGCGCGTCGGATAGTGCCCGGGCGAGCAGCTCGAGCTCATCGATCGATGTCCTCCTTCAGCGCGCCCAGCGCCGCGCGCAGATGCTTGCGTGCCCTGTTGAGCCGGGACGCGACGGTTCCGTAGGGAATGTTCAGGGCGGAAGCGACCTCGGCGTGACTCAGACCGCCCAACGCGATCAGCAGCACCACGTCGCGATCGCGCTGCTTCAGCGCGGCCAGCGCCCCTGTGAGCGGAGCGGTGAAGCGCGCGGCGTCCACCCGATCGAGTACTCGATTCAGTGCGGGTCCTCGTGGCCGTCCCAGTCACGCTCCGCCGCGCGGCTGAGCGCCTTCCACCGCGTGGTCTCGGTACGGCGGTGCCGCGCGACCAGGTTGGTAGCAATGCCGTACAGCCAGGGCCTGACCTCTCCCACCGCTGGGTCATATCTGCCGCGCAACGCCGCGAGGAACACCTCGGCGGCTAGGTCGTCAGCGTCGTCCGTGGGCAGGCGACGGGCGATGTACCGGTGGATCTCGGCGAAGTAGCGGTCGAAGAGATCGGTCGGCACCGCCGGTTGATCTCTCCCGCTACGCGTGTTGTACACGATCACACCTATTTCTTGCCGCGACAGTGAGAATGCTTTCACGCGCGCTGATCCACACGACCCGGGAAGCCAGCCCGGCCCATCCTCCGAGTTCCCGGGCCAACCAATCTCCGAGCGCCCGGGCCAACCAGCCTCCGGCCGACGCGGGTCAACCAATCTCCGAGTGCCCGGGCCAACCAAGCTCATCAGTGCTCATGGCGATCTACTCCCGGACGTTCGCGTCCCTCTCGCCGACAGGAGGGCTGCAGCAACCCGCGCGAAACCGACCAGGCCAAGGTGTCGTATCGCCGGTCATAACCGGTCCCGGCCGCCAACTTCATCCAGAAGAGGCACTTCCCATCTCCCACCGCCTCCCTCGCTCTCGGGACGACTCCGCCATTTGCGTGGGGTCCCACCAAAATGGCGGATCAACGATCCCGTTGTGGGTTTCCGATGTGGGCGAGCAAGGGGGAGCGGGGGAGAAACTACACCGCTCTGCGGGACGTCATCCATAGATGCCCGCCGGGGGAGGGGCTGTTAATGGGTTGCCACGCCGCGGTGCTAGCGGGTGGATGGTTTCACGTGAAACGGGGGTGGGGCGTCGGTGGTGCGTGTGAACGGACACGAGGCACTCTGGATGGATGGACACGGACATCGTGTTCCACAGACAGCGGCTCTCCAGGCACGCGGCCATGTGGTCTTGGGTTCTGCGGACATCGGGGAGGCCGGGCTGGTGGCAAAGTCGGAGCGGCCGGGGCCTCACGATCGCCTGGGGATGGCGGGTGTAGGGCAACGGCTGGGGGTGATCGGTGCCGTGGGACCGCCTTCGTCGGCCCCACGGCACCGGATTACCCCTGCGACTCACCGAGCCCCGAACGGCGTCGACGAACTCGGTCCAGAAGCACCATCAACGAGGCCCAGTGCAGACCCCGGTGAGCGGGTCCGTGGTTCGTCCACCGGGATTTCTCGTGGTCGCCTACCTGGCTGCAGACGTCTGGCCATCCGCTTGGCACGTGGTGTCCGGCTACCGGGAGTCCCTGGTAGCCGCTTACAGTGCGTCCGACTGGCGACCTGGGGAGGGTTGTTTCACGTGAAACCGTGGGCCGGAGGCTTGTGGAGTGCGTGGGCGGGGAGCTCACGCGAATGTCAGGGCCGGAGGATCAGGGGAGGACGAGGGACTTGCGGATGTCATCGAGGAAGTCGTCTACGTGGTCCGGGGTGGTGTCGAAGGCGGTCATCCAGCGGACGGTCCCGGCGGTCTCGTCCCAGTAGTGGAACAGGTAGCGGGTGAGGAGGGCGGCCGCGGCTGGTTTGGGGAGGGTGGCGAAGACGGCGTTCGATTGGACGGGGTAGGCGAGGGTGATGCCGGGGAGGTCGGCTATGCCGTTGGCGAGGCGGGTGGCCATTTCGTTGGCGTGGGTTGCGTTGTGGCGCCAGAGGTCGTTCGTGAGAAGGGCCGAGAGTTGGGCTGAGATGAAGCGCATCTTGGAGGCCAACTGGAGGGACTGGCGGCGGAGGAAGGGGATGGCGTGGGCGAGGGAAGAAGAGGAGAGGACTATTACTGCCTCAGCTGCCAGCGCGCCGTTCTTGGTGCCGCCGAAGCTGAAGATGTCTACGCCGACTTCCGTGGTGATGGCGCTGAGGGTGGTGTTCAGGTGGGCGGCCGCGTTTGCCAGTCTGGCGCCGTCCATGTGGAGGAGCAAGCCGGCGGCGTGGGCCGTATCAGCGAGGGCGGCGATTTCTTCGGGGGAGTAGCAGGTGCCGAGTTCGGTTACCTGGGAGATGGAGACCACGCGGGGTTGGGAGTTGTGGTGGCTGCCCAAGGTGTCGAGTCGTGTGGTGATGTCCTGGGGGCGTAGCTTGCCGTCGGCTGTGGAGGCCGTCAGGAGCTTCGCGCCCAGGAGCCGTTCTGTCGCGCCGGTTTCGTGGGTGGCGATGTGAGCGGTGTCGGCGCAGATGATGGCGTCGTAGCGGCCGAGCATGGGGGCGAGGCCGACCATGTTCGCGCCGGCTCCGTTCAGGACGGGGAAGCCTTCCGCCCCTGGGCCGAAGACGTCCTTGATGTGGTCCTGGAAGGTTGATGTCCAGCGATCGTCCCCGTAGGCGGGTGCGTCCCCGTGGTTCGCCGCAGCCACGGCTTCGAGGATGGTGGGGTGGACGCCTGCGTGATTGTCGCTGGCGAAGCTCTTGGGATAGGTCGAATCGATCGGCACCTGCCCAGGCTACTTTCACGACTCACAAGATTCAGAGAGGCGAGAGGCGATCGTCGAGGGTGGGCCCGGGGGTGTCCGCTGGCTCGGGTGCTGCATTGCTGGTTAGCGGTGATCCCCATGCTGGCGGTGATGCCTCCTGTTGTGGGTTGGGGCCAGTTTGGCGAGCGGTTGTGAGAGGCGGGAAAGGAGGCGGCCAGCGAGAGCGAGCCAGAGCCGGGCGGTGGGTGGCTGAGGCAAGGTGAGGTCGGTGCTGGCGTGAGGGCCAGATGGGCCAGATGGGCCAGATGGGCCAGGTGCGGGGTGTGCTAAGCCGAGCTACGCCCGGTGTTGGCTCCGCGAAGGCGAAGCGGCCTTGGGCCATGCGAAGCCGAGGTGCGCTCGGTGTTGGGTGTGCGGAGGCGAGGTACCTCCGACGCGGGGCATGCGAAGCCGAGGTGAGTCCGGCACCGGGCCTGCGGGAAGGCCACACAGGGCAGAGGTCAGCCCTGCAAACACCAGCAGGGGCAGAGGCCAGCCCTGCAAAACGGAGGTAGGGGTCGTACCCCCAGGGTTGAAGATGGCGTGAGGTCAGTGCCAGGGGACAGCGGGGGAGGCGTAGACGTCAAGCGTGTACGCGAGAGGCGGCGTTCTGGAGGAGGATGCGGCAGAGGTCGCCCAGGTCTTGGCCCGCGGCCTCCGCCGCCATCGGCAGCAGCGACGTCTCCGTCATCCCGGGGGCCACGTTGACCTCCAGGAAGTGGGGCTTGTCTGAGGCGTCGACGATGAGGTCGGTGCGGGAGATGTCCCGGAGGCCCAGGGCGCTGTGGGCCGTCACGGCGGTTTCGGCGCAGGCCGCGGCCGCCTCGGCGGAGAGGCGGGCCGGCGCGAAGAACTCGGTGTGGCCGGCGGTGTAGCGGGCCGCGTAGTCGTAGACGCCCTCGTCCGGGACGATCTCGACGGCGGGCAGGGCGATCGGGCCGTTGCCCAGGTCGACGACCGAGACCGCTACTTCGACGCCCGCCACGTACCGCTCGATCAGCGCCGTGTCGCCGTACGCGAAACAGCCGACCATCGCGGCCGGGAGCTCTTCGGCGGTGCGGACGATCGAGGCGCCCAGGGCGGAGCCGCCACGGGCGGGCTTGACGAACAGGGGGAGGCCGAGATGCGCCACGATGCGGCCCAGGACGACCGTGGCGCCGAGGTCGTGGAAGGTCTCCTTGGGCAGGGTGACCGACTCGGGGGTGCGCAGGCCGACCGAGCGTACGACGCCCTTGGCGGTCGGCTTGTCGAAGGCGACGCGGCAGGCGTCGGGGTCGGCGCCGACATAGGGGACGTTCAGCAGTTCGAGGATGGAACGGATGGCGCCGTCCTCACCCGCGCCGCCGTGCAGCGTGACGAAGACCGCGTCCGGTGGGTCGGCCAGGATGGACGGCACGAGGGACGCGTCGGTGTCGCGGGCCTCCACGTCGATGCCGGCCGCCCGCAGCACCTCACTCACCCGGCGACCGGAGCGCAGGGACACCTCCCGTTCGTATGAGAGGCCCCCGGCCAGCACGAGCACGTGGCCCAGATCGCTCATTTGTTCTCCTCCGCTGATCGCACGCTGTCCAACCGTACCGGGGCTGGGGTGGAATGGTGTACGGCAGGCGCTTTCTACCGTGCGGGCTATGACCAACGGAATGCATAGATATGCACTGCGAGGGGAAGAGCCGGCGTCCCAACCGAGACGCCGGCAGGCAAGAGAGGATCAGGCCAGGTCAGGTCCGGGCGTGTCCACGCCCGCATGCCCCCGGGCCGACCCCGTCCCGAACGTGTCCCGCAGCTGGATCTCCTGCTCGATCACCCCAGCCAACCGCCGGACCCCTTCCCGAATCCGGTCCGGCTCAGGGAAGCAGTAGGACAGCCGCATCTGCCGAGCCCCACTCCCATCGGAGAAGAACCCGGTCCCCGGCACGAACGCCACCCGTTCCGCCACCGCCCGCGGCAGGATGGCCTTCGAGTCCAGGCCCTCCGGCAGCGTCGCCCACACGAAGAACCCCCCGGCCGGTCGTGTCCAGGTGACCTCGGGGGGCATGAGCGCCGAGAGCGCGTCGAGCAGCGTGTCACGTCGCTCGCGATAGAGCTCCCTGAACGTTTTGATCTGCTCCTGCCACGGCTGCGTGGCGAGGTACTGGCCCACGGCCAGCTGGGTGAAGGACGAGTGCGACAGTACGGCCGACTCCATGGCCAGCACGAGCTTGTCGCGGACGGCGTGCGGCGCCAGCGCCCAGCCGACCCGGAACCCAGGGGCGAGCGTCTTGGAGAACGACCCGAGATAGACCACGCCGTCGGGATTGTCGGCCCGCAGCGCGCGCATGGGCTCGCCGTCGAAGCCGAGCAGCCCGTACGGGTTGTCCTCGATGATGAGCACTCCGGCCCGCTGGCAGATGTCGAGCACCTGCTGCCGCCGCGCCAGGTTCAGGGTGACACCGGCGGGGTTGTGGAAGGTCGGGATCGTGTAGAGGAACTTGATCGGGGCGCCCGCGGTCTCCAGCGCGTAGATGGTCTGCGCGAGAGACTCGGGAATGATGCCCTGATCGTCCATGGCGATATGCACCACTTTGGCCTGATAAGCGGCGAATGTGCCGAGGGCGCCTACGTACGACGGGCCTTCGGCCAGCACCACGTCACCCGGGTCGATGAAGATCCGGGTGACCAAATCAAGCGCTTGCTGCGAACCTACGGTGACGACCACGTCGTTCGCCCCGGCCTGGATCCCCTCCAGCCGCATCACGTCGCAGATCTGCTCGCGCAGGTGCGGATCGCCCTGGCCGGAGCCGTACTGCAGCGCGACGGGACCGCGCCTGGTGACCAGATCGGACACCAGCTCGCCGACCATGTCGAGGGGGAGGGCCGTGACGTACGGCATGCCGCCGGCGAGCGAGACCACCTCGGGCCTCGACGCGACGGCGAAAAGAGCTCGGATCTCGGAGGCGACCATCCCGGTAGCTCGTGCGGCGTACCGATCGACGTAGGCATCGATGCGCGACCCTTGGGTCGCGGGCGTCTGACCGTGATCCAGCTCTCCTGTCACGGTCCACCTCCTTGGTGTCATTTGTCGCTGAACTACCAGATTACGGCAGTCGGACATGTCGGCTGTGACCGGGCTCGACCGTCGTGGTACCCGATGGCGGGACGTCACTGGGCTACGATGCCAGCTGGGGACGCGTTTTTCGCGCGCTTTTCCGGGTCAACGATTGGGGCCGTAGTTGTCGCGTCGGCTGGTCAACATAACCCTGGACAATCTGGACGATCTGCCGCGCCGCTGCCGGCGGTGCGTCTTTTGGGAGCTCGACCCCGTCAGCGGGGAGCGCGCGATCGACTCCGGTGGTCCAGAGCTGGAGAAAGAGGCATGGATCTCCGGCACGCTGCTCGAATGGGGCAGCTGCGGCA
The DNA here is from genome assembly GCF_043197735.1 of Nonomuraea sp. NPDC049028. Classification (NCBI taxonomy): domain Bacteria; kingdom Bacillati; phylum Actinomycetota; class Actinomycetes; order Streptosporangiales; family Streptosporangiaceae; genus Nonomuraea; species Nonomuraea sp. NPDC049028. The sequence continues at coordinate 78,365 of NZ_JBICTR010000008.1, forward strand.
AGATCGTGTACGTCGACGGGGTGCCCGCCGGCTTCGTCATCTACAGCCCGCCGCTCTACAGCCCCCGCTCGGTGGCCTTTCCCACCTCGCCGGTCAGCGCCGACGCGGTGCTGCTCATGACCGCGCACATCATTCCGGAGTTCTCGGGCGGCGGTCTGGGCCGGATGCTGATCCAGGGCGTGGCCAAGGACCTGACGCGACGTGGCGTGAAGGCCATCGAGGCGTTCGGCGACCTCAAGTGGGAGGAGCCGAGCTGCGTGGTCCCGGCCGAATACCTGCTGTCCGTGGGCTTCAAGACGGTACGCCCGCATCTGCGCTTCCCCCGGCTCCGGCTGGAGCTGAAGACGGCCGTCTCGTGGCGCGAGGACGTCGAGGTGGCCCTGGAGCGCCTACTCGGCTCCATGAGCCCGGAACGCGCCCTTCGCCCCGTCTGACGCCTTCTCAAGGACGCCAAAGGCGAACAGGCAGAAGCCCCCTGAGCGAACCATCGCCAGGGGGCTTCTCACTGAAACGCTGCGGGCGTCGTCAGATGATGCCCTCGAGCTCGCGCAGCAGCATGGCCTTCGGCTTGGCGCCGATGATCTGCTTCACGACCTCTCCACCCTTGTAGACGTTCAGGGTGGGGATCTGGAGCACACCGTAGTCGCGCGGGACATCCGGGTTCTCGTCGATGTTGAGCTTGACGATCTCCAGCTTGTCGCCGTGCTCCTTGGCGATCTCCTCGAGGATGGGCGATACCTGACGGCATGGGCCGCACCACTCGGCCCAGAAGTCAACGAGCACGGGCTTGTCGCTCTTGAGGACCTCGGCCTCGAAGGTGGCGTCGGTTACTGCCTTCACGGTGCGCTCCTTAGTTTTCGTTCGAGGCCAGCCAGCGCTCGGAGTCGAGTGACGCCGAGCAGCCGGTGCCAGCCGCGGTGATGGCCTGCCGGTAGATGTGGTCGACGACGTCGCCCGCGGCGAAGACGCCGTCGATGTTGGTCGCCGTGCTGGGCGCGTCGACCTTGACGTAGCCGTCGTCGTCGAGGTCGATCTGGCCCTTGACCAGCTCGCTGCGCGGGTCGTGGCCGATCGCCAGGAACAGCGCGTCGGTGGCCAGCTCGCATTCCTCGCCAGTCTTGAGGTTGCGCAGCTTGACGGCCTCGACCTTGTCGGCGCCGAGGACGTCGACGACCTCGCTGTCCCAGATGAAGCGGATCTTGTCGTTCGCGAACGCCCGCTCCTGCATGATCTTGCTGGCGCGCAGCTCGTCACGGCGGTGCACGACAGTGACCATGCGGCCGAAGCGGGTCAGGAACGTGGCCTCCTCCATCGCGGTGTCACCACCGCCGACGACCACGATGTCCTTGTTGCGGAAGAAGAAGCCGTCACAGGTGGCACACCAGGAGACGCCCCGCCCGGACAGGCGCTTCTCGTTGGGCAGGCCCAGCTCGCGGTAGCCGGAGCCCATCGCCAGGATGACCGACTTGGCGTAGTAGGTCTCGCTGTGGGTCTTGATCACCTTGGGATTGGCCTCAAGGTCCACTTCGAGTACGTCGTCCGCGACCAGCTCGGCGCCGAACCGCTCGGCCTGCTTACGCAGGTTGTCCATCAGATCGGGGCCCATGATGCCGTCGGGGAAACCGGGGAAGTTCTCGACATCGGTGGTGTTCATCAACGCGCCGCCCGCCGTCACCGAGCCCTCGAAGACCAGCGGCTTGAGCTCGGCGCGCGCGGAGTAGACGGCCGCCGTGTATCCAGCGGGGCCGGATCCAATGATGATCACGTTACGCACGTCGCTCAACGCTCTCACGCCTTCCTAGTCTGCTCTTGCCTGTCGCCTCAACAGATCCTAGGCCGCCGTGATTCCCGGCCCCGTCCTCAACGCACGCCGAAAACGAAAGAGCCCGCCGAAGCGGGCTCTGACGTGGGCAATTAAGGGATCACCGACCTACCAGCGCCCCACCATGGGCTTACGCAGGCTCTTGCAGTTGAACGGATCGACGATGTCGACGCGGAGCGTCTTGGCCGCCTTGTTCTTCCAGGAGGTCATGATGATGGCCTCCGACCCGTTGAACTGGCCCTGGTCGACCGCGAATACCTTGAGCTTCGTACGGTTGGCCACCCGGCTGACGCACTTGTCGACCACGTCGATCTCCGAGGAACCGCCACCCGCTATGGGCGCGGGTCCGAAGATGCCTTCGAGCGGCTGCCGCAGCTCCTGTTCGCTGTAGTTGTGCCCGCTGTCGGTCAGCGCGTACGGCCTGGGCCGCACCTCCGCCTTGGGCGGCGGCGACGACGCCTCACCGGTCTGCAGCTGATGCCCACTGGCGATGGTGCCACCACCACCGCCCGCGAGCAGGCTGGTGGAGAGCACCGCGGTGCCCACCACAGCCGCCGCGGCAGCAGCGGCGACCGCGGGCATCGCCCATCGGCGCCGTCGTGCGGCCGTGTGCTTGGCAGGGACGATGGTGCCGTCGTCGGAGACCACCCCGAGGCGTACCGGCTCCGGCTCCCGCGGGGATTGCTCCCATGGGGAGTCCCGCATGAGCTCATCCCAGTTGGGGGGTTCCGCCAGGCCGACACCACCCCCGCGCGCGGATCCCGCCTCGGCGGCCAGCGCCTTGTCGATGCGCAGTGCGACTCCCATCGGCATGGCCGGTGTCGGAGTCGCCGCGAGCACCTCGCGAACCGCTGCCAGGTCGGCCAGTAGCTCCCCACAGGGGTCGCATACCGCGAGATGCTCGCGGACCTGGCGGGCCGTGCCAGCGTCTAGGAGACCCTCGGCCAACTCGGCCAGGATTTCCAGATCGTAGTGCGTATCACCCGTCACGAAGTTCTGCTCCCTTCGCGGATGAGACGCGACTGAGGTCCGATCGGTTCCGCAGATGCGAAAGAATTGGGGCAAGTTTCGCGCGCCCCCGCGCGCACCGGCTCTTCACCGTCCCGCTGGGCACTTCAAGCACCTGAGCTGCGTCTTCGACCGAATAGCCCATCATGTCGACGAGCACCAGCGCGGCGCGCTGGTCGGTCGGAAGCAGTTTCAGCGCGGCCGAAACCTCCATCGAAACCTCACGCTCACCCGTCTGGTCGGGCATCGGCGTGTCACGCTCGGCGGCCTCGATGAGCTCGTCATCGGCGACCGGTCTGACGGACTTGCGGCGCATCCGGTCGAGGCAGGCGTTCACCACGATCCGGTGCAGCCAGGTCGTGACCGCGGCCTCGCCGCGGAACGTGCTCGCCTTCCGGTAGGCGGAGACGAAGGCGTCCTGCACCGCGTCGGCCGCTTCGTCGGGATCGCCCAGCGTGCGCAGGGCCACGGCCCACATGCGGTCACGGTGTCTCTTGACGATCTCGCTGAAGGCGTGAGGATCCCCGTTGATGTGCGCGGTCAGCAGCTCGGCGTCGGTGACGGCGGGCCGCTCCGCGGAGGAGGGTGGCTCGGGTGGGGAGTTCACAAGAGGGATTCCTGGGTTATGCCGATCCGGGAGAATGCACCACTACTTCATAGATGGTGCCATGAAACTTGCCCGCATCTGCCGGAAGACGGGTAAACCAGATCAAAACGTACCTGCCGCTTGCGGCTTGATCAGGCTTCAAGGTGATCTTTCCGGACCCGTTCTTCTCCTTGGTGACGGTCTTCAGCGAGCCCAGCTCAGGCGAATCGCCGACCTTCAGCTCGACGCTCGCGCCCGATGCATCGGCCAGCGTAGCCACCACGTCGCCGATCGGCATGCTCTTGCCCATATCGAGCAGCAATCCCACCCCGGCCTTGAGGTTGCCCAGGTCGGCGCTGTTGTAGTTCTCCGTTTTCCAGAGCGTGCTGGGCTTGCCGTCGATGGCGAGCGGCGCCATCTCGTTCTTCTCATCCCGGTCGGCGAGCGGATCGAAGCCGGTCGCCTTCTCCGGCTTCACGACGACCATCGGCTGCGCCGACGCGGAGGCCGAGGCGCTCGGGGAGGTCTCCGCCTGCGGGGAGTTCGGACTGCCCAGACTGCGGCCGATCGTCCAGGCACCGACGCCGACCGCGGCGATGACGAGCAGCACCACGACGGTCATCAGCACCCGGTTGATCATGCTGCCGCCGCTGGGTGCGCGGGGCGGCATGGGCCTGGGCTGCGTCGGCAGAGGCGGGCGCGGCGGGCGCCGCTCGGTCTCGATGCCCTCGGAGTGCGAGACCGACTGCACCGCCGGCGTCTGGGGATAGGCGATCGGGATCGGCATGGGCCGGGCCACGTTGGCGAGCGCGTCGGCGATCTCGGACGGGCTGGACAGGGCGGCCTGCCCCTTGCGGGACTCGGGCAGGCAGGACCTGATGGTGACCGCGTCGAGATATCCGGGCACTCCGGCGGTGACCTGGCGGGGCGTGCAGAAGTGCCCGTCGATCATCGGCGCCGTGGGCAGACCGCCCTCCTCCTCGTCGCCCGGCCAGTGGCCGGACAGCCCCGCGTACAGCAGGCGGCCCAGCCCTTCGGCGTCGTCGAGGGCGGGCTGGTCGGTGGTGAGCCCGGACAGGGCGGCGTCGACCGCGACGCCGAGCACCTTGACCGTGTTGCCGGTCGTCCACACCAGGTGCGCCGGACGCAGGCACAGGTGGTAGAGGTCGGCCTCATGCGCGTGGGCCAGCGCCTCGGCGGCCTCGGCGACCAGGCCGGCGGCCCGCTCCGGCTCCAGCGGGCCGGCCGCGAGCAGGTCGGACAGGGTGTCGCCGGTGACCCACTCGCTGACCACGTACGAGTGATCGTCGTGCTCGGCGGCGTCGAACACCTGCGTCAGGCGCGGATCGGTGAGTCTGCTGGCGGCGCGGGCGGCCGTGACCACTTCGTGGACGCGGGGAAAGTCAGGGGAGAAGGTGTGGACCGCGACGGGGCGGGCGAGGATCTCGTCGATGGCCTTCCACAGGGTGGCTCCATCGGACTCGGTCACCCGGTCCTCCAGCCGGAAGCGTTCGGCGAGACGGGTGCCGGGTTCGACCGACGACGTGCTCACTGACTCACTCCGCTCGGCCGCTCGGGGGTGCTCATGACTCGACTCACCTGCGTGGGGGTGTACCACGTAGGCACGCTATGCCGGGTGGATCCGCCCACGCCCCTCCTGCTTCCATTCGCGCCGTGTCGGCACCATGCTAGTGCCGCGCCGGTTCCACCCGCGTTCCTTACCTGCCTACCCGCCCGGCAACCATCCCAACGATCGAGTTGATCTCCGGGATGCGCATGCGATGGGCGACTCCCAGATACAACAGCATGCCCAGGCCGCCGCCCACGGCCAAGGCGATCACCGAGTTGAGGAAGGTGAGCCCGCCGAACACATCCTGAACCGCCCAGACGGCCACCAGCGCCAGTGCCGCCGCGGGCAGTGCGGACAGGTACATCCTCGTCAGAGCCGTCCCGATCTTCCAGCCCCCCAGCCCCTTGACCCGGCGGGCGGCGAGAATCCAGGCGCCGCCGGCCCCGATGGTGTAGGCGACGGCGTAGGCGAAGGCCAACCCCATCACCGCGTACCGAGCCGGCAGCAGGACGTTGAAGACTACCATCAGCAGCGCGTTGACCGCCGTCGTCGCCGCGCCCACGTAAACGGGCGTCCGGGTGTCGCCGAAGCTGTAGAAGACCCGCAGCAGCAATTGGAAGATCGAGAACGGCACCAGCGCCAGGCCGTAGACCTGCAGCACGTTGCCGATGTAGACGGCCGCGTCGGCCGAGGTGACGCCGTGGGCGTACAACGGCACGGTGATCGCCGGGCCGAGCACCATCAGCAGCAGCGACACCGGGACCATCACCGAGCTGATGAGTCGCACGCTCGACCCGAACTCTGAGCGGACCTCGTCGAGCTGCCCCGCTTCTACCGCCCGGCTCATCCTGGGCAGCATGGCCGTGATCACCGAGACGCCGATGACGCCGTAGGGCAGCTGGAAGAGCTGGAAGGCCAGCGTGTACGGGCTGATGCCGTGGCCGGGCACCGCATCGCCCGCCGCGCTGGACAGGTTGGTCGTCAGCATGAAGCCGAGCTGCGTGACCACCACGTAGCCGATGGTCCAGATCCCGGCCCGGCCCATCTCGCCGAGCCGCGCGTTGCGCACGTCGAAGCGCGGGACGAAGGAGAACCCGATCCGCTTGAGCGCGACGATCAGCACGGCGGCCTGCGCCACGATGCCCGCCGTGGTGCCCAGGCCGAGCAGCGCGATCTGGCCGTTGGTGACCAGGCCGATGTCGCCGCCCGCCTTGCCGGCCACCACCATGTAGAGCACGAGCACACAGATGACCACGAGGTTGTTGATCACCGGCGCCCACATGGGAGCCGCGTAGCGGTCACGCGTGTTGAGAATGGCCCCGGCCACCGCGCCGACGCCGAAGAAGGCCAGCTGCGGCAGGATGAACCGGGCCAGCAGCACCGCGACCTCGAACTTGCGGCTGCCGGGCAGCCAGTCGGTGGTGTAGAGGTCGATGAGCAGGGGGGCCGCCAGCACGGCGAGCACGGCGACGACCAGCAGCGCCGCCGTGGCCAGCGTCATGAGGCGCTGCTCATAGGCCCGGCCGCCGTCATAGTCGCGCTGCTGCGCCTTGACGATCATCGGCACCACGACGCTGCTGAGCACGCCGAGCAGCAGTAGGTCGAGAATGCTGTACGGAATCGCGTACGCGGCGTTGTAGGCGTCACCCATGGCCAAGGTGCCGATCGCGGAGGCGAGCACCATCGTCCGCACGAATCCCGTGACCCTGGACACCATCGTGCCCGCCGCCATGATGGCGCTGGCCCGCAACATGCGGCTCATACGGTCTCACTCTCCCGGCTCTTGGCGGCCCGAGCGAGCCGTCGCTGCGATCTGCGCCGTAGCACCCGTGTCACGACCGCGGCGAGCATGACCGCCAGCGCCGCCCCGACGATGACCAGGGCGATCCCCGTGTAGCCGGTGGTGCGGATCGTCAGCTTGACCGGCTTGCCGTACGGCAGACCGTTCCTGGTCATCAGCTGGACGCTCACCGTGGCGTCACCGCTGGTCGTCGCGTTCATCCCCACCTGGACGCCGCCATTTTGATCGTTGGGGATCGTCAGCAGCTTCTTGGACGGCGTGGGGTTGATCTGGAGGACACCGGGATTGTTGCTCTTCACGTCGATGTAGAGAGCGATCGTCTCACCGATCGAATTCTTCACGCTGATGGGCACCTGGCCGTTGCTCCCGGCCAGCTGGCGCAGCTGGTCGGGGTCGGCCCCGGTGATCGAGATCTTGTTCATCTGGGTCTGAACGGCCCCGTCGACCAGCTTGGTGGCGGCGCGGCCCGCACGCGTGTTGTTGCGCCAGGACGAGGAGGCCAGCCTGAGCACCGCGGCGTCGAAGTCGGAGTGCGGCTTGGGCTCGGCCGCGATCAGGGCGGTGAGCTGTGCCTTCTCGGCCACTTTCTTGAGCGGGGCGAGGTACTTGGCGCTGAGCTCGTCCTTGCGGTCCTGGTCGGTGTAGGTGAGCGCGGCCCTGGGCACGGACGCCTTGCTCGGCTTGAGCGAGCCGAGCTGGGTCAGCGTCAGCCACGGCAGCCGGTTCGCGGTCTTGAGCAGAGTGTTGACCAGCTTCGGGTTCGGGTCCCAGCGGCGCGAGGGTGCGATGACCAGCGACCGGGGATTGGTCTGGCCAGGCTCGGAGGCGACCATCGCGGTCTCGGCGATGAAGCGCTGCTTGCTCAGGAAGACCGAGCCCGGCGCGGTGGAGTCGGGCTCGAAGGTGCGCGTGAGCTCCGCGTCGGCGACCAGCGCGGTGACCGGCCCCTCGACGCTGTCGAGCGTGGTGACGGCGTCGGGCGTGAACGCGACCGGCGGCTGCGGCGGCAGGTTCGTGGAGTTGAGCAGGACCCGGTCGACCTTGGAGACGTTGAGCAGGTCGAGCGCGTCGGGATCGAGCACGCCCGCGACCGGCCAGTTCGTCGTCAGCGACACGTCGCGCTTGAGCAGCTCCGTGGCGACCTGGCCGCCCATCGCGATCGCTGTGGCGGTCTGGCCGTCCAGCCCCTGGTGGGCGAGCGCGGCGACGTCGGGATCGGCGTACGGCGTGGCCACGACCGGGGAGGAGGCCAGCGCGGTGCGCAGCGAGTTGAGCCACTGCGCGGCGTTGGGGTCGGCGGCCTGGTCCTTGCCCTTGAGCCGGTGCTTGCGGGACAGAGCCTGCGCGTCGTCGAGGAGCGCGGGGTCCACGAACCAGGTGACGCTCTTGTGCGCCGTGGCGGCGATGCCGGCCAGCTCGGCGAGCCGGCCCTTGCCGGTCAGCTGCGGGCCCAGCTTGTCGTCGACGAAGTTGTCGTTCTCGGCGCGATGCGTCTGGTCGATGATGGGCAGCGCGATGGCCAGCCGGTTGCGCGGCAGTTTCTGCGGGGTCGGCGGCGCGTACGTCAGGTAGGTGCGCTGCGGCGTGGAGATCGACGCACCGAAGCGGGCCACGTCGACGGCGATCGGATAGACACCGAACGACGTCAGCCCGAGCTGCACGGGTGTCGCCAGGAGCTCGAAGGTCTTGGAGGCACCCGCCTCCAGCGCCGGGATGTCCATGAAGGAGACCTGCGTAGAGAGCCTCGTGGGCAGGGTCGCCGGGTTCTGGTCGGTCTGGTAGGCGGACATGGTGGCCCGGTCGGGGAACTTCTGCGGCTGGTAACGCAGCTGGACCCGCAGGCTGGTCATCGCCTCGCCCGTGTCGTTGCGGACCACTCCGGCGATCTTGATCTGCGTGGTCTGGCTCGTAGGCACATCGGGCGTGATGGACGTGATCGACACGTCCATCGACTGCCTGTTCGCCTTCCCGGCGGCCGTGCCCGGCGTCTTCGTGGCAGCAGTACTCGGCGTCGTCGCGGCCATGGGCGCGAGCAACGCGGCGGACAGTACGGCGAGCAGCGAGACCTTACGGATCACGCGTCCGCCCGAGCTGGAGTACGACGCACGCCCGCAATGGTACGGGCTCAGTGCCGTATCGCGACCGCCTGGCGGGATCCTCTGGGCCTCGGGATCCGCAGGTTCACGGTCTTGCCGGGCAGGAGTGTCAGCAGGTCAAGGGCGCGCATGGAGATGGCCGTGTGGCGTTCCCCGGTGGCCGTGAAGATCGCGTCGGCATCGGCGCGGAGGCGGTCGTCCACCGCCACGGCCAGGCCCTCGGGCAGCAGCAATGGGCTGACGAGCCCGGCCGCGTAGTCGGTGGCGGAATTGACCAGAAAGTCGGGGGCGAGGCGTACCTGCCGCACGCCGAGCGCGCCGCAGACGGCCCCGGCCTGCGGTGGGTCCGAGACGGCGGAGACGACGGCGACGACGACCTCGCGGCCGATTCTCGTGGCGACCTCGAACACCGTGACCGCCACGCACCGCCCGGGCGCGGCGGAGACCGCCTCGGGCAACTCGTCCACGCAAGTCATGGGGCGAGGAAGGCGTACGATCTCATGATGGACCTGGTGTGCGAGGAGCCAGCGGTGGATCGCGAGGGCGTCCTTCATAGAAGACCTCCTGGCCTGGTTCCATGGCCCCCGACGGTCCCCTGACCGACGGTAACCCCGACTGGATATTGCTCGGGGGATATGTTCCGGAATCAAAGGACCTACCCAGCTTGTCCGACTCAAATCTGACCGAAAGCCAGCAGCGGGCCATGACCGACCTGTTCCGTAAGATCGCTCCGGTGGCCGACGAGCTTGGCCGGTTGTTCGCCGCGCATGGGCACGAGCTGGCCCTCGTCGGCGGCCCGGTGCGCGACATCCTGCTCGGCCGCGTGGGCAACGATCTCGACCTGACCACCGACGCCAGGCCCGAACGGGTCCTGGAAATGGTCCGTGATTGGGCTGATTCGGTCTGGACGATCGGCATCGACTTCGGCACGGTCGGCGTGCGGAAGGGCGGCTCGCTGCTGGAGATCACCACCTACCGCAGCGAGTCGTACGACCCCAAGTCCCGCAAGCCGGAGGTCATGTACGGCGAGACGCTGGAGGCCGACCTGGAGCGGCGCGACTTCGCGGTCAACGCGATGGCCGTGCGGCTGCCGGGGCACGCGTTCGTCGACCCCTACGGCGGCCTGACCGACCTGTCGGCCAAGCTGCTGCGCACGCCGGGCACGCCCGAGCAGTCCTTCGACGACGACCCGCTGCGCATGCTGCGCGCCGCCAGGTTCGCCTCGCAGCTCGGCTTCACGGTCGACGCCAAGGCCCTCGCGGCGATGACCGACATGGCCGAGCGCATCGAGATCGTCTCGGCCGAGCGCATCCGTGACGAGCTCGACAAGCTGATCTGCGGCACCTACCCGCGCGAGGGCCTGCGCCTGCTGGTCGAGACCGGGCTGGCCGCGCACGTGCTGCCCGAGCTGCCCAAGCTGCGCCTGGAGATCGACGAGCACCACCGGCACAAGGACGTCTACGAGCACACGCTGACCGTCCTCGACCAGGCCATCGCCCAGGAGGACGACGGCAAGCCCGACCGGATCCTGCGCTGGGCCGCGCTGCTGCACGACATCGGCAAGCCCAAGACGCGGCGGCACGAGGCGGGCGGGCGGGTCTCCTTCCATCACCACGAGGTGGTGGGGGCGCAGATGGCCAAGAAGCGCATGACCGAGCTCAAGTTCCCCAAGGACGTGGTGGCCGACGTGTCGCAGCTGGTGGAGCTGCACCTGCGCTTCCACGGTTACGGCACGGGCGAGTGGACCGACAGCGCGGTGCGCCGCTATGTGCGCGACGCCGGTCACCTGCTCGACCGGCTCCACAAGCTGACCAGGGCCGACTGCACGACGCGCAACAAGCGCAAGGCGGCCACGCTGTCGCGTACGTACGACCAGCTAGAGGAGCGCATCGCCCGGCTGGCCGACGAGGAGGAGCTGGCCAAGATCCGCCCGGAGCTCGACGGCAACGAGATCCAGCGGATCCTCGGCGTCGGTCCCGGCCCGATCGTCGGGCGGGCGTACAAGTTCCTGCTGGAGCTCCGCCTGGACAAGGGGATGGTCGGCAAGGAGACCGCCACCGAGGCGCTGCTGGAGTGGGCGCGGGAGAGCGGCGCGTCACCGGCCGGCGACACGACTCCGGCTTGATCTCAGCAGGAGGCCGTGGCACGGCGCCCCGGATGATCAGCGGGAGGCCGTGGCGCGCGGCGTCGGGATGATCATCCGGTAGATCAGTGCGCCCGCCAGGTAACCGGCCGTCACGATCACCACGGCCGCGTAGGACTTGCCGTTGGCCGGCAGGATCGCCGCGGACAGGGCGGCCGCCAGCACGTACATGCCGTTGAACAGCATGTCGTAGATCGAGAAGGCCCGGCCCAGGTAGGCGTCCTCCACGTCGCGCTGGACCGTGACGTCGGCGCAGATCTTGACGCTCTGCCCGGCGATGCCGAGCACGAACCCGGCGATCGGCAGGCTCCACGTCTGGAACGGCACGACCAGCACCGCCGTGAGCACGCCGGCCACGACCAGCGCGATCGGTACCCACCGCTCGATCGTGAACCGCGCGGTGGCCCACGGAGTGACGATCACCGCGAGGAAGAAGCCGACACCCGAGGTGGCCACGACCAGGCTGAGCCCACGCAGCGCCACCTCGGAGTCGCCGCCGGAGAAGTAGTAGCGGTAGAGGATGATGCCGAGCGCGGTGGCCATGCCGTACATGAACCGGTGTGTCGCCATCGCGCCCATCGTGGCGGCGGCCGTACGGTGGCCCACCAGGTGCTTGGCGCCGTCGACGAGGCCGATGAGCACGTTGCGCACGGCCTCGCGGGCTTGCGGCCGCTCGGGGTCGAAGGAGGGGCCGAGCAGCGAGCGCTCCATGGTGCGGGCGATCAGCGCGCTCATCCCGGCGACCACGCCCGAGACGACCAGCAGCAGCGCCACGCCGAAGTCGCCGCTGCCGAACAGCTCACGCAGCAGGAAGCCCACCCCGGCGCCGAGAAAGGTGAAAACCGTGCCCGAGGTGGGCGTGACCGCGTTGGCGGCCATCAGCCGGTCTTCCGGCACCACGTGCGGCAGCGACGCGCCGAGGGCGGCCAGGAAGAACCGGTTGGCCGCGAGCACGCCGAGCGCGGCCGCGTAGAAGACCGTGTCGGGCACGTCGGCGGCGACCAGCGCCGCCGCCACGACCAACAGCGCGCCGCGCACGATCGGCGCGACGACGAGGATCTGCCGCCGCGACCAGCGGTCGATGAAGACGCCGACGAACGGGCCGAGAATGCTGTACGGCAGCAGCAGCACGGCCAGCCCGGCCGCCACCTGCAGAGCCGTGGTCTGCGTCTCCGGGCTGAAGAAGGCGAACCCGACCACGGCGAACTGGAAGACCCCGTCGGAGAACTGGGAGACCAGCCGGGTGGCGAACAGCCGTCGGAAGTCCCTGCCCTTCAGGACCACGCGAAGATCGGCGACGAATGACACGCAGTCAGCCTACTTCCGCCCGATTCACAGGTTGGTACAGCAGGCAGTCATTCGTCGCCAGTGGCCAACATGATCACGTACGCTTCGTAGCGTGACGATGGAAGAACACGTGGTGTTGGTCGACGGCGACGGCAACGCGATCGGCACCGCTCCCAAGAGCTCGGTGCACGGCCAGGAAACCCCGCTCCACCTGGCGTTCTCCAGTTACGTCTTCGACGAGGACAGCCGCGTCCTGCTGACCAGGCGCGCCGCGGGCAAACTGACCTGGCCGGGCGTGTGGACCAACAGCTGCTGCGGCCACCCGCTACCCGGCGAGCCGCTGAAGCACGCGGTCATCCGCAGGCTGTCCTACGAGCTCGGCCTGACGGTGGACCGGGTGGATCTCATGCTGCCGACGTTCACCTATCGCGCGGTCATGCCCAACGGCATCGTCGAACACGAGCTCTGCCCCGTCTACCGCGTGACGGTCGATGCCTCCGCCATCCCGAACCCGGACGAGGTTGACGAAATCCGGTGGATGCCCTGGAAGGAGTTCGCGGACGGCGTCCTGAGCACCCTGCTGGCGATCAGCCCGTGGTGCCGCGAACAGGTCCCCATGCTGAACGAACTGGGCACCAATCCCCTGGACTGGCGCCCGGCCTCGGTGGAGGAGCTGCCTCCCGCCGCCCGAAGCGCTGCCCGTACCGCTTTGTGAGATTTTGTGGGGCTTTGTGGGGCGCCGCGCGGAGTGCACGGCGCCGGACCACGGACCTATCTGTCCACTTCGCCGCGGATGAACTTCTCGACGTAGTCGCGCGCGTCGTCGTCCGAGTATTGGACCGGCGGCGACTTCATGAAGTAGGAGGACGCGCTCAGGATCGGTCCCGCGATCCCCCGGTCGAGGGCGATCTTGGCGGCGCGCACGGCGTCGATGATGATCCCCGCCGAGTTGGGCGAGTCCCACACCTCCAGCTTGTACTCCAGGGTGAGCGGCGTGTCGCCGAACGAGCGCCCCTCCAGCCGCACGAAGGCCAGCTTCCGGTCGTCGAGCCACGGCACGTGGTCCGACGGGCCGATGTGCACGTCGGCCTTGGCCATCTCGTGCGGGATCTGCGAGGTGACCGACTGCGTCTTGGAGATCTTCTTCGACTGGAGGCGCGTGCGCTCCAGCATGTTCATGAAGTCCATGTTGCCGCCGACGTTGAGCTGGTACGTGCGCAGCAGCTCGACCCCACGGTCCTCGAACAGCTTGGCCAGCACGCGGTGCGTGATGGTCGCGCCGACCTGCGACTTGATGTCGTCGCCGACGATCGGCACGCCGGCCGCGGTGAACTTCTCCGCCCATTCCGGGTCGGAGGCGATGAACACCGGCAGCGCGTTGACGAACGCCACCTTGGCGTCCAGCGCGCACTGGGCGTAGAACCGGTCGGCCGCCTCGGAGCCCACGGGGAGGTAGGACACCAGGACGTCCACCTGGCTCTCGCGGAGCACCTGGACGACGTCGACCGGCGACTCGTCGGACTCTTCGATGATCTCGCGGTAGTACTCGCCAAGTCCGTCGAAGGTATGGCCGCGCTGGACGATCACCCCGGTGGGCGGCACGTCCGCGAACTTGATCGTGTTGTTCTCGCTGGCGCCGATCGCCTCGGACAGGTCGCGGCCGACCTTCTTGGCGTCGACGTCGAACGCGGCGACGAACTCGACGTCGCCCACGTGATAGTCGCCGAACTTCACGTGCATCAGGCCCGGCACCCGTGTGGCCGGGTCGGCGTCCTTGTAATAGTGAACGCCCTGAACCAGTGACGCCGCGCAGTTGCCAACACCGACAATGGCCACGCGAACCGAACCCATCGCACTCGCTCCCTTACTCATCAGTTGATCTCTCGGGGTTCTCCTCAGAGGAGCCCCGTCTCTCTGTCGCGATCAGCTCGTTCAGCCACCGCACCTCGCGTTCGACCGATTCGAGCCCGTGACGTTGCAGTTCGAGCGTGTAGCTGTCGAGGCGCTCCCTGGTGCGGGCCAGGGCCGTGCGCACGCTGTCGAGGCGTTCCTCCAGGCGGCTGCGGCGGCCTTCGAGGATCCGCAGTCTCACCTCCGCCTCCGTGTGCCTGAAGAACGCGAAGTGGACGCCGAAACTCTCGTCCTCCCACGCGGACGGCCCTGCCTGCGTCAGCAGGTCCTGGAGCCGTTCCTTGCCCTCCGCGGTCAGCTTGTAGACGATCTTCGACCGGCCCCCGACGATCGCGGCGGGCGCCGGCTGCTCCTCCACGATGAGGCCCTGTTCGAGCAGTGAGCGCAGACAGGGGTAGAGCGACCCGTAGGAGAAGGCGCGGAACATGCCCAGCAAGGCATTGAGCCGTTTGCGCAGCTCATAGCCATGTAGCGGCGTCTCGTGCAGCGACCCGAGCACGGCCAGCTCCAGCACTCTGCCCTGCCCGCTGGCCACTGGAACCGCCCCCTCTCACGTCGATGTATCGAGCCGATACATCCCGATGATACGTCGCGCCGCTATATCGCCGCAATTAACGACTTTGCCAAGGCGTTGGGATGATTCAGCAAAACGCCGTAGTCTGGCGCTCATGTGGTCACAGGGAAAGGTGGTGGACTACGGCCTTGCCAAGCGGGCGGTGGTCGACTTCCCGCACCCCAGGTGTACGTCGCCTGGGGATATTCGTGACGCACAGTCGTACCTCCTTCGCGCGGCGCGCCACTTCGGCGAACCGACCGAACACCTCTGCCCGATGTGCGAGGGGGAGAACGTCACCAACGTGACCTACGTCTCCGGGGATTCCCCGGGACGCCATGCCGGTGAGGCAAAGGTCGCGTCGGAACTCGCCGATATGGCCCATGATTACGATGAGTTCCGGGTGTACGCCGTCGAGGTCTGTCAAGGTTGTTCCTGGAACCACCTGACGGTGTCGTTCGTCCTCGGCAACGGACCGCCGGACCGCGTCGGGCGACCGTAGAAGACCGAGGACGGCGAGGAGCCCCACGCCCATCCGCCGTGCTATCCGACGACGTTGTGAGGACGTGTGAGTAACAGCAGCAATGAGGGGACGGGTCGGCCTGGAAGGCGCCGTCGCTCCAACTCATCCCGTTCTGTGCCCCAAGACAATTCGCCGCAAACCGGCGAAGCAGGCTGGGGGGCGGCACAGCCTCAGCGTCGGCCGGAAGCCGCGTACGAGCAGACCGGCGCGATGGCCGCCCAGCCATACGCGGACCCCCAGCAGCCGGGCCCCCAGCAAATGGGCTCCCAGCGTCCGGGCATGCCGCAATCAGGCCCCCAACAGCCGGGTCCGGGCAGTCCCGGCCCCCGCCAGCCGGGTCGGCGCGAGGCCGCGCCGCGCGAGCCTGGGCGGCGCCAGGGCGGCCGTGAGCGCTCGCGCGGCGAAGGCGAATACGACACCCGCGCCCGCAGCAACCAGGAGACCATGATCAGCGACGCGCCCAGGCGGGCGCGCGGGCGCGGCTCCGGCGGACCCCAAGGGCCTGGCGGCCCCGGCGGCCCCGAGGGCCCTGAGCGGCCCAAGGACGAGCGGCCGAAGTGGCGCCGCTTCATCCCCAGCTGGAAGATCGTCATGGCCTCGATGACGGTCCTCGCGGCCGGCATCTTCGGCATGATCGCGGTGGCCTACGCCAACACCCCGGTGCCCGACGAGAACGACACGCAGGCCGGGGCGACCGCCCAGGGCAGCACCGTCTACTTCTCGGACGGCAAGAAGGTCATCGCCAAGCTCGGCACACCCCGGAAGATCATCCCGTACGAGCAGATGTCCGAGAAGCTCAGGGACGCCACGGTGGCCATCGAGAACGACACGTTCTACGAGGACTCCGGCATCTCCATCTCCGGCATGGCCCGCTCGCTGTGGATGACCGCGACGGGTCAGCAGTTGCAGGGCGCCTCGACGATCACCCAGCAGATGGCCCGCGGTTACTACGGCGGCCTCAGCTCGGAAGTCTCGATCAAGCGTAAGGTCAGCGAGATCTTCATCGCGGTCAAACTCAACCAGACGAAGTCCAAAGAGGACATCCTTAAGACCTACCTCAACACCGTCAACTTCGGCCGGGCCTACGGCGTCGAGGCGGCAGCCCAGGCGTATTTCGGCAAGAGCAAGCATGCCTCGAACCTCACCCTGTCGGAGGCGGCCTACCTGGCCGCGCACATCCAGACGCCGAGCTGGGGCTCCGAGGACCCCGCGCTCAAATTCCGCTGGAAGACCGTCCTGGACTACATGGCCAAGCAGTGGCCGGACAAATACGCCGCGGAAGCGAAGACGGCGGAGTGGCCCAAGATCAAGAAGTCCAACACGGACAGCGCCTACGCGGGTCTCAACGGCTACATGCTCGAGGCGGTCACTCGGGAACTCGAGGCGCGCGGCATCACCATGGACGCCATCAAGAGCAGCGGCTACGAGATCGTCACCACCTTCGACAAGAGGCTCATGCAGGCCGCCAAGACCGCGGTGCAGGACGCGACGAAGAACATGTCGAAGGAGTTCCACACCAGTCTCGCCGCCGTTGACCCCAAGAACGGCCGCGTGGTGGCCTTCTACGGAGGCACTGACTACCTCAAGGACCCGTGGAACGAGCCCTTCGACTCGGCCAAGCAGGCCGCCTCCGCGTTCAAGCCCTACGTGCTGGCCGCATGGCTGAAGGCCGGATACTCGATCAACAGCTACGTACCGGGCAGCGTCACGGTGCCGAAGGAACTGCCGGGGCAGCAGCCCGGCGGTTTCAAGAACAGCCACAACGTGGGCGCCTCGATCGACGTGGTCAAGGCGACCGCGCAGTCCGTCAACACCGCCTACGTGTCGATGGCGTACGCGCTGCCCGAAAGGATCGACGACGTCAAGAGCCTCGTCGAGTCGGCCGGGTTCAGCCGGACGCGCATGGAGAAGGACGTCGATGACCACGGCTACGGGTTTGCCATCGGTAGCGCGCCGGTCACCGCCGTGGAGCAGGCGGCCGGATACTCGATCTTCGCCAACGCCGGCAAGTACACCAAATATCACGTGGTGAAGGAGATCAAGCTGAACGGGCAGGTCGCCTATCCCGAGCAGAAGTCCTCCAAGAACGTGATCAGCCCCGAGGCCGCCGCCGACGCGACGGTGGCCATGCAGGAGGTGCTGCGGAGCGGCACCGCGAGGGGCAAGGGCCTGGGCAACCGCCCGGCGGCGGGCAAGACCGGTACGAACAACGACGAGAAGGAAGCCTGGTTCGTCGGTTACACTCCGCAGCTGTCTACGGCGGTCGGTATGTACCGTGAGGTGTGCAAGACGAAGACCGGCAAGGTCGTCCAGCCCATCAACTCGAACTGCCCCATCACCCCCAAGGGTCAGCCGCCATCCAAGAAGTACAACGTCAACAAGCCTTACACCAAGGCGTATGAGACCACGCTGCAGTTCGAGGGTGCGGACACGCCCACCACGATCTGGCGCGCGTTCATGACCGCCGCACTCCAGAACAAGCAGGTCGAGCAGTTCCCCACCAGGGCCGACATCGGGCAGCCGGAGAACATCGTGCCGAGCCCGACGCCCACGCCGACGCCCACCGAGGACGACCCGTCCCTTGAGGACGAGGACCCCAACGCCAACTGCGGCGTCGTCCCGCCGTGCACCGGCGACGACGACCAGATCATCACGGTCGACCCCAACCAGAACGGCGAGCCGCAGGACGACGGCGGCGGTTTCGACGGGCGGGGCCGCCAGGGCCAGGGGTCCAACCCGGTCATCGTTCCCGGTCCGATGCCGAGCGGACGCGAGGACTGGTGACGTCGAGCACCGAGGTCCGCCCACCGCTCATGAACCGGGCCGTGCCGTACCTTCCCCTGGGGCTGTTCGCGGCCCTGGGGGCCACGCTCGCCTACATCGTGCGGCTGCCCTGCCGCACGGGCGGGTGGAACGACCAGGTCTCGACGTACACGAACTTCTGCTACACCGATATCTACCCGCTCTACTTCGACCGGCAGCTGGCGACGCAGAACCCCTATTTCGCCGACGTGCCGTTCGACAAGCACGTCGAATATCCGGTGGTCCTCGGCGAGGTCATGCAGGTGATCAGCTGGATCGCCCGCTGGCTGGAGCGCGACGTGGTCGCCCAGGCGGTCAGGTTCTACGACATCACCGTCATCCTGCTCGGCGTCTGCCTGGTGGCCGGCGTGCTGCTGATGGCGGCGGTGGCGGGACCGACCAGGCGGTGGGACGCGCTCTGGTACGCGCTCGCCCCGTCGATCGTCCTGGCCGCCTACATCAACTGGGACCTGGTCGCGGGCGCGCTGTCGATGGGCATGCTGCTGGCCTGGGCCCGGAAGCGGCAGGTGCTGGCCGGCGTGCTGCTCGGCCTGGCGATCGCGACGAAGTTCTACCCGATCATGTTCGTCGGCGCGCTCCTGCTGCTCACCATGCGCACCGCGCGATGGCGGCCGTTCCTCGTCACGATGGGTGCGACCGCCGGGTCATGGCTGGTGGTCAACGTGCCGTTCATGGTGCTGGCCTGGGACGGCTGGCGCCGCTTCTACGTCTTCTCCGAGGAACGCGGCGTCGACTGGGGCTCGCCCTGGCTGTTCTTCCAGAACAAAGGCTGGCCGATCCTGGGTGACACCGACGTCAGCCGCCTGGGCATGGTCTCGCTGGGCCTGCTGTGCCTGGGCATCGCGGCCCTCACGCTGATGGCGCCGCGCCGGCCGAGACTGGCGCAGATCTGCTTCCTCGCGCTGGCCGCGTTCATGATGACGAACAAGGTGTGGTCGCCGCAGTTCGTCCTGTGGCTGGTGCCCTTCGCGGTGCTGGCCAGGCCCAACTGGAAGCCGATCGCGCTCTGGCAGGTCGCCGAGATCTGGTATTTCTGCGCGATCTGGCTCTATCTGCTCTCCCAGTCTCCGGTCAGCCGTCCCGACCTGGGCATCGGCGACAACACCTACTTCACCGCCGTATGGGGACGGGTCCTCACGATCGCCATCATGATGGCCTTCGTGGTACGTGACATCCTGCGTCCCGACAAGGACGTCATCCGGCAGACAGGCATCGACGACCAGGCCGGCGGCGTCTTCGACGGCGCGCCGGACCGGTTCACCCTGCGCCCGGCCTAGCCATGATCACCCGCTCGGCCGACCGCGACGCGACGCTCCTCTGGTTCGCCTCGCGCGGCGGGCTGCTGGTGGCGACCCTGCTCGGGGTCGCGCTGCACGACTATGTGGGCACGTGGCGGAAGTGGGACGCCGGGCTGTTCATCACGATCGCCGAGCACGGCTACGACGGCGATCCCGGCAGGCCGCCGGACGCCGGGCTGCCCGCGTTCTTCCCCGGACTGCCGCTGGCGATGCGGGTGGTCCACCTCGTGGTGCCGGACTGGACGGCCTGCGGGCTGATCGTCTCGCTGGTCGCCGGTCTGGTGGCGGTGGTGGCGCTGGCCAGACTGACGGAGTTCGAGGGCGGCTCGGGGTGGGCCGCGGTGGCCGGGCTGCTGCTGTTCCCGATGGCCGTCTTCCTGGTCGCCGGCTACAGCGAGGCGCTGTTCCTGGCGTTCGCGATCCCCGCCTGGCTGGCCGCCCGCCAGGGTCGTTGGCCGCTGGCCGCCGCCCTGGCCGCGGGCGCCTCCTGTGTACGCATCACCGGGCTGTTCCTGGCGGTCGCGCTGATCGTGGAGTTCCTCACCAGCAGGCAGCCCATCCGGCGGGCGCCGTGGCTGCTCGTCCCCTTCCTGCCGCTGGTGGCGTACTCCTTCTTCCACTACAGCCGCTCGGGAGATTGGCTCGCCTGGAAGCACGCCCAGGAGGCCGGGTGGGGACGGCAGATGGTGTGGCCGTGGCAGGCGTGGAGCACCACGTGGCAGTCGGCCATGGGCACGGGTGACTTTGCGATCGCCTTCCGCATGGAACTGGCCGGTGCGGTGGTGGCCGTGGCCGCGCTCGTCTGGCTGCTGATCATGCGCCGGTGGAGCGAGCTGGTTTACACGGGGTTACAGGCGGGGGCGCTCATGACCTCCGCGTACTACCTGTCGATCCCGCGTTCGCTGTTGCTGTGGTTCCCGCTGTGGGTGGCTTTCGGCCGGCTGGTGGCCCGGTATCCATGGGTGATGGTGGTGTACGCCCTGGTGGCGGGGCCGCTCATGCTGCTCGACGTGGTCCGCTTCCTGAGCGGCGCCTGGGCAGGATGATCTCCATACCCACTTTCGGGACTCGGTAATCCAGGGAAGTTATCCACAGGCTGTGTGTATTCGCTAGAGGTTCTTCCTCAGGAACGCGATGTCGTCGGCCTGACCATCGCCGGGCGTCTCCACCACGATGGGCGCGGCGGCCGCGCGGCAGACCGCCAGGATGAGCTCGGGGTCGATCTTCCCGTTGCCCAGGTTGGCGTGCCGGTCGGCACCGGAGTCGAACTCGTCGCGCGAGTCGTTGCAGTGCACCAGGTCGATGCGGCCGGTGATCGCCTTGACCCGGTCGACCAGGTCGAGGAGCTCCTCGCCGCCCGCGTGCGCGTGGCAGGTGTCGAGGCAGAAGCCCACGTCGAAGCCGTCGAGGGCGTCCCAGAGCCGGGCGATGCGGTCAAGCCTGCGGGCTATCGCGTTGTCGCCGCCCGCGGTGTTCTCGATCAGCACCGGGATCGGGCACTCCATGCGCTCGAACACCTTGCGCCAGTTGTCGAACCCGATCTGCGGGTCCTCGTTCTTGTTGAGGTGGCCGCCGTGCACGATCAGGCCCTTGGCGCCGAGCCCGGCCGCCGCCTCCAGGTGCTGGGCGAGCAGCTTGCGGCTGGGGATCCTGATGCGATTGTTGGTGGTGGCGACGTTGATCAGGTAGGGCGCGTGGATGTAGATGTCGACGCCCTCGACCGGCTCGGCCGGCAGCACGGGCTTCTTGTAACCCTGTGGATCGCCCAGGAAGAACTGCACCACCTCGGCCCCGATCGCGGCCGCGTGGGCGGCTGGGTCGTCCTGACCTACGTGAGCTCCGATGCGCACCATGTCACGAGCTTATCCGTTTGGAGCAGAGGGCTCAGGGAAGTCGCCAGGCGCCCCCTACGCGAGGAGAACGATATGACGCGCTGGCGCTGGCGCTCACTGATCTTCTTAATTTGGGTTCTTATCGGCATCTATGTGGCCTGGGTCTACCACTACATCACCCCGGGGATCCTCCGGAACATCGCCGAGGCGCTCCTCGCGGTCTTCCTGTGGTTCCTGGTGCTGCTCGGCGTGGATCTGCATATTGGTAAATGACCTCAGGCGAACGGTCCCGGCCATGCCGGGACCGTTTCGCATGGCATCAGCCGCTCAGGGCAGGAATCCGCCGTGCGCGATGCCGAGCGCGACGCCGACGAACGACGCCACCAGGCCGATGATGTTCAGCGAGCGCTGGGGCGTGGTCACCGAGACGTACTGCGAGTAGAGCCCCATCCCGAATCCGAGCGTGCCGAACCACGCGGAGATCGGGTGGGCGGCGACGAAGAACGTCGAGATGAAGGCCACCAGCCCGCACACGAGCGTGGCGACGGCCAGGACGTTCTCGATCGGGTGCGGCGCCCCGTCGCTGTTGAGCGTGAGTCTGAACCGCTGGGTCTCCGGAGGTTGCAGGATGTGCGGCACTAATGTCACCCCCATGGGTTTCCTACAGGTCCTTCCCATCCGCGAGCGGCTGGTAACCTGGTCAAGCTGCGTTGTGATGGGTGATCCATCAGCCTGAGACGCCGAAAGGGGTGTCCGGGTCCTGACGTCAGCGTCCTCCTGTCACGGCAGAGTGTCGTGACCGCAAAAGTCCAGAGGAGGTTGGAGTCCCGCATGCGTCGTTACGAAGTAATGGTCATTCTGGACCCTTCGCTCGATGAGCGCACTGTGGCGCCGTCCCTCGACCAGTTCCTCACCGTCGTCCGCAACGACGGCGGCACTGTGGAGAAGGTCGACGTCTGGGGCCGTCGCCGTCTCGCCTACGACATCGACAAGAAGTCGGAAGGCATCTACGCCGTCATCGACCTGTCCGCGGAGCCCGCGACGGTCAAGGAGCTCGACCGGCAGATGAACCTCAACGAGGGCATCCTGCGCACCAAGGTTCTCCGCCCCGACGTGCACTAAGCAGCCGTTGCCCGGCTTTTTGTCGGGCGGCAGCCGTACTCTGAGCCGTAACCAAAGCGAAGGCGTGCAGGAAGGCGAGCGCAAGCCATGGCAGCAGGCGACACCGTAATCACCATCGTCGGCAACCTTGTCGACGATCCGGAGCTGCGCTTCACCCCCACGGGTCAAGCCGTGGCTCGATTCCGCATCGCGTCCACTCCGCGGTTCATGGACCGCCAGACCAACGAGTGGAAAGACGGCGAAAGCCTCTTCCTGACCTGCAACGTGTGGCGGCAGGCGGCGGAGAACGCCGCCGAGAGCCTCCAGCGCGGCATGCGGGTCATCGTGCAGGGGCGGCTCAAGCAGCGGTCTTACGAGACCAAGGAAGGCGAGAAGCGCACGGTCTACGAGGTCGAGGTCGACGAGGTCGGCCCGTCTCTGCGTAACGCCACGGCCAAGGTCAACCGCACCACCCGTCAGGGTGGCGGCGGTGGCGGCGGCTTCGGTGGCAGCCCGGCCGACGACCCGTGGGCCTCCGCGTCGCCCGCTCCGCCCCAGGGCGGCGGCGGTTTCGGCGGCGGCGGTGGCGGTGGCGGCTACCAGGGCGGCGGTCAGCAGGGCGGCTCCGGCGGCTTCGGCGGCGGCGGCAACGACTTCAGCGACGAACCGCCTTTCTAATTCCAGTTCACCAGCCCGAGTCCATTCCCGCTTGACGGCGGGGCTCTGAAAGGAGCACCACGATGGCAAAGCCGGCACTGCGCAAGCCCAAGAAGAAGGTTTGCCTGTTCTGCCACGACAAGATCTCCTACGTCGACTACAAGGACACGGCTCTGCTGCGGAAGTTCATCTCCGACCGCGGCAAGATCCGGGCCCGCCGGGTGACGGGCAACTGCACCCAGCACCAGCGTGACGTGGCGACCGCGATCAAGAACGCCCGTGAGGTGGCCCTGCTGCCTTACACGAGCACCGCGCGCTAAGGGAGGACTGTCGATATGAAGCTCATCCTCACCAACGAGGTCTCCGGCCTCGGCACCCCTGGCGACATCGTCGAGGTCAAGGACGGCTACGGCCGTAACTTCCTCATCCCGCGCGGCTACGCCATGCGCTGGACGCGTGGCGCCGAGAAGCAGATCGAGTCCATCAAGAAGGCTCGTGACGCTCGCGAGATCCGCGACCTGGGCACGGCCAAGGAGGTCGCCGGCCAGCTCGGCGCCCTTCGCGTCCGCCTGGTCACCCGCGCGGGCGACTCCGGCCGCCTGTTCGGGTCGATCACCACGGGTGACGTCGCCGAGGCCGTCAAGGCCGCCGGCGGTCCCATCCTCGACCGCCGCCGCATCGAGATCGTCAACCCGATCAAGAGCGTCGGCTCGCACAAGGTCAGCGTCAAGCTGCACCCCGAGGTCTCGGCGTCGGTCGACGTCGAGGTCGTCGCCGGCTGACGACTCTCAGCTCCGCCGCTGCCCCCTCTCGCCCGCGAGAGGGGGCAGCGCTGTCTCTAGGGCCGTATGGGTGCAGGTGGGGGACATAGTGCACTGTCCCGCAGCGTAGGATTTGCTCGTTCTTCCCGCGCCCCTTCCCTGGAGGCCCCCAGCCATGGCCCGACCCTCGATGCTGCTGGCCCTTGGCGTGCTCGCGGCGGCGGCCGTCGCCTGCGCCCCCGCCGACACCCCGCCAAGCGCCGCCCCGGTCAGTCCCACGGCGTCTACCGCGTGCACCAAGGACCAGCTCAAGCTCATCAACGCCGGCAAACTGACGATCGCCACCGACAAGCCCGCCTTCGAGCCGTGGTTCAAGGACGACGACCCGAGCAACGGCCAGGGCTTCGAGAGCGCGGTCGCGTTCGCCGTGGCGGGCGAGCTCGGCTTCGACCGCACCGAGGTGCAGTGGAGCACGGTCAAGTTCGACTCGGCCTTCGCACCGGGTGCCAAGCAGTTCGACTTCGACATCAACGAGGTCTCGATCACCCCGGACCGAGCCAAGGCGGTCGACTTCAGCCACGGCTACTACACGGTCAAGCAGGCCATCGTGGCCATGGGGGACGGCAAGTTCGCCGGCGCGAAGAGCCTGGCCGAGCTCAAGGACGCGAAGATAGGCGTGCAGGTCGGCACGACCTCCCTCAACGCGGTCAAGGAGGTCATCAAGCCCGGTGCCGAGCCCAACGTCTACACCGACCAGATCGACGCCATCAACGCGCTGAAGAACAAGCAGGTCGACGCGATCGTCGTGGACCTGCCCACGGCCTTCTACGTGACGGCCGCGCAGGTCGAGAAGTCGAAGATCGTCGGCCAGTTCAGCTCGATCGGCGGCACGCCTGAGGAGTTCGGCCTGGTCATGGAGAAGGGCGGCGCGCTCAAGCCGTGCGTTGACAAGGCCGTCGACGCGCTGAAGTCCAAGGGCGAGCTGGCCAAGATCCAGCAGCAGTGGCTCAGCGCGGCCGCGGGCGCGCCCGAGCTGAAGTGAGCGAGCCTTCTGTGAGCGAGCCTTCAGCGAGTGAGAGCGCTGTGGGCTGGGTCAAGAGCGAGCGGCAGCTCGAACGCGAGCGGGTCCGCAGGTCGCGGGCCCGGCGCTCGACGTCCATCGCCGGCGCCTCGACGATCGTCTTCCTCGTCCTGGCGGTGGTGGTGGTCACCCACTCGCCCGGCTGGCCGCGGGTGCGGGAGTCGTTCTTCAACCCCGAGTGGTTCGTCAAGGCGTGGCCGG
This sequence comes from Nonomuraea sp. NPDC049028, assembly GCF_043197735.1. Lineage (NCBI taxonomy): Bacteria > Bacillati > Actinomycetota > Actinomycetes > Streptosporangiales > Streptosporangiaceae > Nonomuraea > Nonomuraea sp. NPDC049028. Next base: position 103,419 of record NZ_JBICTR010000008.1, read on the forward strand.
AGGTCCTGACCGGGTTCCTGCTCAACATCAAGATGTTCCTGATCGCAGAGCCGCTGATCCTGCTTGTCGGGGTGCTGGTGGCCCTGGCCCGTACCGTCACGGCGCCCGCCTTCTTCCCGGTCCGGGCGCTGGCCACGCTCTACACCGACATCTTCCGCGGCGTGCCGACGATCCTGGTCATCTACCTGGTCGGCTTCGGGTTGCCCGCGCTCAGGCTGCAGGGCATTCCGACGGATCTGGCCACGCTCGGCATCATCGGCCTGACGCTCTCGTACGGCGCGTACGTGGCCGAGGTGTTCCGCGCGGGCATCGAGTCGGTCCATCCCAGCCAGATGGCGGCGGCCCGCTCGCTCGGTCTGAGCCACGTCAAGGCGATGCGGTTCGTCGTGCTCCCGCAGGCCACCCGGCGGGTCGTCCCGCCGCTGCTCAACGACTTCATCTCCCTGCAGAAGGACACGGCGCTGGTGGCCACCATCGGGCCGCTGGAGGCGCTGAGGTCGGCGAATATCATCGCGGCCAGCAAGTTCAACTACACGCCTTACCTGGTGGCGTCGCTGCTGTTCATCCTGCTCACGATCCCGATGGCCCGCTTCACCGACCACCTGGCCGCCCGTACGCGAAGGAGGCGCGGATGAGCCTGCTGACCATCGACGGGGTGTGGAAGAACTTCCGCGGCCACAGCGTCCTGCGCGGCGTCGACCTGGAGGTACGCCCGCACGAGGTGGTCAGCCTGATCGGCGCGTCAGGGTCGGGCAAGTCCACGCTGCTGCGCTGCGTCAACCTGCTGGAGACCATCGACGACGGCGCCATCCACCTTGACGGGCAGGAGATCACCGACCCTCGGGCGAACGTCGACGACGTACGCAGGCGGCTCGGCATCGTGTTCCAGGCGTTCAACCTGTTCCCGCACATGACGGTGCTCGACAACATCACACTCGCGCCCCGGCGGGTGCACGGGGTGGCCAAGGCCGAGGCGGAGGAGCAGGCGGGCGAGCTGCTGGCCAGGTTCGGGCTGGCGGACAAGGCCCGCTCCTACCCCGACCAGCTCTCCGGCGGCCAGCAGCAGCGGGTGGCCATCGTCCGCGCGCTGGCCACCAAGCCACGGCTGATGCTGCTTGACGAGGTCACCTCGGCGCTCGACCCGGTGCTGGTCGTGGAGGTGCTCCAGGTCGTCAGGGAGCTCAAGGACTCGGGCATGACGATGATCCTGGCGACGCACGAGATGGGCTTCTGCCGCGACATCTCCGACACGGTGTGCTTCCTGGACGGCGGGGTCATGCTGGAGAAGGGCCCACCGGAGATGATCTTCACCGATCCGGAGCACGCCCGTACGAGAGACTTCCTGCGAGCCGTGCTGGACTCCGGGCGGCTCTAACGCGGCGTCCACGAACGTCGGGCGAGTATCCGCTCCCCGAAGGGGGTCCCTTCCTGGAACCCCGACCACAACGGACCGCTTCTCCCGAAGGGGCTCCCTTCTAAGGACCTCAGCCACGGCAGACCGTTCTGTCCGCCCCCCCGGAGCCCTTCCTCGGAGCTTCAACCACGACGACCCGTTTTCGTCCGCCTCCCGAGGAGGTGCCCCTTTCTAGGGGCCCCGCCACGACGGACCGTCTTCATCCGCTCCCCCGGAGGGGTTCCTTCCTGGGGACCTCGGCCACGGCGGGCCGTTTCGTCCGCTCTCACGGAGGGGGTGCCCCCTTGGGGCCCACCCACGGCGGACCGTCTTCCTCCCGCTCCCCCGGAGGGGGTCCCTTCCTGGGGACCTCAGCCACGACGGGCCGTTTTCATTCGTCCCCCGGAGGGGGTATCCCTCCCGAAGGACACCAGCTACCACAGACCGTCACAGAGATTGAGACGGTCGTGACAAACCACCCGGGCTTAACGCCGATGGCGCCCTCTGGCATGGTTCAGGGGAGGCAGCTCAGGCTGGGCCAGCAGGCTGTGGCGCCGACCGTACACAAGGTAGACAAGCAGCCCGAAAGCCATCCACAGGGCGAACCACGCCCAGGTGAGCACCTGCAGATTCACCATCAGCCAGAGCGTCGCCACCAGGGACAGCGCGGGCAGCAGCGGCGAGAGCGGGACGCGGAAGCCGCGGTCGAGGTGCGGCATCCGGCGCCGCATGACGATCACGCCCGCCGCGACGAACATGAACGCGAACAGCGTCCCGATCACCACCAGCTGCTGCAGCGTGAACACCGGCACGAGCTCGGCCAGCAGGATCGCGATCACTCCGATGAGCAGCGTGACCCGCGTGGGGGTGTGATATTTGCGGCTGATCGTGGCCAGACGGCGCGGCATCAGGCCGTCGCGGGCGATCGAGAACAATACGCGCGTCTGCCCCACGATCAGCACCAGGATGACCGTGGTCAGCCCGAGCACCGCGCCGATGTCGATGACATGCGCCATCCAGTCGACGCCCACCACGCGGAACGCGCTGGACAGCGGCGAGTCGGGGGAGATGCCGGTGTAGGGGATCATGCCGACCATGACGACGGCCACCGCGAGGTAGATGACCGTGGCGATCACCAGGCTGCGGATCATGCCCTTGGGGATGGCCCTGGAGGCGTTCACGGTCTCCTCGGCGGCGGTGGCGACGACGTCGAAGCCGATGTACGCGAACGCGATGGCCGACGCCGCCGCGAACACCCCGAACCAGCCGAACGCGTGACTCTGCCCCACGATGATGTCGAGCACGGTCGCCGCCGGGGTGGTCAGGGGCTTCGGTTCGGTGTAGAGGTCGCCGAAGTTGGCCACTTTGACGTACCGCGCCCCGACGACGATGACCGCCCCGATGGCCAGCAGCTTGGCCGCCACCATCACCCACAGTGCCCGCAGCCCGACCCGCGCGTTGAGCGCCACGACGCTCGTCAGCACCACCAGGATGAACAGGACGAACACGTCCTCGACCACGTTCTGGTACGGCAGGCGCACCCCGAACCCGGTGATCGCCCGGACGGTGATCAGCGCCCAGGCCCTGGCCACCACGGCGACGGCCAGCTCCAGCTCCAGGATCAGCGCCCAGCCGATGATCCACGCCCATACCTCGCCGAAGATGACGTAGGTGAAGGTGTAGGCGCTGCCCGAGGTCGGCATCGTGGACGACAGCTCGGCGTAACACAGGCAGGCCAGCAGGCAGGCGATCCCAGCGATCATGAACGACAGGATCACTCCGGGGCCGGCCATGGTCGCGGCCTGCTGCCCGGCGATGCTGAAGATGCCCGCGCCGATCATCACACCGAGCCCGAGCACGACCAGATCGGCGGGCCGGTATAGCTCGGCGAGGCTGTGGCGCGCGCCTGTGCGTAACCCGGTCGCCGCGTCGGGCGGCAGCCGCCGGAGGATTGTCGACAAAGGCACACCCCGCTCAGGGAACCCGCCCACAGTGCCGCACCACACGCGTAACAGCAAGCACGGGACGATTACGCCCCGGTCACCAGCCATGCCGTACCGAGCGCCCGCTGTCCTAGCGTGATCAAACGTGCGATCATCCACACCCCGAGCGCGCACCAGAGTGCGACGATGCCGAATCCCGAGGCGAGAAAGGCACACGGCAGGTACGCGAGCGTCGTCCACAGGGCCGCCCACGCGAGGTAGCGCTGGTCACCCGCGCCGATCAGTACCCCGTCGAGCACGAACACCACGCCGCACACCGGCTGGAACAGCGCCACCGGCCAGAGCACGGCCAGCAACTGCTCGGTCACCTGTGGATCGGCGTCGAACAGGCCGGGCAGCAGCGGCCTGGCCGCGACGACGAGCACGCCGAGCGCGAACCCCGACCAGAGACCCCATCGCACCATGCGCCGGGTCGCGGCCCTGGTGGCGGCCACGTCGCCGGCGCCGAGCGTACGGCCGGTGATGGCCTGGCCGGCGATGGCGATGGCGTCCAGGGCGAAGGCCAGCAGGGTCCAGACCTGGGTGGCGATGGCGTACGCGGCCAGCTGGGCCTGGCCCATCCTGGTGGCCACCACGGTCGCCGCGATCAGCACGACGCGCAGGCAGAGGGTTCTGATGAGCAGCGCGAAGCCGGCCGTACCCGCCTGCTTGACGCCCGCCAGGTGAGGCGTGAGCGATATGCCGAGCCGCAGCGCTCCTCTGGCCACCACGACGAGGTAGACGGCCGCACCCAGCGTCTGAGCCAGCACGGTGCCCCAGGCCGAGCCCGCGATGCCCCAGTGCAGTCCGAGCACGAACCACGCGTTCAGCCCGGCGTTGAGCGCGAACGAGCCCACCGCGACGGCCAGCGGCGTGACCGTGTCCTGCAGGCCGCGCAGCACGCCCGTCCCGGCCAGCACGACCAGCATGCCGGGCGCGCCGAGCAACGAGATGCGCAGGTACGTCGTAGCCTGCCCGGCCTGCTCCGGGACCGCCCCGAACAGTCCGACGATCGTCGGGGCGAGCGGCCAGCAGACCGCGATGAGGGCGGCACCGATGGCCAGCGCGAGCCAGATGCCGTCCACGCCGCTGCGCATCGCCCTGGCATGATGGCCCGCACCGGTCTGGCGGGCCACGGACGCCGTCGTTCCGTACGCGAGGAAGACACAGAGGTTCACCACCGTGGCCAGGATCGTGCCGGCGACGCCGAGGGCACCCAGGGCGGTGGTGCCCAGCCCGTGCCCCACGATGGCATAGTCGGCGAGCAGGAAGAGCGGTTCGGCGACCAGCGCGCCGAACGCGGGCACGGCCAGGCGCAGAATCTCCCTGTCCTGCGACGTAATGGGCATTTACCCATTATGGCCATTACCCGGCGTGTCGGGCCAACTTTCTTTCCTCCACAGCCGGTGGACAAAGTTTTCGCAGGTCAAGTGGGGTGCTGTGGATTGTGGACAGAGTTATCCACAGCTCCGTCCACAGTTGTTTCACACCCTGAGCCGAATAGTGCACAGCTTGACCACAGGGTTGTCCACAGGCCGCGTTGCCGTCTCACCGCGAACCCGCGAAACTGTCACACCGGTCGACTACAAGTGGGGGTGGTGCGACCGCCTGCAAGGTGTTGAGGGGGCGCGGTGAGCATTGACGAAGAGGGCGGCGCAGGCCCGGGGTTCGAACGTACGCCGCCTAGCAACATCGAGGCGGAGCAGTCGGTTCTGGGCGGCATGCTGCTGTCCAAGGACGCGATCGCCGATGTGGTGGAGCTCATCCGCTCCGACGACTTCTACCGGCCCGCCCACCAGATGATCTATGACGTCATCACCGACCTCTACGGCCGAGGCGAGCCCGCCGACGCCGTCACGGTCTTCGACGACCTGCAGAAGCGCGGCGAGATGGCCCGCGTCGGGGGTGCCGCCTACCTCCACACGCTGACGGCCGTCGTCCCCACCGCGGCCAACGCCGGCTACTACGCGAAGATCGTCCGCGAGCAGGCCATCCTCCGCCGCCTCATCGAGGCCGGCACGCGCATCGTCTCCTTCGGCTACGGTGGCCAGAACGAAGAGGTCGACGACCTGGTCGACCGCGCGCAGGCGGAGATCTACAAGGTCACCGAGCGACGCACGTCCGAGGACTACGCGCCGCTGGCCGACATCATGCCGGGCGCCCTCGACGAGCTGGAGGCCATCGGCAGCCGCAGTGGGCAGATGGTCGGCGTGCCGACCGGCTTCCAGGACCTCGACCAGCTCACCAACGGCCTGCACCCGGGCCAGATGATCGTCGTCGCCGCCCGCCCGGCCATCGGAAAAAGCACCCTAGGTCTAGATTTCGCCCGCTCCGCGGCGATCAAGCATGGGATGACCACCGTCATCTTCTCGCTGGAAATGTCGCGTAACGAGATCACGATGCGTCTGTTGTCGGCCGAGGCGCGGGTGGCGCTGCACGCCATGCGCTCGGGCAGCATGGGCGACGACGACTGGACCAGGCTGGCCCGGCGGATGAGCGAGGTGGCCGAGGCGCCGCTGTTCATCGACGACTCGCCCAACATGTCGATGATGGAGATCCGGGCCAAGTGCCGGCGCCTGAAGCAGCGCAACGACCTGCGCTTCGTGGTGATCGACTATCTCCAGCTGATGAGCTCGCCGAAGAAGACCGAGAGCCGCCAGAACGAGGTCTCGGAGATCTCCCGTGCGATCAAGCTGCTGGCCAAGGAGCTGGAGGTGCCGGTCATCGCGATCTCCCAGCTCAACCGAGGCCCCGAGCAGCGCACGGACAAGCGGCCCGCGGTCAGCGACCTGCGCGAGTCCGGCTGCCTGACGGCAGACACCCGCATCCTTCGGGCCGACACAGGCGCGGAGGTGTCGCTGGGGGAGCTTCTGGAGTCTGGCGCACGCGACATCCCCGTGTGGTCGCTGGATGAGAAGTTGCGGCTCGTGCCGCGCACCATGACGCATGTCTTTCCCAGCGGAACCAAGGAGGCCTTCAGGCTGCGCCTGACGTCGGGCCGCGAGATCGAGGCGACGGCCAATCACCCCTTCATGACCTACGACGGCTGGCGACCTCTGGGGGAGATCGGACCGGGCACTCGCCTTGCCGTTCCGCGCCACGTTCCCGCCCCTCAAGATCTTCAGGAGTGGCCCGAGGAGGAGGTCATCCTCCTCGGGCACATGATCGGAGATGGTTCGTTCGTCAGGAACCAGCCGATTCGGTACGCAAGTACGGACGAGACTTGCCTGGAAGCTGTGACGATGGCCGCCACGCATTTTGGAGTGAATGCGGTCCGGGACGACTATGCCGCCGCGCGGGTCACCACGCTGCGGCTACCTGCCCCTTATCGGCTCACGCACGGCAAGCGCAACCCCATCGCCGCCTGGCTCGACGGCCTGGGTCTGTTCGGCCTTCGCAGTCACGACAAGTTCGTTCCCCAGGAAGTCTTCTCTCTGCCGAAGAAGCAGATCGCCCTGTTCCTGCGTCACCTGTGGGCGACAGACGGATGCGTCTGGTGGGACGAAAAGCTCGGCCAGCCGCGGATCTACTATGCCTCGACGAGTCGGCGACTGATCGACGACGTCGCGCGGTTGCTGCTCCGGTTCAACGTGATGACTCGCATCAAAACAACCCGGAAGGGCGACTACCCGCCGGGGTATCAATTGCACATCTACGGCGCGGAGAACCAGCTCCGGTTCCTGGAGGAGGTGGGCGTGGTCGGCGAACGAGCAAAGCATGCCGCTCGCTGCCTTCCAGCGCTGCGGGCAGCCAAGAGCAAGACCAACCTCGACACGGTTCCCCGTGAGATCTGGGACCGTGTTCGTGACGTGCTGACACAGAAGAGCATGACCCATCGGGCGTTCTCGAACGCGCTGGGGACCCAATTCTGCGGCAGCGCCTTGTGGAAGCACGCACCCAGCCGGGAGCGTCTGGGTCGGGTGGCGGCGATTCTGGATGACGCCCAGATGGAGATGCTGGCGACGAACGACGTCTTCTGGGACGAGGTCGTTTCGATCGAGAGCCTAGGAGAGCAGCCGGTCTATGACGCCACGGTGCTGGGAACCCACAACTTCGTCGCCAACGGGATCTCCGTCCACAACAGCATCGAGCAGGACGCCGACATGGTCATCCTGCTGCACCGCGAAGACGCGTACGAACGGGAGTCGCCGCGGGCAGGCGAGGCCGACCTGATAGTGGCCAAGCACCGAAACGGCCCCACGGCGACCGTCACGGTGGCCTTCCAGGGCCACTACAGCCGCTTCGTCGACATGGCCCAGCACTAGCCTCGGGCTTTGCAGGGCGGTCATGCCGCCTCGTCCGTGGGATCGGGGGTGGGAGCCAGTCGCATGCTGCCGGACTGGGCCTTCTCGTCGGGGAAGACCCACTTCCGGAACGCCCAGAAGCGGAAGACCATGGCAATCAGCGTGCCGATGATCTGCGCGCTCATGAAGTCGGCGATCTCCTGGGTCACCAGGCTCACATCCGGGGTCTCCAGGTGAAACACGTACCGGGAGATCCAAAGCGGCGCGGAGCTGAGCACCAGACCGACGCCACTGACCAGGAAGAACAGCGCCGCCTCGTGACGGCGCTCGCGGCCGCCCCTGGTCCGGAACGACCATTCGCGGTTCAACACGTAGGACACGATCGCCGCCACGAGCACCGCGATGATCTTCGCGGTCACCGGCTTCGGTTCCAAAATGGTGAGCTTCAGCCCGTAGAACACCGTGTTGTCGACTAAGAACGCTGTTCCACCCACCACCGCGAACTTCAGCAGCTCACGGTGCTTCAGCGCAAGGGCGTGCAGCGGGCCCGGTAATCTTTCGAGTACTGCGTTTGCTATTCGGAGCACCCTCGATCTTCTCACCGGTCCGGCACCGCAGAGCGTTGTCTTCCGAAGGGGTATCCAAAGGGATTCCCGGCCACGACAGGTCGGCTCCTGCCTCACCCCCGGAGGCGGTCCCTCCGTAGGGACTCCGGCCACCACGGGCCTGCTTCTTCCTCACCCCCGGAGGGGGTATCCCTCTAATTCGATGGGGACCGCCACGGACCGTCATAGGGATTGAGACGGTTGTGTGACGAACCATCTGAGGAACCGAGGTTCCGCGATTCCGTGAGCATGAAAGGTGGGGCTGGCCGGTTCAATAGCCGATGGTGAAGCGCCGCTGGACGAAGCGCGGCAGTTCCGCCTCGTCGACGAGGGCGACGGCGGCGTCCTCCGAGGAGATTCGGCTGCGTCCGTCGGCGTCGAGGATCGGTTGGTCGCCACCGATCCGGAAGCGGCCGGTGCGCCGGCCGGGAGCGATGTCCTCGGCCGGGCTGAAGTAGGTCCAGAGCCGGTTGGACGTGCGCAGGATGTTCAGGGCGTCCCGATGCCCGCGTACGGCGGCGGCGTACTCCCTCGGCAGCCCAATCTGATCGAGGCTCTCGTGCAGGAGTTCGTCGGAGTCGGCTCGTACGAGGCCAGGCTCGATCTCCAGGCTGCCGGCGCCGCCGATCACGATCAGCCGGGTCCGGGGGTGACTCTCCAGCGCCTTGAGCAGCGCTCGGGCGGCGGTGGCGTAGACCGTGGGATCGGCGATCGACCGCGACACGGTGTCGGCGAAGTCGTCGGCGGCGTTGCCAGGCTGGAATCCGCTGATCAAGACGTCCAGCCCGGGCAGGACCGCGGCGACGCTTCCGGCATCGAGGACGTCGACGCTCTTCCAGACGATGTTCTCGCGCTCTTCGCTGATCCGGGTGGCGTCGCGGCTGAACGCTGTGACGTGATGCCCCCGGTGGAGGGCTTCGGTGACGACGCGGCTTCCGATGCCGCCCGTGGCGCCGATGATGCCGATGTGCATGGGTCTCCCTATGTGTTCGCTGTCAGACGCGTGCCTCGCTGTCAGACGTGACGAGACTATACGGCGTGAAGTTTTTATACGGCAAGCAGTCTGGTGACGCTGTAGAGTGGCCGCTGTGGGAAGTACGGGAGGACGCCGCGAACGGCTGCGGGTCGAGACGACGGCGGAGATTCAGCAGGTCGCGCTCAGGCTGATGGCCTCGGGCGGACCTGACGCGATCACACTGCGGGCCATCGCCCGTGAGATGGGCATGACCGCCAATGCGATCTACGGCTACTTCGCAACTCGCGACGATCTGGTCACGAAGCTGATCAACGAGGTCTACACCGCGCTGGCCGATGCCGTGGACGCCGCATGGGCCAAGGCCCCGGCCGCGCGTCCGGCCACTCGGATCCAGACATGGGCGCGCGCCTTTCGGGACTGGGCTCTGGCCAATCCCGAGGGATTTCGCCTCATCTATGGCGACCCCGTGCCCGGCTATCAAGCTCCCGAGGGCGGCGCCGCACCGGACGCCGCGCACCGGGTCTGTACGGGCATCGCCGCCCTGGCGGACGCCGCCTGGCCGCACGCCCAACACCTTTACGCGCACAGTGACTTCCAATGGTCCGACTTCGACGGCGGGCTTCTCGGCAAGGTCCGCCCGGCATTCCCCACCTTGCCGCCGGCCGGCGTGGCACTCGCGCTGCGCATCTGGGGCCACCTGCACGGCCTGGTGTCACTGGAGATCTATGGACACCTGCGTACCCAGACGATCAGTCCCGACAAGCTCTTCCAAGAAGAACTGGCCCAGCTCGTCCGGTCACTGGGCATCGAATCCGAGGCGTGACGGCCCGCAGTGGGTCGGCGATGTGGTCCGCGCGCTGCGGGCCGCCGCCGTAGCTCGACGGCGGCCCGCAGCCGCCTTCTGCGGAAGCTGACGCCCCGGGCGGTTATCAGCCTCCGCTGACGGTGCTGTCCGTCTTCTCAGTGGTGCCGGGAGAGTCGTCCGTCTTCTCACTGGTGGACGGGCCGTCGCCGGTCGAGTCAGTGGTCGGCGGAAGGTTCAGCGCGGTCGCCTCGCAGGGGGCCACCGCCCCCTTGACCACCTCCAATGAGATCGCGGTAGGCGGCTTGTCCGCCTGGTCGACCGAGACCGCCAGGACCAGCGTCTGGCCGGAGCCCGCCTGCCCCTTGCCGATCAGGAACGCCATTCCCGTGCCGACCGTCCTGATCAGGAAGCTGTTCTTGACCCGCCCGTCGCCGGCCCCGTGCCCGCCTCGGGGGTTCTTGCAGGTCTGGTCCGCCGGCAGGTAGTCGACCACCGCCGTCACCCCCGCCGCGGCCAGCTTGGCCGTCAGCTCACCGGGGTCACGAAACTCGCTGATCCGCACCTCGACTGATCCGTCCGCGTTCCTGGTCACGGCGAAGGCCGGGGTGGCGGCTCCGCCGTACACGTTCATGGCCACCACGGTGGCCGCCGTGACCCCCGCCACCGCGGTGGCCAGTCCTACGACACGCCCGGTCCTTCGGCGTCGCGCCGGTGGCTGGACGACCGGGTCCGCCCTCCTGCCGGCGATGTCGTCCTTGAGTGCGGTGAGCAGACGCTCCTCGAAGTTGTTCATGCCTGTCCCTCCACGTACACAGCCGACGGCGAAGCGACGTCTTCCAGGGCGCGTCTGGCCCGGTGCAGGCGGACTCGGGCGGTCACCCCGTTGATGCCCAAGGCCACGGCGGCCTCCTTGACGGTGAGCTGATCGATCGCCACGAGCTCAAGCACGGCCCGCTCGCCCTCGGGCAGGTCGCGCATGGCCGCCAGCGCGCGCCGCGTCTGGCGCTCGGCGTCGATCCGTTCCTCCATGCGGTCGAGGTCGTGGTCGTCCATCATTCGCCGGCCCGCGACGCGGCTGGTCGCCTTCGCCTCGCGGGCCGTGCGTCGATACTGGGCGGACACGACGTTGCGCGCCACGCCGTACAACCAACCGGTCTCGCTGCCTCTGCCGGGGCGGTAGGTGTGCCCGGAGTCCAAGACCGCCAGGAAGATGTCGGCAGTCAGGTCGGCGGCCAGGTGTGCATCGCTCACCCGGCGTACGACGAACCGCATGACGCCATCGACATGGCGGCGATAAAAGGCCTCAAAGGCCTCGGGGTCCTCGTTGAGGCGCACAGGCCTCGCTCCCTTCGTCGCTCGCCCTACACCTCTACTTGGACCGAGCGACCCGAAGCGTTTCCGGTCAGGACGGCACCGCTGACCGACGTGTCGTCCTGGCGGGCGCCGTTGACGTGCGTCGGGCGGAGATCAGAGCGGCCGGAGTCGTTCGGCGATGTCGAGCCAGACAGTGACCTCGGCGGCGGTGAAGTGCCGGATCGCCCAGTCGACCATGCGCAGACTCATGTGCGCCCAGCAGGCCGGCGCCGCCTCCTCGGACACCATCCCGTCGAGCAGCCGAGCGAGCTCCGGGGCCCGGTGCGTGAGGTCGAAGCGCAGTGTGAAGAGATCGAAGTCCGCGTCACCCTGTGTGGCGCCGTCCCAGTCGATCACTCCGGTGACCGTGCCCGAGGCGTCGACCAGCACGTTCTCGGGATGGAAGTCGGTGTGTACGAGGTCGGGGCCGTCCAGCCGCTCTGGGAGGGCGGCGCCGATCTCCTCGACCTGGTCGAGCAGCCGCCGCGTGCGGCTGTCGTACGTCCGCAGCGGCTCGTGCAGGCAGAAGCCCGGCCCGTCGGCGCGCAGGAAGAGCGCGAATCCGGGCAGATCCGTACGGCCGGCCAGCAGGCCGCGGCAGCGCCGGTTGACGTCGAGCATGGACTCGATCGTGACCCGGGAGGGCTCGAGCGGGGGAGAGCCCGGCAGCAGCTCCTGCACCACAACCGGCGGGCGCACCAGCTCGTAGCGCGGCGCAGGGACGCCCGCCGCGCGGGCCACCTCCAGCAGCGCGCCGACATCGGGTCCGCGGCTGAGCACCGACCGGCGGCCGTCGGGCCAGCGCACGTACGCGGCGCCGACCTGGCCGCCGGGGCACGGGCCTTCATAGACGAGCGGTACGTCGAGCTCGCGCAGAACGCCGTCGATGTCGAGGCGGGGCACGCGGGGGAGTGTCACGAAGACCGATCCTCGCCGGTCCTTCAGCTGCGACACAACTTCCGGTGTGACACAACAGACAGCGGCTCCCGGAATCCCGGCTGATCGTCCCAGTGCTGCAACGAGAGAGTGAGCTTCAACTGAAGGGAAGCACGCCATGACCATCCTCGTCGCCTACGACGGCTCAGCCGACTCGCGCGCCGCCATCGAGTTCGCGGCCAAGCACCTGGCCGCCGAGCCCACGCTCATCGTGACCGTGTGGGAGCCGCTGCTCGTGCAGCTCAAGAGGTATCCGCTGGCCGGTGCCGCGGTCCTCGCCGACTCCAGTGAGGAATGGCGGGTCCAGGCTGAGCAGTACGCCAAGGAGGGGGCCGAGCTGGCGATCGCGGCCGGGCTCGCGGATGTGACGTATCGGGCGGTGGCCGACAACGAGTCGATCTGGCGGACGATCGTCGACGTCGCGGACGAGGTCGACGCGTCGCTGGTGGTCACGGGGTCGCGAGGACTTGCCGGCGTACGCTCCGTGCTCCTGGGCAGCGTCTCCAACCACGTGCTGCACCACGCCCACCGGCCGACCCTGATCGTCCCACCGACCAAGCACTGATCGGTCCACGACCGTTTTCTGGGCGCGACGGACCGTCTTCTTCCTCTCCGAAGGGGCTATCCCGTCAAAAGGACCCCAACCACGACGGACTGTCACAGGGACCGAGACGGCCGCGTGACGAACCGCCGTGAAAGACCGCCTAGCACGCGGCCGGTGGGGCCGAGCAGCCGTCCTTGGACGGGGTGAGCCGGGTGTCGATGCGCCTCGCCCCCGGCCCTTCGTTGCCCAGCCGGTCGTGCGGGTTGGCCAGTGCGCACCGGTCGAGCGACAGGCACCCGCACCCGATGCACTCCGTGAGGTCATCGCGGAGCCGCTGCAACTGCTCGATCCGGTCGTCGAGTTCGCTGCGCCAGGCCGCCGACAGCCGCGCCCAGTCGTCACGGGTGGGCGTGCGCTCCTCGGGCAGTTCGCTCAGGGCGTCCTTGATGGTCCGCAGCGGGATGCCCAGCCGCTGCGACAGCCGGACGAACGCGACCCGGCGCAGCGTGTCACGGGTGTAGCGCCGCTGGTTGCCCGCGGTACGGCGGCTTCCGATGAGCCCCTTGGCCTCGTAGAAGTGCAGCGCCGACACGGCCACGCCGCTGCGCTCGGCGAGCTGGCCGACCGTCAGCTCCTTGGAGTTCCACGCCACCTTGGTCATAACCTCAAGAATACTTGAGGAATACCGGCCGGAAGTGGGTGACCAGCTGTCGGCCGTCGAAGATGTGCAGCGCGTACGCGGGCGGCAGGTCGTACGTGACCGGGATCTCGGCCTCGGTCTCCACACTGGTCAGGCAGGTGGAGATGACGCCGGGTGCGACGACGAGCGGCAGTCCGGCGAACCGGGCCGACACGGCGGTGTGCGCGTGGCCGGTCAGCACCCCGGCCACGTGCGGGTGCCGTGACAGCAGGTCCGCCAGCCGTTCCGGCTCGTGCAGCCGGATCTGGTCGACGTACGGGATGCCCAGCTCGATCGGCGGATGGTGCATCCCCACGAACGCCGGGACGTCGGGCCGCTCCGACAGCACCTCGTCGAGCCAGGCCAGCGTCTCGTCGGCCAGGTAGCCGTGGTCGTGGCCGGGCACGCTCGAATCGGCCAGGGCGATGGTCAGGTCGTCGAGCCTGAGCGCCTGGTTGGCCGGGCCGAGCAGCTTCTCGAACTCCGGCACCGCGTCATGGTTGCCCGGACAGATGGCCATCGGCCGCTCGTCGCGGAGCAGCTCCTTCGCGATCGTGTATTCCTCCGGCAACGCGTGGTCGGCGATGTCACCCGTGACCAGGATGGCGTCGAGGCCCAGGGTACGTAGATGCTCCATGACCTGCCGCGTGCGCTCGACGCTCTCGTCGGAGCCACCGATGTGGGTATCACTGATCTGCGCAAAAATCGCCACCTGAGCACCCTATTCCACGTGTACGGGCCGCTCGAAGAACGTCTCCAGCACGACGACCGTCTGGGTCCCGGTCACGCCGTCCACCTCGAACACCTGCCGCAGGACCTGTTGTAACTCCCTCGTGTCGGCCGTACGGACCTTGAGCAGCACCGAGGCGGGACCGGCGATGACGTGGGCCTCCTCGACCGGTGCGATGGCCGCCAGCCGCGCGGCGGCGTCCCCCATCCAGGCGCCGCCGTCGACCAGCACATACGCCACGACCTCGCGCCCGAGCGCGGCCGGATCCACCTCGATCGTGGTGCGCTTGATCACCCCACGTTCGCGCAGCTTGCGCACCCGCTCGTGCGCCGCCCCACTCGACAGGCCGACCGCCTTGCCGAGAACCGCGTACGACCGCGTGGCGTCTTCTTGAAGCAGGCCGATCAGCATCTTGTCGATCTCGTCCATGACAGTATGCTATTCGACTATGCAGCCATTCCACCAAACACCATATGGCCACATCCCCACGGAGCTCGAAGCGCTGGATGAGCGCTTCGCCGTGGTCGGCGGTGACGACCTGGTCGAGCGGATCTACTTCGGCACCCGCTGGGCCGAGGGGCCCGTCTATTTCCCGGCGGGCCGGTTCCTGGTCTGGAGCGACATCCCCAACGACCGGATGCTGCGCTGGGACGAGATGACCGGCGCCGTGGGCCCGTTCCGGCAGCCCGCCGGCTACGTCAACGGCAACACGCTCGACCGCCAGGGCCGCCTGATCTCGTGCGAGCAGGGTCAGCGGCGGGTCACCCGCACCGAGGCCGACGGCTCCATCACCGTGATCGCCGACCGGTGGCAGGGCAAGCGGCTCAACAGCCCGAACGACGCGGTGGTCCGCTCTGACGGCTCCATCTGGTTCACCGACCCCGCCTATGGCATCGACAGCGACTACGAGGGCTTTCGGGCCGAGCCGGAGATCGACGGTTGCCATGTCTACCGCGTCGATCCGGTGACGGGCGAGGTGACCCGGGTGGCCGACGACTTCGACCGGCCCAACGGGCTGGCCTTCTCGCTGGACGAGTCCCGTCTGTACATCGCCGACACCCGCCGCAGGCACATACGCGTGCTCGACGTGCACGACAACGGCACGCTCTCGGGCGGCAAGGTCTTCGCGCAGGGAGGCGACGACGACCGCTTCGACGGGATGCGGCTGGACGATACGGGCCGGGTGTGGGCGGCGGCGGGCAAGGCGGTGCTCTGCCACGACCCCGACGGGACGCTGATCGGCCGGCTCCGCCTGCCCGACGATGTCGCCAACCTGGTGTTCGGCGGCCTCAAGCGCAACAGGCTCTTCATCGCGTCCTCGTCCTCGCTCTACTCGGTGATGCTGAACGTCACGGGCGCCCGCCCCGTCTGGTCCTAGCGCCACTCCCGGCGAAAGCAACCGGATCAGCGCTACTCCCAGCGGAACAACCGGATCGCGATCCCGCCGAAGACCAGCAGCCCGGCCGCCATGACGACGAGGTGCAGCGGCTGCGGCGCGTGGCCCGCCCAGGTGTCGCGCAACGCCTGGGCGAACGGCCCCGCCACCGAATAGTCGCTCACCACCCGCAGCGCGTCCGGCATGACCTCACGCGGGATCCACATACCCGCGACGAACATCAGCGGGAACATCACCACCGACCCGATCGCCGACGCCGCCCTCCCCGACGGCGCGACCGAGGCGATCACCAGCCCCAGGGCCAGCAGCGCGGCCGAGCCGAGCAGGAAGACCAGCGCGAAACCGAGGAGTTGCCGGGGTATCGCCACGCCGCGCACCAGGTTCCCGACCACCGCCAGGAGGAGGACCGACACGGTGCCGATGGCCAGGTTGATGATGAGCTGGGCGGCCAGCAGCCGCCCCGGCGGAACGGGCGTCGTCGACATCCGCCTGAGCACCCCCTGCTCGCGATAGGTGACCAGGACTGCCGGCAGCACCGAGCAGGCGAGCGTCAGCACGGCGAGCAGGGCCATCTGGGCCGGCAGTTGGGTGTCGATGAACCGCTGGCCGCCCATAGCCGGATCGGGCTTGGACAGGTCGGGGATGCTGCCGAGCCCCAGCAGAAGGGCGAGCGGCAGGCCGATGGTGAAGACCACCGTGGGCCACTGCCGCAGATGCAGCTTGGTCTCGACGAAGAGAATCTTCCTCATGACAGCTTCCTTCCGGTCAGTGCGAGGAACGCGTCGTCGAGCGTGGCCTGCTCGATGCGCAGGTCGGCGGGTACGACCTCATGCCGGGCGAGCGTCAGCATGACGGAGGTGGCGAGGTCGCCGGTGCCCGTCACCACGACCTGCTCGCCGCTCCTGGCGACCTCGCTCACCTCGGGCAGGGCCAGCAGGAGGTCGTCGGAGAAGGGCGCGGTCGGCCGGAACCGCAGCCGCTGCGCCCCGCCCACCTGGGCGATCAACCCCGTGGGCGTGTCGGTGGCGACGACCCGGCCCGCGTCGATGAGCGCGACGCGGTCGCAGAGCCGCTCGGCCTCCTCCATGAAATGAGTGACGAGCACGATCGTCACGCCGGAGTCGCGCACCTGCTCGACCAGCTGCCAGGTGTCCCTGCGGGCCTGCGGGTCGAGGCCGGTGGTGAGCTCGTCGAGCACTGCGACACGTGGCCGCCCCACCAACGCCAGCGCGATGGACAGGCGCTGCCGCTGACCGCCGGAGAGTTTGCCAAAGCGCTCCTCCCGCTTGCCGCCGAGCCCGACGCGCTCGATCAGCTCGGACCAGTCGGCCGGATCCGGATAGAAGGAGGCGTAGAGATCCAACGCCTCCCACACCTTGATCTTCTCCGGCAGTTCGGCACTCTGCAGCTGCGCGCCGAGCACCCGCCGTAACGCGTCCCTGTCCTGGTGGGGGTCGATCCCGGTCACGCGTACGGTGCCACGATCGGGAGTGCGCAACCCCGCGACGCACTCCACGGTCGTGGTCTTGCCGGCGCCGTTCGGGCCGAGGATGCCGAAGATCTCGCCATCCGACACCTCGAACGACACGTCATCCACCGCGACGTGATTCGGGTACCGCTTGTGGAGGTTCCTGACCTCGATGACTTTCATGCCTTAGACGCTAGGAATTCCGGCTGTCGCCGAGAATCGGGCTGGGTACCCGGCAAAGGTGTATCTAGGTGCAATATGCGGGATGCTCCGGGTCGCGCACACTGGGAGCATGCTGAGAAGGTACGGCCAGGCCGCAGGGCTGCTGGCGCTGATCCTCGTCGAGGTGCCCGCCACCGTCGTCTCGTTCGGCATGCTCGTCCTGACCTTCGGCCTCGGCGTGGTCCCCCTCCTCCCGCCGCAGGTGCGGCTGGTCAGGCGGGTGGCGGAGCACAGGAGACGGCTGGTCGGGGAGTGGTTAGAGGTCCGGATCGACTCGCCGTACCTGCCCAAGCCGCCGCCCCCGCAGCGGCAGGCCGACGGGATGTACCGCTCGCACCGCACGCTGTACAAGTCGCCGCGGGTGCCGGCCTGGAACGACCGGTGGAAGTGGCTGGTCACCGACCCGGCGACCTGGCGCGACTGCGTCTGGCTGGTCCTGGACCCGGTGGTCAAGCTGGGCCTGCTGCCGCTGCTCCTGCTGCTGCCCGACCGCGGGCTGCGCGTCTACGGCATGTGGTGCGAGCTGGTGCTGGCCCCGACCGCGGCGAGCCGCCTGGCGGGGCAGGTCAGCCACCTTCAGCGGGTACGCAACCTGGCGGCCGACACCCAGTCCGCGGAGATGCGCAGGATCGAGCGCGACCTGCATGACGGCACGCAGGCGCGGCTGGTGGCGATCGGCATGACGCTCGGCGCCGTCGAGCAGCTCGTCGACACCGACCCGGCCGCGGCCAAGGCGCTGCTGTCCAAGGCCAAGGAGGCGTCCTCGGAGACGCTGACCGAGCTGCGTACCGTCATCCGCGGCATCCACCCGCCGGTGCTGGCCGAACGCGGGCTCGCCGACGCCGTGCGCGCCCTGGCCATCGACAGCCCGCTCCGGGTGAACGTGGACGTCGACCTGCCGCACCGCCCGGAGCCGCCGGTGGAGGCCGCCGCCTACTTCGCGGTCAGTGAACTGCTGTCCAACGCGGCCAGGCACGGCGGGGCCGCCACGGCCACTGTCGACATCAGCGGCAACGGCTCCGACCTGCGGATCTCCGTGATCGACGACGGCATGGGCGGCGCCGACCCCGGCAAGGGCAGCGGCCTCATGGGCATAGAGCGGCGGCTGGCGGCCTTCGACGGGGTGCTCGCGGTGCACAGCCCGCCCGGCGGGCCGACCGCGGTGACCATGAGCATGCCCAAGGTCCTGCCGTACCACTGGGCGGGCAGCCTGCCCAAGCTGCCGCGCTGGAAAGCCGCCGTGGTGGTCGCGCTCTGGCTGACCTCCTGGTGCCCGCTGTTCCCGCAGGGCATCGTGGCGGGCATCTTCAAGGTCTTCGGCATCCCGGAGAAGGCCTGGTTCCTCGCGTTGTACATGCCAGAGCCGTGGCAGTGGCCGGTCATCCTGTTCATGATCGCGCTCGGCTGCGCCATGTACCTGACGGCCACTCTGCTCCCGGCCTGCCACAACAGGGATCGCTGGTGGGCGGAGGCGACGCCGCGCCGTCTATGGTTCAGCAGATGAACCGTGTTCTCGTCGCCGAAGACCTCTACCTTCTCAGAGACGGCCTGGTCCACCTGCTCCAGGCGCACGGCTTCACGGTCGTGGCCGCCGTGGAGAGCGGGCCCGAGCTGCTCAAGGGGCTGATCGAGCTGCGCCCCGACGTCTCGATCGTGGACGTACGGCTGCCGCCCACCTTCACCGACGAGGGCCTGCAGGCCGCGCTGGCAGCCCGTCAGCAGGTGCCCGGCCTGCCGATCCTGGTGCTGTCGCAGCACGTCGAGCAGCTGTACGCGCGCGAACTGCTCGCCGACGGGTCCGGCGCGATCGGCTACCTGCTCAAGGACCGGGTGTTCAACGCCGAGCAGTTCATCGACGCCGTACGCCGGGTCGCCCAGGGCGGCACCGCGATGGACCCCGACGTGATCGCCAAGCTGCTGGCCAGCAACGCCAGGAACGAGCCGCTGGCCGCCCTCACGCCACGTGAGCGGGAGGTGCTGGAGGCGATGGCCGAAGGGCGCTCCAACGCCGCCATCTCTCAGCGGCTCTACCTCAGCGAGAGCGCGGTGGCCAAGCACACGGCCGGCATCTTCGCCAAGCTGGGTCTGGCGCCTTCTGACGACGACAATCGCCGGGTCCTGGCGGTGCTCGCCTACCTCAACAGCAGATAGTCGCATTGTCGGTGGCACCGGCTACCTTTCATAGGAGGCAGCAACACGAAAGGGTGGGTCAGGTGAAAATCCGGGTAAACCGCGATGTTCTGGCAGACGCGGTGGCGTGGGCCGCCAGGGTGCTGCCCAGCCGCCCTGTGGTGCCCGTGCTCTCGGGCCTGCTGCTGGGCGCCGACGAGGAGCTGAGCCTGTCCGCGTTCGACTACGACGTCTCGGCCCAGGCCAGGATCGACGCCGACGTGGCCGAGCAGGGCCAGGTGCTCATCCCCGGCCGCCTGCTCGCGGAGATCAGCCGTAGCCTGCCCGCCGACGACGTCGAGATCGTCACTGAGGGGCAGGAGGCGGTCCTGACCTGTGGCAGCGCCGAGTTCGGCCTGATCACGATGCCTGTCGAAGACTTCCCGACCATGCCTACGATGCCACCGAGCATCGGCGCCATCGGCGGCGGCGTCTTCGCCTCGGCCGTGGGCCAGGTCGCGCCCGCCTCCAGCCGTGACGACACGCTGCCGATGCTCACCGGCATCAGGGTCGACATCGAGGGCGAGTCGGTCACGATGGCGGCCACCGACCGCTACCGCATCGCGGCCCGCGACCTCACCTGGCGCCCGGCCACACCCGACGTCGCGGTGTCGGCCATGGTGCCCGCGCGTGTGCTGGTCGACGTGGCCAAGACGCTGCGCGGCGGCGAGGTGGCGGTGGCGCTGGGCGACGGTGTGGCGGGCTTCGAGAGCGTCGGCCGCAGCACCACGGTCCGCCTGCTCGACGAGCAGTTCATCGACTACCGCGCCAGGCTGACCGCCGACTGGTCGATCAGGGCCGACGTGCCGGTGACGGCGTTCGTCAACGCCATCAAGCGGGTGGCGCTGGTGGCCGAGCGCAACACCGCGATCCGGCTGTCGTTCAGCCAGGGCCACGTACGCATCCAGGCCGGCGGCGGCGACATCGGCCGGGGCTCCGAGGTGGTCGAGTGCGAGCTGCGCGGCGACGACATCCAGATCGCCTTCCAGTCGCAGTTCCTCCTCGACGGCCTGACCGGCATAGAGACCGACCTGGCCCGTCTCAACATGGAGTCACCGACGAGGGCCGCCCTGATCCAGGATGTTCCTGGCGACGGGCAGCCCAGCTTCCGCTACTTGGTGATGTCGCTGCGCCTCGGGTGACCCTTGCGGGTCATGCGCCCTCGGTGCGGGTTATTCGCCCTCGGTGAGCGCGATGAGAATGTGCTCCATGCAGGCATGCCCGGCGCGCTCGGCGGCGGTGGCGTCGCCCGAGGAGATGGCGCGCGCGATGGCGTCGTGCGGGATGTAGCTCTTGTTCAGCGACGTGCCCGCGGCCGTGATGCTGGCCCGTAGCGCCGCCGAGAAGTCCTCATAGAGGTCGATCAGCACGAGGTTGTGCGTGGCATGCGCCACGGACATGTGGAAGGCCAGGTCGGCCTCGACGAAGGCGTCCGGATCGTCCAGCTCCCAGGCGCGGTCGCGCTCGGCCAGGGCGGCCTCGATGCGCAGGATGTCCTCGTCGGTGCGCCTGGTGGCGGCCAGGCGAGCAGATTCGACCTCCAGTGCGCGGCGCACCTCGAGGATCTCCAGCTGCTCTGCCTGGCGCAGACGCCTCAGCATGGCGCCGGAGAGCTCGCTGGTGGCGCGGACATAGGTCCCGTCACCCTGGCGGCACTCCAGCAGCCCGGCGTGTGTAAGCGCGCGTACGGCCTCGCGAACGGTGTTGCGTCCCACTCCGAGCTGCTCCGCGAGCACCGTCTCAGTTGGGATCTTGCCGTTCATCTGCCACAACCCTGAGGTGATCTGCTCCTTGAGCTGATCGATCACCTGGTCGACGAGCGAAGCTCGCTGAGCCGTACGCAGACTCACAGTCCGCCTCCTCCGGGGTGCCAGTCATCCCATGAGTCAATGACTGGTAGACCCTAATTATTCCAGACTCAAAAACCAAATCTGGAGCTCCCGGAGGGCTAGCGGTTCACTGAAACGTCGATCTTCACCCCTGCCAGTGCGGAATGGACTCCGGCGGCCTCCAACGCCCTGCGATAGGCGCTGGTCTGCTGGGCCTTGTCCCCGGAGCTGCCGTAGAGGTCGCCCAGCTCTCGCCAGCAGCGTGCGGCCTGCCTGTCGGAGCCGAACACCGGACGGTTGAGCGTCTCGAGCAGCTGCCGAGCCTCGCCGAGAGACCTCGACGCGTCGGCGTCCAGGGCGAGCGCGACGGTGGCGAGCACGAGGTGGGCCTCGGCCGGTGCCGTGCCCGGGGCGTCGTGCACCAGGTCGAGCGCCGAGGTGGCCAGCTCGCCCGCTCGCACGGCGTCGCGCGCCCGCAGCTTGACCCTGGCGTGCGCGATGAGGCTCTCGCCGTGCTCCTGCGTGCTGCCCGCGGTGCTCGCGAACACGCGAGTCGCCGCTTCGGCCCACCGGTCGGCTTCGGCGATCGGCGCGGAGTCGAGCCTGGCCCAGTGCATGGCCACGCGGGCCAGCTGCAGCGTGAGCCTGGTCGGCCGGCCCGCCATGATCGCGTCGTCGGCCAGGCGTACGGCCAGTGCGGAGTCCTCGCCACCGGCCGCGGCCACACTGGCCTGCCAGAGGGCGTGGATCTCAGCGGAACGGTCCACAATCTCAGGCACGCCGCTGGCGTCGAGCACCCGCCGGACGAATCCGAGCTCGGGAGAGTCGCCCTCGCGTCCGCTGCGCACCTCTACCAGCGCGGCGGCCAGGTCGATGGCGATCTCGCCTTGCGTGACGGCCAGCCGCTCCGCCTGCTCCAGCGCGTGAGCGGCCAGGTCGCGGGCCCTCAGGCGGTCGCCCGCCCGCTGGTAGCAGCGGCTCAGCGCGACGGTGAGCGGCAGGTCGGCCAGCCGCTCAGGATGGGCCGCCGCCTCCCTGCGCAGCCGCTCGAACGCCTCGACCGCCTGGCCGAGCCGTCCTTGCGCTTCGAGGGCACGGGCCCTGCCGAGGCGGGCGTGCGCGGTCAGCAGTGCGTTCTCCTCGTCGGCCGCCTTCACGATCTCCGTGAAGCGGTCGGCCGCGAGGACGGGGTCGCCATGCTGTAGCTCCAGCTCAGCGTGGCGCAGACCGAGCTCGGTATCGATGCGCTGCCGAGGCTCGATCCCATGCAGGAGGAACTCGGTGGTGCACCCCAGGCGCTCGGCCAGGAGTCTTGCTACAACCGGAGTCGGAGTCCGCTTGCCCGACTCGATGAGCGAGACATAACTGTCAGACAGGTCGGGTCCGGCCAGTTGGGCCTGTGACATCCGCCTGTTTAGCCGCAGTCCTCGGACGCGGTCACCGATGGTTCCCTGACTCGGCATCTCATCTCTCAAGGCGGGGAAGGGTCAACACTCCGCAATGATTGCATGAAGTGGCGCAATCGGGTATCCCCACGTGAAGAATTCCCCACGGCAGGATTAATCGTCGCTGTCGTCCTTGCTGGGGAAAAGCATCTGGCACACTTCGAGGTACAGAGTCTCCGGATACGGAATGTACTCGACTGTTGACAGTGCCTGATCCTGACCAGCGGATTCAAGGATGAACTCACCGTAACCGAGCATGCGCCCAAGGAGAGATCTTTGGAAGCTCATGTCGGTGACCTTGCCCAATGGCATCATCGCGACTTTGCGCGTGATGAGGCCTGTGGTGAGCAACATCCGCTTTGAGGTAACCACAAAGTAGTCGACCGACCACTCCGCGACTTTCCAAACAAAGCGGATCAAGAGCAGAAGCCAGAGCCACCAGACGACGACGAGGGCCGTGCTGCTCCCCTCGCCGCCGAAAATCTTGCTGAGCAACCCGGCGATGATGAGGCCGCCGAAGACTTCGGCGACCGGGCGAAGCAGCACGGCTGGGTGACGCCGTACCATGATGACCTGTTGTTCGTGGGGGAGAAGGTAGCGGTTGACCGACGCCGGAGCAGAGTCCCCGTGGGTCACAAGTCTCATGCGAGGTTGTTCACAAATTGGGCCAGTGAGTCGGCCGCGTTGATCACGTTGTCGAACACTCCTCTGACCGCGTCCGCGGCATCGGTTGGTCGCGCGAACAGGTAGTACGCCACAAAAGCCATACCACCGTATGTGAGGACCTTTTTGACCTGCACTGTCGCCTCCGTACCACTTACCTACTCCACCCGCTCTCTACATTACCCACCCCAATGCCGGGGTAAAGGTAACTTGACGGGATAGTTTTGATCTTGCTTAGCCGCGTTCGCTGGCCACGAGAGCCAGGACGTGAAGGTGCTTGCGCGCGATCCGCTCGACGAGACTCGGATGGGCGTAGCCCGTGACCTCCAGCGCGCCGTAGTGCGCCGCTTCGACGCAGCGCGTTACGGTGATCGCGGAGTGGATGCCGGCGAACTCCTCGCGGAGTGCCGTCTCCACGTCCGCGTACGGACTTGGCTCCGCCTCGGTGTGGTCGCTCACGACAACACCTCGGTAGCCGGAAAAATGCTCATCGCTGCTCCCCCCACGCGCATGCGGAAGTTGCCTTCCTCTCACCTCATACCCACGAGACAACAGTATGTAACGAAGTGAGTGCGCAGCGTGACGAGTCAGACCACCCCGTACAAACGATCTCCGGCGTCACCCAGACCTGGAACGATGTAACCGTTCTCGTTCAGCCGCTCGTCGAGGGCGGCGGTCACGACGCGGATCGGCTTGCCGGAGTTGGCGAACACCTTGTCCATGTACGCCAGCCCTTCGGGCGCCGCGAGCAGGCAGATCGCCGTGACGTCCACCGCCCCGCGGTCGAACAGGAACCGCACGGCCGCGGCCAGCGTGCCGCCGGTGGCCAGCATGGGGTCGACCACGTAGCACTGGCGCCCGGACAGGTCATCGGGCAGCCGGGTGGCGTAGGTCTCGGCCTGCAGCGTCGACTCATTGCGGATCATGCCCAGGAAACCGACCTCGGCCGTGGGCAGCAGCCTGGTCATGCCGTCGAGCATGCCGAGACCCGCCCGCAGGATCGGCACGACCAGCGGATAGGGCTTGGCCAGCCGCACCCCATGGGCCTCGGCGACCGGCGTCTGCACGCTCACGTCCACGACCCGCACATCGCGCGTCGCCTCGTACGCCAGCAGCGTCACCAGCTCGTCCGCGAGCCGGCGGAACGTCGGCGAGTCCGTCCGGACATCGCGCAGCGTGGTGAGCTTGTGCGCTACGAGAGGATGGTCGACGACGAGGGTTTCCATAAGGGACAACGCTATCTTGTGTGCAACGAACCGGCACGTCGCGTCATGGGTTTTGATCACAATTTGGTCGGAGCAGCCCACGGGGGGTGGCCGGGTCTGGAACGATTGGATCCCGTAGTGACCACGTCGTGGGGTGGACGATGACAGAAGAAGATGCGCTCGACTTCGCCATCGTGGTCTATCGCGAGGACGAGTGCTGGGACGCCGGCCTGCTACCGGTCGCGCTGACGACCGATCTGCATGGGCTGATCAAGGCGCTGCGCCAGCAGCCGAGCGAGAGCGGCACGATCGGCCTGGTCGCCGTGGGCGACGAGTTCTTCGTGGCGCTGCGCGTCCTGGGTGATCGCGTGGATGTCTTCCTGTCCGACATCGCCGCCTCCTGGGACTTCCCGCTGGCCGAGCAGGTCCTCGACTACCTCGACGTGCCGATCCCCGACGAGGAGGAGCTCGACGAGATCCTCCAGGACGAGGACACGGTGCTTCCGGCCGGCGATCTGTCCATCTTCGCGGACCTGGGACTCGACGAGATGGAGCTGGGCATACTCTCCGGCGACATCGAACTCCTCCCGGAAGACGTACTCTCCAGCATCGCCGCGCGACTCGGCTTCTCCGAGCCGTTCGAGCGGGCCATCGAATCGGTCTTCGGCTGACCCCTGGAGCACGGACATGGCGTCCAACACCTTCTCTGCGGCCTTCGTCAAGATCTCCGGCGGTTGGAGCGGCGCCGAGGTCGATCTCGGTGACGCCGAGATCGTCGACGACTTCGGCGACGCGGTGACCGAGGCCCTCGGCCTGTCCGGCGACGAACTCGCCCTGCTCTGCGTCGAGGTGGAGGACGAGTGGTTCGCCATCGTCCGCTACCGCGGTGACGACGAGCCGCGGGTGTTCCTCTCCGACGCGCACGCCATCATGTCGGACACACTCGGCGAGCTGTTCGCGGAGTTCGCCGGGGTGGCGCCCGACAAGGACGGCAACGGGCTGGGCGTCAAGCCGTCCGGCGACTTCGACCTGCTCAGCGACCTGGGCGTGGGCTCGGAAGAGCTGCTGGAGCTGTCCATGGAAGAAGGCGTGCTGCCGGCCGACATCCTCTCGGTGATCGCCGAGCGGCTGTCCTTCGCCGACGAGCTCGACCGGTTGCGGTGAACCACGCCGACGCGATGCGCCTGGCCCTGTCCGAGGCCGCCGCGGCCGGCGCCCGGGGCGAGGTCCCCGTCGGCGCGGTCGTGCTCGGCCCGGGGGGCGAGGTGCTCGCGTCCGCCGGCAACTCCCGCGAGTCTTCCGCCGATCCGACCGCGCACGCGGAGGTGCTGGCGCTCCAGCAGGCCGCCCGGTCGCTCGGGGGGTGGCGGTTGAGCGGCTGCACGCTCGTGGTCACGCTGGAGCCGTGCACGATGTGCGCGGGGGCCGCGGTGCTGGCCAGGGTCGACCGCATCGTGTACGGGGCCGTCGACGAGAAGGCCGGGGCCGTGGGGTCACTGTGGGACGTGGTCCGCGACCGCAGGCTCAACCACCGCCCCGAGGTCGTCATGGGTGTGCTGGGCGAGGAGTGCGCTGCGGTACTAAAGGAGTTCTTCGGCACTCGGCGGATCCGGTAAGCTCATCGACGGTGGTGTCGCCTAGTGGCCGAGGGCGCACGCCTCGAAAGCGTGTGATGGGGCAACTCATCCGTGGGTTCAAATCCCACCACCACCGCCACCTATTGGGCCTCTGACCTGTCTGACCGGGTCAGGGGCCTTTTGCTGTGCAAGGACGCCAGGGGACGTGGACGAGACGGCTACCCCAAGACCAGGCGGCACGCATTCAGCAGGCTGACTGCTCACCTTCCTCTTGTCGTAAGATCAGGCGATTTCATGAGGGTGGTAGCGCTGTGGACATCCGTGTGCTGGGCCCGCTGGAGGTCGTCGGTGACGACGGGCGGTCGTGTCAGATCACCTCGCTGAAGTTGCGGGCGCTGGTGAGCGTTCTGGTGCTGGCGGAAGGCCGGCCGGTGGCTCCGGCGGCGCTGATCGACCGGTTGTGGGGCGAGGAGGCGCCGGCCGAGGCGATGGCGTCGCTGCACTCGTACGTGTCCAACCTGCGCCGCCTGCTGGAGCCCGGACGCCGGGCCAGGGCGCAGAGCCGGTTGCTGATGTTCGGGCCGGTGGGCTACACGCTGGCGATCGAGCCGGAGCAGGTGGATTCGACGCGGTTCCTGCGCCTGGTCGGGCAGGCCGAGCAGGCGGCCGAGCCGGCCGAGGCGGAACGGTTGGCGGGCGAGGCGCTGGCGCTGTGGCGCGGTGAGCCGTACCAGGATCTGGACGGTCAGGAGTATGTGACCGCTGTCAGGGCGCGGCTCACCGAGGCCCGGGAGCGGGCCCGCGAGCTGCGGGTGAGCGCGGTCATCCAGCAGGACCGCCACGGCGAGTTGCTGGGTGAGCTGGAGGCCCTGACCCACGAGCACCCCCTGCGCGAACGGCTGTGGGCGTTGCGCGCGCTGGCGCTCTACCGGAGCGGCCGCCAAGGGGAGGCTCTGGAGACGCTGCGCACGGTCCGCCGGATTCTGGCCGAGGAGCTCGGTATCGACCCGGGCGAGGAGTTGCGCGCGCTGGAACGCGACATTCTCCACCAATCCCCCGCGCTGTTCCCCCACCGGCCGCCGCGCCCGCCCGAGCCGCGGGTGGTCGAGCGGGGGATCACGGGCCGGGAGGAGGAGCTGTCCGCGCTGGACGGGCTGCTGGAAGCGGCGGCGGCGGGCCGCACCGGGTTCTCGCTGATCACCGGGGAGCCGGGGATCGGCAAGACGCGGCTGGCCGAGGCGTTGGTCAGCCGGGCCCGTGCCCGGGGTTTCACGGTCGCGGTGGGGCGGTGTGCGGCGACGGAGGGCGCGCCGGCGTTCTGGCCATGGGTGACGGTGCTGGAGCGCTTGGCCGACGCGTTGCCGCCGCTGCCCGCCGACGTGCGCGCGAACCTGCCCGGAGTCGGCTCCGCGACCGGGACCGACCCCGAGGGCGCGAGGTTTCGTACCTATGAGGCGGCGGCACGGGCGCTGACCGCGGGCCTGCGGCCGGTGCTGGTGGTGCTGGACGACCTGCACTGGGCGGACCGGTCCTCGCTGCGGCTGCTGAGCTACCTGGCCGGATACGTGCTGGACGGCAAGCTGGTCGTGGTGGGTACGGCACGCGACTGGCCGCCGCCGGAGGGCGCGCTGGCCGAGGCGTTCGAGGCGCTGTCGCGCCGGCAGGCGGTGCGGCTGCCGCTGTCCGGCCTTTCGGCTTCCGAGCTGGGCGAGCTGACCCCAGCGGGCACTGACGTCCGGGCGCTCAGAGACCGCACGAACGGCAATCCGTTCTTCGTCACGGAGCTGACGCGTTACCTGGAAGCCGGGTCGCCGGGCCGCGGCACGCTGCCGCTGGGCGTGCGGGACGTCGTGCTCGGCCGGGTGAACCGGCTGCCAGGGCCGTCCGCCGAGTTGTTGCGGGTGGCGGCGGTGGCCGGGCGGGAGTTCGACGTGACGATCGTGGCCGAGGCCGCCGGGCTCGACCTGGACGCGGCGCTGGACCGGCTGGAGCCGGCCATGGCCGCCGCCCTGGTCGGAGAGGGGCGGCCCGGCCGGTTCCGGTTCGTGCACGCGCTGGTGCAGGAGGCGCTCACCGAGGTGGTGCCGGTGCTGCGGCGGGCCCGGCTGCACGCCGCCGTGGCCGCCGCGATCGAGTCACGTACCGGCGGCTCGGCCTCCGACCGGTTGGCTGCCGCCGCGCACCACTGGTTCCAGGCGATTCCGGCCGGCCACACCGCGCGTGCCTGGCGGGCGGCGTGGCGGGCGGCCGAGGAGGCCAAACGGCTGCGCGCGTACGACGTGGCCGTCGAGCTGCTGGAGCGGGCCGACCACGTGGCCGAGGACGACCCCGGGCTGGGCCCGGCCGAGCGGATGGATCTGCTGTTCGCGCTGGCCGAGGCCAGGTTCGGGGCGGGCGACTCGGCGGGGCAGGAGGCCGAGCTGACGCGGATCCGCCGCCTGGCCAAGCAGGAGGGCGACCGGCGGCGCTGGATCGAGGCCGCGACCGGGTACGGCGGCCGCGTCCTGCAGCCCTGGAAGGTCTACGGCGACTACGACGCCGATCTGCTGGCCGACCTGATGGAGCTGGCCGCCGACGAAGGGCTGGAGCCGTCGGCCCGGGCCCGGGTGCTGGCCTGCCTGGCGCTCCAGGCGTACTACCAGCCGGGACGGGACCCCGTGGAGCGGGACCGGTGGAGCGCCGAGGCGGCGCGGCTGGCCCGCCAGGAGAACGACGCGACGCTGCTCGGCCGGGTGCTGTTCGCCCGCTACTACGCGCTGCTCGACCCGGACTCGGTGCACCAGCGGCTGGAGGCGGGCGAGGAGATGGCCCGCGCCGGGTTGGCGGCGGGCGACGACGAACTGCGCACGATCGGGCTCACCTGCCAGGGCGGCACGCTGCTGGAGCTGTGCCGGGTGCGGGAGGCTCTGGACGTGCTGGCCGAGGCGGAGCGGCTGATCGGACGTACGCACATGCCGTACCTGCGCATCATGCTGAACTGGCTGCGGCTCGGCGTCATCATCCAACGCGGCGACCTGGAGGCGGCCGAGTCGCTGCTCGCGGCCACCGACGCCGAGCAGCGAGCGACCTCGATGTGGGGTGCGGAGTCGACCACGGCCGGCGCCACGTACCAGATCGCGCTCATGCGCCTGCGCCGCGGGACAGCGGACACGGCGCTGCCGCCGCTGGACATCTCGCACCAGCAGCTCGACCAGTTCAACCTGGACGGGTACGCCCACTACCTGGTGGCCGGCGGCCGGTTGGAGGAGGCGCGTAAGGCGCTCGGGCCGTGGGAGCGGCAATCGCCGATCCCACGGACGTTCGTCTACTTGTTCTGGCTGGTCGTCCGCTGTGAGATCTGGGCGGCGCTGGGCGACCGGCAGGCCTGCGCCGACCTGTACGAGGAGGCGTCCCCGTACGCCGGCCGCATGGGGATCTCCGGACTGAGCATGCTGATGTGGCCGGTCAGCCGGTCGCTGGCGCAGCTGGCCGAGGCTCTGGGCGACGCCGAGGCGGCGCGGCGGCACGCCGAGCACGCCGAGAGCGTGGAGCGGGAGCTGGCTCACCCCCACAGGTAGGACACGCGCCGCCGGTATCGGCCCCCGGCCAGGGTGCTGAGCAGCAGCAGCGGCCTGGGCGAGGTCTTGCGCAGGTGCGCCTCGACGTCGGCCGGCAGGTCGGAGGTGATCCAGCCGAGCAGCATGATCAGCTTGCGGAGCCCGTACTGCTTCGTGAGCGCCTTGTGCATTTCCGCGTCCTCCTCCGGCGTGATGTGGGCCATCATCAGCGGGATCCCATCGGTCTCCTCGTGCGCCAGGTGCGCCCCGAGGGTGTCGGCCAGCGCGCGCAGGGCGACCATGAGCCGTTCGCGCCCCTGCTCCGACGGGCCGGCGTCGAACGCCTGGAACGCCTCGGTGCTCTCGCGGAGCCAGTGGTCGCAGGCCTCGTGCTCGGCCTCCAACGCGTCGATCGTGCCGATCGCCTCCGGCGCCCGCTCCCGCAGCCGCGGCCAGACCGTCTCGTCCTCGGCGGTGTGGTGGTGGTGCAGCACGAACAGCACCCACCCGTGGTGCTCGCGCAGGGCGGTGACGCGCCGCCGGTCGCCGAGACGGACCCGGCCGATCGCGGTGATCAGGTGGCCGAGGTCGCGGCGGAAGCCGTAGTGCGCCAGGTACATGTTGGTCATGTCGAGCGGCCCCGGCGCGGCGGCGGCCTGGCCGGGCAGCGTGATCTGCGGCAGGTTGGGGTGTGCGGCGGTGCGCATGGTCGTACTCCTTCTCATTCTGGAGGGATGCCGGCATCGTGGCTTCTCGCTCTTGGGGGAGTCTGGAAGATCGACCTCAAGTGGGGCCCAAGACCTCCTCATTAGCGTGTGCGGTCATGACGATCACGATTCCCGCCACGACGTTCCAGAGTTATGTGGTGTGCGTCTACACCTCGCTCACCCGCGACGGGCGGCCCATCACCTGGCCCGTCACTCCGTACACCGGGCCCCGCGGCACGATCGACGTCAGCACCGGCCTGACCTATCCCGACAAAGCCGAGCGGGCGCGCCGCGATCCGCGCGTCGCCCTGCTGTTCGAGGGCGATCCGGTGGTGCTGGTGCAGGGCCGCGCCACGGTCCGCGACGCCGACCTGCAGGCCAACACCGAGCGGTACGTCCGCGACTCCCAGGTCAAGATCCCGGACGCCTTCGCGGGGCTGCCGTGGTTCCTGATCAAGCGCTTGACCTGGTACTTCGCGCGGATCTACATCGAGGTGACCCCCGAGCGGATCACCTGGTGGCCCGGCGGCGACCTGACCCGCGACCCGCTGACCTGGACCTGCCCGCCCGGCACCACGATCCCCGCCTCCGACCCCGCCCCGTCGGGTCCCCGCCTGCCCGGCCGC
Source organism: Nonomuraea sp. NPDC049028 (assembly GCF_043197735.1). NCBI lineage: Bacteria > Bacillati > Actinomycetota > Actinomycetes > Streptosporangiales > Streptosporangiaceae > Nonomuraea > Nonomuraea sp. NPDC049028. The sequence continues at coordinate 134,509 of NZ_JBICTR010000008.1, forward strand.
TCCGCGCCGCCCGCCGACTGGCGCTCGTACGCCCGCCGGGCCCGCGACCTCGGCCGGCCGATCGTGTCGACGGTGGCGGACGGCCGGCCCGTGTCCGTGCCCGCGCGTGCCTTCTCGCCCACCTCGATCGGGTACGAGCTGGACCTGCCGGCTGGTGTGGCCGCCGTGCCGGGGCCGGTCTGCCTGACCTTCCATCGGCACGATCCCGGCATGCGGTGGCAGGAGAACGTCGTGCTGCTCGGCACCGCCACCCCCCAGGGCGACGACCGGCTCAGCGTCGCGATCGAGCGCGCGCTGCCCGACTGGAGCCTGCCCGAGGACCGCCGCCTGCGCACCCGTTCCTTTCTCCGCCACGGCAAACAGCTGAGGCGCCGGCTCCAGGCCGAGGCCGCCCGCCGCGCCCAGCCGGTGCCGAAGGTCCGCTGACGCGCGGGGTCAGTCCACCGGTTCGTAGCGGGCCCGGCGGGCGATCACCTCGAATCCGAGGCCGCGGAAGAGAGCGGCCGAGGCCGGGTTGTTGACGTTGACGTCCAGGAAGACCTCCGTCACGCCGCGTGCGCGCATGCGGCCGAGCGCGGCGACCGCCAGCGCCCGCGCGAGCCCGCGCCGCCGCCACGCGGGCACGGCGCCGACCTGGATCAAGAACCCTTCCGCGCACGCCACGAAGCCGGCGGCCCCGCCCGCTCCGCGCGCCACCAGCGAGCACTCGGGCAGGAACTCGTCGTCGACCAGCCAGTCCACCCACTCCTCCCGCGACCAGCCGGGGAAGCCGGGACGGTCGGCGAAGGACGCGGAGTAGGCCTCGTAGAAGGCCCCTTCTGTGTCCCGCGACCATTCCTGGACCTCCAGCTCCAGCTCCGGCTCCGGCTCCGGCGGCAGCGGTCGGCTCAGGTCGCGGCGGTAGACGTCCTCGGCGAACGTCTGCCGGAGCCCGCGCGAGAGAAACAGCGCGTGGGCCTCCGGGGTCACCGACTCGGTCTCCAGCCGGACCGGCCCCGGCTCCCCGATCAGCCGGACCGGCCGTGCCTCCTTGATCAGCCGGTCCGGCCGTGCCTCCTTGATCAGCCGGTCCAGCAGGCCCGACCCCAGCCCCTGCCCCCGATGCCCCGGGTCGACCAGACCGGTCGCCGCCGACGCGTCGCCCACGGGGCGCACTGCCCCGCAGGCCACCAGGCGGCCGTCGGCGAACGCGCCCACCGCCGTCCCCGCTGCGTACCTGCGCTCCAGGAAGGACAGGGACGCGGTCGCCTGGAGTCCGCCGTCGTGCGCCACGCACCGCCGTGCGAGATCGGCGATCGCCGGCATGTCGGCGGGGGACAGTGCGGTCCACTCAAGGGCCACCGTCGGCTCCTCTCAGGTGCAGGTGACGGTGTATGTCATCTTGTCGGAGGACATGACGTTGGGCACCCTGCTCTCCATATACGCCGTGACGGGCTTTCCCGTCGACTCCTCCACCGTGAACTCGCGCTCGACGACCTTGGCCAGGGGCCCGTTCGCGGGGAAGTCGGTGCTGCCGAGGAAGGGCTGCGTCTTCCCGTCGAAGACCCATTGCGTGAAGAGCGCGTCCATCGGGGCGGACACCGTGACCTTGCCCTGAGCCTTCAGCGTGACCGGGCACTTGCCGCGGTAGTCCGCCGGGGTGATGGAGGCCTCGGTGATCGACACCACGCGCGGGTAGGTGCCCGTGGGCGGCTTGCCGTCGCAGATGACCTCGTAGGCCACCGACGGGCTGACATACACCCTGTCGTTGGCGGTGACCTCCAGCCGGACGCTGCCCGACTTGCTGATCCACTCGTCCCACCACCGTTCCAGGGTCACGGGCGCCGCCTGGACGAAGGTGTAGGTGTACGGCGAGGTCATGCTGCCGTCGGCCCAGCGCCACCGGTAGCTGATCGTGAGCGGCAGCTTGGTGGCCGGTTTGGGGGCGACTTGCGAGCGGATCGTGAACGGTTTGGACTGGCTCGGGCAGGGGGTCGGGTTGCTGTCCGGAGTGATCTCGGTTCCGGTGATGGTCACCGCCTCGTCGATCCGGCAGATGATCCTGAAGGGGACGGAGTCTGTGGCGACCGCGTTCGGGGTGAGCACGCGGAGCCGGGCCGAGCCTTGGCTGATGTTGACCAGGTCCGTCACCTTCCAGGTGTGCTCCAGCGTCGTGGTCAGGTCCCTGGACAGGACGACCTGGCCCGGGATCTTCGTGCCGTCGCTGCGTTCCCACTGGTAGATGACCTCGGTCGGCTGGGTGACCGCGAGGTCGGCGCGGAAGACGAAGTCCAGCGGTTTGTTGCACGGGCCCTCGTACTGGACGGGCGTCACACGCGCGTCGGTGACGGACGCCAGCGGCCGCTGCTCGGGGCGGGTGCAGGTCACGCGGTAGGCGGACTTGTCCGAGCGGCCGGTCACGTGGCCCTTGTCGTCCAGGATCTCCAGCCAGTGGTAGCCGGAGTGACTGGTCAAGAACGTGCGCGACGAGCTGACCGCCTTGCCCGCAGAGGTGAGCCAGAGTCGTTCGACCGGCTCGGGACCGCCGTCGCTGTCCACCCACCGGTAGGCCACCGACGCCGGCGTCCGGGACGCCTTGATCCGCCCGTCGAACGTCACCCGGTGGCCCGGCAGCCCGCAGCTCCCCGAGTACGGCGCGGGCGTGGTCACCGAGGCGGTCACGCGCGGCGGCTCCGGCGTGTGCACCGTCACCACCACGGGCGAGGCATCCGCGCAGGACACTGTGAACCGGGCCTTGGCCGAGGTCGTCTTGCGCGGGCTGAGCACCTGCAGGGCCTGCCAGCCCGATGTGCTCTTCGCGAACGACTGCCGATCGCGTACGACCACCGCCCCGGCCTTGACCGTGGCGGTGACGACCGCCCCCTTGTGGCCGTCGCCGCGCAGCCAGCGGTAGGTCACCCTGCTCGCGCCGCGTACCGCCACCCTGGCCGAGAACGTCGTGGTGGCCGGGCACGCGCCCGCGTACCGGGCGGGCGAGACCGTCACCCTGCCGACCTTCACTGAAACGGCCGCCGCCTGCGCGGGTGCGGTGGCCAGGCCACCGACCAGCGCAAGGGCAGCGGCCAGCGCCGTCCATGTCCTTCGCACCTCGAACTCCTCAAGCTCCGCAAGATCGGACTGATCCCGGGGAGTGTCGTGCAGGCGACTTGAGCGGGACTTGGGCCGCTTGGGCCGGACACGGGAGTCGCACTCAAGACGTCAAGAAGTTCGCGCCAAGGGGTGGTCCCTAGCGTCTCACTCGGTTGCCCAACGGGGTGATCACCTTCGAAAGGAATCACTGTGCCCAAGATTGACATCGACGACATCGCGGCCATCGGACCGGAGCTGAACGAGGGGGACCTTCGCCTGGTCAACGGCGGCCTGAAGCGGGAGACGTCCAGCTGGGTGATGGATTGGGAGAGCGGCAGGACCTGGAGCGACGCCGACTTCTGATCGTTGGAGCGATGCGGGGCGCCACCGCGCGCCCCGCGTCTTCACGTGAGGAGAACGAAAGATGGCGGGCGAGGTACTCATCCTCACCATCGACGCCGACCCGCACGCGGAGCACGTCGCCGGTCTGCTGGCCGAGCGTGGCGCGCGAGCGGTCGTCTTCGACCCGGCCGACTATCCGGTCCGCGCGGTGCTGGACGCGGCCTACGGCCGCGACGGCCGCGTACGCCGGCGGTTGCGCACCACGACCGCCGACGTCGATCTCGACGGCCTGACGGCCCTGTGGTTTCGCCGCCCCCAGTCCCCGGTCGCGCACGCCGAGATCGCGGACGAGGGTGCGCGCGGCCACATCGAGAAGGAGTGCGCGGAGTTCGCCGGCGATCTGTGGGAGCAGCTCGACTGCCGCATGGTCCCGGCGCCCAGGACGCGGGTCAAGCTCGCCCAGCGCAAGTCGTCCCAGCTGGCGCTGGCCGGCCGGCTCGGGTTCGAGCTGCCGGACACGTTGATCACCAACGATCCGGACGAGTTCCTGGATTTTTACCGCCGGCACGAGGGCCGGATCATCACCAAGACCCTGGGCTCGGCCATACTGGCCCGCCCGGACGGGGAGGGTGTCGGCCGGCTGTCGGAGCCGGTGTCCACCCGCGACGTGGCCTATGCCGATGCGATCAGGTTCGGTCCCGTCATCATTCAGGAGTACGTGCGCAAACAGGTCGAGCTGCGGGTGACCGTGGTCGGCCGGGCGGTCTTCGCCGCGGAGATCCATTCCCAGGAGAGCAACCACACCCGGTTCGACTGGCGGCGCTACGACCTGGGCAGCACCCGCCACGAGGTGCACCGGCTCCCCGACGAGGTGGCCGGGCGCTGCGTCGAGATCGTCGAACGCCTCGGCCTGCGCTACGGGGCGCTCGACCTGATCCTGACCCCCGACGGGCGTTACGTCTTCCTCGAGATCAACCCGACCGGACAGTGGCTGTGGATCGAGCGGGCCACCGGCCTGCCGATCGGCGAGGCGCTCTGCGACCTACTGCTGTACGGCGAGGTGAAAGACGAGATCGGGCAGACCGTCAGATCCGCGTGAAACACAACAAGGAGAAAGGAAACACCATGTCCAAGATCACGATCGACGACATCGCGCCCGCAGGGGCAGAGCTGCACGAAGGCGACCTCCGCCTCGTCAACGGTGCGCAGAAGCCGGAGCTGTGCACCGCTGTCCTAGACCTGGAGGTAGGCACCTGCTCCATGGACCCGGACATCTGCGGCAACTGACCGACCACGACCGCGCGGGGCGTCGTACGGGCCCCGCGCGGCGCCCTGTGAGAGAGGAGATGCGGCGATGCTGTCCGATGCGCTCGACACGCTGCGCGACCTGGCCGCCCTGGAGCCTCCGCAAGCTCAGGAACGCCTGCGCGAGCTGCGCGAACGCCACCCCGAGTCGCGCTTACGGCTGTTGTGGCAGCGGGAGGAGTACGACGACGCCCTGCACTACGACCTCCTGATCAAGCAGGAGGGAGAGGGAACGATCTCGCTGTCGTGGTGCCCGGACCGGGCGCTGCCGTGGCCGCTGCGGGGCGTGCACCGGTCCAGCGAGTTCCTCCTGCTGCGGATCGACGGAGCGGGCGTGAAGGTGGCCGATGCCGTGGCCTGGCTCGACTTCCTGTGGGACGAGGCCCGGTTGACCGACCGGATCGTCACCGCCGCCTTACTCCAGGTGGAGCTGGCTGGGTCGCCGGTCGAGCTCGCCGACGGCGAGCTGCAGGAGGCGGTGGACGCCTTCCGCCGGGCCCGTGGGCTGCTGACCGTCGAGCAGACGCGCGCGTGGATGGACCGGCGCTGCCTCACGGAGGTGGACCTGCGGGAGCTGGTGGCCGGGGAGCTGGCCGCCGCGCGGGTGCGGGAGAGGGTTACGGCCGGGCGCGTCGAGCCGTACTTCGCCGAACACCGCGAGGAGTTCGCCATGGCCAGGATCGCCCGCCTGACCTTCCCCGACGTCGAAGCGGCCGGCCGCGCGGCCGGCAAGCTGGACGGTTCCGCCGAGGCGCTAGACGGCTTCTACGCCCTGGCCGAGTCCGGGGACGCCGGGCTGGTGATCGAGACCGTGCCGCTCGCCGACCTGCGGAAGCCGGCGCCCGGCGACCAGCTGGTCAGAGTGATCTCGGTCGGCGACGCCGTTTTGGACGCCGAGACGCGTCGTCGTGTCGAACGGCGGATCTTCGAGGAGTGGATCGAGGAGCGCCGCCGGAGCGCGAAGATCGAATGGTTCTGGGGCACCACGAGCCGTACGAGCACGCTGTGAACGGGCGGATCTTCCGGGCGGAGGCGCTGCGCCGCCATGTGGAGCCTTCGGCGCGACGTCGGTCCCTTGAGCTGCGTGCGACCACGTTCGCGCTGCTGTGGGCCGCGGTCATGGTGCTGGTGGCGGTGCTGTCCCTGCTGGCGGGGCCCGTGCTGAGCACCGGTTGGGGCGGAGGATGAGACGGATTCCGGTCATCCTGCAGAACGCGGCCACCGAGTGCGGGGCCGCATGCCTGGCCATGGTGCTGTCCTTCCACGGCCGCCGCACCACTGTCCGGGAGCTCTCGGACCGGCTGCAGGTCGGCAGGGACGGGCTGAGCGCGCTCGCGATCGTGGAGGCCGCCCGGGAGTACGGGCTGCGGGCCAAGGCGTTCTCGCTGGAGCCCGCCGACCTGGCCCGGGTGCCGATGCCCGCCATCGTCCACTGGGAATTCCAGCACTTCGTCGTGGTGCGGCGATGGACGTCCTCCTACGTGGATGTCGTGGACCCCGGTCTGGGGCGCAGGCGGCTGACACCGGAGGAGTTCGACGGGGGCTTCACCGGCGTGCTGCTCGCGTTCGAGCCCGCGCCGGGCTTCCGCCGGGGCCGTTCCGGAGCCGGCCGGGAGTGGCGTCGCGAATTCCTGCGCACGCTGCTGGCCAAGCGCAAGGGGCTGCTGGCCCAGGTGCTGGCGGCCTCAGCGCTGCTGCAGCTCCTCGGCCTCGGCATGGCGGCCGCGTTCCAGGTCGTCGTCGATCGGGTCCTGCCGCTCGGCGACGAGCATCTGCTCGCGCTGGCCGGTGGGGCCGTGCTGGCCGCCGCGGTGACGCAGTTCGCGGTGGGATACCTGCGTTCGGTGCTGCTGGTGGCCCTGCGTGCGCGCACCGATGGTGAGGTGACCCGGAACCTGGTCGCCCACCTCGTCGCGCTGCCGTACCGCTACTTCGCCACCCGCGGCACGGGTGACCTGATGAGCCGGGCCAACAGCGTCACCTCCCTGCGCGAGACGCTCACCGGGCAGATCCTGTCGACGCTGCTGGACGGGCCCCTCGCCCTGGTCTACCTCGTCCTCGTCTTTGTGGCCGACCCCGTTCTGGGCGGATTTCTCGTGCTGCTCGCCATGGCTCAGGCCGGCTTGCTGCTCGGCACGTCGCGCCGGGTCGGCGACCTGACCCGGCGCGAGCTGTCCGCTCTGGCCGGCACGCAGACCCGGCTGATGGAGGCCGTACGCGGCATCGAGACGCTCAAGGCCTCCGGCGCCGAGCCGCGCGCGATGAAGCGGTGGTCGGAGCAGTTCGACGTCCAGCTTGACGCCGACCTGCGTGGCGGCCTCGTCAGAGGACTGGTCGACGCGGCGCTCGGCGCGATCCGCTACCTGGCGCCGCTCGGGCTGCTGTGGGCCGGCGCATGGCGGGTCCTGGACGGCTCGCTCTCGCTGGGCATGCTGCTCGCGCTCAACTCGCTCGCCGCCGCCGCGCTCACTCCGCTCGGCTCGCTGATGACCGCCCTGCAGAACCTCCAGCAGGCCGGCGCGCACTTCGACCGGCTGGCCGACATCCTGGCCGCCGACCCCGAACCGGCCGAGGGCATCGAGGTGCTGCGGCTGCGCGGCGCCGTGGAGCTGCGCGAGGTGAGCTTCCGCCACGATCCGCGCGGGCCCTGGACGCTCCACGACATATCGCTTTCGATACGGCCGGGCCAGAAGGTCGCCCTGGTCGGGCCCTCGGGCTCGGGTAAGAGCACACTCGCCAGGTTGCTGCTCGCCCTCCACACGCCCACGTCCGGCGAGATCCGCTACGACGGCGTCCCTGCCGCCGAGCTCAACCTGCGCTCCCTGCGCCGGCAGTTCGGCGTGGTCACCCAGGAGCCGTCGCTGTTCACCGGCACGATCCGGGAGAACATCGCGCTCAACGACCCCGACGCGTCGCTCGACCGGGTCGCCCACGCGGCCCAGCTCGCCTGCGTTCACGACGAGATCGCCGCCATGCCCATGTCGTACGACACCATGCTCGTGGAGGGCGGCGGCCTGTCCGGCGGCCAGCAGCAGCGGCTCGCCCTCGCCCGCGCGCTGCTGTCCCGCCCGAAGATCCTGCTGCTCGACGAGGCCACCAGCCATCTCGACAGCGCGACGGAGGCCGCGATCGAGGACAACCTCGCCTGGCTGACCCAGACCAGGATCGTCATCGCCCACCGGCTCAGCACCGTACGCGACGCCGACCTCATCCTTGTCGTGGAGGACGGCCGGATCGCCGAGCGAGGTACCCACGCCGAACTGCTCACTCTCCAGGGCCGCTACGCCCGGCTGATCCGCGCCCAGACCGGAGCGCAAACGGTGTGCGACGAACCGCGAAATGTCGAACAGCGCCCCCAGTCCTCGCCGAAGCCCACACGCCGCGTCACATAGGTATAGGCGATATCCCCGATCGCAATCCGGGCTTTGTGCCGGGTCCTGAGCGTGTGGTTGATTCGAAACGGCTCCGGCAGGCCTGTTCCGAGCGGCGAATCCCAGTTCATGGCACCAGCACCCCGAGGAGAAGCGCGTGAGGGACGCGGTCATCGTCGATGCGGTTCGTACCCCCATCGGAAAACGCAACGGAGCGCTGTCTGGCATTCACCCCGCGACCCTCTCGGCACACGTGCTCAAGGCGCTCGCCGGGCGTACCGGAGTGGAGCCGGCGGAGATCGACGACGTCATCTGGGGATGCGTCAGTCAGGCCGGAGACCAGTCCGGCAACATCGGCCGGGTCGCCGTGCTCGCGGCGGGCTGGCCGGAATCGGTCCCCGGCACCACGGTCGACCGCCGGTGCGGCTCCAGCCAGCAGGCGGTCCACTTCGCGGCCGCCGGGATCATCGCCGGACACCACGACATCGTGATCGCCGGTGGCGTCGAGTCGATGAGCCGCGTGCCCATGGGCTCGGCCGCGCGGGACGGTCGCCCGTACCCGGACGAGGTGCTCGAACGTTATGGCGTGTCCGGCTTCAGCCAGGGCACCGGGGCGGAGATGATGGCCGAGCGGTGGGGTCTGTCCCGGCGGCAGCTTGACGAGTACTCCGCCCGGTCACATACCCGGGCGGCGGCGGCCGTCGACTCCGGCGCGCTCGACGGGCAGCTCGCGCCCGTCGAGGGAGCCCTGCGGGCCGACGAGGGCATCCGCCGCGGCTCGTCGGTGGAGACGCTGGCAGGGCTGAAGACCGCGTTCCGCGACGACGGCGTGATCACCGCCGGCAACGCCTCGCAGATCTCCGACGGCGCGGGCGCCCTGCTCCTCACCTCCGGCGAGACCGCCCGGGCGCGTGGATGGCGGCCGCTCGCCCGTGTGCACACCGCCGCACTGGCGGCCGACGACCCGGTCATCATGCTGACCGCGCCCATCGAGGCCACGGCCAAGGCGCTCAAGAAGTCCGGCCTGCGAATCGACGACATCGGAGCCTTCGAGGTGAACGAGGCATTCGCCCCGGTCCCGCTGGCCTGGCAGGCCGAGACCGGCGTCTCCGGCGACCGGCTCAACCCCCTGGGCGGGGCGATCGCCGTGGGCCATCCGCTGGGCGGCTCGGGCGCCGTCCTGATGACGCGCCTCGTCCACCACATGAAGGACCAGGGCCTCCGCTTCGGGCTGCAGACCATGTGCGAAGCGGGCGGCATGGCCAACGCGACCATCCTCGAACTGCTCTGACGAGAGGGCCTCACCCATGCGTTTGGAAGGATTGTGCACCGCCGTCACCGGAGGCGCGTCCGGCCTCGGGCTGGCGACGGCCCGGCGGCTTGTCGAGGCGGGCGGCAAGGTGGTCATCGTCGACCTGCCCGGCTCCGCCGGCGAAACCGTCGTCAAGGAGCTCGGTGCGGCGGCGCGGTTCGCCGCCGCGGACGTCACCGACGCCGAGGGGTTCGCGGCGGCACTCGACGTGGCCGACGAGTTCGGCGGCCTGCGGGGGCTCGTGCACTGCGCGGGCGCCGGCCGCCGGCTGAGGCTGCTGGACAAGGAGGGCGAGCCCGGCTCCCTGGAGGACTTCGAATGGGTGATCAAGCTCAACCTGGTCGGCTCGTTCAACGCCCTGCGCCTCGCCGCCGCCCGCATCGCCCGCCAGGACGAGATCGACGGCGAACGTGGCGCCATCGTGCTGACCGCGTCGGTTGCCGCGTACGAAGGCCAGATCGGCCAGATCCCGTACACCGCGGCGAAGGCGGGCATCGTCGGCATGACGCTGACGGCGGCTCGTGACCTGGCGAGCCGGTCGATCCGGGTGTGCACGATCGCGCCCGGGATCATGGACACGCCCCTGCTGGCCCGCCTGCGGGAGGACGTCCGGGCCTCCCTGGAGGCCGGCGTGCCCAACCCGGCCCGGCTCGGCCGCCCGGACGAGTTCGCGCGGATGGCGGGCCAGATCCTGGAGAACGGCTACCTCAACGGCGAGACCATCCGGCTCGACGGCGCCATCCGCATGGCGCCGCGCTGAGGCGGCCGCATGGGCGCTGCTGGATACAGTCAGGGCGTGGACCTGCACCAGATCAAGTATTTCCTCGCGGTCGTCGACCACAACGGCATCAACGCCGCGGCGACCGCGCTCGACGTCGCCCAGCCCACCGTCTCGCAGGCCATCCAGGGGCTGGAGCGCGAGCTCGGCGTCCCGCTGTTCCACCGCATCGGCCGCGGCATGGTGCTCACCTCGGCCGGCCACAGCCTGGTGGGGCCCGCGCGCCGCATCCTGCGCGACGTCGTCGCCGCGGAGAGCTCGTTCGTCGACGCGGCCGGCCGGCCGCGGGGGCGGTTGGACGTCTTCGCCATGGCCGCCCTGTCCGCGGACCCGGTGGCCCGCCTGGTCGGCGCCTTCCGCAGGGAGTTCCCGAAGGTCTCCATCCGCATCGGCGATCTGCGCGACGAGACCATGGCGGCGTCCCTGATCAGGGAAGGGCACTGCGAGATCGTGGCCTGCCATCTGCCCGCCACGGACTGCGCCGGACTGGAGGTGCGCGAACTCGGGGTGCAGGAATACTGGCTCGTCCTCCCGCCCGGCTCGGCGCCGCCGTCCGATCCGCTGCCGCTCGCCGAACTGCCGGACATCCCGCAGGTGACCGTACCGCGCGGCAGCTCCCAGGTCGTCGGCGGGATCGAGCAGGCGGTCGCGGCGGCGGGACGCGCCATCGGGCCGTCCGTCGTGGTGGAGCACCGTGAGGCCCGCCTGCCCTTCGTACTCGCCGGCGTGGGCGCCACGTTCCTGGAGCGGTCGATGGCTGAGGCCGCCGCGGCCCGGGGGGCCGTCGTGCGCCGTCTGGAACCACCGATCAGCCGGGCGTATGGACTGGTCTACGACCCCGCGGCGCTGTCCCCGCCGGGTCGCGCGTTCGTCGGTATGGTCGCGGCCGGCCCGTAGGCCTGCCGCAGCTCGTGCTTGCGCACCTTCCCGCTCGCGTTGCGCGGCAGCTCGGCGATCACGGTGACGCGCCGTGGCACTTTGTAGGCCGCCAGCCGCGTCCGGCACCACTCCCTGATGTCCTCGGCCGTAGGCAGGCCCCCCTCGCTGGCGGGCACCACGACGGCCAGCGGCGTCTCGCCCCATCGCTCGTCCGGCACGCCCACCACGGCGACCTCCGCCACCCCCGGGTGGGCGGCGATGGCCTCCTCCACCTCGGCGGAGTAGATGTTCTCCCCACCAGAGATGATCATGTCTTTGAGGCGGTCGACGACATAGATGTAGCCGTCCTCGTCCTGGCGGACGAGATCGCCCGAGTGGAACCAGCCTCCGGCGAAGGCCGCCGCCGTCTCGGCCGGCTTGTTCCAGTAGGCCGTCATGATCGTCGGTCCGCGGTAGACGATCTCGCCGATCTCGCCTCGCGGCACGTCGTTCATCTGCTCGTCCACGATGCGGACCTCGACGTTGACCAGCGGGGTCCCCACTGACCCGATCTTGCGGAGGGCTTCCTCGCCGAGGAGCACGGTCGACACCGCGCTGGTCTCCGTCTGGCCGAACACGCTCAGCAGCCTCGCGCCGGGGAAGGTCTCGATCATCCGGAGCAGCAACGCCTTGGTCGCGGGAGCGGCGCCCCACGAGATGAGCCGCAGCGCCGACAGATCCCGCTCCGCGATGCCCGGAACGTCGCAGACCGCCTGCCACTGGGCGGGGACGAGGAAGACGTAGCCGATGCGCTCGCGTTCGAGCAGGTCCAAGGTCCCCACCGGGTCGAACCGGCCGGACCTGGCGATCACTGTCCGCCCGCCGACCATGACGCTGGACAGCAGGGCGGCCAGGCCGCCGATGTGGAAGAGCGGGGTGCTGATCAGCCACGCCCGGCAGTCGCTCGGCACGCCGATGTGGGCGAACCTGCTCATGGTCTGGACGGCCAGGTTGTAGTGCGTGAGCACGGCACCCTTGGGCCGGCCGGTCGTGCCGGAGGTGTACATGATGAACGCGGGCGCGTGGGGGTCGACCGCCACGCGGGCGCCGCTCTTGGGCGCCTCGCGCAGCGCGTCCTCGTACGACTCCAGGTCCGCGCCCAGCTCGCCGGCCGCTCCCGCCACGAGGCAGTGCCGCACGGTCGGCACGTTCTTCCACGCCCGCGCGAAGGTGGCGGCCAGGCCGTCCTCGACGACGGCGACCACGGCTCCGCTGTCGGCCAGCTGGTAGGCCACCTCGTCGGCGTGCAGCCGGAAGTTCACCGGTACGCAGACCGCCCCCATGCGGGCGCAGGCGAAGAAGACCTCCACCGGTTCGAGCCCGTTGTACATCATCACCACGACCCGGTCACCCGGACCGACGCCGCGCGCCCCGAGGACGTGGACCAGCCGGTCGACCCTTACGTTTAGCTGGCCGTACGTCCGGTCGACCCCGTCCATGCGCAGCGCCACCGCGTCGGGGATGGATCGGGCGTGCCGGGCGAGCTGGTCACTGATTGTCATTCCCGAGTAGGCGGACGGTGTGTTCACGTCGGTTCTCCTTCGCATCCGGCCGGCGTGCGCTGCCGAGAGTCGACCATCCCCTCGGGCATCGCGCGCTGCTGAGAGTCGACCATCCCCTCGGGCGTCGCGCAAAGAGCGAACGCCGCATCGTCCGATAGGCCGAACCTATGAGAGCCGTCGCCGGCTCATGTCCGCCGCCACGTTCAGAAAGGCCGTGGCGGCGGGGGACAGCGGCCCAGGCCGGAACACCAGGCGCACCGTCCGCCGCACCTGCGGCGACGTTGATCGCACCACCACGTTGCGCAGCTCGGTCTCGGCGATCCGCCGGGGGAGGAACGTGGCGCCCGCGCCGTGCATGACCAGCTCCCAGATCGCCTGCCGGTGCGCGCACTCGACGGCCACGAAGCCAACGGCCTGCCCCAGCACGTCGTCGAGTGCGGCCCGGCCGCCCGCCTCCGAGGATTCCAGGACCAGGGGGATGTCGCCGATCGCGGCCAGCGGGACCGGGTCGGGCAGCGCGGCGGCCAGGTGCGGGGGGAGGACGAGAGTGATCTCATGCTCCCAGAGCTCCTGGGTCCGCAACAGGTCGCTCCTCACCGGTGCGTCCGTCAGCCCCAGCTCGGCATCGCCCTGGCGCACCTGGCTCAGGACCCCCGATGAGCTGCCGGGATCGCGTACGGTGACCAGGATCCCAGGATGCGCCCGGTGCAGCGCGCTGGTCAGCTCCGGCAGCGGATCGGCGGACAGCGCGGACAGCACCGCGATCTCCAGACGCCCGGTCAGCAGGTCTCTGACGGCGTGCACGCGCCGCTTGGCGGCCTCGACGTCGGCCAGGATCTGCCGGGCCGGGTCGACGAACGCCCGCCCGTCGGCGGTCAGGGTGAGCCAGCGGCCGGACCGGTCGAACAGCTGTGTGCCCAGCTGGCGTTCAAGGCTGCGGATCGCCTGGGACAGCGACGGCTGCGCGATGTAGAGCGCCTTCGCGGCCTTGGTGACGCCGCCATGGTCGACGACCGCTACGAAGTACGTGACGAGCCGCAGGTCCATGCCCTGAACTTTACTCATAGGCAGCGCCGATAGATCCATACGCACCCTGGTCTTTGCGCGTACCGGTGCGGTGATGATGCAGTCGGGATACGCCGGGACGCCACCGGCTGACCTGTTCGATGACCCAGGAGCACGATGACAACGGAGAGCGGCACGACCGCCGTCGGTGACGACGTGCTGGTGCGTCACGAGTCGCGCATCGCGGTGATCACCATCAACCGCCCGCACGCCAAGAACGCTGTCACCCGCGCCGTGTCCGAGGGCATCGCCGCCGCGCTCGACGAGCTCGATCGGCGCGACGACCTCTCCGCCGCCGTCCTTACCGGGGCCGGAGACTGCTTTTGCGCGGGCATGGACCTGAAGGCATTTCTGCGCGGCGAGCGGCCGAGCCTCGAGGGCCGGGGATTCGCCGGCGTGACCGAGGCGCCGCCGAAGAAGCCGCTGATCGCCGCGGTCGAGGGCTACGCGCTGGCCGGCGGCTGCGAGATCGTCCTCGCCTGCGACCTCGTCGTGGCGGCGCGGACGGCGAAGTTCGGCATCCCGGAGGTCAAACGGGGCCTGGTGGCCGCCGCCGGTGGGCTGCTGCGCCTGCCGCACCGTGTCCCCCCGCAGATCGCGATGGAGCTCGCGCTGACCGGGGACCTGATCACGGCCGCGCGGGCGTACGAGATAGGCCTGGTCAACCGGCTCACCGAGGAGGGCGAGGCACTGGACGCCGCACTGACGCTCGCCGCCCGCATCGCGGAGAACGGCCCGCTCGCCACGCTCGCCACCAAGCGAGTGATCAAAGAGCACGAGCAGTGGCCGGAGGAGGAGCGGTTCGTCCGCCAGCGGCTGATCATCGAGCCGGTCTTCGCCTCGGAGGACGCCAAGGAAGGCGCCCGCGCCTTCGCCGAGAAGCGCCGGCCGAACTGGCAGGGCCGATGACCGTGAACGGTCCTCTCACCGGAGTGCGGGTCGTCGAGCTGGGCGGCATCGGCCCCGTTCCGTTCGCCGCCATGATGCTGGCCGATCTGGGGGCGGAGGTGATCCGCGTCCACCGCCCCGCCGATCGGGACGCGCGCCCGAACCCGGTGCTCGACCGCGGGCGCCGCTCGCTGGTCGCCGATCTGAAGAACCCCCGTGGCGCCGCCGTCGTCCGGGCCCTGATCGACACGGCGGACGCGGTCCTGGAGGGCTTCCGTCCCGGCGTGGCCGAGCGGCTGGGGTTCGATCCCGGGACGCTGGCCGAGAGCAATCCGCGCCTGGTGTTCGGCCGGATGACCGGCTTCGGCCAGGACGGGCCACTGGCCATGCGGGCCGGCCACGACATCAACTACATCGCGCTCTCCGGCGCGCTGGCCGCGATCGGCCGTCCCGATCACCCGCCCACGCCGCCGCTCAACCTGGTCGGCGACTTCGGCGGCGGCGGCATGCTGCTGGCGCTCGGCGTGCTGGCCGCGGTGCTGAACGCGCGCGCGTCGGGACGCGGCCAGGTGGTGGACGCGGCGATGGTCGAGGGCTCCGGCCTGCTGATGTCGATGATCTATGGCCGGTACGCGCACGGCGCCTGGGCCACCGAGCGTGGCGCGAACCTGCTCGACGGCGGCGCCCCCTTCTACGACACCTACGAGTGCGCCGACGGGCGGCACGTGGCCGTGGGCGCCATCGAAGGCGCCTTCTTCGCCAAGCTCGTGGACGTCCTTGGCGTCGCTCACGCGGTCGACCTCGCCGCCCAGCGCGACCCGGCCACCTGGCCCGCGATGCGGGAGACCTTCGCCAAGGCGTTCAAGAACGCCTCCCGCGAGGAATGGGTGGCGCGCTTCGCCGGCGTCGACGCCTGCGTCACACCGGTGCTGACCATGGACGAGGTCGTCGCGCATCCCCACAACGCCGCCCGGGACAGCTTCTACACCGACGCCGAGGGCGCCATCCAGCCCGCGCCCGCGCCCCGGTTCGCCGGCACCCCTAGCGACAGGCCGGCACCCGCGCCCGTCCCTGGCCAGGACACCCGTGCGATCCTCGCCGAACTTGGACATACCTCCGAGGAGATCGAAAACCTGCTGGCAGTGGGGGCGGTGCGGTGAACGCGTACTGGCCGGAGGGCATGGTCGACGCGCTGCCCACCTCGCCCGCCGGAAAGATCCTCAAGCCCGAGCCGTCGCCCACCACCCTCAGGAGCTGAACAGTGGACATCGAAGCGTTCCAGGAGGTGCTGGCCGCCGTGCGCACCTTCGTACGCAAGGAGGTCGTGCCCGCCGAAGACGTCATCGAGCAGACCGACGAGATCCCCGAGGCCATCCGTGCGAAGGCGGCTGACATGGGGTTGTTCGGCTACGCGCTGCCGGAGGAGCACGGCGGGCTCGGGTTCACCATGATCGAGGATGTTCAGCTGGCGATGGAGCTCGGCCACACCGCGCCGGCCTTCCGCTCGATGCTCGGCACCAACAACGGCATCGCCGGCCAGGTGCTGGTGAACTTCGGCACCGACGAGCAGAAGCGGCGACACCTCCCCGCGCTGGCGGCCGGCGACCAGATCGCCGCGTTCGCGCTGACCGAGCCCGAGGCCGGCTCCGACCCCAGCGGGCTGCGGACTCGGGCGGTCCGGGCCGAGGGCGGCTACCGGCTCACCGGCCAGAAGCGGTTCATCACGAACGCCGACCGGGCCGACCTGTTCATGGTCTTCGCCAGGACGAACGCCGACACCGAGGGCACCAAGGCCATCTCCGTCTTCGTGGTGGAGTCCGGCGCCGAGGGGCTCACGGTCGGCCCCAAGGACGAGAAGATGGGACAGCGCGGAGCACACACCGCCGAGGTCTTCCTCGACGACGTCTTCGTGCCCGACTCCGCGCTGATCGGCGGAGTCGAGGGCGAGGGGTTCGCGGCCGCCATGCGCTCGCTGGCGCGCGGCCGGCTGCACATCGCGGCGATCTGCGTCGGGCTGGCCCAGCGGCTCGTCGAGGAGAGCGTCACCCATGCCGCCGCCACCCGGCAGGGCGGGCGGCCCATCGCGGAGTTCCAGCAGGTGCAGGCGATGCTCGCGGACTCGCAGACCGAGCTCATGGCCGGGCGGGCGATGGTGCTGGACGCGGCGCGGGCCTACGACGACGGCAGCGACCGGCGCATGGCCCCCTCGTGCGCGAAGCTCTTCTGCTCGGAGATGGTCGGCCGGGTGGCCGACCGCGCCGTACAGATTCACGGCGGCCTGGGATACATGCGGTCGGTCCCGGTCGAGCGGTTCTACCGCGACGCCCGCCTGTTCCGGCTGTACGAGGGCACGAGCGAGGTGCAAAAGGTCATCATCGCCAAGCAACTGCTCAAGGGCGCGGAACGAAGCGGAGAGCGATCATGAGCGCACTGACCGAGGACGAAAGGGAGATCGTCGCCCTGGCCGGCGAATTCGTCGACGAGCGGGTGCGGCCGCGAGTACGGGACTACGAGTCGGTGGACGCCTACCCCGCCGAGTTCATCGAGGAGATGAAGAAGCTGGGCTTCTTCGGCCTGCTCGCGCCCGCCGAGCACGGCGGCGTGGAGGTGAGTACGGAGTGCTTCGCCCGGGTCACCGAGGAGCTGGCCCGCGGCTGGATGAGCCTGGCCGGCGCCATCGGCGGGCACTCGGTCATCACCTACATGATCCGCACGTTCGGCACCCCTGACCAGCGCGAACGTTACCTGCCCCGGATGGCCGACGGCACGATCCGGGCGGCGATGGCGCTCACCGAGCCCGGCGGCGGCAGCGACCTGCAGGCGATGCGCACGCACGCCCGCGAGGACGGCGGCGACCTGTTGATCACCGGGTCGAAGACCTGGATCACCAACGCCCGCCACGCCGGCCTCATCGGCCTACTCTGCGTGACCGACCCGGACGCGAAGCCGGCGCACCGGGGCATGAGTGTGCTCCTCGTCGAGCCCGGCGACGGCATGACCGTGTCCAAGAACCTGCCGAAGCTCGGCTATCGCGGCGTCGAGTCCTGTGAGCTCGTCTTCGACGACATGCGGGTCCCCGCGTCCGCCGTGCTCGGCGACGAGCCGAACCAGGGCTGGGCGCAGATGATGCGTGGCCTGGAGATCGGCAGGATCCAAGTCGCCGCCCGCGCGGTCGGCGTCGCCCAGGCCGCGCTCGACGACGCGGTGCGGTACGCGCAAGAACGCGAGTCGTTCGGCAAGCCGATCTGGAAACACCAGTCGGTGGGCAACCTGCTGGCCGACATGGCGACCAAGGTCCAGGCGGCACGGCTGCTCACCGAGGACGCCGCCCGCCGGCTCGACGCGGGCGGCCGCGCCGACATGGAGGCCGGTATGGCCAAGCTCTTCGCCTCCGAGGCTGCGATGCAGGTGACGCTGGACGCGATGCGCGTGCACGGCGGGTACGGCTACTCCAAGGAGTTCGACGTCGAGCGCTACTTCCGGGACGCCCCGCTGATGATCCTCGGCGAGGGCACCAACGAGATCCAGCGCAACGTCATCGCCGCCCAACTGATCGCCCGCAACCCCATCAGCTGAGGAAACATGATGCTGCTCAACGGCAAGACCGCGGTCGTCACCGGCGCCGCCCAGGGCATCGGCCTCGCCATCGCGGAGGTCTTCGTCAGGGAAGGCGCGCGGATCGTGATCGGTGACCTCAACCTGGAGGCCGCCGAGGCGGTGGCCAAGGGGCTCGGCGGGCCAGGCGTGGCCCGGGCGGCGCGGTGCGACGTCACCCGCGCCGCGGACGTGGACGCCCTGATCCGGACGGCGCTGGAGGCGTTCGGCTCGCTGGACGTCATGGTCAACAACGCCGGGATCACCCGCGACGCGACGATGCGCACGATGACCGAGGAGCAGTTCGACCAGGTCATCGACGTCCACCTCAAGGGCACCTGGAACGGCACCCGCAAGGCCGCCGCCGTCATGCGCGAGCAGAAGAGCGGCGCGATC
Organism: Nonomuraea sp. NPDC049028; assembly: GCF_043197735.1. Classification (NCBI taxonomy): domain Bacteria; kingdom Bacillati; phylum Actinomycetota; class Actinomycetes; order Streptosporangiales; family Streptosporangiaceae; genus Nonomuraea; species Nonomuraea sp. NPDC049028. The sequence goes on from NZ_JBICTR010000008.1 coordinate 153,049, forward strand.
GTGAACATCTCCTCGCTGTCGGGGAAGGTCGGCATGGTCGGCCAGACCAACTACTCCGCCGCCAAGGCCGGTGTCGTCGGCCTGTCCAAGGCCGCCGCCAAGGAGTTGGCCCACCACGGCGTCCGGGTCAACGCCATCCAGCCGGGCCTGATCCGCTCGGCCATGACCGAGGCGATGCCGCAGAAGGCGTGGGACCAGAAGCTGGCCGAGATCCCGATGGGACGGGCGGGCGAGGCGCACGAGGTCGCCTCGGTGGCGTTGTTCCTGGCCTCGGATCTGTCGTCGTACATGACCGGCACCGTGCTCGAAGTCACCGGCGGGCGGTTGATGTGAGCAGTCACCGGCGGGCGGTTGATGTGAGCAGTCACCGGCGGGCGGTTGATGCGAGCTGGGCACCGCACACCGTCGTCACGACCGAGACGGTCGACCCCCATCCGGTGGCGGCGCTGTCGGCGTTGTTCGACGACGGCACGCCCGCGATCGGCCCGGGGGACGTCCTTCCGCCGCTGTGGCACTGGCTCGCCCTGGCCCGCTGGCCCCGCTCGTCCGCGCTCGGCGCCGACGGCCATCCGGCGCGCGGGTCGTTCCTGCCCCCGGTGGAACTGCCGCGCCGGATGTTCGCCGGCGGCGAGGTCGTCCTCCATGCCCCGCTCACGGTCGGTGGCACGGTCCGCCGTGAGGCGCGCGTGGAGTCGGTCACCGAGAAGTCCGGCCGCACCGGCCGCCTCGTCGTGGTGACCGTCGTCACCGCCCTGTACGACGAGCATGACAAACTCGCGATCGAGGAGCGCCAGGACCTGATCTACCGGGACGCCGGGCCCGCCGCGCCCTCGGCCGCGCAGCCGCCCGACGCGGCCCCCGCCCGCGCTCCGTTCACCCGGACGGGGGAGTGGGCCTGGGATTTCGCCACGGATCCGACGCTGCTGATGCGCTTCAGCGCGGCGAGCGCGAATCCCCACCGCATCCACTACGACTGGCCGTACACCACCCGTGTCGAGGGCTATCCCGGCCTGGTCGTGCACGGCCCCCTGATGACGCTCGCCCTTGCGGAGATCCTCCGCCTCGAAGGGCACCGGGGCGAGGTCGTCCGCCTGCGGCACCGCAACCGCAAGCCGCTGTTCTGCGGCCAGCGGGTGGAGCTCCGGCGGGTCGAGGACACCGGATCGCTGACGCTGGGCGTGTTCGGCGCGGATGACGAGCCCCGCAGTACCTTGACGATCGAGCAGGAAGGGGCCGGCCATGCGTGAGGCGGTCATCTGTGAGCCCGTCCGCACCCCGATAGGCCGTTACGGCGGGATGTTCAGGAGCCTGACGGCGGCCGACCTCGGCGTCATCGCGCTCAAGGGCCTGATCGAGCGCACCGGCCTCGTGCCGGACGAGATCGAGGACGTCGTCCTGGGCCACTGCAACGCCAGCAGCGAGGCGCCCGCGATCGGCCGCGTCGTCGCGCTCGACGCCGGTCTGCCCGCCCACGTCCCCGGCTTCCACCTCGACCGCCGGTGCGGCTCGGGCCTGCAGGCCGTCATTCACGCCGCCATGCAGGTGCAGACCGGGGTTCATGAGGTCGTCGTCGCGGGCGGCACGGAGAGCATGAGCAACGCCACGTTCTACTCCACGGACATGCGCTGGGGCGCGAGGAACGGCGTAGCGGTGCACGACAGCCTCGTACGCGCCCGGCAGACCGCGGGCGGCCGGAGACACCCGATCCCCGGCGGCATGATCGAGACCGCCGAGAGCCTGCGCCGCGCGTACGCGATCTCGCGCCGGGAACAGGACGAGCTGGCCCTGCTGTCCCACCAGCGCGCGGTCAGGGCCCAGGCCGACGGCATCCTGGCCGAGGAGATCATCCCGACCTCGGTCTCCACCAGGAGCGGCGAGGCCGTGATCGACACCGACGAGCACCCCCGCGCCGACACCTCTTTGGAGTCCCTGTCCAGGCTCAAGCCACTCCTGGCCGGCTCCGACCCGGAGGCGACCGTCACGGCGGGCAACGCGAGCGGGCAGAACGACGCCGCCGCCATGTGCCTCGTCACCACCCCCGAGCGCGCCGACCGGCTCGGCCTGCGACCGCTGGTCCGCCTCGTGTCGTGGGCCGTGGCCGGGGTCGCGCCGGAGACCATGGGCATCGGCCCGGTACCCGCCACCGCGGCCGCCCTGGACCGGGCCGGCCTCTCGCTGCACGACATGGAACTCATCGAGCTCAACGAGGCGTTCGCGGCCCAGGCGCTGGCGGTCATGAGGGAGTGGAAGTTCGGCGAGGAGGACCTGGAGCGTACGAACGTCCACGGCTCCGGCATCTCGCTCGGCCACCCGGTCGGCGCCACCGGTGTGCGGATGCTGGCGACGCTGTCCCGCGAGCTCTGCCGGCGCGAGGCCAGGTACGGCCTGGAGACCATGTGCATCGGCGGCGGCCAGGGCCTGGCCGCCGTCTTCGAACGGGTGACGTCATGACCGCCCGCGTCTTCACCTCCCTGGAGGAGGTGAAGAGCGCCCTCGACGAGCCCATCGGCCCCAGCGACTGGCTCGTCGTGGATCAGGAGCGCATCGACGCCTTCGCCGACGCCACCGGCGACCACCAGTGGATCCATGTCGACCCAGAACGGGCCGCGTCCGGTCCGTTCGGCCGCACCATCGCGCACGGATACCTGACGCTGTCGCTGATCCCGCACTTCGGGCCCCGGCTCTTCCGCCTCGACCTGGGCGGGGCCCGCGTCAACTACGGCGTGAACAAGGTCCGCTTCCCCTCGCCCGTGCCTGAGGGCTCGCGCCTGCGGGCGGTGGCCGCCTTCGCCGGCCTGCGGGAGACCGCGACGGGCGCCGCACTCACGACGCGCTACACCATCGAGCTCGACGGCGAACGAAAACCCGCCTGCGTCGCCGAGACCATCACGCTCCTTCTCGACGCCTGAGGATCCCCGGGGCAAGTCGGCGGTCGCCGCCCGAAGGAAGTCAGGTCAGCGGTCGCTGCCCGAGGGAAGGCAGGTCAACGGTCCCAGATCGGCGTCCGCTTCTCGGCGAAGGCGCGGGCGCCCTCCTGCGCGTCGGCGGAGGCCACCACCTCGGCCCACACCTTCAGCTGCGCCGCGAACGCGGCCTCGTCGGTGTAGTTCACCGACGACGACAGGATCCGCTTGGACATCCGCACCGCGAACGGCGCGTTGGCGGCGATCCTGGCGGCCAGCGCCCGCGCCCCCTCCAGCGCCACACCCGGCTCGGTGAGCTCGTTGACCAGCCCGTACGCGTGCGCCCGCGCCGCCGGCAACGGATCACCGGTGAGCACCAGCTGCATGGCGAGGTGGTGTGGCAACGCCTTCGCCACCCGCAACAATCCGCCTCCGACCGCGATCAGCCCCCGCTTGACCTCGGGCAGGCTGAACTGGGCAGTTCGGGACGCCACCACCAGATCGGCCGCCAGCGCCAGCTCGCAGCCACCCGCGGCCGCCCACCCCTCAACCGCCGCGATCAGCGGTTTCTCCGGAAGCCGCTCGGTGATGCCGGCGAAGCCGCGCCCCGGCAGGGCAGGCTTCTCGCCCCGCGTGAACGCCTTCAGATCCATGCCGGAGCAGAACGTGCCGCCGGCTCCGGTGAGGATCCCCACCTTCAGGTCGGGCCTGGACTCGAGCTCGTCGATCGCCGCCGCGAGCGCCTTCGTCGTCTCCAGGTCCACCGCGTTGCGTGCCGCGGGCCGGTTGATGGTGATGACCGCGATGCCGTCCGCGAATTCGGTCAGCACTGTGCTCATCGAGGTGCTCCCTTGGTCAGAGGCCGATGGACTTGGCGATGATGCTCTTCATGACCTCGCTGGTGCCACCGTAGATGCGGGTGACGCGCGCGTCGGCGTACATGCGGGCGATCGGGTATTCCAGCACGTACCCGTAGCCGCCGTGCAGTTGCAGGCACTTGTCGACGACGCGGGACTGCAGCTCGGTGCAGAAGAGCTTCACCTTGGCCGCGTCGGCCGCGCTCAGCTCGCCGGCGTCGTGCTCCTCCAGCGCGCGGTCGACCAGCGCCTGGCCCGCCTCCACGTCGGTCGCGCACTCGGCGAGCACGAACTTGGTGTTCTGGAAGCCGGACAGCGGCCGGCCGAAGACGTTCCGCTCGTTCACGTAGGCGAGGGTGACCTCCAGCGCCGTCGCCGCTGCCGCCTGCGCGTTCACGGCGATGGACAGTCGCTCCTGCGCGAGGTTGTGGCGGAGGAACTCGAACGCGCGGCCCTCCTCGCCCAGCAGGTTCGCCGCCGGCACGGCGACGTCCTCGAAGGCCAGCTCGGCGGTGTCCTGCGCCTTGAGCCCGAGCTTGTCCAGATTGCGGCCCACCGAGAAGCCGGGCGAGCCCGCCTCGACGACCAGGATGCTCAGCCCCGCCCGCCGGTCGCCCGTGGGCGGGGACGTACGGGCGACGACGAGTACGAGGTCGGCGTTGACAGCGCCGGTGATGAAGGTCTTGGCCCCGTTGAGCACATAATGGTCCCCGTCGAGCACCGCGGTCGTGGCGATGCCGGCGAGGTCCGACCCGGTTCCCGGCTCGGTCATCGCGATCGCGGTCATCAGCTCGCCGTTGGCCACCCCTGGCAGCCAGCGCCGCTTCTGCTCCTCGGAGGCGTAGCGCAGCAGGTACGGCAGCACGATGTCGGTGTGCACCCGTACCGGGCCGAGGCCCAGCTTCGCCCGCGCCAGTTCCTCGTTCACCACGACGTTGAACCTGAAGCCGCGCTGGCCGCCGCCGCCGTACTCCTCGGGGACCTGCAGGCCGAGCACGCCCAGCTTGCCGAGCCGCCGGTAGAAGTCGCGGGGCGCCGCGCCCGCCTTCTCCCACGCGGGGAAGATCGGGACGACCTCCCGGGCGAGGAAGTCACGGACGGTGGCCCGGAACGCCTCATGGTCGTCGTCGAAGACGGTGCGTCGCATCGTTCCTCTCTCTGCCGGCAAGACCAGGATCTTGTCGAACGATCGTTAAGTGTAGGTCGCGGACCGGCGATGTCAGGGTCCGGATCGGCGGGTCAGCGGGTCTTGGCGCGCGACCTTCGGGCCGGCGGGCGGTGCTCCACCACCGTGAGCGCCAGATGGACGTAGCGCTCCACCAGGTCGGTGACGCTCAGGTCGCCGTCGGGTTGGTACCACTGGGCGATCGCGTTGCACATCGCCAGGATCGCCCGCTGCGCCTCGTCGGGATGGGGAGTGGCGAAGACGCCGCGCGCCGCGCCGTCGTCGATGATCTCACGCAGCAGTTTCGGCAGCGCGTCGCGCCGCTCCACGAACCGCTCCAGCCGCTCCGGCTCCAGGTTGCGCAGCTCTCGCAGCGCGAGCAGGCTGTCGACCTGGCGCCGCACCCGGTATTCGACCGTGGACCGGACGAAGGCGCTCAGCCGCGCCGCCGGGTCGTCCCCGGCGGCGGTCAGTGCCGTCTCGCAGCCGCGCCGGCAGTCGTCGAGCGCGTCTTCCAGCAGCGCGTGGAGGAGCTCCTGCTTACCTGCGTGGTAGTAGTAGAGAACCGAGAGGCTCAGCCCCGCGCCCTTCGCGATGTCCCTGATCGAGGCGCCGTGGTAGCCGCGCTCGGCGAAGATGTCGCGTGCCGACCGCATGATCGCGGCAAGCCCGTTTCCCCTGGTCACCGCCCCCGGCGGCCGATCCGCCGCCGCTGCCGTGCCGCGTGTCGCCATCACCACATCCTATTCCAAGCGTGTCCGATGTTGAGATCATCAGCCCCGGCCGGGGCTAGCCCGCCTTGACCTGATACTCCTTGGCGAGGTCGGACACCTTGAAGTCCTCGATGAGCTTCATGCCGGCGTAGACGCCCTGGTCGGGGCGGTGGATCTGGCTGGCCCGCGAGGTCGGCTGCGCCGGCTCGGACAGGTCCAGCGCCGGCCCGAGCCCGTCGATGCTGAAGCTGGTCACCTTGGTGCGGGCGGCGAGCAGGCCCTTGCGGGTCAGGTCGTTGCACGTACCACTGATGATCTTCGCCCACAGGTGGGTCGACAGGTATGCGAGCACCACCGCGCCGCCCGACTCCGGCTGCTGAGCGCCGAACTTGGCCTTCCACTTGTCCGCGAGCGCCTTGACCGCGGGGGTGTCCGCGCTGAGCAGCCCGATGCCCGACACCCGGTAGTACCGCTTGATCAGCGCGGGCGCGGCCGCCGTGGACAGCAGGCTCGTGGCGAACGTCGCCACGTTCCCCATGATCGGCACGTCGAGTCCGGCGGCCTGGGCGGCGCTGGCCACCGCCGCGGTCTGCTTCGCCGTCGAGTCCAGCAGGATCGCCTTGGCACCGGCCGCCTTCATCGCGTTGACCTGGCTGGTGAGGTCGGCGTCGGTCGGCTTGATCTGCTGGCCGGACAGTTTCAGACCGAGTTTCCCGGCTGCGAACGTGCTTCCCTTCAGGCTGTTCTCGCCGATCTCGCCCTGCAGGTAGATGTGCCCGAGGGTGTCGCCCTTCTTCAACATGCCCTCCCGCACCATCCAGTCGACGCTGTTGATCGCCTGGACGTCGTACGTGGCGCCGACCACGAGGAGATGCGGATCGCCGAGCAGCGTGGGCGCGAACGCCGTCAGGCCGACCAGCATGTCGTTCGAGGTGATCTTGTCCCGCAGCGCCGAGGTGATCGCCGAACCGTAGACGTTGAGCAACCCGAGGACCTGCGGCGCGACCTCGTCGTAGGCCGTGACCGCCTTCTGCACGTCGTACCCGTGGTCCCGGATGACGAGCTCGATCTTCCGCCCGCACACCCCGCCCGCCGCGTTGATCTCGTCGACGGCGAACTGGCTGGCGGTGTTGCTGGTCTTCCCTGATGTGGCGAACGCGCCGGACAGGTCCAGCAGCATGCCCAGTTTGATGGTGGAGTCACTGACACCGGGGGCGGCGCCGCTCCCGGACGAGGTGGCCTTGGTGGAGCAAGCGGTGACGGACAGGGCGGCCACGAGGGCGGCCGCGGCGAAGACGCGCGGACGGGACCGGTTCATGGGTTCTCCTGGTAGTTCTCTGGGGGGTGTCGAGAAGGGGTCAGGGGACGGCCGGCCTGCGCCGGTCCCGGAGGGCGTGCACCATCGCGCGCACCCCGCCGGGCTGGGTCAGCATGACGACCACGACGAGCGCGCCGTACACGAACTGCGCGGCGATGGACGCTTCCAGCCCGTCCTGGCCGGGGCCGACGACGAGCGGCAGCACGTCGGCGTAGCGGGACAGCACGATCGGCAGCGCGACCACGAACGTCGCCCCGATGATGGCGCCGGACGTCGAGCCGAGCCCGCCAAGGATGATCATCGCGAGGAAGTCGATGGAGAGATGGAGGTCGAAATAGTCGGGGACGGCACGCTGGAACGCCAGCGCCGTCAGCACGCCGGCGGCGCCTGCGTACATCGAGGACAGGACGAACGCGGCCGCTTTGGTGCGCTGCACCCGCACGCCCATCGCGGCGGCGCCCACCTCGCTGTCACGTATGAGGCGGAACGCCCGGCCCGGCCGGCCCCGCAGCACGTTGCGGGCCACCAGCATGGCCACGACGGTGACGGCCAGGAAGAGATACCAGAGGTTCTCGACGGCCCCGAACGGCACCCCGAGCACGACGAGGCCGCCGGCGTCGGAGAAGACGAACCCGCCGAGCGCGAACGGCGTGACCGAGCGCCCGTCGTAGCCGCCGGTCACCGGCCGCAGGTTGAGCAGCAGGTGGTGGCCGAGGAAGACCAGGCCGAGCGAGGCGATGCCGAGATAGATGCCGCGCAACCGGCTGGCGATCGGGCTGAACAGCAGGCCGCACAGCCCGGCGAGCAGGGTCGCGAGCACCGCCGCCACGAGCGGGGGCAGTCCCAGGCCCGTCAGATGGCCGCCCTCGCCGCCGTCGCCGCCGGAGAGGAACGCGTAGCCGTACGTGCCGACCGCGACGAAGAACGCGTGCCCGAGCGACAGCTGCCCGGCCGCGCCGAACAGGATGGTCAGGCCGAGCGCCCCGACCGCCGAGGCCATCGCGAACAAGCCGATGCGCAGCCAGAACGCGTCCACGTACAGCGGCAGGGCCAGCGCCACCACGATCGCGGCGACCACGGCGGCGACTGCCGGCAGGCGGCGCGGCAGCGTCCGGGCCCGCGAATCGGCGGGGACGGGACGGACAGGTGCGATGGTGTCCTCAGACACGGCTGAACTCCTTCGACCCGAACAGTCCGGACGGCCGCCACAGCAGCACGACGATCATCACGAGATAGGCCACGACGTCGCCCACTCCTAGCCCCAGGAACGCGAGCGAGTCCTGGTGACCGGCCACGAGCACCTGGACGACCCCGACGATGAGGCCGCCGGCGATGGCCCCGCCGAGCGAGTCGAATCCGCCGATGATGGCGGCGGGGAAGGCGGCGATCGCGACCGATTCGATGCTCAGGCTGACGCCGGGGCTGGGGAACGAGGCCAGGCCGATCCCGGCCGCAGTGGCCAGCAGCCCGGCCACCACCCAGGCGCCGGCCGAGACCCGGCGCAGCCGGATCCCCACCAGCGCCGCGCCCTCGGCGTCGGCGATGGACGCGCGCATCGCCAGCCCCCAGCCGGTCAGCGTGAGCAGCGCGGTGAGACCGCCGATCAGCAGCGGTACGGCGACCACGATGATGACGATCGTGAGCGGCAGCGTCAGCGGCCCCAGGTTGACCACCTCGCCGTCCCACGGCGCCCCCAGCGGAAGCACCTGCTCCCCGAGGCGGCGGGTCAGCTCGGCGGTCAGCACGACGTTCAGCCCGATCGTGAGGATCGCCATCGAGTGGTGGTTGTGCGGGTCGATGCGGGCCAGCAGGAGCCGCTCGGTCGCCAGCGCGAGCAGGCCGGCGACGGCGAGGCCGAGCAGCGCCGCCGCGGCGAACCCGATCCGCGACTGGGTGGCGGCGACCACGTACACGCCCAGGAGCAGGAATGACGCGTGAGCGAAGTTGACCACGCGGGTGGCCTTGAAGACGATGACGAAGCCGAGCGTGATGAGTGCGTACAGCAGGCCCAGGGACACGCCGTTGACGAGCAGTTCCAGCAGGCGGATCATCGCGGCGTCCTCTCGGCCTCTTGCTCGATCACGGGTTCGTCCCGAGCGTGCGCGTCCGGAGCGTCCTCGTCCGGAGCGTCCTCGTCCGACACGCCGAGATAGGCGCTGACCACGGTCGGGTCCCGGCGCACCTCGGCCGGCGTTCCCTCGGCGACGACCTTGCCGAAGTCCAGCACCGTGATGCGGTCGGCGATCGACATGACCACGCCCATGTCGTGCTCCACGAACACCACGGTGAGGCCGAGGGCGTCGCGCGCCGCGAGGACCAGCCGCCCCAGCTCCCGGCTCTCCGCGGTGTTCATGCCGGCGACCGGCTCGTCGAGGATGAGCAGGCGCGGCTCCAGGCACAGCGCCCTGGCGAACTCCAGGCGCTTGAGGTCGCCGTACGCCAGCCGCCCGGCGGTGGCCTCCAGCAGCGCCGAGAGGCCGGCGAACTCGGCGATCTCCCGTACCCGCGCCTCGTGGCGGCGCTGTTCGCCGCGGCCGAGCCACAGGGCGGTCCTGAGCAGGCCGGCGCGGGTCAGCCGGTGCCGCCCCACCATCAGGTTGTCCAGCACCGACTCCCGCGGCGAGACCACGATGTTCTGGAAGGTCCTGCCGACCCCGAGCGCCGCGACCCGGTCGGGGCGCTGCCGGGTCACCTCGTGGTCGTCGAGCAGGATGCGTCCGTCGGCCACCGGGTAGATGCCGCACAGCGCGTTGAGCAGCGACGACTTGCCCGCCCCGTTGGGGCCGATGACCGCGTGCACGGTCCCCGGCTCGACGGTGAACGACACCTCGTCCAGCGCCAGCAGACCGCTGAAGGCCACGCTCACCCCGTCCACCACGAGGCGGGGCGGGCTCACGCCGTCCACCGGGCCAGCTGGGGCACGGCACGGCCGTCGCGCGGGTCGTCGTGGTCGGTTTCCAGGTCTTCGCCGAGGTAGAGCCGGCGGACCTCGTCGCTGTGCGACAGTTCGTCGGCCGGTCCGCTCAAGACGACCCGTCCGAGCTCAAGGACGTACGCCGACTGGGCGACGGACAACGCCATGGCCGCGTTCTGCTCCACCAGCAGCACGGGGACGCCGTCGCGGGCGATCTCACGCACGATCTCGCCGATCTGCTTGACCAGTCGCGGCGCCAGGCCCAGCGACGGCTCGTCCAGCAACAGCAGCTTCGGCTGGGCCATCAGCGCGCGGGCGATGGCGAGCATTTGCTGTTCGCCGCCTGACAGCGTGCCGGCGCGCTGACGGTGCCGCTCGGCCAGCCGGGGGAACATCTCGAACACCTGGCGGCGACAGCGTGCCCGCGCCTCGCGGGACCGGACGGTGACGGCGCCCGCGTCGAGGTTCTCGTCAACGGTGAGCGGCCCGAACACGTGTCGGCCCTCCGGGACCTGGACGAGCCCGCCGGTCACCACAGCCGCCGGGTTCGCGCCGGCGATCTGCTGGCCCAGGAACCTGATCGATCCCGCGGCGACCGATCCGCCGTGCAACGGCACCGTCCCCGAGACGGCCCGCATGAGGGAGGTCTTTCCCGCGCCGTTCGCGCCGAGCAGCGCGACCACGCCTGCCTCGGCGACCGCGAGGCTCACTCCGTGAAGTACGGGCTCACGTGCGCCATAGCGAACGACGAGCCCTTCGATCTCGAGCATCCGGCTTCTCCTTGCTGTTCTCGCGGCCTCACTCCGTGAGGCGGGCTCGGTCGCCCATGCCGCCGCCTTCCCCCGCTCTGGTCGCTCCGCTCCCGAGGTATAGATCAATCGTTCGTTAAGTTGGCACTATCGATCGTTCGTTAAGTACGCGTAATGTAGGTCTCTCGAAGACACACGTCAACACCTTGTCGGGCGCAGTCGGAGCGGGTTTGCCGCCCATCCCACCCTGGAGGTTCGCCATGCGGATCGGCACGACCCTGGCCTACAGCGGCGGTTTCAAGCAGGTGGCCGCGGGCCTGCGTGACCTGGAGAAGGCGGGGGTGGAGATCGCCTTCGTGGCGGAGGCATACTCCTTCGACGCCGTGAGCCAGCTCGGTTATCTCGCGTCGGCCACGGACCGGATGCACCTCGCCTCGGCGATCCTGCCGATCTACACCCGGACGCCGTCGCTGCTCGCGATGACCGCGGCCGGCTTGGACTACGTGTCGGACGGCCGGTTCACGCTCGGCCTGGGCGCGTCAGGGCCGCAAGTGGTCGAGGGGTTCCACGGCGTTCCCTACGACGCGCCGATCGGCCGTACCCGCGAGATCGTGGAGATCTGCCGCCGGGTGTGGAGCCGCGAGGAGGTCGTGTACGAGGGCGAGCACTACGAACTCCCGCTGCCGGCCGGGCGCGGGACGGGCCTGGGCAAGCCGCTGAAGCTCATCAACCATCCGGTACGCGACCGCATTCCGGTCATGCTGGCCGCCATCGGTCCCAAGAACGTCAGACTCGCCGCCGAGATCGCCGAGGGCTGGCTGCCGATCTTCGTACATCCCGGCCGGCTGCGCGAGGTCTGGGGCCCGTCGCTCGACGCCGGCCAGGCCCACCGCGACCCGGCCCTGGGCCCGCTTGACATCGTGGTCACCATGCCCCTGGCCATCGGCGACGACGTCGGCCACCTGCTCGACCGTGCCCGCCCGCAGCTCGCGCTCTACATCGGCGGCATGGGCGCCCGGGGCAAGAACTTCTACAACGACCTCGCCCGCCGTTACGGCTACGAGCGGGAGGCCGAGCTCATCCAGGACCTCTACCTGTCGGGACGCAAGCGGGAGGCGGAGGCCGCGGTCCCCGAGGACCTGCTGCGCGCCACGTCCCTGGTCGGGCCGAAGGAGTACGTGGCCGACCGGCTCGCGGAACTCGCCGCGTGCGGCATCACGACGGTCAGCGTCAAGCCCTTGGCGGACAGCCAGGCCGGTCGGGTCGCCGCTATCGAGCTCCTGCGGGACCTCATGCCCTGACCGTCACGGGCGTCCGGCGCGAGGGCGCGGAAACAGTTCCGCCCTTCTGCCAACCTTTTTCCGGCACCTCCGCGTTGAGGCCATGTGAGTGATCCAACGGAAGACGCCGCGTACGCCGCCTTCGCCGAGGCGGCCTGGAACAGGCACATGGCCGTCGCCATCCTGCTCACCGGCGATCGGCACCGGGCCGAGGAACTGCTCCAGGACTGCCTGGTGCGGCTGTACGTTCGGTGGCGACGCGTAGGTCCCACCGACCCGCATGCCTATCTGCGCCGCATGCTGGTCAATGGGAACGTCAGCTGGTGGCGGCGACGTCAACGGGAACTGCCCACTGCCGACCTGCCTGATCACGCTGATCCTCGGTCCGGGCCGTACGAGCCGCACGAGGATTTACGCCGCGCGCTGCTCGCCCTGCCGCGCAAGCAGCGCGCCATCGTCGTCCTCCGGCACTACGAGGATCTGACGGAGAAAGCGGTCGCGGCGGCACTCGGCTGCACGGTCGGCACAGTCAAGAGTCAGCACTCCAGAGCGATGGCGCGGCTGCGCACGGCTCTGCGGGATAACCAGGAGGCAGCGCGATGAACGACGACCATGAAGAGTTCGCACAGGCCTTGCGGACTCTCGCTCAGCGTGAACCGGTCACGCCCGCGCCGGTGTCGGCTCTGGTACGCCGGGGACGCCGGGCCAAGCGGACCCGTGCCGTGGTGGGGGCCATCGCCGGAACGGTCATTGCCTCGGCAGCCGTCGTGGTGGTTTGGGGCAGCGGCGGAGTCGTCCCGGCCGGCCCGCCACCAATTGCCAGTGCGCCGCTCGCCGGAGACGGTTCACGGTCCTCGCATTCCTCCCGTACGCAATCTCTGGACGCCCGGTCCGTCCTGCTGGCCGCAGCCGAGACCGCCGCCCGCGAGCCGGCCACGTCGGGCCCCTACTGGTACACCCGTCAACGCATCTCCCAGCCGGCCCATTACTACGGGAAGAAACTCAAAAAGCCGCAACGGCAGAAGATCCCCTTCTCGGCGACCGTGGCGAGTACCCAGGACAGCTGGTACGCGAGCGAGAAGGGCGAGCCCAGCCGAACCGTGACGGGTCAGGACCCTAAGGTCGCCTTCGCTTCCCCGGCGGACGAGGCGAAGTGGAAGCAGCTGGGCTCGCCCGCCCTGGCCGGAGAGAAGCCGTCGACCAACGACTACGACATGGAACTCCACTTTCAGATCGGCAACCACAACTTCACGGTCCGGCAACTGCTCAAGCTGCCGACCAGCAAGGACAGGCTGGAGAGCCAGTTGCGGCGGCTGTTCGACGAGGAGCGCGCAAGCGACTGGTGGCCCGCCAAACCGGAGTTCACCGAATACGTGTGGTCGGCGGCGCAGGACCTGCTGGCCGGTCCGATCAGCCCCGGGACCCGCTCCGCCCTCTACCGGCTGCTTGCCGAACAGCCTGCGATCAAGTCGCTGGGAGAGGTCACCGATTCGCTGGGGCGCACCGGGGTCGCCCTGGCGCGGGCCACAGCAGGGAATGGGGACTCTGCGGGCGAGGCTCGACTGATCGTGGACGACGAGACAGCGGAGTTGCTCTCCTACGAGTTCCGCGAACAAGGGCAATCGTCGCCGACACTGCAGGTCAGCTATGAGGACATGGGCTGGGCCGAGGCCTTAGGTGAGCGCCCGCAAAGCTGACTTCCGGCTGAGGCCAGGCCGAGCGAGGACTTTGCCACGGCGGACCTTGGGGTGGCGGGAGATTGTCGTCACGATGGCGGGGCCTTGATGTCACAACGGCGGGGTGGCCGGGCCGCGGGGCCTTGATGTCACAATGGCGGGGCCTTCGGCGCCCCATCTGGTGAGTGCCGTCTGGTGCCCGATCTGGGCACCCGTGCGGGGATCCACCTTGAAGGCGCCGAACATGGTGGTTGTCTCCAGCGCTACGGCCGTATCCCACAGCGCCTCACGTGTGGCGCCGGCCGCCTGCCCGGCGCAGTGTGTCGCGATCGCGGCAGCGGCCGCGGCCTGGGCTGCTGGATAGTCGGGGAGTGACCCGGAGCGTTTCCGGTAGGCGCTCAGGAAGTCGTCCTCGCTCATGGACAACTCGACATGACCGCCGCTCCCCGGGAACCACTGCCCGACACCGTAGATGCCCGAGGGCTCCTCGACGGCCTGGCCGAACTCGCGAACGCCCGCGGCCACGGCGCAGACGTTCTGCGGAGGCGTCGGCAGTGATCTGGCCGAGGTGACCGTTTCCACGTCTTCCTCGAACGAGCCGGCGCAGAAGAGATCCCAGCCCTCCTCGAATGAGCCCGAGCGGAAGATGTCCCAGTTCTCTTCGAGCGAGCCGGTGTAGCCCTCCGATGTGCTCGGGCGGCGGCGGATGGTGTCTATCCCGAGGGCGCGCGCCCGGCGCTCAGCGCCATCGGCGACCTGACGGCCGAAACGGCCCTTGCCGGGGACGATCAGGAGCGGGCGGGGATCCTCGCGGGCGGCGAGGTGCCGGACGAAGGGCTCCGCGTAGTGGCTGGCCGGCGTCGGCACGGACACGACGTGGCCGGGGCGGGCGGTCTCCACGTCGTCGCCTGATCCGCCGTGGTTCCAGATCAGGCGATCCAGGGTCACGGCGACGGTTCCCGCTCTTCGCATGAGGATGGTCGAGTAGGGGCCGAGCAGGAGGTCGCACTCCGCCGACAACCTGGGGAGGAGGGCGGCCAGCCGTTCGGGATCGCTGCCGTCGTCCTCGATGAGCAGGTCTGCCGCGCCGGTTGTGGACCGCCAGATGTCCAGGGCGAGTCCGGCCTGCCTGCCGAATCTCGCGTACTTGCCCGACAGGGACAGGCAGGCGCCGAGCCGAAGGCGGCTGCCGGACATCGTCCCTCCTACTCGTCGTAGGCCCAGCCGCTCCACCGCTCGACGGTGATCGCGATCACCGGGCCGGCGGGGCGTCGCTCCACGTATTGGTCGTAGCGTGCGGCCAGCCGGTCGAGCCACTGGCCGCGTGTGGTGTCGTCGTCGACGAGCGCGGCCGTGCCGTCGGCTCGGGCCCACCACAGGCGCCGCCAGTCGTCGGCGTAGTGGTCGACCAGGACGCACACCCGGTTGTCGCTCGCGATGTTCCGAAGCCTGCGGAGGTCTGTCGTCCGCTTCGGTTTGTCGTCCACGGCGAAGGCGATCATGTCGCCCGCCACCGCGAAGACGATGGGCACCAGGTGCGGCGCCCCTTGCTCGTCCACGGTGGCCAGCCTGGCGCTGCGTGCTGCCAGGAACTTCGCTCGCGCCACGGCCTCGTCCATCGCACCAACTCTCAGCCGGCCTCTGAGCCGGACGGCCTCTTAGGCGACCTCTCAGACCACGTCGAACTCGTTGCCCTCCGGGTCCGTCATCGCCACCGCGTAGTGGTCCATCCCGGGTTCGGCGAGCACGCGTACGACAGAGGCGCCCGCCCGGACCAGCCGCGTCACCTCGGCGTCGACGCGCTCTCTGCGGATCGCCAGCGGGACCTCCTCCCGCTTGCCGCCCACCTTGATGTCGAGGTGGAAGCGGTTTTTAACCACCTTGCCCTCAGGCACCTGCTGGAACCAGATCCGCGGGCCTCCGCCCTCCGGATCGACGATGCTGTCGGAGCAGTCTCCGTCGCCGAGCTCCTCATCCGGCACGCCGATGCTCTGCCAGTAGTCTCGCCAGGTGTCGAAGTGGCCCGGCGGCTCCTCCAGCTCATAACGCAAGCCGTCGGCCCAGAAGCGCGCCAGCCGTCCGGGGTCGGCGCAGTCGATCACCAGCTGAAAAGAGACCATGGAGGCATCCTGCCGAAGGGGTCCGACAAATCTTTGTCAGCGGGGCATCTCCAGGACTCGGGCGTGCAGGATCGAGCGCTGGTGCAGGGCCGCCCGGAGCGCCCGGTGCAACCCGTCCTCCAGGTAGAGCTCGCCCTCCCACTGCACCACGTGCGGGAAGAGGTCGCCGTAGAACGTGGAGTCGGCGGCGAGCAGGGAGTGCAGGTCCAGCATGGCCTTCGTGGTGATCAACGAGTCGAGCCGGACCTGCCGTGGGGGGATCTGCGCCCACTCTCTGGGCGTCAGACCATGGTCGGGATAAGGACGTCCGTCACCGACAAGCTTAAAGATCACCCCAACGATTTTAGGAGAGAATCCGATTACTCGTGTTCTACGCCGCCGTTATACAAGATCGGCCTGTGCGCATTTGGCCGGATCGCCGATCTTGTAACCGCGATTCAGGGCGTTGACGCGTTGCTCGGAGCTGCCGTGCGTGAACGACTCTGGGTCGATCCTGCCCTGCGTACGCTGCTGGATCCGGTCATCGCCGACGGCCGCCGCCGCGTCGAGCGCCTCGGCCATCTCCGCGGTGGTGAACGGCTTTTCGTAGAAGCCGGTCTCGACGGCGTGCTTGGCCCACACACCCGCGTAGCAGTCGGCCTGCAACTCCGTCGCCACCGAGTTGCCCTGGGAGAGCTCGCCTAGGAGGTCCTGGGCGTGGTGTCCGTACTCGTGGGCAATTACATACGCCTGTGCGAATGGGCCGCCTTTTGCGCCAAATTGGCTTTGCAACTGGTCGAAGAAGCTCAGGTCCAGGTAGACGCGCTGGTCGCCGGGGCAGTAGAAGGGGCCGACCGCCGAACTGGCCGCGCCGCAGGCGGTACGCAGGCTGCCGGAGTACAGGACGGTCTTCGCCGGGCGATAGTCGGAAATCTGGGTCTTCCAGTAGTCCTGGATGCTGTTGACCACGCCGACAACCCGGCATTTCTCCGACTGATCGGCGTCCTTGCCAGTACGGCACTGCTGCGACAGGTTCGAGGACGGCTGCCGCTGTTGTGCCGGCTGGTCGGTTCCGCCGCTCAGGTTGTTCAGGACGAAGACTATGACGAGCACGATCAGGCTGACGATTCCGCCGCCGCCGATGACCATGCCGCCCGGGAACCCGCCACCGCCCCCGCCCCCTCCACTACCGCCGACGTCCTCCACCTGTGAGGAATCGAGGTTGGCGTCGTCCCTGAAGTCCATCGCTGAGGTCCCTTCTCGGGTGCTGCTCGGATGACAGCTTCCCGAAAGGGGCGTATAGATGCCAACGGTGAACCTCTCATACCCGCGCGCTTACGCAGAGTATTCACCGGTGGCCGGGCGCAATGTCCGCTAATCTGCCCATATGACTGGTGGTCTGCTGGGAATCGCGTTGGTGTCGCTGGGCATGGTTCTTACCCCCGGGCCGAACATGATCTATCTGGTGTCGCGCTCCATCACCCAGGGCCGCCGGGCCGGGTTGATCTCCCTCATCGGGGTGGCGCTCGGGTTCACCGTCTATCTGACGGCCACCTGCCTGGGCCTGACGGCGATCTTCGCGTACGTACCCGCCGCCTACACCGCCCTCAAGCTCGCCGGCGCCGCCTACCTGCTCTGGCTGGCCTGGAACGCCGTCAAGCCCGGCGGCACCTCCGCCTTCGAGCCGCGCGAGCTGGCGATCGAGCCGCCGCGCAAGCTCTTCGCCATGGGCCTGCTCACCTGCCTGCTGAACCCGAAGATCGCGATCCTGTACCTCTCGCTGCTGCCGCAGTTCATCGATCCGGCCATGGGGCACGTGCTGCTGCAGAGCCTCGCGCTCGGCTCGGTCCAGATCCTCATCGGCACCCTGGTCAACGCGCTGATCGCGGTGTCGGCGGGCACGCTGGCGGCCTTCCTGGCCGGCCGCCCGCTCTGGCTGCGGATCCAGCGGTACCTCATGGGCACCGTGCTCGCCGGCATCGCCGTCCACCTCATCGCCGATCGCTCCAAGGCCCTCGCACCGGCATAGGAGCGCAGCGCTTCAGGCGATATTTCGGGAACCGCGTGGCCTCCTGGTGGCATCGTCGATCAGCCCGGTCAGACGCCCTGATCAGGTGAGCGCGACGCGGACGGCCGAGGGGTCGGCTCCGGCAAGAGGGATGGAGAAGACGGCCGTCCGCTCGCGCGCCCCGTACACCACGAACCGCAGGCCGTCCTCGTCCCATACGTCCTGGACGTCCGAGGTGAGCTGCGCGGACGCCGAACAGTACGCGGGGCTGAGGTAGAGCAGGTGCAGCGAGACCTCCAGGGGGATCTCACCCGGTGAGCGTACGGCCAGTGGCCGGCGGAGCCGTACGAGGAGCTGGCGCAGTGGGCTCAGCCAGAAACGGTCCAGCTCCGCCGAGAGGCCCAGCAGGGCGACGACCTCCACCAGGCCCAGCGCGACGAGCGGGGGATCCAGCGGGTACGGCCCTGCCCAGATCGCCGCGACGCCCGCGACACACAGCAGCCCCGCACGGGCGAAGGCACGCACGTCCACGGGATGGGAGTGCGCGCCCAGGCAGCCGCACGACGACGTGGGCGCGGCCGCGTACGCATAGGCGAGATAGGCGAGGAACCCCGCCGAGAGCACGGCGGCGGCCGCGCCCTCCTCAGGGGTGGCGGGCGGCAGCAGCAGCGCGGCCGCCACCGCGAGCTCCACCACCCCGACGAGGCGGAGCGTGGGGACCGCGCGCGCCGAGCCGACCAGCCGGGCCAGTGCGGTCCGTCCGGCTTCCGCCCGCATTCGACGGCTGAACAGTTTCATCAGGGCCGCCCAGACGAGGAAGAGGGCGATCACGTACGGCTGAAGCGCGGCGATCCCTTGCATGTGTCGCTCCTAGTGGGGGGAGAAGACGGTGGCGATGTCGACCTCGTTGGTGTCCGGTCGCCACGCGCCGAGGATCTGCACGTGCTGGCTCACCCGCAGCATCGACAGGTCCGCGGACGGCGGTGACTCGGAGTGGACGGCGACCGACTTGCCCGACACGACGTGGCAGAGGACCTCTTGGCCGTTGTGGTCGAGGTGGATCTTGTCGCTGGTGATGTTCTTGATGTGGCCCTTGATGTTGACGATGTTGAGCCACACCGATTCGGCGGCGAGCACCCCGTCGGGCATCCGCACACCTCGGGCGTACAGGCCGTCACCCGGCTTGGCTTGGTCGAAGGGGACGGGCCCCAGCTTCCAGAGGCTCGTGCCGTCCACGACCCGGATGTTGTGGAAGACCATGTTCGAGCCCAGGACGAGGAGCGTGTTGTCCTTGATGGAGCGGATCCGGCCCTCGGCGAAGTTGGGGTCGACGGTGCCGGGCTCCACTTCGGGCGCCCTGGCCGTGGCGAACGCCGCCTCGGGGCCGAGCGAGCCCAGCGCGGTCGCGGCGACCACGCTGGCCCCGCCCCCGAGCAGGGCGGACTTGAGCATTTGCCGTCTACTGGTCATCGTCAGCTCCCTAGGGGGTCGAGATCTCGCAGGGCCTCAGGCCGGCGGAGAGGCTGGCGATCTTGCTGTAGGCGGCCGGGGTGAGGTCGATCAGGCGGTTGCTGGCGCAGGTCGCGCCGCAGCAGCTCTTCTCACCGCAGAACAGGTCCGTCTGGGGGCCGCAGTCGGCGATGGCGGTGACGACGCTGGTACCGCTGCACAGCGCCGTGATCTTGTGCTGGAACCCGCAGGTCCGCCGGGAGAGGCTGACGCCGCAGGTGTCGGGGTGGGTGATGGCCAAGCAGGCGTCGGAGGTGTTGGGCCAGGCGTGCTGGAGGCTGCCCGAGTTGCAGGTGCCGCAGGCTCCCTTGCCGGTGGTGCTGCAGGGTCCCCAGGCTGTGCCGCAGCAGAACCAGGAGACCTCTCCTTGGACGGAGGCGTATAAGTCGATGGGTGGGGGGTCAGTGGGCTGGCGGCGCACCATGCGCGTCCTCCTTGGGGTGGGCTCTGCAGGGGTCCCCCGATGAGGTGGTGAAACTTTCCGACTTGATCCATCAAAACATGTAAGAATTTTTCGTCAATGCCCAATTTGTCCAGACGCGCCCAGCCTGCCTCGTTCCACCGCGCTTGCGACTCGCCCGGACCTACGGCGCTTGTCGGGATCTACGGCGCTTGCCGGGATCTACGGCGCTCGCCACTCGCTTGGACACGAGATCAGTTCTTCTCTGGCAGTCGCGCCACATCAGATACCGGTCCGAGATGGCCGAGCTTGTCGGGATTGGCCACCGAGTGGATCGCCTGGACCACACCGTCGGCGATGTCGAGTTCGACCACGCTGGCCACGCGCCCTTCGGCGTCGTACATCACCGCGCCCGGCCGGTCGTTGACCCAGGCCGGCCGGAAGGAGACGCCGAGCATCCGGATCCGGCGGAACCCGCCGACGAGCAGCTGCGCGACGCGCCGGGGCTCGGTCGCCGGCTTCGCGATCGCCTGGGCCTTGCCGCCGCCGTCCCCGATGAGCACGACGTCGGGCGCGAGCATGCCGAGCAGCGCGTCCATGTCGCCGCCGGCGGCGGCCTCGAAGAACCTGCGGGCGAGCTTCTCGCCTTCCGCCCGCCGCGCCGGAGGCGGCACGCTGCCGCGCGACGCCGGGGACGGCATGCTGTCGCGCCCCCGCCTCCCGGCGGCGATGCGCTGCCGGGCGCGCGTGAAGATCTGCCGGCAGTTCACCTCGGTCTTGCCGGTCATCTTGGCCACGTCCGGGTAGCCGTACCCGAACACCTCGCGCAGCATGAACACCGCCCGCTCCACCGGCGAAAGGGACTCCAACAGTACGAGGAACGCCATCGACAGCGAGTCGGCCAGCTCGACGTGCTCGACCGGCCCCGGCCCATCGGCGGTCACGACGACCGGCTCAGGCAGCCAGTCCCCGACGTACGTCTCCCGCCGCACCCGCGCCGACCGCAGGTAGTCGATGCCCAGCCGCGTCACCGTCGTCGTCAGGTACGCCTTCAGGTCGGCGATCGTGGTTCCGGCCTGGCGCGCCCGGGTCAGGCCGAGGAACGCGTCCTGCACGATGTCCTCGGCGTCGCCCACCGACCCGGTCATCCCGTAGGCGATGGAGAACAGGAGCGGCCGGTACGCGACCGCGCCCGTCTCATCCGCTGATCCAGGCACTCGGCTCATTTCCTTGGCCTTCTCCTACGTGGACACCTCCGCACGACGTCCAGCAGGTTACCCAGGGGCCTTCGATCATGGTTGCGCGGCGGTCACCAGGCGATGGGGCCGAGGCGATCGATGAAGATCCCGGTCGGCCCGTCGGCGTCGATCGTCGCGAGCCTCACGATCGAGTCGGTGCCCTCGGTGACCGTCAGCTGCCCGGTGTGATGGTTCATGTCGGTGGCCGCGAATTTGTGATTGACGACCTCTCCGGGAGTGGCGATGTTGAACTTGATCTCCGGGAGCGCCTGGGCGTACCGGACAGTGATCATGTTCAGCGCCGCTTTCGACGAGCTGTAGGCGAGCTCGTGCATTTTCGAGGCGGGCTGCTCCGGATCGGTCACGACCGCGAAGGAACCAACGGCGCTGGACACCATCACCACCCGCGGATGATCGGCCGCCCGCAGCAAGGGCAGGAAGGCCTGCGTGACCCTGATCGGTCCGTACACGTTGGTGTCGTAGACGGAGTGAATCTCGTCGACTGTCGCGTCGGCCGGCGCGATGGCCTTTCCTGGCGCGCCGGCGTTGTTGATCAGCACATCCAGCCGATCGGTGTGCTCCCGGACGAGCCGTACGGCTGCGGTGACCGATTCGTCCGAGGTCACGTCCAGGGGGACCATGACGACGTTCGCGCCACCGTCGGTGAGCTTGTCGGCGGCTGCCTGGCCGCGGCCTTCATCACGCGAGCCGAGAAAGATCGTCCAACCCTGCTCGCCGAGCCGCCGGGCCGCCTCGAGGCCGAGTCCCTTGTTGGCGCCAGTGATCAATACCGAGGTCTGTTCCGAGTTTGTCATGGCCTCTATGACGGAATGCCCTGCTCGGCTGTGACGCGTTGTGAGCGAGCTCACAACGCGGACTGGTGCCGGTGTCTCTTCGCCGGGACGGAAATCCGGCGGGGCCGCCGGTGCGCGACCCCGCCGGAGGTCTTCGCTCAGCCGCAGGGGCTCTTGGTCCATTCGCTGTAGCGGGTGACGCTGCCCCAGCTCGAGACCTCACCGTCGCAGAATTCCGTCTTGACTCCGACCAAGTTGGTGTATGCGGAGTCGGAGTAGTACGCCGTGTTGCACTCATAGCCGGCCGGGCAGCGGAAACCCAGCGTGCCGGCCTGCGCGGTGGTCGGTATGACAGCGAGGGCGGCGGCGGCCAAGGTCGCAATGCCGAGTACGCGACGGATCATGAATCGTCCTTCCTGATTGCGGGAAAGCGGATGGGACCCGGCGGAGTCGCCGGGAAACGGCTCATAGGTCCGCGACGCCCTGGCCTGCACGGGGCCGGTCGGGAGGGCGACGAGGGCGGTGGTGGCCAGGCTAAGGCGATGAGGCGCGACAGATCATGAATGGTTCTTCGTCAGCACGAAGGCGGAGTCTCGGCGGGATCGCTGGAAACGAACTGCCCGGCGTTTCACGTTCCGCTCAGCAGGGGCCTCGATAGTAGTCCGAGTAGTTGCTGCGCACACCCCAGACGTACACGGTGCCGTCGCAGAGTTCCTCTCTCAGTCCGATCTCGGTGGTGTGGGCGGCGTCGGAGTAGTAGGTGGTGATGCAGAGGTAGTTTTCCGGGCAGGCTGAGGCCTGCGCGGGGCCGGTGGGGAGGGCGATGAGGGCAGTGGTGGCCAGGGCTGCTGCGACCAGTGCGCGACGGATCATGAATCGTCCTTCCTGAGCACGAAACGGTGTGGGACTCACCCCCCTGGGCGGCGACACAACCCATGATCGAAATGATCCGTCCCGTCCGAAGGAAACGCAACACTTACAGACATGGATGACGATCTGTAGAACGACAGGTGCATTCGCGTCCCGCGCCATGACGTGTTGCTGTTATCGGACGCATGGATGATGCGTATCGACGCGCTCACCTGGTGTCATGTCCGCTGTTCATGCCGCCGCGTCTGCGCTGGCCCGATAATTCGGACACTGGTTTTTTGATTTACGGATGGAGTAAGGTCGCCGGCTGTGGTCTGGCCTGCTCTGCGAGGCTGGAGAGCAGGCTGACGTGAAGGGGCGGATGCGCCAGGCGTTCGAGTCGGCCGAACCGGCGTCGATCAGCGAGGCGCCGGACTATTTCGAACCGCAGATGCTCTTAACGAATTCCTGGTACCACTGATCCTCCTCGCCCGCGAGGGAGGGATCGGGATAAATGGTTTCCTCGCCCTTCGGTCGGAGTACGCGGAGTGGTATCGGCCACGTCCCACGGGGGACGATCTTGCAGTTTGTCACGCGGTATTTGAGTTGGAGAGCAATGCTCTCGCCAGGGAGAATCACATACGGCCCTCGTCGTTGGGGGTTGAGCAGCTGCATTCCTGGCCCGCTGCGCCCAATCCCGACGATGGTCACGGACTCCTTGCCGGCGTTGCCGAACTGTATGGAGATTTCGAAGCCGCCTTTGCCACTGCCTCCGCCCATCCCGCCCGTCAGCGAGATGTGAGGTTCTTTGACCGCGACGGGGACCCGGACGGCCGTGGTCTTCGCGGGGGGAGATGTCGCTTCAGACGTGTCTGCGTTCACCGCTGATCCGTTGAGAAAAAGGGCCACGGATAAGAGCGCGACGGCGCCGGCAGAAGAACGGGGTGGGATGATCACCCGACATATCCTTCACCACTCCAGCCCGATCGTAAAGTGGTGATTGGATCATAGCGTAGGGGATTACCGCCCTCTTCCGTCGCTTCTCAAGATGGAAGGGAAGCGCGTCCGATGATGTTTCTCGCTCTCATCTACATTTTTCCTGGTGGTGTATTACGCCGACAGCTTCGTGGGCGCCGGGAGACCGGCGCCTGCTTCGCCGTGACTTGGGCTCGGGCGACGGGGCAGCAACAGCGGGCTGGCGAGGATCAGCACTCCCGCGATCGTGATGGCCGTGCGTGGGCTGGTGGCGTCGGCGAGCAGGCCGCCGAGCGCGCTCAAGATGGCGATGGCGGCGCTGCTGCTGATCGACCAGGCCGACAGGGTGCGGGCGGTGCGGTCTGAGGGAGTGTGTTCGAGTCGGTAGGTGGCGAGTACCGGGTTGTACAGGCTCATGCTGATGATGATCGCGAACTCGACAGCCATCACGATCGCGAGGCCGGCGACACCGGGACGGACGAAGGCGAGGCCGATCAGCCAGACCGCGCGCAGTGTGCCGACCGTACGGAGGATCCGGTGTTGGCCGTACCGCGCCACGACGCGGCGGGCGAGGCGTGAGCCGATGAGTCCGCCGACGCAGGGGACGGCGAAGGCGAGGCCGTACTCCCAGGGGGAGAACCCGAGCTCGCGGAGCAGGAGCACGCCCAGTAGCGGCTCGGTGGCCATGATCAGTCCGCTGACGAGCAGGTTGTTGAGATAGAGCGCCCGCAGGCCGGGATGGGTCAGGATGTGCCGAAAGCCGTCGAGCAGCTCGCCTGCCCGGGCCCGGCTCTTGTCGGTGCGTCGCGGGGGTTCTTCTCGGCCGCGAATGGCGCTGATCCCCAACGCGGACAACAGGTAGCTGAGCGCATCGGCCACCACAGTGGTCACCGGCCCGAACAGGCCGATCGCCGCCCCGCCCAGCGGCGGCCCGACCGCGATCGAACTCCACGTCGTCGACTCGAACCGCGCGTTGGCCACGAGCAGATCATCCGGCCGTACGAGGGTCCTGAGGTGGGCGCCGCTGGCCGCGTTGAAGGCGATCTTGGCCGCGGCTGTCACCGTCGAGACAACCAGCAGCTGTACGAAACTGAGCTGGTTGAAAGCGTAGGCGACCGGGATCGTCATCATGGCCGCGAACCGAGCCAGGTCCATCGCGATCATGATCGGCCGCTTGCGCCGAAACTCCACCCACGGCCCGAGCGGCAACGCGATCAGCGCGCCCACCGCCGGCCCCACGGCGGACAGCGCGGACACCTGGGCGGGGCCGGCATGCAACACCAGCACGGCTATCAGGGGCAATGCCCCGAATCCCAAGCCGGAGCCGTAGGCGCTGACCGCGTACGCCGCCCACAGCCAGCCGAACCGCCGGCCCAAGGATCGTCTAGCCACGAAGCTCCACATCTCCCCGCTCCGAACAACTTGCCGTTGACCACTCCGATCCAAGCAAGGCCGAGAAGGCGGATCAAACAACGCGGCTGGCGGCAAGTCACAACCATTGGTTGTGGGAGTAGCGTGTGGTGTGTGGATCTCAACGCCGTACGCACATTCGTCGCCGTCGCGGACGCAGGCCAGTTCCAGGAAGCCGCCGCCGAGCTGTCGATCACCCAGCAGGCCGTCTCCAAGCGCGTCGCCACGCTAGAGAAAGACCTCGGTGTGTGCCTGTTCACCCGTACGGCGCGCGGAGCCCAGCTCACTATCGACGGCCAGGCGTTCCTGCCCCACGCCCGTGAACTCCTCCGGGTGGAAGAGCGGGCGGACGCGTCCGTACGTCCTGGTCGGCGTGCGCTACGTGTCGACGTCGTCAACCGGCGGGTCGCGGCTGGGGTGCTGCTGCAGGACTTCTACCGTACGCATCCCGAGATCGAGCTTGATGTCGTGACCCTGAAGGGCGACGTCGAGGCCGCGATCGCCGCTGTCGAGGCCGGGACGATCGACGCCACGTTCCACGCCGTCACGGTTTCCGCGCGGCATCTGCCAGACCCGATCAGGACTGCCCGAGTGATCGACGAGCCGCACCAACTACTCGTCGGACCCCGCCACGCGCTCGCCAAAGCTCACGCAGTCACGCCCGCGCAACTTGCCGGGCACCGAATCTGGATGCCCGGCATGGCCCCAGAAACCGAATGGGCCGGTTACTACGACGAACTCGCCGCCGCGTTCGGTCTCACGATCGACATGGTCGGGCCCAGCTTCGGAATCGAGGCGCTGCTGGCCGAGATCGCGGACTCCTCCGAACTGGCGACCCTTGTCGGCGAAGGCTCGCGGTATCTGTGGCCGGACAGCTACGACCTGCGGCGCATACCGGTACGTGACCCGGCGCCGCTCTACCCGATGTCACTGATCTGGCGCGACGACAATCCGCATCCCGCGCTCGTCGAACTCCGCGACTATCTCGACTCCAGACGAGTGGACGTATCCGACACCGAGGTCTGGTTGCCCACCTGGGGATAATGATCAGCTCGCTCGCGCGGTGAACGCCAGGAGGGGTGCGGCGGTCCGCGGCGGATCCTCGAGCATGGGTGAGTGTCCGAGGCCGGGCAGCAACTCGACCGTCGCGCCCGGAACGACGCGGTAGTCGGCGGCGGATGATGATCGCCATCTCCGATCGTCCTCGCCGAAGATCACCAGCAGCGGCTTGCCGAGGGACGTCAGCCGCTCCGGGAGCGCCCGCTGCTCCAGATACTCGCGGATGCCCTGCATAGTCGCGGTGAGCGTGTGGTACGTCATCGCGCGTACCTCGTTCAGGAGCTCTTGGGGGATCTGGTAGCCCGCGCGGCTGAAACCGGTGCTCGCGAACTGGCGGAGCTGCTTGTCGGTCGGCGGCCACTGCGAGGGCGTGATCGTGGCGGACTCCGAGGCGATGAAGGCGGCCAGGCTGGGCCCGGTGTTGATGAGCGCGAGCGCGGTCACCAGGTCGGGCCGCTGTTCGGCGAGGGCGGTGGCGACCGCGCCGCCGCTGGAATGGCCGACGACGATGGCGTGCTCGACGCCGAGCCGGTCCATTGCCGTGCCCACCCGGCGTCCCTGCTCCGGGGTCGCGTAGCTGCGGTCGGCCGGTTTGGCTGACCGGCCGTGGCCCAGCAGGTCGATTCGGATGACGCGATGGGACGTGGTCAGCAGCGGAACCAGCGTGTCCCATGAGCGGGTCGAGGACGCGGACCCGTGAATGAGCAGGAGTACGGGGGCGTCGTCGGGGCCGTCCTGGCACACGTAGATGTCGTCGTCGTCCAGAGACAGGGTCTCGGCGTGGCCTTTCACGCCGTCAGAAATGGTCATGAGGCCACTGTCGCCGCTGGTACGCGCCGGCGGATTGGACGAATGTTCCTCTCCTTGGCGTGCGTAGCATGGGACGGTGCGGACATTCGTCCACGGTGCGGCTGTGTGGGAGGTCGCATCCCCGCAGCGGCCCAGCCGGGTGGCCGGTGTCACCATGGCCGGGTTCCGGGTCGGTGACCTGGACGCGCTCCGGATGGTCCCGCACCCGGCCGTGACGCTGCTGCTGGACTTCGGCGCCGGTTCGCCCATCCTGAACGATGCCGCCGGGCGGCAGCAGCTGGGAAGCGTCGTCGCCGGGCCCGGGATCGGGTCCGGGGGTGCGGTGTGGGCGCGGGGGGAGAACGTCGAGTGCGTACAGGTGCGCCTGTCCCCGGTGATCGCCCGCGCGATCCTGGGCGCTTCCCCCGCCGAGCTCGACGGCGCCGTGGTGGCCCTCGACGACCTGTGGGGGCGGGAGGCGTCACGGATCCGTGAGCGACTGGGCGATGTCTCGTCGTGGGAGGATCGCTTCGCGTTGACGGACGCGCTGCTCACCCGCCGGTACGAGGCGGGGTCGCCGCCGGTGGACCCGGAGGTGGCCTGGGCCTGGGACCGGATCGTCGGCGGCCACGGCCTGGTCCGGGTCGACGGACTGGCGGCCGAGGTCGGATGGAGCCGTAAGCGCCTTTGGTCCCGGTTCCGGTCGCAGCTCGGCCTGCCGCCCAAGCGCGCCGTGAAGCTGGTCCGGTTCGACCATGCCGCCCACCGCCTGGTCGCGGGTGAAGGTGCGGCCCGAGTCGCGGCCGACGCCGGCTACACGGACCAGTCCCACCTGCATCGGGATGTTGTGGCGTTCACGGGAGTAACCCCCGCGACCGTGGCGGACGAGCCGTTTCTGGCGGTTGACGACATCGCCTGGCCCAGCCACTCACTCGCCAACCCACAGACCACAGCGAGATCGATCGCGCTCAGCAGCAGTTCTCCGAGGCGGTGACCGGTTCGTCGCCCGATGCGGCGGCTGGGGTACAGCAGGCTGAGTCGGTCTCCTTGGCCAGGGTGTCGGCGTCGCCCTTGACCACGTACACCTCCCATGGCTCGGCTCCCGGGCCGTGCACCCACACCTTGTCCTGGAGGGCGTAGCAGCAGGACGTGTCGTTCTCCTCGAAGGTGGCCAGCCCGGCGTCCTTGAGCCGCCGGGTGGCGGCGTTGACCAGGGCGGTCTCCTCGACCTCGACGCCGAGGTGGTCGATGCGAGTCGCCTCTCCCTCCTCGCCTTCGATCAGCACCAGCTTGAGCGGTGGCTCGGCGATGGCGAAGTTGGCGTAGCCGGGCCGGAGCTTGGCCGGTTCGGTGCCGAACAGCTTGGAGTAGAAGGTGATCGAGCTCTCCAGGTCGGCGACGCGGAGGGCGAGCTGGACGCGAGACATGACGATCTCCGATCGTTGTTTCGACGGATGTCTAAGCAGCCTCGAGTTTGCGCTTCTGATTAGAAGTCTGTCAAATTAGAGATATGTCGAAACAGGAGCTACCGGTGGTCGCCTCCGGATGCTGCACGCCGCTGATCGCGGAGCCGATCACCGAAGACGAGGCCGCCGAGACGGCCCGCGTGTTCAAGGCACTGGGCGACCCGATCCGGTTGCGGCTGCTGTCCCTGATCGGTGCCCACGAAAGTGGCCGCCAGGTCGGCAACGGGGTGTGCGTGTGCGAGCTGACCGAGGCTTTCACGGTCACCGCGCCGACGATCTCGCACCATCTCAAAGTGCTGCGCGAGGCCGGTCTGATCGACAGCGAGCGGCGCGGCACCTGGGTGTACTACTGGATCGTCCCGGCCACGCTCAAGCGTCTGACCGGCGTACTGGCCCTGCCCGAGACGCTTGCCGCGGACGCGCGGTGAACCTGGCGCGCCGGGCCCTGGCCGAGTTCGCCGGCACCGCGGCCCTGGTGGCGATAGTGGTCGGCTCCGGCATCATGGCGGCTGATCTGTCGCGTGACGTCGGCGTACAACTGCTGGCCAACAGTCTGGCCACAGCAGCGGGCCTGGCCGTGCTCATCGTGATCCTCGGACCCGTGTCCGGCGCGCACTTCAATCCGGTCGTCTCCGTCGCGGCCTGGGTACTCACCCGCCGCGACGCTGACCCGGCGGTGCGTGGCCGGGAGGTGGCGGCCTACGTTCCCGCCCAGATCGCCGGAGCGATCGCGGGGGCCGTCCTGGCGAACGCCATGTTCGCGCTCCCGGCCGTTCAGATCTCGGCTCGTGGCCGGTCGGCGCCTCATCTGCTGCTGGGTGAGGTGGTGGCCACCGCCGGGCTCATCGTGGTCATCTTCGCCCTGACCCGGCAAGGCCGCGCCGCGCTGGCACCGGTCGCGGTCGGTGGCTACATCGGCGCCGCCTACTGGTTCACCAGTAGTACGAGCTTCGCCAACCCCGCCGTCACCCTGGGGCGAGCGTTCACCGACACCTTCGCCGGGATCGCCCCCGCTTCCGTGCCCGGTTTCATCGCCGCCCAGCTGGCCGGTGCCGCGCTGGGCGGCCTGCTGCTGGTCCTGCTCTACCCGAACAGCCCGCAACACGTCTCCGGTTCCACTTACCAAGCCGCCGATCAGCCCCGATAGGAGAAACCCGTGCCCGACGTGCTGCCGCAGGTGTTGTTCGTGTGCGTGCACAACGCCGGCCGCTCCCAGATGGCCGCCGCCTTCCTGTTCCACCTGGCCGGCGGCCGGGTACGCGTTCGTTCGGCTGGTTCCGCGCCCGCCGATGAGGTGAACCCGGCCGTGGTGGAGGCGATGGCAGAGCGTGGCATCGACATCTCCGCCGAGATCCCTAAGGTGCTCACGGTCGATGCCGTCCAAGCCAGCGACGTCGTGATCACCATGGGTTGCGGCGACGCCTGCCCGATCTTTCCCGGCAAACGGTACGAGGACTGGGTGCTGGACGACCCGGCAGGGCAGGGCGTCGAAGCCGTACGTCCGATCCGGGACGCGATCGAGGCCCGCGTACGCGCGCTGATCGCCGACCTGACCTCCGCTCCCGCGGACACGGCGACCAGGTGAGCGTCGCCGCGAATCTGGACGGGCCAATCATCGGCATATAGCGAGACATCGTACTGATCGAGCGTCGCAGTCACATCGTCACCTGAACTCTCTCGGTAAGTCCGGCCGCTCTCATACCTGCATGGAATGTCGCCATCTGCGGCTTCCGCGACCAGTCTTCATCGTCTATCGTCGATTAACGATGAATGGAGAGAAGAGGCCGCTCGATCGGCCTACCGCCGCCGAGTACGCCTCCTGGTTCAAGGCCCTGGCGGACGCCACCCGCGTGCAGATCGTCTCGCTGCTGGCCCGGAATGGCGCGCCGATGAGCGTGGGCGAGATCGTCGAGGCCGTCGATGTGGGCCAGTCCACCGTCTCGGCGCACCTCAGGATTCTGTCCGAGGTCCGGTTCGTGCTGGTCGAACGTGTCGGCACCGCGGCCTTCTACCGGATCAACACCGTGTGCGTGGAGTGCTTTCCCAGCGCAGCCGATCTCGTCATGGGCCGTCCCGCTCCCAAGCCGCCCACCTGTACGCCCGCGTCAGGAGATACCGATGAGTGAACCCACTGACAGGCGTGAGGCCACCGTCCAGCGCTACTCCGGGCTGGCCCAGCTGGCCGTGTCCGGCGGCACACCGCTGGACTGCGAGGCCGGCGCCTTCACCGACGGTTGTTTCGGCTCCGCCGCCTACGCCGACGGCGACGCACCTGAGATGCCAGAGGCAGCCCTGCGCGCCAGCCTCGGCTGCGGCAACCCGCTCGCCGTCGCCGACCTTCGCCCTGGCGAAACGGTGCTGGACCTCGGCTCCGGCGGCGGCCTGGACGTACTGCTGTCCGCCCGCCGCGTCGGCCCCACCGGCCGCGCCTACGGCCTGGACGCCAGCCCCGACATGCTCGCCCTGGCCCGCACCAACGCCGAACAGGCCGAAGCGAAGAACGTCGAGTTCCTGCACGGTCACATCGAGGACATCCCGCTGCCCGCGGCCGCTGTGGACGTCGTCATCTCCAACTGCGTCGTCAACCTCTCCACCGACAAGCCCGCAGTGCTGGCCGAAGCCTTCCGCGTCCTGGTACCCGGGGGCCGCCTGGGCATCAGTGACGTGATCGCCGACGACGACTTGAACCGCGACCAGCGCATCGCCGCCGAACAGCGCATCGGTTGTGCCAACGGCACCCTCACCGCCCGCGAGTACGAGCGACTACTACGAGACGTGGGCTTCACCAGCGTCCGCGTCACGCTCACCGACGACACCGGCGGCGGACTCCACTCCGCCATCGTCCAGGCCCTCAAGCCGAACGACGGCTGACACGAGCGGGTGCTTTGCGATACCGGGGACGCTGCCCCGGAGTGTCACAGCCGGTCTTCCGCGCTCAGCGCGCGGCGAACCGCAGCGCAAGATCTGGCTGTAACACTGGGGCCCGCCGTTACCTGTATCGGTAGAGGATTCGGCCGCGGGCGAGGTCGTAGGGGCTGAGCTCCACGAGCACCCGGTCGTACGGCAAGATCTTGATGTAGTTCTTCCGTATCTTCCCGCTGATGTGCGCCAGCACCTTGTGGCCGTTCTCGAGCTCTACCTTGAAGGTGGCGTTGCGTAGGCACTCGACGACGGTGCCCTCCACTTCGATGCCGCCTGCTTTTCTTGCCATGATTTCTCCGGAGTGGCTGTGAGGTCGGTGCGGAAACGGATCCTGTTGCCGCAACCGTGATCGGGGCGCCTCGGCAGGCGCGGTTGTCGCGGACGGCGGCCGTGACCCGACCGTCTCGCCCGGCGATGGGTGGGGCGTCAGCGGAGTACCAGCTCCAGGTTGCTGCTCGCACGCCGGGCGCCGACGCGCTCGAAGAGCGCCATGGCCGCCCCGTTGGATTCGTTCACCTCGGCCGATGCCGTTTCGATCCCGCGGCGGTGCAGCGAACCCAGCACATGGGCGAGCAGCGCCCGGGCGATACCGCGGCGGTGCTGGTCGGACCGGACCGCGATCAGCCCGATCCGTGGCTGCCGGATGACCGGCGCCACCCGGAGCAGCCCCACATATCCATCCGATTGTGCGGCCACCGCGTACTTCGACGGGTCCAGCACGGTAACGCCGTCTGGGAGGGGCAATACCTCAGCCGGCATCTCCTGCCATCCGACGGTGGCTTCGACCTCGTCGCGGATCACGCGATCCAGCTCGCGCAGAGGGCCCTCCTGCGCCTCGCCGACGCCCACGATCGTCACGTCCGACGGTGGTGGCGCTGAGCCGAGTCCTGTGACCTGCGGGTCGGTGGGTACGAGGTACTCCCACTCGCGGCGTCTGGTCGTGAAGCCGGCTCGTTCCCAGTGGGACGTCAAGTCGAGGTCGGTTTCGTCGACCAGCGTGTACAGCGGCTTCGGCAGGTCCGCCAGCATGGCTTCGGCGAGTTGGTCGAAGACCGCGCCGTGCCACGCGTCGATGCTGACGAAGATCCGTCCGTCGGGCCTGCGCGAAGTGTCGCCGCGGCCGACCACCCGGTCATCCGCCAGAGCGTGCCATTGCCGCTCCGCGACCCGCGCGACCACTACGGGATGCTCGCCCATGTCTGAAGTGAAACTGTTCATAGGTTGTTGCCTTTCGGGCTTGCCTTGTCGAGGCACTCCCGGCGACACCTATGTCAATCGCCCGACCGTGATGACGAGGGGGAGCACCCACATCGATACAGCGTTCATGGGTCTCACCTCCTTGCGGCCTGTCACGGTTCCCGCACGCTATCAACCCGAACGCGATCCCGTACAACCATTTTTCCGGCGATCAGCTCGGCGGGCCGCCAATGCGCTCATCAGCCGCGGGCCGCACGGCTCTCCCAAGGTCCAGGCGCCCGCGCGTAGCGCTCCTGCTGTCCGGGCGTCGCCTGTGGTCCCCGGCCGTGCGCGGCGGCGGGCCGGGGGCGGGGCACGATGGGTAAGGGCGGGCCTCGATGAAGGCGGGGTTTGTGGGTCCAGGCGTTCGTGCGGTCCACGGTGGCCCGTGCCGTGGCGAGGAGATGAGCCTGGGTTTCGGCGAGCAGGTGGCTCGTGTCCCATGTGCGCAGCCGGTCGCGGTAGTGGCGGAACCCGCCGGGAGTCGTTTCGGCCGGGGCCGGGTGTGAGCGCTGTGAGCGACACAAACGATCTCTTGTTGGCTCCGTTTTGTGCCGCGATGACGTCAACTGAGGCTGGAAAGCCAGAAGGGGTGTGCCGTCGTGACGGCACACCCCTTCTGGGCAGGCGGAGGATGGGGGATTTGAACCCCCGAAAGGTTGCCCTTTACACGCTTTCCAAGCCTGTAGATCTCTGTTCACCGCTGGTCACAAGGGTATCTACCTGGGCTGTAGTCCTTGAAACGGGCCCCGATGAACACCCACGAACGACGGTGAACTGAGACTGCAAATGAGACTACGACTCCTGCTGGATCGCAGCTCACGGAGGTGTTCGGCGTCTTCTCCGTCCAGGCTCGCTTGGGACGCATTGACCATCTGCACGCGCGCCTGCTGGCTAGGGGTTGAGTGCGGCGCGCAGCCGCTCCGCGTAGGCGCGGCGGCGGTCGGCGGGGTGCCAGTCGGGCTGCGGGGGAAGAGGTGCTGGTGGAAGTGCCAGACATCTTGGTTGCCAGCGGGCTCGTTGTGCTGGCGGGTGGAGACGCCCGCGCAGTCATAGGCGGTGCGCATGGCGCGGGCGAGCATTCGGGTGGTGTCGAAGATCGCGTGGCCGTCGGCGGCGGGGAGGTCGTAGAGGTTCTCGTGATGGGCGACGGGGATGATCAGTAGATGTCCCGCGTTCCCCGGCCACTAGGAGCTGTTTAGAGTTCGGATCATGTGGTTGAGGTGAGGAGTCTTAACCACATGATCGAGCCTCGGAGATAGAGTCCAGCCTCGTAGCTTTCTGGGCCTTGTCGTAGCGGGTCGCCAGGCCACGCCAGGTCTTGATTTTCTGGAAGCAGCGTTCGACGGTGTTGCGCTGCCGGTAGCGCTCCGGATCGAAGGCGGCAGGCCGCCCACCGGCTGAGCCCTTCTTCTTCCGGTTGGCCTGCTGGTCACTCTTCTCCGGGATGACCGCGCCGATCCGGCGGCGGCGCAGATAGGCACGGTTGGCCTTGGAGGAATAGGCCTTGTCCGCGGCCACCGCAGCTGGGCGGGTCCGTGGCCGGCCCACCGGTCCGGCCACGCGGATCTTGTCCAGGACGGTGGTGAATCGCGGGCAGTCGGCGGCCTGCCCGGGCGTGAGCAAGAAGACCAGCGGCAGCCCGGCGGTATCGACCGCAGCATGGATTTTGCTGCTCAGCCCGCCTCGGGATCGGCCGAGCGCGGCAGCCTTCGCCCGCGCCTTGCGGCGTCGCCGGGTGGCGGCGCGCTCGTGCGGCGGCGACGCCCCGGCATCGGGTATGGCCTGCGGCGCATCACCCGCAGCACCGGCGGCTGCTCCGGCAGCGGAGCCCCCTTTTCCTCGGTCAGCGCCTGCTCCAGCGCATCCAGTGGGGACCTTCGCGGGTGACCGGCCATAAACCGCAGCCGACGACCCGCGACACCTCCGCAAACCTTGGTCGGACGTTGCGCGAAGCTTAGGAACCGGTCGGCGGCCACTTGACAAGGTTATCGAGGACCGGCGGTTGGTAGCCGGGGCCCTTTAATACCTTGCCGTCGGCTCGGCGGAGGACTCGGCCGTCGGCGTCAAGCTTGCTCATGTTGGACCGATGGACCTCGACGGAGACGGCCGGCAGGTCGATTCCCAGCGCGTCTGCGGCGCCGTAGAGGACGTCGGCCAGTTCCTTGAGTCGCAGGCTTGGCGGCAGTGGCAGAAGGAGTTGGTTGACGCCGGAAAGCACGACGAGGCGATGGAGATGGAGTATCGAGACATGCAGCAGCGGTTCCCCGGCAAGTACGATAACGAGATCGACATCCATCGTAATACTTACGGCGGAAGCCCCACCTGTCCGTAAGAAGGTAGTGCGGCGATGACTGAACGTACTCT
Source organism: Nonomuraea sp. NPDC049028 (assembly GCF_043197735.1). Classification (NCBI taxonomy): domain Bacteria; kingdom Bacillati; phylum Actinomycetota; class Actinomycetes; order Streptosporangiales; family Streptosporangiaceae; genus Nonomuraea; species Nonomuraea sp. NPDC049028. The sequence continues at coordinate 187,745 of NZ_JBICTR010000008.1, forward strand.
CGCAATCCGGGTCGGCTCAGGATTGGATGATTTGCGCTTCGGCATGGACGAGGCGCAGGTGAGACCCGAACTGGCTGTCTACGGGAATGTGGAGAACGCGTCTGCTCCTGGAGGTGCGTTGAGCCTCCGAACGCAAGGTCTCGACGATTCGTTCTCGATATACGCCGTATTCAATGCCGAGGGTCTACTGTCCTCCCTTGAGGTATGGCGGCCAGACGACGTAAGTCTGATCGATGTCGATTTCCACGGGATTCCCATGTTCGCCACCCCTGCCGACAAAGTGCTGGCTCGGTTGGCGGAATTGGGACACCGGTTCGATCTCGAGGACCAATGGCATCCGCTCCTACCGGAAGCATCGATAGGGCTGGACCGCGAAGGCGGTGACGACTGCGATGATGACGGTCCGGCCCGCTATTTCCAATCAATATTCTTGGCACCGCACGGCTATTATTCAAGGCCGCTGGCGGCTGGATAGGACCGAAGCTCTGTGTTCGGGCCGTACTCTCCTTGTCGGAAAGGTGCCGAGTTGAAGAGCTCAGGTAAGGCCGGGCTTCGGGAGAATATCATCGCAAACGTTCATCGTCGGCAGTTCGAAAGAGCTTCCCATGCTTGTCCGGAGCGTCGTGCAAGCCTACGATGGCGACCTCGGATGTAGGATGAGGTGAGGCATTGAGGTTCATGTCAGAGGTGGAACAGGTATTGCGCCGCTCCGGCTGGTTCCCCGGCAGGCGGATCGACATCGAACCCTGGCAGGCGTCCATGCCCATGTTTGATTGGCATGATGCGGCGGAGAAATTCATCTGCGAGTTCGGCGGCCTGAGGGTGGATGTCAGAGGGCCCGGGATAACGGTTGCTCGCGAGCCGTTTGAAATCGACCCGGAGCTGGCGAGAGGAGAAGAAGGCAGGTTCTCGGAGCTGTCAGCGATGTTCTCCCGCAGGTTCTGCCCGGTCGGTGAGCTCGGCGGGGAATTCCTCCTTGGTATCGATGAGGAGGGGATAATGTATCTGCTCAGTGGTTGGGCCTTCCGCGTCGGCAGGATGGACGAAGGGCTGGAACGTCTGATCACTGGTGTGAAGGCAGTGAAGCTTGCGGCACCTCAATAAGAGCTCCAGGGGAACCGCAATTCCTGCGTCATTCGCCTGCCCTTCAAAAGAAGGCCGACGCCGCATGAGAGAGTGTGATGTCTGAGCAGTTCAGTGACGAAGGCGCTGCGGCGCGGAGGGCAGAGGGGTCTATCCGCCTTATCCGGCTGGAGACGGGGAGCAGTCGTCGGCGGATGTCTCGTATGTGGGCTGGTCCTGGACGTTCACTTCGCCATTACCTTCCTCTACGTCGCCCGGTGGAACCCGGTCTACGACCGCACACCGTGATCCTGGCGCGGTCGGCGGTCGATGCTGGTCCGTCCATGAGCGACCAAGGTGACGAGTGAGGCCTGGGGCACTTTAAGAGGCGGGATCGAGGTTGCCTTAACGTCCTGACGTCCACACACGAGGGACCACATCACAAGGGCTCTCATGCGCGCTCAGGCTTGGTCAGTGCGTCCGCCAGCTCCTCCATGCTGGTCACAATGAGATCGGCCCCTGCATCGCTTAGACGGTCGAGTTTTCCCGCCCGGTTGGCGAAGCCGACGGCGACCACACCGGCCAGCTTGGACGCCTCGACGTCGGTCACCGAGTCCCCGACGAGCAAGGCGGACGACGGCTCCGCATCGAGGTGGCTGAGGGCCTGTTCGAGCAGGTAAGGGCCTGGCTTCAGGAGTGAGGGGTCCGCCGCCGCTCGCGCCGAGACGTACTGCGCCAGGCCGCCAAGTCCCTCACGATCCAGAAAGGTCGTCACCGCGGCCACCGAGTTGTTGCTGACGATGGCCACGGGCAGGCCCTTGTCGTGCGCTCGTTCCATCAGATCCGCCGCGCCTGGAGTAAGGCGTGCCGTTCCGGCCGCCTTCACTTCCAGGTCCATGAGCGCCCTCAGGGCAAGCTGGTTCAGCTCATCGCCGAGGGAGGCGCTGAGCCGGAAGACCTCCAGAGGGTCATCGGTAGCGCGAGCCTGCGGCGCGCTGCCTGAACAGCGGCTCATCCTGTCCGTTGGCTACCCGGCAGGGGAGAGACCACGGTCGGTCGGTGTCCGGCAGCAGGAGCCGGATGGAGATGCGCTTTGGGGTCAGGCGGCCCGCCCGGATGTTGTCGCGCGGTGAGATCCGGACTGGTTGACCTATCGCAGGCTGATCTCACCGGGGTTGACCTGAGGAATCTCAATTTCAACGACGCCTGGTTTTGGAGGGCGAAGCTTCGATCGGCGAAGCTTCAAGGAGCCAGCTTCCAGGCATCGAGATTCTCGTTCGCAGACTTAAAGTACGCAGGACTCGCTGATGCGTCTCTGCAAGGTGCCTGGTTCTACGATGCGCAGCTACAGGAAGCCGTCCTCATGGAGGCAAAGCTTCAAGGAGCAGTATTGGAGCACGCCGACCTTCGCGGAGCGTACCTAGCGGAAGCCGATCTTCACGAGGCTGTCCTTAAGGGAGCGCAGCTGCAGGGCGCGGACTTCGTCTCCTTCCCCACCGGAGAGCGCGCTGAGCCGACCAAACGGCTGACTGTGGAGCAACTTGCAGAGGCCATGATCGACGACTCAACCCGGTTGCCGGAACAGCTCCATAAGGCTCTCCAGGGCGCGGCGCATCAGAGACCAGGAGCACACGCTGGTTCTACGAGCTTGGCCGACGGCACCCGCAACATGGTGGCCAAGCAGGCTGACGGCCTGCTCCAGGAGGCGAGCAAGGAGGGAGACAAGCCCTCCGAAGAGGCCAACTGAGACCGGACACGACAAAGGGGCCGACTTGGATGGGGTCGGCCCCTTCGCGTTTACTGCCTCAACCAGGCGCGGAGGATAGGGGATTTGAACCCCTGATAGGTTGCCCTATACACGCTTTCCAAGCGTGCGCCCTCGGCCACTAGGCGAATCCTCCGCCGAGTAGCTTACCGGACTCCCGTACGTGACAAGACCATGATTTACGTCCGGCGAGACCACGATTTGGCTGCAGCGAGCACTGCTGGATGTGGCTAGACTGTCCAAGGACCCCTCGCGCGGCGTCATCCTGTGAACCTCCCCAGGGCCGGAAGGCAGCAAGGATAAGCGGGCTCTGGCGGGTGTGCGGGGGGTCTCTTCGTTGAGAGCCCCCTCGCAGGCGGGATGGTCGCATGAGCCTTGCGCTTTATCGCAGGTACCGACCTGGGACCTTCGCCGAGGTCAAGGGTCAGGAGCACGTCACAGATCCGCTCCGACAGGCGCTGCGCACGGGCCGTATCAACCATGCCTACCTCTTCAGCGGGCCGCGCGGCTGCGGCAAGACCTCCAGCGCCCGCATCCTGGCGCGTTCGCTCAACTGTGAGAAGGGCCCCACCCCCGACCCGTGCGGCGTCTGCGAGTCGTGTGTCGCGCTCGCCCCCACCGGTCCGGGCCACCTCGACGTCATCGAGATCGACGCCGCCTCCCACGGTGGCGTGGACGACGCGCGTGACCTGCGCGAGCGGGCCTTCTTCGCGCCCGTCTCCGCGCGCTACAAGATCTACATCATCGACGAGGCGCACATGGTGACCCGCGAGGGTTTCAACGCGCTGCTCAAGCTCGTCGAGGAGCCTCCGCCGCACCTGAAGTTCATTTTCGCGACTACCGAGCCGGAAAAGGTCATCGGGACCATCAAGTCGCGGACCCACCACTATCCCTTCCGGCTGATGCCGCCGGCGACGCTGCGCGCGCTGCTCGAAGAGATTCTGGTCGCGGAGAATGTGCCGTTCGAGCCGACCGCCCTGCCGCTCGTCGTACGCGCGGGAGCCGGGTCCGCGCGTGACTCGCTGTCCATCCTCGACCAGCTGCTCGCCGGGGCCGAGGACGACGGCATCACCTACGCCAAGGCCGTCTCGCTGCTCGGCTACACCGATGGTGACCTGCTCGACGAGGTCGTCCAGGCGTTCGCCTCCCGTGACGGGGCGCAGGTCTTCCACGCCGTCAACCGGGTGATCGAGGGCGGCCACGATCCGCGCCGGTTCGCCTCCGACCTGCTCGAACGCTTCCGCGACCTGGTGATCCTGGCGAACGTCCCCGAGGCCGCCAGCAGCGGCCTGCTCGATCGTCCGGCCGACGAGCTGGAGCGCCTCGTCCAGCAGGCGAGCTCCATGGGGCCGGCCGAGCTCACGCGGGCCGCCGAGATCTTCAACGCCGGCCTCACCGAGATGCGCGGCGCGACCTCCCCGCGGCTCCTGCTTGAGTTGATGTGCGCTCGTGTTCTGCTGCCCGGCGCGTCGCAGGGCGAGGACGCCCTGCTCGCCCGCCTCGAACGCCTCGAACGCGGCGGCGCCGTCGCCCAGATGGCCGCCCGGGCCATGCCTGCCCAGGCCACGCCTGTCGGTGGTGGGCCGGTGCATGGTGGTGCTGCGTACGCGAGTGGTCCCGCACAGAGTGGTGGGCCCGCCCCTGCGGGTGGTGCTGGGTATGCCGGCGGTGTTCCGCAGGCTGGGGACGGCGGTCATGCTGGTGGGGGCGCGCCGGCCGACAGTTCGGCGGTGTCTGCCGGTGGCGTGTCCGCGAGCCCGGGGTCCCAGGGGGGCAGTGCCGATGACTGGCCGGAGCCGGCTCGCCCCGGGCGGCCCGCGCAGTCACCAGCCGGATCCCAGGCAGCGTCGACGCCCGGCGCCGGGTCCCACGGGCCGACGTCGCACGCAGCCGCGCCTCAGGGCCCGTCGGCCCAAGGCCAGGCGTCCCACGGGCAAGCGCCTCATGGGCAGGCGTCCCAGGGGCAAGGGGCGTCGTCCCATCAGGGTGCGGCTCCAGTTGGTGTTGGTGGTGCTGGGGCGGTCCAGCAGCAGTGGCCCGCCGTGTTGGCCGCGCTCAAGCGGCGCAGCATCGTCGTCTGGGCCAATGTGAGCACCAACGCCCAAGTGGTGGGCATCGAGGGCAACCTGGTCACGCTCGGCTTCGGTCAGGTCGGCGCGATGAAGAACTTCACGGGTGGCGGCAAGGACGCCGTGGTGGCCAGCGCGCTGGCCGATGTGCTCGGCGGCACCTGGCGGGTTGAGGCGGTCGTGGGCGGCTCCCCGGCCCCCCAGGGCTCTGGGGGCTCACGGCCGGGGCCTCAGTCCGGTCCGCACACGGGCTCCCACGCGGGTCCGCAGGCGGGCTCGCACACAGGACCGCACCAAGGCTCGCACCCGGCTCCGCAGACGGATCCGTCGCAGTCGGGCGTTTCCCGGTACGACCAGCCGGGGTCTGCGACAGTCCCGCAGAGCGGTGCTCAGTCGGGGCACAGCCGTGCTCATTCGCATGGCTCGTCGGACGACGACTCCGGTTCTCAGGAGGCGGGCCAACCACCCGGACCAGCCGACCACGCCTCCCAGAACGGTGGCCGCCCGACGACGGACGAGTCCTGGCCGGACGCACCTGACGATCCGGGTCCCGGCTCTCCACCCACCCCGGACCCCACCGACTCGACTACCGGTGTCCGGCCCCAGGGTTCGGGACAAGCCGTGAGCGTGGGCGCGGGCAATGGCTCGTCCGGGACGGGACTGGCCGCCGCGAGGTCGGCCGCGAAGGCAGCCGCTCAGGCGGGTCCCAGGGCCCCCGCCTCCAGGCAGCAGGCAAGCTCTGCCGCCTGGCCCGAAGCTGTCCCCAACCGCCGGAAGGGCCCGGAGGCCGACGAGGTCGACCCGCTGAACGACGCCGACGCGGACGTGGACGCGCGCTCCGGCATGGCCCTCCTCCAGAGCGAGCTCGGCGCCCAGGTGATCGGCGAACTCTGAGACCTCGCCTCGGGTATGCGGTGAACCGGCGGTCTCAGGCGCGTAGGCGAACTCGGGCGTCGGCGGTCTCAAGCGGGGTCGGGCGGCGGCGGCTTCAGGCGCGTAGGCGGGCTTGGGCGGCGGCGGCGCGGTGGTCAGTCGCGGGGAGGGTGGTCGCGAGGCGCTGCAGGATCTCGAAGTCCTCTCGTCCGCCGGAGGTCTGCGCGTACGCCCACAAATCATCGGGTGAGCCGCGCAGCAGCAGGCACGTACGTACCTGGACCTCGAACTCGTCGCGTTCGCGGCGGATCTCGGGCGACTCCGAGCGCGGCAGCAGGGGGCCGGCGTAGACGCGGGCCAGAGAGGCGGGGTCCGGGCTCGCCAGCAGGCCCCGGAGCTCCAGGAAGTCGGCCTCTATGGGTGAGGTCAGCCGGTACGGCCGGGCGCCGATCGTGTCGCCGAGCTCGGCGCGGAGGCGGTGGATCTCGACCCGGATCGTCACCGGATTGCCGTCGTCGCCGTACAGATGGAAAGAGAGCTGTTCGGCGCTGAGGCCGCCGGGGTGCAGGGCCAGGAGGGCGAGGATCTCGGCGTGCCGGAGGGAGAGTGGCAGGCGGTGCTCGCCCACCAGGGCCGTTGGCGAGCCTTCGCCGAGGAAGCCGCGCAGGCGGAGGTGAGTGGGGGCGGATGTGAGGGGTGCGGCGCGTAGGAGGTAGCCGTCGGAGAAGGGTTCGAGGAGGACGAAACGGCCGTCCCGGAGGATCATGCGCTCGCCGGGGGCGGGCAGCGGGAGCCGTTCGCCGAGTGTGCCCAGCGGGTCTCCGGAGAGTACGCGTCCGGTCGGGGAGAGCAGGATGCCCGGGTGGCCGCCCAGGGCCTCGTAGCGGCGGCGCAGGCGCTCGTCACGTTCGTGCATGCGCAGGGCGAGCTGGGTCTCGGCGAGCTTGGCCGTGGCGCAGACCAGCGCGACCGTGGCCGGGTGCGGGGAGCGCGCGGTGCCGCTGATGTCGACGCAGCCGAGCACTCGGTCGGTGTCGGGGTCGATGATCGGGGCGGCGCTGCGTGACTGTACGTGCAGCACGCGCATGAGAGGTCTGTCGGTGCAGGGCTCGGTTCGGTCGGGTTCGGTGGCGACGCGCAGGACGCCAGAGTTGCCGTCGCGCAGGACGCCAGGGCTGTCGTCGCGCAGGACGCCAGGGTTGCCGTCTCGCCACAGAACCCTGCCGTCGGCGTCCGTCACGACCATCATGTGGGCTGATTCGTCGGCTATGTGGGCGAGCGACTGGGCGAGTAAGGGGAGCAGTGACTGCAACGGGTGCACTTCGCGGAGGTCGTGGGCGTTCCCGATCTCGTGCGTGTTCTCCCGGTCGAGGCTCGTGTCCTGCGGGTCGGTGCGCAGCCCTGTGGTGACCATCCCGTACGGTCTCTCCGACGCCGCCTCCTCCGTAACCGCCGCCGCGCGCGCTCCGCGAGAGTGCGCTTCCGGATGTGTGTGACACATGGGCCACTCCAAGTAGTCAACCCCTTACGGTGAGCATCCGCTTCGCGGTTGGTGGCCGCAACCGGTTCGGGGGGATTGCAAGGGGTGATTGAACGATCGCAACGTGTGTGCAACGTTGCCGGGGCTAGCGTGCGGCAACGCGTCGGCGTGGTGCGGCCGCTCCGGCCGACGTGTTGGCCGGGTCTCGGACACTGGAGGGGGGCCGGGATCCGGCCAAGGCGAAACGTTGGGGATGCCGCAGTACATGACGACGCCCAAACACCGTAGGCTCGTGGCAGTCAAGAACGCGGAGCCACGAGGAGCGCACGACGGTGAACCCAGGGGATGTCAACCTGCAGCAGCTGCTGGAGCAGGCACAGCTCATGCAGCAGCAGCTTGTGAGCGCCCAGCAGGAGCTCAACGACGCGCAGATCGAGGGCTCGGCCGGTGGCGGCATGGTCACAGCCGTGGTCAACGGCTCGGGAGAGCTGCTCGAGCTGAAGATCAACCCGAGCGTCATAGACGCCGACGACCCGCAGGACACGGCCGACACGATCGCCGACCTGGTGATCGCCGCCGTACGCGACGCCGTTCGCGCGGCGGCCGACCTGCAGCAGGAGAAACTGGGCCCGCTGGCCCAGGGACTCGGCGGCGGCGGTCTCGGACAGTTGCCAGGGTTCTAGGCCATGTACGAGGGGGTCGTCCAGAACCTGATCGACGAGCTCGGCATGCTGCCCGGCGTCGGTCCCAAGAGCGCGCAGCGGATCGCGTTCCACCTGCTGGCGGCCGACCCGGCCGACGTGAAGCGGCTGGCCCACGCCCTGCTGGAGGTCAAGGAGAAGGTCAGGTTCTGCCGGGTCTGCGGCAACGTGGCCGCCGAGGAGGAGTGCCGTATCTGCCGCGACCAGCGGCGCGACACTCATGTGATCTGTGTGGTCGAGGAGTCCAAGGACGTCGTCGCGATCGAGAAGACGCGCGAGTTCCGCGGGACCTATCACGTGCTCGGCGGCGCGATCAGCCCGATCGACGGCGTCGGCCCTGACGATCTGCGCATCCGGGAGCTCATGACGCGCCTGGCCGATGGCCGGGTCACGGAGCTCATCCTCGCCACGGACCCCAATCTCGAGGGGGAGGCGACGGCTACCTACCTTGCCCGTCTGGTCAAGCCGATGGGTCTGAAAGTGACACGACTGGCCAGCGGTCTGCCTGTGGGCGGTGACCTCGAGTACGCCGACGAGGTGACCTTGGGCCGCGCGTTCGAAGGACGGAGGCTGCTGGATGTCTGACCAGTGGAGCGCGCTGGCGGAGGAGATCGCCGCTCACGCGCAGAACTATGTGGACGGCCTGACCAGGGTCGCCGGCGGCGAGGGCGGCGACGCCATCTGGTCGCTACTGCTGGTCGAAGTGGCGCAGGTAAGTCTCGCGGGCGCCAAGCTCGGCGCCAACGAGGATGTGATCCTCTCGGGCAACTACGAGCCGCCACTGAGTGAGGATCCCGACATCGACGGCGTACGCACCGCGATGTCGGAGTTGCTGGAGGCGGTCGACGACTATGCCGAGGTGTTCGACCCGTACAAAGACACGGGTGTCACCCCATACCGGCTCTCCGACGACCTGACGGCGGTCGCCGCCGACCTCATCCACGGGCTGCGGCATTTTCAGGCCGGACGGCCGCACGAGGCGCTGTGGTGGTGGCAATACTCCTATTTCAATACGTGGGGCAACCACGCGGGCGCGGCCATGCGGGCACTTCAGGCACTCGCCGCCCACTCACGGCTTGACGTGGCGGAGGAAACCACGGCGGTGTGATCATCCACATAGTGGTATGAACCATCAGGCGCATGAGAAGCCCCCAGTAGACTGGCAGCTCACAGTCCGAACCGGGAGACTCTCGTGGCGCTCGTTGTGCAAAAGTACGGTGGTTCGTCCGTCGCCGACGCGTCCTGCATCAAGCGGGTCGCGCAGCGGATCGTTGCGACGAAAAAAGCCGGCAACGACGTGGTCGTGATCGTCTCCGCGATGGGTGACACGACGGACGAGCTGCTCGACCTGGCCGAGCAGGTGTCGCCGCTGCCTCCGGGCCGCGAGCTCGACATGCTGCTGACCTCCGGCGAGCGCATCTCGATGGCCCTGCTGGCGATGGCGATCGCCAACCTGGGGCACGAGGCCCGCTCGTTCACCGGCTCGCAGGCGGGTGTGATCACCGACTCCACGCACGGCAAGGCGCGCATCATCGACGTGACGCCGAGCCGCATCCGCGAGGCGCTCGACCGGGGCCACATCGCGATCGTGGCCGGGTTCCAGGGCGTCTCGCAGGACACCAAGGACATCACCACGCTGGGCCGCGGCGGCTCCGACACGACCGCCGTGGCGCTGGCCGCCGCGCTGAGCGCGGATGTCTGCGAGATCTACACCGACGTCGACGGCATCTTCACCGCCGACCCCCGCATCGTGGGCGCGGCACAGCAGATCCCCAAGATCTCCTATGACGAGATGATGGAGATGGCTGCCTGCGGTGCGAAGATCCTGCACCTGCGCTGTGTCGAGTACGCTCGGCGCTTCCATGTGCCGATCCACGTACGCAGTTCGTTCAGCACCAAAGAAGGCACCTGGGTCGTTTCTGATCCTTATAGCGAAGGAACCGAGATGGAGCAGCCGATCATCTCCGGCGTCGCACACGACCGGAGCGAGGCCAAGATCACCGTTGTCGGGGTTCCCGACAAGGTCGGCGAGGCTGCCGCGATCTTCAAAACTCTGGCGGACGCCGGGATCAACATTGACATGATCGTGCAGAACGTCTCGGCCGCGGCCACGGGCCGCACCGACATCTCCTTCACGCTGCCCACGACCGACAGCTCGACGGCGCTGACGGCGTTGAAGAAGATCCAGGGTGACATCGCCTACGAGTCGCTGCTCTTCGACGACCAGATCGGGAAGGTGTCGCTGATCGGGGCGGGCATGCGCTCGCATCCGGGCGTCACGGCGACGTTCTTCGCGGCTCTCGCCGACGCGGGGGTCAACATCGAGATGATCTCCACCTCGGAGATCCGCATCTCGGTGATCGTCGGGCAGGACGGTGTGGACACGGCCGTGGCGGCCGCGCACCGGGCCTTCGATCTCGACGCGGACCAGGTCTCAGCAGTGGTGTACGGAGGTTCAGGACGATGAGCAGGCCCAATCTGGCGTTGATCGGCGCGACCGGGGCTGTGGGCACCGTCATGCGCGACCTCGTCTCCACCCGTGCCGACATCTGGGGCGAGGTACGCCTCGTCGCCTCGGCGCGTTCGGCCGGCAAGCTGCTCAGGGTGCGCGGCGAGGACGTCGTCGTGCAGGCCCTGGCGCCCGAGGTGTTCGACGGCATCGACATTGCCATCTTCGACGTGCCCGACGAAGTGTCGGCCGTGTGGGTGCCGATCGCGGCCGAGCGTGGCGCCATCGCGATCGACAAGTCCGGCACGTTCCGCATGGAGCCCGACGTCCCGCTGGTCGTGCCGGAGGTCAACCCGCTCGACGCCCGGCTGCGGCCGCGCAACATCATCTCGACCCCCAACTGCACCACGCTGTCGATGATGGCGGCCATGGGCGCGCTGCACGCCGAATACGTGCTCAAGGAGCTCGTCGTCGCCTCCTACCAGGCGGTTTCCGGCGCGGGCGTGGCCGGTTCCGCGCGGCTGTACGACGAGGTCGAGGCGCTCGCCGGTGACCGGTCGATCGGCCAGGTGGCGGGCGACGTACGCAAGGTGCTGGGCAACAAGCTGCCCGAGGAGTCGCCGTTCCCGGCGCCGATCGCGTTCAACGTGGTGCCGTGGGCGGGCTCGTACAAGGAGGGTGGCTGGGCCTCCGAGGAGCTCAAGCTGCGCAACGAGTCGCGCAAGATCCTCGGCATCCCCGACCTGAAGGTCTCCGCGACCTGCGTCCGGGTGCCGGTGATCACCACGCATTCGCTGGCGGTGCACGCGCGGTTCGAGCGTGACATCACGGTGGCGGACGCGCACCGGGTGCTTGAGGCGGCGCCGACGGTGGTGCTGATGGACGACCCGGCCAACGGGGTCTACCCGACGCCGATCGACGTCGTGGGCACCGATCCGACCTATGTCGGGCGGATCCGGCAGGCGGTGGACTTCCCCAACACGCTGGATCTGTTCGTGTGCGGTGACAACCTGCGCAAGGGAGCGGCGCTCAACGCCGCTGAGATCGCCGAGCTGGTGGCGAGCGAGCTGTAGTCGGCCCTCCAGATGTCTCAGTAGGCGGCGCGTCGTGCGGGTTCGCACGGCGCGCCGCCGTCTGGGTCGTCGGCCCTGTCATCTGGGCGTGTCACCAGGCCGTGTCACCAGGCCGTGTCACCGGAACAGGATGTCCCAGTGGTCCACCTCGTCGGCGAAGACCGTGCCCGAGGGTGATCGGTAGAGGGCGGCCCCGTCACCCCGAGTGCCGGACTTCTCATGATTTTTGGTGATGTATCGGTCGATACATGGGTTGTGGGTGATGTCCAGCTTGTAGCCGTTTCCGTGGCTGTACGGGCCCGGGGCGTGGCCTGCTTCGGTGCCGCCGGTGACCATGACGGGGCAGCCGCTCTGGCGTTTGATGCCGATCACCCGCGAGATGGTCGAGGTGCGGATGTCCTCCAGGGACGTGCAGCGGTACACCTGCTTGTTCGTGCAGTGGCCCGACGAATGCGTACGCAGGCCCTCATCACGCAGCCAGTCGGCGGCCAGCGCGTGGGACATGCGCACGGTCGCGTACCTGGGTTTGACGCGGGCCAGGTCCACGTCGGCCTTCTGGGACTTGCCGGCCTTCTGGAGTTTGGCGGCGTTCCGTGTGGTGGCGTCGCCCGGCTTCCGCGGGGTGGCGGTGCCGGGTTTTCGCATGGTGTCGGCCTCGAGCTTCCGCATGGTCACGGCGGCCGGGTGAGGCACGGACGACAGAGGGCGCGCCGCGATAGTGGACACCTCGGCCGGTGAGACCGGCGCGTCGGCTCGCAGAGCGACTGGTACGGCGTCCTGTGACATCGTCGGCGGGTTGGCCACGTCCCGGTCGCGTACGGCCCTTTCCAGGCCGTTTACGGGCGTCTCTGGCCCGCTCGCGTCCCTCTCCGGGTCCCGCACGAGCACATCCCCGTCCCCCATGAGCACATCCCGGTCCCGCACAAGCGCATCCCTGTCCCGTACGACCGCGTCCGGGCGACGTATGACCGCGTCCGAGCGATGTATGACCACGTCCGGACGACGTATGACCACGTCCGGACGACGTACGACCGCCGCCACCGTCTCCACGCCGCCGGTCGCCGTTCCCGGGTCCCGCAGGAGCGCGGCCGGGCCGCTCTCGTTCGCGAGCGGGCCGAAGGTGATCGGTTCTGGGACCGATGACTCCGGCGCGCCCGCGAACGTGTCAGGATCGCGCCCGATCGACTTCTGGCCGTGGGCGGAGAGGCCCCCGCGGTTCAAGGCGGCCTCCCGGCCGAAGTCGGCCGGATCCACCGAAGGGTGCCAGCGGCGCGCCTCGATCGTCCCCCCGATGTGGTAGGACCGAGTGATCGGTGATGGTGTCTGCCGCGGCGCCCTGCCGGGTGCTTGGGAAGCGGCGGAAGCGGCCGACGCCAGCGCGATTATGGAGATCTCAATGTTGAGGAATACGACCGCTACCAGCCGTACTGTTCCACGTATCCACATGTCGATGCCTTTTCGCGGAATAGCCCTTCCGCCAGAAACATCAATCCCATCCTTCGCAGGAGCTAACCCCTATCTCACCGGGATTTTTGCCCTGTGGTGGCGATCACCGTGATCTTTCCTGACCTAACGCACCACTACCACGTAAAGTGACGAACGTGTCCGAAGCCCGAAATCGAGGACCGGAGAGCACCCGGGAAGTCATTGTCGAGACGGCTTTGCGGCTGTTCCGGGAACGCGGCTTCGATGCGACGACGATGCGGGCCATCGCGGCCGAGGCCGGTGTATCCGTCGGTAACGCCTACTACTACTTCGAAAGCAAGGAGGCGTTGATCCAGGCGTACTACGACCGCGCCCAGGCCGAGCATGAGGCGGCCTGCCGTGAGCTGCTGGCCACGGAGTCGTCGTTCGCCGCCCGGCTGAGCGGGGTGCTGCGCGAGTGGGTACGGGTCTCGGAGCCCTATCACGAGTTCGCGGTGAAGTTCTTCAAGCATGCCGCCGAGCCCACGAACCCGCTGAGCCCGTTCAGCGCCCAGTCCTCGCCGGCCCGTGAGGCGTCGATCGACATCTACCGGCAGGTGGTCGAGGGAGCGCGCGACCGCATGAACTCCGAGCTGCGCGAAGAGCTGCCGGAGCTGCTGTGGCTGCTGTCGATGGGCATGGTGCTGTTCTGGGTGCACGACACCTCGCCAGGTTGCGACCGTACGCATCGCCTGATCGACGTGACGGTCCCGCTGGTGGACCGGCTCGTCGGCCTGTCGCACCTGCCGGGGCTGCGGGGGATCACGAAGGACTTCATCGCGGCGGTCCACGAGCTGCGCGCCTGACCCGACAAAACGCCCGGCAAGACGACGCCCGGCAAGGCGACGCCCGGCAAGACGGCTGAGTGCGGGGCGGGTCAGAGGGGTCAGGGCGGCGACTACATACCGGTCGGTTGGTATGGTCGGCCTACCTGGCATTGACGCCCGATCCCCCGCGAGGGGCAAGCTGGAGGCCGCGATGACTCAGAACTGGGGCATGACGATCCCGTTCACCGACCGTTCACTGGCGGACTCGCAGGAGCTGATCGCAGAGCTGCCCGCCCTCGGCTACACCGACGCGTGGTCGGCCGAGGTCAACGGTGTCGACGGGTTCGTGCCGCTGGCCATGGCCGCGCAGTGGGCGCCGGGGATCCGGCTCGGCAGCGCGATCGTGCCGGTGTTCACGCGCGGTCCGGCGCTGCTCGCGATGCAGGCCGCCACGCTGGCCGACCTGGCGCCCGGCCGGTTCCTGCTCGGCATCGGCTCCTCCTCCCCGGCGATCGTGGAGCGCTGGAACGCGGTCGAGTTCACCAAGCCGTACGCGCGGACCCGCGACACCCTGCGCTTCCTCAAAGAGGCGCTGACGGGGGAGAAGGTGTCGCAGCGGTACGAGACGTTCGAGATCAAGGGGTTCAAGCTGGACCGGGCGCCGAAGATCCCGCCGAAGGTCGTGCTGGCGGCGCTGCGGCCCCGGATGCTGCGTCTGGCCGCCGAGGAGGCGGACGGCGCGATCACCAACTGGCTCTCGCCCGAGGACGTACGGAAGGTGCGCGCCGAGATCGGTGACACCGAGCTCATCGCCCGCCTGTTCGTCTGCGTGAGCGAGGACACCGACAAGGTACGCGCGCTGGCCCGCTGGATGCTGGCCGCCTACCTCACCGTGCCGGCCTATGCCGCCTTCCACGACTGGCTCGGCCGGGGCGAGGTGCTGCGGCCGATGCACGAGGCGTGGGCGGCCGGCGACCGGCAGGCCGCGCTCAAGGCGATCCCGGACGAGGTGGTCGACGCGCTGGTCGTGCACGGCGACGCCGCGACCTGCCGGGCCAGGATCCAGGAGTACGTCGACAACGGCCTCGACACCCCTGTCCTCGCGCCCATCCCGGGTGGCGAGGTGACGATCACGCAGGCCGTCCGCGACCTGGCCCCCACGACCTGACCGGGAGGAAGCGATGGACGACGTACTGAGGTCTGACGCGATCGAGCAGGCCGCGGCCGTCCGCGACGGGCGGGTGTCGCCGCGCGAGCTGGTCGAGGCGGCGATCGCCCGGATCGAGGCGTACGACGGCGAGCTGAACGCGGTGATCCACCGGCGGTTCGAGCGGGCGCTGGCCGAGCTCGACGCCATCCCCGCCGACGCGCCCTTCCGTGGTGTGCCGATCCTGTTGAAGGACCTGGGCTGGCCGCAGTCGGGTGAGCCGTACGGCGCGGGTTCACGGACGTTCGACGGCGTCGTGGTCAAGGAGGACGGATACGGTACGGCCCGGCTGCGGGCCGCTGGGTTCGTCGTGCTGGGCCGTACCAACACTCCCGAGTTCGGCAGCACGATCACCACCGAGCCCGTGGCGTACGGACCCACGCGCAACCCCTACGACCCGGCCTACTCCGCGGGTGGGTCGAGCGGCGGGTCGGCGGCTGCGGTCGCGGTCGGGATGGTGGCGCTGGCCACGGCCAGCGACGGCGGCGGCTCGATCCGCATCCCGGCGGCCCTGTGCGGGCTGGTGGGGCTCAAACCGACCCGCGGGCGCTCCAGCGCGGGACCGTCGGCCGGCGAGGGCTGGAGCGGCTTCTCGTGCCCGGGATTCGTCAGCAGGAGCGTGCGCGACACCGCGGCGGCGCTCGACCTCGTGTCCGGCTACGTGCCGGGCGATCCCTATGACGCCCCACAGCTGCCGCGGCCGCTCGCCGAGGAGGTCGGCGCGGACCCGGGGCGGCTGCGTGTCGGCTTCGTCGCCACGCACCCGAGAGACGACGTGCCGGCGGTCGCCGAGCTGACCGAGGCGGTCGAGGTGGCCGCCGCCCTGCTGGCGGCGCTCGGCCACGACGTGGCTCCCGGCTGCCCCGACGCGCTCGGCGACCCGGACTTCCCCGCCCACTTCGGCGCCATCGTGGCGAACAACCTGGCCGCGGAGATCGAGAACGTCGGCGTCTGGCGCGGCAAGCCGGTCGAGCTGGAGGAGCTGGAGCCGCGCAACGCCGCCATGGTCGGCGCCGGGCGCGGGCACAGCGCGGCCGCCCACATCCTGGCCACCCAGTGGATCGACGGGTTCCGCAGGCGGATGGCCGCGTGGTGGGCGTCGGGGTACGACCTGCTGCTGATGCCGTCTC
The DNA here is from genome assembly GCF_043197735.1 of Nonomuraea sp. NPDC049028. Taxonomy (NCBI): domain Bacteria; kingdom Bacillati; phylum Actinomycetota; class Actinomycetes; order Streptosporangiales; family Streptosporangiaceae; genus Nonomuraea; species Nonomuraea sp. NPDC049028. The sequence continues at coordinate 203,785 of NZ_JBICTR010000008.1, forward strand.
TCGGCGTCGCGCCGTTCCCGCTCGGGTGGATCCCGCCGGACGACCTGAGCACCGCGTTCGGCAGGACCGCGCACGCCGTGTCCTACACCGCGCCGGTCAACGCGACAGGCCAGCCCTCGATCTCGCTGCCGCTGCACCGGAACGCGGCGGGCCTGCCCGTGGGCGTCCAGCTGGTGGCCGCGGCCGGGCGGGAGGACCTGCTGGTCAGGGTCGCGGCACAGATCGAGGCCGCCCGGCCGTTCGAGCACGCCGCACTGCGCTGACCATCAGAGGGCCGAGCCTCGGGAACTCGGTTCCGGCCGTGACGCGTTATGTCGTGAGAGGCCCGGGTATGAGGAGCGACATGATGGCGAAGGCAGGACGGGCTGCGGCGGCCTGGCGTACATACCGTGAAGTGAGCAAGCCCGGCACGCCGGGCTTGATGGCCAGGTTACGAGCGATCCCGCGCATGATCGGCGCCGTGATGCGCGGTGAGTACGACGGCATGGGCAAGAGCAAGCTGGCGCTGATGGGGTTCGGCGTGATCTACATGATCTCGCCGATCGACCTGGTGCCGGACTTTCTCGTGCTCATCGGTGTCGTGGACGACTTCGGGGTCTTCCTCTGGCTGATCGCCTCGCTGCTCGGCGAGAGCGGACGCTACGTGGACTGGGAGCGCGCGACCATCCAGGGAAGCGTCCAGGGCAAGCTCGACGACGGGCTTGGTCCCAAGCGACCGCGCCGCCGCTAGAACTCCTCCATCCGCAGCCAGGCTCGTGACGGCAGCGGGTGGCCGAACAACCGGGCGGCGTTGCCGTAGGCGACCCTGGCGATGTCGGCGGGCGGAAGCGTGCCGAGGTTCTGGGCCACCGCCTGCTGGGTGTCGGGCCAGGTCGAGTCGGAGTGCGGGTAGCCGCTCTCCTGCAGCACATGGTCGAGGCCGACCGCCAGGCGTACCCCCGACAGGGAGTGGTCGTCGAGGGTGCCGAAGTAGAAGTTGCGGCGCAGCACCTCGCTGGGCTTGAGGCCGCCGTCCCACTGCGCCTCGCCCGCGACGGGGTGATCCAGCGCGTAGTCGGCCCGCGCGGCCAGCATCGGCAGCCAGCCCACGCCGCCCTCCACGATGAGGATGCGCAGGTTGGGATAGCGCAGCGGGAGCCCGGACCAGAGCCAGTCGGCGCAGGCGAACATCGCGCTGGTCGGCATCAGCGTGGTGATCGCCTCGATGGGCGTGTCGGGCGAGGGCACCGGCGACCAGCTGGAGCCACCGGTGTGCAGGCAGACGACGGTGCCGGTCTCCTCACAGGCGGCGAAGAACGGGTCCCAGTGGCCGCTGTGGATCGACGGCAGCCGCAGCCGGGTCGGGAACTCGGGGAAGACCACGGCCTTGAAGCCGCGCGCCGCGTTGGCCCTGATCTCCTTGGCGGCGAGATCGGGGTCGGGCAGCCAGGGCAGCTGCAGACCGATGATGCGCTCGGGGTAGGTGCCCGCCCAGACGTCGATGTGCCAGTCGTTCCACGCCTTGACCAGGGCGAGGCCGAGCTCCTGGTCGCGGGTCCTGGCGAACGGCATGCCCGACTGGCCGGCCAGCATGCCGGGGAAGCAGAGCGCCGCCCAGATGCCGGCCAGGTCCATGTCCTCGATGCGGGCCTCGATGTCGTGGCAGCCGGGGCGCATGTGCTCGAACCTGACCGGGTCGAGCGTCCATTGCTCGCGGGGCAGACCGGCGCCCACGTCGAGCCCGGCACACGGGTATGTGGCGCCGCCGTAGCGCCAGACTTGGTGACCGCCCTCCGTCTCCACGACCTTTGGCGCGACCTCGGCGTATTTCTCCGCGAGCCGGCCTTCGAAAAGGTCTGGCGGCTCGATCAGGTGATCGTCGGCGGAGATGATCACATAGTCGCGCCGCCTCGGATCCGGATCGGGGAGCAGCGGCGTAGTCACGCAGGTAACCGTACGACGGCCGCATAACGTCGAACAAGCTGCGACGTCTCCGTTGGGTATCCACTATGCCCGAGGACCCGGGATCGCCGGGAGGGGGATGTGGCGACCCCGGGCCAGGAGGTCCGCTTTGTGAGGTTGCTGCTCTGCGAACCCCGGTGCCGCCTACCCACCGGAGATCGGTTCAGTCCGCGACAGAAGACTCTTCTGCAGCTCTTCGATGATCCCCGCGTCGACCTGCAAGACGTCCGTACAGTACTTCGCGACCGAGCCGTGCCGGGCGGTCAGATCGGCGAGGAACAACCGCATCGCCTCGGCCGGAGCCACCCCGAAACCGGGCCATCGGGTGGCGTTCGGATGCCGGCGCTGCCAGCTCGCGATGAAGCGCTCGGTGGCCAGGCCCGTTAACGCGTAATCGTCGATGATGTCCTCGTCCGCCACGCCGACGAGGCTCAGGATGAGCGCGGTGAGCAGCCCGGTGCGGTCCTTGCCCGCCGCGCAGTGCACGACCACGGGCGCGCTGCCGGACTGGGAGATCGTCTCGATGGCCGACCGGAGATTGTCGATCCCGTCCTCGGTCACCTCGAGGTAGCGGTCGGCGAGGTATCTCCCGACGCCCAGCCGGTCGTCGTAGGTGTTGATGTCCCAGCGGCGGCCCTCGATGGGCAGGTTGCGGTAGTCGAGCCCGTCGGAGTCGGGCACCCGCCCGGTCCGCTCCACCTCGAAGGGATGGCGCAGGTCGATGACGGTCCGCACCTTGAGGGCCTGGAACGTGATGAGATCGTCTCCCGCCAGCCAGCCGAGTGAGTCGGCACGATAGAGCCGTTGCCACCGGACGGTTTGCCCGTCCTTTGCGGCATATCCACCTACGTCACGAAAATTGTAGATACTTGCGAACTCTATGTGGCGGATCACCCTATCCAGCTTAATTGCTGGGCGCCCCGACTTCCTGGGCCGGCGCGTTCGCCGCGGCCTTCCTGTCGGCCACCTCGCGCCGGATGAGCAGGATCCAGCCACCGATGGCCACGCCGATGAACAGCCACCACTGCACGCCGTAGGCGAGGTTGAGGCCGCCCCCGGCGCCCACGTCGGGCGCGGGCACCGGCGCGGGCGCGGCGGCCGCCGCCGGCTGCTGCTTGGTCAGCTCCACGTAACCGCCCATGAGCTGGTACGGCAGCGCCTTGCCGATCTTCCCGGTGTCGATGAGCAACACCTGACCGGGTGGCAGACCGGCGCGCTCCTTGACCCCGGCCGTCGCCTCGGTCTCGCTGAGACGTAGCCTCCCGGTGACAGTTACCTGACCCGTCGGTGGCGGCGGCACCTCAGGAGGCGCGTCGGCGCTCGCCCCGGCCTTCACCCATCCGCGGTTGACGAGCACGGCCTGACCCGGACCGGTGACCAGCGGGGTCAGCACGTAGAAGCCCAGCTGTCCCTCCTGCGGCCGCCTGCGCACCACCAGCGCGTGGCTGGTGTCGTAGCTCCCCGAAGCCGTGACCGTCCTGAACCGGTCGGCCTCCCGCGCCCCTTTGCCCATCAGGGTCTCGACGGGCACGGGACCGGCCGCCAGGTTCGCGGTGACCTGCGTGCTGTTGGCCGACCGCTCCTCGAAGCGCCCGAACTGCCACCGGCCCAGGAACACGAAGGCCGGGATCACCAGCAGCACCACGATGTGGAGCGAGATCCAGCGGGGCGTGAGAAGGAACCGGTACACCCCTCAAGGGTAGGCACCGGGGCCGGTGCTCCTTCACCTGGCTCGGTCTGCCGGAGCGTGACCGAATCGCAATCTGGTCGAAACACTTACCGAACGGCGCTTCATCGCGTACGGTCGGGATTCGTCCGATCAGCTCCCCCTTCAGAGAGCGCCTCCAAAGCCATATGACCGTGCTTGCCGCGCCGTCCGAGGCGCCCGCGTTCGAGCTGCCCCGGTTCGGCCGTCTGGTGCGCCACGCCGTGCCCCGTGTGTTCGAGGGCATGATCCTGCCCGTCGCCGTCTTCTACGTCGGGATGATCCTCTCCGGGATCACCGGCGGGATCGTGGTGGCCGTGGCCTGGGTGTACGGGGGTGTGGTCTGGCGGCTGGCCAGGCGCAGAGCGGTGCCGGGGGCGGTGCTGCTGGCCGCGGGCACGGTCACCGTCAGGGCGGTGCTGGCGCTGCTGTCCGGCAGTGCGGTGATCTTCTTCCTGCAGCCGACCCTGGGCGTCTTCTGCGCGAGCGCCGGGTTTCTGGCGACCGCCCGGCTGCGCCGGCCGCTGGCGCAGCGGGTGGCGGAGGATCTGGTGCCGCTGCCGGAGCACGTGATCGAGCGGCCGGTGATGCGGCGCTTCTTCGCCAGGCAGTCGCTGGTGTGGGGATGCGCGCAGTTCGGCAACGCCTCGCTCAGCCTCTGGCTGCTGCTCAGCCAGACGATCCAGACGTACCTCATCGTGCGCACCGCGGCCGTCGCGGTGCTGCTGTCGGGGGCGGCGCTGCTGACGCTGATCGACTTCCGCTGGTGCCTGCGCGCCCTCCAGCGCGACACTGCCGCTGGGATTTAGGCGGACTTCAGCTCGGCGCCTGAGCCGGGGAGCGCCGTCACCTCGCGGGGGCCCGCGACCTCGTGACCCTCGGCGCAGCGGAAGTGCTGCTCGATGGGCGCCCCGCAGTCGCGGTGGGTCAGCAGCACGGGTGGCCCCTCGTCGTCGGCCAGGTATTTGTCGCCCCAGTGCATGAGCGCCACGAGCAGGGGATAGAGGTCGCGACCTTTGTCGGTCAGGCGGTATTCGTCACGTTGGCGCTGGCCGGGCTCGCGATAGGGCTCCTTGCGCAGCAGGCCCTCGTCGACCAGTCGCGCCAGTCGCGCGCTGAGCACCTGCCGGGGCGCCCCGGTGATCGCCTGCATGTCGGCGAACCGCCGGACGCCGCGGAACGCCTCGCGCAGCACCAGGAAGGTCCACTTCTCCCCAACGATGTCCAAGGTGCGCTCGATGGAGCAGTTGTTCACCTGGAATGCCACGTTCATGCGCCATATCATACCTGAGTTCAATTGACAGACCCAGGAAAATCAGGGGAAGCTGAGTTCATGCTCGGAACTCAGATTCGGCCCGCCCGGCCCGACGACGCCGAACGGCTCCGGCGCTTCCTCGCCCGGCTGTCCCTGCACACGCAGACCCTGCGCTTCTTCACCGGCATCGGCACCCCGGCCGCCAGCATGGTGCGGGTGCTCATCGCGTTGGACGACCACAGAGACGCCCTGGTCGCCACCCTGGACGGCGAGATCATCGGCCACGCCATGAGTTACCGGGGCGGCGCGGCCGACGTCGAGATCGCCGTCGTGGTCGCCGACGAGTGGCAGGGCAAGGGGCTCGGGCCGTACTTGATCGACGTGCTGCTGTTCAGGGTCGCGGTGCGGGGGGCGAAGACGGTCGGCATGGACGTACTGGGGGAGAACAGGCGGGTGCTCCGGATGATCCGCAGGCTCTGGCCGGACGCTCAGATGAAGGTGACTTCCGGATCGGTCGAGGTGACCGCTAGGATCCAACGGGCGGAGGTATTTGCGGAATAAGGTTCTGTTGCTCCACCATTGACAGTGTGAAGAGTGCCAAGAACGGACGCGACGGACGCACCCGCATCATTGACGGTGCCCTGCGCCGATTCAGCCAGGACGGGGTGTCGGCCACCACGCTGGCCAGCCTCCGTGAGGAGAGCGGCGTAAGCGTCGGCAGCTTCTACCACCACTTCGCCAGCAAGGAACACGTCTTCGGCGTCCTCTACGCGGAGATCCTCACCGCCTATCAGGCGGCCTTCCTCGCCGAGCTGGTCAGCCACGAGGAGGCCCGCGACGGCATCGAGGCCGTCGTGGCGCTGCACATGCGGTGGGCCGGCGAGCACCCGGAGCGCGCGAGGCTCCTGGTCAGTGAGCGCCCGCCGCGCAAGAACGAGCCGGGCGGCGCCGAGGTGGCGGAGGCCAGGCGCGCCTTCTTCCGCCAGGTGTCCGACTGGTGGCGGCCGCACATGAAGAACGGCCGGCTCCAGGTCGTACACCCGACCATGTGTTACGTGCTGTGGCTCGGACCGGCGCAGGAGATGTGCCGTCTGTGGTTCGCCGGCGCCCACACGCCGACGGAGGAGGAGATCAAAGGGCTCGGTGAGGCCGCCTGGCAGAGCCTGCGGCAGCGCTAGAGAGCGGCCTGATCCGCGATGGCACGCGCCAGCAGGCCGCGTCGAGCGAGATGTCCAGGCGCAGATCGCCACGCTGCCTGCGCAGCCCTGGCACGCGCACCCGCGCGTGCACGTCGAACCGGCCCCGGCAGGGGTAGCCGAATCCCAGCTCTCCCGGCAGCACTCGCAGGTCGTCGCGGTTGCCGCAGCTGGGGCAGGTCCATGAGACCAGGTCCAGCCCGCGGTTGTAGTCGGAGCAGGCGCGGAAGTAGTCGTCGGGCCAGAAACGGGACTCGCAGGCCAGGCAAGGGATCTGCATTGATCCGCTCCTCTTCTAACACCGAGCGTGGGTCTTCATAGAGATATCGTGGCCCACTTGCAAAACGCTTGGACGTTTCGGTAACAGTATGATTACTGTGGGTATCGGATCATGCGCGGGATTCTGCGGTGAAAGGATGGTCTCGTGGAACGACTGCGCGAGCACCTCCTCGAGACCGGCTACTCGATCGACGGCGTCCGCGATCGGCTGGGCGTCATGGCGGCCTCGGCCCTGTCCCGTGAGGAGCTGGTCCCGGCGCTGCGCGCCACGGCCGGCGACGACCCGCTGGCCGCGCTGATCCGGCTCTGGTGGCTCGGCGCCGCCGTTCCGGCCGCGCGGTTCCCGGGCGAGGTTCTCGACGAGGCTCTCGCGTCGGGCCTGGTCGCCGCCGAGGGCGAGCACGTACGCGCCACCGTGCACCTCCAGCCCTGGGAGACCGGCGGCTACGTCGTCTCCGATCGCAAGGTACGGCCCGGCGACCCGGCGCTGCGCCCCGACCACGTCGTGGGCGCGGGCGGCGCCTCGGCCAACCTGGCCCAGCTCGTCACCCGCCGCCCGGTCCACCGGGCCCTCGACCTCGGCACGGGCTGCGGCGTACAGGTGCTGCACCTGGCGGACCGCGTCGACGAGATCGTGGCCACCGACCTCAACCCCCGCGCGCTGGAGCTGGCCCGGCTGAGCTGGCGGCTGTCCGGGATCGACTGGGTGGACGCCCGCGCCGGCTCCCTGTTCGAGCCGGTCGAGGGGGAGCTGTTCGACCTCGTCGTCTCCAACCCGCCGTTCGTCATCTCGCCCGGCGGCGAGCTGACCTATCGCGAGACGGGCGCCGACGGAGACGCGTTCTGCCGCGATCTCGTACGACAGACCCCCCGCTTCCTCAATCCGGGCGGCCAGGCCCATTTCCTGGCCAATTGGCTGCACGTGGCGGACGAGGACTGGCGCGACCGGGTCGGCGGCTGGCTCGGCGAGACCGGCTGCGACGCCTGGGTGGTCCAGCGGGACGTGCAGGACCCGGCCGAATACGTCGAGCTGTGGCTGCGGGACGCCGCCGTACAGGGCACCCCCGGCTACACCGAGCACTACGACCGCTGGCTGGCCTGGTTCGACGAGCACAAGGTGCGGGGCATCGGCTTCGGCTGGATCACCATGCGCAACGCGGGCACGCTCGACCCGGTGGTCCGCGTGGAGCAGCTCACCCACCAGGTCACGCTGCCCGTCGGCGACTACGTCGACGGCGTGCTCGACTCGATCGCGACCGCCCACCGGGTGCAGTTCCTCGACTCGGCCCACCTGCGGACCGTGGCGGGCCTGCTGGACGAGCGCATCGGCCTGCCGGGCGCGGAAGACCCCATGCGCATCGTGCTGCGCCAGACGGACGGCCTACGCCGCAGTAGGGAGGTCGGCACCGTCGAGGCGGCCCTGGCGGGCGTCTGCGACGGCGACCTCGCCCTCGGCCCGCTGCTCAACGTCATCGCCGAGCTGGTCGGCGACGGGGAGATCCTGCACCCCGACGCCATCCGGCCGCTCATCGCCGAGGGTTATTTCCTGCTTTGATCGGCCGTTGATCGGATGTTGACCCCTCGGGTGGAGGCTTCTCACCAAGACACGAGCCCGGGGGGTTCGAGGCTCGTGTCGGGTCCGGCCGGTCGTCGATGTGAGGCGGCTAGCCGTTACGCGGAGCATCCGGATAACCGGGCCCCCTAGCGACGCGTGACGGTCAGATGGCCGGCCGGGCTAGCAATCCGCGCCACAGGCACGCATCACGGGGGATCCGTGACTCCCAAAGGGACAGCCTTGATCAACCATGTGTGGATGACACGTCTGGACGACGAGCTGTACTCAGGGCTCGACGGGACCGGCGACCGTATCGACGACAGGACTGACGACCGGCTCGATGTTGGAACCAACGATCGCTGCCTTGTCGAGACGGACCTTGAGGTCGTCGGCCTCGGGAGCGCCGAGCAGCGAGAAGATCTCGAAGGCCTGCCGTAGGCAGTCGTGACTCCTCGTGGCACTGCCCAGACCTTCGAGCGCCTCGCCGAGCACCATCAGCGAGAGCGCCTCGCCATAGGGATGGCCGATCTCTCTCGACACCACCAGCGCCTCCTCCGCGTGCCGTACGGCATCGGGGTAGCGCTTGGCGGCGATGAACGTCTCGGCGAGCCGGGAGCAGACCCGCTGCTCCCACACGCGCTGCTTGCTGGCCCGGAAGAAGGCCAGGCACTCGGCGTGGTGGTGGACGGCCTCGGTGATGCGGCCGACCCGCGACAGGACGATGCCCAGGTGGTAGCGGGCGCGGGCGGTGCCGGCGCCGCTGCCGATCTCGGTGAAGATGGCCAGGCCCTTCTCCGCCGCGGCGATCGCGTCCTCGGGGCGGCCGAGGCCGAGATGGTCGCGGGCCGAGTAGCTGAGCACGAGGGCCTCGCCGGCCGGTACGCCGTTCTCGCGATACCAGCGCATCGCCGACTCGAACCAGGTCAGCGCCTCGGCGTGGCGGCGCTGCCGGCCCACGACGACGGCCAGCGCGTTCATCACCTCGCCGGTGACGACCTTCTCCGCGCGCGCGACCGAGAGCTCGTGCACGATCCTGAACTGCTCCTCGGCCTGCGTGAGCTTGTTGCTCGCGAACAGCACGCGGCCGAGCACGTAGCGGGCGCGCAGCTCGCTCCCGGCGTCGCCGATGCGCGTGGCGGTGCCCAGCACGGCCCGCGTGCCCTGGTCGAACTCACGGGTGTGGGTGCCCGACTCCAGCAGCGGCTCCATGGCCACCAGCAGGTCACCGGCGGGCAGCAGCGGCTCGGGGGCGCGGGCGGTGGCGGCGGCCTGGTTGATCGCGGCGAACAGCGAGTCGCCCTCGGCCACCAGCCAGGCGACGGCCTCGTTGACGCTGTTGAAGGAGAGCCCGCTGCCGTCCACCTGGAGGTTGTCGGCGATCATGCTGCCCTCGTAGGCCAGCCGGTGCGCCGACTGGGCGGAGGCCAGGTAGAACCCGAGCAGCCGCCGCAGCGCCATCGTGCGGGCCTGCGGCCGTTCGGACTTCTCCAGCGTCCGCCGGGCGAACAACTTGAGCAGGTCGTGGAAGCGGTAACGGCCCGGCGCGGGCGCCTCCAGCAGGCTGGCGTCGACCAGCGACTCCAGCAGGTCCTCGCTGGCGAACGCGCTCATCGACAGTACGGCGGCCGCCGCTCCGACCGAGAAGTCGGGCCCGTTGGGCAGCGACAGCAGCCGGAACGCGCGGGCCTGGGCGGTGTCCAGCTGCCCGTAGCCCAGCGCGAACGTCGCCTCGACCGCCAGGTTGCCCACCCGCATCTCGTCCAGGCGGCGCTGCTCGTCGGCCAGCCTGGGCACCAGCGAGGCGACCGTCCACGAGGGACGCGCGGCCAGCCGGGCCGCCACGATCCGTACGGCCAGCGGCAGGAACCCGCAGGCGGCGACCACGTCCATGGCGGCGCCGTGCTCGGCCGCCACCCGCTCGGTCCCGGCCACCGAGGCGAACAGCGTCAGGGCCTCGTCCGGGTCCATCACGTCCAGGTCGAACAGCCGGGCCGAAGGCAGATCGGCCAGCTTGTGGCGGCTGGTGACGATGGCCGCGCAGCCCGACGAACCGGGCAGCAGCGGGACGACCTGCTCGGCGTTGTGGGCGTTGTCGAGCAGTACGAGGATGCGCCGTTCGGCCAGCAGCGACCGGTAGAGCGCGGACCGCTCGGCCAGCCGCTCCGGGATGACGTCGGAGGGCACGCCCAGCGCGCGCAGGAACGCGCCCAGCGCCGACTCGGGCCCGGTCGCCTCGTCGGTGTAGCCGCGCAGGTCGGCGTACAGCTGACCGTCGGGGAACAGGTCGTCGGCCGCGTGCGCCACGTGCACGGCCAGGGTGGTCTTGCCCACCCCGCCGATCCCGCAGATCGCGGCCACCGGCACGCCCTCGGCCGGCTTCGACGACAGCAGCGTGCGCAGCCGCCCGGCGATGTCCATGCGCCCGGTGAAGTCGCTCACGGCGGCGGGCAGCTGGGCGGGGCGGGGCAGTTCGAGCGTCGGCGCCCGTTCCTCCCGCGCTTCCTCCTCGGCCACCTCGGTCACGGCCAGCGTGGGGTCGGCGCTCAGGATGCGCTGGTGCAGCGCGGTCAGCTCGGGGCCGGGCTCGATGCCCAGCTCCTCGATCAGCGCATCGCGCGTCTCGGTGAAGACGGCCAGCGCGTCACCCTGCCGGCCGCACCGGTAGTAGGCCAGCATCAGCTGGGCGCGCAGCCGCTCACGCAGCGGATGCTCGCCCGTCAGCGCGATCAGCTCGGACACGACCGCGGCGTGCTCACCCAGCTCCAGGTCGAGGTCCATGAGCGTCTCGACCACACTGATCCGGCGCTCGACCAGCCGGTCACGCTGATGCTCGGTGTACGGCCCGACGGCCCCGGCCAGCGGCTCGCCCTCGAACAGCGACAACGCGGCCCGCAGACCATCGGCGGCCTCCCGCGGCCTGCCGGCCCGGCGCGCGGCCTCGGCCTCATGGATGCCGCGCTCGAACCGGGTCAGGTCCAGCGAATCGTCGGGCAGCCGCAGCGCATACCCCCGGCCGACGGAGGTCAGCAGCTCGGGCCGCGAACGGGCCGCCCGGCCGGGCTCCAGGACCGTGCGCAACCTGGAGACGTACGTGCGCAGCGCACCGAGGGCTCGCGGCGGCGCGTCCTCGCCCCACACCGCGTCGATCATCTCGGTCGGCGTAACCGCACGGCCTTCCCGCAGGAGCAGCATGGCGAGAATGGAGCGCTGCAGCGGGGTGCCCAGGTCGAGTTCCTGGCCATCGCGCCACGCGCGGACGGGGCCGAGCACGGCGAACCTCAGCCCGCCTTCGCCGCTCTGACCAGTCATGTCGCCTGTCTCCAACGCAATGGAAAGATTTGTTACCAAATGATAGGTCCATCCTTGCGCAACAGATAGGCATCCGCCCATTCGTTAACCGAAGCGTTGATCGGCCTTTAATCGGGTGTTGAGCCACGCGGCGGATGCTGAGGGTCAACAGCGGCATGGCCCCGATAACGCGGGGGCGGCCATGACACTGGCATAAATAGGACAAGCAAGACACAGGCCCCGCCGTATGGCGGGGCCTTCACGGATGCTTCCTTATGCTGCCTCGGCCGCGAGGACAAGCCTCTGGGCCAGGCGTTCTCGAATCCCGGGCCATTCCGAGTTCAGGATCGAGTAGTACGCCGTATCTCGGACAGTGTCATCCGCGCCCCTGCATTCCGCCCGGCGTATCCCGTCGAAATGCGCGCCCAAGGCGGCTATCGCGGCCAGGGACCTGTTGTTGCGTACGTCTGACTTGAGCGTGATGCGGTGGACGTTCCACGTCTCGAAGGCGTGCGAGAGCATCAGGTACTTGCTCTCCCGGTTCGCACCCGTGCCCTGGGCGGAGGCGCCCAGCCAGGTGTAACCGATGTCGGCCACGGACGGGACCTCGCCCACCGCGCCCCGCGTACCCGGCGGCCAGGGCATGGGGCCCTGCCAGTACTCCAGGTGCATGAGACGGGTGGCACCGACCACACGGTCGGTGTTCAGCCACCGGACGGCGAAGGGCAGCGTGCGGCCCTCCGCCTGCTCAGCCAGTGCGGCCTCCACATAGGAGACCATCTCGTCCCGGCCGGCCGGGACACGGGTGAAGGCATACGTGGAGCGGTCTTCACTCGCCGCGGCGACGAGGTCGTCGATCACCGCGAGGCTGAGAGGTTCCAGGCGCACGAGGCGCCCGGACAAGGTGACAAGAGCGGGCATGAGCACATGATGGAGGCTGCTCGGTATGGGAGAGAACAGCACTCGCCCACCATTCTTTGCAGCTTGTTGCAACCTGGGTATTCATGCAGGTCAACGGGCCGATTGCGGGGTCTCCGCACCGGCCCGTGGACAAAGTTTCGCCTAACTGTGACATGGCGTCGGCACGAGCGCCGGGTGCCGTTCACGCACCGGGCTCAGCCGCGCCAGCGAGAGCTCTGTCAAGCCCATCGACAGCTGGTCCAGATTGGCCGCGATCCACGGCAGCTGGAGCGGATCGGGGCTGGTCAGCGCGGCCAGCCGCTCCTCCGTGGTGTCCCCGTAGAGCAGGCTCACCGCGACCCGTACCCGCGCGGCGGTGGGATCGTCGCCGAACGCGTGGCCGGGCAGCACGCCGATGCCGTGCTCCTCGAGCAGCAGCCGGGTGATCTCCGCCGAGCCGCCGAGCCGCAGGTGGCTCAGGTCCGGGTAGAGGTAGAACCCGCCCTGGGGAGTGGGCACCGACGCGCCGATCTCCGTGAACCTGTCGCGTACCGCGCGGGCGAGAGTCCCGTGCAGCCGCTGGCTGCGCAGGATGCGCTCGACCAGCTCGGGCGGGTCGGTGAAGGCGTAGGCGGCGGCTTCCTGCACGGGAGCGGCCGGGGCGGACCAGATCTCGCTCGCCACCGCGAGCAGTCTGGCGCGCAGGTCGTACGCCTCGTCGGGCAGCCTGGCCACGCCGATCCGCCAGCCGCCCAGCGCCAGGCTCTTGCTGAGCCCGGTGGTGACGACCGTGCGCTCGGGCGCCAGGTCCGCGGGCGAGGTGAACGGAAGCAGGGGGTCGTGCAGCAGGTCCCGGTAGATCTCGTCCGAGATGATGTACAGGTCGAGCTCGCGGGCGACCTCCACCAGGCGTTGGATGGTCTGCGGCGGCGCGAGGCGTCCGGTGGGGTTGTCGGGCAGCGTCACGAGCACCGAGCGGACGGTCCGGCCCTGGGCGCGAGCGTGCAGCACGGCCGAGGTCACCCGCTCCGGATCCGGTACGCCGCCCTGTCCCTGCGGGGGTGCGACCATGATCGGACGGGCGCCGACGAGGTCGGCCTGCGCCGCGTAGCTGACCCAGCTGGGCATGGGCAGGACGATGTCGCCGCCGATGGCCAGCAGCACGCCGTACAGCAGTGACTTGCTGCCGGGGCCGCAGACGACCAGTTCGGGGTCGGTGGGGAGCCCCCGTCGTGTCCAGTAGCCCGCCGCCGCGTCCCGTAGGTCGGCCGCCCCCGCGACCGGCCCGTAGCCGTTGCGCTCGGATGCGGCGACCAGCTTGTCGCGCAGCGCCGGGTGGACGGGCAGGCCAGCCTCACCGAACGCGAGGTGCAGCACCCGTTCCCCGGCGCGCCGTCTTCGCTCGATGTCTTCGTTGGTCGCCAGAGTGGCGGAGAGGGTAACCGTCATGTTTGTCACGTTCCCAGCGTGGTTGGATGAAGGCATCACCACAAGCGAGGCTTTTTGTGGGTGGGCGGAAGGAAGTCCGATGCTCGAATTGCGGCGCTTGGTGCTGATCTGCGAATTTGCCCGTCGGGGCAGCATCTCGGCGACCGCCGAGTCGTTGGGGTACAGTCCCTCCGCCGTGTCCCAGCAGCTGGCGGCCCTCGAACGTGAGACCGGAACCGCGCTGATCGACCGGACCGCGCGCAGCGCCGAGCTGACCGACGCGGGCCGCCGCCTGGTGATCCACGGCGAACGCATTCTGTCCATGGTCGAAGAGGCCGAATCCGACCTTTCGGCCCACGCGGGCACGCCGTCCGGCCGAGTGGTGGTGACCGCCTTCCCCACGGCGGCGGTCGCGTTCGCGCCCGCGCTGGCCCGCTCGCTGCGCCGCTACACCGAGCTGACGCTCAGGCTCGGGCAGAGCCGGTCGGGGCGGGGCATGCGCGAGGTGCAGGCGGGCGAGGTGGACATCGCGCTCGTCGACGACTGGTACGGGCGGGTCGGCGACAGCGACAGCCTGCGGACGTTCCCGCTGCTGAACGACCCGCTGGTGCTGGTGGTGCCGCGCAAGCACCGGCTGGCCGACCCCGAGGTGCCCCTGGACCTGCGCGAGCTGCGTGACGAGCCGTGGATGGCCACGCCGGACGGGGAGCCGTCGCGCCTCGCCGTCGACCGGCTCTTCGTGGACGTGGGCGGTACCCGGCCGACGCCGTGGGAGTTCGAAGGGCTGGGCACGATCCTGTCGCTGGTCGCCAAGGGCATCGGGATCGCCGCCGTGCCCGCGCTCGCGCTGGCCGCCGGCGTGCGCGGCATCGCCGTACGCCAGTTCCCCGGCAATCCGGTGGGCCGCGAGGTACGGGCCGTCGCGCGCGGCTCCAGCGTCCACCGGCCGTCGGTGTCGGTGACGCTGCGGGCCATCCACGTCGCCGCGCGCTATCTCGCCGCCGATCTGGATCCGGTATCGCTCGCGGAGCGATAACGTCTGGTGCCCATGGCGCCCACCTATGACATTGAGCACCTGCTGCTCTCCCAGCGCAGCACGACCACGGTCGCGGGCCTCGACGAGGTGGGCCGGGGCGCGTGGGCCGGTCCCGTGACGGTGTGCGCCGTCATCACCGACTTGTCGGACCCGCCCGCCGGGCTGACGGACTCCAAGCAGCTGTCCGCCGCCAAGCGCGGAACCGTGGCCGCCTCCCTGGAGTCCTGGGCTGTGGGCATCGGCTTCGGTGACGCCTCCCACGCCGAGGTCGACGAGCTCGGCATGACGGAGGCCCTGCGCCGCGCCGCCCGCCGCGCCCTGGCCGCCCTCCCCGTGCGGCCCGACGCGCTGATCCTCGACGGCTCGCACGACTACATCGGGGCTCCGTGGCCGGTACGCCTGGAGGTCAAGGGCGACTCGGCCAGCATCTCGGTGGCGGCGGCCTCGGTTCTGGCCAAGGTGCGGCGTGACGCGTACATGGGGACGATCGGGTGCGAGGAGTACGGGTTCGCGGACAACGCCGGTTATCCGTCACCGGTGCACCAGGAGGCGCTGGCCCGGCTGGGGCCTACGGAGCATCATCGGCTGTCGTGGTCGTACCTGGACGATCTGCCCCGCTGGCGCCACCTCAAGAGGCACCGGGACCCGGCGGTGGGTGAGGGGCAGGCGAGCCTCTTCGGTTAGCAGCGTGCAGCGGGTGGGAATCACAGACGGTCCGGCGAGTCGGTCGCCCCCGCGCATCGACTCGCGAAACCAGTGACCCTCGCGTGACAGGTGACTCCCTACTCGGCTTACTCGGCTTACTCGGCGGTGGGAGGCGACGGCTCCGCGTCCGTCCAGCCCGCGGCCAGCACCACCTCAGCCTTGGACCCCATACCCGAGGCGTGCGTGACCTCGTAGGACAGCACCATCGACGTGCTCGGATCGACGATCAGCCGGCCCCGGGTCGGCTTGTCGTGCTGGATCGGGAACGTGACCGCGACACCCGCCCTGCCCCGCGGATCCTTGGCGCCCTCCTCGACGGTGACCGTCGGCAAGTCGGCCAGCGCCCGATAGGCCGCCGCCCGTACGTCCGGCGAAACCGGCAACTCGTACAGCAGCGAAGCCAACGTGATCGGCAGACCGTCGTCGACGAAGCTCTTTTCGTCGACACCGGCCCTGATCGCCTGAAGCACCCGCTCCTTCAAAGCAGCGGGGGCGGCGGGCAGTGCCTTCACCTGCTCAAGGGTGAGGTCCTCACCGGCGAGCTGGAACCGTCCCCCCTCCTTTACGGGCGTGAGCCGGCTCTCGCCCTCCGATGTGGAGAAGCGGCCGTCCTCGACCTTCCACTCGGTGGGAGCGCCGTCACGGCGCCAGGCTGCTTGGTCAAGCGGGCGCGCGGGCAGTTCCTTGAGGCCCGTCCAGGCCCGCCCGTCGTCCGAAACCCACTGCTCGACCAGCCGCGAACTCTCCAGTCGGTACGTGTTGCCGTTCTTGCCGTGCAGCTTGTCAGGACGGATCGTGTACAGCCGCTTGACGTGCCAGTACTCGCCGGTCGGAGCCGACTTGGCCTTGGTCGCGGCGGCCAGCAGGATCGAATGGCCGGAGAGCGCGGTTCGCGTGGGCTGCTCATCAGTGCGTAGGGCGGGGCCGACCACGATGGCGGCGGCCAGCGCGGCGGCGGCGGTGAGTCCCACCACGCCGGCCTTCCACGGCAGCCGACGTCTGGTACGTGCCCGCATCCTCGTTTCGACCCTGGCCTTGGCGAACGGGTCCGCGGGGAGATCGTCGTACAGGCTGCGAACCGAGGTCAGCTCCTGCGGGGTCAGTTCGTCCACGCTATGCCTCCATGGGGTTGGCGCCACCCAGAGCGGCGCGAAGCTTGGTCCTGGCACGGCTCAACCGAGATCCGACCGTGCCGTACGAGATGCCGAGCGCGACGGCGATCTCCTGGTGGGACAATCCGGCCAAAGCCATGAGCAGCAGCACGTCCCGCTCACCCTGTCCGAGAGAGGCGATGGCCGAGGCGAGAGCCGGGCGCAGGCTTTGGGCGCTGACCTGGTCCGCCACACGCTCCTCAGGTCCGGGCAAGTCGGCTCCGGGGCCGTGCCGCTGTCTGGCACGTAACGCTCTGACCTCGGATCGGCGTTGTTTGCCGACGAGATTGGTGGCGATGCCGTACAGCCAGGTCCGGACGCTGGCCCTGGTGGAGTCATAGCGCTCCCGTTTACGGAACGCCGCCAGGAATGTCTCCGCTACCACGTCCTCGGCTTGGGCCGGGCCGAGGCGTTGGGCGACATACCTGAAGATCTCCTCGAAGTAGGCGTCGAAGACGCCGGGGAAGTCGCCGAGCGACTCCTCCGGCGAACCTTCGACTCGTGCCGCTGTCATCTGAAGCCTTTCGTCAGCGGATGGCGGTCATGGGATATCACCCGCTGACGCGATTCACTTTCCATCCGGCTCCAGCCCGTACCCGAGCCCCACCACAGCCACAACGAACCCGGCTGCCCGGCCGGGGCCTGGAAGACCGATGGCAGCTACTCGTCGTCCTGAACAGTGTTCCGACCCCGAAGAATCAACCATCATCGATGGGATGAGAATCGGGATTTTTCTGATCGTGGCCCGATTTCCGGACCAGAAATCAGAGCAGGTGCTGGCGAGCGCTCTCGACCTCATCGTGGCGGCCGAGGAGGCCGGGTTCGCCGATGCCTGGATCGCCGAGCACCATTTCATGTCCTACGGCGTCTGCCCCTCCGCCACCACGCTGGCGGCCGTGGCGATCGGCAGGACCAGCCGCATCGGCCTCGGCACCGCCGTGAGCGTCCTGTCCACCCAGCATCCGATCGCCCTGGCCGAACAGGCGGCCATGCTGCACCACCTGTCGGACGGCCGCTTCACGCTGGGCGTCGGGAGGGGCGGCCCGTGGGTGGACCTGGAGGTGTTCGGCACCGGGCTGGAGCGCTTCGAGCAGGGCTTCGAGGAGTCACTGGACGTACTGCTCGCCGCGCTCTCCGGGGAGCGGGTGTCGGCGGCGGGGGAGTTATTCAGCTTCCGTGAAGTGCCGCTGGTCCCGCCGGCCAGGCTGCGCCCGGTCCTGGCCTGCACCTCGCCGCCGACCGTGGCACTGGCCGCGAAGCGCGGCCTCCCGATGCTGCTCGGCATGCACATCGACGATCGGCAGAAGAGCGCGATGATCGCCATGTACGCCTCTCACGGGGTAACGCCTCAAGCCCACGTGGCAGCTGCCGTCGCCCACGTGGCGAACTCCACCGCCGAAGCCCGAAACGAGCTGAAGGAGTCCCTGCCGCGCTGGCTGACACCCGGCCTGGCCGGCTATGTACCGGTGGACAACAGAGAACCACCATCGCGGGATATTTCGGCATACGCAGACTTCCTGACCCGCGTTCACCCGGTCGGCTCACCGGCCCACTGCGTGGAGTCCATCCTGCGCACCTCGGAAGCCACCGGAATCCAGCACCTCATCCTCATGGTCGAGGGAATCGGCGACCATCAGCGCACTCTGGAGAACATCCGTCGCCTCGGGGAAGAGGTGCTACCTCAGGTCACCGGCTGAGGGCCGAAAGGAGGCGAATGATCGTCACTTTACGTGCTCGTGATGTAACAATGAGTGTCATGCCGTCCCCCCGACATGACACTCTCATCAAGCTGTTCGCCGATCGCCCTCAACTGGCGGTGGAGATCCTGCGTGACTTCCTGGGGGCGGACCTGCCCGCCACTCCGCTGATCCGGCGGGAGACGAGCACCTTCAACACCCGCCCTTCCGACGACATCGAGGCCGACCTGGTCCTCGTGCTGGGCCCACCACAAACGCCCGTCCACGCCATCATCGTGGAGATCCAGCAGGACAAGTCCAAGGATCCCCGGCAGCTCGCCCGCTACGCCGCCGCCCTGTGGCTCATGCTGGGCTGTGACGTCTCGGTCCTGGTCATCTGCCCCGACCGCAAGGTCGCCGAGCACTACGCGCAGCCGATCGAGTCCGGGCTGACCGGCTTCCGCCTGCGGCCCTGGGTGCTGGGGCCGGACGGCATCCCGGCCATCACCGACCCCCAAGAGGCCGCCGCCCACCTGGACCTTGCCGCCATGTCGGTCATGGTCCACGGACGCGACCGCAAGGTCATCGAGGCGTTCACCGCCGCGCTGCCGGACGTGACCGACGAACACGCTCCGGATTACTATGAATACGCTTACGACATGTCCGCGCCCGAGATCCGCCACCTCATGGAGGAGATCATGAAGTCCGCGTCCACCAAATGGCCGGTCTACAGCCCCTTCGCCCGCGAACACTACGGCCGCGGCAAAGCAGACGGCATTGCCGAAGGCAAGGTCGAAGGCAAGACAGAGGGCAAAGCGGAAGAGGCCGCCAGATCGGTGCTGCTCGTGCTGGACGCCCGCGGCTTCACCGTCCCCGACGGTATTCGCGCTCAGATCACCACCTGCACCGACATTGCCCAACTCGAAACCTGGGTCACCCGCGCGGCCACCACCCAGACCCTCCAAGACCTATTCAACGAACCAGGCTGACAGCGTCCAAAAGAGCGACCGCGGCGGGGCTCGCCGTAGAGCGACGGGCCCGCACGAAACGCGCGCGAATAAATCGGTTGCGGCGCGCGCCGCACACAAATCGAAACGATCTTCAGCGATTCTCCAGGCCGACCCGGCGTCCCGAGGCGGTGGGCGACACCGGATAGTCGTCGATGATCATGGAGTTGTAAAGGCGTGCGCTCTTGGTGGTGAGGCGGACGAGGGCGCGACTGGGCCCCGCGGGCAGGGCGGAGATCAGGCGAAGGCCCTGGACCAATCCCCGCACGCCGAGGCGGGACGTGGGGACCAGGGTCTTCGCCGCGCTCAGCGCGACGGCGCGGCTGCCGCGTACGTGCTCCGCCATCACGCGCTCGTAGGCGGGAAAGGCGCGCTCGTGGTCACCGCCCGCCCGCGCCAGCTCCCCGGCGAGGACGTACGCGCCGACGACCGCCAGGCTGGTGCTGCCGCCGACGGCGGGGCCGGGGCAGTAGCCCGCGTCGCCGACGAGCGTGACCCTCCCCCGCGACCAGGTGTCCATGTGGAGCTGGGTGATCGAGTCGAAGTAGAACGCCGGGGTGCGGTCGAGCTCGGCCAGCCAGCGGTCCACGTCGGCGTGCAGGCCCCTGAACGCACCGCGCAGCAGCTCCTTCTGCCGGGGCACGTCGCGATGGGAGTAGTCGAGCTCGCGCTCGCTCCGGAACAGGAACATCGCCCGCGCCTCGCCGAGGTGCCGCGCGCCGTACATGCCGGCGGTGCGGCCGACGCCGACGTGCATGAGGAGCTCGCCGTCGAGGTCGGCGGCGTTGGGCAGGGTCAGCACCCCGAGGTAGGCCCCGATGAATGCGCTGAAGCGGGACTCGTCGCCGAAGACGAGGCGGCGCACGTTGGAGTGCAGCCCGTCCGCGCCGACGACGAGGTCGAAACGGCGCGGCGCGGCGTTCTCGAACCGCACCTCGCCGTCGGGCGAGATCGCGGTGATCGAGTCGCCGAAGATGTACTCGACGTCGTCGCGCGTGGCGTCGTAGTAGATCTCGCTCAGGTCGTCGCGCATGATCTCGACGTGCCGGCCTTCGGTGGCGCCGAAGATCTTGGAGAGGTCCACCCGTACGGGACGCCGCGCGCCCTCCCCGTACGCGGTCATCCGGTTCGCGCCGGTGGCCCGCTCCTCGACACGCGGGAGTACGCCCATCTTCTCCGAGATGTTCATAGCGGGCCGAAACAGGTCGACCGCGTGGCCGCCGGTCTTGCGCAGAGTCGGCGCGCGCTCGACGACTGTGACGGAGAAGCCGTGCCTGGTGAGCCAGTGCGCCAGCACCGGCCCGGAAACGCTGGCGCCGGAGATGAGAATCCGCATGTGCACGCTTCCTTTCTTAACGATAAGTAAGCGTAACATGGTTACTTACCTATCATTAAGTCAGATAGAATTACGGCATGCCTCGTCCCTCTGACACCAAGCAGCGGATCCAGAACGTCGCCCGCGAGCTCTTCGCCCAGAAAGGTGTGCAGCGGACCAGCCTTCAGGAGATCGCCGACCAGCTGGGCATCACCAAGCCGGCGCTCTACTACCACTTCTCCTCACGCGAGGACCTGGTCCGCAGCATCGTGCAGCCGATCATGGAGGAGGAAGAGGCGTTCCTGACGGGCCAGGAGGCACTGGACGAGGTCGACCCCCGCGCCCTGCTGGAGGGCTACTTCGACTTCCACTACCGCCACCGCGATGCGATGGTGCTCATGCTCAGCGAGCTGACCACGCTCGCAGACCTGGGCCTGATCGACCTCGTGCTGGACTGGCGCAGGCGGCTGACGAAGCTGCTGCACGGCCCCGAACCCACGCTCGAGCAGGCCACCCGGGCCGTGATCGCCTTCGGCGGCCTCCAGGACTGCACGATCCAGTTCACCGACGTACCGAAGGACGAGCTCCGCCAGGCGGCCGTGGACGGCGCCTACGCGGCCCTGGGCATCTCGCCGCAGCGCGAAGCCTGACGAAGTCGACTGCCTGGCGGCTACGAGGAGTTGATAGCAGCGAGGTAGGCCGCCTTCAGTCGCTCGCGAACGCTCGGTGATCGCGGTGGGGATTCGGAGCCAAGGTGCGAGTGGCGAAGCTCGTCCATGAACTCTTGCCAAAGCGCGGGGCCGCCTTGTTCGAGCAGCTCGGCGCGAACGCGCAGCGCGCGGCTCGTGGGCCGGTGGCGAAGCCCCCAGCTGCCGAGCTGCGCGAACACCGGTACGAGTTGGATCGCGGGTTCGGTCAGGCTGTAGCGCGCCCGCTGGCCGGCTCGCGCGTCCTCACGGGTGAGCAATCCCAACCCGACGAGTCGCTTGAGTCGGTCGGCGAGAATATTTGACGCGATCCCCTCTTCCGAGCCGGCCTGCAGCTCTCGGAAATAGCGGCGGTCTCCGAAGACGATGTCGCGAAGGACGAGCAGGCTCCAGCGATCGCCGAACACCTCGACGGTGGCGTTGATCGGGCACCCCGACCGCGGCTCATGCACTTCGCCCATAGTGCTTGCAATCTACCACCGCCCGGTACTACGGTCTCAAAAGCGGTTGCAAACCACAAGCGGAAGGGGCCACCCGTGCTTAGGCAGGTCGCGGAGGGTGTGCTGATCCACGAGAGCGAGTTCTGCCAGAGCAACGCCGTTGTCGTGCACGGCCGGGCCGGCGTGTTGCTCATCGACCCCGGGGTGCAGGACCACGAAATGGCCTGCCTCGCGAACGACCTGTCCCATTCAGGCCAGACCGTTGTGGCAGGCTTCTCGACGCATCCAGATTGGGATCACCTGCTCTGGCACCCCCAGCTCGGCGCGGCCCCTCGCTACGGCACGGCCCGCTGCGCGGCCAGTGTCCGGGATCAGCTTTCCGACCCGGATGCGAAGGCCCACATCGCCGACCACCTGCTTGAGACGGAAATCGCCGGACAGGTACCGCTGGACCTGCTCGGCCTCATCACCGCCCTGCCCGCCGAGACGGCGCAGATTCCATGGGATGGCCCCCAAGCCCGGATCATCGAGCACCAAGCGCACGCACCGGGCCATGCGGCGCTGTTCATCGAGGAACGCGGGGTTCTCGTCGCCGGCGACATGCTCTCTGATGTCCTGGTTCCGATGCTCGACCTGAACGGCACCGCTGACCCGATCGAGGACTACCTAGCAGCGCTGCGACTGCTGGAGGGCGTGGCGGGCGACGTCGATGTCCTCGTCCCTGGGCACGGGTCAGTCGGCGGAGCTGATCAGGTACACGCGCGGATCGAGCGGGATCGGGCGTACGTACTCGCCTTGCGTGAGGGCCATGATCCCAGCGACCCGCGGATCGGCCCATCGGCCAAGCCCGGCTGGGAGTGGGTAGGCGATGTGCACAACGGGCAAGCCCAGCGCCTCGCCCGAAGAAGCGAACGCGACGGGACGCCCGGCTAGCGATCCGCTTGCGGAACCGGCCCGGCGTCCCCGAACGCCATGCCGCCTCCCAGCAAGGGGACCGGCCATATTCCTCACTCGGTGAGGGTCATGGCGGAGAGGATGTCTTGGGCAAGAGGCACACGGGAGGCGGCGACAAACTTGTATCGGCGGTCCATGGCTTTCCGAATGTCGGCCATGGTGCCGAACCCATAGTCCAGCGGCAGTGGACGGCCTTGGAGGTCGAGGACGACCCCTCCGGCCGTCTGGAGGATGTAGTGCCCTGGAGCGAGATCCCAGGTGGCGAAGCCCTTGGCGAACTCGATCATGGCGTCGCTGAAACCTGCCGCGACGTGGCACAGCCCTATCGAACCGAAGTCAACGCCGATCCTGCCTCGGCTGACGCCGTCTTGAGAGCGCTGGCCCAACTGCTCTATCAGGCGAGTCTGCCGGGCGAGCGGCAGGAAGCGCTCAGAAGGTTTCATGAAATAGTTCGTGATCAGGGACCCCGACAGCTGGGCAGACCGATCGAGACGCAGTGGAAAAGCCTGTCCGTCCTGCGTGCAGACGAAGGCTCGCTCGTGCCCAGCATCATCGCGGGCGGCGGTGTAGATCTGCAGGTGGTGGAAGATGTCGCCCACTACGGCCGCGATCGGACGTGTGAGGCTCCGCGAGTAGACCAGGACGTGCGTGTAGCCGTACAAGGCCCGCACAGCCAGTTCGCTCGTGTCGAGCGGATCGACCAGGACGCATAGGTCTGGGTCGGGATCGTCGCCGATGACCTGGGGGTCCGCCTCCTCGGAGGCATAGACGTACGAGGGAAAGATCTGTGTCAGGAGTTCCCGGTAGCGTCTGTGCATCCACAGGTCGTACTCCGACAGGAAGTTGTCGGCGTGCCGAAGGTTCCGGCTCTCTGAGCGGTCACCCGAAAGTGCAGCTTGGATCAGCCGGGGACGAAGCTCACGAATGACCGTACCCACGAGCTCTGTGAGCTGCTGGACGATGCCGGATAGTGAGGGCTGGGACGTCACAAACGCACCTCCGTCATGTCGGCGTAGCTCCAGCGCTCAGCCGCAATACCTCCGCTCGGCGGCCACCGAGGCGGGTGCGTGGCCATCAGATGCTGCCCATGCGTGGGCCGTCCCATGCCGGATCTACGGGGAGCTGAGCGGGCTGTAGGCACGCAGTACGGCGGCCAGCCCGAGGGGGTTCCCAGAAGAGCCTCTAACAGCCAGGTCGGGCAGCGCGGCCAAAGAGCCCCCGACCCATGCGGACCAGGAACTCTAGCGCGCAGAAGGACGATCGAGCGTTGGACGCGAGACTGAGTTAGAGGTCAAATTCACCTAGCCGTACACCGCCGATGAAGGCTTCCCACTCGTCTGGGCGGAACATGAGCACGCCACCTGCTCGGTTCTTGGTGTCTCGGACCGCGACTACCTCCTCGGTGATCGCCACCTCGACGCAGCTTGCGCCGTTCCCGCTGAGACTGCTCTTGTGCCATGTGGCGCCTGAAAGGTCGGGCTGCATCCCAACTCCTTTCACTCCTGATCTTCGCAGAGGCTTGTCGCTGCATCCTGGCGTCTACACGCCGTCCGGCCTCCTCCTCGGTTGCGGCCGGTAGAACTCCCGAGAGGAGGGCCCGTGCGTAATCCTCTGCACGCGGCCCCGTACACCGACACCACCGCGGAGGTACGCCCCTGGGCGGGCGCAGGGTTACGGCGAGAACGTCCGGGCGCCGCGACAACGAAAGGCCGGGCGGTAAAAGGGCCTCCCTTGCCCAACGAAAGGCCACGGGCGCTGATGCAGAAATCCGGGCGTAAGCGCTGCCACAGTCCTATTATCCGGCGAGGAGATGGTCGAAGTTGCCGTCCTTCATTCCGTCTATCAGGGCGCGCATTTCTTCCTTGTCGAGGAACACCTTTGGTCCCTCGGGGTCCTTCGAGTCGCGCACGACCACCAGGTCGCCATGCTTGTGCAGCCCCGCGTCATCTGGCACGAAGACTTTCCCGAACTCGGCGCAGGCCCCACCGTTGTTGCTGAATCTCGACTTGCACCACTCGACCTGGGACAGGTCGACGTCAACTCCAGTCGCGTCGCTTGTGTCGCTCATCAAAGATCCTTTCCCACCTGGGCAATGAATGCCAGGCTGTCCTCGACCGACAAAGACTTCGCTCGTAGGTGGTTAAAGACCACGTTATACCCTTGGACTACGGCAGGATCCTCCAAATATCGGGCATCCGACTGACTCTCCAGATAGACCACCGGCGGCCAGGGGTCAGGAAACTCGATCGCGATGAACGAGCCGTCCATCGCGGCATGTGACCCGGTCTCAAAGGGCAGGACCTGCAAGGTCACGTTGGGTCGCGTACTGATCTCCATGAGGTGCCGCAACTGAGCCTTCATCGTGGCCCGGCCACCGACCATCCGCCGTATGCATGCCTCATTCATGATCGACCACAGCTCCAGCTCATCCGACGTGGTCAGACGATCCTGGCGGGCCAGGCGAAATTCAATCTTGCGCTCGATGTCCTCGGCGCTGACGGCAGCAGGCGCCGTCCCTAGGTACGCCCCGTAGTAGTCGGCAGTCTGAAGCAGGCCAGGAATGAGTTCGGAGTCGTAGTGATTCAGTCTGGACGCCGCCGACTCCATGCCGACGTAAACCTCAAACCACTCGGGAATAGCCCCCTTGCCCTTGTAGCTCTGCCACCAGCCGCGCTTGCGTGCCTCGCGTGCCAGCGTGAGCAGGAATTGCCGCTGTTCGCCTTCGACCTCGTACAGATCGAGCATCACAGAGACGACGCTGAAGGCGGGCGCCGTGGAGTTGTTCTCGATCTTGGTTACGGTGCTTTCGGCTATGCCCACCGCATCGGCGACCTGCTTGCGATTCAGGGTGGACTGCCGGCGCAGTTCCCTGAGCTCGGCGGCCAGCCTGCGCCGCACCACCGTGGGGCTAGTCGTCACATGCCGAGCGAATGGCATGGAACGCGCCCCGTGACAACGGCCGCCACGTACGCGTGATCGCGTGGACCTGCGAGTGCGCCAGCCCCTTCTACGAGCTGTGCCAGGCGGGCGGCCAGCGGTTCATCCGACGCACTCGAAACGGGCCGAACGAGTGGATCGTTGATGAAAGCGACCGATGGCCTGCCCGGCAGGCGGAGGCACAGTGGCACGCCTTGCTGGTTGGTCTTGTCCGCTGAGGAGAGGGGACAGCCAGGCTGGCCGTACGAGATGGGTTTGGGGGCTTGGGTGTCGGCGCACACAGGTGTGGGCGCGCGTAGGGCGACAAGCCCGCATGGAACGCGGCGCAATTAAATCGGTTGCCGCGAGCGCCAGGCGAGGCATAGGGTCAGTGACATGCGCTTTTACCTGTAATTCGTTGGGGTTGCCAATACCCCGGCCACTCGGCCCCGCCCGGCGGTGTGTATGCCCGCCGACCTCATCCAGACGCGGCAGCTGAGCTTGTCGACCGGCCCTGGCCGCGTCGTGAATTACGTAAAGGAGCTTCCTCATGCGAGTACGTTCAGGCAAGAAGAAACACGGTAAGAACCTCCCCGAGCAGGAGACGCCGCCGGTGCCCCGGCAGATGCCGAGGATGCCGCAGCGGCCCATCGCGCCGCCCAGGCGGATCCCGCCCAAGGGACGCTAGTCCACTACCGGGATGGTAGTAAGTGCGGCGCGCGACCCAACGCCATGGGCGCGCCGCACACAACCCGCGGTGCCCCGGCCCCTCGTTCGAGGGCCCGGGGCACCGTCGCGTCAGTACCGGGTGCCGTCCGGCAAGGCCCTGCGCGAGCCTGTCCCGACGAGCAGTGTCAGAGGCGTTCGATGATGGTGACGTTGGCCTGGCCGCCGCCCTCGCACATCGTCTGGAGGCCGTACCTGCCGCCCGTACGCTCCAGCTCGTGCAGCAGTTTGGTCATCAGGATCGCGCCCGTACCGCCCAGCGGGTGGCCCAGGGCGATGGCGCCGCCGTTGGGGTTGACCGTGGCCGGGTCGGCGCCGAGCTCCTTCATCCACGCCAGCGGCACCGGCGCGAACGCCTCGTTGATCTCGGTGACCGCGATGTCGTCGATCGACATGCCGGCCTTGTCCAGTGCCCGCCGCGTCGCCGGGATCGGCGCCGTCAGCATGTACACCGGGTCGTCGCCCATGAGCGCGAGCTGGTGGATGCGGGCGCGCGGGGTCAGCCCGTGGTCCTTCACGGCCTGCGCCGAGGCGATCAGCACCGCGCCCGAGCCGTCGGAGATCTGCGACGCGGTGGCGGCGGTGATCTGGCCGTCCTCCTTGAGCGTCTTCAGCCCGGCCATCTTCTCCAGCGTCGTGTCCGCCCGTGGCCCCTCGTCGTCGGAGACGTCGTTGATGGGCGCGATCTGGTCCTTGAAGTAGCCGTTCGCGATGGCCTTGGCGGCCCGCTGGTGGGATTCGAAGGCGTACCGCTCCAGCTCCTCGCGCTTGAAGCCCCACTTCTCGCACATCAGCTCTGCGCCGCGGAACTGCGAAATCTCCTGCTTTCCGTACCGTTCGACCCACATGTCGCCGAACGGGAACGGCATGCCCTTCTCCAGCGCGGCCGTGATCGACGAGCCCATGGGGACGATGCTCATCGACTCGACGCCGGCCGCCACGACCAGGTCCTGGGTGCCGGACATGACGCCCTGCGCGGCGAAGTGGATCGACTGCTGCGAGGAGCCGCACTGCCGGTCGATGGTGACACCGGCCGTGGTCTCCGGCAGTCCCGCCGAGAGCCAGGCATTTCGCGCGATGTCCATGCTCTGGGGGCCGAACTGCATGACGCACCCCATGATGACGTCCTCCACCGCGGTGGGGTCGACGCCGGTGCGGTCGATCAGCGCCTTCAGCGTGTGAGCGGCCAGGTCAGTGGGGTGGACGGTGGAAAGGCCGCCCTTCTTCTTGCCGACCGGGGTGCGGACCGCCCCGACGATGTACGCCTCTGCCACAGTGCCTCCTGAAACCGAGCATTGTTCGGTTATTAGGGAGAGACTACAACAGAACGATGCTCTACGCCCCGTCACCCTGGGGGCAGAAGGTCCTCCGCCGCGTCGATCCGGAACCGCCACCGGTCCACGATCAGCCCGTTCAACGCGTCGGCCAGACGCAGCGCGAGCGCGCCGACCTTCTCGGGGTCGTCGCCGCGCAGCTCGATCGCGGTCAGTTCGGTGGCGAAGGGCAGGAGCTCCTGTACGGCGGGCGGACGGCCCTTTTCCGGGACCACGAGGACCCGTATGTCGCCGACCGTGTAGAGGAAATCGTCCGGCTTGATGTCGTCCGGCTTGATGTCGTCGCCAGGAGCGGCGGTAACCTCGGCGGCTTCAGCGACTTCAGGGACTTCGGCGGCTGCTTCGGTCTCGGCGTCGACGCTCGCTTCAGCTTCAGCGTCAGTTTTGGCGTCGGTTTCGGCTTTCGCGTCCGCGTCGGTTGCCGTGTCGGCGGTCGCGCCCGTCCCGGTCTCTGCGGGCGTGGCGTCGGCAGTGGTGGTGTCCTCGGGCGCGGTGTCGTCCGTAGCGCTGTCGTCGCTGCCCGTTTCGTCACCCACGTCAGCCTTCGGGCTGTCGTCGAGGCCGCTCAGCACCGCCCGCAGTTCGTCCGCCGTCGGCCGTTCCGGAAGGATCACCGCTGGACCGCCACGATCGCTGTCGGCGGGGTCGGTCACCTCGCCCCTGCACACGGCCAGCCCGCCGAGGCGGAAGGCGATCCCCTCGGCCAGGTAGCGGTCGAAGTAGTCGAACGGCAGCGGGCCCTCCGCCACCACCCGGCAGGCCCACACCTGTTCCAGCTCGCCGCCCACCAACTCAGGGTCGGCCTCTACTGGAGCGTGCACCCGGACGTCCACCGCCACGATGTCGGCGCCGTCCTCGCGGGCCTCCGGGTCTGCCAGCCGTACCAGTCGCAGGAGATCTGCCTGGCTCGGTTTGGCGGGCAGTGCCGCCGTCGGGCCAGTACGCAGTCTCCGCTTAGCCATCCAGCCCATGACGCGCCTCCGCGTTCAGCCTCGATAGGAGCTTGTCATCGTCGCATAGACGATGATGTTGTCGGTGTAGTGACCGATACTGCGGTTGTACGTGCCGCCGCAGGTGATGAGGTGGAGCTGGGCGTTGTCGTTGGGCTGGTTGCCGTAGACGCGCTGGGTGGGGAACGTCTTCTTGCTCGCCTGCTCGACGCCGCCGACGGTGAACACCGCGGTCGTACGGTCCTGCCGCTTGACCTCGATGGTGTCGCCGTTGCGGATCTCGTACAGGCGACTGAAGACGGCACTGCGCGTCCGGGTGTCCTTGTGCCCGAGCATCACGGCCGGACCGGCTTCGCCGGGGGTGGACATGTTGCGATACCACCCGACCAGGTTGGGGTTGTCGGCCGCCGGCACCTGGATCGTCCCGTCCTTGGCGAGCCCGAGGGACTCGACCGGCGCGTTGATCCCCAGCCGCTTGATCACGATCCGCTGCGGAGTGGACGGCAGCATCGCAGGGGCCGGGTCCGGCAGCGGCAGCGGCGGCGGCGCCGTGGGGGCCGCCTTGAACAGGGCCTGCGCCGGCTGTCCCGTCGTCTTGCCGTCGGGCTGCACGGTGACGGGCAGCGTGTCACGCTGGCTGGCCAGGCCGTACTCCTCGGGCGAACGGAGCACGATCAGCAGCCCGGCCACCACGGTCACTACCCCGGCCACGGCGGCGAGGATCAGCACCGACCTGAGCACGGTGCTGCCCCTGTCCTGCGGCGGTTCGCCCCCGTAGGGGTACTGTCCGGCCACCTCGATCAGCCTCTGGTGGCGGAACGGCGACGCATGACGAGTCCTCCAACGCCGGCGGCGAGTATCAGTGCGGATCCGGTCAGCACGACCATCCTGCCGTCGGGACCCATGTCACCGCCACCACCTGTGTCGGCTCCGGCCTTGGGAGTCTTGGAGCTCTTGGTGGTGGTCTTCGTCGCCGTGGGGGTCTTGGTGACGTAGGCGGTGCGCGTCTTGGTGGGCTTGGGAGTGGGAGTGGGAGTGGGTGTCGGCGTGGGGGTGGGGGTGGTGCTCGGGGTGGAGGAGCCGGTCGGGGTGCCGGTGGGGGTGCCGGTCGCGACGGTGATCAGGGCCGCAGCGGCGGTCGCCTCGGCCTCGGAGCCGGCCTTGACCGTGCAGGTGTACCGGGTAGTCGCTGCCGTGCCGCTGGTGGGGCCAACCTGCAGGACGAAGTCGTCGGGCACCACAGCGATCACACCGGTCGCCTTGGGCGTGAGCGAGATCAGGACCGGCGGAATGGGCATCGTCGCCGTGGGGGAAACGGCGCCCGGCGTCATGGAGGCGCCAACTGACCGCGTCTCGGTCGGACTAGGATTCGGAGTCCCAGTGACGACCACTGTCGCCTGGATGACCACGCGGTCCGTAGCGGCGATCGACGATGATGCCGTGAGGGACGGAGTGGCGAGTGGCTGGCCGATCTTCCACGTCACCACCGCTGCGGAGCTGGGCACTGGTGCGGTCAGCGGCCCTTGCAGGTCCATCTCGAACTTGTAGTCGATACCAGCACCAGCACCCGCGCCCATGCACGTATAGGTAACTGGTTTCGGCGCCATCGCGGAGGCCATCGCCGGAACCACCCAGAAGATACCCGCACCCGCTAAGGCCAGGCCAGATGCCTTGAGGGCGAGGCGGTGCCTCGCCTTGGAGGTCAGCACTGTCCTTCTCCATTTCAGCGCGCAGTATCAACAGGCGTATCAGAATCCCAGCCGTTGGTCACGGTTAGGTAGCGATGATACGAACTGTCCCTGTGAAGTTCGCGTAAACCCTACAAGCAAGCACTTGCCACCCTTACCCCTTCTTCTTGGACAGGGTGGCGTACACGATGATGTTGTCCGTGTAACTGTGGGCCGTCTTGTTGAAGACGCCCCCGCAAGTGATCAGCCTGAGCTGCGCGTTCTTCGTGTTCCCGTAGACCCGAGCCGTCGGGAACGAGGACTTGCTGACCTGCTCGACTCCACTCACCGTGAACCGCGTCACCTTTTTGTCCGACCGGTACACGTAGATCTGGTCCCCCTTGGCCACCTCGGAGAGCCGGTAGAACACCGCCGCGCCCTTCTTGGTGCTCACGTGGCCGTTGATCACCGCGGGCCCGAGCTCGCCCGGGACCGGCGAGAACTTGTACCAGCCCGTGAGGCCGGGCTTCGTCAGCGGCGGGGTCGTGAGGTTGCCCTTGAGGTCGACGGTGACCGAACCGATCGTGGCGTTGACCTTGATCTTGGGGATCTTGATGCGGACCGGCGCCGCCTTCTTGGTCTTGGTCTTGGCCGGTGGGATCGGCGCGACGACCGGGGCGGCGGCCAGCGGCGGCGGCGCGTCGAGGCGGGCGGGGGTGAGCGGCACGTTCTTGCCGCCGGGGCCCACGGTCGGGGGCAGGACGAAGGCGCCCGCCGCGTTCTGGATCTGGACCGTGTCGCCCGGCTGGGCCTGCGGCCCGGGACCCGAGCCGTCGTCCACGGGCGGCGCCAGCGACAGCAGGCCGACCATGATGGCGCCCACCCCGCCCAGCGACCCGGCGATCAGCAGCCCGGGAAGTGCCCTGTTCAGCAGCGGCTTCTGCTCGGTCATGACTCGACTCCTCCGGCATGCTCGGCCTTGCGCCGCCGTAGCAGCAGTCCTCCTGTGGCGCTGCCCATCAGCAGCATCGAGCCGCCCGCGATCAGCCCGTACGACCCGCCGCCCGGCGGCTCGGGCGCCTCACCGGAGTCGACCCCGCCCTTGGGTGTCTTGGCGACCTGCGCCTTGACGTACTTGGTCTTGGTCGTGGTGGGTTTGGGGGTCGCCGTGCTCGTACTGGTGCGTACGCTCCCCGGTATCACGCTCACCAGGCCGTCGTTCGTGCCCGGCGGGTTGTTGTGCGGGAGCGTGGGGGTGGGTGTGGTCGGGCCCGGGGTCGGCGTGCCGGTGGGACCGGTCGGGGTGGGCGTGGTCACCGTGGGGCTCGAGGTGGGGGTCGGCGAGGTGGGGGTGGCGCCGGGCACCGGCACCTCGATAGGCCCTGGGTCGTTCTGCAGCGCGCACGTGGCCTGGTCGTGGGTCGGCGGCTCGTCCAGGTCGCCGGTGCTCACCTTGAAGGCGTCCACATAGGCCACCTTGGACTCGGTGTTGATGACCTCGATCGTGTGGGGTCCGTAGGGGAGCACTGGTGACTCCCAGAGGTCTTCCTGTGACCTGGAGCCGGTCATCTCGCTGCCGTCGCGGTCCTTGCTCGGCTTGACCAGCCCATCAGTCACGGTGTCGCCGTCGAGGAGCACGCGCACGTCGCCGAGGTCCCGATCCCGACGGGCGACGTAGGTGACCTGCGTGCCGGTGAAGGACAGCTTCGCGCTCTCGCCCTGCTGGTCGGTCGTATGCAGGTCGTAGAGGTAGTCGCCGAACTCCTTCTCGGTGTTGATCCGATGCCAGCCACTGGAGTAGGTGATGCTCTTGTGGTTGTTGACCATCACCTCGCCCTCGGCGGGCTGGAACCTGACAACCAATCCGCCCGGCCTGACCCGGATGGTGCCGGGCCGCTTCACCAGGCCCGCGTCCGACAGTCCGTCAGGGAGCACTAACTGGTCACCGGGCACGAGATCGGCCTGGTCCTTGCTGCCCTTCGGGCGGAGCTGGCCGTTCCAGGCGCCGGTGATGTCGACCACGCCCTCCAGGTTCAGCGTCGACCCGGCCTCGAAGAAGCCCGGCGAACCGAACCGGCGAGTGCCCTGATACTTCAGCGCCCACTCGACGTCCAGCATGCCGCCCGCGGCGATCTTGGGTGTGATCGTGGCCTCCAACTGCACGCCGTTCGCACCGGCGACACCACCTGTGCAGAGATACTTCGCGACGAGCGAGGACTCCGCCGACCCTGAGGGGGATGACACCACGAACGCGGCCGACGCCGCCATGCCGACCGATGCGGCGATGAACGCCTTACTCCACCGATTCACGGCACACTCCGATCAACACAGTTGGCCGAAGGTAGATCTTAGGGTCGATATCCGCCGAAGACCGCAACTACCGGCACTTGTGATGAACCCGTGTCCGCCCCCGCAAACCGGCAACAGAATCGTATTCTGTCCAGCACGACCACCCCCGCTTGGAGGCGACTGATGCGGCGAGACCTCTTCGACGAGGAGCACCTGCTCTTCCAGGAGACCGTGCGCGAGTTCATGGCCCGTGAAGTCGTGCCACACCACGGCCAGTGGGAGAAGGACGGCATCGTCCCGCGTGATGTGTGGAAGAAGGCCGGGGAGATCGGCCTGTTCGGGTTCTCCGTCCCCGAGGAGTACGGCGGGGCCGGTGTCACCGACTTCCGGTTCAACGCGGTCATCGTCGAGGAGATCATCCGGCATGGCGCGTCAGGGCTCGGGTTCGGGCTGCACAACGACATCATGGCGCCGTACCTCGTGGACCTGACCGACGAGGAGCAGAAGCGGCGCTGGCTGCCCGGGTTCGTCAGCGGCGAGCTCATCACGGCGATCGGGATGACCGAGCCGGGCGCCGGGAGCGACCTGCAGGGGGTCAGGACGACCGCGGTCCTTGACGGCGATCACTACCTGGTCAACGGGCAGAAGACGTTCATCACGAACGGGATCAACGCTGACCTCGTCGTGGTGGTCGCCAAGACCGACCCCGCGGGCGGGGCGCGCGGCACCACGCTGCTGGTCGTCGAGCGGGGCATGGAGGGGTTCGGGCGAGGTCGCAATCTCGACAAGATCGGGATGAAGGCGCAGGACACGGCCGAGCTGTTCTTCGAGAACGTCCGCGTCCCCGTGGCCAACCGGCTCGGCGCCGAAGAGGGCCAGGGCTTCTTCCAGCTGATGAACAACCTGCCGCAGGAGCGGCTGTCCATCGCGGTGGCGGCGGTCGCGGCGGCGGAGACGGTGCTGGAGCAGACCATCGAGTACTGCAAGTCCCGTCAGGCTTTCGGACGAAATATCGGGTCCTTCCAGAACACCCGGTTCGTCCTGGCGGAGCTGGCCACCGAGACGGAGATCGCCCGTCACTACGTGGACAAGTGCGTCCGGGCGCTCAACGCCAAGGAGCTGACCGTGGTCGACGCCGCCAAGGCCAAGTGGTGGACCACCGAGCTCCAGAACAAGGTCATCGACCGCTGCCTCCAGTTGCACGGCGGCTACGGCTACATGATGGAGTACCCGGTCGCCAAGGCATGGATCGACAGCCGCGTCCAGAGCATCTACGGCGGCACCACCGAGATCATGAAGGAGATCATCGGGAGGTCCTTCGGGTTCTAGAACCCGGACGCATGACGCCCTCCGACCGAGGAGGGCGTCTTCGTCCGTGGTCAGCGTTGCCAGA
Source organism: Nonomuraea sp. NPDC049028 (assembly GCF_043197735.1). Taxonomy (NCBI): domain Bacteria; kingdom Bacillati; phylum Actinomycetota; class Actinomycetes; order Streptosporangiales; family Streptosporangiaceae; genus Nonomuraea; species Nonomuraea sp. NPDC049028. The sequence continues at coordinate 237,598 of NZ_JBICTR010000008.1, forward strand.
CGTCGTAGTTTCTGTTCTGGTACAGGTACGCCGGCGTGAACGAGCACCGGTAGGTGTCACCGGACTTGCGAATCAGGCCCTGGTGGATGCCCATGGCCATGCCACCGTGATACCAGGGGCCGCCGCTGTCGCCGCTGGCACAGTCGGTCGAGTTCGAGACGACCATGTGCCGCAGCGAGTTGACCGAGACGTTGCGGTAGCGCACGCTGGTGCACACGCGCCCGCTGATCTTGCCGAACTTGCAGGCCGTGTCGCCGACCGCCGGCATGCCTGAACGGGAGTCGGCGTAGCGCTTCTTGCTGAAGTCGTAGTAGAAGGTGCGCGTGGGCGTAAAGCCGCCGGTGTCGTAATACCCGATGTCGCCCCACTTCCCCTGATGGGACCAGATTTCCATGACGCCCGTCGATCCGCCGTCGGCACTGTGATTCTTGTACGTGCTGAACTCGGTGGAACCGCAGTGCCCGGCCGTGCCGATCCGCTTGGTGCTGGTAGTGACGTACTTGAGGTTGAACCCCGCGGTGCATCCGGTCAGGTAGCCGCCACCACGGAGGTAATCGTCCTGCGGGACCGAGGCCGGCATGGAAGAGACCTCGACCTCGACCTTCATGCCCGTGCTGACAGTCCGTGCGGACGCGAGCCGGTCGCGTACGGCGGCCTGCTCGGCTGTCGGCATCTCCGCATCGCGCAATTCCGCGGAGACATGGATCACGCCGGTCTCGATCTCGTAGTACGTGCTCGCCCCCGCGACCGCCGGGTCCGCCATCGCGGCGACGTGCGCGTTCTCCGAAGCCGCCGCCAGCTCCGCCTCCGAGAAGCCTCGCCCGCCGACCAGCCGTACCTCTGCGGGGAGCGTCTTGGCGAGCGCGACCGCCTGCTCGGGGATCGCGTCCTTGAAACCGAACCACGCGCTGGAGCCGTCCTCGGCCCGGACCGCGCCGGAGAACTCCTGCGGGAATGCCTCCTCCAGTTCGGCCGCGACCTTCCGGTAGGCCGACGTCCAACCATGCCGATCGATCGTCTCGGCGAAGCCGGTCCCGGTGTCCCGCGCGAGGGCCGCGAGGTCGTCCAGCTCTATCGCTGACAGGTCGTCGACCATGACGTCGGGGATAGTCGCTCTGCCATCGGGCTGGTTCGCCCAAGCCGTGGGTGAGGTGGCGGCGGTCTCGGCGACGTACGCCTCGACGGCCGCCTCAAGAGTGCCACGCTGGTTGGCGGCCGCGCGCTTGATGCCGTCCAGGGTGGGACGCTTGATCTGGGGCTGGGTCTCCAGGGGCAGGACGATCGTGTCGTCGGCCGCCGCGGCTGGGGCATTCGCTCCGGCGAGGGGGGTAACCACCAGGGCGGCCACTGCCATGACGCGGATCCACTGTTGACCACGTGATAAGTGCACGGTTGTCTTCCTCGGTAAGGACGGTCAAAGATCGCCCAGAGTGTCGGTTCGTCAGGCTCATGTCAAGATCAGAAGCCAGCTAACCGCGCGGGAAGCGCCCCGGCACCGCATACTGGTCAGCATGGACGGCGGCCTGATCCTGCTGGTTTTCCTGGCGTTGCTGTTCGCCTGGGGCCTCAACCGCGTGCGGCGTGCGATGCGCCTCGGGCCGGTGGGCTACGTCGGGGTGATGATCGTCTTCGTCATCGTCATGCTGCTCATCTATGGGCAGACGGTCCGCTAGCCGGGGAGCCCTTCGACGAAGCGGGTGAGGAGCCGCGCGAACTCCGCGCGCTCCGCGTCCGACCATCCCGTCATCGCCTCGGCGAACGCCGCCTGCCTGCCGCGATGCGCCTGCTCCAGTGCGATCCGGCCGACGTCGGTCAGCACGAGCAGCGCCCGGCGCCCGTCGGCCTGATCCGCCCGCCGCTCGACCAGGCCGGCCGCGACGGCCGCCGCCACCAGCCTGCTCGCCCTCGGCTGGTCGACCGAGAGCGCCTCGGCCACCGTGGAGACGGTGGCGGGCGCGCTCGCGGACTCGATCACGTCGAGCACCTCGAACTCCGGGCCCGGCGCGCCCTGCAGCCGCGCCAGCGCGCGCCTGCTCTGCCTGCGCCTGATGGCGACCATCGCGCGCTCGACTGCGGCAATTTCATTGTCATCGTACATATATTTGCTATTATACATCCATGAACCGAAGAATAGGCTTCCTTCTCCAGCATGTCCACGCCCTCCTTGAGGACACGATGGACCGCGCACTCCACGACCATGAGCTCTCGCGCCGCCAATGGCAGGCGCTCAACGCCGTGGCCGAGGGCGATGACCCGTACGAGGCGCTGAAGGCGTTCGACGGCGTCGGCGACGCGGTGCGCGAGCTGACCGCCAGAGGATGGATCACCGGCACCACCCTCACCGACGACGGCAAGGCGACCCACGCGGCGGTCCTCGCTCGCGTGCTGGAGTTCCGGCAACTCGCCACCCAGGGCGTGAGCACGCAGGACTACCAGACCACCCTCGCGGTGCTGAACCAGATGGCCGCCAACCTGGAGGCCGCCTAACCGCCGCTGCCCTCCAGCAGCACCCGGGCCACCAGCCCCGGATCGTCGCTCATCGGCACGTGACCGCAGCCCTTGAGCAGCTTTACCCGCTGCCCCGACCACCTGGCGGCGCGTACAGCCTGGCGGCGCGGCAGCAGCCGGTCGTGCTCGCCCCAGGCGATCGTGATGGGCGACTTGGGCGGCGCGGGCGGCATCACTCCGGCGAACGCCTCCAGGGTCTCATCGAAGCCGGGCGCACCGCCCAGCGCCTGGGTGGCGGCGATCAGCGCCGTCGGCGACAGCCGGGACGGATGGGCCACCAGAAGCCCGGCCGACAGGGCCCGGCCAAGGGGGTTCTCGGCCAGCCCGATGCTCTGCTCAGGCGGCAGAGACCTGGCCGTGGCCCGCAGCGCGCGCAGCACCGACCGGCAGTACAGCAGCTCGGAGCGCGACCAGAAACCCGCGGGCGACAGCGCGGTCGCGGTGCGGACCACGCCGCGCGAGGCCAGCTCCAGCGCGATGTAGCCGCCGAGGGAGTTGCCCGCGACGTGCGGCTCGCGCACACCGAGCAGCGCGCAGAACGCCTCGACCGCGTCGGCGAGCGACTCCGCGGTGTACGGCGTGCCGTCGGGCAGGCCGGGTGAGACGCCGAAGCCGGGCAGGTCGACGGCGATGACGGTGCGTGAGGCGGCGAGGCGGTCCATGACCGGCAGCCATGCCTGCCAGTGGTGCCCGATGCCGTGCAGGAGGATCAGTGGCTCGCCGGTGCCGCGTCGTTCGAAGGCCAGGTCCATGGCGTCGAGCCAATCACTCAGCGGCTACGGGTGGGAATCTCGAACCAGACCGCTTTGCCTTCCCTGGTGGGTCGCGACCCCCAACGCCTGGCGAGTTGGTCCACCAGGTAAAGGCCCCGTCCGCCCTCGTCGTTCTCCCCCGCGCTCCGGATCCGCGGCAGGCGCAGGTCCTGGTCGAACACCTCGACCCAGACCGACTCCTCGCCTCTGCGCAACCGCAGCGTGAACTCCTTGTCGCTCACCACTTCGTCCTCGAAGCCGGGTACGTCCCACGACTCCTCGAACGGCAGCGGCGGCCCCTCGACGACCAGCTCCCTGCGCGGCACGCTTCCGTGGGCCGCGTGGAGCACCACGTTGGTGACGACCTCGGAGACGAGCAGGCAGGCCAGCTCGGCGCGCTCCTCGGGGACGTTCCAGCCGCCGAACGCCTCGGAGGCCATCCGGCGCGCCTCGCCGACCATGATCGGCTGGGCCGGGAACGTGCGCTCCTCGACGTCGAGGTCCGACTCGCTCGACCGGACCACCAGGATCGCCATGTCGTCGTCGATCTCGCCGGGCACCGCGACGGTCGCCGCGTCGGCCACCCGCTCCACCTCGGCGTCGGCCATCTTCGCCAGCTTCTCGCAGAGGACGCCCAGCGTCTCCTCGTCGCTCGGCATCCGGCCGTCGCGGCCGGGGCGGCGGTCGACCAGGCCGTCGGTGTAGAGGAGCAGCGCCGCGCCGGGTGGCAGCGTGCGCGTCTCCTCCTTGTAGACCAGGTCGGCGTGCAGGCCCTTGGCGCGTACGCCCAACGGCTGGCCGACCTCCTCGATGTCGAGCTCGACGCACTGGCCGTCGACGAGCAGCAACGGCGGCGCGTGCCCGGCGTTGGCGAACGACAGCTGCCGCGACCAGGCGTCGTAGACGAGGTATTGGCAGGTCACGATCGGCGGGACGCTGATGTCGGCGCCGCTGTCGTCCTTCTCGGGAGTGGCGATGATGCGGGTCCACTCGTCGAGCCTGGCCAGGATGTCGGCCGGTGACTTGTCGTCCTGCGCGAAGGCCCGCAGCGCCGCCCTGAGCTGGCCCATGATGGCCGCGGCCTTGGCGCCCCGGCCCTCCACGTCGCCGATGACGATGCCGACGCGACCGGCCGACAGCGGGATCACGTCGTACCAGTCGCCGCCGACCTGGGTCTGGATGCCCTGCCCGTGGGAGGCGAGCGGCGCCGCCGGGTAGTAGCGCACCGCGATCTGCAGGCCGTCGAGCTGGGGCAGCGCGCGCGGCAGCAGGTGCTTCTGGAAGGACTCGGCGGTGTGCCGCTCCTCCTCGAACAGCAGCGCGTTGTCGATCGCGAGCGCGACCCGGGTGGCGATGGCGCCGACGAAGTCGCGGTCGAAGGCGTCGTAGTGGGGGCTGCGGCGGTCGGTCAGGTTGGACAGCCCGAGGTACATCAGGCCGAGCGTCTCGCCGCGTACGCACAAGGGGGCCACGATGGCGGAGGTCATGCCGACCTCGCCGCACAGCTTGGCGCTGCCCTCGCTCGGCGACGGAAAGCTGCTGACGGCGAAGTCCTCGACGAGGATGGTCTCCTGGCGGCGCAGCGCGGTGTCGGCGTAGTGGGAGGCGGGGTAGCGGATCTCCGCGCCCACGGGCTTCCAGGTGCCGGCCGGTGGGCTCCAGCCCTGGACGTGCTGCGAGACCCGCCGGACCAGCCGGTCGCCCTCCATCAACTCGATGAAGCAGTGGTCGGCGAACTGCGGGACGAGCATCTCGGCCACCCGCTTGAGCGTCTCCTCGACGTAAAGAGAGCCGGCCAGCCGTTCGCCGATGCGCTCCAGCAGGCCGAAGCGGTCCTTCTCCCGCTCGTTGCTGCGCAGTGCCTCGCGGGCGGTGACGACGATGCCGGTCACCGACCCTGAGGGGTGGCGCAGCGGCACGGCCTGGGCGCGGACGTAGACGATCGTGCCGTCACCCCGCCGCACGTCGAAGGTGCCCTCCCACACCCCGCCCTTGAGCACATGCTTGGTGAGCTCGATGGCGAGCGGGTGGTCCTTCTCCATGATGCCCAGCGACAGCATCGAGGTGTCACGTGACGACTTCGACGGGCGGCCGAAGAGCTTCTCGGCGAACGGGTTCCAATAGAGGAGATTGCTGAAACGGTCGGTCACCACGACCGCCATCTCGGCATGATCAAGCACGGATTCGGCCGCCAGATGATCAGCCTCTTCCTGGGACACATCCCCCCAACGCTTCATCCGGAGACCACTCCTAGGGAGGGCATGTGCGCAATGCGAACCACGGGCACTCCTGCAACAGCGTCGACCGGCCGGGAGTGGAGGGCCTCCCAATAGGGATTCAACCAAGGAGTAGCGGGCGAGTCAGCGCCTGGAGACGAAAACATGCGCGGCAACGTCACGCGGAAGCTCCGCGAGAGTGTCGTTCGCGTCACCGTCACCTGTCACCCGCACACCGTCGTCGCTCGCCGCGAGCGTCACCTCGCGTCCGGGTTGTATCCCAACTTGCTTGAGTTTAAGCATCACAGCAGGATCGCTTTGCACTTGTTCGCTAATTCGCCGCACGACCACGGGTATATCTCTTGGTCCGGCGAGGTCGGACATGGACGTCAAGAGGCTGGGGCCGCCCTCGACGGGCTCTCTGGCGCCCAGCTCGCCCAGCCCGGGGATCGGGTTGCCGTGCGGGCAGACCGTCGGGTTGTGGAGCAGCGTCACCAGCCGGGTCTCCACGGACTCGGACATCACGTGCTCCCAGCGGCACGCCTCGATGTGCACGTCTTCCCAGGGCAGGCCGATCACCTCGGTCAGCAGGCACTCCGCGAGCCGGTGCTTGCGCATCACGCGCGTGGCCAGGGTGCGCCCGAGGTCGGTCATCGACAGGTGGCGGTCACCTTCGACGCGGACCAGGCCGTCGCGCTCCATCCGGGCCACGGTCTGGCTCACGGTGGGACCGCTCTGCTGGAGCCGCTCCGCGATGCGCGCGCGCAACGGGACGATGCCCTCCTCCTCGAGCTCGAAAATCGTGCGGAGGTACATCTCCGTGGTGTCGATCAGGCCGTGTGCGGTCAAGGCTCCTCCCAACTGAATGCTACGCCGGTCAGGGCATGGACTGGACCCGTCGGCGACGGGCACAGAAGTCACACGGGAACCCTATGGGGAGAACGAGCGACGATGGTGATGGACGACAACACCGGGGCAGCCCGGTTCCTTCCCGACCGCCTCGATCTCGCCGCGCTGCGGCGGGCCGCGGCCGGGTGTCAGGGCTGCGACCTGTTCAGGAACGCCACCCAGACCGTGTTCGGCGAGGGCCCGGCCGGCGCGCGGTTCATGCTGGTCGGTGAGGAACCTGGAGACCAGGAGGACCGCCAGGGCGCGCCGTTCGTCGGCCCCGCGGGACGCGTCCTGGATCGAGGGCTGGAGGAGGCGGGCATCGAGCGCGACGACGTCTACGTGACGAACGCCGTCAAGCACTTCTCCTTCACCCTCAGGGGCAAGAGGCGCATCCACCAGAAGCCGACGGCCGCCGAGATCGACGCCTGCCACCCCTGGCTGGCCTCCGAGCTGGCCGTGGTCCATCCGAAGGTGGTCGTGGTGCTCGGCGCGACCGCCGCGCGGGCGCTGCTCGGCAAGGACTTCCGGGTGACGAGGCAGCGCGGCGAGCCGGTCCCGCTGGGCGAGGCGCTGGCGGTCGCCACGATCCACCCGTCGGCCGTGCTGCGGGCTCCAGACCGGGACGAGGCGTACGCGGGCTTCCTCGCCGATCTCAAGGTGGCCGCGCGCACCGCCTGATCCCCTCTCAGGGGGCCGCGCGCATCGCCTGGTCCGCGCGTACGGCTAACCGGCCCGGTAGTTCCGGAAGCTCGGCACCGACAGCCCGACGATCAGGACCGCGACGGCGCACGCCAGCCCGCCACCCACCCACGCCCACGTCAGCCCGAACCACACGGCCGTCAGCCCGGCCCGCAGGTCGCCCAGGCGTGGCCCGCCCGCCACGACCACCATGAACGCCCCCTGCATCCGCCCGCGCATCTCGTCGGGAGCGTGCAGCTGCAGGATGGACTGCCGCCAGACCGACGAGACCATGTCGGCCACGCCCCCAACGGCCATCAGCACGACCATGAGCCAGAGCTGCTGGGCTAACCCGGCCGCGGCCACGCTGAGCCCCCAGAGCGCGATCGTGACCGTCAGCGCCACCCCCTGGCGGCGTACCCGGCCCACCCAGCCGGAGCCGAGCGCGCCGAGCACCGCGCCGATGGCCATGCCGGCCGACAGCCAGCCGAGCGCGATCGGCGAGCCGTCGAAGCGCTCGGACACGGCCTGCGGGATCAGCGCCCTGGGGAGCGCGAACACCATCGCGATGATGTCCACGACGAACGACATCAGCAGGACCGGCCCGGTCGCGATGTAGCGCAGGCCGTCGATCACCGAGCGCCAGCCGGGCCGCTGGATCTCGCCCATGGGGAGCAGCCGGGGCAGCCGGATCGCCGCGTACAGGCTGGCCGTGAAGAGCACCGCGTCGATCCCGTACGCCAGCGCGTAGCCCTGCCAGGCCAGCAGCACGCCCGCGATCATCGGCCCGATGATCGCGCCGAACCCGAACACCAGCGAGTTGAGCGCGTTGGCGGCGGGCACCAGCTCGGCGGGCAGGATCCTGGGGATGATCGCGCCGCGGGCGGGCGAGGTCATGGCGAACCCGGTGGCGCTCACGGCCGCGGCGAGCAGCAGCAGGTAGACGTTGCCCAGGCCGAGGAGGGCCTGGGCCAGGATGAAGAGCGTCGCGCCCCAGGAGATGAGCGAGCTGGTGATCAGCAGCCGGCGCCGGTCGACCGCGTCGGCGAACGCCCCGCCCCACAGCCCGAACACCATGAGCGGGAGCAGGTTGGCCAGACCCAGCAGGCCGACCCAGAACGAGGACTGGGTGAGGTCCCAAACCTGCTTGCTGACCGCGACGACGGTCACGCCGATGCCGATGTTGGCGATGGCCTGACCGGACCAGAGGCGCCGATAGGTGGGAACGGCCAGCGGCCGTATGTCTATGAGATGACGCTTGACCAACTCCCCGATTGCCACTTAAGGCACATTAAGGGGCAAGCCTCTCCAGAACCCATCCGGGGCGGGTTCGCCGGTAGCGCAGCCTGTCATGCATCCTGTCAAGCTGCCCCTGCCAGAACTCCACCTCCAGCGGGCTGACCCGGAACCCACCCCAGAAGTCGGGCACGGGCGGATGTTCCGGCCACCGGGCGGCGAGCTCGTCGTATCGGGCGTCCAGCTCCTCCCTGGACCGCACGACCGCGGACTGGCGCGAGGCCCAGGCCCCGATCCGCGAGCCGTACGGCCTGGAGTTGAAGTAGTCGGCCGACTCCTCGTGCGAGAGCCGTACGACCGTGCCCTCGATCCGCACCTGGCGGCGGATCGGGTGCCAGGGGAACAGCAGCGACGCGCGGGCGTTCTCGGCCAGGTCGCGGCCCTTGCGCGACTCGTAGTTGGTGTAGAAGACGAACCCCTGCTCGTCATAGCCCTTGAGCAGGACGGTCCTGGCGCTCGGCCGGCCGCCGGCCGAGGCCGTGGCCAGCACCATGGCGTTCGGTTCCGGCAGGCCGGCCGTGAGCGCCTCCTGGAACCAGGTGGCGAATTGGGTGATCGGATCGGCGGAGAGATCGGCTTCGAGCAGCGGCTCGCCCTCATACGTACGGCGAAGCCCCGCCAGCGCGGGCGGGCGCGAGGTGGCATCCACGAGACGGTATTCTTGCGCGCTTGGTGGCAGATCCCACACAACACTCCCTACCAGCGGCTTTCGCGTTCCGGCGGGTCCGGAGACCGACCACGGGCGGGTAGGGGGTTAAATTGACCCGCCGGTATCTCGACATCAAGGCATTGCCGCAACATGGCAAGAAAGGGAGGCGGCCGAGAATGTCCGACTTCAAACCCGGCCTCGAGGGCGTTGTAGCTTTCGAGACCGAGATCGCGGAACCGGACAAAGAAGGGGGCGCCCTTCGCTACCGGGGTGTCGACATCGAGGAGTTGGTCGGCCGTGTCCCCTTCGGGCACGTCTGGGGCCTGCTGGTCGACAACAAGTTCCAGCCGGGCCTGCCCCCGGCGGAGCCGTACCCCATTCCTGTCCACTCAGGTGACATCCGCGTAGACGTACAGAGCGCGCTGGCCATGCTGGCCCCGGCCTACGGCTTCAAGGCGCTCCTCGACATCAGTGACGAGGAGGCCCGCGACCAGCTCGCGCGCGCCTCCGTGATGGCGCTGTCCTTCGTGGCGCAGTCGGCGCGCGGCCTCGGCCTGCCGATGGTGCCGCAGAGCCGCGTCGACGAGGCCAAGACCATCGTCGAGCGGTTCATGGTCCGCTGGCGTGGTGAGCCCGACCCCAACCACGTCAAGGCCATCGACGCTTACTGGACCTCGGCCGCCGAGCACGGCATGAACGCCTCCACGTTCACCGCCAGGGTCATCGCCTCCACCGGCGCCGACGTGGCGGCCGCGCTCTCCGGTGCCGTCGGCGCCATGTCCGGCCCGCTGCACGGCGGTGCTCCGGCCCGGGTGCTGCACATGATCGAAGGCGTCGAGCACCTGGGCGACGCCAAGAAGTACGTGCAGAGCGAGCTCGACAAGGGCAGCCGGCTGATGGGCTTCGGTCATCGCGTCTACCGTGCCGAGGACCCGCGCGCGCGGGTGCTGCGCCGTACCGCCAAGGAGCTCAACGCGCCTCGTTACGAGGTCGCCGCCGCTCTGGAGCAGGCCGCGCTGGAGGAACTGCACGCGCGCAAGCCCGACCGGGTGCTCGCCACGAACGTCGAGTACTGGGCGGCCGTGGTGCTGGACTTCGCCGAGGTGCCCTCGCACATGTTCACCTCGATGTTCACCTGCGCCCGTACGGCCGGCTGGGCCGCGCACATCCTGGAGCAGAAGCTCACGGGCCGCCTGGTCCGCCCGAGCGCCAAGTACATCGGCCCGGCGTCGCGTCCCCTCAGCGACGTTCCCGGCGCCTCCGAGGTCGTCGGCATCATCTGACGTCTCGATCCCGCTGTTCGTACGGCTGCCGCGTTCTGACGCGGCAGCCGTACTTCATTTCGGCTGCGAGTCGGCGGTGTCGGGCAGGCCGGCGCACACGGCGTCCTTCGGGGGCGGCTCAGTGGCGTCCAGCGAGCCGCAGCGGACGACCGGCTTCGGGTTGCCCGCCCGCGCCACGTCCACCTTCATGATCGCGAAAGCCTTGTCGACCGGGGCGTGCAGATCGGCGGAGCCGAAGTCGATCTTCCCGCTGGAGCCGTTCCAGACCCGCCGGGTCAGCCGGTACAGGATGTCGCCCCGGCTGGGCAGGCCGCCGCCCTCCTGCGCTCCGGCCCGGTAGGCGGTACTGGCCGCCTGGTAGAGCACGTTGGCCGCGTCGAAGGTGAGGATGAGGTTGTCGTCGGAGGACTTCGGGTGCGCGCCCGCGAGCAGGTCGCTGATGAACGCGGTCTGCTTGGTGGCGCTCTGGTTCCACACCGCCCGGTGCGCCAGCGCCACGTAGTAGACCTCCATCTGCTTCATGTGGGCGATCTCACCCGCGTGGTCGGCCATCGCCCTGACGACGTCGTCGCCCGCGAGCACCTTCGCGTCCTTGCAGCCGCTGCCCTCTATCGAGGCCAGGAAGCCCAGGAACTCCGAAGCCCGCCCGGCATAGAGGAACACGTCCGGTTTGAGGCCACAGGCCGCCACAGCGGCCTCCTGGATGCCGCCCGACTCGACGTTGTAGTCCTTCGGCTCCTTGACGGCGATGCCCTGCGCCTTCAGCGCCGTCTCGAAGTCGTCGGCCAGGTTCTTCGTGTACTGGTCGGTGATCGATTCGTCCTGGACGATGACCGCGGACGGCTTGTCCACGTCCGCGAGCAGCATGCGCCGGGCGAACCGCGCGCCCAGCGTCGCCTCACGGAAGTTGGTCGGCCCCACCTGGAAGTGGTAGGGGGACGGCTGGCCGGGCCGCTTGCCGTCGGCGGAGTCGCCGACGTAGCCGATCCGGTCCGCCGTCGCCGTGGTCGCCACCATCGGGATCTTCGCCAGGTGCAACTCCTCGATCGCCTGGCTGACCCCCTCCACGCTGCGCGGCAGGCCGATCACGCCCATCACGTGCGGGTCCCGCGCGGCGAGCTCGGTGATGAGCTGCGCCGTACGGCGGCCGTGGCGGAAGTTGTCACCGGCGTTGGCGATCAGCACCTGCAGCCGGGGCGTGGTGCTGGCGGTCCGCTGCTGCTCCTCCACCGCCTCCAGCTCGGACACGGCAGCCGACAGCCGGATGTCGTTCGCCTCCGTCTTGGTGATCGAGAACTCGCCGAACAGGACCACACTGACGTACCGTCCCGAGCCGATGGCGTAGCCGTTGTTCGCGTCGATCTTCTTGACCAGGTCCTTCACGGCGCCGTCGAAGAGGTCGTCCGGCGTGGCGCCGGCGGCGTTCACGATGCCGACGCATTCGGTGCCGCTCCGCTCCGCCCATTGCAGGCCGCCGCAGTGCGCGGCCCTGTCTCGCTGCACCCAGAAGACCAGGGCGAACGGCAGGACCAGCAGCAGCCCTATGGCCGTCCAGTAGGCCAGGGCCCGCTTCCTGCGCGGCAGCACCGGCGGGTACTCCCCGACGGCGGGCACGTCCGTGGCCCGGATGCCGATCCGCAGGTCAGGGACGCGGAACCGGGCCGCGGCCCGCCACCGCCCGACGACCTCGGGCAGCCGGCCCAGCTCCGCGGACCCGATCGGCGGTCCGGGCGGGACGGAGGACACGGCCGCCAGCACGACCATCGGCGGCAGCAACCCGGTCGTCCTGGTGGTCTCCTCCACCAGCCGCAGGAACCGCGCGTTGACCCCGTCGGGATCGACGACCTCGATCAGCAGCAGGGCGTACAGCCCTCTGCCCCAGCTCGGCCACGGGATGATCCACTTCTTGTACGCCTCGCGTAGATCGCGCATCAGCGCGTGGACCAATAACCGCTCGACGTCCGTGTCGTCACGCTTGACATCCGCGTCGTCATCCGCGCCCTTGGCGTTGGCCAGGCGAAGCGCGTACTTGGCGGGGCCCTCGAACGGATCCCGCCGGATGTACGGCTGATTGCGGAGCCAGCCGGTGAACAGCGTCCCCCTGATCGAGAAGAAGGCCTGGCCGGTGGTGCCGAGCGCGGCCACCAACAGGCCGAGCACCCACGGGGCGAGGCCGACGAGGTCGGCGGGACCGTTGAACCACCAGACGGCCAGCGTGCCGACCGGCACCCAGGTCGTCGCGGCGCGCGCCAGGAAGTCGGCCGAGGTCCTGCGCCCCCGGTCGCTGTCGCGGCTGCTCCGCTGCCAATCCTTGAGCCGTTCCTTGAACATCCGGTAGCCCGTGTGCGTGCCCGGAGCCGGCAGCCAGTCCTCGGACTTGTTGCCCGGCGGCGGCAGGTGCCGCTGCTTCCTCGCCCACAGCACGAACTGCGCCAGCGGGAAGCGCGGCGGCGGCAGCAGCGACCCGCCCACCGGCTTGCCCAGCTCGCCCTGCTCCCCCGCCAGAGCCTCCACGAGCGCCTGGATCGACTTGTGCTCGCCCTCCTTGACGTGGGCGTACGGCACCGCGTCCTCGAACGGCTTGGCGAGCAGCTCGGCCGCGGCGAGCGCCTCGGGGCCCGTCACGAGCACCGTGGGCAACGGCGGATCGGCCCGCCAGAACACCGGCCGGCGAATCAACGCTTCGACGACATTCCGCAGATCGGCCACCCGGACTCCTCCAGCCGGTCCCCACCCGTGTTGCTGGACCAACGAATGATCGAGGGAAATGGTTCATCTGAATGGTGGCACGGAGACCCGGTCCTTCAGGGCCGGGAGAAAGCGCCACCCTTCCTTTCGAAAACAGTATGGAAAGTCTCGGTCACGTTCGGTAATATGTGCGGTGGGTGAGGCCGCTGTGACAGGAGGTGCGCGATGGCGATCCGCCGCTCCACCACCAAACGCCAGGGCCTGCCCACGATCGTGCAACTGCGACTCACACCCACCCCGGCTCAGGCCGACTCGCTGGCCGCGGCGGTGCTGTTGTGCAATCAGGCGGCCACCGTCGTGTCCCGGCTGGCGTGGCAGCACCGCGTCTTCGCTGTGGTGGAGTTGCATCGGCTGGCCTACTACGAGGTGCGGGCGCGGGTGGCCGGGCTGGGCGCGCAGGCGGCCGTGCGGGCGATCGCCCGGGTCGCGGGCGCGTATGCCAACCGGCGCGCTTCCAAGAAACGCGCTCACATCTTCCGCCCGCACGGTGCTGTGCCTTATGACGCCCGGCTGATGAGCTGGAATCGTGACGCCCGGATGGTGTCGCTGTGGACCCCCACCGGCCGCGTCACCGTGACCTTCACCGGCCGACCGGAAGACCTCAAAGCCGTGGACACGCTGCCGGTGGGCGAGGCCGACCTGATCTGCCGGCGCGGCGTGTGGCTGTTGCAGGTCGCACTCACTCTGCCGATGCCGGTGGTGTGTGAGCCGGTCGGCGGCTTCGTGGGAGTGGATCAAGGGGTGGCGAACCTGGCGGTCACCTCCGATGGTGCGGTGTTGCCTGGCTCCGCCTTGCCGGGGCCGGTCGGCGATAACGGCCACGTTCGCACCCTGCGGGAGCGGCGCCATCGCCAACGCCGGCGCCTGCAGAGGAAGGGGACGTCTGCGGCGCGGCGGGTGCTGCGCCGCCTGTCCGGGCGTGAACACCGGATGATGACCGACCTCAACCACCAAATCAGCACGTTTGTGGTGCGTGAAGCCGAACGCACCGGCCGCGGCGTCGCTCTGGAGGACCTTCAGGGCATCCGCGATCGGGTAAGGGCTCATCGGTTCCAGCGGCGCACCCTGCACAACTGGGCCTTCGCCCAGCAGATCACCTTCACCCGCTACAAGGCCACCCGAGCCGGGATCGCCTTCCTCCTGGTCGACCCCGCCTACACCTCGCAGGCTTGTCCGGACTGCGGGTACATCAGCCGGGCGAACCGGCCGGCGCGGGGCCGGTTCGTCTGCCAGAGGTGTGGCCTCGCTGGGCACGCCGACCACATCGCGGCCCGCAACATCGCCACACGCGGCATAGCGGGCTGGGCTGCCATCAACCAGCCACACGCTACCGGCCTCCCCTCAGCCAGACGGGACCGAGAGAGCAAACCACCAGATTCAACCGGTGGTAGTTGATCCTTTCTCAGGATCCGGACCCGGGTCCAGGCAAGCTCCTCGGGTAAGTACCCTTGGTCAGGTGGCTGACATCGTGATTCCCGCTGACATCAAGCCCGTCGACGGCCGCTTCGGCTGCGGGCCCTCGAAGGTTCGCACCGAGCAACTGGCCGCGCTCGCCGCCTCCGGCGCGAGCGTCATGGGCACCTCGCACCGCCAGAAGCCGGTCAAGAACCTGGTCGGCCGCGTACGCGCCGGCCTCATCGACCTGTTCGCGCTCCCCGAGGGCTACCAGGTCGTGCTGGGCAACGGCGGCACCACCGCGTTCTGGGACATCGCCTCCTTCGGGCTCATCCGGGAGCGGTCGCAGCACCTGTCGTTCGGCGAGTTCTCCTCGAAGTTCGCCACCGTCGCCAAGAAGGCTCCCTGGCTCGGCGAGCCGACGGTGATCAAGTCGGAGGTGGGCACCTACCCGGCCGCGGTGGCCGAGGACGGCGTCGACGTCTACGCGCTCACCCACAACGAGACCTCGACCGGCGTGGCCATGCCGATCGAGCGGCCGATGGAGCTGGGAGGCTCCGACGACTCCCTGGTGCTCGTGGACGCCACCTCCGGTGCGGGCGGCCTGCCGGTGTCCATCGACGAGACCGACGTCTACTACTTCGCCCCGCAGAAGAGCTTCGCCTCCGACGGCGGCCTGTGGATCGCGCTCATGTCGCCACGCGCCCTGGAAAGGGTCGAGGAGATCGCCGCCACCGACCGCTACGTGCCGGAGTTCTTCAGCCTGCCGGTGGCGATCGACAACTCCGGCAAGGACCAGACCTACAACACCCCGTCGGTGGCGACGCTGTTCCTGCTGGCCGACCAGCTCGACTGGATGAACGGCAACGGCGGCCTGGCCTGGACCACCGCCCGCACCGCCGACTCCGCCCAGCGCCTCTACACCTGGGCCGACAAGACCTCCTACACCACGCCGTTCGCGGCTCCCGAGTTCCGCTCGCAGGTGGTCGGCACGATCGACTTCTCCGACGACGTGGACGCGGCGGCCGTGGCCAAGGCGCTGCGCGCCAACGGCATCGTCGACACCGAGCCCTACCGCAAGCTCGGCCGCAACCAGCTGCGCGTGGCGATGTTCCCGGCCATCGACCCGGCCGACGTCGAGGCACTGACGGTCTGCATCGACTACGTGGTCGAGCGTCTTTGACCCGTTGCGCCGGTTACGTGGTTCTGACCCGTTACGGGGTTGAGCGTTTTTGACCCGTTACGTGGTCGAGCGTTTTTGACCCGTCCGGCGCGACAGCTCGTCCAGCAGGGCCAGGGCGTCCTCCTCCTCGACGCTCTGCGCGAACCTCGCCAGCACCGGCAGCCGGTCGGTGCTGGCCGCCAGCGCCTCCAGCATGAGCCGCGTGACGTGCTCGTCCCTGGAGTAGGCGGCCGCGTACTTGAAGGCGTTACGGTACGGCGTGCGGACGAGCAGCCCCTTCTTCACCAGCCGTTCGGCGACGGTCTGCACCGTGGTGTAGGCGAGCTCGCGCACCTCGTTGAGCGTGGCCAGCAGCTCGCGCACCCGCATCGGCTTACCGGCATCCCACAGCACGTCCATGATCGCGCGCTCCAGGGATCCCAGGTTCGCCAACAGACCAACCTCCGGCTCGGTGAGTTAGGAAACATTCTTCCCTAAAAGGCCCGCGCGCGACCAGGGCTGATCTCCCTTTGCGCCCAGTTGTGGCGACATATCCTCATGTGACAGGGGTTATACCGGATGAGTATGAGCAGGCGGCCCACTGGCCTGGGCTACCTGATGTTCGCCAGCCGCTGGCTGCAGGTCCCCCTCTACCTGGGGCTCATCGTGGCCCAGGGGGTGTACGTCTGGCAGTTCATGGTCGAGCTCTGGCACCTGATCGAAGGCGTTCTCCACGGCGGCGGCAAGGACCTGGAAGTCACGGTCATGCTGTCGGTGCTGGGCCTCATCGACGTGGTGATGATCTCCAACCTGCTCATCATGGTCATCGTCGGGGGCTATGAGACGTTCGTCTCGCGCATCAACCTCAACGAGCACCCCGACGAGCCGGAGTGGCTGTCCCACGTCAACGCGAACGTCCTCAAGGTCAAGCTGGCCACGGCCATCGTGGGCATCTCGTCCGTGCACCTGCTGCAGACGTTCATCAAGGCCCAGACGATCGAGGACAGCAAGATGATGTGGCAGACGATCATCCACCTGGCCTTCGTCCTGTCGGCCATCGGGCTGGCGCTGATAGATCGCCTGCTGTCCTCCTCCCCGGCCGAACGGGTGCACAGCTCCTAGAGTCGTGGCCGAGGGTCCCTGGGAGGGACACCCCTTCGGCGGGGAGAAGGGCGAGCGTTCGTGGATACCGCGCCGGCTACTCGCCGGTTACCGGGTTCTTCCTGAGGTGCTTCTCCGTGACCAGCAGTCTCACCGTGCCGGCCTGCTCGGGCTCGGCGGCCCAGACGTACCAGTGGTCGCCGACCTTGGCCGACTGGTCCCGGCCCATGCCGAAGCCGTTACCGTCCGGGTTCGGCTCAATGATCCGGAAGACCACCCGCAGCCCTCGCCTGCGCGCCTCGGCGGCGACCTTGCCCACGGTCCGCCCGTCGGCGTCGTAGCCTTCGAGCATCTCGCCCTTCCTGCCGGCCTCCGCGAAAGCCTGGTACTTCTCTCCGGGCTTGGCCGGCCGACCCAGGTAGAAGACACCCCGGCCCTTGAATCCCTTGCTCACCGTGGCAGTGAGGAAGCAGCCTTCCTGGTCGAGCGTGCATCCCTCCGGCTTCAGACCACCGCCGAGCCTGTCGGCCCGGGTGGTGCCGGCGAATCCGTAGCGCACGATTTCGCCCACCCGAGTCGGTGAGGCGGGTATCAGGTCCACGCCGATATTGAGGCCCAGCGCCTGGAAGCCCTCGCCGTACAGGGCGTGGTCGGCGAACGGGTCCTTGATCCTTGCGATGTACTCGTCGCCCCGCAGTTCGATGTCGATGGCGGTGTTCGCGTACGAGGTGGCGGTGCCCGGGATCCGCTCCAGCAGGACAGGCCCCATGACGGCGGCGGCGGCGAGCGCGGCGGTGGCGGCCAGCCCCACGAGCAGGCGGCGGGCACGGCGTGATCTCGGCGCCCGCCGCCCAGCGGCTGCGGCAGCCGTTGCGGTTGCGGTTGCCGGGCCTGGCTTCTCTTCGACGATGGCCGCCAGCAACGCACGGGCCCCCGCACCGGACGCTTGGCCGGCCAGCCGCTCGTCCGTGACCCTGGCGAGTTCGCTGATCCTGGCGAGTTCACCGGCCTCGGCCAGTTCGCTCAACTCGTTCATCTGGACTCCACGGGGAGACGGTTGACGGAGACGCCCGCGCCGGCCAGCGCCTTGGAGAAGCGCTTGCGCGCGCGATGGAGCCTGATGCGTACGGCGTTGCGCGAGCAGTCGAGGACCTTGGCGAGCTGGGCGTGGTCCAGCCCTTCCCAGGCGACCAGCGACAACAGCTCGCGATCGTCCTCGTGCAGCTCCTTGAACGCCTGCGCGATCGCGCCCAGCTCGACGCTGCCCTCGGGCGAGTGGGCGTAGAGGTCGGCGATGTCGGCGTCGAGCTCCACGGTCCTGGACCACCGCCTGACCTGGCCGCGCCGCTGGTTGGCCAGGACGTTCCTGGCGATGCCGTACAGCCAGAGCCTGGCCTCCGCGTGGGGCGGCAGGGCGTCGACGCGGCGCCAGGCGATGGCGAACGTCTCGGCGACCACGTCCGCCGCGTCCTCGGGAGAGTCGCAGCGGCGCAGGGCGTATCCGAGAATCGGCTCGTACGTCTGGGCGTACACGGCCTCGAACCGGCGTCTTCGGTCGTCATCCACCGGCGGTTCCCATGGTGGCCTCCTCATGCGGGGTTGCGGACACCCCTTACATGTCTGAGGCCGTATCGGCATTTCACCCTGATTTTGCGAGCATCAGGGTGAGCGCCGTTCTACACCACTTCGCGCTTGCGGCGCACTCGACGTCGCGCCCGTTTGGGCGTGTTACACGTCGGTTGACGCCGGCTCGTGACGGACCTGGCGACCCGGCCGGGCGGGCTCACCGGTCGGCGGCGCCCAGCACCCAGGCGCTCGCGTCATCGGCCGATCCGGGCGCGTACATGCCCTGCAAGGCGACCGTGTACTCCTCGCGGGAGATGCGCCCGTCGCCGTCGGTGTCGACGCGGTCGAAGAAGCCGTTGGACGTCTCGGCGGACTCGCCGGCCGCCACGTACAGGCGGGCGAGCTCCTCCCGCGAGATCGAGCCGTTCCCGTCGGCGTCGATGGCGTCGAACGCCGCGTCGGCGAGGGGCTTCAGGCCGTTGTCATAGTAGTGGGGGTCCTCCGCCACGCCCGCCTGTACGAGGGCGACGTACTCCTCGCAGCTCACCCGGCCGTCCCCGTCGGTGTCAGCGCTGCGGATCTGGTCCCACCATGCCCGGTAGGCCGCCCGCAGTCTCGTGTGCGAGGGCGAGCTCGGGTCGGGCGCGATCACGGCGCACATCCGATCGGCGAGGCTCTCGAAGTCGGCGGCCTCGAGGTATCCGCTGCCGTTGGCGTCGACGATGGCGAACGCGGCCTTGAGGTTGGCTTCGGCCAGAGGGTTCGACACGGGGAGGCTCCCTTCGTGGACACTTTGCGTAATCATTCCACTACGAAGAGTCTGGCCTGTCGAGATGCGGCCAAGCGTCGATCCAACTAATCGCGTAGGAGGGTGTGCGGCGTCCTACACCACTTCGCGCTTGCGGCGCAGCAGCCAGGCGGCGACGACGCCGCCCACCAGGCCGAACAGGTGGCCCTGCCAGGAGATGCCCTGCTGGTTGGGCAGCAGGCCCCACAGGATCGAGTAGTAGGCGATCCCCACGCCGATCCCGATGACGATGTCGAAGACGCGCCGGTCGAATATCCCGCGCGCCAGGACGTACCCGAAATATCCGAACACCAGGCCGCTCGCGCCCACCGTGATCGTGTCGGGGCTGGTGAACCAGGTGCCGACACCGCCGATCACGATGATCAGCAGGCTGGCCGCGAAGAACCGCCCGAGCCCGCGCAACGCCGCCAGGAATCCCAGGATCAGCAGCGGCAGCGAGTTGGCCATCAGGTGTCCGAAGCCCACATGCAGGAACGGGGCGAAGAAGATGCCCACGAGTCCCGACGGGTCCCAGCCGATGATGCCGAACTCGCGGTCCAGGCTGCCGTTCGTCGTGTAGTCGACGACCTCGACGGCCCACATCACGGCGAGCATCACGACCATGACGAAGGTCGCGCTCAGGGCGCCGGCGAGGAGGGTGCCCGCGCCGCGCTTGGCCGACTCGTACGCGGACCTCGAATAGTCGCTCATGAGCCCCTCCCGCTAGACCTTTCCTTCTTTACCGTACGCAGAAGAAGTTATGCGCGCGCGGCGAAACCCCCTCCCAAAAAGGGGAGGGGGTCGGGAAAAGGACTACTCGCCCTTCCACTGGGGGGCGCGCTTCTCGGCGAAGGCCGCCGCGCCCTCCATGGCGTCCTTCGAGCTGAACACCGGGCTGATGATGCCGCCCTGCTTGGCGAACATCTCCTCCAGCGACCAGTCCTGCGACTCGATGATCACTTTCTTGGTGGCCGCGAGGGCCAGCGGGGCGTTGGCGGCGATCTTGCGGGCCAGCTCCAGTGCCCCGTCCAGCGCCTCGCCCGCCGGGGTGATCCGGTTGACCAGCCCCAGGTCGTACAGGCGCGAGGCCGGGTAGTGAGCGCCGGTCAGGGCGATCTCCATGGCGACGTGGTACGGGATCCGGCGCGGCAGCCGCATGATGCCGCCCGCGCCCGCCACAAGGCCCCGCCTGGGCTCCGGCAGGCCGAAGGTGGACTCCGACGACGCCACGATCACATCGCACGACAGCGCGAGCTCGAAGCCGCCCGCGAGCGCGTAGCCCTCGACCGCCGCCACGATCGGCTTCTTGGGCGGCGACTCGGTCAGACCGCCGAAGCCGCGGCCCTCGACCACGGGGAAGTCTCCCGACAGGAAGCCCTTGAGGTCCATGCCCGCCGAGAAGTAGCCGCCCGCCCCGGTCAGGACGTAGGCGGAGATGTCGGGGCGAGCTTCCAGCGCGTCGACGGCTGCCGCGATGCCGCGGGCCACCGCGCCGTTGATGGCGTTGCGCGCGGCGGGCCGGTTGATCGTGATCACGGCGACGCCGTCGGACTCTTCGACGAGCACTTCGTCAGACACGTGACCTCACTTGGGCTGGAAGCGGATGCCGCCGTCGAAGCGGACGACCTCGGCGTTCATGTAGTCGTTCTCGATCAGGGACCTGATCAGGTGCGCGAACTCGTCGGGCCGCCCCATGCGCTTCGGGAACACCACCGGCGCCACCAGCTTGGCCTTGAACTCGTCGGAGTTGGGCGAGAAGCCGTAGATCGGGGTGTCGATGATCCCCGGGCAGATGGTGTTCACCCGGACGCCGATGGCCGCCAGGTCGCGCGCGGCGGGCACGGTCATGCCCACGATGCCGCCCTTGGAGGCCGAGTACGCCAGCTGCCCCGTCTGGCCCTCCAGCGCCGCGACGGAGGCGGTGTTGATGACCACGCCCCGCTGCCCGTCGGCGTCCACCGGCTCGGTCTTGGCGATGGCCGCCGCGCCGATGCGCATGAGGTTGAACGTGCCGATCAGGTTGACCTCGATGACCTTGCGGAAGGAGGCGGGGTTGTGCGGGGCGCCGTCACGGTTGACGGTGCGCTCGGCCCAGCCGATGCCCGCGCTGTTGACCACGACGCGCAGCGGCTTGCCGGTGGCGACGGCCGCGTCGACCGCCGTTTGTACCTGCTCGTCGTCCGTCACGTCGGTCCGGGCGAAGACCCCGCCGAGCTCGTCGGCGATGCTCTTGCCGCGTTCCTCGTTGAGGTCGGCGATGACCACCGTGGCGCCGTGGGCCGCGAGCTCGCGGGCCGTCGCCTCGCCGAGGCCGCTGGCCCCGCCGGAGATGATTGCTGCAGATCCGTTCACGTCCATATCCCGGACCCTAACCCGCCAACCGAATGAAGTTCTACTCGGGGTGGGTTAAATCTCACCTACGGCCGTGTCGACATCGGAATATACCTTGATCCGCCGGTCGAGCCCGGTCGTGCGCAGGATGCGGGCCACCGGGGCCTGCGGCCCGGCCAATGACACGCCGCCGCCCTCTCCCGTGGCCAGCCGCCATGCCTCGATGAGCACCGACAGCCCGCTGGAGTCCATGAACGACAACTGCTGGAGATCGAGCACCAGCCAGGCGCCATCCTGTTTGATGGCGTCGCGCACCTCGTCGCGGAGGAACGGCGCCGTGAACAGGTCCAGCTCACCCTCAACGGCCACCACCACGGCATCGCCAAGGGCATGTCGCGCAAGCCGCAGCTTCATTTGGCCCCTCCTCGATGAGCCACTGTACTTCGACATCCCCGGGTACCGGGCATGCACAAACTCGGATCATCCGTATGTGAGGCCCGAAACAGGAAAATGACCTTCCTGGATCAGCCATGCTCCGCCGGTGCGGGGATGGCGAAGCCGTACGGGAGCTCCAGGCGGTGGCGGGCGAGCAGTTCGGCGTCGGCGAGCAGCTCGCGGGTGGGCCCGTCCGCGACGATCACGCCGTCGGAGAGGATCAGCGAGCGTTCGCAGAGCTCCAGCGCGTACGGCAGGTCGTGGGTGACCATGAGCACGGTCACGTCGAGCGAGCGCAGGACCTCGGCCAGCTCCCTGCGGGCGGCCGGGTCGAGGTTGGAGGACGGCTCGTCGAGCACCAGGATCTCCGGCTCCATCGCCAGCACGGTCGCCACGGCCACCCGCCGGCGTTGGCCGAACGACAGGTGGTGCGGCGGCCGGTCGATGACCTCCAGCATGCCGACCCGCTCCAGCGCGTCCTTGACCGCGCGCTCCAGCTCCGCGCCCGACACGCCCGAGTTGGCCGGG
Organism: Nonomuraea sp. NPDC049028; assembly: GCF_043197735.1. Lineage (NCBI taxonomy): Bacteria > Bacillati > Actinomycetota > Actinomycetes > Streptosporangiales > Streptosporangiaceae > Nonomuraea > Nonomuraea sp. NPDC049028. Next base: position 259,924 of record NZ_JBICTR010000008.1, read on the forward strand.
CCGAACGCGACGTCGTCCCTGACCGTGGGCATGAAGAGCTGGTCGTCCGGGTCCTGGAAGACCAGGCCGACGCGCTGCCTGATCTCCTTGAGCGTGTCCTTGCGCACCGGCGTGCCCGCCACGCTCACCGAGCCGTGCCCGGCCGTGAGGATGCCGTTCAGGTGCATGACGAGGGTGGTCTTGCCGGCGCCGTTGGGGCCGAGCAGCGCGACGCGCTCGCCGCGCCGGATCGTGAAGTCCACGCCGAACAGGGCCTGCGTCCCGTCGGGGTAGGCGTAGGCGAGCCGGTTGACTTCGAGGGAGTTGACGGCCGGAGAGTTCACAGTGACAGTCCTTGTACGGCGGACAGGCCTAGTACGGCCAGGGCGATGCCTGGCAGAGCGAGGGCCGTGGCCCATTGCCCAACGGATCCCGAAATTTCGTCCATCATCGGCATCCGTCCGGAATAGCCGCGGCTGAGCATCGCGAGGTGCACCCGCTCACCCCGTTCGTACGAGCGGATGAACAGGGCGCCCGCCGAGCGCGCGATCACCGGGATGTGCCGGAAATTCCGGGCCTCGAAGCCACGAGACTCCCGCGCGACCCGCATCCGCCGCATCTCATCCATGATCACGTCCATGTAGCGGAGCATGAACATGGCGATCTGCACCAGCAGGCTGGGCAGCCGGAGCCGCTGGGCGCCGATGAGGATGACCCGCGGCTCGGTGGTGGCCGCGAGCAGGATCGAGGCGACCACCCCCAGCGTCGCCTTGGCCAGGATGTTCCACCCGGCCCAGAGCCCGGCCACGCTCAGCGAGACGCCCAGCACGGTCGTCCGCTCCCCCAGCCCGATCACCGGGATGAGGAAAGCGAACAGCACGAAGGGCAGTTCGACCACCATCCGCCGCAGCACGTACGTCAGCGGCACCCTGGCGGCCAGCGCGACGCCCGCGAGCAGGACCGCGTAGAGCCCGAAGGCCCAGAACCACTCCCTCGGCGTCGCCACCACCACGATCGCGAAGGCGGCGACGGCCAGCAGCTTGCACTGCGGCGGGAGCCGGTGCACGACCGAGTCGCCTGCCAGGTAGAGCTGATGATGGTGCCCCGCGCCCACCCGACACTCACCGTCTCTCGTTCACTGGCGTCAGACCCGGGCCTTCTCGCGGCCACGGGCGGCATAGGCGACGCCCCCGGCGATGAGCAGCACGAGCCCGACCCCGATGATCCCGGCGACACCCACCGGGATGCCGCCCACATCACCGTAGTCGGCCAGCGCCCACGAGCCGAACACGTGGTGGGTGGCCTGGTCGAGGAATCCATGGTTCTCGGCGACCGCCTCCAGACCGTCGGGATTGGAGGAGGCGAAGAAGGACACGATCCCGGCCAGCACCAGCGTCAGGCCGAGGCCGCCGAGCAGGAACGCCCGCAACGGGCCGCGGGCGGCGGTCACCGGCTCCTCGGCGGCGCCCACCGTGACCGTCGTCCCCGCGGTCGTCCCCACAGTCGCCCCCGCGGTCGTGTCCTCAGTGCCCCTCAGCACGAGAGGCGTGCTCAGCCCGCGCGCGCCGTACACGAGGTCCGGCCGGACGGCCAGCACCGCGCCGACGGTCAGGGCCGTGATGACGCCTTCGCCGATGCCGATCAGCACGTGCACGCCGCCCATCGCGGCCGCCACCGCGGAGACCTCGATCGGCGCGGTGCCGCCGACCCAGAACAGCGCCGAGAACACCAGGGCGGCGGACGGCACGGAGACCAGCGCGGCGAGGAACGCGGCCACCGTCACGCCGCCCTTGCCCTTGGCGAGCCGCGCGACCAGCCGGAAGACGCCCCAGCCGACCAGTACGGTGACGATGCCCATGATCGTGATGTTGATCCCCAGCGCCGTGAGACCGCCGTCGGCGAAGAACACGCACTGCACCAGCAGAACCACGGCCATACAGAGCACGCCCGTATAGGGCCCCACGAGGATCGCGGCCAGCGCCCCGCCCAGCAGATGCCCACTGGTGCCCGCGGCGACGGGGAAGTTGAGCATCTGGACGGCGAAGATGAACGCGGCCACCAGCCCGGCCATGGGCGCGGTCCGGTCGTCGAGCTCGCGGCGCGCGCCGCGCAGGCAGACCGCCAGGCCCGCGGTGGCGACCGCGCCGGCGGAAACGGATACGGCCGCGTTGAAGAAGCCATCGGGTACGTGCACGGCAAAGCCCTTCGTCAAGCGGTGTCGCAACACGCCTACTTTAGGACATTGTCTTGCACCTGCACATAGATGGCAATTAGCGGAGAATTCTACGGAAGACCGTACGGGTGGTCATCTTGAGCACGACTGTGCTCAGCCGTCCCTTGCCCGACGTCGCGTACGGCCGCACGCTCCGCAGCACGGCACCGCCGCGCAACCGGCCCCACAGCCGGCGCGGCGCCGCGACGGTCTGGGCGTCGGTCTCGATCCGGAACCTCGCGGGCGGCCCGCCCAGCTCGACCTCCAGATAGGCGTCCCAGATGCCCGGCGCGAACTTGCCCATCGCGGGCCGGGCCGCGAACCCGCCGCCCGGCAGCGCGACCACCCGCTCGGCCCGTTCGTTGCCCGTACGCCGCTCGCGCCAGACCAGCCGGGTGATCGCCGAGGCCGCCGGGATCACGCCCACGACCGTGACCTCGCCGTCGATGAGCAGCCGCCGCCCGAGCGTCCAGCGGGTCCGGTGGATCCTGGCCCGGCCCGGCACCGTCATCAGGTGCCCGCCGACGTCGATGCTGAGGTTGCCGTTGTCCTTGGTGAAGTACGGCAGCGCCACCACGGCGCCGATGAGCCGGGGTGTCGGGCGGGTGACGCAGCTGTCGCGGTCGGCGCCGAGCCGGCCGTACCGGACCACGCCCTCCATCTCGACGGCCACCCGCAGATCCCAGATGCCGGAGTCGAGCGCGGCCACGTCGACACTGGCGACGAACGCGGCGCCCTCGCGCTCGGCGGGCACGATCAGCTCCTGCCCGCGCACGTTGCGGGCGCGCAGCACGAGCGCGACACCGTCGTGCTCCGGCATGCCGTCGAGCCCGGCCACCCCGGTCACGACCAGCCGGTTCGCCTCCCAGCGCAGGCCGGTCAGCCGGCGGCGTACGGCGGCGCCCTCGATCTGGGCCAGCCGCACCAGGCGGTGGATGTCGCCGAGTGCGGCGATCCGCTGCTGGTCGGTCCGGCTGAGCTTGGCGTAGACGCCGGGCGTCAGCCACCGGTCGCAGAGCGCGGCCACCTCCTGCGCGATCTCCTTGCGCTGCACCTCGTCCGACTTCAGGAACGGCACGCCGAGCTGCTCGAACACGTCGAGCCTGAAGTGCCGGCGGAGCAGGTGGTCGCGCAGCGGCCCCGGCGGGACGTGCTCGGTCATGAGCTGGATCGGCCCGCGGATCATGCCGAGCCAGCCGCGTGGATCCCGGCTGCCCGGCTGCTGCATGATGCTGCTGCCGTCGGACCTGGAGACCAGGTGGTAGCAGTCGTAGTCGGCGACCACGGAGATCACCTTGGCGTGGCAGTAGGCGTGCACGGTGAAGTGGATGTCCTCGCCGACCAGCATGCCCTCGCCGAACTTGATGCCGTGGCTGATCAGCATCTCCCTGCGGAACAGCTTGAAGCAGCTCAGGCTGTTGTAGACGGCGCTGTCACCGAGCTCGGCCCGCTCGGCGCCGCGGTGGAACATGGACGTCGGAGCGCGCCTGCCGTGCCCGACGACCTTGCCGAGCACGATGTCGGAGCCGTTGCGGTCGGCCATGGCGACCATGCGTTCGAGCGCCTCGGGGCCCAGGTAGTCGTCGGCGTCGCAGAAGAACACGTAACGGCCGGTGGCGTGCTCGATGCCGATGTTGCGCGGCCGCCCGGCGCCGCCCGAGGCGGCGATGCTGACGACCTTGACGTTGCCCTTGTGGTAGGTGGCGTAGAGGTCGAGCAGCTCGTCGCTGCCGTCGGTCGATCCGTCGTCGACGACGATGATCTCTTTCCTGATCCGCTGCACCAGCGCGGCGGTGAGACACCGGTCCAGATATTCACGGCAGTTGTGGGCCGGGATGATGACGCTGACGTCCACCGCGTCCTCGTCGCCGTTAGATGTCGCCATAGCCACAACCGCGCCCCTCAGCCGCCATCACTTACCGCAGTCACGTCGTTTCAGTATGTGATGACGACCGGGCATCGCGTGGCCGATCTCGCCTCTTCATCCGCGCCTTTTCCCCAGACAGAAGATTCGCCGCACTCATCGCATAAGCGCAGGTGAAACCGCCAATCCGCACAATACGGCGGGACCGAACGGGGTTCAGGGACGGTGTTTTCCCACCCGGGTGGAGAGAACCCCCTCCGGGGGAAGGATGCCCTACCCCCACGCGAGGTCAGGTGATCCACGGGAGGGGATGACGCGTCTACAGTGAGGCAACCTTGACCGGGGAGGTGGCGAGAGTGGGATCCGATCTTCGCGGGCCCAGGGTGACCGGCTCGGCCGTACACGATGCGGAGTTCATCGTCTCCTCAGCGCGGCTGGGAGAGCTCCATGAATGCTCCGCCCTGCTCCGCCGTACGCGGATCAGGGCGGAAGAGATCGTGGACGAGGCACGAGCGCTGCTCGCCGAGGCCGAGGCACAGGGCGACCATGAGCGGATCGTCATCCGTGCCGCCCAGCTCGACGAGGCGCGCCAGGCGTACTGCAAGGTGCTGAACGCGTACGTGACGATCTGCCGCCGGATCAACGAGGAGCGGCAGGAGATCATGCAGGCGCTCACGGGGTTGTCAGGCATCACCTGACGAGCTACTGTCAGGCCATGCCTGACTGGATGGACAACCTGCGCTGCTCGTTCTGTCACAAGAGCGGCGCCGACGTAGCCAAGCTCATCGCCGGACCCGGTGTGCACATCTGCAACGAATGTGTGGGTCTGTGCGCCGACATCCTCAAGGAAGTGGGGCTCGACCCCTCCCCCGAACCCCGCCTGCCCATGTGGGAGACCATGAGCGAGGACCAGATCCTCGATCATCTCCCCAAGATCGCCGCCGTGCAGGTCCAGGTCGACGACAATCTGCACGACTGGGTACGACACCTCCGCACCAGGAACGTCAGCTGGGAGCGCATCGGCGCCTCGCTCGGCATGACGCGGCAGTCCGCCTGGGAACGGTTCAGGGAATGACCGTTCAGGGATTGACCGTTCAGGGAATGATCGGTAAACCCCTGTGACTTGTGGGGCGTCCTTGATGCCAGGGAGGCCCACCATGCAAGTCCTCGATGGCCTCGCGGCGCCCGATCTGGCCGAGCTCCATCTGGAGCTGATCCTCATCGCGGCGTTGCACGAGGAGGCTGAAAGCCTGTCCACCCGTTGAACGGGCTCCAGCTCCCCGATCGCACCGGGGAGCTGGAGCAGGGGTCAGTATCTCATCGACCCGCTCGACCTGATCCGGGGAACGGGCGTCAGCAGGTCACCGACCCAACTCGGGGAACCGGCCTCAGTGAGTCGCGGACCCCACCGGGGAATCGGCCTCAGTGGGTTGCGGACCCGCCGCCCCCGCCGGGGAGCTGGCCGCGGATGGCGCCGTCGGGATACTTCGCGTTGTGCACATTGACGTAGTACCGATCCGGCGACGTGACGATGCCGTGCAGCTCGTTCTGGGTCAGGACGAGCGCGGCGTTCGAGCCGCTCTGTTGCTTGGCCGCCTTGATGCAGCCTTTCGCGGGACCCTTGGTCGGGGCCTTCAGGGTGACGGTGATCGGGCCTGCCACGCCCCTCTTGCCCCGGTGGATGTGGGCGGCCGTGGCGGGCAGGATGCGGTCGGCGGCGATGGTGTAGCAGAGCGTCTCGCCCTTCACCTGGTAGGTGAAGGCGCCATGCCCGTCCGGGTCGCCTGGACCCGGCACCTCCTGCCGACCGGTCATGACGACGCGTTGCCCGCGGTCGGCGGCGCCGGCGGGGCTCGCGGTGCCGGTCGGGCTCGCAGTGGCGGGGCCAGGGAGGGCTGCGAGGCCGGCGACGAGGGCCGCGGTGGTGAGGGTGGCGACTGCCAAGGGTCTGCTCATGGGATGTGGTCCTCTCCCATCACACTTCAGGACACCCTGCCGCACTCATATGTCGGTATTTCGAGGCGGCGAATCATGGGCGAAGCGGCTTGACGGTAAGCACCTGTACCTGCCGGAGACAGCGCCGGTAATATCCGCATTTATGCTGCGCTGTGCCGTATTGGATGATTACCAGGATATCGCACTCGGCCTCGCCGACTGGTCCCCGGTGCGGGCGACGAGCTTTCGCGAGCACTTCGCCACGCAGGACGACCTGGTGCGGGCCGTACGCGACCACGAGATCCTGGTGATCATGCGGGAGCGCACGCCGTTCCCCGCCGAGCTCTTCGCCCGGCTCCCGAACCTGCGCCTGCTCATCACGACGGGCATGCGCAACGCCTCCATCGACCTCGACGCCGCCCGCGCCCACGGCGTCACGGTCTGCGGCACCGCAGGCAGCTCGGCGCCGCCCACCGAGCTGACCTGGGCCCTCATCCTGGGCCTGGCCCGCCACCTGATCCCCGAGGCCACCGCGCTGCGGACGGGCGGTCCCTGGCAGCACACGATCGGCCTGGACCTGCGCGGCAGCACCCTCGGCCTGCTCGGCCTCGGCAAGATCGGCTCCCAGATGGCCGCCATCGGCCGCGCCTTCGGCATGGACGTGGTCGCCTGGAGCCGCAACCTCACCGCCGACCGCGCGGGCGAGCTGGGCGTACGGTACGCGGCCACGAAGGAGGCACTGCTGGCCGAGTCGGACATCGTGTCGATCCACCTCGTCCTCGGCGACCGGACCCGCGGGCTGATCGGCGCTCCGGAGCTGGCACTGATGCGTCGCACGGCGTATCTGGTCAACACCTCGCGGGCGGCCATCGTCGACCAGGCCGCCCTGATCGAGGCGCTGACGGAGGGCCGCATCGCCGGCGCCGGGCTGGACGTCTTCGACCAGGAGCCGCTTCCGGACGACCACCCGCTGCGCACGCTGCCGAACGTCCTGGCCACGCCGCACCTCGGCTACGTCACCCAGGGCAACTACCGCACCTACTTCCAGGAGGCCGTGGCCGACATCGCGGCATTCCTCGCGGGCGCTCCGATCCGGCTGCTCACGTAGTCCCGGTCCTCGCGGGCAGCCCAGTCCAGCTGCTCACGTGGCCTTCCCCCGTGCCCGGAAGGCCGCGGTCTTGACCCGGTTCTGGCAGGCGGTGGAGCAGAAGCGGCGCGTGCCGTTGCGCGACACGTCCACATAGACCCGGTCGCAGTGCGGCGCGGTGCACACGCCGAGCCGGTCGAAGAACTCGCCGCCGAGCACGATCGCGAGCCCGGTGGCGCAACTGGCCGCCCAATCACCGGCCAGGGTGCCGCCCGTGCCGTGGAAGTGGAGATGCCACGGTTCGCCGTCGTGCCGTTGGAGCGTCGGCCGGGCGTGCGACTCCTCGAGCAGGCTGTTGACCTGCGTCGCCGCCGTGTCGATGTCGTCCGCCGCGACGGCCTCGAAGACCATGCGCAGACGCGCCGCGATCTCGGCGTACGCGCCGCCCTCCGCCTCGGTGACCTCGGGATGCGTGGGGTAGACGGTTCGGAGCACGTCCGTGGCGGCGGCGGCGAGATCGTGCGGCGCCGGCCAGGGCCGCCCCCGGCTCTCGCCGGGGGTCAGCACATTGACCACCGCCACGGCGACTCGGACGACCGCGTCCGTGTGACTGTTGAAATCCACTTGACCAGTTACATCCTATGCTTTAGCTTGTGACTGTCTAAAGCTTAAACGAGGGTCACAAGGAGACGACGTGCTCACTCACGAGATCGCACTCGACTGGATCGCGCGCTGGGACCGGCAGCAGGAGGGCTACCTGCCCGACCGCGAGGAGCGCTTCACCGCGTTGATCGACGCCGTCGAGGCGCTGGGCCGCCCTGACCCGCTGGTCATCGACCTGGGCTGCGGGCCGGGCTCGCTGTCCGCCCGCCTCCTGGAGCGGCTGCCCAAGGCCACGGTGATCCCGGTCGACGCCGACCCGCTGCTGCTCGGCCTCGGCCGGGCCGCGTACCCGCGGCTCGGCTTCGTCGACCTCGACCTGCGTACACCGGGCTGGACAGACTCGCTGTCCCTGGACCGCCCGGCCGACGTCGCGGTGAGCACCACCGCGCTGCACTGGCTCGCCGTGCCGGAGCTCCGGAAGTTGTACGCCGATCTGGTCTCCGTACTGCGGCCGGGCGGGCTGCTCCTCAACGGCGACCACTTCGACTCCGACGACGCCAACACTCCGGCCATCGCCCGGCTCGAACGCGCCGTCCACGACCGCCACACCGACCGGGTGTTCACCGACGGCCGGCCCGAGGATTGGCGGCAGTGGTGGGACGCGATCGCCGCCGAGCCGGCCTTCGCCGAGCTCAACGACGCCCGTACCGCTCGCACGACCGCGGGCGCCAATCACAGCGGCACCGAGTCCGGCCTGCTGTCCCAGCACGTCGAGGCCCTGCGGGCGGCGGGCTTCGCCGAGGTCGGCACGCTCTGGCAGCGCGGCAACAACCGCCTCCTCTGCGCCGTCCGCGCCTGACCGGGGTTTCCTAGCCCCACACCTCCCGCGCGGTCTCGGCGATCAGGGCCAGCTTGGCGAACTGCTGGTCGGCGTCGAGCACGTTGCCCTCGACAGTCGAGGAGAAGCCGCACTGCGGGGACAGGCAGAGCTGGTCCAGGTCAATGAACTTGGCGGCCTCGTCGATGCGCCGCTTGAGCGCGTCCTTGGACTCCAGCTCGCCGCGTTTGGTAGTGACCAGGCCGAGCACCACCATCTTGCCCGCCGGTACGTAGCGCAGGGGCTCGAAGCCGCCCGAGCGCTCGTCGTCGAACTCCAGGAAGAACCCGTCCACCGCCAGCTCGCCGAACAGCGCCTCGGCCACGAAGTCGTAGGCCCCGGAGGCCGCCCAGGAGGAGCGGAAGTTGCCGCGGCACATGTGCGTGGTGATCGCCATGCCCTCGGGCTTGGCCGCGAGCGCGATGTTGATCTGCTTGATGTAACGCAGGTGCATGTGCTCGGCGTCGTCGCCGCGTTCGGCGAGCTCGGCCCGCTGTGCCGGGTCGTTCAGGTAGGCCAGGCTGGTGTCGTCGAACTGCAGGTAGGTGCAGCCCAGTTCACCGATCTTGCGCACCTGCTCGGCGTAGGCGGCGCTGAGGTCGCTCCAGAACTCCTCGACGTCGGGATAGACCTCCGGGTCGATGGAGGCGGGACCGCCGCGGTAGTGGACCATGCTGGGCGAGGGGATGGTCAGCTTGGGCACCGCCGTGGTCACGGTGTCGCGCAGGAACGTGAAGTGGTCGGCAAAGATCGGCTCGGTCAGCCTGATCTTGTCGTGCACCCGCATCGCCGCCGGGGTGTACTCGAGGTCGCCCTGCTCGTTGTGGAAGCGGACCGTGATGTGCTCGCCGGTGGCCTGGCCGATGCCGCCGAGCTGGTAGATGAAGTCCATGTGCCAGGAGGCCCGGCGGAACTCTCCATCGGTCGCCGCCTGCAGGCCCAGCTCCTCCTGCCTGCGCACGACCTCGCGGATCGCCTCGTCCTCCACCTCGCGCAGCGCCTCGCCGGTAAGACTCTCACGGGCGCTGAGCAGGGCGGGTGGCCGGAGCAGACTGCCGACGTGATCTGCGCGGAAAGGGGGTGAGGTGCGCATGTGGATCACCTTCTCTAGGCGTACGTAGTACGCCCAAAGTTAGGCCACTGTGCAACGACTGTCACTATTCTGCCCAACGTCCTCCTGATCACAATGTTGGGCACTCTATTGACAGGCGTAAAGGCCCTGCCTACATTCAGGGCCACATTCGCGGTCCTGGAGGTCCTGATGCGCAGGTTTCTCCCGTCCCTGGCCTGTCTCGTTCTCGCCACGGCCGCGTGCGGCAGCGGTGGCGGTGGCGGATCCGGCGCTCAAGACCCGATCAAAGTGGGCCTCATCGTCTCGCTGACCGGCAACTACACCCCACTCGGCAGCGAGGACAAGAAGGCCGTCGAGCTGGCCGTCGAGCAGATCAACAACGGCGGCGGCCTGCTGGGCCGCAAGGTGGAGCTCGTCGCCCGCGACGACAAGACCGCGCCGGACCAGGGCATCGTGGCCTACAACCAGATCAAGGGCGAGATCGACGCGCTGATCGGCCCGGTCTTCTCCAACTCGGCGCTGGCGATCGAGCCCCTGGCGCAGCGCGACAAGATGCCCTACCTGTCGCTGGCCCCCGCCCAGGAGCAGGTCGAGCCGATCAAGTCGTACGTCTTCGTCACCCCCGCGCTGTCCAGCATGTACGCCGAGCGCTACCTGCAATACCTCCAGGCCACCGGCCTCAAGACGGTCGCGGTCGCCTACGACTCCAAGAGCGCCTACTCCGTGTCCGGACACAAGGCCATGGTCGCGCTCGCCCCGAAATACGGCGTCAAGATCGCCGTGGACGAACCGTACGAGACCACGACCTCCGACTTCAGCCCGCTCTTCACCCATGTACGCGGCTCCGCGGCCGAGGCGCTGGTCTTCTGGGGCTCCGGCGCGCCGGGCGTCACCGCCGCCAAGCAGTACGCCGCCGCGGGGTTGAAGGTGCCGCTGTTCCTGACCGCCTCCCAGGCCAGCAAGCTCTGGCTGGAGCCGATGGGCGCGGCGGCCGAGGGGATGACCTTGCAGAGCGCCATCGGCGTGGTGGGCGAGCAGTTACCCGACGGCAAGCAGAAGCAGGTCATCGAGCAGATGGCCAAGCCGTACCAGCAGAAGTACGGCTACCCGCCGCCGCAGTTCGCGCAGGACGGCTACAGCGCCGGCCTGCTGCTGTTCGAGGCGATCAAGAAGGCCGGCGGCACCGACAAGGCCAAGATCCAGCAGGCACTGGAGACCATGGACCTGGTCACCCCGAACGGCCGGTTCCGCTACTCTCCCACCGACCATTCCGGGCTCTCCCCCGAGTACATCTCGGTCAACACCGTGAAGAACGGCCAGTTCATCACCACGCCGTGGGCCAAGGCGCAGCTCGCCAAGACCGTGGCCGCGGAGTAGCGGTGCTGGCGGTCACCGGGATATCGCGCTCCTTCGGAGGCGTCTACGCCGTCGACGACGTCACACTGAGCGTCGCGGACGGCGAGGTGTGCGGGATCATCGGGCCCAACGGCGCGGGCAAGTCCACGCTGTTCAACCTCGTCACCGGCCACCTGCTCGCCGACCGCGGCGAGATCGCCTTCCTCGGGCGCCGGGTCGAGCGGCTGGCGCCCCACAGCCGGGCCCGGCTCGGCATGTCCATCGTCTTCCAGGGCGCCCGGGTGTTCCGCGGTATGACGGTCAGGGAGAACGTCATGGTCGGGACGCACAGCCGTACCCGGGCCGGGTTCGTCTCGGCGGCGCTGCGGCTGCCACGGCATCGCGCCGACGAGCGGGAGATCGCCCGCGAGGCGGACCTCGCCCTCGACCGGGTGGGGCTGGCCGAGTGGGCGGACCGGCCCGCCGACCAGCTCCCGATCGGCCAGCAGCGCGCGCTGCAGCTGGCCCGCGCCCTGTGCGCGCGGCCCCGGCTGCTGCTGCTCGACGAGCCCGCCTCCGGGCTGCGCGGCGGCGAGCGCGAACGGCTCGCCGCCCTGGTCGAGGAGCTGCGCGCGAGCGGGCTGACCATCCTGCTCATCGAGCACGACGTCGCCTTCGTGACCCGGCTCGCCGACCGCGTCGTCGTCCTCGACCTCGGGCGGGTCATCGCGGACGGCTCCCCCGCCGAGGTGCGCGCGGACCCGCTCGTGCTCGCCGCCTATCTCGGACAGGCTTCATGATCGACGTCCGCGACCTGGTCGTCTCGTACGGCGCCGCCACCGCGCTCGATCACGTCACACTCTCGGTACGGCGCGGCGAGATGGTCGCGCTGCTCGGCCCGAACGGCGCGGGCAAGTCGACACTGGCCAACACCCTGGCGGGCCTGCTCACTCCGGCCTCCGGGACCGTGCGGATCGATGGCCGGCTGGCGCTCATCCCCGAGGGCCGCCAGGTGTTTCCGGATTTGTCGGTCGCCGACAATCTCGCCCTCGGCGGCTGGCGGTCCCGGCAGCGCGACCCGTCGTTCGTCTACCAGCTGCTGCCGCGGCTGGCCGAGCTGGCCGGCAGGCGGGCGGGCGTGTTGTCGGGCGGCGAACAGCAGATGGTGGCCTTCGGCCAGGCCCTGATGGCGCGGCCCGACGTGCTCGTGGTCGACGAGCTGTCGCTGGGGCTCGCCCCCCTGCCCACCGCCAAGCTGGCCGAACACCTGGTCGAGCTCAACCGTACGCATGGGCTGACGGTGCTGCTCATCGAGCAGAACGCGCGGCTGGCCTTCGAGCTGTGCCAGCGGGTCTACGTCTTGGAATCCGCGCGCGTGGTGGCCGAGGGCGAGTGCGCCGAGCTGGCCGACGACCCGCGCGTGGCGGGCGCGTACCTGGGCGGGGCGATCACATGAGCGCGTTCATCGGTTACCTGCTCAACGGCCTGGCCGTCGGATGCGCGATCGCGCTCATCGCCAGCGGGCTGGTCACCATCTACCGGGTCACCGGGGTGGTCAACTTCGCCCAGGGCACCTTCGCCGTCGTCGCCGGGCTCTGCACCTCCTCGCTGCTCGGGCTCGGGGTCCCCCACGGGGTCAGCGAGGTCGCCGCCGTCCTGGTCGCCGCGCTCGCGGGCCTGCTGACCGGCCTGGCCGCCACCGGCAAACGGGACACCACGCCTCTGTCATCGCTCATCGTCACGCTCGGCGTGGGCGTCCTCGCGTACGCCGTCGAGATCGTCCTGTGGGGTGACCAGCCGCGCTCGGCCCCCGGCCTGGCCGGCTCGGTGACCATCGCCGGGGCCCACGTTCAGACCCAGCACCTGCTCGTCATCGCCGTCACCGCGGCGACGTTCGTCCTGCTCGTCCTGTTCTTCGGCCGTACGTACCTGGGCAAGGCGCTGACGGCGTGCGCCTCCAACCCCTTCGCCGCCCGCGTCATCGGCATCGACACCCGGCTGATGGGCCTGCTCGCCTTCGCCCTGGGCGGGCTGCTCGGCGGCATCGCCGGCGTGCTGGTCACGCCGCTGCGGCCCATCTCGTTCGACACCGACGTCACGCTCATCGTCAACGGCTTCGCCGCCGCCGTGTTCGGCGCGCTCACCCGTCCCGGCGTCGCGCTCGGCGGCGCGCTGCTGCTCGGCGTCGCCGAGACGATGGCGGCGGGGTACGGCTACGGGTCTCACCAGCTGGAGGTCGCTCTGGGTCTCATGCTCGTCGTCATGGTCGTACAGGCGAGCCGCCGATCGACGATTCACCAGGAGACGGTGTGAAGCGGGCGGCCGCCGGGCTGCTGATCGCCGCCGTCACGCTCGTCCTGCCCGCCGTGCTCGACGACAGCTCGCTGGCCGTGTACATCCTGCTCGGCCTGGCGGCCATGGTCACGGTCGGGGTCTCCCTGCTCATGGGGTACGCCGGGCAGGTCTCCCTGGGCCAGGGCGCCTTCTACGCCATCGGCGCCTACACCGCCGCCCTGCTCGCGCTGAACGGCGTCCCGCCCCTGGCCGGGCTGATCGCCGCGCCCGTCGCGGCGGCGGCGTTCGCCCTCGTCATCGGTACGCCGCTGCTGCGGCTGCGCGGCCACCACCTGGCCTTCGCCACCCTGGCCATGCAGCTGATCCTGCTCTCCCTGGCCGGGCAGCTGGACTTCACCGGCGGCGACATCGGGCTGCAGGCCATCCCCCGGTTCGGCATCGGCTCGGTCGAGGCGGAGAGCGCGTCCGCGTACGCCTATCTGACGTGGGCGGGCCTGGCCCTGGTGATGCTCGTGACGCACAACGTGATCGCCTCCCGGCCCGGCCGGGCGCTGCGCGCCCTGGCCACCAGCGAGACCGCCGCCGCCTCCGCCGGGATCCCGGTCGGCCGCTACAAGCTCGTCGTGTTCGCGCTGTCGGCCGCCTTCGCCGGTCTGGCGGGTGGGATCTACTGCTTCTACACCGGGTACGTCGCGCCGGGGTCGTTCCCGGTGCTCATCTCGATCCAGTACATCGTCATGGCCGTCGTCGGCGGCCTGGGCACGATCTGGGGAGCCGTCGTCGGAGCCACCGCGATCACGCTGCTCGTGCAGGGGCTGGACCGGGTCGCGAACCTGCCGGGGATGCCGACGTACGCGCCGAGCGTGCTGTCGTACGCGGTCTACGCGCTCGTCCTCATCCTCGTCGTCCTCTTCATGCCCCGGGGGCTGCTGCCCACGTTCGCCCGGCGTAGTTCGCCGAATCCGCGCGGCAATTCCCGGTGAACTTGCCGATGAGGAATAGCGGTGAACCTGGATCGGGGGTCACTGCGTACTTCGTGGCAATCGACTTTCCGGAGACTTGCCATGAGGATCCGCTATTCGGCCATTGTCCTCGCGCTTTTCGGTGTCGCCGCGTGTAATGGCGGCGGCGAACCGGCGGCACCGGCGTTCGCGGGCGGCGCGACCGCGAATCCGCTGCCGGCCGGCGCGTCGGTCTCCCCTTCCGAGGCCAAGCGCATTTTCGACGGGTACGAGCGGGTGGCCGAGCAGGCGAGTTCGAGGGGCAAGGGCTGGGAGGCCGCGGAAGCCGGGCTCTCGCTGCAACTGACCAACGCCGACGCCCGGATGGACACGCTGCTCGGCGAGCGCAGGAGAGGCCGCGCCGGGGCCACCAAGACCCGGTTCGCGATCCCGGCGAGTGGCGACTGGTTCCTGGCCGAGTACAAAACCGGGTCGAACTGGACGCAACTGATCTTCCAGCAGACCACCGAAGGGTGGCGCGTGGTCTCCGCCTCCGCGACGCAGCCACCCGCCATCGCCAAGGACGGCAACGGCTACGCCACCGCGCTGAACGTGGACGAGCGCGGCGGCCTCGCCGTCTCACCCCGGCAGGCGGCCACGACGCACGCGCGCCTGATGAGCACACTCGGCGCGGACGCGGACGCCAAGCAGCTGTTCGCGGCCGGGGATTACACCACCAAACTCGTGGCGAGCCTGCGGAGTGACCGGCAAAAGGCGCAGGGCCAGTGGAATCTCAAATACCAGCCGCAACTCGCACCGGAGATCTTCGCCCTCAAGACATCGGCCGGCGGTGCCGTGGTCTGGTACGGCATGCGCGAACAGGACACCTTCACCGCCCGTCCCGGCACCGCGCAATTGGGGCTGTCACAGCCAGGTTGGAAGGCGCTGAGCCGCGGCGCGTTCTACAAATCCAAGGTCACCATGAAGAGCGGGGCCATTTACGTCGCCGTCATTCCTCCGTCGTCCGGAAAGGTGCGGGTGATCAGCCAGTGGTTCGCACCATTCCGCGTTAGCGGATCATGAGCGCATATGGCGGTAAATGTCCCGAGGGAAAGATTCGTTTACCAGCTCTTTACCGTGCGTAGTAGATCGCTTACTGTGTGTGCATCCGGCCTGGTCACGAGCCAGACAGCCCTCCGTACGATGAAAGGTGCACAGCATGCGCGCTCTCCCTCTCGTCGCTCGAACCGCCGCACTCGTCGCCGCGATCTTCCTGGCGGCACCGGCCCTCTCCGCGGCCGCCAATCCTCTCCCGCGACCCGCCGTCCTCGGCGGCCCGCCCGTGGACAAGCTCAGCGCCGTCTGCTTCAAGCTGCCGTACTTCGGTCCGAAGGGGCACGCCAACTTCGATTTCGGGCCGAAGGTCGTCCAACTGCTCAATGACCGGGGCGTCAAGGTGGAAGGAGTCGACCCGATCGAGGCCAAGCCCGGCAACAAGGGCGTCT
Source organism: Nonomuraea sp. NPDC049028 (assembly GCF_043197735.1). Taxonomy (NCBI): domain Bacteria; kingdom Bacillati; phylum Actinomycetota; class Actinomycetes; order Streptosporangiales; family Streptosporangiaceae; genus Nonomuraea; species Nonomuraea sp. NPDC049028. The sequence continues at coordinate 275,629 of NZ_JBICTR010000008.1, forward strand.
ACATGCCGATCGGCTGGCAGCAGGACCACATCGACCCCTGCAACGGCGTGTACTACCCGGGCGGCTTCACCCTCAACGACGTCAAGAGCGGCCACAAGGTGACGATCCACGACATCCGCCTGCGCGCTGACGGCACTCACGCCGAGGTGACGATCGACGGGGTCGAGCAGGGCGAGCAGCTCGTGGCGACGTACAAGCTGCACGAGTTCCTGCCGACCGTGGCCACGCCCCGCCCGCTGGAGGGCGGCGTCGGGCCGAAGTACTGGCCGTTCTACGTCAGCCCGTACCTCAGCACCACGGTCAAGGACATCACCGGCATCACCCTGAACGCGGGCGAGTACCTCGCCAACCTCGACGCGGTCGTCCAGTACGTGTGACGTAACAGTCCGGCACCCGCGGCGACGGAGAACCCCCTTCGTCGCCGCGGACCGGCCAGAACCGCGTACGAGACCATCCGCGAAGCGAGGGACATGATGCTGAACCTCATCGGCAGACGGCCGTGGCTCATGGCCGCCGCCGCCTCCACCGCCGTACTGACCGGCGCCGTGCTGCTCGGCCCGGCGATGAACGCCGTCACGGCGACCAGCCATTGGGACGCCCCGGGGACGTTCAAGGACAAGGTCATAGACGCCAGCGACCTGTACGCCTTCACCAGCCCGGACAAGCCAGACACGGTGACCATCGTCGCGAACTACATCCCCTTCCAGATCCCGTACAAGCCCTACCAGTTCGACACCAACGTCCAATACGACCTGCACATCGACAACACCGGCAGCGGCAAGGCGGCCATCACCTACCGCTGGACCTTCCGCAACAAAGGGCTCCCGGTGCCCTCGTTGCTGCGGCGCGAACGCCAGAAGGCCGGACCCGAATCCCTGGTGGAGCAGAGCTTCACGCTGACCAAGCTGCGGCCGGGCCAGCCCGACCAGACCCTGATCAGGGATGGTTACGTGGGCCCGTCCGACATGGGCATCCTGATCACGCCCGGCTACCAGAGACTGCGCCAGAAGGCCGTGATCGACCTGCCCGGCGGCGGAAAGGTCTTCACCGGGCAGGCCGCCGACCCCTTCTTCAGCGACAACAAGGCGGTGAACCTGCTCAGGTTCGGCATACCGTTCCCGCCGCTGGCCACCGGCGTGCCGATGAACGTCGACTCGCTCGCCATCCAGGTCCCCAAGTCCGAACTGGCCCTGGGCGGCGACCCCACGGCCAACCCGGTCGTCGGCGTGTGGACCACGGCCGCCCGCAAGTCCTTGAACGGCGAATACAAGCAGGTGTCGCGGCTGGGCAACCCCAACTTCAACGAGGTGCTCATCCCGTTCGCCTCGCGTGACCGCTTCAACGGCATGCGCCCGCAGGACGACGCCGGCAGCGGCCTGATCGTCGAGTCCACCCGGGACCCGGAGCAGGCCAGAACCGTCGAGCGGCAGGCCGGGGTCAAGGCGCCCGCCCCGCCGCGCGCGGACCTGGAGGAGATCTACCTCACCGGCCTGACCACCAAGCGGGGCGGCCCGCTGAAGGAAGACCTCAACTCGCAGCTGCTCAACCGGGACGCCTCCGGCTTCACGCCCACGGAGCAGTTGCGGCTCAACATGAGCACCCCCGTCACTGCCAAACCGCACAAGTACGGCTACCTCAAAGGCGACAAGCAGGGCTATCCCAACGGCCGCCGCCTCACCGACGACGTGGTCACCGTCAACCTCCGGATGCTCCTCGGCGAACCGGCGGCACCGGGCGCGCCCAATCTGATCGACGAGAACAACCCGGTCTTCCTCACCGCACCCATCACCGGCAGCTTCCCGTACGTCGCCCTGCCGGTGCACTAGACCGACAGCTCGTTCTGACTGACCGAGGACCGATGAGACGCGTACGGAAAGCGCTACCGCTGCTGGGCTGCGTGCTACTGGGCTGCGCCCTCCTGGCCTGGTTCGCCCCCGGCGCCTGGCTGCGCCGGGACGAAACGCCGCCCACCCCTCCGCGGCGAACGGCGTACGAACCGGCCGCGTTCATCGATCAGGCCCAGGACCACCTGCGCCGCCATCCCGGCGACACGCGGACCTGGGCCGACCTCGGCGGTGCGTACCTGGAGCAGGCCCGCCGCACCGGCGACCCGGCCTTCTACGGCAGGGCACAGGGGGCGTTCCAGCGCTCCCTGCCCGACATCGACGCCGTGATCGGGATGGGCGCCCTGGCCAACGCCCGCCACGACTTCGCCCTCGCGCTGCGCTGGGGCACGCGGGCGCGCACTGCCGCGCCGTACCGATGGCCGCTGTACGCCGTGCTCACCGACGCGTACGTGGAGCTCGGCCAGTACGTCAAGGCCGACCGGGTGCTCCGCCACCTGCTCGACGGCCGTCCGGACCTGGTCTCCTTCACCCGCGCCGCGCACCTGTTCCACCTGCGCGGGCAGAGCGCCCGTGCGCGCGAGGCCCTGGAACGGGCCCGCGACATCGCCTCCGACCCGGCCGACTACGCCTTCTGCGTGTGGCAGCTCGGGGAGCTCGCCTGGAGCGACGGCGACCCGCGCGCCGCCCTGTCCGCCTACACCGAGGCGCTGGCCGCCGACCCCTCGCACACCCCCTCCCTGGCCGGCAAGGCCCGGGCCGAGGCCGCGCTCGGGCGCCTCGCCGACGCGCGCCGCGACTACGCCGACGCAGTCACGCGCAGTCCCTCCTTCGTCGTGGAGTACGGCGAACTGCTCCAGCACCTCGGGGACCAGGCCGGAGCTCGGCGGATGTACGCGGTATTTCGCGCGCAGGTCAAGCTGCAGGCGGCGAACGGCGTAACGGACTCCCTCGCCGTCGGCCGATACGAGGCGGACCACGGCTCACCGGCCGTCGCCGTGCGGGAGCTGCGGGCGGAGTGGGGGCGGCGGCACAGCGTGGACGTGGCCGACGCGCTCGGCTGGGCCCTGCACCGGGCCGGGCGCCATGCTGAGGCCGCCCGGTACGCCGCTTACGCCGACCGGCTCGGCGGGCGGAACGCGCTGTTCGCCTACCACCGAGGGGAGATCTCCCGCGCCCTCGGCCGGACCTCTTCCGCTCACGACGAGCTGACCAGGGCACTGACCATCAACCCGTACTTCTCGCCGGACGGGCCGGCAAAGGCCCGCGCGGCACTGGGCGACGTGGGATTGGGCGGCGCCGGATTGGGCGGCGCGGCACCCCGTGGCCCGGCGAAGGCCCGTCCGGCGCTGGGCGGCGCGGCGTGATCGGCGTTGTCGCCGCTGCTGTGATCCTGGCCGCGCACCCGATGGGGAATCTGAGCGTCAACCACTACGACGGCCTGAGCGTGTTCCTCGACCGGATCGAGGACACGGCGATCATCGACAGCGCCGAGATCCCCACCCTGCAGCAGCGCCAGGGCGCCTCCGGGCCGCCCGACACCTATGCGGCGCGCGCCTGTGGGGAGCTGGCCGGCGCGGTGCGCGGACAGGCCGGTGATCGGCCGCTGGCCTGGCGGGTCACCAGCGCGTCCTTCGCCTATCGCCCCGGGGCCGCCGGGCTGCCCACCAGCAGGCTCACCTGCCGCCTGTCCGCCCCGCTACGCGTCGACCGGCCGCTCACTCTGACCTTCGCCAACCCCTACCGTGGCGAGGCCGTGGGCTGGCGGGAGATCACGGCGTCCGGCTCCGGTGTCCGGCTCAGCGCGTCCAGTGTGCCCACCCGCAGCGTGTCCGGTGAGCTGCACGCGTACCCGGTGGACCTGCTCAGCTCCCCGCTCGACGTCCGCCAGGCCCGCTTCACGGTGGAGCCGGGCAGCGGCGGTCTTGGAGCACCGGCCCGCGTGCCCGGTGCGGACGTGCTCACCCGCTACACCGGGCTGCTGGCCGACCGCCTCAACAGCCTGGTCGGGGCCGACCGGCTGACGGTCCCGCTCGGGCTGCTGGCCCTGCTCGTGTCGCTGGTCCTGGGTGCCGTCCATGCCGCACTGCCCGGCCACGGCAAGACCGTCATGGCCGCGTACCTGGCCGGGCGTGACGGCCGCGTGCGTGACGCGTTCGCCGTGGCCGCGACGGTGACGCTGACGCACACGGCCGGGGTGATCGTGCTGGGCGTGCTGCTGTCGGTCTCCGCCTCGATCGCCGGGGAGACGGTGCTGGGCTGGCTCGGGGTGATCAGCGGGCTGCTCATCGCGGCGATCGGCACCGCCCTGCTCCGCTCAGCCGTACGACCCGCAAGCCAGCACGGGCACGGACACGGGCACGGGCATTTCGCTCCGTCGGGGCGGGGTGTGGTCGGGTTGGGGGTCGCGGGCGGGCTGGTGCCGAGTCCGTCGGCCCTGGTGGTGCTGCTGGGAGCGATGGCGCTCGGGCGTACGGCGTTCGGGATCGTCACGGTCGTCTGTTATGGACTGGGCATGGCCCTGACCCTGCTCGCCGCGGCCGTCGCCGTCCGCCGCCTGGCCGACCTCACCCTGACGAAGCGGCTGTACAGGCTGCGTCCGTTCACGGCGACGATCACCGCCGTACTCGTCCTGCTCGTCGGCATCGGCATCGCCGCCCGCGCCCTGGCCTCCCTCCTCTGAGATGGCGCCGTTGGTCAGGTGGCGGTCGCCACCCGGCCTCCGAGATGGCGCCGCTGGTCAGGTGGCGGTGGCCACCCGGCCGACAGGGGTGAGCCGGTCGCGCCGGTCCAGCCGTCTGACGGCGGCCGCGGAGGCGAGGCCGGCGACGGCCAGCAACAGCCAGGGCAGAGCGGCCAGCCGCGTCGTACGGGCCGCGTCGAGCAGGGCGCCGGCGACCAGGTTGCCGGCCAGGATGCCCACGCCGGACGCCAGGTTGTAGATCCCGTAGTAGGTGCCGATCAACCGATCTCCCGCCATGTCGGCAATGGTGGCCATCTCGAAGGGAAAGGCCATCAGCGTGCCGACGGTGAGCAGAAGAGTGCAGGCGAGCACGGGCAGCATCGCCCACACCGGCGCCAGAGGCACGTGCGCCGCCACGGCCGGTGGCAGGAAGGCGAGCCCCATGAGCGCCAGACCGCGGCTGATCGCCTGGCCGCGACTCCAGCGCGCCGCGCACCAGGTGGTCAGGTGCACCTGCCCGGCGATGCCGAGCAGCGCGGAGAGGGCGTACAGGGCCATCACCCCTGCCTGACCGCCGCCGAAGCGCTGCACCTGCAGCGGCAGGGCCAGATACATCTGGTACGACAGCGCGTACGAGGCGATCATCGCCGCGGCGAAGGAGACGAATGCCCGGTTCCCGAACGCCGCGCGCCACTCGCGCAGCACCGGCTGGTGCTCTGCCGCCCGAGGGCGCCGGGCCGGAAGGCACGCGCCTTGCAGGACGGTCAGCACCGCGAAGATCGCCGCCGCGGACAGGCACACGGCCGGGAAGCCGACGCTCATCAGCGCGATGCCGGCCAGCGGGCCGAGCAGGATGCCCGCCTGGTAGAACACGTTGAACACGGCGAAGGCCGCCACCTTGCGCTCGCCGGCCTCGACGGCCAGGTAGGCGCGGGCCGCCGGGTTGAACAGCGCTCCGGCGAAGCCGGTCACGGCGGCTGCCGCGAGGAGCCAGGGCAGTGAGGTGGTCAGCCCGAACAGGGCGAACCCGATCGTACGCAGCGCGCACCCGGCCATGATCATCGGCTTGTAGCCGAGCCGGTCGGCCAGGGTGCCGCCGATCAGGAACATGCCTTGCTGGCTGAAGTTCCGCAGGCCCAGGACCAGCCCGATGGTCCAGGCCGCCAGGCCCGCGGCGGCCGACAAGTGCTGGGCGAGGTAGGGCATGAGCATGTAGAAGCCGAGGTTGATGCCCAGCTGGTTGATCTGCAGAAGTTGAATCGGCCGGTCGAAGGAGCGGAACTGCCGCAGCGCGCCGCTCATCGCGTTCCCGCCAGTGGGTCCATCACGTGGGCGCAACGCGTCCAGCGGTGTACCTCCCGCTCGCTCGGCGCCGGCAGGAGGTCCGGTTCCTCCGCCGGGGTCGTGTCGAGCAGGCCGTGCCGCTGGCAGTACTCGTCGTCGAAGATGGTGTTCCAGTATCGCCAGGGCCCGTCGGGGAAGATCGCGACGATGGTCTGACCGGAGGTGGTACGCGCCAGCCAGCGGGCCACCAGGGTGACCGCGCCGGTGCTCCAGCCACCCGAGATGTAATGCCGGGCGGCCAGGGCGCGGCACGCCCAGACCGCTTCGGCGGCGCTGACCCAGTGCACCTCGCTGAAGGCGTCGTAGGCGACGTTGCGCGGGTGGATGCTGGAGCCCAGGCCGCGCATCAGCCGGGGCCGGGCGGGCTGGCCGAAGATGGTGGAGCCGACCGTGTCGACGCCGATCAGTCTCAGCTGCGGGAAGTGGCGGCGCAGCACCTTGGAGATGCCCGCGCTGTGCCCGCCGGTGCCGACCGAGCACACCAGCACGTCGATGTGCGGCAGCTGGGCCAGCAGTTCGTGGGCGAGACCGGCGTAGGCGTCGACGTTGTCGGGGTTGTTGTACTGGTCGGGACAGTAGGAGCCGGGAAGGTCGGCGAGCAGGCGCTGCACGCGCTCCCGGCGGGCCTGCTGCCAGCCGCCGACCGGGTGCGGCTCGGTGACGATCTCAAGGCGGACGCCGTAGGAGGTCAGGAGCCGGCACATCAACGGCTCCATGCCGAGGTCGCCCACCAGCACGACCGGGTGGCCGAACACGATGCCGGCCAGAGCCAGGCCGAGCCCCAGGGTGCCGCTGGTCGATTCGATGATCGTCGCACCCGGTGCGAGCTCCCCCCGGGCTCGTGCCTGGCGCACCATGTGCAGGGCGGGCCGGTCCTTGATGCCGCCCGGGTTGAAGCCTTCGAGCTTGGCCCAGAATCCCCCTCCCCCCGGTACGAACGGCCCGGAAATGAACGCCAGCGGCGTATTGCCGACAGTGAGCGACAGAGTGGAATAGGCGGCCTCTTGCGGGCGCGCGAACATTGCTGGTGATGACATTGATAAAATCCCCGAAGAATACGCGAAATTCACGGCACAGCGATATGACCGCGAACTTGGGCGGGCAGTGGACGACGAAAGCAGACGCAGTCCTGGCCTATACGCGCATCACGCTTTCCTGATCGGGCCTGACCCCCCCGCCGATATCGGCCGGCGACGAGGCGGCCACGGCGGTCCGCGGTGCCGCCGGGCAGGGCAGCACGACCGCCGGCCCGGCCGGCAAGGTCGGCGCGCCGGTGGGATTGGTGGCTGAGCGGTCCTGCTCGGTTCCGTGTACATGGCCCACGGGCAGGTCACGATGCAGGCAGCGGACGCCGTGCGTGACCGGAGAGACCCCTCGGGCTGCCGGCTGAGCGCCGTGAGCGAACGCAGAAACCCCTCCGCCGGCCGGCTGAGCGCTGTGAGCGACCGGTTCCGACAGTTCCACGGCCGCGCACGCGCCGCCATGGGCGAACACCACGCTGAGGACCAAGGCGATCGCGAACACCGCGTGCGTCAGCAGCCGGCCGGTGCCACGGGCGGCCGGTCGGCGCGAACGGAGCGTTCGTGTCGCAAGCATCACCGGTGATAGTGCCCGAAAGGCAGCCGGACGCGCCCCGCAATAGCAATGCTTCCGGTAAAGCTCGTGCCGTCATCCGGTTTCGCGGGCGCGTCGATGGCCCGCTCACCGACATGGGGGAAAGAGCGTCCTACCGTACGGCCATTTCTCCCGTACCGCGATTTACGGTGGACATTCGCGCCTCGCGTGAATCGCGCGGATATCAGGTGGAGTCCCTCATGACCCTGTCCCGACGCCGGATCCTCGCCGGGCTCGGCGCGCTGGCCGCCGGCGCCGCGACCCGCCCAGCTGTGACGCCCTCGGTCCCGGCCACGACCCGCCCCGCCCCAGCCGTGACTCCCCCAGTCCCGGCCGTCACGCCTTCAGCCCCGGCGGTGACGTGCCCAGCCCCAGCCCCGGCGGAGGCGCTGACCGTACCCGGCGGCGGTCTGACCCCCGAGCAGCTGGCCCAGGACGAGGCTTTCTGGGCCACCGTCGCCCGCCAGTTCCAGGTGAGCGCCGACTTCGTCAACCTGGAGAACGGCTACTACGGCATCATGCCCGAGCCGGTCCGGCTGGCGTACCACCGCAACATCGACCAGCTCAACGAGCGCAGCTCCCACCTGCTGCGCACCGCGTACAAGCCGCGAGCCGACCAGATCCGCGACCGCATCGCCACGCTGCTCGGCGTCACCAGGGACGAGATCGCACTGACCCGAGGCGGCACCGAGGCGCTGCAGAGCCTGATCTCCGGCTACCGCCGCCTGCGCCCGGGCGACGGCATCATGTACGCCGACCTGGACTACCACAGCGCCCAGTACGCGATGAACTGGCTCCAAGCCCGGCGCGGCGTCCACCTCGCGCGGATCGTCATCCCCGAGCCTCCCACCCGTCAGGCGGTGCTGGAGGTCTACGAGCGCGCGCTACGTGAGCACCCGAAGGTGAGACTGCTGCTGCTCAGCCACATGAACAACCGCACCGGCCTGGTCACGCCGGTGCGCCAGATCGTCGCCATGGCCCGCCAGTACGGCGTCGACGTCATCGTCGACGCCGCCCACTCCTGGGGGCAGCTCGACTTCACCCTGCCCGACTTCGACGCCGACTTCGCCGCCTTCTCCCTGCACAAGTGGATGAACGTACCGCTGGGGGCCGGATTCCTCTACATCCGTGCCCAGCGCCTGGCCGACATCGACCCCCTCTACGCCGACGAGACCTATCCGGCCACCGACATCCGCTCCCGCGTGCACTCCGGCACCATGAACGTCGCCCCCTTCCTCACCGCCGACACCGCCCTGGACTTCCACGACACCCTCGGCGCCAAGGTCAAGCAGGCCCGGCTGCGCTTCCTGCGCGATCGCTGGGTCCACCAGCTGCGCGACCTCCCCACCGTGCAGATACTCACGCCGGACGAGCCCGACATGTACGGCGCCATCACCGCCATGCGACTGCGCCGCCGTACCTCTGAAGCCGACAACCAGGCCGTCGCCGACGAGCTCATGACCCGGCACCGGATCTTCACCGTCGCCCGCACCGGGATCACCGGCGGCGCCGCCGTACGCGTCACCCCGGCCCTGTTCACCTCCGCCGACGATGTGGACCGGCTCGCCACCGCACTGCGCGACATCGCCCGCAGAGAGGCGTGATCGGGCCCTGCTCCAGACCGCCGCCGCCCTTCGGAGACCGCCTAGGGGATCAGCGGAAGCTCAGCTCGTACTCGACCTGCTCGATCGGATTGCCGTCACCGAAATCATGCTTGCGGGCCGCACCCGACTCGGTGAAGCCGCTCTTGGCGTAGAAGCGGCGTGACTGGGGTGTGTCGCGCAGCGTCCACAGATGTACCCCGCTGAAGCCCTCCTCGCGCAGCCTGGTCAAGGAGGCGGCGATCAGGGCACCCGCGCTGCCGGTGCCCCACCCGTCCGGGTGGCTGTAGAAGCCGAAGATCTCCGCGTCTCCTGGGCGCGTCGGCGAGGGACCGAAGTAGGAGAAGGTCAGCGGCCGTCCATCCAGGGCGGCGAGCAGGATGGTGCCTTGCCCGTCCGCGAGCGTGTCGTGCCACTTCTCGCGCCGGCTCCGTACGGCTTCGGCGAAGTACTCCGGGTCGAAGAAGCCTTCGTAGGCCACCTTCCAGGACTCCGCGTGGATCTCCCCCACCACGTCTCCGTCATCCGTGGTGGCCTGAAATGTCGAGATACCTTCTGCCATGAGGTGATTCTTTCATTTTGGGCCTGCCGTCACCGCCCGAGACCACGGCGATCCCGGTGCAGGCGGCGCCCGCCCGGCTCGCTGGACCAAGCTGGCGGGCAGGCGCCGCGGTCATGGGTCAGGCGCCGCGGACGGCCTCGAAGCGCGAGATGACGTCGGTCCAGTTGATCAGGTCCCAGAGCTTCTCGACGTAGTCCGGGCGCACGTTGCGGTACTGCAGGTAGTACGCGTGCTCCCAGGCGTCGAAGACCAGCAGCGGAGTGGTGTTCATGCCGACGTTACCGTGGTGGTCGTAGACCTGTTCGACCACCAGCCGACGCCCCAGCGGCTCCCAGGCCAGCACGCCCCAGCCCGAGCCCTGCACGGTCGCGGTGGCCGTGGTGAGCTGCTTGGCGAAGGCGTCGAAGGAGCCGAAGTGCTCGTCGATGGCCGCGCCCAGCTCGCCGTCAGGGCGGTCGCCGCCGTCCGGGGACAGGTTCTGCCAGAAGATCGTGTGCAGCACGTGGCCGGACAGATTGAAGGCGAAGGTCTTCTCCAAGCCGACCAGGCCGCCGTACTCGCCCTTGTCCCGGGCCTCGGCCAGCTTCTCCAGGGTGTCGTTGGCGCCCTTGACGTAGGCGGCGTGGTGCTTGGCGTGGTGCAACTCCAGGATCTCCCCGGTGATCGCGGGCTCCAGCGCCGCGTAGTCGTAGGGCATGTCCGGAAGGGTGTAGTCCCCCATGTCTGGCTCCTCTACGGTCGCTAATGCACATAACTCGCAACAACGATATATGTGCAACTAAGCGAGAGAGGAGTCGCCCCACCCATGGCACGACAGCGACGGGCGGCGAGCCCGCGCGGCTACAGGTCGCCGCGCCGCCACCGCCCTATCTCGGCCTCCAGCGCCTGCTCGTCCAAGCGGGACACCGACACGTTCTGGGCCCACGCCGCCAGCAGCCGCGCGAGCTCCGCGTCCCCATGGTCGGCCTTGCCGTGGACGTGGAACCACGTGATCAGCGGCGCCGCGTGCGGCGCATCCTCATCGCAGGCAGGGCAGAGCACGACCCCGGTACGGCCGTGCACCCACCCTCCGCCTGCGTTGGCCCAGCCGTACGGTACCCGCGCCGACAGCAGCGCTTCGCCTTCGCAGCGCGGGCACGTGGGCGGCTCCGCGGTCGAGACGACCTCGATCCGCCGTTGGGTCACAGCATGATGGCTTCCGGTCCGAACAGCTGCTTCACGTCCGCGGCGAAGCTGGGTTCGGCGTTGACCGAGAACTCCGGCAGAGCGCACACCAGGGTCTTCCCGCTCAGCCGCTGCACGTTGATCCGCAGTGGCACGCTGCCCTGGTGCAGCTTCAGTACGTTACGGAGCTCTTCCACGGTTTGCTGCGTGAGGCGTTCCTCGCGGACCTGGATGGTGACGGGATGCCCGGAATCGCTGGTGATGCCGGACACGTCGAGCGGGGTGAGATCTTGCGCGAAGACGCTGATGGCGCCGTCCCGGTTGTTGATCTGGCCGCCGACCGACACCACGACGTCGCCGCGTAGCTCCGGGGCGTACAGCTCGTAGCTCTTGGGGAAGAACAGGCACTCGATGGCCGCGTCCATGTCCTCGACCGTGACGATCGCCCACACGTTGCCGGCCTTGTTGACCCGCTTGTCGACCTTGGTGATGAGGCCGCACACCCGTACGTCGCCGCGGTCGTCACGGCCGCTTTCGAGGAGTTCGGCGATGGTGGTGTCGCGGTTGCGGGCCAGCAGCCGCTCCGTGCCCGCCAACGGGTGGTCCGACACGTACAGGCCGAGCATCTCCCGCTCGAAGTCCAGCAGCGTCTTCTTGTCCCACTCCATGTCGGGAATCTGTACGGAGAACGCCGCCTCGCCCTCGTCGTCGCTCGGGCCGCCGAACAGGGAGTCCTGGCCGTGGGCCTCGTTCTTCTTGATGTCGATGACCGAATCGACCGCCTGCTCGTGCACCATGAGCAGGGCCTTGCGCTGGTGGCCGAGCGAGTCGAAGGCGCCCGCCTTGATCAGCGATTCGATGACTCGCTTGTTGCAGGCCGTCAACGGCACCTTGCTGAGGAAGTCGTTGAAGTGCTCGTAGCGGCCCTTCTCGGCGCGGGCCTTGACGATGCCCTCCACCACGTTCTCCCCGACGTTACGGACGGCACCCATGCCGAAGCGCACCTGGGTGTCACCGACGGCGACGAAGTCGAGCTGGCTGTCGTTCACGTCCGGCGGCAGGACCTGGATGCCCATCTTGCGGCATTCGGCGAGGTAGACGCCGGCCTTGTCCTTGTCGTCGCCCACGGAGGTGAGCAGGGCGGCCATGTACTCGGCGGGGTAGTTGGCCTTCAGGTAGGCGGTCCAGTAAGCGACCAGACCGTATCCGGCGGTGTGGGACTTGTTGAAGGCGTATCCGGAGAACGGCAGCATGACGTCCCAGAGCGCCTGGATCGCCTCGTCGCTGTAGTTGTTGGCGCGCATGCCCGCCTGGAAGTTGGCGTACTCGGCGTCCAGGATCTCCTTCTTCTTCTTACCCATGGCGCGGCGCAGCAGGTCGGCGCCGCCCAGCGTGTAGCCGGCCAGCTCCCGGGCCACGGCCATGATCTGCTCCTGGTAGACGAGCAGGTGGAAGGTGGGGCCGAGGATGGGTTCGAGCGCTTCCTTGAGCTCGGGGTGGATGGGCTCGATGTCCTGGCGGGCGTTCTTGCGGTGCGCGTAGTTGGTGTGCGCGTTGGCGGCCATCGGGCCCGGCCGGTAGAGGGCGAGCACTGCGGCGATGTCCTCGAACCGGGTGGGCTCCATCAGTCGCAGCAGCTGCCGCATCGGGCCGCCGTCGAGCTGGAAGACGCCCAGGGTGTCGCCGCGGGCCAGCAGCTCGTACGTGGTCTTGTCATCGAGGGGAAGCGTCAGCGTGTCGAGTTCCACACCCCGGTTCTGCTTGATGATCTTGATGGCGTGGTCGATGATGCCCAGGTTGCGCAGGCCCAAGAAGTCCATCTTGATCAGGCCCATGTCTTCACAGCTCGGGTAGTCGAACCCGGTGATGATCACCTTGTCCTTGTCCCGCATGTGCATGGGGATCAGGTCCAGCAGGGGCGCCGAGGACAGGATGACCGCCGCCGCGTGCACGCCCGTGCCGCGGATCAGACCCTCGATGCCGCGGCCGGTGTCGATCACCTTGCGCACATCCTGGTCGTTCTCGTACAGGGCGCGGATCTCGGCGCCTTCGATGTAACGGGGGTGACTCTCGTTGAACATGTCCGCCAGCGGGACGCCCTTGCCCATGACGTCCGGCGGCATCGCCTTGGTGATCTTGTCACCCATCACGAACGGGTAGCCGAGGATGCGGGAGGCGTCCTTGACGGCGGCCTTCGCCTTGATCGTGCCGAACGTGTTGACCTGCGCGGTGGCCTCGCTGCCGTACTTCTGGGTCACGTACTGGACCATGCGGTCGCGCTGGCGGTCGTCGAAGTCGAGGTCGATGTCGGGCGGGCTGATGCGCTCGGGGTTCAGGAACCGCTCGAACAGCAGGCCGTGCTCCAGCGGGTCGAGCTCGGTGATGCGCGTCGCGTAGGCGACGATCGAGCCGGTGGCGCTACCACGGCCGGGCCCCACCGCGATGCCGTTGTCGCGGGCATGCCGGCAGATGTCGGCGACGACCAGGAAGTAGGAGGAGAAACCGAGCGGGCCGATGACCTTCATCTCGGTCTCGTAGCGCTCCATGACCTCGGCGGGGACCGGGGTGCCGTAACGCATCTCCAGGCCGCGTTCGACCTCCTTGCGCAGCCAGGACTCCTGCGTCTCGCCCTCGGGGACGTCCGGGTATTGGGGCATCCGGTCCACGTACGCGAACACGTCGCTGTAGTCGCCGACCATCTCGGCCACGAGCAGCGTGTTGTCGCACGCTTCGGGCAGATCGGCGAACAGCCTGCGCATCTCGTCGGCGCTCTTGAGGTAGTAGCCCGACCCGTTGAACCGGAAGCGGTTGGGGTCGTCCTTGTTCTTGCCCACGCCGACGCACAGGAGGCTGTCGTGCGCGTCGGCCTGGTCCTCAGTCACATAGTGGCTGTCGTTGGTGACCAGCAGCGGGATGTCGAGCTGCTTGGCCAGCCGCAGCAGGTCGGCCCGGACCTCCCGCTCGATGTCGATGCCGTGGTCCATCAGCTCCAGGAAGTAGTTCTCCTTGCCGAAGATCTCCTGGTATTCGCCGGCGACCCTGACCGCCTCGTCGTACTGGCCGAGCCGGATCCGGGTCTGCACCGCACCGGACGGGCAGCCGGTGGTGGCGATGATGCCGTTGGCGTATTGGGAGATCAGGTCCTGGTCCATCCGGGGCTTGGAGTAGTAGCCCTCGAACGAGGCCAAGGACGACAACTTGAACAGATTGCGCAGTCCGTTCGCGTCCTTGGCCCACATGGTCATGTGGGTGAACCGGCCACCGCCGGAGACGTCCTTGCCGCCTTCGCCGTCCGCCACACCGGTCTCGGCTCGCGACCCCCAGAAGACCGGCTTCTTCACGAACCGGTTCTCCGGCGCCACGTAGGCCTCGATGCCGATGATGGGCTTGACGGGGCTGTCCTTGGCCACCTTCTGGAACTCGTACGCGCCGAACATGTTGCCGTGATCGGACATCGCGATCGCCGGCATCTCGAGGCGGGCGGCCTCCTTGAACAGCGGCTTCATCTTCGCCGCCCCGTCAAGCATGCTGTACTCAGTGTGGACGTGCAGATGTACGAAGGACTTGCTCACCCGTTCCCCTAACCTTGCCCCGGCCCGACTGCACGCATGAGCCTATTCCGTCCCGCGAGGCTGTTGGAGCATCGAACCGAAGGGGCAGACACCCTGTTGCCGGGGTCTTGCCAGAGTGCAATGCGGCTACCGGAAGGTCAGCCCTTTCCGTTGGCGGCGCACCAGCCGGACCAGGTGGTGGCACCCTTGCCCAGCTGCTTGTTGTAGAAGGAGCTCCAGGAGTTCTCGCTCGGGCCGGGCGCGGTGGGAGCGGCCTTGAAGAGCGGGTACGCGGTGTCGACCTCCGCCCGCAGCCACGGCTCGACGTCCAGGTAGGAATCCAGCGACCAGCTGCGGGCGTGGTAGGTCAGCTGCCCGCGAACGCCGGTCTCCGGCAGGCACATGAACGGCGCCCACGGGCTCGTCCTGGCCCAGCTGATCTTGGTGTCCATCGCGCCCTTGGGGATGCTGCCCGCGACCGTACGGGCCGCGACCTCGCGATCGTCGACGTAGAAGTCGAACATCTCCTGGGCCGCGTAGACGCCGTTCACCAGGCCGAACTGCTCGCCCAGCGTGGCCCCGAAGTCGGTACGTACCGGGATGTCGCTGGTCCACTCGGTCTCGTCGTGCATCTGCCGCAGGGGCGGGCCGACGTAGGAGGAGGTGACGTTGAACGGGCCGAAGTTCACCGTGTCGTTGTTGATCGGGACGACCGGGTAGGTGCGCTGGTCGATCGGGTTCTTCCACTCCCGCAGGATCTTCGTGGGGTCGGTGGGGTCGGTGTAGAAGACGATCTCGCGGGAGAGCTGGTAGAGCTGCGTGGTGCCGGGCACCCGGTACAGCCGCCGGATGTTGTAGCCCTCGATGTTGAACAGTTTCTGGCCATGGCGCAGCTGCGGGTCGTAGGCGTTGCCCTCGATGTTGGCGTAGACGGCCCCTGAGATCCGGAAGACCATGTCCTTTCCGTCCGGCCGCCCATTGGTCTGCAGGGACAGCAGCCCGCTCTTGTCCGTAACCGTCTTGTAGACCGGTCCCGGATATGTCGGATCCTCTGTCTGCTGGTCCGCCGCTGCTCCAGGGATGGCGACGCACACGAACAGCGCGGCGAGGGCCGCGGACAGGGTTAAGCCACGACGCTTGGACAAGGGTGCTCCTGGGATGCCGAGGGTGACAGTGATCAGGCTGATCATCCCAGGCCGCTGTTCGTGATCATTCCGCGCTTCCCGGCGGTAAGAAATCTGACCACAATTCTTCGACATAACTCGCAGGTACGGGAGGCCAGGTGTCGAGCAGCGTGCTGACCCACGAATTCCACGTGGACGCCACACCGGAGAAGGTGTTCGAGCACCTGACGACGCCGGAGAGCTACATCGGTCTGTCCCCCCTCGTGGTGGCCGTCAGCGATGTGGACCGCTCGGAGCCCGACGTGATCCGGTACAGGGCCGTCGAGCGTTTCCGATTTTTACGGATCTTCACGTACGACAACGCGATCGACGTGGCCCTGCACACCGACGGCCTGTCCGTCCACGGCGAGGTGCGGAGCCCGGGACGCATACGCATGGCCTACCGCTTCGACCTTGAGCCGGACGGCACCGGTACCCGGATGAGCGATCGGCTCGACCTGACGGCGCCATGGCTCCTGGCCGGGTTCGCGGCCGGCCAGGCGCGCAATGTCCAGCTCGCCCGCGCTCGGATCCTGGCAGCGCGGCTGTCTCGTAGGTAGGCCCTCAGCTGTCAGGCGCAGGTGTATCCGGACGGTAGTGCGGTGTTGCCGTTCGGGCGGGTCGCCTGGAAGCCGACGCTGGTGATGCCGGCTCCGGGGGCGAGGGTGCCGTTGTGGGCGACGTTTCTGATGGTCACGGTCTGTCCGCTGACGGTGAGGGTGCCGTTCCACGAGCCGGTCACCGTGTGCCCGGCCGGCAGTGTGAAGCGGTAGGTGGTGCTCGGGGTCAGGCCGGTGTCGCTGCGTTGCCCGTCTTCAGCAGGAACTTTTGGTTGTTCTGCTGCAACGGGGCCCGCCATTCAGGTCTGTTGGCGCAGTGGTTGCCATCCTGAATGTCGGACCAGTAGGTGATGTTGTTTCCCGCGCCGAGCGCGCTCCCCGACTCGATCGGTATGGTCAGAGCGATGCGCTGATCGAAGGCGCCGATCACGAAGGCGCTTTCGGAGATCGACCGCCTATGCAGCCGTGCAACCTGGGATGACATTCACCCCGCAGCCGAAAATTTCGGAAATTAGCTGAAATGGAGCCACTCCTTCACCCGACGGTCTGGGGAGAACGGCGAGGAGCCGCCCCCAAGGACCGGGGACGGCTCCACTCAGGTGGGCGATGTCATCTACGCCCAGGATTGTTCGACGATCCAGCTCACGTCGTTGGCCCATGAGGTGGCGCTGTCGAAGGCGTTAGAGCCGCCGTTGCTGGCGATGTAGACGATGTTGTTGTAGTGGCGGATGAACCGGGTCGGGAAGTTGTAGGAGGCGAGCGAGGAGCCCTGGCCGCTCTTGCCGGCCTGCGGGCAGAAGGTGGCGTCGGCGGCGAACAGCGAGCTGCCGTCGTTGTGCTGCCGGTACAGCTGGTAGTTCTGGTGCCGCAGGAAGTCGCCGGGGTAGTTCCTCGACTCGAACGACACGCACGAACCGCTGGCCAGGCCGCTGCGTACGATCCACGAGGCGTCGCTCTTGTCGAGAGACGAGCTGCCCGAGGTGATCACCGACGTGATGGCCTGGTCGTTCTGGTGCCGGATGTAGCGGTCGGTGCAGCAGGCCGTCGTCGCGCGCAGCGAGATCGACGAGCCGGGGGTGAGCGTTCCGCCGGGGTTGCCGCCGCTCGACGGCGCGTATCCGGCGGCGACGATGCCGGCCTGCACCGAGTTCTCGGTGGCGTCCGACGGGTAGCCGGAGGTCATCACGCCCTCGTAGAAGGTGCCGGCGGAGCCGTTGCTGTTGTCGCCGCCGATCCCGAGGATGATCGCCCCTTCCTTCTTCATCGGGTTGTAGCCCGCGACGTTGGGGCGCGCTCCGTTGTAGTACGTCGACAGGTTGCCCGACTGCGCGTTGCCGGCCCGGATCGACCAGTGGTTCGGCTCGCCCTTGATGATGGCGGTCAGGAACCGGTGGTTCACGGTCGGGTCGTTCGCGTTGTAACCCGGGTTCACTCCGGAGAACAGGCCGTTCTCGAGGTCGGCCATGACCCAGGGGCCGTTGCCCGTGCCGTAGCCCCAGACCTTGATGTTCCCGAAGTAGATGGCCTCCATGGTGCCGTTGCCGTTGTCACGGCTGTTGGTCTCGGCGTTGCCGTAGTCGAAGCAGCAGCCGCCGTTGTAGTGCGTGCCGTCGAAGACCGCGTACATCCCCTCGGGCTGATCTCCCTTCGCGACGCCGTTGGTGTTGTTGTTGCGGTAGCCGGTGCCAGGAGCCACGTACACGCCGTACGCCTTGTGACCGTTGATCATCGTCGGCGCGGCGGTCGCGTTCGCGAGGTTGTCGTACCCGCCAGGAGCCGGGCCGGAGAACCCGCCGGGGGGCGCCTGGGTGAGGTTGTTACCGCGACCTGACTGGTCGTAAATGATGGTGATGAGGCAGGTCGTACCCGCGCAGAACGAATCCTGGGTGGCGGCGTTGGCGTATCCGCCCGCGCTCAGGAGGCCGATGTTCCTGGTGGTGTTGTCCGAGGTGCGGCGCACCTGGTAGAGCGAGCCGTTGTAGGTGCCGTACAGGGCGCGGGTCGTGCTGTGCGCCGCGACGCATGGGGTGCCGCCGGCGGCGTAGATGTCACACGACAGCGATGTGGCGGCCTGGGACGGCGTGGAGACCCCGGCCAGGAGGCCGGCGGCGAGCGCGACGGCCGCACCGGCGGACAGCAGGACCTTTTTAAGCTGCCGTAATTGGGACCGAACAATCATGATGAACCTCTGCCTTTCAGGGGGGCGTCGCTATATTCCAGGCACAGGTCATTAAACGAAAGACGCGAAGGACGCCGCCGTGCGACTGTGCGCACAGCGACATGCCTGCCGACCTGCGACATTGCGACAGGGACGGAAAGGAGGTTACATTGTTAGCGCTAACATTCTTGCGTGCTATAAGACCTCCAGAGACGCGCTTATGGGGTGACTGGCTCACTATGGATCGGAAGCCTATGTTGCGTCAAGGTTTCGGCGGAGTTATGAAAACGCGGCGCGGCCAGAACGATCACAGCTTGTCGCCCTAACAGCCGGGCACCCCTACCGCTTTGTCTGGTGATGCCGTGCACACGGCCGGCTCCTCCACGTGGACCGGGCCGCCTCGATCTTTGGTGACGAACGCGATCGCGAGGGCGACGAATGCCGCCACGATCACGCCGTAGGTCCATGCGCCCGCCTTGTTGTTCAGCGCCAGACTGGCGATGAAACCAACCGGCGGGGCGCCCAGCCCGAGGATCAACATGGCTATCCCGCACACCAGGAAGAGGATTTCGTTCGCCGATGTGCCCTCGGTCACGGTGAAGCCGTACGAGAACGCCAGAACACCCAGGGTGGGTGTGCCGATGAGCCATAGGAGACCGAGAAGCAGGAGCGCTGTCCCGCCCTTCGGCTGCTGATCCGGCTCCATGATCGGCTCCGTCATGCCTATTGGTCGCCGACAGCAGCTGGCGAGTTCGAGATCTGTCGCAAGGGTTGCCGAGCCGTTACCGATCAGTGGAGCGGTTGTCGTAGGTTCCGCGGGCCGCGACGGTCAACCCAGCGCGTCCTCTGCACGCGGTCGGTCGGCCTGGGTCGGGTACGAGGTGGTGGTCCAGTGCTGGCCCAGGCTCAGGTGCGCCAACCAGCGGGGATCGGTTACCCACACGTCGTAATCGGTTTGGACCAGCAACTCTTCGTCGGTGAACCAATGCAGGTCGTAGCGTCTGGTTGGCAGGTTGGCGATGTCCGTCTTTGTAAATGACACGTTCTTCGACATCACGGCTTCATACCGCTCGATGAACCGCCAGGTGTTGCCATCAACCCAATCGTCGTCGAGGATCTCATCCAAGCTGACCTGCTCGCCCAGCGGACCGGCATCCTCGACCTCGTCCCATAGCACGCGTAAGAAGAAGCTCGTATCTCCATCCAACAGCGCCTGGTCGTACTCATCGGCGTCGTAATACGTGACGAAGACGCGCAACCGGACCCGCCGCTGCCCCGGTTCCAGCGCCATCACGCGAATTCCGTACAGGTCTGTACTCATCACATTCCCCGTCACGATCAAGGGCCACCGGCGGCAACGCGAAGAGCCAGTCATGACGACAGAGCTGGTCGACCACTACAGGCACTCGAAGGCGTTGTCCCTACCCGTCGAGGCACCTGTAGCCCTTGCCGTCCCAGCAGTCGTCGGCCGCCGAAGCAACAAACATGGTCACGCTATAACGTCCCTCGACCGACACGGCGACAACCCGCTGCCCGAACTTCTTGGTCAGGTCGTATGCCTCACACCGGTCCGCTGGGCAGTCTCGAGAGCGTTCGGAGGCCGGACGGCTGCTCCACCCCGCCTTCACAAAGGCCGCGACAGCATCCTTCGGCTCCGCCTTCTCAAGGTTGACATCAACCCATGAACCGTACGTAGATGAATCGCAGTCGCTCATATCCTGCATGGACGCGACCAGCCCCGCCTGAGAGAAAGTGGGGCCCAATGCCTCCCGGACAAGGGCGTTCTCGTAATCCGCCCGTTTCTGACACAGTCCCCCGCCGGTAGCCGTGTCCCAGAACCCTCCGCAACCCGCAAGGAAGACCGTGCTCAGCACGATGAGAACTAGTGTCAGCCAGCTCTTTCTCGCCGTTCCCAGTGCCGGATGTAAATTGATCACTGCGCCAGTCAACCACAGACCAGCGCAATTGACGCTTGCTCCCGCGAGTCGAACACTCACATCACCGGCCTGGCCGTCACGCATTGCGCATGGCATGAATGATTACGGCTAATTCCGGAGCTGGGTGCCTCCGCGGAAGGCATAGGTTTGTCTGTCGCTGCCGCTACAGTCGGCGGCGTGCCATACGACCCTGCGCCGCTTGAGCAGCTCACCGCCCTTGTTCCCCCGCCGCCCTCACCGGTCTTCGGCGTTCGTGCCTGGGATGAGGTTTTCGCGGATATCGGGATGCGGCTTCCGGATGATTACGTCGCTTTCATAGAACGCTACGGGAGCTGCGACTTCGCTCGTTGGTTGTATGTCTGCGACCTGCGTCTGCTCACCAAAGAGCGATGTGCTGGGTTGCCTGAGGAAATGGACTACTACCGAGACCTCAGAGAGGACTCTCCCGAAGACTTCACGCTCGCCATGTGGCCCGAACCCGGGGGGTTCTTCCGCTGGGGCAGCACCATCGACGGCGATGACATCGGCTGGTTGACCTTAGGCGAGCCTGAAGCCTGGCCGGTGATCATCGTTCCGCACGAGGCCGGGCAAGAGCCGCCCATCGCGGAGACCATGACCGAGTGGCTGGTGGGTTGGGCCTCCGGTGCTCGATACGACACAAGTGGGTTCGCGCAAGGCACCGAAGGCCATCCGCTCGTCTGTGAGCCGCTGTCATAGGGAGTCAGGTGGCAGACAAGCCCAGACCGTACCGGAGCGGAGAAGGCGCTAGATCCCGGCCAGCTCAAGGTCGGTGCCGCCGGCGCGGATCCCTTCGGCGGCCGCCTCCGTAAGTGTGGCGTCGGTGATCACCATGTCGAAGGCGCTCAGCGGCGCGACCCGGTACATCCCGAAACTTCCGTACTTCGACGACCCGGCCACCAGCACCGAGCGTGACGCCGCTTCCATCGCCGCCTGCTTGATCTCCACCTTGGCGGCGGCCGGGGTGGTGACGCCGCGGATGAGGTCCCACGAGCCAGCGCTGATGAAGGCCAGGTCGAAGGCGAGCTGCCGTACGGTGGCCGCGGCCAGCCGCCCCACGCTGGAGCGGTTGTCGGGCTCGACCTGGCCGCCGGTGTGGATGACGGACAGGTGCCTGGCCGCCTGGAGCTCGTCGACCGTGGTGAAGTCGTTGGTCACCACGGTCAGCCTCTCGCGCGGCAACAGGAACGCGACCATGGACAGGATGGTCGTTCCCGCGTCGAGGTAGACGGTCATGCCGTCCTTCACCAGCTCGGCGGCGGCCCGGCCCATGGCCCGCTTCTCAGGCTGCTCGATCAGCGACTTGTCATGGAACGTCGGCTCGGTGTGCACCTGGTGGGCGATGCGTACACCGCCCGGGACGGAGAAGACCCGCCCCTGCCGCTCCAGCTCCGCGATGTCGCGCCGCACCGTCATGTGCGAGACGCCGAAGATCTGGGTGATCTGCTGGACGCTCAGCACACCCTCGCGCCGTAGCTGCTTGAGGAGCCTTTCGCGGCGCTGGTCCGGGATGAGTGGAGGCTCCTCCGGGGCGGTCATCGTGCTTTCCCTCCCTGGTCGGTCCACAGGCAGTGGTGCGATTTAACAGAAGCTAGTCATCGATTCACATCTACGTCAAGTAATGTACTTTATCTTCACATCAACGCTGTCGTCACACGCCCGGAGGGCTGATGCCGTACCTAGGGGCCGTCGCCGATGACTTCACAGGAGCGACGGATCTCGCCACGATGCTGGTCGCCCGCGGGTTCCGCACCGTGGTGGCCGTCGGTTCCGGCGGCCTTGTCGACTCCCAGGCCGATGCCGTGGTCGTGGCGCTGAAGTCGCGCACGGCGCCCGTCGCCGACGCCGTGCGCGACTCGGTGGCGGCGCTGGAGGCGTTGCGCGCCACGGGATGCGAGCGCTTCTATTTCAAGTACTGCTCGACCTTCGACTCCACACCCGAGGGCAACATCGGCCCGGTGGCCGACGCGCTGCTGGACGCCCTCGGCGAGACGCGTACGGTGGTGGTGCCCGCCTTCCCGGCGACCGGCCGCACCGTCTATCGCGGCCGGCTGTTCGTCCACGACGACCTGCTCGACGAAAGCCCCATGCGCGACCACCCGCTGACGCCCATGCGGGATTCGCACCTCGGCCGCCTGCTGTCCCCTCAGACGCGGCGGTGGGTGCACTTCATCGGTCACGACACGGTACGGGCAGGCGCCTCGCACATCCGTACGGCCCTGAACGCCCAGGAGGCCGACGGCGCGCTGACCGTCGTCGACGCCACCACGGACGCCGACCTGCGCGCCATCGCGGCGGCCACCGCCGACCTACGGTTGGTGACCGGCGCGGCCGGTCTGGCGCTCGGCCTCGAACGCGAACCTGGACGCGAACCTCGGCTCGGACCTTGACACCGACGCGGGCCTGGGCACGGACGCGAACCTCGGCCCGGACCTTGATACCGACGCGGACCTGGGCACGGACGCGGTGCTCGTGGAACGCGCGCTCGCCCGGTGCGCGGCCGACCTGGTGGCGGCCGGGGCCCACCACCTGCTCGTGGCCGGTGGCGAGACATCGGGAGCCGTGGTCACCGCACTCGGCGCCCGGACCCTGCGCATCGGCGCCGAGATCAGTCCCGGCATGACCTGGTCGCGTACGGAAGCGCGGTTGAACGAACGTTGCCTGCCGATCAACCTCGCCCTCAAATCCGGCAACTTCGGGGAGACGGACATCTTCCCCACCGCATGGGACAAGCTGTCGTGAGCGCCGAACTGATCGAAGCGAGCGCCCACCTGGCCGCCCTCGGCCTGAGCCCTGGCTCGTCGGGCAACCTCAGCGTCCGAGAGGGCGACCGCCTGCTCATCACCCCAACCGGCGCCGACCTGGCCGCCCTGGACCCCGAGGGGCTGTCGGTCCTGGACGAGCACGGCACGCACGTCGCCGGGCCCATGCCGTCGAAGGAGTTCCCCCTGCACCTCGCGCTCTACCGGCGCGATCCGGCCGCCAAGGCGGTCGTCCACCTGCACTCACGGCACGCCGCGGCCGTCGCCTGCCTGCCGCCGTGGTCACCGCGCAGCGCGATCCCGCCGCTCACGCCGTACTTCGTCATGCGGGTCGGACAGACGCCACTGATCGGGTACGCCGCTCCGGGGGACACGGCCCAGGCCGGGGCACTGGAACGGCTCGACTTCCCGTTCCGGGCCGCACTCCTGCAGAACCATGGCCCGATCGTGACCGGCTCGTCGATGCGCGCGGCGGTGGAGGCGGCCGTCGAGGTCGAGGAGGTCTGCGCGCTGCTCCTGCTGCTCGGCGACCGTGAACCCCGCCTCCTCGCCGACGCGGAGATCCGCGAGCTCACCGGCAAGTACGGGACTCCCTGGGGCGCGGGCGCGGACGAACATGGGCCCACGTCTTTGCGGAAAGATGTGACGCATGTTCGGCACGCCGCTGTCCGCCCGGCTTGAGCGTTCCAGCCGGATCCTCGTCGCCGGCGCTGGCGGAGGCTTCGACGTGTACGCCGGGTTACCCCTGGCCCTGTCTCTTCGGGAGGCCGGCAAGGAGGTGCACCTGGCGAACCTGTCGTTCAGCCACCTCGACGCCCTCGACCTGGGCGTCTGGCTGTTCGAGGACGTGGCGGAGATACGCCCGGACACCGCGACCCGCGACTGGTACTTCCCCGAGGGCTGCCTGGCCCGCTGGCTGGCCACGCACGGCCAGCCGTCGACTGTTTACGCCTTCCCCAAGGTCGGCGTCCGCCCGCTGCGCGCCGCGTACGCCAAGCTCGCCGAGCACCTCGACCTGGACGCGGTCGTCCTGGTGGACGGCGGCACCGACATCCTCATGCGCGGCGACGAAGCCGGCCTCGGCACCCCAGCCGAGGACATGACGAGCCTGGCCGCCGCCCACGCTCTCGACGTCCCCGAGAAGATCGTGGCCTGCCTGGGCTTCGGGGTGGACGCCTACCACGGCGTCAACCACGTACAGGTCCTGGAGAACCTGGCGGCCCTGGAACGCGACGGCGCCTACCTGGGCACGTCGTCGGTCTCCAGGTCCACGAAGGCGGGTGCGCTCTATCTCGACGCCGTCGCGCACGCCCAGGCCGAGCTGCCGACGTACCCGAGCATCGTGAACGGCTCGATCGCGGCGGCCGTACGCGGCGAGTTCGGGGACGTGCGCTTCACCGACCGGACGAAGGGCAGCGAGCTGTTCGTCAACCCGCTCATGGCCATCTACTTCGCCGTGGACCTCGACGCGCTGGCCCGGCGCTCGCTCTATCTGGACCGGCTCCGGGACACCGAACTCATGCGCCAGGTCGTCTCCGTCATCGAGACGTTCCGCGACGAGGTGACACCCCGTCCGCCAAAGGCGTTCCCGCACTAGGGACTCCGGCCCGAGCAAGTCGTGCTGTCCAACGGGAGTGTCGAACTGATGGGTCGCGACGTCCGTCTTCACACGCCGAGCTGTGGTTGCTGCGACTTCGACGATCGACCGTACAGCTCGCGGTACGCCTCGCGTAGTTCGACGACTTCGGCCAGGCCGTGCCCCTCGATGCCCGCGATGACCTCCTGGGCCCGCCAGTAGTTCGAGGGTACGAGTAGGCCGCTCATGACCGCCTGGAGGGTGATGTGACCAGCCTCTCCCGGTTCGTCCGTGGCGAGCAGGGCCAAAGCCAGATCGAGCCGAGCGGAGGCGGCTCTGCGCGGGCGCGGCCCACCGTCCTCCGTGGACTCCAACCGAGCGAGTACCTGCCGTGCGTAGCCCACGGCCGCAGGATCGCCCAGCCACGATAGCGTCGTCGCGGTGTATGCCTCGCTCTTGGCGGGGTCATATCGGAAGTGGTGCTCTGGCTGGTCCGGGATAGGCATCGGAGAGACCATCTGGTGAATCCGGTTCAGCGCGGCCCTGGTCTCGGTTCCCTTCCCCATCCGCGCCCACGCCCGGCCTTCCTGCCCGGTCGCCTGGACGTAGGCCGAACTCCTGCGCGGAGCGACGTCTTGCGCTCCCTGGGAGAGGATCATCGCGTGCTGGTACTCGCCCTCGGTGAGAGCCTGCCACGCCTCTGTTTCCAGGCACCACGCCTTGATCTCGGAGTGCTCGGCGTGGCCGGCCAGCTGTCCGGCGGTCCGCAGGCGTGCCGCTGCAGCGGGGTATTGCCGCAGGTCGATGTGGCAGGTTGCCGCAAGCAATGACAGCCAACCGCCGGCCACGAGCAGGCGTCGATGCTCGGCGATGGTCTTCTTGCCGTCGAAGAGCCGCACGACGTACTCCAGGTGCCGCTTCACTCGTACAAGCAGCTGGCCCGGAGGCGTGCGAGGGTAAGCCGACGACAGGTCATCCACGGCGAGTTCCAGCCGTTCCAGGGTCTCCCGGCCGACGTCGCTGGCCCCCGCTCGACGGGCGAGCTCGATCGCGTCGATCTCGTCGCCGAGGTACGTCGCTTCGTCCTCGTCGTGGAAGAGAGCGTGTTCGCTCAACCCGTACACGCGGCAGTACAGCTCGGCGTACTCATCGTCCGGCCGGTGCTTCCCGCACTCGTGGTCCCGGATTCTGCGAATTATGCTCTCCGGCTCAGGCAGGACCCTGTCTGCGACCCTGGACAGTTGCCGGGCAAGATCCCGTTGAGACCATCCTCGCCTGGTCCGCTCGATGCGTAGCCGACCGGCCCAGGCCGGAACCTTGCTCATCACACGCACCTCCGGGGGACGAGCGGACACAGGCGGATGGCAGGGTGCGCCACCGGTGTCCTCTCCCGCAGTCGTACCACAGGCGAGTGTGATGGAACCGTGCACTGGGACACGAACAACCGCGACGCGATGACCGACACCGGCGCGCACGCGCTCATGGCCACTGACCCGAACGTCCGCGAGGTCGTTGCCGATGCCGCTCTCCTGCTGGACCTCCGCGGCCGTCAGCTCTCGGTGCTCCGCAACACCTATCCGGGCTGGGACATCGACTATGAGAGCGATGCGTCCGGGCGGATGTGGTGGACAGCCGAGCTCCGCAGGACGCTCACTTTGGAGATGGCGACGGAAGGCGTCATGCGGATCGTCCGGCAGGAGGACGCCATCGCGCTCGCGTCCACGCTGGCCTGGCAATCAGCCCTCTTGCACAACACGCGGTCAGGCATCAGTCCGCCGAACACCCCGTCCACTAGTGACCCCCCTAGTCCCCCGTTACGCTGCTCCGCATGAACAAAACGGCCATGATCGAGACCTGGCGTCGTCTACTGGACCCCGCCAAGTCCTGGGTGCTCTTCGCCAACGGAACCTGCGTCATCTTGATGGAGCCGACCGACGATCTCGGCCAGCAGGCGACCTCGCTCTTACGGGAGTACGGTCCCGTTCACGCGGGCACCCCGGCCGGAGACTTCGACATCGTTGACCTGGACGACGCACCCGGTTGGGCCGTAACCGGCCATCATCCCGACGTTCTCACGTACGTCGATCCCAGCGAGTTGGAGAACCACGATGATCTCACGGTCGGCCTCTTCGGCCGTAGCAAGCGCGATCAAGACGGGCACGATTTGATCGTCATTCACATCGAAGATAAACACACCGCCTGAGGCAGAGCCAGATTGAGATCTCCCTTGGAGCCCTAACCTTCGGCTGACCAGCTCACCCCCCACAAACCGGCCCCATCGTCCATGGAAATCCATGACTCTCCGTAGCTGTTGTTAGCACACCCGTTAGCAAGATCAACTGCGCGCTCAGCCCGGATCGGTCACACTGGAGGCATGGATGCGAAGGGATACGGAGAAGTCCGCCCTTACGTCATGCCCGACACGTTGGAAGAGCTCACCGGGCCCGTCAGGGGTGTCATCGTGCTTCCCCATCACCTCGGCTGGGGACCAAGGCGTAGCTGCGACCTGGAGCAGACCGCCGATGCCCAGCTGATGTATATGCGGGTGATCCGGGAAAGTGCCACGCCGGATGACCTGCGGCGCTTCCTGAACGCCTCGCTCCTGCGGGCCCTCTGGCCCGAGTTGGTCCTGCCTCCACAGGTTCGCGCCCTGTGGACCAGCCGTTTCCCCGAACTGCAGCGTCAAGCCGCATAAATGGACAACTGCCGCCCGGGAAGTGCTGGCCCGGCTGCGGATGCTGCATCCACAGTTGACGCTGATATGGGGCGACAGCGCCTACGCCGGGGTTCTGGTGGGCTGGGTCCGCCGTTTCCTCCGCCTCACCTTGAAGATCGTGACCAAACGGCCTGGCCAGACCGGGTTCAAAGTACTCGCGAGGCGAAGGATCGTCGAAAGAACGCACCCCTGGATGATGAACGCCCGCCGCAACGTGATCTTCGAGCGCAAGCCCTCGCACAGCGAAGCTCACCTGACCGTAGCCGCGATCACGCTCATGACCAGGCGGTTGACCAGGAAAAGGCCGCAGGCGTGGACCCGGAGGCCGGCATCCACTCCGCAGGCCGCCTGAGAGCGCGCCGTTGCCCACGAGGCGGTGCCGTCGCCGCCCAGATCGCTCCTACATCGATCTGCGCGACAACTATGCAGAACCTTGGTGGGTACGTTGAGTGTGCCGTTCCGCCACTCGTTGATCACCAGTCGTCGGTGATGAGGTGTTTGGGCGGGGCCGTGATCTTGACAGGTTTTCCCCATCCTCGGTAGATGATGTTCATCGTCATGGTGTAGGTGTCGCCGCCCTCCGGCCGGGTGAACCTCATGATGGCGTGGAAGCGTCGCGGCAGATGGTCCGGGCCTACCCAGAGTTTCCAGGTGATCGGCCCGCCATACACGAACTCCTCCTCCCGGGTGCCGAAGTACATCCCAGCCTGCCTCTCATCCAGCTTGGGAACCGTCACCGTGCCACTGTGAAGGGTCGTCTTCGCTCCCTCGAAAGTTCCGCCGTCGGTGCTGGTTGTTCCGTGGGAGGCGCCCAGTTTGAGGAAGCCCGGGTTGATCCCGTTGATCAGGTCCTCTCCCCAGATGACCCCGGGGAGGTTCCGCCCGCCGTAGGTCCATTTCCCCACTGTCGAAGGCGACTTCCAGGTGTACTTGCCGTCTTTGGAACGCACGTAGGCCTGCGAGTAGAAGTCCGGGCCGATGCTGATTTCCCGGGACCGGCCTGTCCCTCCTGGTTCATGGGAGATCGTCGTGGTTTCGGTGGCGTACACGCCTGAAGCACTGAAGCGGTACGCACCGGACGCCCTGATGTCCCAGGTGGCTGGGGGCCCGCCGCGTCGCTTGACGGAGAAGCGCACGCTGCTTTTCTTCGCGAACTGCTTCTTGATCGCTTTAACGACCGAGTCGAGAGTCTCCGATTCGGGTGCCGCGCGCACGGCGCCGCCGGGAATCGTGACGCTCAGCAGGCTGGCCACCACCAGCACGACGCTCATGCGTTTCATGCGCCGATCATCACAGAGGATGATCTCCATCTCATCACGGCAAGGCGCTGGGCTGGCCATCATCCGACTGTTGCGTTCACCGGTTGCTAGAAAGCCCCACGGGCCCTCCTGGCTGACGGGAAACGATCGCTTCCGTCCGTGATATGCGATGAATTGCCCCATGGGCCCATCGGCAATTCAGCTCCACTAGTGTGCACTCCCCAACTACAGCTGACTGATCAACGGTGCAGGTTCAGAGACAACCTCCCAGAGGTCTTGGAAACCGGGGAAGAACGAGCTATCGGAAAAAGACCCAAGCCGAGTTCGGCAAGGCCGGAGTGACCGGCACCGACGTCAGGGACGTCGCCAGCCCCGAGACCCCTGACGATCCCCCGCGTTCCTCACGTTCAAGGGCCGGACGGACTGCCAGGGCTGGATCAGTCCCGCTCCCGAGGGGAAGACCTGGGTGCTCCTCTCCGAGGACGAGAAGACCCGTCCCTTCCTGCATTCCGGCGGGATCGATCTCGCCGGTCCAGAGACGCTGAAGGCGATATTGGGCACAACTGATATCAAGCGACCCGGCGGCACCTACGACAACACCCGTACTACTGTCTACCAGGGGACGCTCACTTTCAGCCAGCTTTACAAGGCGTCGGCCGCGTTCCGGGCTCAGCACGACGGGAAGTACGCAAAGACCGAACTCTCGTGGCGGCTGTGGCTCGGAGAGGACCAGTTGGTGCGCAGGGTCCGTACCTCCCTGCCCGAAGGCTCGGCAAGCGCCTGATCTCCCACGTCGTCGACGCTCGCCTGACCGGGTGGGGCGCCAAGACAGACATCGCGGTCCCCTCCGCCGACGAGACAGCGGGACCGGACGACTGGAAAGACTCCCGGTACTGAACCTCGCCGCCGAAAGACCCATGTCAGCTCGATCCCGAGATCGTCCTATAGTCAGGCCAGTTCCGGCGTGCCCATCAGCTTGCCGAGATCGGTGACCGCCGTCCGGAGTTGGCCGGTCAGCGACTCGCCGTCGTCCGTGGACCAGCCGAGGGCGTACCCGGCCCTGGCCCAGTTCGCGGTCAGTGGCGGAAGGCGGCAGCCGGCCGCGGCGAGTTGCCGGACGATCTTGACGTCCGGCAGGCCGGCGAGCACCTCCACCGGGGCGACGTTCCGGCGGACGATGCCGGAGGCCAGCAGAAAGCGCACCTCGGCCCGGCGGGCGCGGGGTGGGCGGTCCGCCGCGAGCGGCCGGCCCAGCGCCAGGTGCGCCTGGTCGAGGTAGAGGTCGCGGCCATGCACCGCGGACACCAGTTCGGTGATGTAGTCGCCTGCCGGTCGTATCGTCCCCTCCAGCAGGACGGGGCGGCCGCCGTCGAGCTTCACCTCGACGTGCAAGATGGCCGATTCGACCTGCCAGGCGGCGATCAGGTCGTGGACGAGCGCGCTGACGGCGGCGTCGGGGCGTTCGGCCTGGTCGGTGGTGTGGGCGACTTCGAGAAAGCCGGTAGGGCCACCTGTCTGCTTGCGGGTCAGCGAGGAGAAGACCAGCTCGCCGCCCCGCACCACGGCCTCGACGCTCGCCTCCGCTCCGGGCAGGTACTCCTCCACGATGCCGGTACGGCTCGGCGAGATCGCCCGTACTCGCGGCCACCGGTCCAGCGCCTCTTCGACACTGTGTACGGCGAACACGGCGGCACTCGCGGAGGCGTCCGGCGGCTTCAGCACCGCGGCCTGGACTCCGGCGGCGAAGAAGCGGACGAGATCGTCGGGGCCGGTGACGGCCGAGTGCCGGGGGCCGGTCAGGCCGTGCCGCTGACCGGCCCAGCGCTGGCGGATCTTGCTGCGGGCGATGCGCGCCGCGCCGACTCCCGGACCCGGCAGGCCCAGTTCCCGCGCCACTGTCGCGGCGGTGATCAGCGATCCCTCGGCCAGCGTGGTCACCCCGTCGTGGCTGGCCGCCATCCGTACTAGTGACTCCACATCGGCCTTCTCATCGCGGACCTCGACCGGATGGAAACGATCGACGGCGTGCTCGAAACCGCCGCCGCTGACCCCGTCCGCGAGGGTGACCGACAGGCCGGCGCGCAGCCAGGTGGAAAAGGCCCACTCGCGGCGCGGGTCCGCACCGATGACGAACAACCTCACTGGCCCGCACTCCTAACTATGCCGATGACGAACAACCTCATCCGTCGGCGCTCCCAACTGTCCGGCCCGCGCTTTCGGCGAACCGGTCGAGGTTTGCGATGGTGCTCTCCCAGAGCGCGAGGACGTCCGCCTCGCTGTAGCGTTCGGGCTTGTACCGCAGGGCCGCCCGCAGGCCGCCGACGTCGTCTTCCGACCAGTACGTCAGGAGAGCCCCGTCCGGCCGGCCGAGGTGGACAGGGAACTCCTCGATCTCGGTGCCGGCGAAGGCGGCCTGGCGCAGGGCGGGGCCCATCCGCCGTGGCTGGGCGTTGAACGAGATGTACGGCAGCGACATCGAGTGGGTGAACCATTCCGGCACGGTGTCCGCGACGACCAGCGCCCATGGAACGCGCGCCGAGTCCAGCGCCGCGACGACCGCCTCGCGGAACGACCGCAGCTGCTCCTCTGGATCGGCATGCCTGCCCCGGTTGACGACGGCGACCTGGTCGGCGAACCAGCCCACCGAGCCGTGCAGGTCGGGGCGGGGACGACCGGCGACCGCCATGATCGTCGCGGCGGGGAAATGACCACCCAGTTCGGCCGACGCCGCGTCCAGGGCGGCCAGGACGAGCTGGAGCCGGGTCAGCCGGAACCGCTTCGCGGCCGGCAGCAGGCGCTCGTACGAGTCCACGTCGAGCTGCCGCTCGATCCGCGGGACATCGGCCTGGTCAGCAGGCCCCTGGTCGGCGGTCCCGCGGCCGACGGGCCTCCGCTCGGCGGTCCCCCGGTCAGCAGGCCCCCGGTCGGGGAGGAGAACGTGCCGCGTGAGCTTCCGGCGCAGGTTGAGGCCGGCTGTGGACTCCAGGTAGTCGTTCTGGCGTTCCACCCAGCCGACGTACGCGGCCGGCGCCGGGGGCAGGTTCCCGGTCGACGCACCGATCTCCAGGTCGTAGAGCCGGTACAGGTCGCCCAGGAGGATCCGCCGCGACCACGCGTCAGAGACCAGGTGGTCGGTCACCAGCCCGAGCAGCGTCTCCGCGGCATCCGGAAGCGGGATGGCGACCAGCCGGGTCAGCGGTCCCCGCTCTATGTCGAACGGCCGCTCGGCCTCCCGCACCAGCGCCTGCCGAGCGTCGGCGAGGCGCGGCAGCCGTACCAGGTCAACCGGGTCGGCCGGGTCCAGCCGCCACAGCGGCTTGTGCGGGTCGAAGGACGTGAGCAGGATCGGGTGCCGCCGTTGCAGCCGGAGCCAGGCCAGGTTCAGCGCGGAGAGGTCCAGTGAACCGCGTACGCGCAACGCGGAGATCGTGTGCTGCGGCCGGTAGAGCCCGGCCTCCGCGTCCTCGACCAGCCGGAGCAGGCGGCTGCGCTGGGTCCACGACGGGGTGATCGGGCCGGTCACCCGAGGCTCCGGTCGGCGAGGTAGCGGGAGATCTCTTCGACGGTGGGGTGGTCGAAGACCAGACCGTACGGGATCTCCGCTTCCAGCGCGTCCTCCAGCCGGGCGGCGATCTCCATCGCGGACATCGAATCGACGCCGAGCTCGAAGAGATCCGCGGTGAGCGAGATCGATTCGACGCCCAGGACCCGTCGGCAGGTTTCGACGACCAGCACGTTCCCCCCAGATTCGCTGGGCTTAACCGAGGCCGGGGCCAAGGCCGGGGCCGGGGCGCTGGCCTGGGAGCGCAGGTCTGTGCGGTCGATCTTGCCGTTCGGCAGCAGTGGCAGGTCCGTACGTACGACGAACTCATCCGGAACCGCCGCGGCCGGCAACTCCCGCAGAACCGCCTCCCGCAACACCCGAACGGGCGGCACGGCCGGATCCCCCACGAGATAGGCGACAAGCCGTGCATCGCCCGCGACGACCACGGCGGCCTCCCGGACGCCGGCCACACCGCGCAGCACCCGTTCGACCTCCGGCAGCCGCAGCCGGACACCGCGCACCTTGACCTGCTGGTCCAACCGGCCGAGCAGATGCAGCAACCCTCGCTCGTCCCACCGCCCCAGGTCGCCGGTGCGGTACACCTGCTCACCCGTGGGACCCGTCTCGAACGTACTGTCCGTGCCGAGGTAGCCCAGTGACCGATACGGCGTTGTCAGCACCACCTCGCCGACGTCATCGGGCTCCCAGGACCCCGGCCGCAGTACGCCGACCGAGCACCCGGGCAACGGCCGCCCGACCGGCAACGGGCCGGTGCCCGGCTCGTCGGACACTTCGAAAGCGCACTGGGCAAGGGTGGTTTCCGTCGGCCCGTACAGGTTGACCACCCGGCAGCCGGGCGCCACCCGGCCGCGCCAGTCGTTCACCAGCTCCGCGTGCAGCGGCTCCCCGGCGAAGAAGGCGACCCGCAGGGTCGGCACGGCGGTGTCCACGGCGGCGGTCGCCAGCCACCGCCGGACCAGCGACGGAACCGTGTGAACCAGCGTGATCCCGTACGTCCGCGCGAACGAGAAGACCCGTCCGGCGTCCCGCGACCGCGATCCCGGCAGGCAGAGTGTGGCGCCGCTGATCAGCGAGGTGAAGATGTCGCGCAGCACCACGTCGAAGGACCAGCTCGTCAGTTGCGCCATACGGTCGCCCGGCCCGACCTCGAAGGTGTCCCGCTGCCAGCGGAAGAAATGGGCCAGCGAGTCGTGCGCGCCCAGCACCGCCTTCGGACGCCCGGTGCTGCCGGAGGTGAAGCAGAGGTACGCGGGCGAGCGGGCGTCCAGCTTGGCGGGCTCGGCAAGCGGCGCCACCTGGTCCGGGACGGCCATCGGCCGGGTCTGCCCAGGCTCGAAGAGGCCGTCCGCGCGGACCAGAAAGCGCGCCACGCTGGTCATAGAGTCACGGAGCTCCGGCGACAGCACCGGATCGATCGGGAGGATCACGCAACCGGCGTAGAGCGTGCCACGGCATGGCGGCCCTGGACGCCTTGGGCCGCGTGTCGACAGACTTCGCCGTCTCCCTGCTCGACCAGGGCTTTGTTCCGGCATACTCGACCCTGCTCGGCCCAGACCAGCCGTGGACGATGGTCCCGGTCACCGCCACCGAAGGCGGCCGCCTCAACGACGGCTTCCGCGCCGCGGTACGACTCAGACACCGCTAAGCACCCTGTCCAAATCACACTATTTCCCCACAAGTTACATCTGGTCATTACCATTTCCCGATGTGTCCCCTGAGCATCACCACACGACAGCCGTCTTCGTCGACCAGAGCGGTCGCCGGCGACGACTGATCATGATCGGCTCGATCGCGTCCGGCGTGCTGGCCCTCGCGCTGCTCGCCGTCGTCATCGGCGGCTTGTTCTCCAACACGACGCTGTCGGTGACCGGGTGGCCGGGCGATCAGAAGGGCGGGATGGGCAGCACGGCTTCGCCCGACCCTTCACCGACGCCTCGGACGAGCCGCACCAAGCGACCCACCCCTTCGGTGACCCGCATCTCGTCGCGGCCCACTCCAAGCAGCACCCGGTCCGCCGTACGGTCGCAGGACCCTGCGACCGTACGGACCCCGTCGTCGTCGCCCAGCGTGAAGCCGAGCACGGAACCGGCACCGGAGCCGACCACCGAGCCCACGGTCGGGCCCACAGTCGAGCCCACCGACCTACCCCCGGGCCAGAACAAGACGCCGCCGGGGCTCGACCCGGACCGGACCAAGGGGCCGAAGAAGTGAGCGACCTGGCCGACCAGGGCAAGCAGGTCTGGCCGCGTCCGGCGGTCGCCGCCTGGCAGGATCCCACTTCGGCCCAGGCTGAGCAGGACCGACCGATCGCGCCCACGCCCCCTTCCGCCAAACGAGCCGACCCAAGAGGGCACTGGTTCCTGCTGGCCATCGGCATGCTGCTGGCGGCCGGCGCCCTCGTACTCAACGGGTACGTGACCAACGTCGTCGGCGAGACTCGCGCCGCTCCGCCCGCCACCGACCACCCTTCCGCACAGCTGGCGGAGATGCGGCGGGGCGGACCCGTGCTGAACCTCACGGGCAGCGAGCCCTCCAGCGCGCACCTGCCGAACAAGACGATCGCTCTCACCTTCGATGACGGCCCGGACCCCGCCTGGACGCCGGCGGTGCTCGACGCCCTGAAGAAGCACGGTGCCAAGGCGACGTTCTTCGTCGTCGGCTCGAAGGTCGCGAAATACCCCGATCTGGCTCAGCGGATCGTCGCGGAAGGCCATGAGCTGGGCAGCCACACCTACACGCACGCCGAGTTGGCGACGGTTCCCGGATGGCGGCTCAGGCTGGAGCTGTCACTGACGCAGAAGGCCCTGGCGGGAGCGACCGGGCTGCACACCGCTCTGGTCCGCCCGCCGTACTCCTCCACGCCCGAAGCGATCACGGGCCCGCAGTGGGAGAGCATGAAGGCGCTGGCGGCCGAGGGGTACCTCGTCACGCTGACGGATCTCGACACCAAGGACTGGAGCCGCCCCGGCACGCGGAAGATCGTGACCTCGTCGCTTCCGGCCGGGGGCCGGGGCGCGATCGTCATGATGCACGACTCGGGTGGCGACAGGCGGCAGACCGTCGAGGCCGTCGATCTGGTCCTGAAGGAGATGGCGGGCAAGGGCTACCGGGCGGTCACGGTGACCAAGGCCCTCGGCATGCCACCGGCACAGCAGCAGGCCGGCGGAGTGGACCGGTTCGTCGGCTCGGCGTTGAACGTGGCCCAGCGCGTATCCGGATGGTTCACCGACGCGCTGATGTGGGTGCTCGTCGCCGCGGGCGCGCTCACGCTGGCGCGGCTGGTCTTCTTCGCCGTGCTCGCGTGGGTGCATGCCCGCCGTACCAGAGGTGGAAAGCGGCGAAGGGGACGCGCGCCCGCGTGGCCCGCGCCCCCGCCGGTGACGGTGATCGTGCCCGCCTACAACGAGGCGGCGGGGATCCAGGCGACGGTACGCTCACTGGCCGACACCACCTACCAGGGCCGGTTGGAGATCCTCGTCATCGACGACGGTTCGACCGACGCGACCGCCGAACTGGCCGCCGAGCTGGGATTGGCCAACGTACGGGTGATCCGGCAGCGCAACGGCGGCAAACCCGCGGCGCTCAACACGGGCATCGCGGCGGCCGGGCACGAGCTGCTCATCATGGTGGACGGCGACACCGTCTTCGAACCCGCGACGATCGGCCACCTGGTACGCCAGCTCTCCGACCCCACGGTCGGCGCGGTGAGCGGCAACACCAAGGTCGGCAACCGGCGCGGCATGATCGGGCGCTGGCAGCACATCGAGTACGTCATCGGGTTCAACCTCGACAGGCGCGCCTTCGAGCAACTCGACTGCATGGCGACCGTACCCGGCGCGATCGGGGCGTTCCGGCGCTCGGCGCTGGTGGCGCTGGGCGGCGTCAGCACCGACACGCTGGCGGAGGACACCGACCTCACGATGGCACTGTGCCGGGCCGGATGGCGGGTGGTCTACGAGGAGAAGGCCCTGGCCTGGACCGAGGCCCCGACCACGCTCGGCCAGCTGTGGAAGCAGCGCTACCGCTGGTGCTACGGCACCATGCAGGCGATGTGGAAGCATCGACGCGCCGTGCTCGACCAGGACCCGTTCGGCCGCCGCTGCCTCGGCTACCTGGCGCTGTTCCAGGTGCTGCTGCCGCTGCTCGCACCCGTCGTCGACCTCATGGCGATCTACAGCACGGCCGTGGGCGATCCCCTGCCGGTGGTCGCGGTGTGGGCCGGGTTCGTCGCGGTGCAGGCGGTGACCGGCTGGTACGCGCTCCGCCTGGACGGCGAGCGCGCCTCGGCCCTGTGGGTGCTCCCTTTGCAGCAGTTCGTCTACCGCCAGCTCTTGTACCTCGTGGTGATCCAGTCATTGGCGACCGCGGTGCTGGGCGTACGGCTGCGCTGGCACACAGTACGCAGGGAGGGCACGTTCAGCGCACCCACCGCTCCCGGTCTCTTGCGCTGACGGCTTGACTCTTCCTCTGTGGGAGACCCCATGCTGCACACACCGATCGCCCGGCTACCGAGGAGAGCGACATGACCACCGTGCACGGCATCGAGGGCCGTGGCCTGCAGCACTGCGAGACGACGGCCCTGGGAGTGTTGCTACGGCATGAGGGACTTGATCTGTCCGAGCCCATGCTGTTCGGGCTCGGCTCGGGCCTGTCCTTCATCTACTGGGACAGCAAAAGCATGCCGTTCCCCTTCCTCGGCGGGCGCGTCAAGCCCTTTGAACTCACCAGAAACCTGACTGCCAGGCTCGGGCTGACGCTGTCGATCGATGAGACCACCTCACTACGCAAGGCGTGGGAGAACGTGGCCGCCCAGATCGACGCCGGTCGCCCGGTCGGCCTCCAGCTCGACTCCTTCCACTTGGCCTACTTCCAGTCCAAGGTGCACTTCGGCGGCCACATCGTCGCCATGTACGGCTATGACGAGCACGATGCCTACCTGGTGGACACCGCGCAGCAGGGAGGGGCCGTACGTACGAGCCGGAACAGCCTGGCCATGGCGAGGGCCGAACGAGGCCCGATGACCGCCAGGAACCGCTCGTTCTCCATCACCCTGCCGGCGCACGCGCCCTCCTGGCAGGACCGGATCATCCCCGCGATCAAAGCCTGCGCCGACGCCTTCCTGGCCCCTCCCATCGCGAACCTGGGCCACCGCGGCATCGAAAAAGCCGCGAGCCAGGTGCCCAAGTGGCTGCTGCGTACGGACGATCCGCAGCGCGACCTACCACAAGCGGCCGTACTCATGGAGAAGGCCGGCACCGGCGGCGCCCTGTTCCGCGCCCTCTACCGTGACTTCCTCGGCGAGTGCGCCGAACTCGTCGACGATGACCGCCTGCGTACCGGTCACCGGCTGTACGCCGAGGCCGCCGCGCTGTGGACGAGCGTGGCCGACTTGATCGCGAAGGCCGGAGAGAACGGCGACGCGGCGCAGCTTGAGCAGGCCGGCGCCATCCTCCACGACCTTTCACGGATCGAGCGGGACGCCATGCACGTGCTGAGTGAGCTCTAACACCCGCCGCGGCCCTCCACCAAGACGGCGAAACCATCGAGATGGCGCGCGAGGGCGTACTCGAACAGTCCGTTCAGGTCCGACGCCGCTTCCTCTGGGATCGCGGCCAGCAGTGGGAAGCGTCCGCTGTGGAGGAGTTCGTCGGTTCGCTTCCGCTGGGCCAGCCACCACCGGTCGAGCGTCACGCCGGTCTCCTGCTCCGCTTCGACCTCATCCGCCATGGACAGAGCAATGGTGAGGACCAGCGTGTGCAGCGTGAGCGCCTCTTGGATCCCGGTCGCCGCGGGCAGCCCGAGCCCGTCGAGTGCGCGCAGGGTCCACTCTGTGTGCTCCATCATGTTGGGGACGAGCGACGGGCGAGTGAACGAGATGGCCCTCGGCAGCCAGAGGTGTCGCCGGCACAGCTCCCACTGACTGCGAGAGATCAGTTCGAGCTTGGCTCGCCACCCCTCCGGCCCCGGGATGGGCAGATCCGGTTCGCCGAAGGCTTCGTCGACCATCTGCGTCACCAGCTCGTCCTTGTTCGCCACGTGCCGGTACAGCGACATCGGACCGACGCCGAGCTCGGCCGCGAGTCGCCGCATGGAGACGGCGTCGAGTCCCTCGGCGTCGGCGGTCGCGATGGCGGTGCGGAGAACCTGCTTCCGGTTCAGCCTGGTGATGCCGCCCTGACGCGGCTTCAGTGACGCGCTCGGGCCGGTCGGCTGCTGCCGGGCCGCGCGTGCGCTGACCACCGCGCCAGAACCGACCTTCGTCTCGACCAGCCCGTCGTCGCGGAGCGTCGCCATCACTTTGGTCGCGGTCGCGACCGCGACGCCCCATCGCTGGGCGATCTGCCGGATGGACGGCATCCGCTCGCCGGGCCGCAGGTCGCCGGTCAGGATCCGAGTACGGATCTCCGCGACGATCCGCCGGTATGGCGGGTCCGGTCGCTGCGTTGACGACGACATGTGCCCCCGATTCGTTTGGTGAGATCGCTACAGTGTACTAGTTCGATCGCTACAACACTAGTTCACTTTATTTGTCTTAAGCGCAGAATAGTGCGGCTTTCATGCCCGGCGTAGCTACTCTGTACGCATGACACTTAATACACCGTACGCACCGGCCCGATCGGAGGACCCGATGTCCTTCTCGTTAACCGAAGTGCGGTCGTGGCATCGACCATTGATGATCATGGTGGCGGCGATGTCCGCGCTCATCGTCGTCGCGCTCTTCGGCCTCCTCACAGACGGCCGCGAGCTCATGCAGCAGTCGATCTGGGTGAAGCCGCTGAAGTTCGGGGTGTCGTTCGTCATCCATGGCGCGACGCTCGCCTGGCTGTTGCCGAAGCTTCGCAAGGCGAAGCGCACGATGTGGAACCTCGGAACGGCCTTGGCCGTCGCCGGGATGATCGACGTCGGCTTCATCGCGGTACAGGCCGCTCGCGGCACCTACAGCCACTTCAACACCGGCGCCGACACGTTCAACACGATCGGACAGGTGGTCTTCTCCACAGGCGTGGTCGGGCTGTTCGGGGCGAACCTGCTCATCGCCATCATGCTGCTGTTCCAGCGGATCGGTGAACCGGCACTCACCTGGGCCCTGCGTGCCGGGATCGGGCTGGCCGTCATGGGCATGGGGCTGGCGTCCTTCATGGTCGGGACGGCCAACAGGACGCCCCGGATGGCCGAAGATGCCTACGGGAACCCGGTCCCGCTGGTCGGGGGCCACGGGGTGGGGGTGCCCGACGGCGACGGCATGCCGATCACGAACTGGAGCACCGTGGGTGGCGACCTGCGCGTTCCGCACTTCATCAGCCTGCACTCCATGCAGGTGTTCGTCCTCGCGGTGCTGGTTCTCACCGCCCTCGCGGCCCGGGTCAGCTGGCTGCGCGGCGAACGCGCCCGCGCCCAGCTGACCGGGGTCGTCATCGTGGGCTACGCCGCGCTGTTCGCCATCACGGCGTGGCAGGCGCTGCGCGGCCAGTCGCTGATCCACCCTGACCCGGCCACGTGGATCGCGCTCGGGGCGTCGGTTGCCGTGACCGCCCTGCTGGCGGTGCTGGCCATCTTGGCGGCCCGCCGCAGGGAGATGTCACCCGCCCGCCATGGGCGCACGCCCAACGTGCAGCACCTGTCCGGCAACCCCCGCTAGGCCCAGCAGGCATAAAGGCGTGGGCCGACCTCAGGGGCGAATCGTATGACCAGCTGAACCTGTATCCCGCCGATGTGCGCGGGCCGCTCACGGAGCTGCTTCACACCTGACCCCGGCGCGCAGGACCGGGGCGGGGCAATTTCTGAGTAGGGGTTACTCATGGCGTCCCCGAGATGTGCGTCGACACTCGGTCCATGCGTATCCGCCGGGTGATCATGCCGCTCGTACTGACCGTCGTCGCCGTCATGCTCGGTGCCCCACCAGGGCACGCCGCAGGGTCGGTCCGTGGTGACTGTGAGTTCCTCGGGAGCTCGCCCCTCTCGGTCGCGGAAGGCGGGCGGCCTCGGGCCAGGATCACCTTTGTCAACGACAGCCAGGAGAGCGGGTGGTTCACCGCCACGGTTGAGGCCGGGTTCCACTACTGGCACACCACGTCGTTCTACCGGCAGCTGTTATCCGCCGAGACAGGGCTGGTGCAGGGTGAGTTCGACCTGCCGCCGGCGTACGGCGAAGGCCTCGGCGAGGCGAGCGGCGTACGGATAAAGATCACCTCGACGCTGTCGGGCGACACCACCATCGGCACGTGCGCCACCCAGCTGAAGGTGCACACGGGCCGTGACTCCGACCAGGACGGGCTGCTGGACGACTGGGAGACCAACGGCATCGACTACGACCAGGACGGCACGGTCGACCTCGCGCTGAACCAGCCCCCGTACAACGCCGACCCGAACCGGAAGGACATCTTCGTCGAGCTGGACGCGATGTTCTGCGTGGCGTCGTACTGCCCGCGCTCCAGGGAGCTCGACCCGACCGCAATCGGCCAGGTGGTGGCCGCCTTCGCGGCGCACGGCATCACCCTGCACGTACGTACCGGCGAGCGGGCCGCCGAGGTGGAGCGGATCTCCTTCGACACCGACAGCCCGGGCGCGTTGAACGACTTCGCCGACCTCAAGTTCGGCGACCCCGATCTGCCCTGCGACGGGAACTTCGGCGACGTGCTCGACCGGCTCTCACGCAACTGCGAGAACATCCTGGGCGCCAAGCGGCTGGTGTTCCGCTATGCCCTGTCGGCGCACGGGCTGACCGGGCTCGGCACCACGTCGGGGCAGGCCGAGGCCGGAGACGACTCCCAGTTCACCGTCGACGCCTCCCGCCTCGGCCGCATCGCCCTGCCTGGCGGCAACGACTTCGTCATCACGCTCGGCGTTTGGGACAACAAGCGGATAACCGACAACGGCGGCCAGGTGGCGGCAGAGGCGGGCACGTTCCTGCACGAGCTCGGCCATACGCTCGGGCTCCAGCACGGTGGCATAGACAGCATCAACTGCAAGCCGAACTACCTGAGCGTCATGAACTACTCCTACCAGTTCCCCACGGCATCCACCGCGACCCGCCCCCTGGACTACCAGCCCCAAGAGCGCGCCCCCATGGCCGAGAACAACGGGCTCGACGAGGTGGGCGACGCCGTGCCAGGGGCCGGCGGGCGGACCGTCGTGTACGGGCTGGGAGGCGTCTGGAATACCACGCCGGCCAACAAACCGGTCGACTGGAACGGCGACGGCATCAAAGCGACGGGCCAGTCCGGGGACGTCAACCACATCATCCTGGGCCCCGACACCAAATCCTGTCCCGTCTCACTGGGCCAGACCCTGATCTCATGGAACGACTGGGAGCACCTGAACCTCAACTTCCGCGAGAGCCTGTGGTTCGAGGACGGCGCGCACAAGGGCGTACTCGGCCTGGGCGACACCGAGATCACCGCCGAGGCCGCGGCGAGTCTCAACCCACCGATCGACCTCACCGCCACCAAGACCGTGGACAGGCAGGACGCCTCTCCGGGCGACACGCTCACCTACACCGTGAGCGTGGGCAACAAGGGACCCGCCACCGCCACGGCAGTGAAGATCGACGACACGATGCCTGACGGCACCGTCGTCCGCCGTACGACGTCCGACATCAAGACGGGGGACTCCGCACGGGAGACATTCACCTACGAAATCCCCTGTACGACTGCGGACGGAACCGTCCTGACCAACAAGGCGACCGTGTCCGGCACCAACGAGCGCGGATACGCCGAAACCGGCACCCTCTCCGACAACACCGCCGACGCGTCCACCACCGTACGAAAGCCGCTGATCGGCGTGGACGCCACCGCGCCCGCCACCGTCAACGCCGGCGAGGCCGCCGCCTATACCCTGACCTACCGCAACACCGGTGGCGCCCCCGCGCCCGCTGCCACGCTCACCGCGACGCTGCCCGCCGGCGTCTACTACAGCACCGCGCTCGACCAGGGCGCCGGACCCCGTCCCGGCTCCGTGACCAGGAACGCCGACGGCACCACCACGCTGCGCTGGAACACCGGCACGCTGCCCGCCCGCACCGGAACCGGCACGATCGCGTTCACCGCGCGACCGAGCCTGCTGCTCCTGAACGGGGCGAAGGTCACCGTACCGGTCTCGCTGAGCGTCGCCGGCTCGGGCCCGTGCCCGATCAGCCCTGTCACCGCTACGGCGGAAACCCGGATCACGACCGTCTCCCCGAGCCACGACCCCAGGCTGGTCACGTTCTGGGCACTGCGGCCCGACCTGCGCACCGCCGAGACACTCGCCCGCGTCCAGGCCACCGACAGCCGCTTCGACGGCACCGACGGCTCGGCCGCCGACGGCATGCTCTCCCGGCCGGAGTCCTCCGCGGTCCTCACGCTGCCGGTGACGCAGCCGCGCACGCTGCTGGCCGAACTCCTGGCCACCCAGCTCAACCTGGCCACCCGCCGGATCAACGCCGACACCGCTGTCGACACTCTCACCGCGCGCGCCCTGGGGTTGACGACGGTGGGTGACGCCGTCCGCCACGCCCAGGCCACCCTCACCCAGCCACCCACGCTGGACAACCTCATCCGCTACACGAAAGCCACCCAACTGCTCGCCGAGATCAACTCAGGTCTGGCGGTTTAGTACGCCTAGCCGGCCTCC
Organism: Nonomuraea sp. NPDC049028; assembly: GCF_043197735.1. Taxonomy (NCBI): domain Bacteria; kingdom Bacillati; phylum Actinomycetota; class Actinomycetes; order Streptosporangiales; family Streptosporangiaceae; genus Nonomuraea; species Nonomuraea sp. NPDC049028. Next base: position 318,317 of record NZ_JBICTR010000008.1, read on the forward strand.
CCGCGCCAGCTAGGGCACTCACCTTGCGAGTCAGGCGAGGGCCGGGTAGTGCGACCCAGGCCCTCGCCGGAGCGGTCACTTGATGTCCTGGGCGCTCCGCAGGTTCGTGAACGGGTTGAATGCCGGTGCTTTCGCCTGCAGCAGGTAGGCCTTCATGTCGCCCCCGTAGAAGGCGTTCGGGTTGGCCATCATGAAGTTCTTGCGGCGCCCGGCGTCCTCGTCGTTGCCGAGCGACAGCAGGTAGTTGATGGAGACGAAGTTGCAGAAGCCCTCCACGTAGGGCTTTTTAGAAAGCTTGTTCTCGTAGAGCCAGATGTGGGTGAGTTCGTGGACCAGGGTCTCCATGAAGGCCGCTTTGCGCATCCCGTTGAGAACAAAGATCGTGTAGCTGGTGATCTTGTTGTCCACACCCTGAGCCTTGCACAGGCCCAGCAGGGTGCCCTTCTCACCCAGCCCGTGACCCTCGGCCAGGATGACGTTCGCGGGCACCACCTTGACGCTGAAGTTCGGGATCTCCTTGGGGAAGGTCTCCTTCTTGCTCTCGAACCACGAACGGATCCAGAACAGCCCGTCCTTGACGCAGGCTTCGACGTCGAAGGCCGGGCCGGAAGCGCAGAACGCGCACCGGGCGTCGTTCTCGGCCAGCAGCTTGGCCCCCCGCAAGGGGGTCTTGGACTCCGCCAGGTAGGCGGGAGTGCAGCAGGCCCGGCACGTCTGCGCGACGGAGCAGGGCTTGCAGAAGGAGAGTTCGGAGAACGTCCACGGACCCCAGACGGAGGTCATCGTCGTGGGCTTCACGGTGAATCTGATGATCTCGACGTACTCTTCCTTGCCCACGGTGAGCAGCGTCGTGCGCTCAGGACAACCGTCGCACCTCTTCGGCTGCACATCTTGCATGTCGCTGTGTTGGCTTCCATGGCGTACAGCGTCAGGTGGGCCGCTTGCCGTCCGATGCACGCGCAATTTACGCACCAGCGCAATGCCGGGATTGGGCCAGGGCGCGGCGCGGCTGCAGCACCTGGGCCTGCTGGAGACCGTCCGTGGTCGCAGTGGCGGGGTACGCCTCGCCGCCACGGCCCGCACTGCCTCGATCGGCGGCCTCGTACGCGAACTGGAGGGCGGGACCGAGGTCGTCGACTGCGACGGCGACCCGATACAGCCGCAGCGCGCAGGCGACCGGCGAGCAGAAGCACGCGCTGGCCGGTGCGGTCGCCGCGTTCGCCGGGCACCTGGTCGGCGCCGGCCCGGACGCCCCGGTCTTCGACCACATCGTGGAGCGCATCGCACAGCGACACTGCGCCCTGGGCATCCGCCCGGAGCAGTACACGGTGGTCGGCGCACCGAGGCGCACGACACAGCGTCGTTCATCCTCACGCCGGCCGACGGCGCACCCAGCCCACCCGCGACGTCACGGCCGTGCACGCCGACCGCAGTATGGAACGCCACCCGCTACGAGCCGACATGATCGCCAACGGCTCCCGGCTGCTGTCCTTCCGCAACCTCGTCTGGTACGAGCAGACGGTCCCGGACGCGCCGGATGCCTTCACCGGTTTCATCGACACCGACGCGATCCCCCTGCACCCCGAGGCGGATGTCTACCTGTGCGGTCCAGTCCCGTTCATGCAGATGGTCCGGGCCGGCCTGCACCGCCGCGGCGTACCGGACGAGCGGATCCGCTACGAGGTCTTCGGCTCCGAACAGTGGCGCCCGGCCCCCGTACCGACGCCGGCCTGACCGTACCAGCCCGTGCCTGAGGTCCCTGAGAGCGCCATCAACCAACTCATCATCCGCGGGACGACCGGCGCTGCCCGCCGTCCCACCGAACCGTGATCGAATCCACCAGTGTGCTGATTCTCGACGGTGCAGTATCTGCTCAGCCGGAACGCACGCCACCGATCGTTCCGGATATTTCCGGATCATGGAGTGTGCCGCCCGAATGAGGAGGGTGGGACGAGAAGCGCTTCCGCGCCGATCGGAACGTAGCCGGCGGCGAGGAATGTTCGGACGCTCGCCGCATTGCCTGGGGCGATCTGAGCCCAGAGAGGGTGCGTGATGAGATGCCTGGCGGCGCGGGCGAGGGTTCGGCCCAAACCGCCTCCTCGGCTGGAAGGGTCGACCTCGATCGCAACCTCCCATCGAGCGGCGACGCCTCGTCCGATGACCAGCAAACCTCCTGGACAGGTCCAGACGCGTACATCGTCACGATAGCGGTGAGCGCGCCGGACACGAGGATGGGCCGCATCCGTGACCTCGACCAGTTCGATCGGCGGAGGACCAACGCAGGGGACAGCCACAGCGAGCATGTCGATGTTGTTGACTCTGCGCCCCATAGCTGCCTCTAACTCCATGAGGAAGGGCGGGTTCAGTGGCGCCGATAGGTCTCCGTCGGGAAGCCGAGATCTGATCCAGTCCTCATCGAGGTCGGCGTAGATCACATTGTGGGCGGTGAAGGCGATCACTCCCGCGTCACGCGGGGACGGCTGCGGGACGATCGTGGGGCCAGCCCCAGGCTGGGGCATATGTCCGCTAGCCGCATCGGCAAGGATGTCCTGCAAAGCGATCATCCGCAGACCGTAGTCGCTGGCCCGGCGTACTTTCAAGGGCCGTCAATTCCACACCAAACGCGCCCCCGAGCACGTACGGGAGGCTCACGGGGCCTCCCCGAAATCGGCTTGCCTTTGGTCTCGACACCGCGGAGATCGACATCACGTGGCAGCTTCAGTGGCGCTGAGCCTGGGGCCAGTCGTGCGCTCGACGACCTGCCCGGTTCCCCGGTCTCAACAGTCGCGATCTCCGGCTTGGTCCGCACCGGACACGCCGGCCGCCTGCGCGGCGATGACGGCCGCGACCTACTCGACGACCGTCCGCGTGTGCGCCGGCCGTACCGTCCAAATGATCATGGGAAGGGACAGCCCGGCCAGCGGGCGCCATGGCCACTCGAGGAGCTGGCGGGCGGCGGTGTGCGAGCCGACGACGACAGCGTCGGCTTCCGCGGCCTCGGCGCAGGCGAGCGCGCCTCGTCGTCCGTGACCGTCCGGCCCCGTCTGTGGCCGTCGTCACCCAGCTGGTCACCCAGCCGGAGACGCCCGGCGCAGGGCTCACCTGCGCAGGCCGTCTCACTATTCTCACGGCATGACCACCGAAGATCAATGCGCCATCATAAAGGACCTGCTCTCCCTCCCCTTCCCGCAGGAGCGAGCACGGGTGGGAAACCGATCCAGCGGTCCGGGCTACCACATGCGTGTTCTCCAGGCCAGCCAGGATTTCTGGGACGATCGCAGTGAAGAGACCGTCGAAGCCGCTGAGGAGGTGATCGACACCGCTTACAGGGAGCTGGAGACCACTCTGACGGCACGCTGGGGCAGCCCCGAGACGGTCGATCTGGAACCGTACCTGTGGGCCGAGGACCCAGCCCCGGAACCGATCGACGAACTGTGTCAGCTCAGCGGGCAGATGCTCGTCTGGCGGCGACCGGAAGCGGGCCGATGGGTCGCGCTCGCCATCGGCCAAGCCGATCGGGAGTTCCCCATCGAGTTGCTGGCGGCGGTTGGAGCCCTCTCTGCCCCTTAACTCCTATGGTCGGTCGTGTCCGGTGTTAGCGCGAGCACTCCGGTTTCCCCGTGCCCTCGTCTCGCGCGTCAGGGTGTACAGCTGACGCCGTACGCGGCGGCGATCTCGGGAGCCAGGTCGAAGGCGATCTCCGTCCACTCCTCGATCTGCTCATCGCTCCCGCTTCATATGCCGTCGACTCACCGCGTAGCGGCAACGGGCAGGGGACGGAGTGTCAAGCTCAGCTTGGCGTGTACGTTTGCCGGTCGCCGTTCCTCGATCATGCGTTGTCCTGCGGTCAGAGCCGGGCTTGATACGGAAGAGTCGGTCTGCTGGGCTTGCCTGAGTCGATGGTGTGCGAGGTGATCAGCCCCAAGCCACCCATCGACGTTCAAGGCCGTGTGGCGATCACCTCGGTGCCGGAGCGCTTCCGCCGGAGGCTCTGTTCTTCTTGCTTCGAGGTCCAGCGGGGTCCTAGGGCGGCCCGCTGGCGGCGAACACCGTAAAGCACGTCCACACGGTGCTCCGTAAGGCCCTCACGGACGCTGTGCTCGTGGACGAGCTGCTTCTGTTGTGGCGCGCATGTGGCGGATGGGATTTAGTACGCCCCCGCCGCCACCCGGCGGGTGACGTCCGCGCTGGACCCGCAGGGCCACTTGCCCAGCGCGCATCGCTCGGCGATGCCCAGACGCAGCAGCAGCCTGGCAAGAACGCGGGCAGGCTGGGGAACCGTCTCCACACCGCCACGCCGGCAACCAGCGCATGCGGCCTCCTCGCCTCGCGAGGTCGGCGGTGTAGCCGCAATTCCGGCAGTCGGGGCGGTCATATGGGTGAGGACTACGGCCAAGTAGCGACCGGACCAAGTGGGCATTGACTCGTGATCTTGCTGGCTGTATAAATGGTGTATTTATGTGGCATTCGTCCTGGGCGGCACCATCGACATCCGATATGGGAATCGCTTGCCTCGCATTTCTGCCTTATTGAAAGGAGGATGCTGAACATGCGCCTCCGCACAGTTTTTGTGGGTACAGGATTCTCCGTAGCCGCGGTCACGGGAGTTGGGGCTCCGGCCCACGCGCCAGCCCCACCCAGGCGACCAGGCGCATCAACCACCACTGCATCGAGCCTTGCCGGCCGACAGTGAAGGCGGCCCCGCCATCCGTCGGCGTAGATGCTCCGTTAGTGATTGCGAGCGGTTGCTGTAGATCATGGAGATGAGGAACATCGCCGCCGACGATGTGGCCCATGCGCGGATACTGATATTCGACCCGGAGAGCTGGATCAGCGCGGGGAAAGGCGTCCGGAAGGCCGCTGATGATCTGGCCGAGGGCGTGGACGAGTTCTGCCGGGCGGTGGATGAGCGCCCCTTCGGTCAGGACGATCTAGGCCGGGCGCTGTTCGAGGGCGATCCCGAGGCGGGCATGCCGGGGTTCGCCCGACTACGTGACGACCTGCTGAAAGACCTGGTCGGAGCGGTGAACCTGCTACGCGCGATGGCGGCCGGGATGGTCGTCGCCGGGTGCAGGTATGCCGCAACCGAGGACTTGAACGCCAGGATGATTGCCGGGAGCAGGTACGCCGAGGCCGAGGAGGCGACCACCGAGATCCCGTACGCGCAGGGGTACCCGGGATGGCTGACGGATCCGGATGTGTACAAGCCCCGGCTGAGCCTGAGCGGTCTGCCGACGACCACACCAGCGCCTGACTTCGTGAGCCAGGCGATCTGGTTCCTCGAATCTGTAGGAGTCGGGTCCGCGTGGCCGGATGGTGATCTCGACGGTGTGGCGCGGCTGCGGGATGCCGCGACGACGATGGGACGCGTGGTCGCTGACGTCCAGGAGCAGGTCGCCGGGCAGGCCGGGCGGGTGACCGGGGCCGGGTCCGGGCTGGCCACGGCTGTGTTCGGACGTACCGCACGGGTGGTGCACGGCGAGAATGGGCAGCTGGCCGACCTGCATCGGCGCTGCGCGCATCTCGCCGACAGCGGCCAGATCGGCTACGACGCGATCGTGGAGGCCAGACGGCGATTCCTGGCATCCGCGGCGTTCGTGGTGGCACTGATGCTCATTGCAAAGCTACTGGCCCCCCGGCTCGGCCCCCTCCTCGACGCCGTGGTGAAAAAGCTGCTCCGAACCGAGGGCCAGGTACTGCGGATCACTTTGCTGATCATCCGTCAGGCAGCGTTGGGCGCGATGTACTCCGGCGGACTGAGCGCGATCGACCAGCTGTTCGCCACCGGCACCATCAATGTCGGGAAGCTGGTTCGGGATATGTTGCACGGAGTGCTCGCCGGCGGGTTGATGGCCGGTGCGCACGGCGCGCTGCCCGCATTGCTACGCCGAGGCGGACCCGCGCTCACGGGCCTGGCCGAGGCCATGGAGTCGGCCACATGGGAGCGGGCATTCTCCCGGATCATGGTCGGCGGTGCGGTGAGCTCAACAGTGCTGGCAACCACGGGATGGGCGAGCGGCGCCGGCTGGGATTGGAAGCACGCCGCTGAGATGGGCTTCGGCATGGCCGCACTCAGCACCGGCGCGGGTATCGCCGCTCGGTCCTGGCCTGCCCCACCCTATGCGAGCCTGAGGGGCAGAGAATGGAAGCAGAGCCCGGCCAAGCGGTGGCATGACGTCAAATGGGCCACCGGGATTGTCATGATCACCACTCCTGCGAACGCCATCTTCGCACTCGCAAAGTTCGCCGAGGACGGAAGAAATCCCTTCTTCTTCCAGAAACGGGTTGGCCAGTTCGGCCGCGAGTTCGACATGGCCAAGGGCCGTACGATGAAGATAACCGACGGCATGAAAGGCGGCAGCGGCGAACGTACGAGCGTCGGTAATGGCTGGTCGCGAACCACCCTCGACGAGACCGTCCAAATGCTCTACAACGTCATCATCAAGGGAAACATGTCGGTCGTAAACGACCGACCGCTATTGACCCCCGACAGACAGAGAACAGTAGCGGCACTCGGGCCCATCCTGGGGCCACGCTGGAACGAAGCGGATCTGGCCGGAAAGCCTGGGTGGCTCGGCCCATTCCCCAACAAGACCGTCGAGCTCAATCTCAAGCAGGGGACATTCGCGTACGACCTTCAACGAGGCTTCACGGGCCTCTGGCATGACCAGCACGCGAGCCTGAAATTGGATCGGGAGATCGCCCGGAAATTCCTCTCCACTTACTGGAAGCGCATTCTCTAGGCTCGATCTTCCGTGCGCGTACTCCGCGACACCCAGGATCCCATCCTTGCCGAGTGGAACCCTCCGCTGCTGTGGCCACTGGGGCGAAGCAGTGTGCCCAGGGACCCCGCCCCTCGTCTCATTGATCTCAACGGACAGCGCGGCGATCGCCGAGAACAACGCCGGGCTGATCTGGGGATCCGCCAACAGCTCCGCAACACCCTCGGAGAAGTAACAGGGCCACCCCTCCGCTTCATGCTCACTCAAGCGGCAGGCCCTGCCGCTCACGGCGAGCGAGGATGTCCTCCATCGTGACGACCGGCAAGGTGCCGTCCATTGCGGCCCGGCGAATCTGCTCGGCCTCGGGGTCGGTATCCAGCATCGCCTCACACCACCACCGGCGCAGGATCGCCTCAGCCTGATCCAGCGGCGCCGTACCGAGCTCGCGGTAGAACTCCATCCGCCGGCCACCTTGAAGCGCGTCGGCGATCCCGTCGACGGTACGCGGCACCCGCGGCTCCCGAGGAACTTGTGGATGGACAGGCTGAGCGCTCATACCGTGAGGATAGCCGCCAGACGCGACAGCGCACTGGGAGGAGACCAGGTGAAGCTCGCCATAGGGAAATCAAGAGGCCCTCGCGAAGATCGCGAGGGCCTCCCGCCTGTGAGCCGACGAGGGGAATCGAACCCCTGACCTTCTGTTTACAAGGTCCCCAAACGATCTTCAGGACCATTCAGGTCCGTTCGCTGCGCCAGTAGGAGGTCGCCTTGCCGTTCAGGCTCGTACGGCTCAGTTCATGATCGTCCGTTCGGGTGGCTCCCCACGTGGCTCCCAAACCGGGGCCGCCGTCCTGGCCGAGATCACCCGTGTGCACTCATGAGCAAGCATGAGGCCAGGTTGATGTATTAGGCGTCACAGACCTTATGACTTCCATCCGCTCTCTTCCCCGTGGGTCACTGTCGCAAGGCCGTCCTCCACGGACCACGAGGACATGCCATGAGCGATATTCTCCGTGCATGGGACGTGATGAACGTGGTGTGACTCCTCAGAATGAGGACTTCTCGGCCTGGTACAACGAGCTGGTTGCCAAGGCGCAGCTCGTTGACAGGGGACCCGCCAAGGGCACCATGGTCATCCGACCATACGGCTACCGCCTGTGGGAGCTCATCCAAGAGGAACTTGATCGCCGGATCAAGGACACCGGTCATGAGAATGCTTACTTCCCTCTACTGATCCCAGAGAGCTACCTTCGGCGAGAGGCCGATCACGTCGAGGGATTCTCGCCTGAGCTCGCCGTTGTCACTCACGCTGGCGGTAAGGAGCTCGAAGAGCCGCTGGTCGTTCGGCCGACCTCAGAGACGATCATCGGCGAGATGATGGCCAAGTGGGTCTCATCCCATCGAGACCTTCCGCTCCTGCTGAATCAGTGGGCCAACGTCGTGCGCTGGGAATTGCGGCCCCGCATGTTCCTGCGGACGACGGAATTCCTCTGGCAAGAGGGTCACACAGCACACGCCGACGAGGCGGACGCCATGCGCGAGACGATGCTGGCACTGGATCTCTACACGGAGGTTGCGCGGGACATCGCGGCGATCCCAGTAGTACCTGGCGAGAAGACACCTGGGGAGCGGTTCGCCGGCGCAGTCCGTACCTTCACCATCGAGGGCATGATGAGGGACGGCAAGGCGCTCCAAGCTGGAACCTCCCACTACATGGGCACGAATTTCGCAAAAGCCTTCGACATCCAGTACACCTCCGAAGCCGGTCGTCTCGAACTGTGTCACACCACCTCATGGGGCATGTCGACGAGAATGATCGGCGGCGTCATCATGACCCACGGCGACGACAAGGGCCTGGTCCTCCCACCCAGACTCGCCCCCTATCAAGTTGTAATCGTGCCGATTGGACGTGGCGATCAGGGCGCGCAGACCTCAGCCGCGGCACTGGAGCTTGCAGGGCGACTTAAGGCGGCCGGTATACGTACCCATGTCGATGATCGCGCACAGCTTTCACCTGGCTTCCGGTTCAATGAATGGGAGCTGCGCGGCGCCCCTATCCGGCTGGAACTCGGTCCGCGTGATCTTGAGGCTGGCACTGTAGTGATGGCCAAGAGGCTGGGCGACGAAGGCAAACAAAGCATCTCGCTGGCTTCCGCACCGGAGCTCATTCCTGGCGTACTGGAGGAGTTCCAAGCCTTCCTTCTTCAGCGGGCTACCGAATACCGCGACAGTCACACCATGAGAGTGGACACCTGGGACGCCTTCACGAAGGCGGTGGCATCGGGATGGGCGTTGGTCTTGCACTGCGGCAGACCCGCCTGTGAGGACGACATCAAGGCCAAGGTCGCAGCAACTCCACGCTGCATTCCGCTCGACGGTACTCCGGAGACCGGATGGTGCGTGCATTGCGGTGAAGCATCGGCATATGGCAAGCGTGTCATTTTTGGGCGGGCTTACTGATCACGGTTACCACGATGCTCCGTGAGCCGGGGCTGAGGAAGGAAGTCCCGGCTCGTCGATCGCCCCAAGCACGTACGGCGTCCAGCCATGCAGTGGCGATCGTAGGGCTGCATCTGTGCGGCGGCGCGGCAACCCCGGTCGGTGCGTTCGGTTGGTCCGGCGGGGCCGGCGTGCGGTGCCCGGCCCGGTGTCCCGCCGCTGTCCGGGACCGGCCCCCAGGCCGCACGCCCGGACGGCAAGCGGGCGGAGGGCCGGTGGTACGGCGGCGCGCCGCGCCGCCGCTTGATACCTATGAGATCAATTCGGCAAGTTTTCCAGCGCCAAAGCCCAGGGGTAGCTGTCGATGCGTTCCCCGCCGGAACTGGGCGGGTGTGGCTCGAACTGAGCTGGGCCGAGTAGGACTCGGACTCCTTCAGACCTGAGCTGGTCAACACTGCGTTGGAAGGGGGCTCGTGAGGCTAGGGCGGTGTTGACGAACGGCAGGATGACTACTGGAATGCCGAGTCCAGGGGCCTCGGAGAGCAGGCCGAGCGCGTAGGTGTCGGCGATGCCTGAGACGAAGCGCTGCCGTTGCCTGCCGGGCTCTCTGTTAGCAAGGGTGTTAGCAAGATCTCGACTTTGTCCTGACAAACAGAAGGCCTCTGAACAAGAAATCCCTGTTCAGAGGCCATCTGATGGAGAGCCGACGAGGGGAATCGAACCCCTGACCTTCTGTTTACAAGACAGATGCTCTGCCGATTGAGCTACGTCGGCGCGGCCTATCAGTGTAGACGGTCAGCGACCCCGATGACGAGCCACCTCGTACAACGCCACCCCAGCCGCCACCCCAGCGTTCAACGACTCCGCCGCCGCCCGCATGGGAATCCGTGCCACAACATCGCACTGCTCCCGCACCAGCCGCGACAGCCCCTTGCCCTCGGAGCCCACCACGACCACCAGCGGCTCGTTCAGCAGGTCGACGTCGCCGATGTCCGCGCTGCCCTCGCCATCGAGTCCGATCACGAACAGGCCGGCGTCTCGGTACTCCCGCAGCGCCGCCGTGAGGTTGGACGCCCGTGCCACGCGGAGGTTGGCCAGCGTGCCCGCGGAGGTTTTCCAGGCCCCGCCCGTCACTCCGGCCGAACGCCGCGACGGGATCAGCAGCCCGTGCGCTCCGAAAGCGGTCGCCGAACGCGCGATGGCGCCCAGGTTACGCGGGTCGGTGACGCCGTCGAGGGCCACGACCAAGGGAACTTCTGCCGCGTCCTGCGCCAATTCGACCAGCTCAGAAGGGTGCGCATAGTCATAGGCCGGGATCTGCAGCACGATCCCCTGGTGAACGGCTCCTTCGGTGAGCCGGTCAAGCTTCTCGCGGGTCGATTCGAGCAGCGCGATGCCCCGCTCCGTCGCGACCTTGATCGAGTCGCGTACGCGGTCGTCGCTCTCGATGCGCTGCGCGACATATAGCGCGGTGGCCGGCACTCCGGCGACCAGGGCCTCGAGCACCGGGTTTCGGCCGCCGATGTATTCGGGCGCGTCCTCGGAACGCCGCTGCCGGGCCGGAGCGGGCCGCCGTCCGCCGCCTTGCTCTTCGCGGGCGATCCGCTCGGAACGGGCCTTGTCCTTGTACCAGTGACGCATCTCGGCAGGCGGGGTGGAGCCCCTGCCCTCGAGCCCGCGGCGTCCCTGCCCACCGGTGCCCTTGGACGGGCCCTTCTTCTTCGCGGGCCTGCCCGATGCCCTACCGCCAGCTGCCATGGCATTAAGCGTACTCGGGCCACCACCCATCTCACGCCTCACTCAAGATCACACTCTGCTACGAGCAGGCCCTCAGGTCGATAGGCGCAGTCGGTTCACTTGCGAGGCCGATAGGGGGCGGCAATCCCGGCGCACTCCCTCCCACCCGCTCCGGTTACTCTATGTACATACACATGTTCATATTGTTTCCCGGAAGGTGAAATATATGGATAGGCGAACGTTCTCCAAGCTGCTCCTCGCGGGAACGGCCGCGGCTTCACTGCCCAACCTCCCGGCCGCCTCGGCCTCGGCGGTCGTACCCGACAACCGGAAGACGCCGGTGAAACAGATCAAGGCCGGTGTCCTGAACATCGGGTACGCGGAGGCCGGTCCCGCCGCCGGTCCCGCGGTCATCCTGCTGCACGGATTCCCGTACGACATCCAGAGCTTTGTCGAGGTGACACCCCTACTGGCAAAGAAGGGCTATCGAGTGATCGTCCCTTACCTCCGGGGCCACGGCACGACCCGCTTCCTCTCAGACCGGACATTCCGGAACGCCCAGCAGTCGGTGATCGCCCTCGACATCATCGCCCTGATGGACGCCCTCAAGATGGAGAAGGCGATCCTGGCCGGGTTCGACTGGGGATCGCGTACGGCCGACATCATCGCCGCCCTCTGGCCCGAGCGCTGCAAGGCCCTGGTCTCCGTGAGCGGCTACCTGATCACCAACCGCGAGGCGCAAAAGGAGCCCCTGCCGCCGCGAGCCGAGCTGGCCTGGTGGTACCAGTACTACTTCGCCACCGAGAGGGGCCGACTCGGCCTCGAACGGTACCGGCACGATTTCGCCAGGCTCATCTGGGAGAACGCCTCCCCGACCTGGAAGTTCGACGATGCCACGTTCGAGCGCACGGCGGCGTCCTTCACGAACCCGGACTGGGTGCCCATCGTGATCCACAACTACCGCTGGCGGCTGAGCCTGGCCGCGGGCGACCCGAGGTACGACGGCATCGAGAAGCGACTGGCCGCGGCTCCCGCCATCTCCCTGCCCACGATTACCCTCGACGGCGAACACGACCCCTTCACCCCGGCAGGCGGCGGCTCCGCCTACCGCAAGCACTTCACCGGCAAGTACGTGCACCGGACCCTGCGGGGAATCGGCCACAACGTGCCGCAGGAGGCTCCGCAGCCGTTCGCCGAAGCCGTCGTCGAAGTGGACAGGCTCTGAATCTGATACGAGCTACGACGCCCCCTGCCCACCCATCCGAGCCTCCGGCTGAGGGAATCGGAACAACCCGTGCAACCTCCCCAAAGCCTCAAGGTCCCCAAAAGCCCTCGCAGCTCCGCTCTTGATCGCATCGCCAAGCGTCCCCTGCCCCGCCCCCATGTCCACCAGAACATCGTCATTCATCTCAATAACGACATCCGGCCGCTGAGCGGGCCCATGCACCGTTTCGACCGTCCCGTCGTCGACCCGAGCGTGAAAGACCTCATCGGAAACCCGGAACTCGTACACCGCCCGCAACCCCACCGCCGCCTCCGGCTCGAAGCCGACCCGCAACGCCAGCACCGCCCACCCGGCCTGGAACGCCTCCCCTTCCTTGCGCTCCCCCATCGCCCACTTCATGCCCCACCGCGCCAGAGCCAGCACCGCAGGCCCCAGCTCCTCGCCGGCTTCGGTCAGGGCATAAGCAGGGGTACGCGCCGGCGCAGGCAGCACGATCTTGCGTACCAGCCCCTCACGCTCGAGATGCTTCATCCGAGCCGCCAGCAGCCCGGTGCCCAGCCCGCGAAGGCTGTGCTGCAGATCTCCGAACCGCTTCGGCCCGGTCAGCAACTCGCGCACGAGTAGCAGCGTCCACCGCTCGCCCACGATGTCCAAGGTCCGGGCAGTGGCACAGAACTGGTTGTACGATCGCTGATCCACTTCAACATTCTAAGCTTCGGGCTTCCTGATTCTGAACTTCCTAGTCAGAGGCGGTCTCGGCCAGGTCGCCGGTCATCTCGGAGGGCAGACCAAGTACGGGAGAAAGGGACAGTCGAGCCGCGACGACCCGCGCGCGCTGGCCCTGCCCAAGGCCCGTCAGCAGTTCGCCCACGACCGCACCTGCCTCCCGACGCTCAACCGCGATCTGACCGGCCGGGCCCGTCAAGACCCGGGGACGGCTGAACGCGGAGCTATGGCAGAGGATCGCCGCGGCCGCGCGGCGGCAGACAGGATGCACCGGTTCCCGCCTGCGTCGTCGCCTGAGTTATGCAGCGCATCCGCACGCTGACCACCGCCATCTGGCACAACGACCAGACCGGACAGCCCGTTCTGCGCTCACTGACCGCCTACGACCACCAACCCTTGGGATCGGTCATCTAGTTGGGCGGTGCCAGGGTGCGCAGGACGCAGAACTCGTTGCCCTCGGGGTCGGCCATGACCACCCAGCTTCGGTCCGGGCCTTGGCCCACATCCCTCTTGATGGCGCCGAGGCCGAGCAGCCTGGTCACCTCGTCGTCGGTGCTGCAGTCGATCGGGCTCACGTCGAGGTGAAGCCGGTTCTTCACGGTCTTGCCCTCGGGCACCTGGATGAACACCAGGGTGGGCGACATCTGGCGGGCCCGGACCTCCTCGACGGTCGGCTCCCAGGAGCCGATCTCGACCTTGCCCTCGTTCCGGTCGATCACTTTGAAGTCCAGGACCTCGCACCAGAAGGCCGCGAGTCTCTCCGCATCGTGGCAGTCCACAGCCAACTCGGTGAATCTACTTGTCATGTCTCTCCCAGATGTTTCACGGCGTTCCGAACCATGCGGAAAGTGCCTCACGCAGCGGGGGCGTGGCGCTGTCGGCGGGTTCGTCGAGGGTAGCGGCCCAGGCGATGTGGGCGTCCGGCCTGATCAGCAGCGCGTCGGCCGGTCGATCGTCGGTCTTGGCGGTGTGGATGTCGACGCGTTGCCGCCAGTCCTGGGCGGTTTCACGGAGTTCTGGGCGGTCGGCGAGGTCGAGCAGGGCGGGCCGGGCGGGGTGCAGGAGGTCGGCGACGTTGGTCATGCCCTGGTCGGTGTGCAGGGTGAGGTCGGGGACGAAGGTGCCGGCCAGCGGGTGAGGGCTCGTACCGGGCATCGGGTAGCGGCCAGCTTCCAGGCCACGTTGACCGCGTCGAGCATGTCGGCGTTGAGTGCCACCCCGGTGGCCGGGAACAGGTGCGCCGCGTCACCGGCCAGCAGGATCCGCCCGTGGCGGTAGCGTTCGGCGATGGCCATATCCGCCCGATTCCTTCCCGAGCACTACGTCGACCCTGAATTGCCGAATGCCGCAATTGCTGCGAGGCTCAAAGTGGGCTCGGCGTGAGCGCCTATCGTGTAAATCCGGGAAGGATTACACTGCTGCGTTGAATCCCTGACATAGGCCCCTGACCTGCGAATTTGATTGTCCTAATAGCTCTGGACAATGTTCGGATGACTTTACAGGGCAGATCGCTTGCCGGAGCCGGGCAGTGGCGGCCAGAGTGGCGCCGTTCCCAGTTCCGGGATTCGTTATCGGCGCCATTGACAGGCGTGCGGATATTCCGCTGAATCGCTGTGCGCGGTTGATCGGTGACTCCCGAGTCGGAAAGTGCAGAGGATTTCTTTGAAAGGAGATCCGATGATCGGACGAAAAGGGATTACAGGAGCGGCTCTCGTCGTCGGGCTGACGGCCGGGCTTATGGCGGGGTCGTCAGCGTCGGCGCAGACGGGGCAGGGCGTCACCGCCGTCTCGGACAGCTCGGCGGTCCTGGCAGCACCGGGCTGGTCGGCCAAGTCGTACCTGGGGATCAGCTACCACGACCGTTGCAAGGGCTGGCAACGGATAAAGACCCCGTACAGGAGCGGCGCTTACATCACGACCAGCAGGCAGGTCCACTGTGAGAAGGGCGAGTGGGGCCGCAGGGCCGTGGTCAAGACGAGCCTCCAGCAGTATCGCGGCCTCGGTTTCTGGCGGACAAAGGCCACCTCGGAGGTGAAGAAGGGAAGGGATGCCTTCACCGTGACGACGACACCTTCGTGGAAGTGCTCCGGCGGTAGCCAGCTCTACCGGAACCAGACCAAGGTGCATCTCTACTCCCTCCTGCGTGGCAGCGAAGTGGCCACCCTGTACAAGCGGTCGCAGGAGCGTCGGATCCGGTGTTGATCCCGGGCTGGGACGGGGACGTGGCTCGGCCGGACTTCGGCCCTTGGCGCTCGCGAGAGCGCCAAGGGCGTCTTCTTCCGAAGGAGTGAGCGGCGGATGGGATCGCCTGAGAGAAGGCATGTCCCGGCGTGGCGTGTGATCGTCGGCGGGATCGTGCCGACCGCCGTGGCTTTCGTGCTGTGGGCGACGGTCTCGGTGGCGGAGGAGAAACCGTACAAGGACGTCAAAAGGCAGTACATCGCCGCCGTAGACGCGGTGTGTGAGGCAGCGTCCCGACAGTCGGATCTCCGCGAGGAGCCACCCGCGAACCTGCGCGAGGAGGTGGACGAACTGCGCCGCGCGTCGGAGTCGATGACCAGCACCATCGCCGCGATAGAAGCGATCGCGCCGCCCGGTGGTGACGTCCCGCGGGTGCGGGAGAGGTTTTACGTGCCCGCCAGGGCGCTGGTCGCGAGCCTGCGCGAACTCAGCGGAAGCGCGGAGACGGCGATGCGCACGGGCAGGGAGGGCGAGGCGAAGAAGGCAGTGGAACAGTCCTTGGAACCGGACGAGAACGAGAAGGCGCTGCGATCCTTCGCGGCGGAGTACGGCTTCCGGGCGTGCGCGGGCGAATGACCACGGCCCCCGCGTAGACCGCAGAATTCCGGACTTATTTGGACAATTCAGGTAATCTCATTTGCTCTCAGGTGTCACAGGCCATGCCGGAGTCGTCGGCACGGCCGGATGACGGCGCCGGACAGGGCAGGTGAAGATGCCGGAATTACCAGGGACATCAGGCTCGCAGGGGGACGAGCCTGGCCCGCTGCGGACGGGCATGGGATCGCGGCCTGGGCGAAAGCCGGTCCGGCTGGACCCGGCCGCGAGCCCGGTGGCGGCCCTCGCGTATCGACTGTCGGAGCTCAAGGCGGAGGCGGGCGACCCGTCCTACGCGGAGATGTCGACCCGCATGGGCGCGGCGGCCTCGAAGTCCTCGCTGGCCGCCGCCGCCCGGGGGCAGGTACTCCCGACCTGGGAGACGACGTGGGAGTTCGTCCGGGTCCTCGCCGTCGACCGGCTGAAGCAGGACGCCGCGGAGGCCAGGCGCGAGTGGCGATCCCACTGGGAGCAGGCCGCGAGCGCCGCACGTAGCGAGACCATCGAGGACCGTACGGGTCATGACCAGACCTACGCTGGGCAGGCGGAGCACCTCGAACGCCGAGCCCGGCCTCTCCTTGCCAGAAGGCTGGCCATGATCGCGGCGGTCGCGACCGCCGGTGCCGCCCTCTTCATCTGGCTCGCCCCACTCTCCGGAAAGAACAAGCCCACCACGTCGGCCATCCCCACTCAGGCTGCCTCCTCCTACGACGATTCCGCCTTCGAGCAGGACGTCACCCATCCGGACGGCACGGTGGTGAAGACGGGGACGGAGTTCACGAAGATCTGGCGGATCAGGAACACCGGCACCATCCCATGGCGGGGACGCTTTCTCACCCGGCTGAATGACACCCCGTGCCGCGCCCCCAAACGGGTCGAGATCCGCGTGGTCCAGCCGGGCGAGCCCGTCGACATCGCGGTACGCGTCCGCGCATCGGACTCCCCCGGCAGATGCAAGATCTACTGGAAGATGACCGACGAGACCGGGACTCAGCTGCTGTCCGCCAAGAAGCCGATCTTCCTGGACGTGGTCGTCGGCTGATCCCCTCTCGAAGCAGGTCTTGGCCGGGTCGAGGGACCGGCCTGTCACATCCACCTCGGCACACCCACCGCGCGGGTTGGGGGTGGCTCGAACGCCCGCGGCTTTGCCCGGTAACTCCAGGTGATGACGGTGCTCAAGAGCGGGCGACGCGGTTGAGTACGTCGTGGATCAGGGCGACCACTCACACTGCGAAATCACCGGCACAAGCCCGCAGAAGTACGGCAGTGACAGCACCCGGATCGGTGAGCGGCACATCATGTGGCCCGTCCAGCGCGACGGTTCGATAGCCGACCGCCTCGGCGAACCTGTCGAAGGCGAAGGTCTGCGGCCGGCAGTAGGCCCCTGTCCCAGGGATCCGATCGACGGCCCCGGTCAGGCGCGTGCCTTCGGTGAAGGTACGCAGCGGCTGCGGACGCAACCGCTCCTGAAGCCACGCGGCGTCGGCCGGATCGGTGATGCCGAAGAGCGCCGGCGCGGGAGCGGGCACCTGCCAGCCATCGGCCGAAGCCTGAACGAACTTCACGAACCCTTCGGGAGCAAGGCTGAGCAGGCTGTCCCCGTTCGTCCCGGCCCAGCCTTCCACCATGATCACATGGTCAACGCGTTCGGGGCGGAGGTCGGCTGCCTGCCGTACCACCAAGCCCCCGTAACTGTGCCCAACCAGCACAACACCGCTGCCAGAGCGGACATCGATCTCTCGACGGCTCCTGGTCTCGGCTCCAGCCCTAGCCCCGGCCCTGGCTCCAGCCCCAGCCTCGGTCTCGACCCCGGCTCCGGCGCCCTTGATCTCGGCGCCCTTGGTGTCGGCGCCGATCTCGGCTTCGGCAGCGTCGATTGCGGCGACGACCTGTGCCACATGATCATGCAGACCCACGTCACGGCCGTACACGAGGTCAGGAACGACAGTGCGCGCTCCCGCGCGTTCGAGCAAGGGAACGACGCGATCCCACGCCCAGGGACCATGCCAAGCACCGGAAACCAGAACAAAGGTGGTCATGGACGGATCTCCGCGCGAAGCCGCGGCAGCACCCGGTCGGCGAACTCCTCCAAGGCCGCGCGATGGTCATCGACGGCGAACCGGATCACCACGTGCCGCACCCCGGCTGAGGCGTACGCGTTCAACCAATCGACCGCATCGGCAGCGGATCCGGCGAACGTGGCCTGAATGGACTCGATGAACTCGAGCGGCGCGTTGTAGTAGCGCTCAATACTGGTCCGCAGACGGCCTCGCGCCCGCTCAGGGTCATCATCGAGACAGACCGTCGCGTACAGCGCAGGCGTGATCACGCGCACTCCCTCACCCGCAGCAGGCCCCACCAGGGAGTCCGCGTCACCCAAGGCAGACCCCGCCAGAGGTTCCACCTCACCCACGGCAGGCTCCACCACAGCTGCCGCCTCGCCGGACGCAGGACCGCCCAGACGTGCCACCTCACCAGACCCACGACCGCCCAGACGTGCCACCTCCTGGACCACGCCCCATTCATGGGCGTACGTCTCACTTGTCGGTGGATACGGCAACCACCCATCGGCCAGTCGTCCCACGCGCCGCAGCGCTGCCGCGCCGCTTCCCGCCAGCCAGATCGGCGGCCCCCCGACCTGCGCGGGCTTGGGTTCCAGCACCACATCTTGGAAGTCGAAATGCGCGCCCTGGTACGACACCGCCCCGCCGCCGGCCCACAGGCGCCGCATCACGTCGATCGACTCTTCGGTACGGCTGACCCGGCGCTTGAACGCGATGCCGAGCGCGTCGAACTGTGCCTCGGTGTTCGGATGCGGGAATCCGGCGCCCATCCCGGCAATGAGGCGCCCGTCGGCGATCCGGTCCAGCGTGGCCAGTTGGTGGGCCAGCAGGATCGGATGACGCAAGGCGGGCAGGAGCACGGCCGTGCCGAGCGTCACCCGTTCCGTCGTGGCGGCCACCGCGGACAGGAGCATCAGCGGATCCGCGCGGTGCCGGGTCACCGGGCTGTCGCCGGCCCAGACGGAGTCGAAGCCGAGGCTCTCAGCCAGTCGCGCCTGCTCGACCAGCGCGGACGGCTCCCGATCTCCCAGAACGACCCAGTCACGTGTCGGCAGCAGATAGCCGACCTGAGGGCTTGTCATAGTTCCTCCAGCGAAGTGATCACGATCGGATCTTAAAGCATTGACTTCCTGTTTTTGAAGTCTACGATTCACTTTCAAGAAGACGATGGTAAGGACTCCGACATGACGAAACCGCTCTATACCGCGCAGGCACAGGTGACCGGTGGCCGGGTACACGGGCACGGCCGCTCCAGCGACGGGATGCTGGATGTGAACCTGCGCCAGCCGAAAGAACTGGGTGGCGATGGTGATGGGACGAACCCGGAGCAGCTGTTCGCGGTCGGCTATGCCGCCTGCTTCTCCGCTGTCCTGACGATGCTCGGGCAACGGCAGGGGTTGGAGGCTGGGGACGCGGCGGTGGACTCCAAGGTCATGCTGATCCCGAACGCCAACGGCACGTTCAAGCTCGGGGTCGAGTTGGACGTCACGCTGCCCTCGATCGAGGACCCGGCGCAGGCCGCCGGTCTGGTGCGCACCGCGCACCAGGTGTGCCCGTACTCCAACGCCACACGCGGCAACATCGACGTCGCCCTGTCAGTGAATGGCTCCACACTCTGAGGTGAACACGCAGCCACGAGTCCAACGTGCCAGCTCAACGCCAGGCTCGCCGAGCAACGACCTCTGAGCTGCCCTGGGTTGGGTGGAGGCTCTGGTGTGCCCTGGCTTGGGTGGAGGTGGATTTCTGGGTTCTTGTGCCACTTGATGAGTGGAAAGTGGCATGGGACGACGGGGCTACCCGCCGGAGTTCCGGCGCAAGGTGCTGGATTACTCGAAGCGGGCCGCACGGTTACCGAGTTGGCCCGCGACTTGGACATCAGCACCCAGACGATCTACACCTGGCGGGGGCCCATTGCCTGACACGGTCTCGCTTGACGCACGGCTCGATCTTGTGGCGGCTATCGATGTACCGTGTCGTCGACGCCGGGACGGGGTGAGCGGGATGCATGCGGAAGAACGTATCGAGCGGGCCAGGGTGGCATACGAACGCGCTGTCTACGCCGGCGAGACCGCTGGGCTGGCAGGAGCGGAGCGGGAGCTGGACAAGGTCGAGGCTGATCTTGCCTTGGCTCGGGGCCGGATCCTGCACGCGCGGTTTCTCGAAGACCGGCAGGAGGTCACGCATGAGTTGGCCTTGTTCGAGCGTGCGACGCAGCTGTATCGAATGCTCGGCGATCTACCCGGCCTGGCCGAGTCGCTGTTCTGGGTGGGCTGTTTTCATCAGGTCGTACGGGGTGACACCCGTACGGCCATCCCGCTGTTCGAGCAGTCGTACGAATTGGCGACGCAGGCCGGAGATCGGTTCACCCAGTCCGAGGTGCTTCGGCATCTTGGGATCGCGGAGCATTCTGCCGGTCGGTTGGAGGCCGCGCGGGAGCGGCTGGAGGAATCGATACGGCTGCGCCGTGAGATAGGGCTGTTGGCTGGAGTCGCGGCCAATCAGGTCGGGCTGATCTACATCGCTGCCGCGGAAAACCGCACTAGCGACGCGCTGGCGCTGGCGGAGGAGGCGTACGCCACCGCGGCGGACTGCGGCGCCGAACGCATCATGCGTCAGGTCGAGGAAGCGCGCACGCAGATCACGATGCCAGCCACCGATCAGGGCTAGATCCACGACCTGACAGGGTCCTGAGCCGCTCAACCTTCGATGACACAAGCTCGCGGCTCACCGCGGGCGGTGGTCGCCGCAGCCTGTGGGTGACCACAGGCCGTGAGCGGTGACCACAAGCCGTGAGCGGCCACCGCAGCCTGTGGGTGACCACACCCCGCGAGCGGTGACCACAGGCCGTGAGCGGTCACCGCAGCCTGTGGGTGCGGTGACCGCCGACCGGTTACCGGAGCCAGTGGGTCGGCCACGGCGGGATCCTAGTGGGACAGCTCCCAGCGAGCCCCGTGCGGCGTGTCCTCCACCGTGATCCCCGCCGCCGTCAGCTGGTCCCTGATCGCGTCAGCCGCCTCATAGTCCCTACGCGCCCGAGCAGCCTTACGCTGCTCCAGCGCCACGGCCACCAGCGCGTCGACCACCGGCTTGAGGTCGGACTTCGCCGAGCGCCACTGCGCCGAGCGCGGGTCGAGGCCCAGCACGTCGAGCATGTTCTGGGTCTCGGCCAGCAGGCGTGCCACCGCTTCCTTGTCGCCCCTGGCCAGCGCCACGTTGCCCTCGCGGACCACCTCGTGCACGACGGCGAGGGCCTGCGGGGTGCCCAGGTCGTCGTCGAGCGCGTCGCTGAACGCCTGCGGCAGTGGAGCGTCGGCATCGACGTCGTGGATCACTTCGGCGGCCCGGGTCACGAAGCCCTCGATGCGCTGGTAGGCGGCCGCGGCCTCCCGCAGCGCCTCCTCCGAGTAGTCGATCGACGAGCGGTAGTGCGGTGCGGCGAGGTAGTAGCGCAGCTCCACCGGGCGCACCTTCTGCACCATCTCCGGGATCAGCAGCGAGTTGCCGAGCGACTTGCTCATCTTCTCGGCGCCGATCTTGACCAGGCCGTTGTGCATCCAGTAGTGGGAGAAGTCGTCTCCGGCCGCCTGGGACTGGGCGAGCTCGTTTTCGTGGTGCGGGAAGATCAGGTCGAGCCCGCCACCGTGGATGTCGAACACCGGCCCGAGGTATTTGGTGGCCATCGCCGAGCACTCCAGGTGCCAGCCGGGACGGCCGAGGCCCCACGGGGTCGGCCAGGTCGGCTCGCCGGGCTTGGCGCCCTTCCAGAGGGCGAAGTCGCGCGGGTCGCGCTTGCACGACTCGTCGTCGGTGTCGGCCGCCGCACGCATGTTGGCCAGCTTCTGGTTGGACAGCGTGCCGTAGCGGTCCTCGTAGGAGACGACGTCGAAGTAGACGTCGCCGCCCGACGCGTAGGCGTGGCCGCGGTCGATGAGCCGCTGCATCAGGACGATCATCTCGGGCACGTGACCGGTCGCGCGGGGCTCGACGGTCGGGGGCAGGCAGCCGAGAGTGTCGTACGCCCAAGTGAAGGCGCGCTGGTTGCGCTCGGCGACCGTGAACCAGGGGACGTCCTCTTCGGCGGCCACCCGGATGATCTTGTCGTCGATGTCCGTGACGTTGCGGCAGAACGTCACGTCATATCCGGAACGCATGAGCCAGCGGCGCAGCACGTCGAAGTTGACGCCCGAGCGGATGTGCCCGACGTGCGGGGGAGCCTGCACGGTCGCCCCACACAGGTAGATCGACGCCCGGCCGGCTTCGACCGGAACGAATTCGCGGATGGCGCGTGCGCTGGTGTCGTAGATGTGCAGGCTCACGAAAGAAAGGCTAACGCCTAAGCCGACATCACAGGTCCTTTAATCACGCACGCATGATGACCTTCTCTGGGCTTATGCGGACAATTAGCCGCTCGACTCCTGGCTTGTCCTCCCAGGGCTTACCGGTGTACTTCAGCGAGAGCTCCTGGATGAGGTCGCCCGCGGGGTCCTCCTCCATGGTCACGCGACCACGGACCTCGGCGTAGCGGTAGGGGTTCGCCGGGTCGATGACGAGCAGGCTGGCCCGGGGGTCGCGCTCGAAGTTGCGCGGCTTGCGCCGCCCCTTGGCGGTGGAGAAGAGGACGTCGTCGCCGTCCGTACGCACCCACACGACTGTCGACTGAGGTCCGCCGTCGGGATTGATGCTGGTCACCGTCGCGTAATTGGGCCCGTCGAACAGCTCGCGCACGTCCCCTGAGAGCTCGGTCATGTATCTCCCTTGATCGGTCCTGCCCCCCATTCTTCTGTAGGCTCGAACCGCCATGGACGTGACTCCCCCTTCTACGCTCCGACGCCTGGGCATCGCCCTCGCCGGTCTCGCGGTGGCCGGCCTGACGGCAGTCGCCTGCGTGCTCTCCTTCGACGACCTGCGGGCGCTGGCCATCCGCGGCGAATCCCGACCCGACCTCGCCTTCCTCTATCCGGCTGGCTTCGACGCGCTCCTGGTCGTCGCGCTGATCGGCGTCCTCCTGCTGCGCTCGACCCGCCTGCTGGTACGCGCCCAGGCGGCGGTCGTGCTGGTCCTGCTCATCGTGGCCGCCGCCGCGTCGAACGCCGCGACGGCGCTCCAGGTCCAGCTCGACGTACGGCCTCTCGCGGTGGGGGTGGCGGTCGCCCCGTGGATCATGCTGGCGATCGCCCTCTGGCTGTGGTTGCTGCTCATCAAGCACGTCCAGGCCCGCAGGGCGTCCACAGACGACGATGACGACGGTACGGCGGAGCAGGACATCGTGCCCTTCCACCGAAACCGCCCCGCCGAGGACCCGCCGCCGCTGACCAAGCCGCTGCACCACCCCGTGCTGGAGACCACCCCGGTCATCGGTCCCACGCCCGCCCCGGAAACCCCGCCCATCTCCGCCCGCGTGACCCACTGGCCCGCCGCCCCCGCACAGGATGCGGACGCCGAACCGACAAATCTGCCGCTACGCAGCCCGGAACCGACCGCCGAGTGGCCCAACCAGCCGGAGAAGGCCCAAGAGCCGAAACCCAGGCTCGAGTGGGCCCACCGGTCAGAGCGCGACCCGGAGTCAGAGTCGGAGGCGGGCCTCCGTATCCACTCGGACGGACGGACGGAGCCAGGCGGACGTGGTGAACCCGGCGGACACGCCGAGCTAGATGTACGCGATGAGCCCGGCGGACGCACCGAGCGAGGTGCCAGCGCTGAGCCGGGCGTCCACACTGAGCCCGACGTACAACCCGAGCCCGACGTACAACCCGAGCCCGACGGACGCCCCGAGCCCGGCGGGCGCACTGAGTCCGGCGGACGTACCGAGTCCAGCGGACGTACCGCGCCGGGCGATCGGACCGAGCCGCAAGTCGCCGACACGCCCGAGCGGACGGCGAAGCTCCGCCGTGGCCTGCGCAAGCGTGCTCAGGAACCCGCCGACGAAGAGCCCCAAGACACGGCACCGGCCCTGCCTGTCCCGGAACCCGAGCCATCCCCAGAGCCCGAGCCAATCCCGGCTCCTGAGCCGGCTCCCAAGCCCGTGCCGACCTCTGAGCCCGTGCCGACCTCTGAGCCCGTGTCAGCCTCCGAGCCCGTGTCAGCCTCTGAGCCCGTGTCAGCCCCTGAGCCGAGCGCCGAGCCACAGCCGACCCCGGAGGCGGGCAACGAGCAGAAGCGTCCGGTGCGCTGGGGCGATCGGGTCAAGCCGACCGACGTCCTCGTCCACCCCCGCACCCCCGTCGTCACCGACCGGGACACCGACACCCAACCGGTCCGGGTCTTCAGCGACATCCCAGCCGCACCTCCCCGCGCCAGACCTGCCAAAGCCGCTGAAACCGCCGAAGCCGCCGAACAGGCCGAAGCGGGGCACAACCCCGACCCCGACCACGGCCCGGAAGTCGCCGACCCCGCCGAGTCCGCCACCGCCCGTACCCGCTCACTCCAGGACCGCGCCCTTGAGGACACCGCTCCTCACCCGGTCGTAGAAGACGACGCCCCCTCGGGCCGGCTCCGCAGCACCCCCCTCCCACCCGAGGACTGAGCGGGCCCAGCAGAAGTCCCGCCCAGCGCAGCAGAAGACCCGCCCGGTGTAAGTACCGGGCGGGTCTTCGCGTACCGTTCCGCGCCGAAGGGGGTTCGGCACAGTCGCGGAACTGCCTAAGCCATCGTCTAAACGCTCCTACCACTGCCCCGCCGCAGCCCTGCCACGAGCCCGACACCCACAATGGCCAGAACGACCTGCATGACGAGTTCGATCCAGTCGATGCCATTGGTGGTGGCGACGCCGAGCACCTGCGCGATGAGCGTGCCCACAAGGGCGGCGACGATACCGACGACGATGGTGAGGATCCACCCGATGGCCTGCCTGCCGGGAAGCAGCAGACGACCGAGGGCGCCGATCACGGCGCCGATCACGATGGCGCCAAGGATGGACTGGATTGTCATGACCAAACCTCCCAGTGAGGGTGAGCCGTTCACTCTCGAGGGAGATCAGTACCCGGCCACGCGCGAATATGCGTAGGTGCTGGGAAACGCCAGGTCAGATCGGCGTTCCTCCGGTTCGGCCGGTTTTTCCGGCGCTCACCCTGGCTACGATGAGGACCCCGATGACGGCCAGGGCGAGTTGGATGATGTGCTCCAGCCAGTCGATGCCCCGGGTGTCGGCCCAGCCGAACGCCTGAGCGATGAGCGTGCCGAGCAGAGCCGCCACGATGCCGACGATCAGCGTCAGGCCGATGGACATGTTCTGCTTACCGGGCACTATCAACCGGGCCAGTGCCCCGACAATGGCGCCGATGACGACTGCGGAAACAATCGCGCCGATCATGTGTAGCTCCCCCCGAAGACGTTCCACATGTCTTCAGAAGGACTTACCCGACATATCGGGAAAGTACCCTCGGGAAGGCGGCGATCCGTACCGCGCCAGTAACGGACCGCCGCCCCCGTTCGCTCGGCGGGCCGGAGGCAGCGCCCGCCGGGATACCCTCAACGGATCCCGTAAGAAGACGCCGCAGTGCCAGTAAAGGTTGACGAACCGCCTTGAACGACGAACAGAACTAAGAGACAACGAGTGCCGTCGCGATGGCCGCGACCCCTTCGCCCCGCCCGGTCAGCCCCAGCCCGTCCGTAGTGGTCGCGCTGAGGCTCACAGGCGCCCCCAGAGCGGCGCTGAGCGCCTTCTCGGCCTCCGTACGGCGCGGCGCGAGCTTGGGCCGGTTACCGATGATCTGGACCGCGACATTGCCGATCTCGAAGCCCGCGGAACGTACCTGGCGCGCGGTCTCCTCCAGCAGCGTGACACCCGAGGCGCCCGCCCAGCGCGGGTCGGCGGTGCCGAACAGGCCACCGAGATCGCCGAGCCCGGCGGCGGACAGCAGCGCGTCGCAAGCCGCGTGCGCGGCGGCATCGCCGTCGGAGTGGCCCGCGAGCCCGACCTCGCCCGGCCAGTGCAGGCCGGCGAGATGCAGGTCTCGCCCTGAAACGAACGGGT
This sequence comes from Nonomuraea sp. NPDC049028, assembly GCF_043197735.1. Taxonomy (NCBI): domain Bacteria; kingdom Bacillati; phylum Actinomycetota; class Actinomycetes; order Streptosporangiales; family Streptosporangiaceae; genus Nonomuraea; species Nonomuraea sp. NPDC049028. The sequence continues at coordinate 344,036 of NZ_JBICTR010000008.1, forward strand.
GGACGTCGACCCCGACGCCCACCCGTGGAAGCTTCGTGTTCAGGAGTTGAGAACCTCGTCGAGCAAGGCCTCCGCCTTGTCCTCATTGGTCTTCTCGGCGAGGGCCAGCTCACTCACCAAGATCTGACGGGCCTTGGCGAGCATGCGCTTCTCACCGGCGGACAGGCCGCGCTCGCGGTCCCTCCGCCACAGGTCCCGGACCACCTCGGCGACCTTGTTGACATCGCCGGACGCGAGCTTCTCCAGATTGGCCTTATAGCGCCGGGACCAGTTGGTCGGTTCCTCGGTGTGCGGCATCCGAAGAACATCGAAAACCCGCTCTAGGCCTTCCTGGCCGACAACATCGCGCACGCCGACGAGTTCTGCGTTTTCTGCTGGCACCTGGACGGTAAGGTCGCCCTTGTCGACCTTGAGCACCAGGTAGGTCTTTTCCTCACCCTTGATGGATCGCTTCGTGATTGCTTCGATCCGAGCAGCCCCATGGTGGGGGTAGACGACAGTGTCGCCGACCTGGAAAGTCATGTGACAAGTACCCCTTCCGCTGTACTCCAGAGTACCACGCATCCACAGGCTCCCGGAACAGTGAAATCATCATAACTGCAGGTCAAAGCGGCATATTGGGGGTTGACAAGGCGTCAACTCTATGAATCGCATATGCGCGCATAGCTAATGACCTGCAGGGGTGCGGATATGACCATGGATTCGGGTGGATATGGTGGGCGCTGCCCGACATGCATGCGCAAGACCCTAGGAGAACCCGCTCGTGACCCGCCGTCGCTGGATTGTCGCCGCTGCCGCGTTCCTGGCCGCCCCCGTGCTCGCCGGCTGTTCGGCTGGATTCGACGCAGACACCAACAAGCCGTACGCCCCCAATGAGGCCGGAGTCCTCTTCGATCAGGCCAAGAACTACGGCACGCATGGCATCCACATCCCCCAGGCGTTCATCCTCGGCCCCGACTCCGGCGCACAACTCGTCTACGGCGGCTCCGCCCCGGTCTACCTGAACATCCTCAACACCAACGGCGCCCCTGACACGCTCACGGCGGTCAACGCCGGCACCATGGCCACCGCGAAGGTGACCACGCCGATCCAGCTGCCGAGCAACCAGCTCGTCAACACCGGCAAGCCGAGCCCGCAGATCATGCTGGAGGGCATCTCCAAGGGCCTCAGGGGCGGCGAGAGCATCCGGCTGGACCTCCAGTTCGCCAACGCCGGGATCGTGTCCATGAACGTCCCTGTGGTCACGCGCAGCCGCGAGTTCAAGGACTACCCGCCGGCGCCCAACGCGACCGCCGCGCCGACGCCTACGCCCTCGGCCACCGCCGCGGCCGAAGGGGAGCACTGACCCCAAGAGAAAGCCCCGGTCCGGCACAAGAGGTACGTGCCGAACCGGGGCTTAACTCTGTCAGCTCTCCAGCGCGTCGAACTTGTAGCCCAGCCCGCGCACGGTCAGAATGCAGCGCGGGTTGGACGGGTCTGATTCGATCTTGGCGCGCAGCCGCTTGACGTGAACGTCGAGCGTCTTGGTGTCTCCCACATAGTCGGCGCCCCACACCCGGTCGATGAGCTGCCCCCGGGTGAGCACCCGCCCGGCGTTGCGCAGCAGCACCTCCAGGAGCTCGAACTCCTTCAGCGGCAGCTGCACCTGGTCACCGCGTACGGCCACCACGTGCCTGTCGACGTCCATGCGCACGGGACCCACCGCCAGCACCGCGGACTCCAGCTCCTCCACCGCGTCGCCCTGGCGGCGCAGTACGGCGCGGATGCGGGCGACGAGCTCGCGCGAGGAGAACGGCTTGGTGACGTAGTCGTCGGCGCCCAACTCCAGGCCCACGACCTTGTCGATCTCGCTGTCCTTGGCGGTCAGCATGATGACCGGCACCTTGGAGCGCTGCCGCAGCGAGCGGCATACCTCGGTGCCCGGCAGTCCGGGCAGCATCAGGTCGAGCAGCACCAGGTCGGCGCCGCTCCGGTCGAACGTGTCGAGCGCCTCCGGCCCGGTCGCCGCGACGGAGACCTCGAAGCCTTCTTTGCGGAGCATGTACGACAAGGCGTCGGAGAATGACTCTTCATCCTCGACCACGAGAACTCGGGTCATTTTGCGGCCTCCAGGGTGTTCGGGGGTGGTACGACCACCGCGGTGCCGCCGAATGCGGGCAGCCGCAGCGTGAATGTGGAGCCGGAGCCTTCCTTGCTCCAGACGGAGACCTCGCCGGCGTGCGCCGCGGCGACGTGCTTGACGATCGCGAGGCCGAGCCCGGTGCCGCCGGTCGCCCGGGACCTGGCCGCGTCGACGCGGAAGAAGCGTTCGAAGATGCGCTCCAGCGACTCTTCTGGAATGCCGATGCCCTGGTCGCTGACGCTGATCTCGACGGAGTCGCCGGCCGGTCTGACGCTGACGACGACCCGGGTGTGTTCGGGGCTGTAGGCGACGGCGTTGTCGATGAGGTTGCGCAGGGCGGTGACGAGCAGTTCGTCATCCCCCCAGATGCGCAGGCCCTCCGTGCCGCCGGTGACGAGCGTGATGTCCTTGGCGATGGCTCTGGTGTTGCAGTGGTCTATGGCGTCGTGGATGGATTCGTCGATCGAGACCTGGCCGGGGGTGGGGATGGGCTCGGCGCCCTGGATCCGGCTCAACGTGATCAGGTCCTGCACGAGGTAGTTGAGCCGGGCGGCCTCGTGCTGCATGCGCCCGGCGAACCTGGTGACGGCCTCGGGATCGTCCGCGGCGTCCTGGATGGTCTCGGCGAGCAGGCTCAGCGCGCCGACGGGGGTCTTGAGCTCGTGGCTGACGTTCGCCACGAAGTCGCGGCGGACGGCCTCGACCCTGCGCCGCTCGGTCTGGTCCTCGGCGAGCACCAGCACCTGGCCGTGCGAGCCGAGCGGGGCCACCCGGACCGCGAAGTTCGTGATCTCCTGGCCGAACTTGTGCCCCGCGACGTCGATCTCGCTCTCGCGGATCTCGCCGTCCCGGCGTACCTGCCGGGCCAGGGCGAGAAGCTCGGCGGCCATCAGCCGATCGCCCTTGACCAGCCCGAACGCGCGGGCGGCCGAGCTGGCCCGCAGCACGCGGTCGTGCGCGTCGAGCACGACGGCGGACGAGGGAAGCACGGCCAGCACCGAGGCGACACCCTGCGGCAAGGCGCCGGTCTCCTGGTCGCCGGCCGTCGCGGCCCTGTTCGAGGACTCGATCTGGTTGCGGTAGAACAGGACCGCCAGCGCTCCCACGACGAACCCCGCCAGGGCCGTCAAGCTCATGGCCATCTCACTCATGCTTTCGATGGTAGGTGGCCTTCTTCAAGTGACAGCCCTTCCACCTGGGGATGAACGGCTCTTTCCGGGAAAGTTCATCTCGCGGTAGGAGTTCGTTCATCAAGAGCGACGTACGGTGACGGCATGCGCGACGCGTACCATGAAGAACTCGATTCCCTGACTGACAAGCTGGTCGAGATGACCAGACTGGTCCGCTCGGCCATTTCCAGTGCCACCACGGCCCTGCTCGACTCCGACCTCCAGCTCGCGGAGAGCGTGATCTCCAGAGACGCGGAGGTGAACGCGACGTTCGAGCAGCTCGAGGCGTCCATCTTCGAGCTGATGGCCAGGCAGCAGCCGGTGGCCGTGGACCTTCGGATGGTCATCACGGCCCTGCGGATGGGCACGGACCTGGAGCGCATGGGCGACCTGGCGGTGCACGTGGCCAAGGTCGCGCGGCTGCGCCACCCCGAGACGGCCATCCCGGCGGAGGTACGGCCCACGATCGTGCAGATGGGCCAGATCGCCGAGACCCTGGTCACGAAGGCCGGCGGCTGCATCGCCTCGCACGACGTGGAGTCGGCGCTGGAGCTGGAGGCCGACGACGACGCCATGGACAAGCTGCACCGGCGGCTGTTCAGGAACATCCTGGCCAAGGACTGGCCGCACGGCGTGGAGCCGGCGATCGACATCACGCTGATCGGCCGCTACTACGAGCGCTACGCCGACCACGCGGTCAATGTGGCCGGTGACGTCGTCTACCTGGTGACGGGCTCCCGCCCGACACCGAGCTGACCTGAGCCGATGACGGCGGGGCGCACGGTGCGCCCCGCCGTCGGCGTTCAGCGGCCCTGGTTGGCGACCGCCTCGATCGCCGCCTTCGCGGCCTCCGGGTCGAGGTATTCGCCGCCGCGCTGGAGCGGCTTGAACTCGGCGTCCAGCTCGTAGCGCAGCGGAATGCCCGTGGGGATGTTGAGCCCGGCGATCTCCTCGTCGGGGATGCCGTCGAGGTGCTTGACCAGCGCCCGCAGCGAGTTGCCGTGCGCCGCCACCAGCACGGTGCGCCCGGCCGCGAGATCCGGGACGATCTCGTCGTACCAGTAGGGCAGCATGCGGTCGACGACGTCCTTGAGGCACTCGGTGCGCGGCATGAGCTCGGGCGGCAGCAGGGCGTAGCGCGGGTCACCCGCCTGGGAGTATTCGTCGCCGTCGGCGATCGGGGGCGGCGGGACGTCGAAGGAACGCCGCCAGAGCATGAACTGCTCGTCGCCGAACTCCTCACGGGTCTGCGCCTTGTTCTTGCCCTGGAGGGCGCCGTAATGGCGCTCGTTGAGCCGCCACGAGCGCTTGACGGGCAGCCAGAGCAGGTCGGCCTCGCCGAGGGAGAGCTGGGCCGTCTGGATGGCCCTGGTGAGCAGGCTGGTGTGCACCACATCGGGGCGGACCCCGGCCTCCACCAGGAGCCTGCCGCCCCGGCGGGCCTCGTCCTCGCCCTTGGCCGAGAGGCTCACGTCCACCCATCCGGTGAACAGGCCTTTCGCGTTCCAGTCACTCTCGCCGTGCCGTAGCAGCACCAAAGTCGCCATGCGGGCAATCCTATGGCGGGCGTCAGCCGCCGGTCCGCGCCGGACCACCCGGGAAGCCCTCGGTCCGCGCCGGACCCGGGAAGCCCTCGGTCCGCGCCGGACCGGTCAGGTGTCGGTCCGCGCCGGATCAGCGAAGCGGGCGAACGCCTGGAGGTTGGCCAGCGACTCACCCCGTTTGGCGCGCCAGGCCCACTCACGCCTGATCGACGAGGCGAAGCCGAGCTCCAGAGCCCGGTCGAACCAGTCGTCCGAATAGGTCAGCACGCAGCCGAGCAGCCGGTCGATCTCCTCTTCCGTGATCGCCGTGAGCGGCACCCGGCCGACGAGGTAGACGTCGCCGACGCTGTCGACGGAGAAGTGGACGCCGTACATGCCGCCGTTCTTGGCGAGCAGCCATTTGTAGAACTCGGTGTGGTTCTCGTCGGGCTGGCGGCAGAAGAACGCCTCGACGTGCAGCGCCTGATCGCCGATGATCAACCACGTCATCGTGGCGAGTTTGTGCTGCCCGGGCAGCTTCACCAGGAACGCCCCCGGCCGCGGCTCGTCAAAGGACACGTCCGCTGCCTTGAGCGCGCTTTCTACGACTTCGCGCATGTCGTACAGCCTACGGAACAGGCAGCCTATGAGATGACGGCGACCGGGAGCCGGTGCAGGTCGGCGACGGCGTCCGCGTAGACCTCCATCAGCCGCGACGACGTGGCCTGCCAGCCGAACGCCGCCGCGTGCTCACGGGCGCCGATCGACAGGCCGTCGCGCCAGGCCGGCGCGGTGACGAACCGGCGCAGCGCACGTGCCCACTCGTGCGAGTCATGGCCGTCCACGAGCACACCCGACACGCCATCCTGTACGGCCGTACGCAGCCCGCCCACGGCGGCCGCCGCGACGGGGGTGCCGCACGCCTGCGACTCCAGGGCGACCAGGCCGAACGACTCGCTGTAGGACGGCACGACGGTCACGTCGGCCGCGCGGTACCAGTCGGCCAGCTCGTGCTGCGGCGCGGGCGGCACGAGCCGGACGACGTCGGAGATGCCCAGCTCGGCGGCGAGCTCGGCGAGGAGGGACGGCCTGGCCAGGCCGTTGCCCGACGGGCCGCCCACGCACGCGACGACCAGGCGGTCACGCAGCGAAGGGTCGTCGATGAGCATCCGCGAGGCGGCGCGCAGCAGCACGTCGGGCGCCTTCAGCGGCTGGATCCGGCCCACGAACAGCAGGACGTGGGCGTTCTGCGGCAGCCCGAGACGGCGCCGGGAGGCTCCCTGTGAAGCGGGCTGGAAGACCGTGAGGTTGACACCCGGGTTCACCACCGCGACGCGTTCCTCCTGCGCCCCGTACAGCTCCATGAGCTCGTTCGCCTCGTCGGCGGTGTTGGCCACGAGCCGGTCGGCGATCTCCACGACCTGCTGCTCACCCACCACGCGGGCCTGCGGCTCGGGCTGGTCGTTCTGGGCCAGCAGCAGGTTCTTCACCTTGGCCATGGTGTGCATGGTGTGCACCAGGGGCACGCCCCAGCGCTCCTTGGCCAGCCAGCCGACCTGGCCGGACAGCCAGTAGTGCGAGTGGATGACGTCATAGCGGCCGGGGTCGTACATCGCCTCGGTCCGCAGCACGCCGGACAGGAACGCGCAGAGCTGGCCGGGCAGGTCGGCCCTGGTCAGCTCCTCGTACGGTCCGGCGGTCAGGTGGCGGACCATGACACCGGGGGCGAGGTCGGCTACCGGTGGCAGGTCACGTCCAGTGGCCCGGGTGAAGATCTCCACCTCGACGCCGGACTCGGCCAGCCGCTTCGCCGATTCGACGATGTACACGTTCATCCCGCCGGCGTCGCCCGTGCCGGGCTGTTCCAGGGGAGACGTGTGCATGCTGATGGTCGCGACCCGGTTGACCCGTCGTCGCCTCACCCGACACCACCTCCAAACGCAGTACAACTATGCAGAACATCCCGACATTCCCGACAAGCGGGGTGTCATGGGCAGTGCTGGCAAGATGTGTGCCATGAAGAAGACAGCTGTGGTGACGGGCGCGAGCAGCGGGATCGGTGAGGCGACGGCGCGGCGGCTGGCCGCCGAGGGCTACGACGTGGTGGCGGGCGCGCGACGTCGGGACCGGCTGGACAAGCTGGCCGCCGAGGTGCCCGGGATCCGCCCCGTGTCCCTGGACGTGACCTCTCAGGAGTCGGTGGACGCGCTGGCGGCCTCGCTCGACCGGTGCGACGTGCTGGTCAACAACGCCGGTGGCGCGCTCGGCATGGAGCCGGTGGCCGAGGGGCGGCTCGACGACTGGCAGCGGATGTACGACACCAACGTCCTCGGATCCTTGCGGATGACGCAGGCCCTGGTGCCCATGCTCGTCGAGTCGGGCGACGGGGTGCTGGTGATGCTCACCTCGACCGCGGGGCTGGTGGCGTACGAGGGCGGGGGCGGCTACGTGGCCGCCAAGCAGGCGCAGCGGTCGATGGCCGAGACGCTCAGGCTGGAGCTGGTCGGGCAGCCCGTACGCGTCGTGGAGATCGCGCCGGGCATGGTCCAGAGCGAGGGCTTCGCGGTGACCCGCTTCCGCGGCGACGAGACGGCGGCCGCCCGCGTCTACCAGGGCGTGCCGGATCCGCTGAGCTCCGACGACGTGGCCGACGCGATCGTGTGGTGCGTCACCAGGCCCGCGCACGTGAACATCGACCGCCTGGTCATGCGCCCGCGCGCCCAGGCCGCCCAGCACCGGGTGCACCGCGTCGGTGGCTAGGCCGGTCGGTTCGATCACCAGGGGCACGACCGGGCACAACCGGCTGCGGCGCGCCGACCGGTGGATCGCCGCCGCGCATGGCCGTCTGCTGCGCGGCGCCGTCCGGCCGCTGGCCGTGGACCTCGGCTACGGCGCCTCCCACACCACCACGCTGGAGCTGTTCACCCGCCTGCGGCGGATCAGCCCGGACATCGAGGTGGTGGGCATCGAGATCGACCCCGCGCGGGTCGCCCTGGCCAAGCCGTACGAGCGTGCCGGGCTGAGCTTCGCCCTGGGCGGCTTCGAACTGCCGGTCTCGCGTCCCCCGCTGCTGATCCGGGCCTTCAACGTCCTCAGGCAGTACGGCGAGGCCGACGCCTGGCGCTACTGGGAGGCGCTGCGCGGCCGGTTGGCCCCCGGCGGCGTCCTGGTGGAGGGCACCTGCTCGGAGAGCGGCCACCGGGCGATCTGGGCCGGTCTGGATCGGGACGGCCCGCGCACGCTCACCCTCTCGGCCAGGTTCGACGCCTTCGACCGCCCTTCGGACCTGGCCGACCGCCTGCCGAAGACCCTCATCCACCACAACGTCCCCGGTGAGCGCATCCATGCGTTCCTGAGCGACTTCGACCGCGCCTGGGCGAGAACCGCCCCGTACGGCGCCCACGGCCGCCGGCAACGCTGGCTGGCCGCCATGGACCTGCTGGCGAACTCCTGGCCCATCCACCGGCATCCACCGCTCGGCGGCACGGCCAGATGGCGCCTCGGCGAACTGACCCTCCCCTGGGACTCCGTGGCGCCCCTGTGACTAAAGAGCGGCTGACTAAAGAGCGGCGGAGAAGGCCGCGTAAGCGACCGCGTCGAACAGGACGAACCGCACTTCGTCCACAGCTGTGGAAACCTCCCGCACAGTGCGCAGCGCGATGCGGGCGCCGTCGTCCAGTGGCCACCCATAGATGCCGGTCGAGATCGCGGGAAAGGCCACCGATCGGGCCCCCAGTGAGTCGGCCACCCGGAGCGACTCGCGATAACACGAGGCCAGGACTTTGGAGCGGTCATCGGTCCGCGAATAGACCGGCCCGACGGTGTGGATCACCCAGCGGGCGTCGAGCCGTCCGGCGGTCGTGGCCACGGCCTGCCCGGCCGGCAGTCCCTTGCCGTAGTGGGACGTCCGCAACGCCCGGCATTCGGCGAGAATCTCCGGCCCACCCCGCCGGTGGATCGCGCCGTCGACCCCGCCCCCGCCCATCAGCGACGAGTTGGCGGCGTTGACGATCGCGTCAACCGTCTGCGCGGTGATGTCCCCCTGTACGAGCGTGACGTCCATCTCACCAGCATCCCGGATGGCTGCTCGACGCTGTGTAGTACTACGCTGAAGAGTGTGAAGGGTCTTGGCGAGCTCGAACGCAGCATCATGGACATCATCTGGGCGGGGAGCAGCCCGCTGACGGCCCGTGAGGTCGGCAGGCTCATAGCCGACCGCGATCTGGCCCCGACCACCGTCATGACCGTCCTCGACCGTCTGACCCGCAAGGGGTTCCTCCAGCGGACCCGAGACGGCCGCGCCTGGCGCTACGAGCAGGCGGCGAGCCGCGACGCGTACATCGCTGAGCTTATGCTGGAAGCTCTGGACCTGACGGGCGACCGCTCGGCCGCCCTCACCCGCTTCGCCCAGGCCGTGTCCGGCTCTGAGGCGGAGATCCTGCGCAGGGCTCTCACGGAGCTGGAGCTGGAGGAAGAGTGACCACGGCAGCGACGCTGGCAGCGCTCGCCCTCGCGTGCGGGCTCGGCTCCTGGCGTCTCACGACTGCCCGCTGGACGTCTCGTGCCCCTCGGATCGCCATCATCCTCTGGCAGTCCCTGGGCGTGGCCTGGGGCCTGGCCACGACCGGCGCCATGCTGGCGTACGCCGTGCAGCCCTCCGGGCTGGGCATCCTGCCGGGCATGGCGGCCTTCCTGAGCGGCGAGCGGCCGCGCGGGACCTGGGATCCGCTGCACATGACGGCGATGATCGCCGGGCTGACCTCACTAACCGTCCTCATCGTGGTGCTGATCACCGCCGGCGTGCAGGCGCTGCAGGCGCGCAGGCGGCACCGCGTGCTGCTCGCGCTGATCGCCCGCGACGACCCGGGCGTGCCCGGCGTGCGGGTGCTCGACCATCCGAGCGCGGCGGCCTACTGCGTGCCGGGGCTGCGCTCGCAGGTGGTGGTCAGCGAGGGGGCGCTCAAGCTGCTCTCGCACGACGAGCTCACGGCCGTGCTCGCGCACGAGGCCGCGCACGTACGGGAGCGGCACGACCTGGTGCTGCTGCCGTTCGCCGCCCTGCGCCGGGCCCTGCCCTGGTCCAAGGTGGTCTGCGAGGCGCAGGCGCAGGTCGAGCTGCTCATCGAGATGGCCGCCGACGACCGCGCGCGCCGCTACTGCTCGCCGCGCAGGCTGGCCACCGCCCTGCTCAGGTTCGGTACGGCCGGCGCCATGCCGACCCCGCAGGGCATGCTCGGCGTACGCGCCCAGAACGTCATGGCCCGGGTGGATCGCCTGATCAAGCCGGGTCCCGCACTGCCCACCACGATGCGCTTCAGCATCCTCGCCCTGTCCGTCACGTTGGTCACCGCCACCCCGTTCCTCTGGACCATCCAGTTTTAGCGCTTGCTGGCGTTAGCTTTGCGTTTGCAATTGCAAGCACTCTGGGGCACACTAGAGGCATGGCACTACCGAAGGTCGGCTCGATCGGCGAATACATCCGCGAGCAGCGGCAGCAGGCGAAGATCTCGCTGCGCCAGCTCGCGGCGGCCGCAGGGGTGTCCAACCCCTACCTCAGCCAGATCGAGCGCGGTCTGCGGAAGCCGAGCGCGGAGATCCTCAACCAGATCGCCAAGGGTCTGCACATTTCATCGCAAGCGCTCTATGTGCAGGCGGGCCTGATCGAGGATCGCGAGCCGCCGAGTGATGTCATCACCGCGATTCGCGCCGACGCGAACCTGAGCGGGCGGCAACGCCAGGTGCTCATCGATATCTACGAGTCGTTTCGCAAGGAGAAGCGCGCCGAAGACGAGCAGACCTCCCAGAACGCTCATCTCCGGCACGACTCCGAATCGGACGACGAGCCGCTGCCTGAGGAATATCTCGCCGCGCTTGAGCCTTTCGCGGCGTCCACCGGCAATGGCACCGCCAACCAGGAAACCAAGGAAGGTTAACCCATGACGCTGGCCACTGAGGTCAAGAAGCTCACCGACTCCAAGCCTTTCTACGCCGTGGCGGGTGCGGGCGACTACGCGGTGGAGAAGCTGCGGGAGCTGCCCGAGCAGCTGCTGAAGCTGCAGTCCCGGCGCGCTGAGATCGCCAAGGACCTGCCCGTGAAGGCCCGCACCTACGCCGACAAGGCCGAGGGCTTCGCCAGGGAGTTCCCCGAGAAGGCGCGCACCTACGCCGACCAGCTGACCGTGCTGGCCACCGAGGTCTACGAGGACTTCGCCACCCGCGGGCGCAAGGTCGTCAGCAAGACGACCGGCGAGGCCGCGCTGGAGCTGGAGGAGGTGTCGGAGGCCGCCGAGCCGGCCGTCGCCACCCCCGTCAAGAAGCCCCGCACCACCAAGGCCACCACGCCCAAGGCCTGACACCACGCCGAAAGCCCACCTCCGCACGGAGGTGGGCTTTCCGCTTCGGGGGTGCCCGTTTGTCGGGGGCGCCTACTAGGCTGGGGCCGTTTCATCGCGAGGGTTGGGCGGGACTCACATGGAAATTGTCAACGGCGGCTTGAATCTTCTCTTCCTGCTGCTCGCGGCCGGCATCTTCGGCATGTCGGTCTATGCGCTGGTGCACGCGGCGCGGGTGCCGGCCAACGCGTTCGTGTCGGCCGGCAAGCTGCAGAAAAACCTCTGGCTGATCATCCTGATCCTGGCCACGCTGTTCTCCGCCGCGGGCGCGTGGTCCTACTTCCAGGCCTTCATGTTCCTTGGGGGCAGCGAGTTCCTCGGGATCGGGCTGGGGTTCTTCTCGATCATCGCCGTCATCGCGGCGACGGTCTACGTCGTCGATGTCAAGCCCGCCGTCAAGGGCATGGGCGGGCGCGGTGGCAACAACGGCCCCTACGGACCTTGGTGATCCTTCCCGGGTAGGCGGCCGATGGCGTCGGCCAGCCATTGGGCCAGGTGGAAGTGGCCCTCGGCGGTCGGATGGATGCCGTCGGGGAGCAGCTGGCCGGGCGGGGTTCCGGTGATCCGCTGCTCGGCGAGCGGGTCCAGGAAGGGGACTGCTTCCTGCTGGGCCAGGCCTGACAGCGCGTCACGCAGCCGATAGGCCTTGCGTGGGGTGTCGTGCAGCCAGATAGGGCCGATCATGAGGATCCGGGTTCTCGGCCAGTGGGTCCGCGCCTCGGAGATGAGGCTCGCCGCCGCTCGCCGTACGCTCGTCGGCGACCAGGGGTTGTCGTTGTGGCCGCCTGAGATGATCAGCGTGTCGGGCGCGGGGCGCCAGGCCAGCTCGGCCTCGAACGACTCCTGGAACGTACGCCCGACGCGGCCCTGGTTGAGATAGCCGGTGCCGCCCGCGCCCGCGATGACCGGCTGCCAGCCGAGCAGCCGGGCCGACTCGGCGGCGTAGGTCCGCCAGAGCGGCACCGGGCCGGAGCCGACCGTGAAGCTGTCGCCGACGAACATCACGACGGGTGCGGCCGGCCCGCTCCGCGGCAGAGGCGACTCAGAATGAAGCTGCGCCGGGCTCGGCCAAGGTTCACCAGCCCCACCACCACATCCCGATATCGCACAACAAATCCCCAATATCGCGACAGCCGGTGCGATCAGGGCTCGATCCAGCAGGCCGCGCATAACCACCTCGGGGATTAAGCTGCCGACATGACTCATGACCTCCACGGGCGGACAGAACGGCTCGAATTGTCGGATCAGGACCTGCGCGACTTCGAGGCCGTCGTCCTTGACTCCACACCCGACGGAATCGTGCTGAGCAAGTCGGCATTCTATCCGGGCGGAGGCGGCCAGCCGGCGGATCACGGAGTTCTGCTTTGGCAGGGGGTGGAAACTCGGATCGTCGGAGTGCGCAAAGGCGATGATCTGCACCTGATTCCGGCAGAGGGCGATCCGGTCCCGCCGGTGGGCACGGTCGTTCAGGGGGCGGTGGCCGACGCGCGGCGTTCCGCCCTGATGCGTACCCACTCGGGGTTGCACGTCCTGTGCGGCGTCGTCTTCCGCGACTACGGCTCGCTGGTGACGGGCGGCAACATGGACGAGCTGAGCGCGCGGATGGACTTCAACCTGCCGGAGCTGCCGCCGGGCTTCAAGGAGGCGGTCGAGGACGCGTGCAACGCCGAGATCGTCGCGGACCGGCGGATCGACGTACGGGTGCTGCCGCGCAAGGAGGCGTTCGACATCCCGGACATCATCCGGACGGCGACCAACCTGGTGCCGGAGCATGTGGAGGACGTCAGGATCGTCGACATCGTCGGGCTGGACACCCAGGCCGACGGGGGCACGCATGTCGCCTCGACGAAGCAGATCGGGCGCATCAAGGTCGCCAAGATCGAGAGCAAGGGCCGCGGCTTCCGCCGCCTCCGCATCGCGATCTCGGACTGACGTCTCCGCGCCGCAGGACCAGCGTCTCCGCATCGCGCTCGCGGGCTGATCACGACCTGGCTCGGCCCGCGCCTTCGATGATCCCGGCCAGGCCGTCGAGCAGCGATCGCAGACCGAACTCGAAGAGCCGGTCGAGATCGAAGTCGAAGTCGCCCCCCATCCGGCGGATGACATCGACGAACGTGGGATAGGCGCCCGAGGTGACGACGGCCGTCAGCCGCGCGTCCTGGGCCCGCATCCATTCGTCGTCCGTGAGGCCGGTCTCGGCCTGCGCCTGAGACTCCAGCTCGAAGTTGGCGGCGATCCCCTCGACGTAGCTGTACATCAGGATGTGCACGTGCATCATGCTCTCCGGGTCGAGGCCGTGGCCGTCGACCGCCGCCAGCGCCCATTCGGCGTGCTTGAGCAGGCTGGGTGACGGCAGCGGCCGGCTCAGCGAGGTGATCCGGGTGAGCCATGGGTGCCGCCGGTAGGCCGCCCACTGCACGCGGGCCGCCACCTCCAGCCGGGCCCGCCAGCCGGGCGGCGGCTCGGCGGGGAGCGGGTATTCGCCGAACACCTGGTCGATCATCAGCTCGACCAGGTCGTCCTTGCTGCCCACATGGCGGTAGAGCGACATCGTGGCCACGCCGAGCCGACCCGCGACGCCGCGCATGGACAGCGCGGACAGCCCTTCGGCGTCGGCGATCTCGACGGCGGTCCGCACGACCCGCTCCCGCGTCAGATCACGCGCGGAGTCACGGCCCAGGTCACGGCCCGGGTCACGGCCCGGGTCACGGCCCAGATCGTGGCCCGGATCGCGGGAGACCGCATCAGGGGCGGGGCCTCGCGTCGGCTCTCGACTGGGGTCATGGGGGTCGCCGTGCGGCCGACGTGGTGACCGGGCCGAGGGTCCGGCGACGACCGTGCCGACGCGCGACTCGGCCACGACCACGCCTTCCTGCGCGAGCCGGGCCAGCGCCTTGGCGGCCGTGGCCAGAGCCACGTCCCAGTCCCTCGCCAGCTGCCTGGTGGAGGGCACCCGCTCCCCGACCCGCAACTCGCCGTCCGCTATCCGGCGCTTGATGTCGTCGACGATCCGCACGTACGGCGGCACCGCTTCCCCAACCACCCGGCCTCCTCCACCCCTGTACTAGTACAGAGATTAGCAGAATCCCAGTTGCAAAGCCTGTCTGTACGCCGTACATTCACCTCGTACAGCGTCAACAAAAGGGAGATCCCATGAACGTCCTCATCTCCGGCGCCAGCATCGGCGGACCCGTCCTGGCCTACTGGCTGCGCGAGCACGGCTTCGAGGTGACCGTCGTCGAACGCGCCCCCGCCCCCCGCCGAGGCGGCCAGGCGATCGACATCCGGGGAGCCGCCCTGGAGGTGGCCGAGCGCATGGGCATCCTGGAGCAGGCACGAGCCATGAAGACCGACATGCGCGGCATGTCGATGGTCGACGGCGACGGCAACGAGCTGATGCGCACCACCGAGGAGACGATCAGCGGCGGCCGGCTGGACAGCCCCGACATCGAGATCATGCGCGACGACCTGACCGCGCTCGTCATCGCCGCCTCGGGCAGCGGCGTCGAATACCTCTATGGCGACTCGATCGCGGCGCTCCACCAGAACGGCCAAGGGGTCCAGGTGACGTTCGAGAGCGGCGTGCGGCGGCGCTTCGACTACGTGGTCGGCGCCGACGGCCTGCACTCGAACGTGCGCGGGCTGGTGTTCGGCGAGGAGTCGCGGTTCATTCACCACCTGGGCATGTACGTGGCGATCTACAGCGCCGACAACTTCCTCGACCTGGACCGCTGGCAGGTGTGGCACCGCGAGGGCGACGCGGGGTTCGGCCTCTACACCGCCACCGGCAATGCCTCGATCAGGGTCAACATCGGCTTCGGTGGCGAGGACGTCGCCTACGACTACCGCGACATCGAGCAGCAGAAGCGGCTCATCGAGGAGCGCTGCTCCGGGCTGGGCTGGGAGACGCCCCGGCTGCTGAAGGCGCTGTGGGCGGCCGACGACTTCTACTTCGACGCGATGGCGCAGATCCGGATGGAGCGCTGGTCCGAGGGCCGGGTGACGCTGGTCGGCGACGCCGGCTACTGCGCCTCGCCGCTGTCGGGCCAGGGCACCAGCCTGGCGATGGTGGGCGCGTACGTACTGGCCCAGGAGCTGTCCAGGGACCCGCACGGCGCGTTCGACCGCTATGAGGCGCGGATGCGGCCGTTCGCCGAGCTCAACCAGGCCCTCGCCCTGGAGAACCCCGGCCAGGGCGCGGCCCCGGAGAACGTCCAGCGGGCCGCCAACGGCATCGCCCTCGACTGATCCAGCCTGGTCGGAAGACGCCCGTACGCCTCCAAGGAGGACGAACCGCTACGATGTGCCGCCATGACGGGTATCAGGCGCACGCTGGCCATACTGGGGGCCGTCGCTCTGTCGCTGACCGCCGTCCCCGCCACGGCGGCGGCCGGGATCACCGACGAGGTGACCATGAGCCTCGCCAAGAACGGCACACTGCACGTGGTCGAGAAGATCAGCGGCGGCTCGGGGGAGCTCAAGCGGACGTTCCTCACCAGGACCCGCTTCGACGACGACAATGACCGGCTGTACCAGATCTCGAACGTCAAGGGCGGCACACTCGCCGGCGACGTGCTGACCATGAAGGGGCCCGGAACCGTCGAGTACGACGTCAAGGGGGCCGTGACGCCCGCGGGTGCCATCGAGGAGCTGCGCTGGTTCGCGGTGAACGGCTGGAGCGAGCCGGTCACCAAGGCGACGGTCAAGGTGAGCGGTCCCGGCCAGGTGCAGAACCTGTCGTGCTTCGCCGGTGAGCTGACCTCGGCCATCGGCTGTACGTCCGCGTCCATGGACCACGGCGCCACCGAGGCCGCCTTCGAGCAGCAGAACGTGGGCCCCGGCCAGGCGCTGACCGTGGTCGTCGGCTACGCCAAGGGCTCCACCAGCGGCGCGCCGATCCTGGAGCGGCGCTTCTCGCTGGCCGGCGCGTTCACGCTGAACGGCGTCACCGGCGGCGCGCTGGCCGCCCTGCTGGTCCTCCTGCTCGGCGGCGTCGGCCTGCTCTACTGGACGCGCGGACGCGACTCCAGGGCCGCTGGCCACGAGCGCAACTCGGTCGCCCCCGTGCAGAACGGACGCTTCTCCCCGCCCGACGGTGTCCGGCCCGGCCAGATCGGCACACTGGTGGACGAACAGGCCGACGTGGTCGACGTCACCGCGACGATCGTGGACCTCGCGGTCCGCGGTTACCTGCGCATCGACGAGCAGCCGCGGCAGACCTACGACGCGCCCGACTGGACGCTGGTCAGGCTGCCGAACGCGCCGGTCAACACGCTGCTGCCGTACGAGCGGGCGCTGTACGACGCCATCTTCGACGGGCGCGACATGGTGCTGCTGTCTCAGATGTCCGGTTCGTTCGCCAGTCACCTGGGCAAGGTCCGCGACGCCCTCTACGCCGACGTGGTGACGCAGGGCTGGTTCGCCCGCCGTCCCGACACCGAGCGGACCCGCTGGACGGTCATCGGCGTGCTGCTCATCGGTGTGGGCCTGCTGGCCACCGTGGCGCTCGCCTGGTTCACCACGTACGGCCTGCTGGGCCTGGCGCTGATCATCGCCGGCGGCGCTCTGGCGGTCGGCGGCCAGTACATGCCCGCCAAGACCGCCAAGGGGTCGGCCGCGCTGGCGCACACGATGAGTTTCCGCGAGTACCTGTTCTCCGGTGACCTCGGCGAGGTGCCCGAACAGCACCGGGTGGAGCTGTTCTCCCGCTATCTCCCGTACGCGGTGATCTTCGATGGCGTGGAGCACTGGTCCCGGGTCGTCGCCTCGGTCACCGGCAACGGGCCCCAGTCCGACAACCTGTACTGGTATCACGGCCCGGCTGAGTGGGACCTGTCCAAGTTCGCCGGGTCGATGCGTACGTTCACCACGACGACCTCAGGCGCCATCTCGGCCAGCCGCCAGTTCCGCACGTTGTAGGAGCCCAGCGCTTAGCGGAGGCGTAGTTCGCCCACGGCGCGCCCGCCGCCCATCAGCGGCGGGCGGGCCATCGTGTCCAGCTCCGGGGCGTCCAGGCCGAGCGAGCGCAGCGCCGTCACCGTGGCGGGCGTGCGGGCCCGCTGCGCGCCGTCCTCGACCTTGACGGTGCCCGCCCGCCCGTCCTCGAACACGAACGCGTTGAACCCCTCCGCGCCCACCTTGACCATCAGCCCCGGCAGGGCCCGCATCAGCTCGGTCTCCGGCCTGATCGTGCCGGACGTCCACTCCGGATGCGCGCGCATGGTGTCGAAGATCCGCCGCTCGTACGAGCCCGCCTCCCCCAGAGCCAGCGCGCGGAAGGCTCGCGTCACGCCCACCATCGAGACGAAGAACAGCGGCGCGCCGCACCCGTCCACGCCCGAGGCCGCGACCCGCTCGCCCGTCAGCTCCTCCACCGTGCGGCGGATCGTCCGCTGCAGCGGGTGCGTCGGCTCCAGGTAAGTGGCGAGCGGCCAGTCGTTCAGCACACAGGTGGCGAGCATGGCGGCGTGCTTGCCGGAGCAGTTCATGTAGACGCGGCCCAGGTCGGTCGCCGCCCGGTCGGCGGGGTAATCCTCGGGGCAGAGCAGCGCCGACTCCGTCAGTCCGGCCTCCGCCAGGATCTTCCGCACGCCGTCGACGTGGTACGGCTCTCCGGAGTGGGAGGCGCAGGCCAGCGCGAGGAGTTCGCCGTCGAGCGCGAGCCCGGCGCGGAGCATGCCGACCGCCTGGAACGGCTTCATGGCCGAGCGCGGCGAGGCCGGCACGTGCACCGCGCCGTGCACCGCGACCGGATCGCCCGCGGCGTCCACGGTGAGCATGCGCACGTGATGGGTCGACTCCACGAATCCGGACCGGACAACCTCGACAACCAGCGACATTCGCCTCCCCTTTCGGCATGAGTCTACGAAGCCTTTTGACCTGGGCCAGAATGAGGTCTTATGCGAGCAGTCGTACAGCGAGTCAGCACCGCGTCGGTGGTGGTCGACGGGGTGACCGTCGGAGCGATCGACGAGCCGGGCCTGCTCGTGCTGGTCGGCGTCACGCACTCGGACACCCGCGCCGAGGCGCGCAAGCTCGCCGCCAAGCTCTGGGGGCTGCGCATCCTGCATGGCGAGAAGTCCTGCTCCGACGTGTCGGCGCCGCTTCTGGTGATCAGCCAGTTCACTCTCTACGGCGACGCCCGCAAGGGCAGGCGGCCCACCTGGCAGGCCGCCGCTCCAGGACCGGTCGCCGAGCCGGTGGTGGACGCCGTGGTGGACGAACTCCGGGCGCTGGGAGCCCACGTGGAGACGGGCCGGTTCGGCGCGGACATGAAGGTGTCCCTGGTCAACGACGGCCCGATCACGCTCGTGGTGGACGTGTGAACACAGTCTCCGCCCCCGACCTCGAGCCCTTCTAGGCGATCGGCAAGAAGGGCAAGCCGGTTCAGCGGAGGCGGCGGCGCATCGCCGGGTCGATGGTGACGTTGCGGCCCGCGTCCGGGGGGACGATGACCTCTTGGGCGGCGGCGACGCCGCCCGCGAGCAAGGGCGCGTCGACCGGCACCGTCCGCTTGACCGTGGCCAGCGCGATCGGGCCCAGCTCGTGGTGGCGGGCGGCGGAGCCGACGACGCCCACCTCCTGGCTCTCGAAGATCACCGGCGCCCCGTGCGCCGGCAGCGTGTCGACGCTGCCGTCAAGGTGCAGGAACACCAGCCGCCGCGGCGGATGCCCCAGATTGTGGACGCGGGCGACCGTCTCCTGACCTCGGTAGCAGCCCTTGGTGAGGTGTACGGCGGTGCCGATCCAGCCCACTTCGTGCGGGATCGTCTTGTGGTCGGTGTCGAAGCCGAGCCGGGGCCGGTGCTCCTCGATGCGGAGCGCCTCGTACGCCCAGAGCCCGGCCAGCGGCTTGCCCAGATGGTCGGGCAGTTCGGCGCGCGGCACCAGGAAGTCCTCGGTGGCGGACGAGAGCACCGCCAGGTCGTCGGCGCGCGAGACCTCGACGCGGAGCATGAACCGCATCCGGTCGAGATAGGCGACCAGGCTGTCGGCGGTGCCCGGCTCGACGTGGGCCAGCACGGCCTCGCCGTCGTCGACCAGCGTCAGGTGGTGCAGGACCCGGCCCTGGAGATCGAGGTCGAGCGTCTGCGTCCACTCGCCGGGCGTCAGCGTGTCGAGCTTCTGCGAGGTCAGGTCGTTGAGCCATTTCAGCCGGTCGGCTCCGGAGACACGGACCACCTCGCGGTTGCTGCGGTCGACCACCGCCTCGCCCTTGACGAGCGCCCGTTGTTCGGCGAACAGGTCACCGTAGTGGGCGGCCACGTCGGAGTCGGGGCCGTCGGCGGGAACGGCACCGGGGAGATCGAGCAGAGGGCTGCGCATGCCTTCCAGGTTATCGGCAGTTGCGACGGCGACCGAAGACGGCCTATCGGCACTTGCTGCAGCGGCCGAAGACGGTCAGGTGGCGTACGTCGGCCACGAAGCCCATCTCGCTGTCCAGCCCCTTGACCAGCCCGTCCGCGAGCTCGGGACGCACTTCGCCGACCTCGCCGCAGCCCCGGCAGACCAGGTGCAGATGGTCGGCGTCCGCCGCCAGGTGGTAGGTGGGGGCGCCGTGGCTCAGATGGGTGTGGGTGACCATGCCGAGCTCTTCGAGCAGCTCCAGCGTGCGGTAGACGGTCGAGATGTTGACGCCACGGGCCGTCTCGCGCACCTTGACGGAGATCTCTTCGGGTGTGGCGTGCTCAAGCGACTTGACCGCCTCCAGCACGAGCTGTCGCTGAGGGGTCACCCGGTAGCCCTTGGCGCGGAGTTCTTCGTGCCACTGCGTCTCCGTCATGCCCCGAGTCTACGACCGAGTATTAATCGCTTGCCCCGTCCGCGACCGAGCGCATAACTTCTGGGGTACGCCGAAAGGAGGTGGTCCAAACAATGGTGATTCATAGTTGGACTAGCGAGGTGGTTGTCCGCTAACGATGCGGACTGTTGTCTCGCGTCTGCTTAGCGAATTCGAGGCAACCACCGGGGCCCCTGGCAGTCGGAGGGCGGGGATGGTTTTCCTGTCCATGGTCCATCCGACCCGCTCGATCACGAGCGGAACGCCGCCTGGGGCCCTTTTTCATGCCCCCGGTTCCCGCGCGTGGTCAGTGTTCGCCGCGGGCCGGGATGCCCAGCTTGTCGCAGGCTTCGCGATAGAGGCGGACGACGGCCATGCGCACCTGGGGGCGTTCGGTCAGCGTCTCTCCCCACGGCACCCTGACCCGCTCGCCGCCGTCGATCGTGAACTCGATCGCCTCGGCGTCGACCCCGCTGGTGGCCGCCGTCGTCGCGGCGGGCCGGCCGCCCAGCCCGCGCACGATGATCAGCGCGTCGTCGGGGTGGTCGTCGTTCATGTGCCGCTTGATCGCCTCGACCGCCTCGGCGGTGAACGGGGTGCTCATATGGATCAAGCTACCTTCTTGAGCTCCGCCGACATGTGCGACGTGAGCGGGTGCCCGACCGCGGCCATGTCATAGGCCCACATGAGGTTGCCCTTGACCAGCCCGTACAGGCGGGTGGCCGCGGTGTATTCCTTGGCCGAGGCGGTGCGCGCCACCACGTCGGTGCGCAGCTCGATCTTGTGGAAGACGACCTCGCCGATGTAGATCTCCACGATGCCGGTCGGATGCGCCAACAGCACCTCGAGCTGCCGGTCGGGCTGCGGCCGCCAGTAGCCGGACTCGGTGGCGAGCGGCCTGACCCGGTTGCCGTCCTCGTCGAGCAGCCAGGTGCGGCTCACGTACGACAGGAACGGTTTGCCGTTGTGGCTGAACTCGATCTCCTGACCGAAGTTGAAGCTCTCGATCGTCGGATATCCCCCGACACCGGCGCCCTCCCAGCGGCCGATCAGGAACGCGATGTGCTCCAGATCGGGATGCACCGGCACCTGGACCTCAGCATCTTCCATGACACCAAACTGTACTGGCCGCCCGCGGTGAAGACGTCCGGTGGGAAGGGGTCTAGGGTGACGGACATGGCACGATCACTGGTGATCAAGGTGACCGCCGGCGCCGAGGCCCCGGAGCGCTGCAACCAGGCGTTCACGGTCGCGGCCACCGCGCTGGCGAGCGGCGTTCCGGTCTCTCTCTGGCTGACCGGCGAGTCCTCCTGGTTCGCGGTGCCGGGCAGGGCCAAGGAGTTCAATCTGGCCCACGCCGCTCCGCTCACGGACCTGCTGGACGCCGTCCTGGCGGGCGGCCGGGTGACGGTGTGCACCCAGTGCGCGGCCCGGCGAGACCTCACGGTCGACGATCTCATCGACGGCATCCGCATCGCCGGCGCCTCCACCTTCGTCGAGGAGGCCGTGGCGGAGGGCGCGCAGGCTCTCGTGTACTGACCGCGGAGAAACCTCCGGCGCGCGTGTCCGGGGCGGCGCGGTGGTTCCGACGTCTCTGGTGTACGGCACCGGGAGCGGTGCCGGCCGAGAGGAGAGATCGTGAAGTACATGATCATGATGAGCGGCACGCAGCGCGACTACGACAATCTGTCCGGAAAGCCGGACACCCCGGTCTGGTCCGGGGAGGACGTCGCGGCGCTGCACGCCTTCATGGAGGCGTGGAACCACGCCCTGGTCGAGTCCGGGGAGTTCGTGGACGCCCAGGGCCTGAGCGCGCCCGTGCTCGCCAGGAGGGTCGAGCTCAAGGACGGGGTTCCGGTCGTGACCGACGGGCCCTACTCCGAGACGCAGGAGGTCCTGGCCGGTTACACGATCGTCGAGTGCGAGAGCTTCGACCGGGCCACCGAGATCGCCGCGCAACTGGCCGACACTCCCCACCCCGCGAACGCGACCCTGATCCACGACTGGCACGTGGACGTACGACCGATCGCCGGAGGCTACGAGGAGCTGTGACCGGCGGCAAGGCTGAGAAGCCGCTGTGACCGGGGGCGAGATCGAGGACCTGCTGCGCGGGCTGGCGCCGCAGGTTCTCGGCGCGCTGGTACGTCGTTACGGGCACTTCGCGACGGCCGAGGACGCGACGCAGGAGGCGCTGCTCGCAGCCGCCCTGCAGTGGCCCGAGGAGGGCCTGCCGGACAACCCGCGCGGCTGGCTGATCACCGTCGCCGCACGCCGGCTGACCGACCTGCTGCGCGCCGAGCAGGCCCGCCGGCACCGCGAGGACACCGTCTCGCGCTGGACGCTGCCCGACCAGTGGCTGGCCCCCGCCGCGGACCGGCCGGCGTCGGAGTCCGACGACACGCTCATCCTGCTGTTCATGTGCTGCCACCCCTCGCTGTCGCCCGCGTCGCAGATCGCGCTCACCCTGCGGGCCGTCGGCGGCCTGACGACCGCGGAGATCGCCAGGGCGTTCCTGGTCCCGGAAGCGACTATGACCCGGCGGATAACCAGGGCCAAACACCGCATCAAGGAGAGCGGCCTCCCCTTCGGCATGCCCTCCGGCCAGGACCGCGCGGAACGGCTCGCGGCGGTCCTGCACGTCCTCTACCTGATCTTCAACGAGGGCTACGCCAGCACCTCGGGCCCGGCCCTCCACCGCACCGAGCTGACCACCGAGGCGATCCGTCTGACCCGCCTGGTCAACCGGCTGCTGCCGGACGACTCCGAGGTGGCGGGCCTGCTGGCCCTCATGCTCCTCACCGACGCCCGCAGACCGGCGCGTACGGGCCCGGACGGCTCCCTGATCCCCATGGCCGAACAAGACCGAACCCTCTGGAACACCGCCTACATCACCGAAGGCATAGCCCTCATCACCGGAGCCCTCCCCCGCGGCCCGACCGGCCCGTACCAGCTCCAGGCGGCGATCGCCGCCCTGCACGACGAGGCGCCGACCGCGGCGGCGACCGACTGGCCCCAGATCAAGGCCCTGTACGAGGTGCTGATGCGCCTGTCCGACAACCCGGTGGTAACGCTCAACCACACCGTGGCGGTCGCCATGGTCGACGGCCCAGGAGCGGGACTGGCCCTGCTTGAAAAGCTGGCACACGACCCCCGGATAGCCGAAGACCACCGGCTGCACGCGGTCCGGGCCCACCTGCTGGAGATGTCCGGCGACCACCGGGCGGCCCGCGAGTCGTACGAAGCGGCCGCACAGCGCACGAGCAGCCTCCAACAACAGCGCTACCTGCACGCCAAGGCCGGCGCACTGACCACGCGACGACCAAGAACTTGACCACGCGGGCGGCTAAGAAGACGTCGTAACGGCGCCCGGCCCTGTGCGGGCTCAGCGGCCGTATCCCTGGAGGCGCCCAACCATGGTCGGCGACTGGGGCCCACCGTGCTGTGCCGTAAAACCGACTGGTTGTAAAAACCGTAGAAGTCAGCTGCCGAGTACGGCGGCCAGACGCTCTCGCCGGAGCTGCTCGTAGCGGGTGTCGTCGAGCGGGGCCAGGTCGCCCGCGCGCCAGGAGAGCAGCAGGTCGGCGAGCGCCGGGTTGCGCGCCAGCGCCGGCCCGTGCAGGTAGGTCCCGACGATGTGCCCCGCGTAACACCCCTCGAAGCCGTCGCCGTTGCCCACTCCCACGGTCGTCCGGGACAGCGCCTTGACGCCCGGCCCCAGGCGGGTGACTCCCATGTGGTTCTCGAAGCCGGTCAGCGTCGGCAGGCCCAGCTCGGCGTCCACCTCGGCGACCAGTTCGCCGACCGCCCGGGAGGGGCCGCGGGAGCTGGCGATGTCGAGCACGCCGATGCCGTCGACCGGCTGGCCCTCCTCGCCGCCGAACGTACTGCCCATGATCTGGTAACCGGCGCAGACCGCGAGCATCGCCGCGCCCCGCGCGATCGCGCGGTGCAGGCCACCGTCCTTGCGCAGCCGCTCCGCCGCGAGGATCTGCGGGCGGTCCTCGCCGCCGCCGATGAGGTAGATGTCGCCGCTCTCCGGCACCGGGTCGGCCGAGCGCACGTAGATGGTCTCGGTCTCGATCCCCCTGCGCTGGGCGCGCTGCTCCAGGACGAGCACGTTGCCCTGGTCACCGTACGTGCTCAGCAGGTCAGGATAGATCCAGACGATGCGAAGGGCGCTGTCAGACGGCACGACCGAACTCCGATCGGATCTGCTGGAAGGCGGTGTAGTTGGCGATCACGTCGACCCGGCCCGGCGGCTGCATGGCCAGCGCCTCGGTGAAGCTGCCGCAGAGCGAGAACGGCACGTCGGCCACGTCGAGCCGGAGCGCCAGGTCCAGCCGCCGCTCACCGGTGACGAACACCGGGCGGCCGCGCAGGATCCGATAGTCGACGTCCCACAGCCAGGAGGTGTCACGCCCGTCGGGCCCCTGCGCGTTGACCGAGAGGATGATCGGCTGCTGGGGGTCGGAGACGTCGAACGCCTCCAGCCAGCCGGCCGGGTTCTTGGCCAGCAGCAGCCGCGCGTGGCGGCCGTCGCGCTCGACGGTGGTGTAGCGGCCCGCGACCGAGGTGACCTCGCGCAGCCGGGGCAGCGCCCGCTCGACCGACAGCCCGAACGCCTCGGCCACCGCCAGCGCCATCGCGGCGTTGGACCGGTTGGCCAGGCCGGGCAGCTGGATGTCGAGCAGCCACCGCTGCCCGCGCGGATCGACCACCGCGTCGTCGTCGAGGACCCACTGCGGCTCCGGCCGGTGGAACGTGCACTCGCGGCACGCCCAGTCGGCGTCCTTACGATCGAGCGGCCCGCCGCACTCCGGGCAGCACCAGGAGTCTTCCTTCCAGCGCTGGCCGCCCGCGACCCAGGTCACCTTGGCCGCGGTCGAGGCGCCCCAGGTGACGAGCGGGTCGTCGCAGTTGGCGATGACGTGCGTCGGCTTGCCGGACAGCGCCCTGCGCCACTTCTGCGCGAGCAGCCAGATCTCGGCCGCGCGGTCCATCTGGTCGCGGCTGAGGTTCATCAGGCAGACGACGCCGGCGCCGGTGGTGTCGAGCACCTCGGGCAGGTATTTCTCGTCGACCTCCAGCACGCCGTAGGGGGCGTCCTTGTGCGTGGAGAGCGCCGAGACGTGCCCCGCGGGCATGTTGGCGCCGAACGCGTTGGTGGCCACCTCCCCCAGCTCCAGCAGCGCCGAAGTGATCAGCCGGGTGGTCGTGGTCTTACCGTTGGTCGCGCTGACCAGGGCCAGCCTGCGGTCACGGGCGAGCTGCCGGAGCAGGTCGGGCTCGAGCATCAGGCCGACCCGACCGCCGATGACCGAGCCGTCGCCGCGCCCGGTCATCCTCGACAGCGTGGCGGCACTGCGGCCCAGGGCGCTCGCGAGCTGAGCCCGCAGTGGAAGCTGGGTCATGGCACAGGATCCTAGTCGGCGTTGGGCTCTACTCTGGTGGGGCACACGAAAACGCGGCCCGGTTCGGTAGCCCGGGCGACGCTTCTCGTATCCGCCCTTCCAGGGATGTCCGGTGTGCCGGAAGCGGCCTCGTCAGGCCGTCGTTCGGCATACCCGCTGGAGGGCAACCATGGTGACGCTGTCGGTCTATCTCGACGGCTCGTTCTGGGTCGGCGTGCTGGAGATCGTCGAGGAGGGCGAACTGCGGGCCACCCGCATCACATTCGGCGCCGAGCCGACCGATCCCGAACTGTACGAGCATCTGATGCGGCACGGCCTGGCGCTGCTGGCCCAGGCGTCGGCCGCGCCGCCCGTTCCAGCCGGTTCCCGGGGCGGCGGGCGGGTCAATCCCAAGCGGGCCGCCAAGCTGGCCGCGCGGGCGGCGGCTCGGGTCTCTTCGAGGAGTACGGCCGCGCAGGAGGCCATGCGGCTGGAGCTGGAGAGCCGCAAGCAGGAGGCCACCGGCGACCGCAAGGACCGCCGCGAGGCCCTGGCCCGGCACAAGCGCGAGGTAGCCCATCGCAAACGCGCCGAACGCCGTCGCGGGCGTTGAGTCGTGCGGTGGGCGTGCGCGGCCCATGAGATAATCGTTCGTACGGAGCCCTCTCGGCCTCGGGTCCAGCGACCCGGGCGGGAGGGTTTTTTCATGCCCGAAATCGCAGTGACGCGTCATCCTGCGGCAGGCATTCCCCGATTCAAGGAGCATTCGATGAAACTCGGTCTGACCTGCCCTCGCTTCATCTGGCCCGGCGGCGACACCGCCATCGCCGAGAGGTTCGCGGCCGTCGCCCGCGGCGCCGACGAGGCGGGGCTGCACAGCCTGTGGGTGATGGACCATTTCTTCCAGATCCCCAACTTCGGCGCCGTGGAGGATCCGATGCTGGAGGCGTACGGCGCGCTGTCCTATGCCGCCGCCCTCACCCGCCGCGTCACGCTCGGCACCCTCGTCACCGGCGCCGTCTACCGTGAGCCCGGGTTTCTGGTGAAGCAGGTCAGCACGCTCGACGCGCTCTCCGGCGGCCGCGCCGTCCTCGGCATCGGCGCGGGCTGGTACGAGCAGGAGGCCCGAGGTCTCGGCCTCCGCTTTCCTCCCCTTGCCGAACGGTTCGAGCGGCTGGAGGAGACGCTCCAGATCGCCAAACAGATGTGGAGCGACGAGGACAAGCCGTACAAGGGCACTCATTACCAACTGGAGCGCACGCTCAACTCCCCGCAGGCCCGCCCGCGGATCCTGATCGGTGGCAGCGGGGAGAAGAAGACCCTCCGGCTCGTCGCCGAGTACGCCGACGCCTGTAACTTCCTGCACGGCGCCGATGTACGGCACAAGCTCGGCGTACTGCGCGGCCATTGCGAACGCCTGGGACGGCAGTACGAGGAGATCGAGAAGACCCTCCACATGCGCGTCCCCGACGGCGAGAGCGTCGAAGAGAGCGTCCAGCGCTGCGGCGACCTGGCCGCTCTGGGCATCGACCACGTCATCGTCGCCGTCCCCGACGCCGCCGCCGACTCCTCCCTCGCGCACCTGGCGGCGCTCGCCACGCAGATCTCCGCCATCACCCCGGCCGGACGCTGAGGGGGCTGGACCAGGGCGTTCCCGCCCCCGCCCGGACCTCGGTGGGTGATGATGTTCAGGTGCGGAGAGTAATTAAATCACGACGCTCAGTACTGCTGTGGGTGAGCGGCGCGGCGTTTCTGATCGCCGTGGCCGCAGTGCTCGTGTTCTTTCTCCTCGGTTCGCCCGATCGGCTGGAGAAGGCCGACAAGCTCGCCAGCGTCGGCAGCCTGTTGTTCGGCGCGGTCTCGCTGCTGGTGTCCGTGGCCGCTCTGGGATGGGGGGCCGCCGCGCCTCGGCGCGACGGCGCCGTCTCCCCGGCGGACGAGGTGCGGGCGCTGGATCCGTGGGTGGCCCGGCTGGCGGACCGGATTCGCGGCCAGTGGACCGAGGAGGCGGCGACGCGGACGCTGGGCCGGCCCGATCCGCTGGAGTTGCGCTGGTCGTCCTCGGGGCGTCCCGGTGCCTCCCCGATCGCGGTGCTGGGCAAGGGGACGATACCGGGGCGGCCCACGCGTCTGCGGCTGCACGGCAGCCTGAGCGACGTGGTGGCGGCGTTCCGGAAGCTCCCGCGCAAGCAACTGATGGTCCTGGGAGAGCACGCGGCCGGCAAGACCGTACTGGCGCTGCTGTTCACCCTCGGCATGCTCCGAACCCGCGAGCCGGCCGAGCCGGTGCCCGTCCTGCTGACCGCGTCCTCATGGGACCCGGCCCGGGAACGGCTCGACGTCTGGTTCGCCAGGCGGCTGCGTGAGGAGTATCCGTTCCTGGCGGACCAGGACGTCCACGGCACCGACGTGGCATGGCGGCTGGTCCACAACGCGCGGGTGATGCTCGTACTCGACGGTTTGGACGAGATGCCGGGCGGTCTGCACGCGACAGCGATCAAAGCGATCAATCGAGCCGTCATCGACGAGCGTCCGCTGGTGATCACCTGTCGCGGCGCGGAGTACGCCGCCGCGGTCGCGGCGGAGGGCCAGCCACTCGCCCACGCGGCGGTCGTGGAGATCGAACCGGTCAAACCCGAGGACGCCGTCGACCACCTGCGCGCCGCCCTTCCCACCGGCGACGATCGCTGGGGGCCGATGTTCGATCATCTCCTGGCCTGCCCCGACGGCCCGCTCGCCCGATCGCTGTCGTCTCCGCTGATGGTCTCCCTCACGCTCTCCGCGTACGCGCCTCCTGGCACCGAGCCGTCCGACCTGCTCGACCTCGGCAGGTTCCCGGACCGCTCCGCGATCGAACACCACCTGCTCGACGCGTTCCTTCCCACGGTCTATCCGGCACGTTCACTGCCGCCGCCGGACCGTCCCGGATCCCCCGCGACGCCCATCCGCGCGTACGAGCACGATCAGGCTCGGGCCTGGCTCGCGCACCTCGCCCGGCATCTGAGAGCACTCGGCACCCGTGATCTCGGCTGGTGGGAGCTGCACCGGACCCTCCCCCGGGGCGGTTTCGAGCTCATGGCCGGGCTCGCCGCGGGGCTGACGGCGGGACCTGTGATGGGGCTGATGGCGGGGCTCGTGTTCGGGCGATCGTTCCTGACCGTCGCCGGATGCGGGACCGGGCTCGGTGTCGGCGTCGGGGCGGCCCTGGTCTCCGGGTTCAAGAGAAGGCCGTCGCCTTCCCGGGTCCGGCTCCCGATCAAGGGCCGCCGCCGCCATGTCCTCAGGGGAGTCCTCGTGGGAGTGACCGTCGGGGTGTTCTCCGGCCTGGTGTTCGGGGTGGTCTTCTGGTTCATGACGGGCGGCTCGGGCATCGGGCTCATGGCCGGCGTGGTGGCCGGAGTCACCGGAGGGATCGGTGTCGGGCTGGGCGCGGGCCTGACCGCGCCGGTCGGGCCCGAGGAGAACATCAGCCCGCGCTCGCTCCTCGATCTGGACCGCGCCACCGCGCTGACCCAGGCGTTCGGCGGCGGGCTCGGCGCAGGCCTGATGGTCGGCGTCGCGGCGGCCATGCTCGCCCACCCCGCGGCCAGGCTGGGCGCCGCGCTGGTGGCCGGCGCCGGAGTGGGCATCGGGGTCACCCTGATCGCGGTGAGCAGCACCGCGTGGGGGCGGTGGATGCTGATCCGCGCCTGGCTGGTGTTCAGGAAGAAACTGCCCTGGCGGGTGATGGATTTCCTGGACCATGCCCATCGTCACGGCGTGCTCCGGCAGGTGGGCGGCAGTTATCAGTTCCGCCACGCCCGCCTGCAAGATCACCTGATCGACTTCCCGGCGATCGGCGGAGACCGGGATTTCGCGGCCGGCCTCCGCTCGACGGGCATCGATCCATGCCTCGGTTGATCAGTTGGAGGGCCGATCTCCTGTGGCAGTTTCAGCGGCAGATCGTGCCGGGCGCGGGGAGCGTCCCGGAGACCAGGCAGCGGTCGATGCTCGCCTTCGCGCACGCGTTGCGCAGATATGCGATGTGCCCGTCGCCGTCGGAGGTCAGCACCCGCGACCCCTTAATGCCCTTGGCCAGGCTCTCGGCCCAGGCGAGCGGCGTCGCGGGCAATCTCCCGCCCGAGATCGTTAATTCGAAGCCGGCATGCCGGTTTGCAGTTCGACCGCGTGCGTGGAGGCGCGACCCGTGCCGCGGTCGCATAGCGGCCGGTGGGCCTCCTCAACACGGGGAGCACTCATGATCACGAGCCTGCGTCTACGGTCAGCTGACCGGAATGCCCTGCCACGAC
Organism: Nonomuraea sp. NPDC049028; assembly: GCF_043197735.1. Classification (NCBI taxonomy): domain Bacteria; kingdom Bacillati; phylum Actinomycetota; class Actinomycetes; order Streptosporangiales; family Streptosporangiaceae; genus Nonomuraea; species Nonomuraea sp. NPDC049028. Next base: position 373,700 of record NZ_JBICTR010000008.1, read on the forward strand.
AGGGCGATGCACTCGGACACAAGCGTTGGCAGCTCTCGCCCATACGAACACTTAGCAGCCAACTGTTCGTATGGCAGTACGACTGCCTCCCAAGTCCGGCCAGCCGGTCAGCCCAGGGTGACGCCGTACACCGCTTTGATGATCTTGATGGGGATGTCCAGGTTCTTCGGCTCGATGTTGGTGTGGACGGCGACGCTCTGCCGGCCGTCGTCGGTGCTCAGCGCGAGGGTGAAGGATCCGGGCAGGGTGCCGCTCACGCCTCGCAGCGTCAGGCCGTTGGTCCCCGCACTGTCGAACTCGATCACGCCGAGGCCGTAGCGGGCGTGCGGCAGCCAGACGACGCTGCCGGAGGAGACCATGGTCCACATCTCATGGTGCTGGGCCGGTGGCAGCAGGCTGCCGGTCGCGATCGCCTTGAGGAAACGGCTCAGATCGGCGGTGGTGGAGACGATGCCGCCGGCCGCCCATCCCCATGAGGTGTTGAGCGCGGTGCAGTCGATGGGCGGCAGGCCGGAGTCCTCCAGGTCCTCCGGGGTGAGCGATGCCGGGTCGACACCCTCCTTGAGGATATTGGCGACGTATGCCTGGGGGTGCGGGTCCGGGTAGCTGGTGTCGGTGATGGGCCGTACGTAGGTGCTGGTCAGGCCGAGCGGCCGGATGACTGTGCGTTCGACCTCGGCGGCGTAGCTGTTGCCGGTGACCTTCTCGATGATCGCGCCGGCCAGGTAGTAGCCGCCGTTGGCGTAGACGAAGCCTTCGCCCGGCTCGCCGACCGGCGGCTGGGAAACCGCGAGGTTCAGCAGGTCGGAGGTGGTCCAGACGCGAGCCGGCTGAGTGACGATGCTGTGCTGTAGTTCTGGTGCGAGGCCGGTGAGGAACAGGCCGCCGGTGTGGTTGAGCAGCTGTCGGATGGTGATCTTGTTGCCGTCGTAGCCGCCCGCGTCCATGACACCGGCCAGCCATTTGTTCACCGGATCCTCGAGGCTCAACCTGCCTTCGGCCGCCAAGGCCAGCACCGTGGCGGCGGTGAAGGCCTTGCCGGAGCTGCCGATGTGCAGGTATTCGCCGGGCTGACGGCGGCGTCCGGTGGCGAGGTCGGCCACGCCCGCGGTGCCGAACCACGTTTTGCCGGCGTCATGGACTTCGGCGACGATGCCGGGAATGCCGTCCTCGGCCACAGCCGAGTCCAGGATCTGCTGCACCTTTTCGTAGGTGTTGTCGGTCATTTTGCTGCCTTTCCGGAGGAGAACGATTCAGAAGAGACCAAGCGGGGTTCAGCGTCCTCTGCGCATGTAGGCGCGCAGCGACAGCGGGACGAACACCGCCAGCAGGACGGCCGACCAGAGCAGGACGGTGGTCGCCGGATGCGCGAGCGGCCACGCCACGTCGCCGGAGGGGGCGCCCGGGTTGCCGAACAGCTCCCGGGAGGCGGCGGTGAGCGCGCTGACCGGGTTCCAATCGGCCAGGAAGCGCAGCCACCCGGGCATGCCGTCGGTCGGGACGAACGAGTTGGAGAGCATGGTGAACGGCAGGAACAGTGGCACCACCACCTGGGCGACGATCTGTTCGTTCTTCACCACCAGGCCCACGTAGACGCCCACCCAGCTCAGCGCGTACCGCAGCAGGAGCATCAGCCCGAACGCCTCGGCCGTGGGGATCAGGCCATGGTGCGGTTGCCAGCCCACCAGCAGGCCGGTGCTCACCATGATGGCCAGGAGCGGCAGGCCGACCAGGGAGTCGGCGCCGGTCTGCCCGAACGGCACCGCCAGCCGGGCCATCGGCATGGAGCGGAACCGGTCCATCACGCCGCGGGAGGCGTCGGCGGCCGTGCGCGCCATGACTCCTTGCAGGGCGGTGAAGGTCACCATCGAGAACAGGCCGGGCATGAGGTATTCGCGGTAGTCACCGCCGCCCGGCACCTGGATCGCGCTGCCGAGCACGTACCCGAACAGCACCACCACTATGGCCGGGAAGAGCAGCGCACCGACGATCTCGCCGGGCTCCTGGCGCACCCGGCCCAGCTCGCGGCCGACCAGGGTGAGCCCATCTATGAACGTCCAGCGCAGGCGGCGACCCATCGGCGGGGTGAGAGCGGTCATCGGACGGTCTTCTGCGGGTTGGTACGAGCGATCATCAGATGGTTGGTCTGGGCGGTCATCAGATGGTTGGTGTGGGCGGTCATTGGACGGTCTCCTTGCGGTCGGTCAGGCGTAGGAACACCTCATCGAGGGTGGGGCGGCGCAGGCTGACGTCGAGCGCGGCGACCCCGGCTCGGTCGAGCTCGCGCACGATGTCGGCGAGCCGGAACCCGCCGCCGGGCAGGGCGACGCTGAGCCGGTCGGCGTCCGTCACCGTCGGTTCGGCCCCGGCCAGGGCGTTCAGCGCGGTCGCCGCCGGGCGCAGCGCGGCGGGGTTTTCGACGACGACGTCGAGGCGGTCCCCGATGGTGGCCTTCAGCTCGTCGGGAGTGCCCGTGGCGATCACCTGGCCGTGGTCGATGACGGCGATGTCGTCGGCCAGCCGGTCGGCCTCGTCCAAGTACTGCGTGGTGAGCAGCACCGTGGTGCCGTCCGCGACCAGCTCGCGGACGCTGTCCCAGATCTCACCGCGGCTGCGCGGGTCCAGGCCGGTGGTCGGCTCGTCCAGGAAGAGCACCTCGGGGCGCAGGATGAGGCTGGTGATCAGGTCGAGGCGGCGGCGCATGCCGCCGGAGTAGCCGGCGACCTGGCGATCGGCGGCGTCCATCAGGCCGAAGCGTTCGAGCAGCTCATCGGCCCGCCGGTGCGCCTGGCGCCGGGACAGGTGGGACAGGCGCCCGAACATGCGCAGGTTGCCGCGCCCGGTGAGCTTCTCGTCCACGGCGGCGTACTGGCCCGCGAGCCCGATCTTCTCCCGCACCTTGCCGGCCTCGCGGACGACGTCGCATCCGGCGATGCGGGCGTGCCCGGCATCGGGATCGGACAAGGTCGCCAGGATGCGCACCGCGGTCGTCTTGCCCGCGCCGTTCGGCCCCAGTACGCCACAGACCGTGCCTTTCGGGACGCTCAGGTCGAGGCCGCGCAGTGCGTGGGTGTCGCCGAAGGACTTGTGCAGCCCCTCGGCGACCACGATCGGATCCATGATCCCCCCCAATTGAGTACTTCGTACGCAGTTGCAACGCCCACAGTAAATTACTGGGTACCACGTACGCAACTAGAGGGTTGGGGTCGGTGATGTCGAGGCCGAGGATCTCTTCGGCGCGACGGCGTCGGCGTCGGCGTAGGTCCGGGCCGCGGACGGGCTGAGGAGCGATGGACCGCTTCGGGCGCCGGGTACCGAGACGGCGATCCTTATGGGCCTTTAACATGTAGGAGTCTAAAGTACTAGCAAGCTAGATAAATGGAGAAAGCCAGTGATCGAGTTCCATCTGGACGGCAGGTCGGGTGTTTCGCCGTACCTGCAGTTGGTCCAGCAGGTACGGCATGCGCTACGGCTCGGGCTGCTGCGCGAGGGTGACCAACTACCGACCGTCAAGGAGGTGGTGGCGCACCTGGCGATCAACGCCAACACCGTCCTGAAGGCCTACCGGGAACTCGAGCACGAAGGCCTGGTGGCCGCCCGGCCGGGGGTGGGGACGTTCGTGACGGCGACGCTCACCGGCACCTCGCTGGCCGCGCACGGCCCGCTGCGGATGGAACTGCAGCGCTGGCTGGCCAAGGCCCGCCGAGCCGGCCTCGACGAGGAAAGCATCGAGGCCCTCTTCATGACCACCTTTCGGACCACCGCTCAGGAGGACATAGCGTGAACGCTGTCCTGCAGGCCCAAGGACTAGGCAAGAAATACGGCAAGCGCTGGGCGCTGCGCGAGTGCACCATCGACATCCCGGCGGGCCACGTCGTCGGACTGGTGGGGCCCAACGGGGCCGGTAAGACCACGCTGCTGAAGCTGGCCGGCGGCCAGCTGGAGCCGACGGCGGGCGGCATCACCGTGCTCGGCGGCCGGCCCGCGGCCACGCCCGCGCAGCTGGCCAGGGTCGGCTTCGTCGCCCAGGACACACCCGTCTACGCGGGACTGACCGTCGCCGATCACCTGCGGTTAGGGACGCGGCTCAACCCTCGCTGGGACGCCACCATGGCGCGGGAGCGTATCGAGCGACTCGGTCTCGATCCCGGCCATCGGGCGGGCAAGCTGTCCGGCGGGCAGCGCGCTCAGCTCGCCCTCACCCTGGGTCTGGCCAAGCGACCTGAGCTGCTGATCCTGGACGAGCCGGTCGCCTCGCTCGACCCGCTGGCCCGCCGCGAGTTCCTGCAGAGCCTGATGGAGGCCACGGTCGAGCACGAGTTCAGCGTGCTGCTCTCCTCCCACCTGGTCTCCGACCTGGAACGGGTCTGTGACTTCCTGATCGTGCTCGTCGACTCTCGTGTCCAGATCGCGGGGGAGGTCGACGAGCTGCTGGCCACCCATCACCGGCTCGTCGGCCCACGCCGCGATCCCGACCGGCTGCCCGCCGACCAGCAAGTCATCTCCGCGCGCCACACCGACCGGCAGAGCACGTTCATCATCCGTACCGACGCCCCGATCCACGACCCCGCCTGGACGGTCAGCCAGCTCAGCCTGGAGGACCTCGTCCTGGCTTACATGGAGAAGCGCACCGCCGACAACCGGCGTGCCCCCCTGGAGGTGCAGCGATGATCTGGCTGACCTGGCGCCAGCTGCGCGGCTCGGCCGCGATGATGGCCGCCCTCCTCGTCATCCTCGCCGTCATCCTGGCCCTGACCGGCCCGGACCTGGCCTCCGGCTACTCCACCGGTATCGCCGCTTGCACTCAGGACGACACCTGCGTCCGCTTCTACGACCGGTTCTTCGGCGAGTACGACATGCCCTTCATGGCCGTCAGCCTCGTCGTGCTGCTCCTGCCCGCTGTCGTCGGGCTCTTCTGGGGAGCACCGTTGATCACCCGCGAGCTGGAGACCGGCACGCACCTGCTGGTGTGGAACCAGACTGTCACCCGCGGCCGCTGGCTGGCGGTCAAGCTCGGGTTCACCGGCCTGGTCGCCATGGCCGCCGCCGGCCTGTGCGGCCTCGCGGTGACCTGGTGGTCCGATCCCCTGGACAAGTCGGCCCCGGCCGACCTGGCCTTGATGGCTCCCCTGGTGTTCGGCGCGCGCGGCATCGCCCCGATGGGGTACGCGGCGTTCGCCTTCGTCCTGGGCGTGACCGTGGGCATGCTGGTGCGCCGCACACTGCCCGCCATGGCCCTCACCCTGGCCGTCTTCGCCGCGATCCAGTTCGCCATGCCGCTGCTGGTCCGGCCTCACCTGATGCCCCCGGTCACGGGGACCTTCGAGCTCAGCGAGACGAACGTGAACGGCATCGGCATAAACCGGGAGCAAGGCGGACATGTGGAGATTCGCCTGAATGCGACTGTTCCCGGCCAGGCGGGCGCCTGGGTCTTGTCCAGCGGTCTCGTCGATCCGTCCGGACGTCCGGTTGCCGGCCCCGAGCCCGGAGTCGGGATCGTCCAGATCTCGACGACGTCGGGACCCTGCGCACCGTCGTCATCGACGATGGGCGCGTGCCCGGCGGAGATCAACCGGCTCGGCTACCGGCAGAAGGCGACCTACCAGCCCCTCGACCGCTTCTGGCCCTTCCAGTGGATCGAGACCGGGATCTACGCCCTGCTCACCCTCGGCCTCACCTGGCTCTCCTTCTGGTGGATCCGCAGGCGCCTGTCATGACCGCCATCAAGATCGCAACAGCCGGGCTCGCCCTCCTGCTGGCGGCGGCCTGCACCGCGCCGACGCCACCGCGCAGCCAGGCGAGCACGGCAGCCAGTACGGTCTGCGCGTCGCCCCAGGGACCCCCTGGGGCGGAGACGGCCACCACGATCGACGTCATCGAGCAGGCGTACTTCTGCATCCTCGGCAACTACTACAGCGGCGCCACGCTGGACGCCCGCGCGCTGCTGGCCGCCGGATTCGTCGCACTGACCCAAGAGCTCAACCGCGACGGCCGCGACCTGCCCGAGGCCACCATGCCCGCGCTGACCGGCGACCGCAAAGCCGACTGGACCGCCTTCGAGGCCGCCTACCGCAAGATCACAGACCAGGCCCCCGACCTCCGCGACAAGCTGGCGATCGTCACCCTCGAGGCCATCGTGGCCGCCCTCGGCGACAACCACGCCCGCTGGACACACGACGTCAAGCGGCCGCCCGACTACTACGACGGCGACGGCTACGGCCTGGGTCTGCAAGCGAACGTCGAACGCTCTCAGGTGGAGGGCAACCCCGGCGTCGCCCTTCCCCCGCTGTTCGTCACCACGGTGCAGGGCGGCGCGGCGCAGGCCGCCGGACTGCGCCCTGGCGACATCATCGAATCGATCAACGGATCGGCGCCCTTCATCGACGACCGGCCCACCCCCGCGATCGCCGCCCTCTACCCGCAATACCCCGAAGCGCGCCCGGTCCGGCTGCGGCTCCTGCGCCAGAGCACCGGCCGCCGCTGGAGCATGACGCTCAAGCCCGGCCTCTACCAACGGGACCTGGCCGCCCTGCAGGTGGTGCAGTCCAAACTGCTGGACGACAGCATCGCCTACGTACGGTTGCGCGGGTTCGCCCCCGACTCCGCGGACCGGGTACTCAAAGCGATCTCCAGGCTGCGCACCGGCCGCACCCTCACCGGCGTCGTACTGGACGTGCGCGGCAACGGCGGCGGCAGCCCCACTGAGGCGACCCGGCTGGTGAGCGCGTTCGGCCACGGCAAGGTCACCGCCTACCAGTGCACCGTGGACGGCAGGTGCGAGACCGCGCGGACCGACGACACCGTCGAGCTGGTCAACCTGCCACTGACGGTGCTCACCGACCGCGGCTGCGCCTCGGCATGCGAGCACTTCAGCTCCGCGATAAAGGACCATCGCCTTGGCCGGTTGGTCGGCACCAGAACCGCCGGGGTCATCTCCGGCCCGGCGCAGTCACACCTGCTCGGCAACAACACCCTGCTGGGCTTCCCCGCCAGGCACCACCTGGGGCCCGATCGCGAGGTGATCGACCGGATCGGCGTGCCCCCCGACCACTACGTGCCCCTGACCCCGAAGGACGCGGCCACCGGGCGCGACCCCGCCCTGGCCAAGGCCCTGACCTTGCTGCACACCTGAACGGACCTCGCGATGAGACACCCTTTGGCAGTCGCCGCAGCACTGACCGTCCTGGCCACGTCCGCCTGCACGGCACCCGTACCACCCCGCTCCGCCGCCCCCTCGGCCACACCGACCGGCCCCGCCACCCTGCCCGCCCCCACCGGCGCCCACCCGGTCGGTACCACCGCCCTGTATCTGAAGGACTCCTCCCGCCCCGACCCCTGGAACCTCGACGCCAAAGCCAGAGAGCTCAAGGTCAACCTGTGGTATCCGGCCAAGCAGCGGGACGGGGAGCGTGCGCCGTACATGACACCGAAGGAATCGGAGCTCGCCATAAGGCGCTATGGGGTCGCGAGCGTCCCGGACGACACGCTGAGCAAGACCCGCACGTACGCCATCAAAGACGCGAAACCCGCAGGGGAAAAGCTCCCGCTGGTGGTGCTGTCCCCCGGCTTCACCAATCCGATGAGCACGCTCACGTCGCTGGCCGAGGACCTGGCCAGCCGAGGGTACGTCGTGGCCGGCATCGACCACACCTACGAAAGCTACGCCACGACCCTGGCCGACGGGCGGGTCGCCGAATGCCTCGCCTGTGACAGCGACACCGACCCGGGCTTCGGCACGGGAGTGGTCCAGGGCCGGGCGGCCGACGTCTCCTTCGTGCTCGACCAGCTGCCCGCGAAATGGAACGGCTCCACCGTGATCGACCGCTCCAGAATCGCCATGGTCGGCCAGTCGATCGGCGGGTCCAGCGCCATGGCCGCCATGCTCAAGGATCCCCGCGTGCGGGCCGGAATCGACATGGACGGCACCACCTACGCCCGGATCCCCAAGAGCGGGTTCACCCGGCCGTTCATGTTCCTGGGCTCGGCGCAGCACGTCCCCGGCGGCCGCGACACCTCCTGGGACCGCGACTGGAAGCTGCTGACCGGGTGGAAGCGCTGGCTCGTGGTGACCGGCGCGGAACACTCGACCTTCACCGACGCCTCGCTACTGGCGGGCGCCCTCGGCATCAAGCCTGCGTACGGCGTTCCGCCTGCGGCACGCGCCGCCGAGCTCACCCGCACATACGTGGCGGCCTTCCTCGACCAGCACCTGAAGTCCAAGCGGCAGTCCCTCCTGGACAAGCCGTCATCGCGCTACCCCGAGGTCAAATTCTGCCCCGCGACCTGCGGCCAATCCTGAGGGCTGGCACGTCCGCCGAAGCCATCGGGGATGGGACCACAGCTCGCCCAGGCTCAGAAGACGCCAGTAGACGGCGACACCGCGCCGCCCGCCTTGAAGGAACTCCTCGGGCAGGGAGCTCCAAGGCCCACAGGCCGACCACCTGGAGCGGTTCAGCACGACCACGGGCCCAACAGCCACGCGACGCCGGGGCCGGGTGCAGCCGCTGAACGACATTGATCACACTAGTCGACCAGCACTCAACCCCGGTCGACGTGCTTTGGCCTGCTGCCGCGTTACTATTTAAGTGTGATCGCTGAACACCTCTGACAGGCACTTGACGCTGAAGGCAGCTTGAGCCAAGCGGATTTCTGTAGAGGCTGCGAACATGACAGCCGGAATACTATGCAATGCACTTGCTTGGACAACCCTGTCTACTCCAGCTCCTACGAGGGGTGACACAGTCCGCAGCGTCCCGTCGAGTGCAACTGATGCCGTCTGGCCCGCATGAACAATTAAATTTCTCTGTCGATAAAGTCTGCGAAAAGCGTCTTCTAGTTGGTTGACAATGCGAGGCAAGATAGCACCAGGGTTGGCGATTAGAGAGCGGATGCGCTGTAGGGCGATTTGAGGGCCAGATCTCGCAAAGTCATCGACGACATTGCTTCGTATTGCTTCTTCGAAGAAGATGGCCTTCTCGCGGTCCGTGCCAATAGAGCGCAGCTTCCTAGAGACGAGATCGTCTCGCATGCTAGCATGCGCCTGCGCAAGTGATAGCAATTCGCTGGTCACATAACTGCACGCCACGATTCGAGCCATTCGGGTTGCGGCCACCACTCGATTGGAGGTATCTCCTGGGCCGACAAGGAGCGCTTCTAGAGCTGCCCAACTTCCAGCAATTGCAGCGGCAGGAGTGCCCCGATCTAGTGGTTGGAGGAGCTCGAGAGCCGCGTCAATTTGTGGATCAAGTCGAATGCGAAATATTTCCTTCGTCTGCTCAAGGGCGTGTACTTCGACTCGACGCGGGCCTCCAATATAGTCCAACGGCTCGGGTTCGCCGATCATGTAAAGCGTTGGATGAAACTCCAGCCTTTGACGTGCCCCAACTTGAAATCGGGACGCAAGCTTATCAACTTCGCTGCCAGCTTTTTTGAGGGCAGAGTATTTATCCTTGGCATCGAGTTCGAGGAGCAAGCCGCCTGCTTGCCTAATGCTTGGCCTGGAGGGAAACCAGCACTGGAGCCATTCGGCCGTTTGAGATGAATCAAGCCAGCAGTCTGGTCTTGCCTCCGGAAGGGGCGGACACGCAGTTAGCGGCACTAGAATATCGAATCGAATCGGAAGCCTATTAATAAGCGACTGCGCTTCATCGCACAAATCACCCAGGGTTATCTTGGTCGTCCCGTACTTAATGTGATACGTTAGCCATTTGTGCGTTGCTTCCTGGCTGTACCCCTGATCTAACACGTGGCTTACAATGGCCCGGGCGGTCGGCTCGCAGTCGGCTTCCTCCTTTCTGAGGTGGTCAGCCCATCGGGAAAGATACCTGGGTCGACTTTCTTGTAGCAGGATGTTTAGTGCAACCCAGTCGTGACCACCCACCTGCATGGTCCTATTCACATGCTTGATAAGCTGACCGCGTTCAGCCGGGGAGCCCAATCCAGGGTCTCGCTGGATCCTCTTTGCAAGCCCTTCGCCTAGGTATTTAACCGAAGACTCAGCTAGTGCTCCCAGGGCTCTTGCGCTGACTGCCTCAAGGAGCTCAGTCAACTCAAGCACCGCCCCCAGTCGCCAGAGTCTTCGATGCCAAGGAGTCGCAGCAGCCGCGAAGTCAAGCATCCGTTTGGCGGTGTAGAGATGCCGCTGGTTGTCATCGAGCATCGGAAGAGGTAGTCTCCTTGACATACGGGAGGAAGTCGCTTCGGCCGCTTCCTCCCTTTCACGTGTTGCAGTATGCCATGCCTTGATCACTCGTTGTGAAGTTCTTTGCGGATGCCCCGAGAGATCTTCCCTGCCATGCCTTTTGCCGCAATTGCGGAGGATTGCCCGTCAGGGGCGACATAGCCGGTGAAGGTCGCTTGGGCTCGGACCGGCGGCGACTCGGAGTCAAGGGGTGAGGTCCTAGCCCCATGGCTACCGTCAGTGGTGGAGGGTGACTGCTCTCAAGATTCTCCGTGCAGTCTGTTGTCCTCCCATTTGATCTGATTGTTAGGGTTATCCGATTCGGGGCGAATACCGCGAGGGCCTGTGCCTCGGACGGTCCTTCTTGTGCTGCGGCTAAGAGCTGTTTCTTAGGTCTGACGACTATTCGTGGTGATGTTGTCACGATTGATGCATGGGCCGTGGCGGCTTAACGAATGCCGAGTGGGAGCGGCTCAGGCCGTCGTGGCGGGCGGTGGAATGACCATCGCACGACGATCGACGGCGTGTTCGGCTCGGACCGGGTTGCGCTGGCGGGATCTGCCCGAGCGGTTCGGTTCGTGGATCACGGTCTACAAGCGGCACCGCCGCTGGTCGGCCGATGGCACCTGGCAGATGCTGCTGACGGCGATCCAGACCGAGCAGGATGGCGAGGGGCGGGTGGACTGGGACATCTCCGTGGACTCCACTACCGTCCGGGCGCACCAGCACGCCGCTGGCGCGCCACGTACACCGCCGCCGGCCTCGCCGTCTCCCGCGCCGGGCCGCAAAAAAAGGGGACGTCGCCGGGACAAACCGGGGCGATCCGCTGCTGGCCACGCTGACGGCCCGGCTGGCCGAGGTGGTCAGGCTGGGGAGTGCTCAGGCCGCTCCCGCGGCGGGTTCACCACAAAGATCCACCTGTCGGCGGACGGCCACTGCCGGGTGCTGTCGCTGGTTCTGACGCCGGGCCAGTACGGTGACAGCCCGCAGTTGCGGCGGGTGCTGGGCCACATCCGCATTCCCCGGCTCGGGCCGGGACGTCCGCGCACCCGGCCGGACAGCCTGGCCGCGGACAAGGCGTATTCCTCCCGCGTCAACGGCGCCTACCTGCGCTGCCGCAAGATCCGCCACACCATTCCCGAACCACGTGATCACGCGCCCACCGGGCCGCCGCGGCTCGGCCGCAGGACGACCCACCGGCTCCGACGCCAACGCTACAAAGGCAGGAACGTCGTCGAACGGGCGATCAACCGGCTGAAGAACTTCCGGGCCGTGGCCACACGCTATGACAAACGCGCCTACATCTTCCTTGGCACCGTCACCATGGCCGCCTTGGTCATCTGACTGCGCACTTGATCTAAGAAACAGTCCTTAGCCGGCGATCCTGGCGTATTGGTAGCCGGTCTGGCCGTTTTCGTCTCCGGAGTGCTGGCGACCGACCATGACTTCGTAGTCGCCCGCCTTGGAATGGCTGCTGCCTTCCCTCTGTCCGGGGGTCCAGCGGTAGGAGGTCAGCTCGACGGTCCGCCCCCACGCGCTCAGGGAGGCGGTGGCGTAGCGCGTGGGCCCGTTCTCATCGCCGGAATGCTGCCGGCCGACCAGGACTTCATTCTGCGGAGCCGCGAAGAACGAGTTGCTCTCTCGCTGGGCTTCGCTCCAGGACGGTGCGCCGACCTTGACGCGTTGCCCGTCAATAAGGATCAGGCCGCAGTAGTAGGTGGTCTCGCCGTTCTCGTCCCCGAAGTGGGCGCGGCCGAGCAGGACCTGATCGGTCGGGCAGGCGACGGGGATGCGGGCCGATTCCCTCACCGTCTTGGCGTAGCCATCGATGATGGCGATCTCCGCCGCGTGGACGGCGGTCGCTTGTGAGACTCCGGCGACGGCCAGGGTGAGGAGCGTGCCGGTGAGGGCGGCGAGGGTTGCGCGGATCTGTCGCATGGGTCTCCGGTGCCCGACTGGCCATGTCCATGTCCAGTCACAGATAGTAGCTGGATAATTACCACACCCACAGTCGTCGAGCGTGCCCAGTCAGCACACGTCGCACGCTAGCGCCCATGGTCTGGCCGTGGCGGAGCGTGGGAACGCGAGGGCTTGCCCTCGCATGGGAGGGGCCGGAGGCCCCGGGGAGCACGCCGAGTCCCATGGGCGCGAAGCGCCTGATCGGCGAGCCCTTCTCCCGCACCACTGCGGCGGCGACCGTCTCACCCACGTCCATCACGCCACCGGGAAGCGCCCACAGACCGCAGTCGCGTCGGCGGTGCAGGAGTACTCGCCCGTCGTCGTCAATGACCACGGCCGATCCGCCAGGCACGATCAAATTCGGCGTGGGGAGAACTTGTGATCACGAGCAAGAGCCTGCGTCTGCGGTCGGCTGACCGGAATGCACTGCCACAACAGGGGGCGTACTCGGGCCCAAGCGTTACTAGCCCTCGCCCATACGAACACTTAGCAGCTAACTGTTCGTATGGGGAGCCGCGCGAGAACGCTTACGAAGTGCGGTAGAGACTGCTGCGTGCCTGGTTGCGCATCGCGCTGTGGACGGTAGCTGTATCGATCGTCCTTGACCGGGCTCGCGGTCAAGCGACCCGTACCGAGTGAGGCCCAACGCTGATCGTCACATCGACGTGGCCACCAAGGGCGGCCGCGTAGGGCGGATGAAAGTCCCACTGGCAGCCGGTCCGACCCTGGTAGAGGATCGCGTTGACGATCTACCTCATCACATAGCCGCCCTGGTGGCCGCTGACCGCGGGGTGCGTGGCCTTCCACGCCGCGATGACCGGTTCGATCAACACCCACCGCTCGTCGGATGAATCGCTCGGGTACGGTTTGCGCCCGCTCACACCGCTATCCCAGCGTCCAAGCCGACCAGCCTGGCATAACGCTACAGATTCATCTCATCACACTGCGACATGGCAGCCATCAACTCGGGAACCGCTCTACAGATGAAGTGCCATGCTCAGAGACCTTCTCGCTCAGGAGTCGGAGCGCGAGAAGAGCCTGCCAGACGCCAAGGATGACGGTGGGCATCCGCTCGAACAGCCCGGCCGGCAAGGTCCCCCCGTCCTGACCGTTGGCAGCCGAAACGCTGGCGAAGAAGAGCATGAAGAACGCGATGGCAAGGGTGCCCGTCACAATCGAGTAGGAAGTCCATCCGCGCCACTTGGCGCGAGCAAAGCGCCGTACCAACACGAAACAGGCGGCAGGGAGGGCGATGAATACGATCAGACTCGTGAGGTTGTGGATGGAACCGCCCAGGCTCGCGACAGCGGGCGTCGCCGTCGGGTAGCCGAGGATCGGGTCCGACACAAAAGGACCGATGGCGATAAGGCCGAGCCCGACGATGAAGAACAGGATTGATCCCCATAGGGAGCCGGCCCCAGTCCGCAGAACGCGCCTGAGGCCTGCCGCGAAGCACAGCGTGAGTAATCCATAGAACATGAAGTTAACGATCTGTATCCACCCTTGATCGCCCAGGCTGAGCGTACTGATGGTGTGGCGCCAGGCACTGTAGCCGGGACGGGTAGCCCCGGCGATGAGATACACGGCCACAAAGACCACCGGGCCGATCGCGCCGCAGAGCAGAAGAAGTTTGGTCGTCAGTCGATGATCCGTGGTGCCAGCCGATAACGTCGCCATACCGGTTCTCCTTTGAGTTGCCGTACCAGAGCGCGCAAATGTGTTGCCGGCCGAGCAGACACCGTTGCCGCGAACGCCTTCCGGCAGCGGCTGGGCGCGCCGATGACAGACAAGCAGCGTCACCATCGGTGCGCGACAGCGGTGACAACGGTTGGTGCCCGTCATCCGACATGTGCGGCATGGGCCCTTTCAAGGCCCGCAGGAGTAGTCTTCAGCCTCAACTTAAGTTGAGGTCAACCTGACGATCAGCCCAATCCTGTACTAAGCCCGCCGACCAGCCATAACGCCGTAGATCCACCCGATCACGCTACGACAGTTAGGGCATCAACTCGCGAGCCGCCCTCTCAGCCGACTTCGCGGCGCGGTACCCGCCCTAGCGTGCCTTGGCCCGCCTCCCCATAACATGAGGCTCATGCCCTTGGTCTGGCCGTGGCGGAGCGTGGGAGCGCGAGGGCTTGCCCTCGCATAGGAGGGGCCGAAGGCCCCGGGGAGCACGCCGAAGCCCCATGGGCGCGAAGCGCCTGATCGGCGAGCCCTTTGTAAAGCTCAGCCCGGCTCGGCGAAAGAGAGCTCCGGGGCACCATCCCGGTCAAACGGCAGCACGAACCGGCGCGGCCAAGACAGTACCCCTTCCAACCAGCCGGCCCCCATCGTCTGCCCCACGTGCCGCAACCGTGATGACGGGTCGACGCCGATCGCGACCGTGGTGATGTCGCGCTGGACGCCCTCGCTCTCGTCGTCACCCAGGATGACCCGCCAGGCCAGCGCCCTGTTGTGGTCGACCTCCATCGACAGTGGGTGGTGGCGCAGTGCCTTGGCGCGGTGGCCGAGCAGTTCCGATTGCAGGAGTTCGGCCGAGCTGCCGTTGGGCGCGTTGCGGAACAGGGCGTACTCCATCGGCGGTGCCGGGCTGCGCAGGTTCGGGGCCGGCTGGCCGTACGGGAAGAGTCTGTCGACCTCGTGCAGCCAGCGCACCTGCGGGATGACCCATGAGGCGCCGGGGCGTTCGCCGCCGCTGTCCACGGCGGCGAGGAGGCGGGTGGCCGTCTCGGCGGCCTTCTCGGTGAGCAGGGCCGGGTCGAACCAGCTGCGCAGCGACCAGGCCCGGCGCTGTACCGAGCGTTCGATCAGGGTGGCCAGCAGGCACTCCCGGCGTCTGGCGGGCAGCTCGGACCAGGCGGCCGTCAAGGCGCGCGGTACGCCGGGCAGCGGCCGGTTGCTCACGAAGGCCAGGACGACCGTGTCGCACCAGATGCGCAGCCAGGCCCAGTCGGGCGCGTCGGCGAGGACGTCGGCCTCGCGGAGTTCGACCAGGGTGCACGCCTGGCCGGTGCGGCACTGGCTGCCGCAGGCCGCCGATCTTCGGCCCCGGATCGGCGGGGCCGGGCTGGCAAGCAGCTTCTCGCGGGACTCGCCGAGCGGCACCCGGACGCGCAGCGGGCGGTCCATCCCGTCGGCGAACACCGCGGCGGACCCCGGTTGCAGGGAGACGACGTGGCGGGACTGTTCCTCGCTGAGGTTCATGGCCCCGCCGACGAGTTGCCGGTCGTCCTCGGCGGGGAGCCGGTGGACGACCTTGAGCGCGGTGTTCTTGACCACGTCGGTGACGAGCTTGGTGGGGATCTGCTCGGCCACCACGATGCCCTCGCCGTACGCCCGGATCTCGGCGAGCATGCCGGCCAGCAGTTCGACCGCGTGGGTGGAGGCGCGGCCGGTGCCGCGGTCGCGCAGCAGCCGGTGGGCCTCCTCGATGACGATGACGTGGCGCAGGCCGGTGGACTTCTCCTGCCGGGCCCGCATCCGCAGGTGCTCGACTATGCGGATGATCAGCGTGCCCATCAGGAACGCCTTGTCCTCGTCGTTGGCCACGTCCTCGATCGCCAGCACCACGTTGCGCTCCAGCAAGCCGCCGATGTCGGCCGGGTGGCCGCCCTCGAAGAAGCGGCCGGCCGAGCCGACGCGGAGCGAGCGCAGCCGCAGCGAGATGAAGCCCTCCACGTCGGCCTGGACCTCGCGGCCGTAGCCGATCTCCCGGATCACGTCCATGGCGTGCTGCTGGAGCAGTTCGAGGGTCGGCACGCTGGGCGGCACCTTGGAGCCCGGTACGGCGCCGCCGGTGACCACGTCCCACCCGGTGGCCTCATAAACGCGCTGCAGGGCCAGCGACATGATCTGCGGGAACGGCTCCTCGGCGTCGAAGGCCGCCATGAACAGCGCCCTGACCATGTCGATGTGGGCCTGGACCGGGTAGCCGGGCTCGGGTTCCAGCGGGTTGATGCTGAACGGCACACCGGCAGGGGCCGACGGGTTGATCACAGTGACCGTGCCGGGCTCGATGCGGCCGGCCATCGCGGCGTACTCGGACTTGGCCGGCTCGATCGCCAGCCACGGGATGCCGGCCCTGCTGAGCTGCTCCAGCAGGTGCCTGACCGTCTGCGACTTGCCCGAGCCGGTGGCCCCGGTGACGAAGGCGTGCCGATTGAGCGTGCTCAGCGGCACCCGGAAGGAGCCGACGCACCGGTCCTGCCCGTCGAGGATCTCCCCCAGGTCCAGCTCGCCCTCCTCGGCCTCGGAGGTCACGTCGAAGAACCCGGAGTCGAGCACCCGTACGCCCGGCACCTCGCGCCTGGGCAGCCCGGCCAGCGCCGCGAGGGCCCCGGCGGTCGCGGCGAAGGGCGCGGCGGCGCCGTCGGCCGGGTCCTGCATCGTCAGGGCGAGCGCCTCCGACAGGCCGTAGACGGCGCCCTGGGCGCTGCGCAGCCGGTAGGGGTGGTGGCTCATCTCGACGGAGCCGACCAGGACCGGCGCGATCTGCCGGAGCTCCTCGGCCGTGGCGCCGCCGGCCAGCACGCGGACGTTCCAGAGCCCCGCCTCGCGGAAGGCGTCGAGCTCCTGCATGCGGCGTTCGGCCCGCTCGGCGTCGAACCTGCTGCGCTCGGAGGCGTCGCCGTACTGCCTGAGCACGTTGAGCTGCGTACGCAGGTGCGCGACCTCGGCGTCGAGCAGGTCGGTCGGCTCGGCCACCACCAGCCACGCGAACGGCCTCGACATGAGCGTGACCAGCGTCGCCTCGAACAGCGTCGGCCGCTTCAGCTCGTCGGGTTCGAGCCCGCCGAACTCGCGCCGGCCGCCCAGCGGCGGCGCCTGCCGTCCCGGGCACGGCGTCCACACCAGGTCGGCGAGGTCGGCCAGGTACTCCTCGTCGAGCTGCACCCCCCGCGCCCCGCCGGGGAACAGCAGCGGCTGCGGACCGGCCGGCGCCCCCGGCGCGTCGGTGGCGCGGCGCGGCTGGCGCGGCGGCGACAGCGGCCCGGCGTTGGTGATGAGCTCGAGCGGCGCCCCTGATCCACGGGAGAGCCACCCGATGACGAAGGGCCGGTCACGTTGGGCGGCGGACAGCACGGCGGGCAGCACGGTGACGAAGTCCCACTCCGCCGACGAGCTTCGCGAGGGTGCCGCGATCGACTGGATTCGGTACCAGGGCCCGCTCAGCGAGACACTCGACTGCATTTCATTCCCCCACAGACGGTTGCTAGTAAAATCCGCCTACCGTCAGCGCGCCACGTTGACATTTGCCATGTCATTGCCTGTCCTTGCGCCAGTCCAGGCGTGACGGCGGCGGGCCGAGGTTCGGCGGCGGCTCTCCGTCGCCGTCTCCGCCCTTGCCGTCGATCGCGAGTACGGCCTCGCGGACGTCGTCCAGCTCGCCGAGCGTGGTCTTGGGAAATGTGAGGATGGCCGGGTTCGCGTCGGCCAGGCGGACCCGGCGGCCCTGCGCGGTCGCGTCGGTGACGATCACCGACGTCGTGGGCAACTGCTGGAGCTGGTGCGGCTCGACGAGGAACTCGCGCGAACGCTGCAGCACCCGCTCCTTCTCGGAGATCTTGTCGGCCGTCCTGCCCCACTCCGTCGACTCCACGAGGTCCTCCGCGAGGTCCGTACGGTTGTCGTCACGCTCCCCCGTGGCATCCTCGACCTGGGAGATCGTGGAGGTGTAGCCGCCGTCGAGGCCGGGGATCGAGTCGCTGATCGTCTCGGTGAGCTGGGCCAGCTCCAGCCGGTGCTCGGTGCCGACGTGCTCACTGGCCACCCGGGCGTCCTCGGCGTTGCCGAGGCGCATGAACGCCACCGCCGCGTGGCCCCTGCCGAGCCGCTCCCGCACGGTCGGGGTCAGACTCCGGTACGTCAACACCAGGCCGGTCCTGGACGTCTCACAGGCGTCCATGAGCCGGTCCAGCACGTCGCCACGGAGCTTGTCGGCCCCCGCCACGATGATCGTGTGATACCAGGGCCGGTCGGCGGCGGGCGACTGGCGCAGGATGTGCGTGAGCGCGGTGGCCACGTAGGTGCCGAGCACCCGGTTGCCGAACACCCCGGCCTGCCGGTCCATGCTCACCACCCGCAACCTGGCCGGCGGCAGCCGTACGGCCTCCGTACCGAGCGTCTCCAGCTTGCGCAGCTGGGACTCCAGCGCCCAGGCCCGCTCGATCACCACGCGGTCGCTGACGCCCCGCCCGAACAGCGTGCCGATCCGTTCGAGCTGCGTCGCCGTGATCAGCCCGAACCTCAGGTCGTCGCGCGGGTCGCCGACCTGGGCGAGTGCCCGCAGCGCGGCGGTGACCTGGTTGATCGTGGCGTTCTCGCCGAGCACCTCCAGCACCCGCTCCAGGATCGCGTTGTCGAAGCTGAGGTCGCGCGTGGTGCGGTGCTCCTCGCTCACGCTGACCACGTGGGCGAGCACGTCGGCGAACGCCTCGGGCTTCAGCGTCGCGCCCAGGTCCAGCCGGGGCAGGTCCGTCGGCAGCACCCAGACCAGCGGGTCGTCGCCACCCCGGCGGGCCAGCTCGATCAGGTCCTTGGCGATCGCGCCCTCGGACAGGTCGAGCACGGTGAGGTGGCCGCCGCTGTAGAGGCGGGTGGCGCCGAGCAGGGTGATCAGCGCCGACCAGCCGGGCAGCGTGCCGCCGGCCACGTCGATGCGGTCGATCTCGTCGGGGACGGCGACCGCGTACCAGGTGAGCTGGCGGTCGTGGCGTTCCTTGACCTCCTGCCACTCGCGGTAGCGCTGGGCGTGCTCCTCCTGCGCGCGGAACAGCTCTTTGTCACGTTCCCGTCGCTGCCGGTCGTCGCGGGCCTGCTGCTCGCTCACCCGGTAGCGGACCGCCCGGTCACCCTGTACGAGCGCGTAGCTGCAGATGATCGCCACGCCGCCGGCCGCGACCAGACCCAGCAGCGCGAACGACCACTGCAGGTAACCGGCGACGGCCAGCCCGAGTATCAGCACGGTGAGGATGACCATGAACACCCTGAACACCCGCACGGGCCGGTTGAGCAGGTCTTGCTGGAAGCGTTCGCGGCGCAGCAACTCCTGGTCGGCCTCCGCGGAGGCGGCCTCCCCTTCGCCGGGCGAGGGACGCTTGGGCGGCGGTCCCGGATCAGGGTGCAGCAGGATGTACTGCCAACCCAGGTAGATGCGGTCCGCCTGGAGCTGCGCATGCTCGGGATGCACGTCCGCCACGTGACCCTCCGGCCGCGATATGTCGTTAGTGGGGGCTGACCCTCCGCTCCGTGACAGCGTATGAGCTAGACCCCCTGCTGCGGCAGGGTTCTCGGCAATTAGACCAGCCAGATGGGAGGCTAGCGGCAGATGGGGCAAGCGTGACCTATTACCATCCTTACCCATGACGGAACCCTCCGGCGGCAGCAACAAGCCCAAACGCCCGGTAGTGGTGCCGGCAGTGGCCCTGGTGGCAGTCACCGCCCTCGGCATCACCGCCCTGCTCGGCGGTTTCGCCGAGGTTCCCGATCCGGCCCCGCCTCAATACGGGGAGGGGGCGGTGCTCGACCAGGGGCAGTTCAGTACGCAGTTCGTGACGGCCAAGCTGGCCACGCAGAAGGCCAAGGCCGACTGGGACACCGACAAACGCTTCGTGGAGCTGACCTTCAAGGTGACGAACCAGGGCAAGGCCACGGCGATGGTCGGCCTTCCGCCCAGCAAGCCGGAGGGCTCGATCTCGGCGACGAGCTTCGCCGGGTCGCTGGTCAAGGTGACCCCGCAGGTCCAGGCGAAGGGCGTGCCGACGGTCTACAGCCTGTCGAAGAACGCGCAGAGCGGCCAGCTTCAGCCGGGCGTCCCGACCACGGTCATCCTCCGCTACGACCTGGACGGCGCGGCCAAGCCGCCGCAGAAGGTGACGCTGGACGTGGCGGGCTTCGAATACGAGCCGGGCTTCAACGACCCGTCCTTCCACTGGAGCCTGATCTCGGAAGAGTCCGACTCAGAAGGGTCCGGCTCGGGAGTGCCCGGCAACGGACGGCGTCCCGTCGTCCAGGCCCAGGTGACGCTCCCGGTGCACGGCGCGGAGGCGACATGACCGCCACCGCGTCCCGCCGCCCGCCCGGCCGCCGCTCCCGCGCCCGCCGGCAGGGCGGCTCGCGCGTGCTCGGCGCCCTCGTCGGCCTGGCGCTGCTGGGCGGCGCGGTCGGCCTCCAGACGCGCAACCTGACCCCGAACGAGATGGACGCCCCCATCACCACCGTCGGCGCGAAGGGCCAGGAGGTGAACACCGGCAGGTTCGCGGTCCGCGTCAACTCGGTCACCATGGCGCGGGCCGTACAGGGCGCGCGCGGGAAGGTGGAGACCGAGCAGCTCTTCCTGATCGTCCAGGCGTCCGCGACCTCCGCCACCAAACCCCTGCACCTGGGCACCCCCGCGCTGCTGACCCCGGACGGCGTCAGCTACGACGCCACGGACAAGATCGAGGCATCCGAGACGCTGGCCAACCCCTGGATACAGCCGGGCTTCTGGGTCAGCGGCAACTTCGTCTTCGAGATCCCCGATTCGGCGCTCGAAGGCGCGCGGGTCGTGTTCAAGCTGCCCGGATCGGCACTGGTCGAGCCGTTCGAGCCGGAGGCCGAGGTCGATCTGGGCATCGACGGCCCGGCAGCGGCCCAGCTCAAGTCCGCGCCCAGCGACGTCTACATCCTGAAGAAGAGCTGATGAGCACAGACGACCGCGGCTGGTTCTCCCCTCCGGCCGGCCAGAACACGGACCAGCCCCAGCCCCAGGCGCCGCCTCCGTCCCAGCCGCCACCTCGATCTCAGAGGCCGCGGCCGCGGCGGCGCCGTTCGGCCGCCACGCGGGTGGTCCCTCCCGATCAGCAGGTGTGGCCGCCCAAGCGGACCGAACCCTCGGTGGACACCTCCACCCAGCCGATCCCGGCCATCCCCAGCGCCGGGCCACTTCCCCGGCCATCCGTCCCACCCCTCCCCGTCGTCCCGCCCCCTGCCGAGGAACCGGCGGTTCCGGTCGCCGCCGAGGTGCCGGTCGCCGTGACTCCGCCGCCGCCGCGCCGCCGCCGGCCCGTGCTGACGGCGCTCGGAGCCGTGGCCGCGCTGGTCGTGGCGGTCGGGGCGACGACGTACGACCGCTATCACGTCTATCTGGTCAGATCAGGGCAGCTTCCGGCGAAGCAGGAGCAGGTCGTACCGGCGGGGCAGTCCGTCACGGTCAAGCACGTCAGCTGGAAGTCCACGATGGAGACCGTGCCGCAGATCCCCGGCAGCAAGCCCCAGCCGGGGTCGGCCTACCTCAAGATCGACATCACCCGGTCGGCCGTCGACGCGGACGGAGCGGTCAAGACGGCCAAGCCCAAGGACCTGTTCGTGACGGATCGACAGGGCCGTACGTGGGTGGCCCTGGTCGGCGGCGACACGACACCGGCCGAGAAGATGGAGGTGGGCGAGTCGTACCAGATGACGGCCTACGCCCGGGTGCCGGCCGCGCAGGCGGCCGAGGTCGAGCTGCTGCTCACGCCGAGCAACTACCGCTCGGACATCCCCACGGCCCAGCTCATGACCGCGAAGACGGAGCCGGAGCTGGACGTGCTGCGCTTCAAGCGCTGACGCTCCGACCGGCCGGGTGCGGCACGTCAGGGCGTACGGCGCGTCAGGCGCTGACGCCCGTCCGGCCGCCTCGTACGGCGGGCGATTCCGGCGTTTCGGGCGCCGGTGCCATCCGGCGGCCCCGCGTGGCCGCGATGTCGAACGCGGCGGCCAGCAGGGCCATGGTCAGGATCGTGACGAGCAGGTTCTTGACGAAGTCGACGGGGGTGCCGACGAGCATCCAGAGCCACTCCACCTTCGACCCGATCAGCGTCCGCACGCCGCGCATCGCGTACTCCGCGCCGACGTGCAGCGACACGTAGCACAGGCACATCATCCCGAACAGCGCCACGCCGCCCGTCAGCGTCTGCCTGAAGGAGTTGGCCAGGGGGACCCAGCGCTCCTGGAAGCCGCCGGTGATCCGCTCGACCGACTTCTGCGTGATCGAGTGGGTCGAGTAGAGCTTGTCGATCCCCTTCTCGAAGCGCGTGTCGCGGAGCATCGTACGGGCGTCGTCGGCGTACGTACCGAAGACCAGCACCGCCACCGTCAGCCAGGTGAGCGGGATGAAGACACCGTCCACGATGTACGGCCAGATTTCACCGACCGCTCCCCAGAACGCCTCCCAGCCGGGGATGCTCTGCTCGGCCTGGGTCACGAGCTCACCCGAGGCGGACACGGCGAGGCGGTGCGAGACCCAGTCGGCGCGCGCGTTGGCCAGCACGAAGGTGGCGTTCAGGCCGAAGAACACGAAGGCGAACTCGGACAGGGCGGTGCCCAGCCCCGAGATCTTCCCGTCGCCCCGCTCCACCATTTTGCTGAACAGCGCGCGCAGCAGGAACGCCACCGCCATCAGGCCGAGGGAGATCCGCCAGTCGAGGTCGATGAGCCCCCGCCCGACCGTGCTGCTCCTGCCGAGGAAGCTGTCGCTGAAGAAGTCGTCGATGTTGTGCAGGAAGTCCGTCTGTACGAAGTCGCGGGCGTCCTCGACATGGAACCCCCAGGTCAGGTAGATGACCGCGAAGGCGGGCGCGACGCGGTTCATGGAGACCCAGTAGCGCTCGTCCTCCTCACCCCCCGCCCGCCGGGCGTTGATCTCCCAGAGCGCGCCGCGTACCGACCACAGCATGCCCGCGGTGATCGTCATCGACGCCATGACGATGAGCGTCAGCACCGCGATGGTCGCGACCAGGCGCAGCTGCCGGGCGTCTCCATGAGAGATCTCCGTACCGAGGTACAGCAGCCCGAAGCGCACCGCCTGACCGGCCGAGAACCAGGCGATCAGCGGTAGCGCGCACTTCCCGGCGATGCGTAGCGCGTGCAAGGGCAGAGAGAACGGCGACGGCATCGGTCCCGGAACGGACACGGGCCGGGACGGGGCCATCACTCCTGACATCGCGGACACCCACGGGATCCTACCGACATGTCGAGACATGCGACTACCAGGCGTGATGATCGCCGCGCATTCATGGCGAACCTGAAAGGAGATACCCACAACAGACCAGAGCGCCCGGCGCAATCCGGCGAGATGTGGGGGAACATAGCGACATGGAGGCACGGCCCGCGCTGGACACAGATCCGGTCATCGTCGGGCAACGAGTGCGACTGCTGCGCCAGGCGGCGGGCGTCTCGCTGTCCGAGCTGGCCAGGCGCGCCGACATCGACAGGACAACGCTGCTCGAAGTGGAGACCGGCCTGGCCAAGGCGACGGCGGAGATGCTCTGGGCCATCACCGCGCAGCTCGGCGTTCCGATCGGCGCGATACTCGACACACCGCCATCGCCACAGGTCGTGCATGGCACGGCGATCGAGGCCGCGCTGCTGGAGGTGTTCGAGGACGGGCGGGTGACCTATGAGCTCTACCGGCTGCGGATTCCGCCCGGCATCACCCAGACCTCCCTTGCGCATCTGGAAGGGGTGACCGAGCACCTCACGGTCTACGCCGGCACCCTGATCGCGGGACCGATGGACGCGCCGCTGACGGCGGGCCCCGGCCACCACATCTCGTGGCGCTCGGACGTCCCGCACGGCTACCGCGCGGTCGCCCCGGACGAGGTCAGAGCCTCACTGCTGATGCGCTACCCAACGGAAACCCGCACCTGACCGAGCACCCGTACCTGACCGGCGCTCAGGGCGCGCCCTCAGGACGCGCCCTCAGGACGGGCGCTCAGGACGGGCGCTCAGGACGGGCGCTCAGGACGGGCGCCTCAGGCGGCCAAGGCGGGCCGGCAGGTGCGGCAGGGCCGGTAACCGGCCTCCTGGGCCTGGGCGATGCTGCGGAAGCCGTGCCGGTGCGCGGCGGTGATGCGCCGGGCGTTGTGACAGGTCGGGAAGCACACCACACCGGTGGTGTCGCTGGCCAGGTAGAACACCCGCGCCCGCGCCAGCCGCCGCACCGCGTCCAGATCCACGCCCTCGGCCACCAGCAGCCGCTCCTTGGCCGCCGCCCCGAACACGTAGTCGCCCGCCACCCCGTCGGACCTGGTCACCCGGTGGCACGGGACGAGCAGCGGCACCGGGTTCGCGCCCAGCGCCGCGCCCACCGCGCGTACCGCCTTGGGCCTGCCGACCTGGGCCGCGATCCAGGCGTAGGGACGTACCTCGCCCCTGGGGATCGTCCGGGCGGCCAGCAGGACGTCGCGCTGGAAGTCGCTCAGCCCCCGCAGGTCGAGCGCGACCCCCGAGGAGCGGCCGGTGCGCAGCGCGGGCAGCAGTCCGGCGGGCGGCCGGTCGGCGGGCAGCAACGGACGTCCGGCCCGCGCCCTGAAGGCGGCGGCGAAGCCCTCGCCCCGATGAACGTAGGCGATGCCTTGGCCGGTGAACGCGACGGAAAGCTCCCCGAGCGGGCTCGGCGCCGTCACCCAGCGCGCGGCGATCCGCTCCAGCAGCCCGTCGGGCGCGTCCGTGGCCAGTGCCGCGAGTCCGGCAAGCAGCGGGTCCTGGGTCATTGGACACCTCCAAGTGTGCGCAGTCGCCGCAGGCCCCGCGACACATGCGACTTGACCGTGCCCTGCGGAATTCTGAGGACCGTGGCGATCTCACTGACCGGTAGATCGACGACATGCCGGAGGACAACGGCCACTCGCTGATCCTCCGGCAGCATGCCGAGCATTTCTGCGAGCTTGTCACCGGTCTCATGCCGCACCGCCGCGTCCTCCACGCTCTCGCGTGGATCAACGGTATCGACCGGCTCCTCGCGCAGATCGGGGGGCGGCTTCCGGGACTTGGTACGGGCGCAGTTGCGCCAGATGTTCAGCAGAATCGTCAGGAGCCAGGCCCGCGGTTGCAGGGCGGCGATCCGTTCTCGCTCGTAGCCGGCGACGGCACGGTAGGCACGTAGGAACGTCTCGGCGGTGAGGTCCTCGGCATCGGCCCACCGCCCGCTCAGCCGCAGCGCGGTCGAGAAGACCACGCCGCGATAGGCGCCGAACAGCTCGGCGAACCCTCCGTCGAGGTCGTCGAGCAGCGCCTTTCGCACCGGGTCGAGGCAGTCGATGTCACTCACACCAGGTACAACACCACCGGGCCGTAATCCGTTGCACCCTATGACCGGCCATGGTCTCACCGTCTCGTCACGGCGCCCGGCCGTTTCTCTCACTCCCCCGAAGGGGGTGTCCCGCCAAAGACCCCAGCCCTCACGGACCCGGAAAGCAGAAGGCCCACGTCCGAGATCGGACGCAGGCCTTCTTCTTGGTATTTCCGGGTCAGACGGCGACGGCCAGCTGAGCCACTTCGCCCAGCTTCGCCTGGACCTTGACGTCACGCGTGACGCCGCCGCCGGCGATGATGCGCACCGTCCAGTCGCCAGGTGCGGCGAAGAAGCGGAACACGCCCTCGTCGGACACGACGACCTCGCCGGTGAACTCGCCGGAGTGGTCGAGCAGCCGCGCGTAGGCGGTGCCGGCGCCCGTCACGACGCCCTGGATCACGGACTGGGTGGACAGGTCGATCCCCGCGGGCAGCGCGATGGTCTGCTCCGGAGCTCCGCAACCCGGTGCGGTCTGTACGTTCTGGGCAGTCTGAGTGGTGGTCATCAGCGGGCCTCCCCCAACTCGATCGGCACGCCCACGAGCGAGCCGTATTCGGTCCACGAACCGTCGTAGTTCTTCACGTTCGCCTGGTCGAGCAGCTCGTGCAGGACGAACCAGGTGTGCGCGGAACGCTCGCCGATGCGGCAGTAGGCGATCGTGTCCTTGTCGAAGTTGACCCCCGCCTCGCCGTAGAGCGTGCGCAGGTCTTCGTCGGTCTTGAACGTGCCGTCGTCGTTGGCCGCCTTGGACCACGGGATGCTGCGAGCGGTGGGCACGTGGCCCGCGCGCTGCGCCTGCTCCTGCGGCAGGTGGGCCGGGGCGAGCAGCTTGCCGGTGAACTCGTCGGGAGAGCGGACGTCGACCAGGTTGAGCTTGCCGATCGCGGCGACCACGTCGTCGCGGAAGGCGCGGATGGACGTGTCCTGCTCCTGGGCCACGTAGGAGGTCTTGGCGCGCTGCGGCACGTCCTTGACCAGCTCGCGCGAGTCGAGCTCCCACTTCTTACGCCCGCCGTCGAGCAGCTTGACGTTGTCGTGGCCGTAGAGCTTGAAGTACCAGTAGGCGTAGGCGGCGAACCAGTTGTTGTTTCCGCCATAGAGCACGATGGTGTCGTCGTTGGAGATCCCGCGCTCGGACAGCAGTGTCTCGAAGCCGGTCTTGTCCACGAAGTCACGGCGGACCGGGTCCTGAAGGTCCTTCTGCCAATCGACCTTCACGGCGCCACGGATGTGGCCCTTGTCATAGGCGCTGGCGTCTTCGTCAACCTCGACGAGAACGACGCCGGGGGTGTCGAGGTTGGCCTCGACCCATTCGGCATCCACCAGGACGGCGGAGCGGCTCATTGGGGAACCTCCAATTTGGCGGCGGGCAGTAGTCGGCGAATCAGCAGGTACGTTTCGCAGCCGAGGCAGAATCCGAAGGCTGCGTTGAGGAAGGCGGCGAGGAGTGCCGCGGCCGTGGCCACGAGGGCGAGCGGCGTGATCCCGGCGAGATATCCGACCAGACCCACGACCGCGAAGCCGAGCCCGACACCCTGCGCGAAGCGGGGTGGGCGGGCGTCCTCCGTCTCCCTCGGGGCGCTCTTGACGAGCGCCTTGAAGAGCACCACGTAAGGCGAGCGCCCTGCCACGCCGAGTGCGAACACCAGCGCCTGGGCGGCCAGCAGCACTTGGGCAGCCGGCAGCCAGGCGCTCCCCGTCACCAGGACGATGGCGAGGATCGCAGTCGTGATGGCCGCGCTGAAACGCAACGCTCTAGGGTCGGCACGCATCGAAGGATGCTCCTGAAGGGGGTCGGGTTGGGGCGGATCGGAAGTCCGCGCGAGACCGTCCTCAGGCAGCGCGACAGAGCGCGGTGGCTACGCGGCAGAAATCAACCGCGCGCCGCTTCGTCAGCAGCTCTGTCGATGGGTTCATGGCAAGGACACTACTCGCCGTCTCGGCATCTGTCACATCTCGTCCGCGTTCTGAGACGAAACGTGGGACACTGCCCCGGCCAAGGCGGCGAGGACGTCCGCCTTGCGCGGCTGGCCAGACGCCTTTTTCACGATATTTCCGGCGCTGTCGAGGATCAGGACCGTCGGCGTGCGCATGATGTCGAGCCGCCGGACGAGATCAAGACGCGACTCGGCGTCGATCTCGACATGCGCCACCCCGGGCACGAGTCCGCTGACGTCGGCCAGCACCCGCCGGGTCGCCCGGCACGGCTGGCAGAAGGCGGTCGAGAACTGTACGAGCGTCGCCCGCTCCCCCAGGTCAGCGCCCAGGTCGGCCGTGGCCAGGCGGTCGTCCGCCCGAGCCGTGTCGCGCACCCTGCCGTCGCGGCGCAGTCGTACCACCCCGATCACCGAGCCGAGCGCCAGCGTCGCCAGCGCCACCCACAGTCCTGTCATCTCGTGGTGCAACCCCGGAGGGGACGCTTTACTTCCCCTTCGGGGCCGGGATCTTGACGAGCACCTTGCCGCCCGAGTCGACGACCTCGAACCTGGCGATGTCGTTCATCGGGATCCGGGTCTGGCGCGGGAAGACGGCCTTGTTCTCGTAGGTCTCCCGGCTGACCTTCCAGCTCGCGGTGGAGTCGTACGCGCCGTTCTTGGCGAACACCACCAGCCGGCACGTCGTACCGAGCGGCAGACCACTGACCCGCACCGACAGTTTCGTCACGTCGCCGCCGGGGAAGGCCGTCACGCTCGCGTGATAGCCCTTGGCGGCGTTCTCGCCGGGGAACTCGCGGCCGGGCGCCGTCTGGCTCGCTGATGGCCGCGGAGTCGGCCGCGCCTCGGACTTCTTGAGCCGCGCGTCATTCGGCGCGCTGTCCGTCGCGGCGTACGGCGCTTCCGCATGGGACTCGACCCCTGCGGAGGTGGCGGCGGGCTTGGCGGCGGACTGGATGGCGTTCGGCTGCTGGGCGCCCATCCACACCGTGACGCCGACCGCCATCACCGCGACGGAGGCGGCCACGGTCAGCAGCGCGCGTCCTCTCCGGTGGCGCCGGGCACGGGCGTTCAGCAGCCGGTCGAGCACCTGGCGCGGCGGGCTGGAGACCAGCTCGACGTCGCGCTCCGACACCTTGCCGAGGAACGACGCGACGCCCTCCAGGTCGAGCAGCTCGGCACCGCACGCCTCGCAGGTCGCCAGGTGGGTGTCGATCTCCAATGCCTCGTCGGGCTCCAGCGCGCCGAGCGCGTGCGCGCCCAGTGCCAGCCGTACCTCCTCACACGTCATCACGGCGCCAGCCCTCGCTCCTCGAGCGCGAGCCGGAGCGCGCGCAGCGCGTAGTAGGTGCGTGACTTGACCGTGCCCGGCGGGATGCCCAGCGTGGCCGACGCCTCCTTCACCGATCTCCCCCGGTAGTAGACCTCCATCAGCACCTCACGGTGCTCGGGCCGCAGCGCGGCCAGCGCCTCGGCCACGGCCCATGACTCGACCGCCCGCTCCAGCTCGTCGTCCGCGGGCAGCACGGCGAGCGCCTCGTCGCCGGTCTCCGGCGGGCGCGCCTTGCGGGCGCGGTGCTGGTCCACGACGAGATTACGGGCGACGGTGAACAGCCAGGCACGTATCGGGCGGCCGGTGAGGGCGTCAGGATGCCGCCAAGCCCGCAGCAGCGTTTCCTGCACGACGTCCTCCGCTCGTCCCGAATCGCCCGTGAGGCGCAGCACGTATCCGTAGAGTGGCCCAGCGTGCTCGTCGAAGAGGGTCCTGACCAGTTCCTCGTCGGCGGTGTCGGCTGCAGTCACACCCTCATCACGTACGGCGGGACCGACCGGTTCGATGTCATCCACGGAGTGGCACGTCAGACGCTTCGGCCGCGAACTCCAACCCGTCGGCCACGCTCCTCACTCCGGTCACCTTCACATCGAACGGGAGCTTCCCCTTGAACGGGATCGTGTAGGTCACGAACTTCGCGAGCGCGTCGGGCACCCCTTGGATCTTCTCCGCCTGGAGCTTGATGCCGCCGTCGGCCACCTGGACGCGCATCTCCGCGTTGAACTTCACCTTGTTCACCCCTACCGTCACCTCACCCGACGCGACGAGCCGCTGGCCGTTCCCGGAGATCTTGACGCCCTGCGGTGCGTACTTGTCGATCGTCGCCCTGGTCAGAGTGCCGTGGACGGTCAGGCGCCCGGCCCGGACGTTGGCTCTGTTCTGGAGCACGTCGGCCAGCGGGGCGGTCACGTCGTAGGCGACGCCCTGCAGGTCCTTCACCGGAACTCCCCCGTAGGTGAGAGTGCCGAGATTGAACCGTACCTCTGGATAGCGGCCGGAGACCGCCTGTGTGAGAAATGGGATGCCCTCGATGGTCACCGTCGGCTGGCTGCTGAGGTCGGCCGCGGCGGAGATCCTGTTGGCGAGGTCGCGCTGCACTCCGGTGACCGCCACCCGGTCGACGACAGCGAGGAGAACGACCAGCACGATCAGGAAAACGATCAGTTTGCGCATCGGACATCCTGTCTCACGGGGGATCATGAGCTTATCGACTGGAATGCCTCATGCCCTGGCCGAGCGCTCGATCACCCCCCGGCGAAGGGCGGCAGCACCTCGACCGTCGCTCCGTCGCCGAGGATCACCTCCTCGTGTGCCCGTTTGCCCACCGGCGAGCCGTCGACCAGGAACGACGAACGGCTGACCACGCGGGCCAATTCGGCACGATTTTGTGTGATTTTGGTCATGAGTTCACCAAGTGTGGCCGCGTCGAACGGCTCCTCGGCGACTCCGGCCGCCTCTTTCGCAGCGGCCCAATAACGTACCTTTCCCGTGGCCATGGCCACCTCACATTCTTCCAGACTCCATTGTGCGACCGCGTTAACATCGGCGTTCCACGGTTTGCGCTGTTCATCTGGTGGACGCGCAATGGACGCGAACGTCGCGTGAGATATCCTCGCCTACAGGACCTGGGCGACGAAGCCCCCGGGTCCTTGTGTGTTTGAGGAGGCCGATATGAGCAACCTGCTCCTGCTGACCAACGCCCTTGAGCCGTCGGCCGAGGTGCTACCGGCCCTGGGGTTGCTGCTCCACTCGGTCCGCGTCTCGCCCGCCGAGGCGTCCGCGCTGATCGACACGCCGCCCGCCGACGCCGTTCTGGTCGATGCCCGAAAGGAGTTGGTGCAGGCCAAAAGCCTGTGCCGGCTGATCCGCACGACGGGCATCGACTGCCCGCTGCTGGTGATCGTCACCGAGGGCGGGCTGGCGGCCATGACCGCCGAGTGGGGCGTCGACGACGTGCTGCTGGAGAGCGCGGGGCCGGCCGAGGTGGAGGCGCGGCTGCGGATGGCCGTCGGCCGTACGACTCAGGCCGAGGATGTTCCGGACGAGATCCGTAGTGGCGATCTGTCCATTGATGAGGCGACATATACGGCGCGGCTGCGGGGGCGGGTGCTCGATCTGACGTTCAAGGAGTTCGAGCTGCTGAAATACCTCGCGCAGCATCCGGGCCGTGTGTTCACCCGCGCCCAGCTGCTGCAGGAGGTGTGGGGCTATGACTACTTCGGGGGCACCCGGACCGTCGACGTGCACGTCCGGCGGCTGCGCGCGAAGCTGGGCACGGAGTACGAGTCGCTGATCGGCACGGTACGCAACGTGGGCTACCGCTTCGTCCCCGACCGCACCGACCCGGCCCACGTATGATCCCCCACAGTTGACATGTGACGCCCTCAAGGTTCCACTGATGTGACAGGACGGCCCTCGGCCGTCGTGTCGCTGTCATGTCGTGTGGGCTGTTTCGGTCGTGGACACCGCCGTCCCGAGAGGGGTGGTGTCGGGGTGGGGATCTTCCGGTCGCTGGTCGAAGAAGGCGCGCGGCCCCGAATCTTTCGGCGTAACGAGAGTATTTGTTCGGCATTTCGGCCGAGCAACCGCGTATTTGTGATCGATTATGGCTATGCGCGGGAGTATTTAGCGGGCGGCGAGCGCGACGGCATTCACGATCTGCGGGCCGGCGGCGATCTCGTCGGGGAATTGGCGTTCTGGAGTCCTGGCGAACGGGTGCGGATCGACGCGCTGACCGAGGTACGCGCCTGGTCCATCGACGTACGGACCTTGCGCGAGCACGCCGCGGCCAATACGGCGGTGGCCATGGCGCTGGTGCAGGAACTGTTCGCCAGAGACGTCGCCGCTCGCCGGCATGAGGCGCTGGCCCGGGCGCCCGTCGCCGCGCGGCTGGCCGTGTGGCTGCTGCACCTGGACGAGCGCTACGGGCTCGCCGGCGAGTCGGCGCCGCCCCTGTCCATGGAGACGCTGGCCGATCTGGTGGGCAGCGCGCCCGATGTGGTGCAGCGGCAGCTCACCCGGTGGGTACGGCAGGGGTGGCTGGTCCGGCCCGGCTATCGGCGGCTGCGGATCGCCGACGCGGCCGCGTTGCGGGGCGTCGCCGGGGCCTGGGAGCACTTGTCCGCTCCCTGGGAGGGGCGGGTCACACCGTTCCTCACCCGGCCGGGCGCGCCGGCCGAGCCGTTGCCCGCCGGAGAGGTGCCCCGGCCCGCTCAGCTGCCCGCCGACGTGTCCGACTTCACCGGGCGGCAGCAGAGCCTCGATCTGCTCACCTCGTGGCTGGACCGGCCGCGCCGCCCGAACACGATGGTCGTACAGGGGCTTCCCGGCGTGGGGAAGACGGCGCTCGTGACGCGCTGGGCGCACCAGCAGGCGGCCCGGTTCCCCGACGGGCAGATCGTGATCGACCTGCGCGGGCAGTCCCCCAGCCAGCCACCCATGACCCCGGCCGAAGCGCTGGGGCAGATCCTGCGCTCGCTCGGCGTCGGCGAGCACATGCCCGCCGCCGACGAGGCCGAGTTGATGCTGCTGTACCGGAGCCGGCTGGCCGGGCGGAAGCTGCTGCTCATCCTGGACAACGCCGCCGACCCGGCCCAGGTGCGGGCGCTGCTGCCCGGCAGCAAGGACTGCGTGGTGCTGGTGACCAGCAGGACCAGGATGGCGCCGCTGCGCGCGACCGGGCACGCCGACCTGATGGACCTGTCCGTCCTCGATCCGGGCAACGCCGTCGCGCTGCTGGTCGCGGTGCTCGGCGAGGAGTCGCCACGGGCCGCCGACCGCGACGCGCTGGCCGAGCTGGCCAGGGTCTGCTCGTACCATCCGTTCGCGCTGCGCATCTCGGCGGCCAAGCTCGCCGAGGATCCCGGGTTGAGCGTCGAGTCGCGCGTACGCGAGCTGCGCGGGCCCGACCAGCGGCAACCGCTGTCCGGCGATCCGGAGGACGCCTTCCGGTCCGCGCTCGATCTGGCCTACGAGTCGCTGTCTCCGCCGCAGCGGCGCGCGTTCCGGCACGTCGGGCTGCTGCCCGGCCGGGACTTCACGCCCGAGGTGCTGGCCGCCGCGCTGGGCGGCTCCGTCAGCGAGGCGGTGATCGCGGTCGAGGGGCTGCACCGGGCGTACCTGGTGGAGCCGATGGCCGAGACGCGCTATCGCGTGCACGACCTGGTCAAGCGGCTGGCCAGGGAGCTGGGCCGGCACGCGGAGGCGGGCGTGCGCGAGGCCAGGGTCCGGCTGCTCGACCACTACCTGGGCATGGCGACCGATCCGGCCACGCCGCGCGCGTGGTTCGAGGCCGAGCGCCGTTCGCTGGTCTCGGTCGTACGGCTGGCGGAGGAGACCGGCGCGCACCACGCCGCCTGGCGGCTGGCCGAGGCGGTGTTCGAGCCGTTCAGGCGGCTGCGGTACTACCAGAACGACCTGGAGATCCAGCAGATCGGGCTCGACTCGGCGGCGCGGATCGGCGACCGGCGGGCGATCGCGCTGATGCGCAGCCATCTCGGCTCGATCTACCGCGACATCGGCCCCTCCACGCAGGCCGCCCGCCACATCGGCGAGGCGCTGTCCGACTTCACCTCACTCGGCGACCGCGAGGGCCGCGCCCGCGCCCTGAACGACCTGGCCGAGGTACACGGCATCGCCGGCAACAGCGGCGACGCGCTCAAGTGCGCGGGCGAGGCCCTGGACCTCTACCAGGAGATCGGCGACCTGGCCGGGGTCGCCGACTGCCTGCACTCGCTGTCGCGGCTGCACCTGTCCCAGGAACGGCACGAGCTCGCGCTGCACCACGCCGGACAGGCGCTGGAGGTACGCGAGCAGCTGGGCGACCTGCACGGCACCGCGCAGAGCCTGATCATCCTGGCCCGCGTACAGCACCACCTGGGAGAGCCGAACGCGGCCCTGTCGGAGGGGCTGGAGGCGCTGGCGATCTGCCACGACCTGGGCGACGAGCACAGTGAGGCCGAGACGCTGCTCTGCCTGGCCGAGATCTACGACTCGCTCCGGCTGCCGCACGACGCGCAGCGTGACGCCGAGCGGGCCCTGGCCGGGTACACGGCCACCGGCGACCAGCACGGCTGCGGCCGGGCCCTGTGCACGCTGGGGCGCATCGCGCGCAACGGCTCCCGTTACGACGAGGCCCTCGAACACTACGAGCAGGCGCTGGCCGTACAGCGGGAGCTCCACCACGAGCAGGGGCGGGCGGAGACGCTCGGCGACATCGGGCTGGTGCACTGGCGGCTGGCCGACTACCTGCGCGCCGACGACTACCTCAACCAGGCGCTCGCGATCAGCCGGGAGATCCACGACCTGCCGGTCGAGGCGCGGATGCTCAACCGGCTGGCGCGGGTACGGCGCCGTCAGGGGTTGCCGCAGGTGGCGTTCGTGCACGCGCTGGAGGCGCTGGACCTGGTCCAGGGCATGGGCAATCGCCGGGCCGAGGCGGACGTCCAGGAGACGCTGGCCTACACGTACCTGTCGCTCGACCGGCACCAGGACGCGCTGCGCGCCGCCAAGGCGTCGCTGGCGATCAGGGAGGAGCTACGCGACAACAAGGCCAGCTCGCTGCTGTCGATCGCGCAGGCCATGCACGTCGCGGGCCAGCCGGCCGCCGCACTCGGGTACGCCAGGGAGACGGTCGAGCTGCAGAACGAGAGCGGCACCAGAGATCGCTGGGCGGCGGCGCTCACCACGCTGGCCATGATCCTGCTGGACCTGGACCGGCCGGTGGAGGCGCTGACGTTCGCGTCGCAGGCCAGGGATGTGCATATCGTCTCCGGCACCCGGCGCGACCTTGGCTGCGCGCTGCGGGCCATCGGCCTGATCGCCCACCGGGTCGGGGACCGCGCGGAAGCCGTGGCCCACCTGAGGGAGGCGGTACGCATCCTGGAAGAGGTGGGCGACGTCTTCGAACTCAAGAAGGCCACCGCAGAACTCCGCCAAATGTCGTAAATTTCGCGACCTGAGGTCGCAGATCTTGACCGGCTCCCTGCCGTTAGCTGGTGCTACCAGCTACTCCAACGGAGGTGAACCGGATGCTCAGAAACCAGCCGCGTCGAGACCTGCGCTGGCTCAGTCGGGACCTGCACTGGCTCAAGCGACAAGGACGTAAAGACCGGCGGATCACGCTCTCCGTGCTCGCCGGAGTGCTCACCGCCTGGATCCGCCAACTCTCCCCCACCGACCCGATGCCCGGGTCGGGCCCCCTGCTGGCCATCTCGCTGGGGCTGGTGACCGCGTCGGGGGCGGCCTGGCTGGTGGCGGCGGGCTTCCTCGCCATCACGGCTCGGCCGCGGCGGGAGCCGGCCGAGGCGCTGCGGTGGGTGTCGCATATCGCGCGGGCCAAGGAGTGGGCGTTCTGCTCGCTCAGCGCTTATGTGGCGTGGCACCTGCTGCAGTTCGTCACGGCACTGTTGGTGAGGTAACCGCCGGGGCTCGGGGGTTGCGCGGTGGGTGTCGGTGCGGTTTGAGGTCGCGCGCTGGCGCCCACCTCAGAGTGCGGCCGACTCCAGCGTGTCGAGCCGCACCCCGGTCCCCGTGTGGACGGCCTGGACGATCTCGGCCGCGGTGAGCTCCGCGAGGCCGATCGGCAGGTCGGCCCGCTCGTCGCACCAGCCGACGATCGCCTCGGCCGTCGTCACGGACACGGGCTCGGCGAAGTGGACGAGGCTGACGTACCAGCGATCACGCACCCGGCCACGCTCGAAGTCGCGCACCCCACGAGCGGCCAGCCCGTGCGCGAACCGCTTCTGGAGGGTGACCAGCGCGTCGTCGACCGGATAACCGCAGGCGAGCACCCCGCCCGCGTGCGGACTTACGCCCCGCAGCATCACCCGGACCGGCGGCAACCCCGCGGCCGCCTCTCGCAGAGCGTCGGCCCAGGCAAGCCGTAGCGGATCGTCCACGGGGATGACCGACCGGTAATGCTCCAGGGACCGCAGCGTGACGTGCAGGCAGTCCGCGCCGTGCGCCCAGTGCCCGGGTCCGGCGACCGTACCCGCCTCACGGGCCAGCTCCACCAGCCGGTCGAGCACCGTACCGGCGGGCCGCAGGACCGCGGCGGCTCCCCAGCGAGCGCCACCCTCCACCATCGGCCGGTCGTGGACGGCGCGCCCCGACAGGAGAGCGTCGCGTCCAGCGGCAAAGAAGGCGGCGAAGTCGGGCATCTGGGCAGTATGCCAGGATCCCTGGTATCTAGTGATCTGTGGACGTACGGGCATGGTGCGAGACGTGGCTCGGCTCGATCCCGGTCCGTGAGCTTTTTCGCACTGGGCATCTGGCCGTGGTGCTGGGTGTCGAGCTGGCGGACGGCAGGGCCGTGGTGCTCAAGCGCCGTCCGGCCGCGGATCGTGTCCAGGGGTGTGTGGAGGTGCAGCGGCAGCTGTCCCGTACGAACTTCCCGTGCCCCACCCCACTCACGGACGCCGTGCCATTCCCCCCTTCGCCGGCCACCGACCAGACCCGCGCCCAGCCGGCGTCCGGCCCGTGGAAGGTCGCCACCGAGACTTCCGCCACATCCGGCCGTTGGACGGTCACCGCCGAGACCTATCTCCCCGGCGGGGCGCAGTTGGACCGGGATGCCGATCGGCCCCGGCTGTTCGCGGAGGCGCTGGCGCGGTTCGTACGCCTGGCGCCCGCGCCTGACGCCGTCCCCTCCGTCGCCCCGGCGCCGCCGTGGGTCGGCTGGGCGCATGAGTCGGCGAGCGTCTGGCCGTGGCCGGACGACATGGACGTCGATCTCAACACCCGTCCCGGTCCCGCCTGGCTGGACGACCTCGGTCGCCGCGTCCGCGACCGCCTGCTGGCCGTACGGCATGCGCCGGTGATCGGCCACGGAGACTGGGAGTCGCAGAACCTGCGCTGGCAGGGCCACCAACTGCACGCCGTACACGACTGGGACAGCGTGGTGTGCCTGCCCGAGCCCGCCATAGCGGGAGCGGCGGCGGCCGTGTTCACGGAGACGGGCGAGCCGTTCGAGGCCGCGACGATCGACGAGACAGAGCGCTTCCTGGAGGCGTACGCGCGAGCGGCCCCCGGTTGGAAGGCGGAGGAACACGCGATCGCTTGGGCGGCGGGGCTGTGGGTGCGCGCGTTCAACGCCAAGAAGGCATCGCTGACGGCCGACGGAGTGCGAGTCCTCGACCGACTGGCGTACGAGGCGGAGCCGCGCCTGCGACGCGCGGGCATCTGACCTCGGCGGGCGCGTCTCAGCCGGCGGGCGTGGGACGGGCGGTGAGTTGGGCTTCGAGGCCGTCGAGGATGGTCTTGAGGCCGAGTTCGAAGCTCTGGTCGAGGGGCTCGGCGGAGTCGGCGTCCTCCCACGCTTCGATGCGGGCGCGCAGGCGCGGGAATCGCATCGCGATCTCGCCCGCCTGGGTCATGGCCTCTCGCATCTGCTCCTCCTCGTCACCGCCGTTACGGCGTAGCCGCGCCCTCCAGGCTGCCTCGGCCACCTCGCTGAGGGCCGTGCCGAGCACGTAGGTGAGGACCGTCTGGCTCGCGTTGTCCGCCTCCACACCGACGAACCCGGCTGTTTCGAAGACGGCGAGGCAATGGTCGTCGCGGCGCGCCTTGCCGGGACCGTACATGAGATGGGTGCTCATGGCCGTCACCAGCCACGGGTGCCTGCTGATCATCGCGCGGGTGTCGTGGGCCATGGTCGTGGCCGCCGTCCGCCAGCCGACCTCACCGGGGTCGGGGAGCTCGACCTCGCCCCACACCTCGTCGCCGGCGAGCACGACGAGATTCTCCTTGCTCTTGACGTGCCAGTAGACCGCCGTCGCGGCGGAGCCGAGCCGGGTGCCCAGGCGCCGCATGCTCAGACCTTCCACGCCCTCGGCATCGAGGATCTCGACGGCGGCCCGGACGATCTGCTCACGGGTCAGCGTGTCACGCGGCATGTTCCCAGGATAGGGGGCGTCTTGCACAGTGTTCAAATACAACTTGCACAGTGTTCAAGCGCTGCCCTACGCTCCTTCTTGCACACCGTTCAAGTGGGGAGTGAAACGATGACCGATCCAGGCCCGCATGGCCGGGCTCCCGCCCAGGAGAGGCGCCGTCCGCGCAGCGTCGTCTTCGCGGCGACGCTGCAATCGCTGACCGCCTTGCCGCTCCTGGTCGGATCCGCCGTCGTTCTCTTCTATGGCGCGGGCGCTCAGGCGGCGGCCGAGGCCGAGGTCGCGCGGCAGGGCCTTCCCCCCGCCGTCCTGGCCGGCCATGGCATCAGCTTCGGATCGAACCTCGCGGATATACCACTCGCCCTCGGGATCGCCGTGGTCCTGGTGACTCTGGCCCTGCTCAACCTGAGAGGGAACCGGGTCGGCCGGATGCTGTCCTGGATTCTGCAGCCGGTCCTCTTCGTCGCCGGCAGCGTGATCGTTCCCAGCCAGGTGTTCACCGCTCAGGTGCTCGAATCCTCTTTCAAGAAATCCGGCGACCCGGTGCTTGAGCGGATCGACGTGCGCGCCATGGTCGACGCGGCCGCGCACGTCATGCCCAGCGGGCTCCTTTACGTGAACATCGGCAAGCTCGCCCTGACGACCCTGGGCTCACTGCTGGTCGTCATCCTGCTCGCGACTCCCTCGGCGAGAGCCTATTTTCGCAGGTAAAGGCCCTAGCGGGCGTCGGGCAGCAGGTGCGGGGCCTCCGTCTTGACCGCCTCCAGCAGCTGATCCTTCGACGGGTTCACCATCGTCTTTCCGGCCACCGTCACGGTCGGCACGGTCTCGTTCCCGTTCGCCACCGAACGGACGAACGCCGCCGCCTCGGGGTCTCGCCAGATGTTCACCTCGGCGTGCCGCAACCGTGTGAAGCGCAGACGCGTGCGCAGCCTCATGCAGTACTTGCAGCCTGGCCGCCAGTAGACGACCACGCCCGTACGATCCGCCAGCGCGTGCGAGGTCGCCCGATCTCGGCGAGGCAGGTTCGCGAAGATCATCCACGCCGCATAGAGGACGAGGAAGGAGATCGCGATCACGGAGAGCGCACTGGAGATCACGGAGGACATATCGGAAGTATCTCAAGCGAGTCCGACGATGACAGTGGCGGGCGAGACGCTGACAGAGATCTGGCAGTACGGACCGGCATGGTCGCACCATGACCGAGAAGACGAACGTTCTCATCGTCGGCGGCGGCCCGACCGGGCTCACTCTCGCCGTGGATCTGGCCAGGCGCGGCGTCGACTGCCGCATCGTGGAGCAGGCGCCGGAGCCCTTGGGCGGCTCCAAGGGCAAGGGGCTGCAGCCCCGCACGCAGGAGGTCTTCGATGATCTAGGCGTGATCGACCGGGTCCTGGCCACTACGACGCTCTATCCGCCGCTTCGGGTGAGGATCGGCAGGGTGCCGGTGTACCAGGGCCGCATGCACAAGCTCGTCACCCCCACCGACGCGGTGCCGTACCCCATGGTGATGATGCACCCGCAGTGGCGCACGGAGGCGGTGCTGCGCGAGCGGCTGACCGAGCTGGGCGGAAAGGTGGAGCAGGGCACCGGGTTGACCGGTTTCGAGCAGGACGCGCGCGGAGTGACGGCCAGGCTGAGCACGGGGGCGACCCTGCGGGCGGACTACCTGGTCGCGGCGGACGGTGGCAAGAGCTTCGTACGCAAGGCGCTCGGCGTCGGTTTCGCCGGGGAGACCCGCGAGGAGGAGCGGATGGCCCTCGGCGACGTACGGGTCGAGGGGCTCGGCCGGGACCACATCCATGTCTGGTACCGGCCGGGCAAGGGAATGGTGGTGCTCTTCCCGATGGCCGGCACCGACACCTTCCAGATGCTCGCCCCGCTGAAGCCGGGCGTCGTGCCGGACCAGACGCTCGCCGGCTTCCAGCGGCTCTTCGCCGAACGGTCGATGCTGGGCGGGGTCCGGATCACCGAGCTGCTGTGGTCGTCCCTGTACCGGGTGAACATCCGCCTGGCCGACAGCTACCGGACCGGCCGGGTCTTCCTCGCCGGGGACGCCGCCCATGTGCACTCGCCCGCCGGCGGGCAGGGGCTCAACACCGGCGTACAGGACGCCTACAACCTGGGCTGGAAGCTCGCCCGGGTGCTGGCCGGCGCGCCGGAATCGCTGCTCGACACGTACGAGGAGGAGCGGCGGCCCGTCGCCGCCCGCGTGCTCGGCCTCAGCACCGACCTGCTCGACAAGAAGACCCACAAACGCGACGAGGAGACCCACCAGCTGATGGTGAGCTATCGGGGCGGCTCGCTGGCCCGGCGGGGCGGGGACCGCGTGCCGGATGGTCAGGTGCGGCTGGCCGACGGGTCTCAGGTCCGGATGTTCGACCTGTTGCGGGGCACGCACTTCACGCTGCTGTCGCCTGATCCCGCGCCGCGCGTGGTCGATGGGCCGGAGGTGCGGGCGTACGAGCTGGCTGAGCCCTACGGTGCCGAGCGCCACACGCTGGTCCGGCCGGATGGATATGTCGGGATCTCGACCTCGTCGGCGGAGGAGCTCGCCGCTTATCTGGCCATGGTGTGACTCAGCCTTGTCGTGATCAGCGCGACGAGGCGCTTGGCGGCCGGCTGGCCCAGCAGGATGCCGGAGAGCACCAGGACCAGCCCGCAGACCTGTTGAGCGGTGAGCGTCTCGCCGGCGAGCACGGTGCCGAGCAGTACGCCGGTCACCGGGTTGAGCAGCCCGATCAGGCCCACCGTCGCGGCGCTCAGGTGCCGCAGCCCCGCGAACCAGGCGGCGAACGCCAGCGCGGTCGCGACGACCGTGACATAGCCGAAGCCGAGCAGCGCCGGGCCGTCCAGCGACGGCGGCGCGCCCTCCACGGCGACGGCGACGGGTAGGAGCGCGATCCCGCCTGCGATGAGCTGCCAGGAGGTCAGCGAGAAGACGTCGACCTGCGCGCTCCACCGTTTGGCCAGCACATAGCCGGCCGACGACATGACCATGGCCAGGACGGAGGCCAGCACGCCGGAGGCGTCGACCGACGCCGTACCGTCGAGCAGCAGCAGGCAGACGCCCGCGATCCCGATCCCGGCCCCGGTCACGTGCGCCACCCTCGGGCGC
Organism: Nonomuraea sp. NPDC049028; assembly: GCF_043197735.1. Classification (NCBI taxonomy): domain Bacteria; kingdom Bacillati; phylum Actinomycetota; class Actinomycetes; order Streptosporangiales; family Streptosporangiaceae; genus Nonomuraea; species Nonomuraea sp. NPDC049028. Next base: position 414,205 of record NZ_JBICTR010000008.1, read on the forward strand.
TCGGCGAGCGCCGCCCAGGCGAACAGCATCATCATCACCGGGGAGGTCGCCATGATCGTCGATGCCATGCTCGTCGGCAGCTTCTGGGCGGCCAGGTAGACCAGCGCGAAGAACGCCCCCATATTGAGCGTGCCGAGCACCAGCGAACGCCACCACCACGCTCCCCGAGGGAGCTTCCGAGCGAGGAGCAGGAGGAGTAACCCGGCCGGCAGGGCCCGGATCACGGCCCCGTACAGCGGATGATCGGGCGGCAGGAATCGATGGGTGACCAGATACGTAGAGCCCCAGGCGATCGGCGCGAGCGCGGTCACAGCCGCCCACCGAAAAGTACCTTCCATGGAAGCAATATAGCTTCCATGGAAGCTATATTGGAATCGTGACGAACAACTTCGACCACGTCGCCCGCATCCAGCAAGCGTGGGCCCGCGAGCGACCCGACCTGGACGTGAGCCCGCTGGGCGTGATCGGACGGCTGCACCGCCTCGCCGGCCACCTGACCGAGCGGCTGTGCGTGGTCTACCGGCAATACGGGCTGGGCGAGGGAGACTTCGACGTACTCGCCGCCCTCCGGCGCGCCGGAGCGCCCTACGAACGCGCGCCCGGCGAGCTGGCCGCGCACACCATGGTCACCACGGGCGCCATGACCAAGCGCATCGACCGGCTCGAACGCGCCGGCCTGGTCACCCGCCAGCGCAGCGCGAGCGACGGGCGCGGCCGGGTCGTCGCGCTCACCCGAGCCGGCCGGCAACTGTTCGACCAGGCGTTCACCGAGCACGTGGCGAACGAGCGCCGCCTGCTCGACGGCCTGACGTCCGAGCAGGCCGCCCAACTGGAGTCGCTGCTCACCACCTGGCTCGCCTGCTTCGAGGCGCCGCGGCCCGCGAAGCTCGATGATCAGACCTGAGGCGACAGCACTCTGGTAGCTGAGCGGCGATCCGTCGAGGACGAGAAACCCGGTCAGAGGCCGAAGGCACCGCCTTGGACGAGGATGAGCAGCCCGATCCCGATCAGGACGATGGGCAGGAGAATGTGCCCCCACCGGCTGAGAGCCTTGGCGATGACGGGTCGGGTGGCGAAGAACCTGCCCGCCAGGCACCAGACGGCGACCAGAACGAGGAAGACCACGGCGTAGACGCTCATGCCGCCGATGCCGGCGGTGGCGAAGACAGGGACGTAGACGCCGATGTTGTCGCCGCCGTTGGCGAAGGTGACCGCGGCGACCTCCAACGCCTTGGGTCCACCTGTCGCGGCCTGCTCGTTGCCGGCGTCCTCGCCGTTGACGTGGTCGCGCCACGCCTGCCAGCCGGCCTTGAGACCCAAGGCCAGCGGTAGCAGGCCGAGGTACGGGATGACGGGCTCGGGCAGGAAGGTAGCGCCGAAAGCGGCGGCGATGGCGACGACGAGGATGGCGGCGAACCCGAGGTACTGCCCCAGGATGATCCGCGAGGTGGCGCCGCGGTGCCCGGCCCCCTGGGCGAAGAACAGCGCCAGGATCACGATGTCGTCGATGTTGGTGACGGCGAACAGGCCGGCGGCTTGCCCGATGATGCCGACGTTCACGAGGGGCGTGGTTCCTCTCCAGGAGGCGGGAGTACCTGAGGAACGTATCGGGCGTGCCGATACCGCTGGTAGTCCCCTCAGCGTTTACCGTGAAGCCCGCGAGTATGCCGCGCCGCCAGGAGTCCTCACGTGATCCAATCCAGCAAGGTCCTCTACATCATCGTGTGCGCCGCAGGAGCCGCCGCCGACGTCGGCCGACTGGTCACCCACGCCCAGGACGAGGGCTGGACGGTCCAGATAGTCGCCACCCCGTCCGCCCTGGACTTCATCGACGTCCCCGAACTGGAGCGGCAGACCGGCCGCCCCGTCCGCAGCCGGTACCGCAAGCCGCACGAACCGAAACCTCCCAGAGCCGACGCGATCATCGTTGCCCCCGCGACCTACAACACCATCAACAAGTTCGCCCAGGGCATCGCCGACACCTACGCTCTCGGCCTCCTCGCCGAGGCGCCCGGCCTGGGCATTCCCGTCGTCGTCCTGCCCTTCGTCAGCAGCGCTTTAGCCTCCCGCGACCCCTTTCTCCGAAGCGTCGAAAGCCTGCGCGCCGAAGGCGTCCCCGTCCTCCTCGGCCCCGGCCAATTCGAGCCACCTCCCGCTGAGACCGGAGGAGAGAATCTGGACACTTATCCCTGGGCATTGGCGCTCAAGGAGCTCGGGCGGCGCTATCCCCGCTAGGGAGTCGGTCAGGCAATCGCCAGGTTGTGGCCCTTTCATTGGCTGCCACACGGGGGCGGCCTTTCAGTCGATCAGCGGGATGGGCATCCGCCGCTTTGCCGGCACGACGAGACCGATCTGGGCGCCAAACGCGTCGGCGTCGACCGTATCCAGCGGCTTGAGCGCTGCGGCGCCCAAGCGGGCCCAGGCCGCCCCGCCGGGCGAGCCTGGCTGGTCGCGGATCGCCGCCAGGGTGACGTCCGGCTGCAGCTCCAAGGTGCCGAGCAGGCGCTGCCAGTCGTGGCGATGCGGGCACGGCACGGCTTCTCCGTCGGGGGCCGGCGGATGCGGTGGCCTGTCGCCGATGACCAGCAGAGTCGTCTGCGGAGGACGGGAAGCAGCCTCGAGACGGCGTACCACCGCGGCCAACATGTCCTCGACCTGGGCGGCACGGGGATATCCGAGTTCGGTGGTGCCGAGCCAGCCCAACGACTTCAGGGCGTCCTCGGGGGCCGCGAGCCAGTCGGTGACGATCACGCGGTCGCCTCGCCGGCCCCGCCCACGCCGGCCGATTCGGTGCCCCCCATAGGCCAAGAGGCCGATGCGGAGACGATCGGGCTGCGGGAACTGGCGATGTGCCGCCTTGATCACTTTTTCGGCGCAGTCCAGTCGTGTCGCTACCCGGGCGGCTGCGCCGGCGACCTCGATCGCGCAGATGAGGTGGGCCCGCTCTACCCGCTCGAACGAACTCGGGATCGCGGCCAGCAGGTCGGCCACGCTGCGCGGATCCCGGCTGAGGCCGGCCGGTGTGAGAAACTCGACCTCGCCAGGCTGGCGAAGCCTTGCCGTAACGTGGTGCTCGCCTGGCCGCAAGAGGGCGGATTCGGCCGACAGGAGCGCGGGCGTGGAACCGTCCCATGCGACCACCGCGAAGACGACGCCGTGCGCGTCGGTAGCCTCGGTGCGAACGGCCAACTCGGTGACCTCGCCGCGCCGCGCGCCTTCGGGAAAGAGCGTTTTCAAAGCGAGCTTGATGTGGCCGGTACGCGGGTTGGCCCGGGCGACGAGCAGTGCGTGACTTCGCTGGATGGGGGCGTCGGCGATGGCTGCCTCCACCAGCTCGCCCACGTCTGCCCCGGCCTTGGTCCAAACCGGCGCCTCCGGATGAGCCGCGCGGAGTCGCTTCAGGGCTACCGCTGCGTCCGGCGCGTCAGGGGCGGAATTCACGATGAACAGGTCGCCGGCGAGCTCCGGAGTCGAAAGGCCGGTGCCTGGATGCGATGATGCCCGCGGAACACCTGCGGCATCGATTTCAACCTGAAAAGCTGTGACCCTGGTTGCGGCGAGTTCGAGCACGGTGAACGACTTGCCGGCGGCGAGCCCTGCGATAGCGGTCGATAACGCCTGACGCATTGCCGCATGGTCTCATATCCAGACGGAACGCTGGACTAAAATGACCGAGCGAGCAGTTCGCAGAGATCGGGAAGGGCGGCGATGCGAAGGCTATTGATCTTCCTTTCCGGCGCACGGCCCGACATTCTCGACAATTGCCCCTCCGAAAAGAGCAAGTTCGAGGGCATCGGCGCCGCGGTGCTCACCACGAGCACTCTGGCCTTTCTTTCGATGACCTTCGCACTGACTGCGGCCCTCGGCGTCAACTTCGTCCTGGCCATGCTCCTCGGCTTCGGGTGGGGGCTGGCCATCATGTTCTTGGACCGGTGGCTGGTCGCGTCTATCAGCACGAGCGGTCCAGGACGGTTTGCGCTCGCCCTGCCGAGGCTCCTCCTGTCGCTGCTGTTCGGGATCATCATCTCCACTCCGTTAATCTTGCAGATCTTCAAGCCGGAGATCGACGCGCAGATCGTCGCGATCAAGCAGCAACGCGCGGACTCGTTCCAGCAGAACCTCGCCACCGGGGAGGTCGGCACGGAGATCGCCCGCCTGACCAACGTCGTCAACGGACTTCGCATGGTGATCGCGTCAGGGGGTGACGTCCCGCTCGATCCAGCTCAGGACCCGGGAATGAAGACATTGATCGCCGATCGGGATTACCAGCAGGGGCAGGCGAACAAGTACTACGACCTCTGGCAATGCCAGCTATACGGAGCAAAGTGCCCGCAAGGAATAAAAGGGAACGGCGCGCTGGCGCGCGCGACGGAACAAAACTACCGAGCCGCCAGGCAACTGATCGAAAAGCTCAACGCGCAAATCGAGAACCGCAAGCGGCACCTGACGGCGACCAGCGAAAGCGCGAAGCAAGTCCGGCTCGCGCAAGCAAAAGCCGACCTGCCGGGATATCAGGCGCAGCTCGACCGCCACATACAGCAGCAGAACTCACTGCGCTCCCAATTTTACGCGGAGAACCAGAGCTCGGATGGTCTGCTCCTCCGACTTGAGGCACTGGATGAGGTGTCGGGAACGAACACCACCCTGAACCTCGCTCGGCTGCTGATCTTCCTGATGCTGATGCTGATCGAGTGCCTGCCGGTGGTGGTCAAGCTGATGCATCGGCCAGGCAATTACGAGAAGGTCCTCGCGTTCGCTGAGCGGCAGGAACTGCGGATCGCCCTTGAGCCCCAGACGAGCGTGGGCGGGCCCGTCAGCAGGATGACCCTTGAGGAGGTCTGGGGGCGCGAACCGGACGGGCCGGAGCACCCGCCGCAACCCAGCCCCAAGCCTATCCCCTCCCTTCTTGGCCAGGAGGACCTCGAGGATCGGGCACTACGCGGCATGCGAGATGCGCGTATCCCTGACCACACGACTGACCGGGTGGCGCGCCACCTGCCCGGAGGTTAGCGCCCATGGGCGACGTCACAACCGCGGGTCGCGCGCTGTTTCCGTGGGACGAGCTGGCCGGCATCTGCCGGGACGATCCCCGTATCCGCTTCTATGTCGATCGAGAATCGCCGCGCGACTCGACCGTACGGCAGCTCGTGGACTGGTCTGAAGTGCTCGCGCAAAGCAGCAGGGATCGGGCGTTTCGCGACGCGACGGCCCTGGACAGCTACACCGAATTCGCCTTGCTCGCCCACGCGAGCACCCAGGCGAGAATGGATTTCGAGGACCTCGCAGCCGAATTCGGACCGACCGCCCTCCGACGGTTCCTGTCGACGAAGGCATCCATCCTCCTGATCGCCGGTCTCTTGCTGCTGGTCACCTCGTGGGCCGGGCTCGTGTTGCTGGCGTGCCAGGTGCTGGCCGTGGCGTTGGTGCCGGTGGCCAGCTTGACCTGGCGCGCCGCCCGCACCACCCACAGTCTGCCGAAACTCCTGATCGCGCTTCTGTCCTTCGTAACGGGCCTGGCCATGCTGGCGGCACCGCCGATGTTCGGGCTGCCGTTCTCGTTCGCCTCGATCCTCCTCATTGGAGGCTTCATCGTCCTTGCATGGATACTGAGCCTCGATCACATCGGCCGGCCGCTGCGCCGCACCCTCAAGATGTACTTGCTGCTCCCTGCCGCCCCCACTCTGGAAAATCGCGCAGAACGGGCACGTCGTCGCTGGCTCGAAGACGCCTTTGAGAACGCGGTCATGCCCGAGCTGATCCAGACAATCAACCGGCTCTTGCAACCCGGGCTTGGCAAGCGACTTCTCGTCCAGGACACCGCGCGACTGCGTGCCATCTATCACGCGGGGCTGCTGGTGCCCACACGGGCGACCCGCCGCGCCCAGGCGGCGCTGCGGCGGTCGGAGGGCGCGAGCATAGCCGTTTCGGGGCTGCGCGGCTCAGGAAAGACCACCCTGCTGCGAGGACTGTGCGCGGGCGAGTCGCAGTTCTCGGTCCTGGTGTCCGCGCCTACACAGTACGTGCCTAAGGAGTTCCTCCTCGAGCTGTTCCAGCGCGTGTGCGCCGCGTACATCAGTGACCAAGGGTTCACGGTCGAGGGCAAAACCATGCTGAAGAAGCGCAAGAGCCTGTTCCGCTACTTGAGAGGCGCCTCCGGGCTCATTTTGCGCGTGGCGCTGTCCTGCATGCTCGCCGGCCTCCTGGCCTGGTCGTTCACCGCCGAACTCGCCCACATGGCGGATTCGGTGACCGGGGCCCTCAATGACGGCTTAGGCGAGTTCCAGGTCTGGTTCGCGCCATGGTGGGCCGATCACCGACTGACCGTCCAGATCTTGCTGCTTTTCCTTCTCTTCGCCACCGTACCGAAGCGGAACTGGCGGCGGCTGTCCTGGCAGTCCGAGCCGGCACTCGTCGCCGAGGCCAGGCGGCACTACCAGCGGCTGCAGGCGGAGCAGACGGCGACTATGCAGGCCAGCGGCAAACTGCCGGTCCTGGAGACCGGATTCAACCGCACCGTGGCGCTGAAGCCCCTGCCCTGGACGATGCCGGAACTTGTTGGCCATCTGTGCCGGTTTCTGGAGGGAGTCACCAAGGCAGAGCAGGCTCGCGGACGCCGGGTGCTGATCTGTATCGACGAAGTCGACCGGATCGGCTCCGCAGAGGAGGCCACCCGCTTCCTCAGTGAGATCAAGGCGGTCTTCGGGTCGCTGCACTGCTATTTCCTCGTGGCCGTCGCCGACGAACTCGGGGCCGCGTTCGCCCGTCGGGTCATCACCGGCCCATCCCATGTCGAGAATGCCTTCGACGAGATCGTCTTACTGGAGCCGATGTCGTTCGAGCTGTCTCGGCAACTGCTGCAGAGGCGTGTCCCAGGTTTCACCGACTCGTTCGTGTGGCTCGACCTGGCCCTGTCCGGCGGCCTGCCTCGTGAGCTCATCCGTGTGGCCCGCAGGCTCGTGGAGGTCAACATCGAATTCGAGTACGAGCTACGCCTCTCTCAGCTTGCCGACCGGCTCGTTCGCGAGGAGATCCACGAGGCGATCAGCGGCACCCGCAGCCAGATAGCCAGGCTGTCGATCGGCCCCGAGTGGGGAGCGGTACTCGACCGGCTCCGCCTGCTTGGTCGCCACTTCGAACCGGACGCCAAGCTCGGCGAGCTCCGGCCCGCGTTGAAAGAGCTTGCCGATCTCCCATCGGAGCTACCATCCGTAACCGATCCGGAGGAAGCACCGATCCGGACGGCAGTAACCGAGTTGTCGGCATTTGCCTTTCTCGGCATGACGATCTGCGACGCATTCACGGATGATTGTTTCGACGCTGACGGCACCCACGGCCCTGTGCGGGACACCGCCGGCCCGTATGCGGAGTTCGCGGTGGCACGGCGCGAGCTCGGTGTGTCGGCCGAGAGCTGCCGGGCGGCGGTCCGGCGGATCCGACTCGCTCTCAATCTTCCGTAACACCTGGCGATTACGCTACTCATCCACTCTGCGCCGTCGCGAAAGTGAAGCAACATGAAGCACCAGCCCTCTCCTCGACCTCTCCGAATACGCAACTCAGGGAGAGCCGCTACAAGCGCCCTCAGGATTACGTGATCGTCCGGAGAGAATCAGAGGGGCCTTACTCATGATTTCTCAGCGTCGCGATCGATGAACGCTCGTAGACCCAGCCGCGTTGCCACGTTGCCCGCGAACCAGGCGAAGAAGTCGCTGTCCGGGTCATGGCCCGCGCGAACCGTCTCGCACCACTCCTCCCGATTGAGCACTGCCAGGTACCGGCGTACGAGGCGGTCTCGCTGTTCGGGGGTGCACCCGAGTCTTTCCGCCGGTTTCTGGGCCAGGTGGTCGGCAATCATGGCGACGTCGACATACCTGTTCACGGTCGCTGTCTGGCGGCTGAGATGACCAACGTACGCGTCCAGGACGATGCGGGCCGGCGGATAGTGCTCCAGGGTCAGGCCCATGCCGCCGCAGTCGGCCATGGTCTTCAGCAGCCGGCCGGTGTGATCGATCAGATCGTCGTCGACATCGGGCCCGGTGATCGCTTCGTGGAGGTGAGCGGAGGTGGCGACCTGGCCGGCGAAGTAGCCGTTGAGGAAGTCGCCGTCGCAGGAGTGACGCAGCAGCCATGGGCGCGCCTTGGACGACGCGCTCCCCCGGCAGAGCGCCTCAATGACGTAGACCCGTCCCCATCCGGCGGCCCTTTGGGCGAGCCACATCAGTGCCTCCTGGCCACCACGATGGCGTCGTCGCAGGGCATCCGCGGCCAATGGACCGAACCAGTTCGACAGCAGCCCAATCGTCTGGATCAGCGGGATGTCCTCTTCCGCCCAATCGACGGCGAGCAACGCCAGCCCCACGACGGCGGAGCGCCGATCGCCGCTGTGGCGTACGAGCCATCGTCCGGTCCGCTGAACACGCTGTGCGTCCGCCCGCAGCGCTGCGGCGGCGATGTGCTCGTTGCGATGGATCGGGACGTCAACATCGTGGAAGGCATCAACGAGTTCGCTGGGCGGTGCATCGGCTCTGGCGAAGTGCGCGTCCAGGATCGCGGCGACATCCACGCCGACCAGCCGTTGATCTTCTGGCACATCTCGCCGGGATCGTCGGCGGTATTGCTCCTCATCGGGGTACGGCTCGCCGTCACGCGGTAGAGGAGAGTTCGGATCTCGCTGGTGCAGGCTCAGCGCGTAGTCGAACAGGCTGATCTGGGGTCCGAGCGGTCCAGGCTCGGTCATCACGCTCACCGGCGGACGAAGGACTCGATTCTCTCGATCATGTTCGGCATGATGCCAGCGCAGACCGGCCAGAGGCAAGGAGTGCCTCCGTCTTCGCCACCGCTCGGGGATCTCGACTTCGTCGCCGGAAGAAGCTCGCCGCTTATGTGGCCATGGTGTGAGCCGGACGGAACTTCCTCCCATGGCATCATGTGCGAGTGATCACGGAAGAGATACCCGCGCCACCTTTCGGACGACTGTTACCTGGCCGGATGGGACGTGCGGCGGTCGTCGGCGTGTTTTCCGCCAGCGGGACGATCGTGGCGATCATTCTGATGTTCATAGTGCTTCCCGATTACTTCCCTCTCACAGAGCTGGCCATGATGTCGCTGCTCGTGGGAATACCGGGCGGTCTCTGCTGGCCGGCGTTTTATCTCTGCGAAATCCGTCCAGCATGGCCTGTCGCCGTCATAGGCATGTTGTTCGTCGGGGCGATATGGCACTTGACGCAGGGCACCGACAAGGACGGCTTCTTGGGAATCTTCTTCTCAGTGCTCCCCTTCCTGGGCGGGTTCGTCGCGTATCCCCTTGCCGTCGTAGTCGCCACGCCCCGGGCTCCGGTGGTGTGGCGGGCAGCGCCGCTGGTGCTGCTCGCCGGAATCTATTGGTTCGCCGCGTAAGCAAATCTCAGGCGTGTACGCGCGCGCCCACGGCCGCGTCACCCGAAAGATGTAGTCCGATCTCCTCAGCGCGCAGGAAGCCTCCGACCTGGCTCTTTATTAGCGTTTCCGGAGAACGGGGGCGCCGCGTCCCTCATGATCGAAAGAGATACGCATGGCCCCCGCCCGCAAGACATTCCTCACCGGTCTGACCGTCTTCGCCGCAGGGCTGGCGCTGTGGTTGTTCGGACTCGACACTGAGATCTTCGTGTTCACACCGACGAAGGTCGGGCTGGTTCTGATGGCCCTCGGCGGTCTGGAGGCTCTGTACGGGCTCTACAAGATCGTACGCGGCGACGGCGCGGAGCCGCGCTGACGCTGTGACCGGCGGCGGCGACGGCCGTGGCGTCGCTATGCAACCTGCCAATGATCAGCCAGGAAACCTCTTCCAGGCGCGTCGCCCCACTGAGCGAGATGCCGTCCTGGCTAGAACAGGACCCTCATTACGCAATACGGGGGTTCGATGCTGAGACGTCAGACGAGACAGGCGGCAGGGGATCGCCGCAGAGCACCAGGTGGCAGACGAGACCGGCCGGTGCGGCCGTCCCGGATCTGGGTGTTGGCGGTAGGGGTTGTCGTCGCAGCGGGGTTGGCGGTGCCCATGGCCGAATCCGCGCCGGCGACCGCCGGCCCACGACTGACCAAGTCCGCGGCGGCGACCGCCGGCCCACGACTGACCAAGTCCGCGGCGGCGACCGCCGACCCACAACTGACCAAGTCCGCGGATCCAGCGCTTCAGGACTTCCTCTACGTGGCCAACAGCGGTTCGGACAACGTGTCGCTGGTCGACACGTTCTACAAGACCGTCACACCCGTCGGTGTCGGCAGAGCTCCCAACCAGGTGGCGATCAACCTGGCCGGCACCCGCCTCTACGTCACCAACAGCACCTCGGCCAACGTGTCGGTGGTGGACACCGAGACCAAGGCCGTCACCACGATCGACGTCGGTCGTTTGCCGAATGGTGTGGCGGTCAACCCGGACGGCACCCGCGTTTACGTCGCCAACAGCGGCTCGGACAACGTGTCAGTGATCGACACCACCGCCACCCCGCCCTCCGTCGCCACGATCGCCGTCGGTCGTTTTCCGACCGGTGTGGCGATCAACCCGGACGGCACCCGCGTCTACGTCACCAACTACGGGTCGAGCAACGTGTCGGTCATCGACACCGCCACCAGCAATGTGACCACCATAGGCGTCAAGCCCTGGCCCAAGAGCGTGGCCGTTACGCCCGGCGGCACCCGCGCCTACGTGACGCACTATGGGGCGGCCAACCCCAATCTCGTGTCGGTGATCGACACCACCACCAGCAAGGTCACTGACACCATCCGCGCCGGCGACCATCCGATCGCGGTGGCGATCGACCCTGCGGGCACCTTCGCCTACGTCGCCAACCACTTCTCGGGCACCGTTTCGGTAATCGACACCGCCACCAACAAGGAGACCACCACCATCCAGGTGGGTCAGTCACCGAGTGGTGTGGCGATCAACACCGCGGGCACGCGCGCCTTCGTCACCAACAACCGGTCGGACACCGTGTCGGTGATCAATACCGCCACCAAAGAGCAGGCCACCACCATCAACGTCGGCCGGTTTCCGATCGGTGTGGCCGTTCTCGACAGACCTGTGGACCGGACCGCCATCGTCTCCCTCGGTGACAGCTACATCTCCGGCGAGGCCGGCCGTTGGAAGGGCAATGCCGTACCGGCGAGCAACCGGGGTGACCGCTGGGGGACCGACCGCGCCGCCTACAACTGCACCTCGATCGGTTTGCGGTGCGGTCACGACGGCCGGCGCGTCTACGGTGAGTCCTTCGACAACGGCTGCAACCGCTCGGATTCGGCCGAGATCCAGAGCGCGGCCATCAACGTGCTGCGCCGGATCAACCTCGCCTGCTCCGGCGCCAGAACCGTCAACGTGATCGGCGCCGACGCGGGCGGAAAATCCTTCAAGGGCGAGCCTCCCCAGGCCGACCAGCTCCGCCAGGCCGCCAAGCGGTACAAGGTCGAGTTGGTGGTCCTGTCCATCGGCGGCAACGACCTCGGCTTCGCCTCCGTCCTTGAGAAATGCGTCAAGAGATGGCAGAAGCAGCATGGGATCGAGCACTGCCACGTGGACCAGGAGCCGGTCTTCCGCGAAGGCCTGGCAAAGACGAAGCCCAAGGTCGAGCAGGCCGTCCAGGAAATCAAGCGGGCCATGACCGATGCCCACTACGCCGATGGCTCCTACCGGCTCGTCCTGCAGTCCTACCCGTCTCCCGTTCCGCTGGGCGACCAGAACCGCTACCACGAGTTCAGCGACTCGCGCTTCAACGTGGGCGGCTGCCCGATGTTCAACGACGACTCCGACTGGGCCCGTAACACCGTCATTCCCGCGATCTCCGACATGCTCAAGGACGTCGCCCGCACCCAGAACGTGGAATTCCTCGACCTGCGCAACCTGTTCGACGGCCACGAGGTCTGCGCCAACCGTGCGCGGCAAGCCACCGCCGCCAACTCTCTTGAGAACCCGCTGCCCGGCGACATCAGTGAATGGACCCGTTTCCTTGTCGTCCTGGAATCCCAGGGCCAGAGTCAGGAATCAATTCACCCCAATTACTACGGTCAGCGGGCCCTCGGCACCTGCCTGACCAAACTTCGGGACCACATGGGAACCGAGAAGAACCACGTCTGCACCGGCACCCCCGGCCGTGCCCCCGAGGAGGTGAGCCTCACCAGTACCAACTGGTGAGCAGGGCTGGGCGGGATCGACACAGCCGATCCCGCCCAGCTCGCCTGCCGGACGGCGAACGCCGGTGGAGGCAGGCTCGCGCTGTCGGACAATGGTCGCCATGGACGAGAACATCCAGGACGAAGCATGGTGGCGGCGGCAAGCCGCCGCACAAGGAGAATGGTGGCGGAAACGGGCGGCAGCCCAGCAGGAGGAGACCCTCCGGCAGAACAACCTGATGTACGGCGGCTTGATCGCCATCGGAGTGGTCTTGGTGCAGCCGTTCCTGACCCCCGGAGGCGCTGCCCTCGATCTGTCCGCCCAGATCTGTGTGGTCGCTTTCTCCTTGGCCATCCCCCTCTTGTCCGCTCTTATCGTGTTGAACCGGCATGAGACCTATCGTCGGCGCTCGACAAGCTCCGTTTTCGTGCTGGTGGCGCAGCAGGCCGCGCTCGGGCTCGGGTACGTCGGGGTGGTCGCCGGTTTCTGGCACATCATGACGATCGCCGGGATCGCGATCCTGAGTGCCACGGTCTTGGGCGTGGCCGTGCATTCCGCGGGTTATGTGCAGGTGGAGGAAGAAGACGCCAAAGCCACACCAGGTGCGGAGCAACCACCCAAGCGCCATGATGACCACATGAGCGAAGTACTCAGATATACCGCTTTCACCACCACTCCCACCGGCGGCAACCCCGCCGGAGTGGTCTTGGATGCCCGGGAGTTGTCAGACGCGGAGATGCTCGCCATCGCCGCCGAACTCGGCTACTCCGAGACCGCCTTCCTGCACCCCACGGGCGAGCGCCAGTACCGGATCCAGTACTTCAGCCCTCTGGCCGAGGTCGCCTTCTGCGGCCACGCGACGATCGCCGCCTCGGTCGCGCTCGGCGAGCGGATCGGCCCCGGAACCGTGAACCTCACCACCCAGGCGGGCCCGGTCCCGGTGGACATCGCCGCGGATCCGACCGGTGAGATCACCGCCACTCTGACCAGTCCGCCGACCTCCACCCGCCAAGCCTCCGAAGAGGAGGTACGGCCCGTGCTCGCCGCACTGGGCTGGTCGGCCGACGACCTGGACCCCGCTTACCCGGCCCACGTCGCCAACGCCGGCAACGACCATCTCGTCCTGGCCGCGGCCAGCCGGAGCCGCCTGGCCGATCTCGACTACGACTTCGAGGCCTTGGGCAAGATCATGGCTGACTTGGGTTGGACCACCGTCCACCTCTTCTGGCCCGAATCCCCCACCGTCTACCACGCCCGCGACCCGTTCCCACCCGGCGGCGTCGTCGAGGACCCCGCCACCGGCGCCGCGGCCGCCGCCTTCACCGGCTATCTGCGTACGCTGGGACGCCTCGAAGATGGCACCGTTCTCACCATTCACCAGGGCGTCGACATGGGGCGGCCCAGCCTCCTGACCTGTAGCACCATTCCCGGCGACTCTCGCGTCACGGTCTCCGGCACCGCGGTGCCCATCCAGTAACTGACTGATCACTCGGGATCTGGGGCAGCCGTCCCGAGTTCCCGGCGCAGCCGGGCCGGGTCGACCTCGGTCACGGCTGTCTTCCCGTCCAGCTCCCAGCCCTTCCCGTACGCCGTGGCGAAGGCCTCCTCGCCCAGCGCGGCCCGCCCTCGGCGGGTGAGCTCGCGGACCTGCTGGTCGGTGCGGTCGTGCGTGCCGCGCAGCCGGGAGGCGACGCCGAGCAGGACGGCCGACTCGTGATGCCGCCCGCGCGCCTGGGCGAGCGCGGCCGCGTTCACCGCCCCCAGTGACAGGATCGGCAGGTCCCGGGCGTCCAGCGCCGCCGCGTACGCCTTCGCCAGCATCTTCTCCGCGCCGGCCAGGTCGCCCAGCTCCAGGCAGAGCGCGGCCCGTACGCTGCCGGCCAGCGCCCGCGCGTGGTCACCGGGGAACGTGGTGTCACCGAGCAGAGCTCGTTCGGCGTCGTCGAGCAGGTCCCGCGCCCGGTCCAGGTCGCCGCGCCGCACCCGGAAGGCGGCCTCCCACGCGTCGACCAGGGCCGACAGCTCCGGCGAGGCCGCGCGCAGCGCCAGCTCCCGGGCCGAGCCGACCATCGCGATCGTCGAGTCGGTGTCGCCGCGCCGCAGGTGCAGGTCGATCCAGCGCAGGTGGAGAAACACCTCGTCGCTGAGGCTGAGCGAGCCGAACTCGCCGGCCAGCGACTGCGCCTCGCGCAGGTCGGCCAGCGCGCCGTCGAGGTCGTCGTCGTACTGCCGCTGCTGGGCGCGCATCGGCAGCACGGTGGCCTGGCCCCAGCGGTCGTCGGCCTGCCGGAAGCAGGCCAGGGCCGCCTCCACGTCGGCGCGCATGGTGTCGAACTCGCCCGCGTTCTCGGCGAACTGGGCGCGGAACATGCGGGCCAGCCCCGACAGCCACACGTCGTCGCCGTCGGCCAGGCGCGCGATCTTCGCGTACACGGTCTCCTCCTCCTGGAGGAACGCGAGTGTGAGCGCGGTGAGCGCGCCGCACGGGCCCGGCAGTTCCGGGTACGCGAGCAGCCGGTCGGCCAGCTCGCGCAGCCGCGCCTGGTCGTCCGCGACCTCCTCGGCGGTCAGCCCCGGCCGGGTGTCGGCCCGGTTGATCAGGTGGATCGCGTGGGCGCAGTCGCGGCCGGGCGTCGGCTCGCCGCCGCCGGGCACGGCCAGCGCCTCGCCCAGCCAGTAGGTCGCGTCGGGGTGCCGGCCGAACATCTGCCAGTACCAGGTCAGGTTCAGGGCGAGAGCGACCGCGGCGGTGGCGTCGCCGGTGTCGCACCGTCGGCGCAGGGCGGCCAGCGCGTTGTCGTACTCGGCGCTGATGACCCGGATGGCCGTCAGCTGGCCGGGCCCGCGCAGCCGCGGGTCGTACCGGGCCATCAGCTCGGCGAAGTGGCCGGCGGCCAGGTCGCGGACGGTGCCGAGGTCGCCCGTCTCGGCCAGGCGGTCGGTGCCGTACTCGCGCAGCGTCTCCAGCATGCGGTAGCGGCCCGGGTCGGGCGCGAGCTGCAACAGTGACCGGTCGACCAGGCCGGCGAGCAGCTCGGGGATCTCGGCGGCCGGCACCGCGGTGCCGGCGCAGAGCGCGGTGGCCGAGGCCGGCGTGACGCCGCCGGGCAGGATCGAGACGCGTTCGGCGACCGTACGCTCGTGCTCGCTCAGCAGTTGCCAGCTCCAGGCGATGACCGCGCGCAGCGTGCGGTGCCGGGGCAGCGCGGTACGGCTGCCGGTGGTGAGCAGCCGGAACCGGTCGGACAGCCCGTCGGCCAGCTCGGGCAACGACAGCGTCCGCAGCCGGGCGGCGGCCAGCTCCAGCGCCAGGGGCATCCCGTCCAGGCCGCGGACCACCCGCCGGACCTCGGGCAGCGTCGTGTCGTCCACGTCGAAGCCCGGGCGTACGGCCGCCGCCCGCTCGGTGAACAGGCGTACCGACGCCGCCCGCCGGGCCTGCTCGACGCCGTCGTCCGGGCCGGGCAGCGCGAGCGGGCCGAGCGGCACCAGCGCCTCGCCGTCGACCGCGAGAGGTTCGCGGCTGGTGGCGAGTACGCGCAGCTCAGGGCAGCGGGACAGCAGCGCCGCGACCAGGTGGGCCACGGCGTCGACAAGGTGCTCGCAGTTGTCGACCAGCAACAGGATCTCCCGGCCGCCGAGCCGGTCGGTGAGCACGTCCAGCTCGTCGCCCTCGACCCGCGTCCGGGCCTCGAACAGCGCGCCGCCGCGCAGCCCGATCCCGGCGAGCACGGCCGCGCCGACTTTGGCCGGCTCGGTGACCGAGGCGAGGTCGATCAGCCAGGCGCCGTCGCGGTAGTCGTGGCGGTGGCGGCGGGCGGCCTCGACGGCGAGGCGCGTCTTGCCGGCGCCACCGGGACCGAGCACGGTGACCAGGCGCCCGGTGGCGAGCAGCGTGTCGATCCGGGCGAGGTCGTCGTCGCGCCCGATGAAGCTGGTCAGCGGCGCGGGCAGGTTGCTCGGCCCGGTCGGCGGCGCGGGCAGGTTGCTCGGCCCGGTCGGCGCGGTGTCGGCGGCCGGGGCGGGCCGCTCGGCGCGCAGCAGGCGCAGGTGGCGTTCGTGCAGGGCGGTGCCCGGGTCGGTGCCGAGGGCGTCGGCCAGGGCTTCGCGGACCCGCTCGTACAGGGCCAGAGCGTCGGCCTGGCGGCCCTGGGCGGCGAGCGCGTCCATGAGCAGCGCGGCCGCCCGTTCGTGGACGGGGTGCTCGGCGAGCAGGGCGGTCAGGCGGGCGGCGGCCGCGTCGGCACGGCCCAGGGACAGCTCGGCGTCGGCGAGGTCGGCGACGGCCTCGATCGAGGCGTGCGCCAGCCAGGTCGCGACGGTGGGCGCGACCGCGGCGACGACTGTGGGCTCGGTTCCGGGACGGTCGCCCCACAGCGCCACGGCCTCGCCGAGCACGGCCGCCGCGGCATGGGGGTCGTCGGCGCGCAGGCGGTCACGACCGGCGGCGGCGAGCTGCTCGAAGCGCAGCGCGTCCACATCGGCCGCGTCCACGTTCAGCCGGTAGCCGCCCGCGACCTGCGCGACGTCGCCGGCCGAGCCGATAGACCGGCGCAGTCGCGAGACGAGGGCCTGCAAGGCATGGGCGGGGTCGGCCGGAGGGTCATCGGCCCAGATCGCGTCGATCAGGACGCCCTGCTCGACCGCGCGCCCGCCGGCCAGCGCCAGCCGTACGACCAGGCCCTGCGACCGCGCGCCGGGAACGGGCAGGGCGGCGTCACCGCGAGACACCTGAAAGGCGCCGAGCAGCGTGACGCGAAGCCTCGCATCCCCGTCCATCTTCCGAATCTTCGCGCGCGTGCCGACGAGTGTCCAAATCAGGATTTGTCCTCGTGTGAGCGCCGTGTGTGCCCCGTGTGAGCGGCCCGCGTCAGTCTTCGTATGCCTCGGAGAACGTCGGGGGCGCGCGGAAGGACTGCGCAAAACGCTCTGGAATAGCGTTCCAATAAGTTGCGGAAAGGGGGCTTCCGTGCACGATGTAGTGATCGTGGGCGCCGGCCCGGTTGGTCTGTTCCTTGCCTGCGAGCTTGGTCTCGCGGGCTGCTCTGTCCTGGTGCTTGAGCGGGAGCCGGAGCCCGGCTCCCCGTGGAAGGCGGACCCCCTCGGAATGCGGGGCCTGTCCGCCGCGTCGGTGGAGGCGTTCTATCGCCGGGGGATGCTGCACGCGCTGCTGACGGCCTCAGGCGTCCCTTCCGGCGGGAACCCCGACACGGACGAGCCGTCACCCCCTCGTGGCGTGGGCCACTTCGCCGGCATGATGCTCGATCCGGCCAAGGTCGACGTCGCCGCCCTGCCGTTCCGGCTGCCCAGCCCGGCGATGGACGGCGTGATGACGAACCTCGAAGCGGTCGAGGCGGTGCTGTCCGAGTGGGCGGCCAAGCTCGGCGTGGAGGTCAGGCGCGGCGTCACGGTCTCAGCCATCGCGCGGACCGATGAGAGCGTGGTCGCACGAGCCGGCGAGCACGAGTACGCGGCGCGCTGGCTCGTCGGCTGCGACGGCGGACGCAGCGCGGTGCGCGGGCTCGCGGGCTTCGACTTCGTCGGCACCGAGCCGCAGTTCACCGGCTATGTCGTGCTCGCCACCATCGCCGATCCCGAGAAGCTGCGCCCCGGATTCAACCTGACGCCGACCGGCATGTACCTCCGGACAGCCGCGGAAGGGTACATCGGCATGCTGGACTTCGACGGCGGCACGTTCGATCGCTCGCGGCCGCCGACTCGCGACCATCTCCAGGCGGTTCTGCGCCGGGTGTCCGGCACCGACGTGACGCTGAGCGACGTCCATCTCGCTTCAAGCTTCACCGATCGGGCGATGCAGACGACGACGTACCGGCAGGGACGCGTCCTGCTCGCGGGCGACGCCGCTCACATCCACTCTCCCCTTGGGGCGCAGGGACTCAACCTCGGCCTCGGCGACGCCTTGAACCTGGGCTGGAAGCTCGCGGCGACCGTGCAGGGGTACGCGCCGGACGGGCTGCTCGACACCTACACCCGCGAGCGCCATCCGATCGGCGCCTGGGTGCTCGACTGGACGCGCGCCCAGGCGGCGGTCATGCGGCCGGACCCGCATGCCCAGGCGATCCAAGGAGTGGTCCGCGACCTGCTCGGGACCCGTGACGGAACGACGTACGTGTTCGAGAAGACATCGGGATCGTCGCTCCGTTACGACCTCGGCAGCGAGCAGCAGTCGCTGGTCGGCCGCAATGCCCCGGACCTTCGTCTTGAGGACGGCACTCGCCTCGGCGAACTGATGCGGGACGGACGAGGCGTCGCGCTCGATTTCAGCACCGACCGGCGCCTGCACGATTCAGCGAGGGGCTGGGAAAGCCGGATGCGGTATGTAGCCGGTCCGGCGAGAAACGACCTCGGATTCGGGGCCCTGCTTGTCCGGCCCGACGGCATAGTCGCCTGGGCCGGTGATCGCGCCCCTGATCGTGACGCGTTCGAGCGGGCCGCCGGCCATTGGTTCGGTAGCCCGGCGATTTAACGCCGCACTCCCCCGAAATGAAATTTCCTCTCCTCAACCGAGACTCAGGAACACACATGACGATCACCCTCCGACCCGGAAGCACCGTAATGTTCACCGGCGATTCGGTCACCGACTGCCAACGACTGGAGAGCGAGGACGGCCTCGGCTTCGGCTACCCCCTGCGCGTCGCGGGCGAGTGGGGACTGCGGCACCCGGACCGGCCCGTGACCTGGCTGAACTCCGCGATCGCCGGCAACAAGGTGATGGACCTCGAAGCCCGCTGGCAGGCGGACGTGCTCGACGCGCGCCCGGACGTGGTGTCGATCCTCGTCGGCGGCAACGACGTGGCCTGGCACACGTACGACCCGGACGGCTACGTGATCTCCACGGAGGAGTACGCGGCAGGCTACGACCGCCTGCTCGCGCCCCTCGCCGCGGCCGGCGTCGAGCTGATCCTCATCGAGACGTCCCTTCTGCCGATCAGCGGCCTCGTCGAGGTCGGCGACGTGCACATCGGCGAGAAGGAGCGGAAGGAGTGGCGGGCCGACCTGGACCCGAAGAACCAGGTCGTCCGCGAACTCGCCCGCAAGTACGGCGCGCACCTGCTCGCCGCCGACGGCATGTTCGCCGAGCTCGCCGCGACGACCGGTCCGGAGTACTGGGCCGCGGACGGCGCGCACCCGACACCGGCCGGTCACGCCGCACTCGCGGCTGCCTGGCTGCGCCTGGTCGCGTGACCGGACCTCGTCGACGGTAATTCGCGCATCACCGCCCGATCTTTATCTCTGCGCGACCGCAGAGATAAAGATCGGGCTTAACCTTTGCCTAGTGATCGGTGATCTGCTCGACATCGTGTTGGTCGCTCTGGTGATCGCCTTCGGCTTCTCCGGATATCGCCAAGGGTTCGTCGTCGGGGCGGCCGGCTTCATCGGTTTCATCGGCGGATGTGTGTTCGGGATTAATCTCGCGCCGCCCATCGCGGGCGCGGTTGTGGACGGAGACGTCCCGCAGTTATTACTGGCCCTCGTAATCGTGCTTCTGGCCGCGATGATCGGTCAGTTCATCACATCTACCGTGGGGGCGGTATTGCGTTCCCATCTGCGGGACGAACCTGCCCGGAGGCTGGACGCGGTGGGCGGAATGCTGGTCGCCGCCTTTTCGGTGCTGGTCATCGCCTGGCTGGTCGGAAGCCTGCTGGTATCCACCTCGCTGGTGCCGGTCGTGGAACAGATTCGTGGCTCACTGCTCTTGGCCACGGTCGATCAGGCGGTCCCGGACGCGGCGCGCGACTGGCAGAAACCGTTCAAGCAGTTCATCGACCGGTCCGGCTTCCCGCCGGTGCTGGACGTGATCGCCGGCCAGCCGCTCATCGACGTTCCACCGCCGAGCGCGGCAGTGCTGAAGAGCCCCGCGTTACAGCAGTCGCGGGCCGGGATCGTGCAGGTGCAGGGGACGGCGAGCTCGTGCCGCAAGCGCATCACCGGCTCAGGATTCGTGTACGCGCCCGATCACATCATGACCAACGCGCACGTGGTCGCGGGGGTGGACGCGGAGTTGCAGATCATCGATCACGAGCAGCGCCCTCACCCAGCGGTGGTGGTTCTGTACGACCCGCGACGGGACGTGGCGGTCCTGCACGTACCGGGCCTCGGACTGCCGCACCTGACCTTCGACGGCGAGGCGGACAAGGGCGAGGACGCCATCATCGCGGGCTACCCCCAGGGCCGCGGGTTCACTCCGCAGCCGGCCCGGGTCGCGGCGCGGCAGAGCGCCTCCATCCCCGACATTTACCGAGGGCCCGAGGTGACGCGGGAGGTGTACCTCATTCGGGGCAAGGTCGAGCACGGCGACTCGGGCGGTCCCCTGCTGGCCACCGACGGGCGGGTGCTGGGCGTGGCCTTCGCCGCCGTCACCAGCCAGGAGGACATCGGTTACGTACTGACCGCCAGCGAAGTCGCCGCCGACGCCCGCGAGGCCGCGACCGCCACCAAGCCCGTCAGCACTCAGGTCTGCGACTGATCCCAGGGCGGACCATGGCCTCACAAGCCCAAGCGCTCGGCGCTCGGGCCGCACAGGCCCGAGCGCCGAGTCAGAATGAGGCGGAAGCGGCTGCGTCGCCGGATCTCAGGGCCGCCTCGACGATGCAGAGCGCCTCGGTCTCGTCGATGCCGACGCTCGCCACGACGGCCGCGTAGTCGGCGGCGGCCTGGCGGGCTCGTTCGCGGGCCTCCTCCCCCGCCGCGGACACAAACGACCCGGCCCGCCCCCGGGTCTCGATCAGCCCGGCCTCCTCAAGCTCCCGGTAGGCCCGGCCGACCGTGTTGACGGCCAGGCCAAGGTCGGCCGCGAGCCGGCGGATGGTCGGCAGCCGGGAGCCCACGGCCAGCGTACGGTCGTGGATCTGCCGGGCGAGCTGGGCCCGCAGCTGCTCGAACGGCGGCACCGGCGAGCCCGCGTCGATGACGATCATTCGACGCCGACCACGTGCCGCGCTGTGTCCGCGCACGACGGCGTCCTGGCATGGGCGGCGATGATGGCGGCGAGACCCAGCACCATGAAGCCTAGTGAGGCGGCGGTCCACCAGCCGGGCGCGGACCCGGACAGCAACACCACCGGCAACCCCAACAGCACGCTCGGCGCGTTGCTATCGCGCGCGTCCTCGATGCGCATGATGACGTCGGCCGTCAGCGACACCTCGTCCTCGGCCACGACCGGCCGGGCCAGCACCTCGCGCAGCTGCAGGGCCAAGCCGAGGCCGGCCCCGGCCACGGCGATCAGCAGCACGACAGCCATGTACCGCACTCTGCCCTCATCGACGGCCAGTGCGCTCACCCCCAGCGCGAACGCACCGGCGAAGATGCCGGCCACCAGCACGGCGTACCTCCTTCCAAGGAGGGTCCGCCAGCCGAGCTGCACCGGATGGGCCACTCGCCGCGCCAGCGCCGCCCCGGCCTGCCGGTCGACACGCCGTACCCAGGCGTCAAGCAGCATCCGGGCCAGCACCAGCCCGATGATCAACACGCTCAGGGCCAGCACCAGCGTCGGCCGCGCCGGCCAAAGTCCGCCGGATGCGGCAGTGGCCATCAGGTCAGTGGCCTGTGCCAGCGCGGCCGCGATATACAGCGCGGCCAGTAGGACACTGCCCATTAGCCGCGCCCGCCGCCGTACCGCCAGTCGCGTGGTCAGCAACGGTGTCGGTGGGCCGTCGCCGAGGCCGTGCTGCCGCAGCCAGGTCTCCGTGAGTCGGACCTCCGCCGGCCGCGGGCCGGCGCCCGGCATGGAACTGTTCGCCATACCGTCTCCTTTGTCGCAAGGTTTGTATCAACATGTTGCGTCATGGCTTGCGACAAAGTCAACAGGGTCGACGGCGCTCGAGATTTTTGGTTTTGCGGCGAAATGGCACGGCCGCATCCACCAATGAAGAGGGTGTTCGCATCCCGTATCGAGTGAAGGACGTCACGATGGGACCCGCCCGTGCCAGATGACACCGACAGGTTCGAAGCCGTGTATAGGGCGACCTATGACCAGGTCATCGCCTACGCCGGACGCCGCTGCGATTCCCCGCAAGACGCGGCGGACGTGGTCGCCGAGACCTTCACCATCGTCTGGCGCAAGATGGACGAGTTGCCTCCAGGTGCGGAGGCGAGGCTCTGGGTGTACGGAGTAGCACGCAACGTGCTGGCCGACCATCGCCGCCGCGCGCTTCGGCACCAGTCGCGCCACCGGGAACTCGACACGGAGATGGCCGATCTCTATGGCGATCCCGCTGACCACAACGTCGAGCTGAACGCGATCGCCCAGGCGTTCAGCACGCTTTCCGACGACGACCGTGAGCTCCTCTCGCTGGTCGCGTGGGAGGGCCTGGGCCGCAAAGAGATCGCCACGATGCTGGGGCTTTCCCGCAACGCCGTACGCATCCGGCTGTACCGAGCCCGCAAACGCTTTTCCCTCGCGCTCGACGAAGCCGATGTCCGATTCACATCAGCCAGCGCCGCTATTCCGGCAGGGAGACCGCTTTGAAGAGCATTGATGAGATCAACGAGCTGCTGAAGCCGCTAGCCCGGATCGGGCCAGACGAAGCGGGCGAACGTGCCAGCGGCACCCGCGCACAGGCATTGTTCACGGACATCATCGCCCAGGAGCGGGACCCGGCGACGACGAGGGCCCCGCGACGCCTGCGCACCCGGCACCGGGCTCGTCGCACGCTGCTCGGACTCGCCGCCTCCGTCGTCCTCGCCTTCGGCGCCGTCCTCGGACCGAGCCTGCTGGGATACAGCGGCGGTACCGCGATCTCCTACGCCAACTCCGCGGTGGAGATCCGGGAAGAGGCGGACACCTATGTCGCCCGGATCAAGGACCCCTACGCGGATCAGCGGAAGTTCTCGGAGGCGTTCCGGGCGCTTGGCCTCAACGTCGAGCTCAAGGTGATCCCGGTCTCCCCGGCCTCGGTGGGCAAGATCGTGAGGATTCAAGGGGGTGGGCCCTTCTGGGTCCGCAGGGAACCGGAAGGCTGCGATTTGGCCGACAGCGACTGCTTCATGGTCGTGACCGTTCCCGCGGCGCTCAAGGGCACCTCCGACGTGATGCGTTTCGACTTGGGACGGCCGGCCAAGCCAGGCGAGTCCTATGCGAACGAATGGCAGTCGGCCAGTCGCACCGGAGAACAACTGGCCGGGGCCAAGGTGAGCGGCCAGACCGTCGATGACGTGCTGGCCGAAGTGCGGAAGCGCGGCTTGACCGCCGAGTTCAGCCTTGTCTCCGTCGATGACGGCGGGTACCAGCTCAAGCCGCTGGCGGCGGACCAGGTCGGCGCCAACTGGATCGTCTACAACGTCGCGTCGGTACGCCCCGGCGTGGTCCGGCTGCAGGTCACCGCCGAGCGCGAGCCCGCCCTCGAATACGAGCGGGACTGAGCAGGGTCGAGCGGCCCACCGACCGGGGGGCCACTCGGCGTGCGTCGCGGCGGCGCTGGACGCGGGCATCACCACGTTCATCTTCTGGGGCGCATCGATCAGGTGCTCGACGGCGTCGTCGAAACGAGCCCGGCGCTGACGACGAGCCCGTAACGGGATGACAGGTCGCCGCCTGGGGCCGGAGTAGGTCAGCGTGACCTGTTCGCCTTGACGTACTCTGCGCCAAGGACATTCAGCAGAGCCAGGGCTTCGACGCCAGGGGATCCTGAGGGCGCGCTGTAGAGCACGAGGTGCTGGTCGCGTTCCGTGAGCGCGAGCGAGTCGCAGTCAACGGCGATCTCCCCGACGACCGGGTGCCGGAACGTCTTCATGAGCGTTGGCGCGGCCTGCACGTCGTGCCGCTCCCAGAGCCGGGCGAACTCGGGGCTGGCATCGCGGAGCTCGTCGACGAGCTCGATCACCGCAGGGTCGGACGGGTAGCGGGCGAGGGTGGATCGCAACCCCATGACGACCTGGTGCCGGAACTCCACGGCGTCGGAGATTCCGTACAACGTCGCATCGGGGCGCGTAGGGCCGAGGAATGCCCGGCGCGCGAGATTGCGGTCCCGCGGAGCGAGCTCGGCGAAGTCCTCCATGAGCGCGGCCGCGAGGTCGTTCCACGCGAGCACCTCGAACGTGGCCGAAATCACGAAAGCGGCCGTCTGCGGCAGCCGCTCGAGGAGCGCGAGGATGCTCGGGCGTACGTCGCGCCGGTGCAGTCCGGTACGGCTCGCCGCGGTTCCCGCCAGGACGTGGAGGTGGTCGGACTCGGCGTCCGTGAGCCGCAGCGCCTCCGCGATCCCGGCGAGGACCTCGCCCGACGGTCGCGGCGCCCGGCCCTGCTCGAGCCGGACGTAGTACTCCGTGGAGATGTGCGCGAGGACCGCGACCTCCTCGCGGCGAAGTCCCGGTGTCCGGCGTCGCGGGCCCGAGGACAGTCCGATGTCCTGCGGCCGGAGCCGCTCGCGACGGCTCCGGAGGAACGCCCCGAGTTCCTGTTTGTCCATATGCCCAGTGTGCACGCTGCGCGGCGATCGATCCTGGTACCGTCTGTGCCTGCATCCGGCCTGGTGGCCGGCCTGACACTGTCGTCATGACGAACACCACTGACATCGCACCCATCGGCCTGCTCACCGGCAAGGTCGTGTTCATCACCGGCGCCAGCCGCGGCATCGGGGCGGCCGCGGCCCGGCTCTTCGCCGCCGAGGGGGCCGCCGTCGTACTCGCCGCCCGCGGCACCGACGCCCTGCGGCAAATCGTCGCCGAGATCCGCGCCGACGGCGGCGTCGCCGACGCCGTCACCCTGGACCTCGCCGACCGTACGAGCATCCGCGCGGCGGTCGACCGCGTCGAGGAGCTGCACGGACGGCTCGACGGCGCGTTCAACAACGGCGCGGTGATCCAGCGGCCCGGTCCGCTCGACACCACGAGCGATGAGGACATAGAGCAGCAGTTCGCGGTGAACTTCCGGGCGCACTGGACCGCCATGACGGCTGAGGCCGCACTCATGCGACGCGACGGTGGCGGGGCGATCGTCAACACCTCGAGCATCGGCAGCCGCCGCGCGAACCCCGCACTCCCCGCGTACGGCGCCATGAAGCGCGCGCTCAACAGCATCACCGAGACCGCCGCGGTGAGCTGGGGCCGTGATGGCATCCGGGTGAACGGCATCACCCCCGGCGGCACCGCCACGAAGATGATCGACGATTGGGAGGCGGCGACCCCCGGCATCGTCGAGAAGGTGAAGGCATCGGTCCCGCTCGGACGGATGGCCGAGCCCCACGAAGTCGCCGAGGTGGCGGCGTGGCTGCTCAGCGACCGGGCATCGATGGTGACCGGCGCGATCGTGCCGGTGGATGGCGGCGCCGGCGCCTGAAAGGTATAACCCCGTGCCCGCCGCTTCGATACCCGATTTCGGAGCCTTTGCCGGTCCCGTTCATAGGGCTTGCGTGCTAGAAATGAGCGTTCGCCCGTGATCTAGGAAAGGGGCGATCGTGGGGATCGGATCCGTGAAGCGGCCTGAACGTGTTGCGGTCATCGGAGTGGGCATCCTCGGAGCCTGCGTGGGCTGGAACCTGTCCCGGCACGGCGCCAAGGTGATCTTCATCGACGCGGGCCAGCCGGGGGAAGGCGTCACCAACTGGTCCTTCTCGTGGGTCAACGCCAGCAACAAGACCGCGCGCAGGTCCTACTTCGACCTGAACGTCGCGGGCATGGCCGCCTACCGTGAGCTTGCCGGAACCATCGGGCCGGACTCATGGTGGTATCCCAGCGGCCACCTGCGCTGGACAGACGATCCCGCGGCGGAGGCGAAGCTCCTGGAAACAGCCGGGCTGCTGGCCGACTGGGACTACCGGGTCGAGGTGTGCACGGGGGCCGAGGTGCGCCGCCGCCTCGAACCCGCTCTCACGATGGCCGATGAGGCTCCCGTCGTGTTCTACCCCGACGAAGCCTGGGTGCATGGACGTCATCTCGTCGGCCGCCTGATCGGCCAGGCCGTCGCGGCCGGCGCCGAGCACCGGTTCGGCACCACGGTCAGTGACATCGGCACCGGTGCCGACGGGAGCATCCGGACAGTTACTCTCTCCGATGGGAGCCGTCTCGACGTCGACATCGTCGTGAACGCGGCGGGCCCCAGCGCCTCGCACGTCGCCGGGCTCATCGCACGGCACTTGCCGATGCGCCGGGAACCCGGCGTCGTGACCCGGATCGGCTGTGCTCAGGTCCCGGTCCACCGGGCCATGCACGCGCCGCACATCGAGATCCGTCCTGACGGAGACGCTTCGGTGGTCCTCCACAGCCGCGAGATCGACGCACTCATCGACACAGTCGAAGATCCGGCGGAACTCGCGCGGCTGCTCCACGAATTGGCGCGGCAGGTCGTTCCCGAGTTCGGCGACTCCCGCGTCGTACAGACACGGGTATCCAACCGGCCCATCCCAGCCGACGGATTCCCTTCGGTGGGCGCGGTGCCGTCTGTGCCCGGCTACTACGAGGCCGTTTCCCACAGTGGCATCACGCTCGGGCCGGTCATCGGCCGGCTGCTCGCTTCGGAGATCGTCGGTGGGGAGAGAGATGAGCTGCTCGCGGACTTCCGTCCGGAGCGGTTCTCCGCGTGACAGGCCGGGCAAGTCTTGATAGTCCGGACAAGCGGGGTGATGCGCCTCGCTGCCAGGCCGCGACTGCACCGGAGGCCAGATTCGGCGATTGTTAGTGGCGCAACGAACAAGACAAACCGGAATGTAGCAATAACAAAGCCCCTGATGTAATACCAGGGGCTTTGCGTGACGCTAGAAGTCGAATTCCCCCTTTTTGGCACCGTCGATAAAGGCGGCCCAGACTGAGTCGCGAACGACGTACGGGGCCTGGTCGGGAGCCTCAGTGTCTCGGATGCCGACACGCCCGCCGGACAAAGGAGCAACCTCCAGGCAGTTGCCGTTGTTCGCGCCCGAAGCCTTGGCTTTGCGCCAGTCGGCGCCGGCCAGTTCCTTGGACAGCTCCTCGCTCATTGCTCATACCTCGCCATCATGTCGCGGATCACGTCCTTTGAGACATGCAGGGGATGCGCCCATGCACGGATCTTGTCGTACCTCACGCTAATCCCCTGCACCTCGTCCACGCGATCGGTTACTTGGCCACTCGATGCGGATTCCAGGTAAGCCCAGTCCCGCGCGTCGGGAAGCTGCGCAACGGCGAAGCCTCCCAGAAGCCCGGTTGTCGGTCCTGCTTCAAGCGGGACGATCTGAATCGTGATCTTCGGGTGATCCATGAGCGACAGCAACCGCTCAAGCTGTTGCCGCATGCCCTCGCGTCCGCCGATCGGACGATGCAGGACACCCTCATCCATAACGCCAGCGAACATGGGAGACGTAGGCCGGTCGAAGATGGTTTGCCGCTGGAGCCGCGCCTCAACCGCCTGCTCGACCTCCTCTTCGGTCGCGCCAGGCACTCCCCGCAGGACAGCGCGAGCGTAGTCGGCCGTCTGCAGGAGCCCCGGCACCAGGAGGGGTTCCCAGCTCCGTATGATCCGCGCCGCTGCCTCGATCTTCGGCCACTGCCTGAACCACTTCGGCGCGGTCTTGGGATTGATCTTTTTCCAGAGGTCGACTAGCTCCCCTTTGAGCCCTAGAACCTCCTCAACGCGCGTAACGAACTCCTCCGGCACTGGACGTTTCGCAAGCTCGTAGTAGCCGACCATCGTCCCCGAATACCTCACCCGCGAGCCGAACGCTTCTAGCGACCAGCCCTGAGCCTGGCGCAGCCTGCGCAGCTCATGACCAAAGATGGCCTCCGGCAGGAGGTTTTGGGGTTCGTCTGACCATGCCGACATTTCGACTCTCCGTCCGGGGGAGCAACAGGAGTTGTGGACAGCAACAACAACAGCCGCAACAGAATTGTTGAAAGGTGTCGCAGCCGCCCTACCTCAAAAATAGCTGGCCAGGAGCATTCTTGGAAATGCCCCTCGGGAAACAAACGACGGCGGTTCAGTCTCTCATAACAGGACAACTCTGACTTAGTTGCGACGCGGGCCGCATACCAGACACAGAAATGGTCGGTGATTCTGTGCCAGCACAGATAGAGGACATCGTCATATCGAGATTCATAACGCTGCGTCGAACTGCCAAAACGCCCTGGCAGGCGCGGCAAGCGATCAAGATATGGCTTGCCGCCAGTGACCCGGTACGGGACGACGCACTCCAAGTCGTCTCCGAGCTGGTGACGAACGCCTGTGTACACGTGCCGCAAGGCCGGCGGCGCGACTGGCTCAAACTACGGATGGGCTTCGGGAACGGCTTCATCCGTCTGGAGGTGATTGACCCCGGCGTCCCGGCGCCAGAGCCACGATTCATCCCTGGCCAGTCTCCGCATGTCGAGGCCGAGTCGGGCCGCGGCCTCGACATCGTAAGCAGGCTCTCCGTGCGGTGCGGCACGTACGTCACTCCGCTCGGCCGCCGCGTTGTGTGGTGCGACCTAGAGATCCCCCGCCCCCTGCCCGACCAGGAGCCCAGATGACTAGCGCTTGTTGCCGGTGATCTCGAACAACTGGACGCCAAGTTAGAGCGCCAACCTTGATGCTCGTGACCAGCCGAGTGCCATCGCCGCGGCCGATCACGCTCCCCCGGCCCCACCGCTGAGCAGCGGCAAAGGAGACAGGCCGCCAAGTGTCTCTTGAAGTGGGCCTCGGGGGCGGCCTTCGTCGTTGAATCCGGTAGCGACGAAGGCCGCAACAAGCTCTCGCCTTGGTTGGTTGAGAACTGCCCCCTATCTCCCAGCCAGGGCATCCCCTCATCTGCGGACATCCGTCCCTGGCGTTCGCGGATGAGGTCGCCCCCGGTTGGACGCACCTTCCAACCGGGGGCCTTCACTTCCACCAACAGGGCCGAACGGCCGAGAAACTACACCACTCTGCGGGACGTCATCCGACTCAGCGAGTGGCGCTAGTACGGCACGCGGGGCGTGTGAGTGCCTGCGGCACAGCTCGACGAGCGCAGCGACCGCCCGAACCAGCTGGGCAAGGACCCTGCTGTCCGATGACTGACGGCAGCCGGTGGCAGCAATTATGCCGAACGCCCTGAAGTGGACGTCCACCTTGTCCCGCTCCAACCAGCTGACCCGGCGAAGCGTGCTAGGAAAGGCAGTCCGAGCGCAGCGAGGCCCTTCAGGGGGCGGGCGTCAGCCCGCCTGGGAGGACGTCCGGAGCGTAGCGGAGGGCCTTCAGGCTGAGTCTCGGACGATCAGGCTGGTGGGGAGGGCTATCGAGTCGACCTGCTCGGCGCCGTCGATCAGGGCCAGCAGTAAGCGTACCGTCTCCTGAGCCACGTCCCTCAGCGGTTGCCGGATCGTGGTCAGCGGTGGATGGGTGGAGATCGCCACCGATGAGTCGTCGAAGCCGCCCACCGCCACGTCCTCCGGCACGCGCCGGCCCGCCGCCCGCAGCGTGTGCAGGGCCCCCGAGGCCATCACGTCCGAGGCGGCGAAGACCGCGTCCAGGTCTGGTACGCGTTCCAGGAGGCGGGCCATGGCGGTCTCGCCGCTGGCGTGGGTCCAGTCGCCGTGTTCGATCAGCTTCTTGGACGCCTTGCGGCCGAGGACGTCGGCGAAGCCTTCGAGGCGCTGGATGCCGCCCGGCGTGTCCATCGGGCCGGTGATCATCGCGATCTTCTTGCGGCCCCGTGAGACCAGGTATTCGGCCATCTGGCGGGCGCCGCCCCGTTCGTCGCAGGCCGCGTACGGGATCACCGTCTCCCTGCCGATGACGGCGCCGCAGGAGACCACCGGGATGCCGGCGCCGTGGAGCGTGTCGACCAGAGGGTCGCCGGCATGGGTGGACAGGAGGAAGACGCCGTCGGCGTGGCCGCCCCGTACGTAGCGGAGGACCTGTTCGCGCTCCCTGTCGTCGCCGGCGATCATCATGACCAGCGACAGGTCGCGTTCGCCGAGGCGGCGGATCGCGGTGCGGATGGTGGTGGTGTAGTTGGGGTCCTCGAAGGGGGGTTCGGACAGGACCATGACGACCGATCCGGCGCGCTGTCTGACCAGGTTGCGGGCGTTGCGGTTGACGACGTAGCCGGTCTCGGCGATGGCGCGTTCGATGGCGATCCGGGCCGCTGGGCTCACATAACGGTCGCCGTTCAGGACCCGCGAGACGGTGCCGCGTGAGATCCCGGCCGCCGCGGCCACGTCATGGATGGTCGGCCTTTTCACGCGTTCAGCATCTCACGGTCCACCGCTGAAGCACTGTGAACGTGCACACACCTTTTGGGCCGTTTAACGACACCGTAACGAGGGGTTGACAGCGCAGATGGCCGGACACACGCTGTGAACGTTCACAGACCCCCAGGATGCTGACTCCCCCAGGTCGAGGTACCCATGCACATGAACAGGCTTGCCGCTGTCGCCGCGGCCGTCACCCTCGTGGCCGGCTGCTCCAGCGGTGGCGCTCAGCAGAGTGCCGCCCCGTCGAGCTCCACCACGCAGAAGGTCGCCCTGACCTACTGGAACTGGGTGCCCGGCATGGACAAGGTCGTCGCGGTCTGGAACACGGCGCATCCCGACATCCAGGTCACCTCCAGCACCCAGGCGGGCGGGGACGACTCGGCCACCAAGTTCCTCACCGCCGCCAAGGCCGGGAACCCGCCGGATCTCGTCCAGGCGGAGTACCAGGCGCTGCCGTCGTTCGTGGCGGCCGAGGCGGTGGCGGACATCAAGACGGCGGCGGATCCGGTGAAGGCGCAGTTCAGCGAGGGCATCTGGGGGCTGGTCACGCTCGGCACCGACGCGGTCTACGGCATCCCGCAGGACAGCGGCCCGATGCTGCTCTACTACCGTGAAGACCTGTTCAAGAAGTACGGCATAGCCGTACCGAAGACCTGGCAGGAGTACGCCGACGCGGCCAGGACCGTGCACGCGAAGGACCCGAAGGTGTACCTCGGCACGTTCTCCAGCAAGGACCCGGGCTCCTTCGCGGGCCTGGCCCAGCAGGCGGGCGGGCAGTGGTGGTCGATCAGCGGCGAGGCGTGGAAGGTCGCCATCAACGATGAGCCCAGCAAGAAGCTCGCCGACTACTGGGGCGGTCTGGTCAAAGAGGGCGTCATCGACAACATGCCCTACTTCACCCCCGAGTGGAACAAGGCCCTGAACGACGGCAAGCTCCTGACCTGGCCGTCGGCCATCTGGGCACCCGGTCTCCTGGCGACCAACGCGCCCAAGGCCAAGGGCAAATGGGCGATCGCGCAGCTGCCGCAGTGGAACGCCGGCGAGAACTTCAGCGGCTTCTGGGGCGGCTCGGCCGTCTCCGTGTCGGCGGGTTCCAAGAACAAGGAGGCCGCGGCGAAGTTCGCCACCTGGCTCAACAGCGACCCTGAAGCGCTCGCCCTGCTGGTGAAGGAGGGCTCCGTCTATCCCGCCGCGACCAAGGGCGCCGACCTGCTCTCCGAGCCGCCCGCGTACTTCTCGAACATCCCCGACTTCTGGAAGCAGGCGGCCGGGTTCGGCGCGGGAGCGCGCGGCTTCACCTTCGGCCCGAACGTCAACGTGGCCTACAACGCCTTCAAAGACGCCTTCGACAAGGCCGCGCTGAACAAGACCTCCTTCAGCGGCGCCCTCCAGAGCGTCCAGGACGCCACGGTCGCGGACATGACCAAGTCCGGCTTCAAGCTCGCCCAATGACCCCAAGGAAAAGCTGGGCGCCGTACCTGTTCCTGACCCCGGCCGTCACCCTGTTCGCCCTGTTCCTGGCCCTGCCGATCGGCTACACCGTCTACCTCAGCCTGCGCCGGACCAAGGTGTCGGGGCTCGGGCTCGGTAAGGGGTCGAAGCGGGAGATCTTCGTGGGGCTCGACAACTACGCCGCC
The DNA here is from genome assembly GCF_043197735.1 of Nonomuraea sp. NPDC049028. NCBI lineage: Bacteria > Bacillati > Actinomycetota > Actinomycetes > Streptosporangiales > Streptosporangiaceae > Nonomuraea > Nonomuraea sp. NPDC049028. The sequence goes on from NZ_JBICTR010000008.1 coordinate 446,119, forward strand.
GCCATCGGCGACGGCGAGTTGTGGACCGGCTGGCTGCGGGTGCTCGGCTACGGCGTGCTGGTCCTGGTCGTGATGCTGGGGCTGGCGCTGGTGTTCGCGCTGATGCTGGACGCGGCCAGGGTACGGCTGGCGCGCTTCTCCCGGATCGCGATCTTCCTGCCGTTCGCGGTGCCGGGCGTGGCCGCCAGCCTGATGTGGGGCTTCCTCTACCTGCCGAGCGTCAGCCCGATCAGCGAGCTGTTCGGGGTCGCGCCGCTGAGTCAGAGCACGATCGTGTACTCGATGGCCAACGTGGCGGTCTGGGGCGGCACCGGCTTCAACATGCTGGTGCTCTACACGAACCTGCGAGCCGTGCCGCAGGACCTGTACCAGGCGGCGCGCATCGACGGCGCGTCGGAGCTGCAGATCGCGCTGCGGGTCAAGATCCCGATCCTGGCCCCGGCGATCATCCTGGTCACCGTCTTCTCGGTCATCGCCACGATCCAGGTGTTCACCGAGCCCACCACGCTCCGGCCGCTCACGAACACGATCAGCTCGACCTGGAGCCCTTTGATGAAGATCTACCGGGACGCCTTCGTGACCGGTGACCTGTATTCGGCGGCGGCCACGGCCGTGGTGATCGCCGGGATCTCGCTGGTGCTGTCGTTCGGGTTCCTGCGCGTGGTGAAGAACCGCGCGTTCGGGGAGACGTGATGGCCCGCTCCGCTTCAACGTACGGGCTGGTCCCGACCGGGGTTCTGCTGGTCGGCGCGGTGTACTGCCTGTTCCCGGTGAGCTGGGTGGTGATCGCCGCCACGAAGACGTCCGGCGAGCTGTTCTCGACCTCGACGTTCTCCCCCGGCACCGGGTTCTTCCAGAACCTGGCCGATCTCGCCGCCTATCGGGAGGGGGTGTACTGGCTGTGGATGCTCAACACCCTGCTGTACGCGGGGGGCGGGGCTCTGCTGTCGACCGCCGTGTCCGCGGTGTCGGGCTACACGCTGGCCAAGTACCGCTTCGCCGGCCGAAACCTGATCTTCAACATCCTGATCGGCGGCATCCTGGTGCCCGCGGTGGTGCTGGCGATCCCGCAATATCTGCTGTTCGCCAAGGTCGGGCTGGCGGACACGTACTGGTCGGTCCTGCTGCCGCAGATCCTGCATCCGTACAGCATCTATCTGGCCCGCGTGTACGCCGGCGCGGCCATCCCCGACTCGCTGCTCGAGGCCGGGCGCATCGACGGGGCCTCGCACTGGACGCTGCTGACCCGGGTGGCGTTGCCGCTGATGGGGCCGGGGATGGTGACCATCTTCCTGTTTCAGTTCGTGGCGATCTGGAATAACTTCTTGCTGCCGTTCATCATGCTCGGCGACGACGGCAAGTTCCCGCTGACGGTCGGGCTCTACACGATGCTGGCCGCCGGGGCCAACCATCCGAGTCTCTACAACCTCATCCTCATCGGGACGTTTCTGGCACTCATTCCGCTGATCGCGCTCTTTCTCACGATGCAGCGGTTCTGGCGCACCGACCTCAGCAGCGGCGCCGTCAAGGCATGAAAAATGGGGGACTTACATGATCGAGGGCATCGCGTTCGGCGGGGACTACAACCCGGAGCAGTGGCCGCTGGAGGTGCAGGAGGAGGACGTACGGCTGATGCGGCAGGCCGGGGTGAACCTGGTCAGCCTGGGCATCTTCGCGTGGGTGCTGATGGAGCCGGCCGAGGGCGTGTACGAGTTCGGCTGGCTCGACACCATCATCGACCGCCTGCACAGCGCGGACATCTCGGTGAACCTGGGCACCCCGACCACGGTGCCGCCCGCCTGGTTTTCCAGAAAGTACCCCGACGCCTCCCCCATGACCCGCGAGGGCGTCCGCGTGGGCGCGGGCGCCCGCCAGACCGCCTGCTCCAGCCACCCGGCGTTCCGCTCGGCCAGCGCCCGGCTGACCGAGCGGCTGGAGGCTCGCTACGGCGAGCATCCGGCCGTGGCGATGTGGCATGTGCACAACGAGTACGGGGCGCCGCTCGGCGAGTGCTACTGCGAGTCGAGCGTCGCCGCCTGGCGTGAATGGCTCCGGCACCGGTACGAGAGCCTGGACGCGCTCAACGCCGCCTGGGGCACCGCCTTCTGGGGTCAGCACTACGGCGAATGGGACGAGATCGACGCGCCCCGGTGGAGTCATACCGTGGTCAACCCGGCGCAGCGCCTCGACTACGCCCGATTCGCCAACGAGGAGCACCTGTCCCACTACCGGCTGCAGCGCGACATCCTGCGCCGCAGCGGCAAACCGGTCACCACGAACTTCGCGGGCACGGTCAACTGCAAGTCGATGGACCTGTGGCGCTGGGCCCCCGAGCTGGACGTCATCGCCAACGACCACTACCTGAACGGCGAGCAGCCCGACAACCACATCCACCTCGCCATGTCGGCCGACCTGAGCCGCTCCCTGGCCGGCGGCGGGCCGTGGCTGCTCATGGAGCACTCGACGAGCGCGATCAGCTGGCAGCCGCGCGGCATCGCCAAGCGGCCCGGCGAGATGCGCCGCAACAGCCTCGCCCACGTGGCCAGGGGCTCGGACTCGGTGCTGTTCTTCCAATGGCGTGCCTCGCGGTACGGCGCCGAGAAGTGGCACTCGGCGATGATCCCGCACGCGGGGACCGACTCGCAGATCTGGCGCGACGTCGTCTCGCTCGGCGCCGACGTGCGCCGGCTGGCCCCGGTCAAGGGCGAGCGGGTCACGAGCGAGGTGGCGATGGTCTGGGACTGGGAGTCGTACTGGGCGCTGGAGCTGGAGTGGCGGCCCTCGGGCGACCTGCGCTTCCGCGAACGGGTGGACGCCTTCTACGAGGCGCTCTGGCGGGAGCACGTCACGGTGGACTTCGTCCACCCTTCCGCCGATATTTCGGGATACAGGCTGGTTGTTGTGCCGAGCTCGTACCTGCTCGCCGAAAGCTCGGCCAAGAACCTGCAGCGCTATGTCGAGGCCGGCGGCCACCTGCTCGTGTCGTACTTCTCCGGCATCGTCGACGAGAACGACACCGTCCACGCGGGCGCCTACCCCGGCGCGCTGCGCGAGGTGCTGGGGCTGTCGGTCGAGGAGTTCCACCCGCTGCGCGAGCTGGAGACCGTGACGCTCACCGGCGGGGCCACCGGCCGGATCTGGTCCGAGCGGGTCCGCCTCAAACGCGCGGTGGCCACGCGGCACTTCACCGACGGCCCCGACGCCGGGCATCCCGCCATGACCGCCAACGCGTTCGGCGGCGGCACGGCGAGCTACCTGGCCGCCGCGCTCGGCGGCGACGACCTGCGCGCTCTGCTGGGCGAGGTGCTCGACCGCGCGGGCGTCTCCCGGCCGCGCGACCTGCCCGACACCCTGGAGCTGGTACGGCGCGGCGCCTGCGTCTTCCTCATCAACCACGGAGACATGCCCGTCACAGTGCCCGGCCTGACCGGCACGGACCTGCTGACCGGCGGCCCGTTCACGGGCGCGGTCCCCGCGGGCGGGGTGGCGGTCGTGCGCTGAGGGCGCTGAAGGCGCTGAAGGTTAGAGGCCCCCTCGGCGCCGCGCCACGTCGCGCGGCGGGTCCTTCGGTGGCGATCGGGCGCTGAGGACCGGCCGCCGGGCGCCAGGTTGATCAAAGTCGGCCACGCCGAGGTTGATCAGCATTAGAGTCCTGGCGTGATCGCCCCCTCCCCGTCCTTCAGCCGGACGACTTCGCCGAGCGGCACGACCGTCGCGTTGGTCTCCGTCCTCGCCGTCGTCATCTGGCTGGCGGGCTTCGTCGCCTGGATGGCCGTGTCGCTCCTCGGGGACAAGGCGTGCGAACTCGGCGCGCTGACCTATGACCAGACCGCGGAATGCGACGCGGCCAGCACGTGGGGCACGATCACCCTCTCGACCTGGCTGCTCGCGCCGATCGGCTGCGCGGTGCTGCTCGCCCTGCTCACGGCCCTCCCCGAGCGGCACACGGGCGCTCGTCAGGCGGCCCTGTACGCCGTGCCGCTCGTGCCGCTGCTGGTGATCGCGGAAGCGGCGTTCGCGTACACCCTGTGATCATCCCTCTCTCCTGGCCTTCGCCCGGCGCTTGCCCTCGTGCATCGCCTGGACGCGGGCGATCGGGATCGTGTGCCCCTCCTCGACCAGGTCCGCGGGCAGCCGCTGCGGCTCCGGCATGAGCTCCGCCCAGGGATCGCCGTCGGCGAGCAGCCGCGCGGCGGTGTGGACGGTGAAGTCGGCCGGCACGACCCGGTCGAGGTCTTCCCACGCCACCGGGAAGGAGACCGGCGTACCCGGACGAATGCGCGGGCTGTAGGCGGCCGCCACCGTCGCCCCACCCGCCCGGGTCGAGTCGAGGAACACCTTGCCCTCGCGGTCCTCACGGATGAACGCCGTGGTGGCGAGCGCCGGGTCGACGCGTTCGGCGCGCGCGGCCAGGGCTCGGGTGGCCGCGGCCAGGTCGTCCATCGCGGTCCCCGCCACCACGGGCACGAACACGTGCAGCCCCTTCGCCCCGCTCGTCTTCACCGCCCCGGCCAGCCCCGTGTCGTCGAGGGCCTGGCGTACCAACCTGGCGGCCTGGACGACCTGCGGGAACGCGTCCCCTTCCGGCGGGTCGAGGTCGAGCACGAGGTGGGTGGGATGCTCGCCACGGAACAGCGCCGGGTGGTATTCGACCGCCCGCTGGTTGGCGAACCAGAGCAGGGTCCTGCGGTCGTCGCACAGGGCGTAGGACACCTGCCGGTGCGACGCCTCGGCCCAGACGGAGATCGTACGGATCCAGTCGGGGGCGTACTTGGGCACGTTCTTCTGCATGAACGGCGCCTGGCCGGGCCGTACGCGGATCACCGACAGCGCGCGGTCCCGCAGGACCGGGATGATGCGGTCGCGTACCGCGTCCAGGTAGTCGACCAGATCCCGTTTCGTCGCGTTCGATCCGTCGAACAGCGGCTGGTCGAGATTGGTCAGCGACACTCCGTCCCGCGTCTCATCGCTGGTCACCCGGTTCACGATGCCGAGATACGGACGTGAGGTCAACTTTCCGCCCAACACGGGTGGGGCTGGTTTGCGGGGGAAACAACCCACTGCAAATGATTGACGTCCCGTAGCCCTTTCATTACCGTCCTAAGTTAAATATTGCCTGGGCGTAACGAACGGACGTGGCCATGAGCGATCTGAGCAGACGTGGATTCCTGCAGGTCGGTGTGGCCGCCGGGGCGTTAGCCCTGGCAGGCTGCGCGGGTGGCGGCGGCGGATCGGGCGGGGCGGCCAGCATGCAGTTCGCCTGGTGGGGCAGCACCGCCAGGCACAACGCCACCCAGCAGGCCCTCGCGGCGTTCCGTAAGAAGCGGCCCGGTGTCCAGGTCAGGACGCAGTTCTCCGGCTGGGACGGCTACTGGGAGAAGCTGGCCACGCAGACCGCCGGCGGCAACGCCCCCGACGTGATCCAGATGGACTACTCCTACATCGGGGAGTACGCCCGGCGTGGCAGCCTGCTCGACCTGGGCCCGTACCTCGGTAAGGGCCTGGACCTGTCCGGCTTCGCGAAGGACGTCGTCGACGCAGGGAAGATCGACGGCAAGCAGTACGGCGTCAACTTCGGCATCAACTCCATGGCCCTCATCTGGAACCGCACGCTGGCCAAGGAGATCGGCGTCGAGGTGCCCGAGACCTTCACCTGGCCGGAGTTCGGCGAACTGGCCAAGAAGATCGCCGAGAAGGCGCCCAAGGGCGTCTACGCCAGTGAGGACGGCGCCCAGGACGGCGGCGCGTTCGAGAACTGGCTGCTGGAGCGGGGCAAGATGTTCTTCACCGCCGACGGCAAGCTCGCCTACGACGAGAAGGACCTCACCGAGTGGTTCACGTTCTGGGACGGGCTGCGCAAGGCGGGCGCGGCGGCCCCACCCGACGTGCAGGCCACGGCCGCGGGCGATGTGCAGAACAGCCTGGTCGCCACCCGTAAGGCGGTGATGGACTGGGCCTGGTCCAACCAGCTCACCGCCTACATGAGCGTCACCAAGGACGACATAGCGGTCCACGCCTTCCCCACCGGGGACAAACCCGGCCAGTACTACAAGCCGTCGATGCTGCTGACGGTCAGCGCGGCCACCAAACGGCCGCAGGACGCCGTCGCGCTGGTCAACGCGCTGGTCAGTGACGTGGACGTGGCCACGCCGCTCGGCTCGGAACGCGGCGTACCGCCCTCTTCGGCGATCCGGGCCGCGCTGGAGCCGAAGGCGTCGCCGTCGGAGAAGCTCGTCTACGCCTACATCGAGTCGCTCGCCGACAAGGTCGGCCCCTTGCCGCCTCCGCAGCCGCTCGGCGCGGGCGAACTGCACAACAAGGTGCTCATGAACGTCAACCAGCAGGTGGGCTTCGGGAAGCTGTCCATTGCCGAGGGGGTGTCCCGATTCTTCGACGAAGCGCGCCGCGTACTGAAATAACGGTCAAGAGGAGAGAAGGGCGGTCGGCGTACCTCTTCCTGTTGCCGTGGTTCGCGGGGCTGCTCCTGCTGACCGGCGGGCCGATCCTGGCCTCGCTGTTCCTCTCGTTCACCGACTTCGACCTGCTCACGACGCCGTCGTGGGTGGGCCTGGACAACTACGCGCGGATCATGGACGATCCGCACTTCGGCAACGCGGTGCGGATCACAATGATCTACGTGGTCGCCTCGGTGCCGCTTTCTGGCGGGTTCGCCCTGCTCGTGGCGGTGCTGCTGAACCGGCCCATGCGCGGCGTGGGCGTGTATCGCGCGGCCTACTACCTGCCGTCGCTGCTGGGCGGCAGCGTGGCGGTCGCCATCCTGTGGCGGCAGATCTTCGGGCCGGACGGGCTGGTCAACGACGTGCTGTCGGCCTTCGGGATCGTCGGGCCGAGCTGGATCTCCACGCCTGAGTACGCCATCTACACCCTGGTGGCGCTGCACATCTGGCAGTTCGGCTCGCCCATGCTGATCTTCCTGGCCGGCCTCAAGCAGATCCCGGCCGAGCTGTACGACGCCGCGGCGGCCGACGGGGCCGGCAAGGTGCGCGCCTTCTTCCGGATCACGCTGCCCATGCTCAGCCCGATCATCTTCTTCAACCTGGTGCTGCAGACGGTCAACGCGTTCAAGGCGTTCACCCCGGCGTTCATCCTCAGCGGCGGGACGGGCGGCCCCGCGGACTCCACGCTCTTCTACACGCTCTACATCTACCAGGAGGGGTTCGGGAACTTCCGTATGGGCTACGCCTCGGCCCTGGCCTGGCTCCTGCTCCTCGTGACCGCGGTCTTCACCGCGGTGGCCTTCCGTTCGTCGAGGTACTGGGTGCACTATGCCGACTAGGTCACGCTGGGCCGTTCACGTGCTGATCGTCGTGGGCGCGCTGGCCATGCTCTACCCGTTGTTCTGGATGATCAGCTCGTCGTTCAAGCCCAACGACGAGATCTTCGCCGATCCCGGCCTGGTGCCCCAAACCGTCGTCACGGACAACTACACCGATGGCTGGAACGCGCTCGGCGTGCCCTTCACCGGCTTCTTCGCCAATTCGTTCATCGTGGCGACGGCGGCCGTCATCGGTAACGTCATGTCGTGCTCGATGGCGGCCTACGCGTTCGCCAGGCTGTCGTTCCGGTTCAAGGGCGTCTGGTTCGGCGTCATGCTCGGGTCGATCATGCTGCCGATCCACGTGCTGATCGTTCCGCAGTACACCCTGTTCAAGGCGCTGGGGTGGGTCGACACGTTCCTGCCGCTGATCGTGCCGAAGTTCCTGGCCGTGGACGGGTTCTTCGTCTTCCTGATGGTGCAGTTCATCCGGTCGCTGCCCAGGGAGCTCGACGACGCGGCCAGGATCGACGGCTGCGGGCCGATCCAGGTGTACTGGCGGATCATCCTGCCCCTGTCGAGTCCCGCGCTGATCACCACCGCGATCTTCACCTTCATCTGGACCTGGGACGACTTCTTCAGCCAGCTCGTCTACCTGAGCGACGTGTCGACGTACACGGTGCCGCTGGCGCTGCGGACCTTCCTCGACTCCAGCAGCGGCTCCACCTGGGGGCCCATGCTGGCCATGGCCGTGCTGTCGCTCGTGCCGATCCTGGGCTTCTTCCTCATCTTCCAACGGCGCATCACCGAGGGCATCTCCACGACCGGCCTCAAGGGCTGACGGGTTTTGTTCAGCTCGGGTGGCATGATGCGGGAATGGTGGTAGTTCCCGAACTTCCGGCAGGCGACATGCTCTTGCTTCGCCCATGGCGGCTGGACGACGTCGCGGCGGTGCAGGAGGCTTCCGAGGACGCCTACATCCCCCTGGTCACCGGCGTGCCACCGAATTACTCGGCCGCCGAGGGCATCGCCTTCATCCACCGCCAGTGGAGTAAGGCCGCCGACGGGATCGGCTACTCCTTCGCGATAGCGAATGCCGGCGACAACCGAGCCGTAGGTCAGATCGGATTGTGGCCGGGTCTTCATGGGCGGGCTTCGGTGGGTTACTGGGTGGCGAAGTCGGCCCGCGGCCAAGGCGTCGCGGGCACCGCCCTGCGGGCCATCTCGTCGTGGGGCTTGGAGCGGCTGCGGATTCCACGGCTGCAGTTGCACGTGGAGCCGTGGAACACGCCGTCCTGGAAGGCCGCCGAGGGAGCGGGGTTCCTGCGGGAGGGGCTCTTGCGCAGCTGGCAGGAGGTGGGCGGTGAACGTCGCGACATGTACCTGTACTCGAAGCTCATCGACGAGCACCTTCGCTAGGGGAGCTCGGCTTCGATGAGAAAGCGATGATCGCGAGCGGCGAAAGCGCCCTGGGAACAGATGCGCTCATGGAGTGCGCGTAGCCGCTGGTCATAACGGTTGAGGTCGAAGTCGCGGACCTGCCATGGGACCGCGCGCAACTGGAAGACGACAGCGCCGATGTCGTGAAAGACGTACTCGACCATCTCCTCACGGGCGTCCAGCACCCGCAGCCCGGCGCGGCGGAGCCGGTCGACGGCGACTTCCAATGTCCAGCTCGCCGGATCTATCGGGGGCGGTGCGCCCAGGGCGTCATTCAGCTCCAGCCCATTACGGCTGCCTACTTGCTGGGTGAGCAGCCGTCCATTTGGGGCGAGAACGCGCGCGATCTCGGCGGCATTCAGCGCGCCGTGCCTGTTGAGCACGAGGTCGAAGGTGGCCTCGCGGACGGGAATCCGATCGGCGGCAGCGCCCAATACGGCCACCCGCAACGGTCTCAGCCGCTCGCCGGCGATGGGGACGTTGGGCGGCCAGCCCTCCATGGCGACCGTGTGCCGAGGAAGCGGAGACAGCGAAGCGAGCAGCTCACCTCCGCCGGTGTCCATGTCGAGCAGTCGCCGCGCCGTTGGAAGGAGCGACGAGGCTCGCTCGGCGTACACCCACGACAGTTGTCCACCGCTCGTCCGCCCGCGCAGCCAGCCGAAGTCCCACCCGCCGAGGGATGCCTCCGTGGCCTGCTCGACGAGCCGTTCATAGCTCGGTGGGCTGTTCGGACCCGACGGAATCCTCAACGCACAGGCTGGGTCGGATGCGGCTCGCTGGGCACCATGCCGGCCATGGCGTTGGTGATGACCCACCGTTCGTGATCCCGCCAGGCGCCGTCGATGAAGAGCAGCTCCGGCGAGCAACCCTCGCTGCGGAACCCGTGGCGTTGGACCAGCTTCAGGGACGCGTGGTTGTCGGGTTGGATCTGGGCTTCCAGCCGGTGCAGGCGCAGCTCCTCGAACGCGTAACGCATCACCAGGCGGAGCCCTTCGGACATGTACCCCTGACCGGCGGTGGGGGCGAAGGCCGCGTAGCCGAGGGAGGCGGTCTGGGCGCGCCCGCGGATGATGCTGTTGATGTTGATGTTGCCCGCCATGGCACCGGTGTCGCGCAAGCAGACCACCAGGCCTTCGGCCAGCAGCGGGTCGGCGAATTTCCCGAGAAAGGTGTGGAAATCCTGCGGCGTGGCGGGCAGGGACATGTACGGGCCGTACAGGTCGGCGCTGGCCCTGACCAGCTCGGTGAACTCGTCCTGATCATCGACGGTCATCCGACGCAAGGTCACGCGACCGGAATCTCCCCCAAAACCGGTCAGGATGCTCTGATCGCTGCTTTCGACGCCATCGTTGTGAATCACAGCCCACAGGCTAGCTGATCGACTTCGGCCGGTTTGAGTCCTCTCCCGCGGCCGACCGCAGGAAAATGAGTGGCCTCCAGCTCCCCATCGGCGCTTCACTTTGAGCTGTCTTCCAGAGGGAGTTCCATGATCGTTATCTCGGCCGCGTCTGGTGCGCCGCCGCCGTCAAGGTGGGCGTCGGCGCCATCGCCTACACCAGCTTTCTGGAGGCCGACACTGTCGCCACCGGAATGACGGAGGCCCATCACGCCACGGAGCAGGCCATACTGCGCAGCGGGCTGCCGTACACGATCCTGCGTCACCCCTTCTACAGCGATGCGTTCATCCCGCGGATCTCCGGCGGAGAGCTGACCGGCAGCACCGGGGGCCGAGGACTGAACACCGCCTTTCGGTCCGATCTGGCCGAGGCAGCGGCCAACGTACTGACTGGCGAGGGACATCTGGGCCAGGCCTACGATTTCACCGGCCCTCTGTGGAGTCACCCGGAGGTGGCCGAGGCACTGGGCGTGAGTTATCGCGAAGTGCCGGACACCGCTCCTGGACCCATGAGCTGGCTCAACGCGCAGGTGAGAGCCGGCGCGCTGGAGAGGCAGACCCCCGACTTGGAACAGGTGCTCGGCAGGCCCGCCGAGAGAATGGCCTCCCGCGTGCTGGCACAGCGTACGGTGGGCCTTCTCTAGGATCCGGTATGCATACGGTTTCGAAGCGGGAGCTATGGCGGCAGAGTTCGAGCTCGGCGATTACATCCTGGTGCAGGACGGCAGGACCCTGGAAATCTTTCACCGGGGCCTGTCCGAGAGCATGCGCTACCACGTGGCGTTTGTCGGAGTCGACGCCCGGCCGCACGGCGACGGCTTCAAGGTCCATCTCGGCAGCAGGCAGGGCGACGACCAGGTTTACGGCGGGGTGAAACTGAAGATGAGCCAGGAGGAGTTCGCGCGTTTCCGCGAGTTCATCGCCTTGGCCATCGCGGCCCGCGACCGTACGAGCACTCTGTGACCGATCTCCCCTCAGGGAGCGGTCAGTGCGAGGAACGGGACGGTCACCCTGATGGGAAGTTCGAGCTCGAGCTCCGCCTGATGCACCCGATGAAGTCTGTACTCGGAGGCCACGGCATCGAGATGGAACTCCTTCACTTCGACGATCTCGTACTTCTCGTCGAGCATGACGAGAAGGTAGAGCGGCATGCCCGCGGCGGCATACTGGTCTCAACGCTCAAACATGGCCCGCTGATCGGCCGGGCGGCTTCCATCGAGCCGGCCAGACGACGCGCGATGCGGTTGTGCTGCGGGGCAGGCGACTCGCACTTGATCACATGCCCATGCACTATTTCGATGCTCCTGGCGATGTCCTCGGGCAACGCTCGATACTCTGCTTCGCCAATGACTTCGGGAAGCGACTCGTACCATGAAGGTATTGCCATGCCGGTCTCCCTCGCTTGGGCTGACGTCGAAACTCGGCCAACTGGAAGACGTGGAGCGGGTACGGGAATCGAACCCGTGCTGTCGGCTTGGGCACCGCACCGATCACGGTCACCGTACCACCAGGCGCCTGACCAGTAGCGCGACGATCGACAGCCGAGCCGGGGCGCCAGCCGCCTGATGATCGGAATCATGAGCAAGAAACCGCTGGCGCTTCTGTCGCTTTTGATCCCCAGCCTGCTGGGGGGAGACGCGGCGGCCCTGACATCGAGGCACGCCGGTCCGACCGACGTACAGCAGATCAGCGAGCCGGCCTCCCGCTGGCACCTGAGGTACGCGGCCGACGACATCTCTCAACAGATCATCCCCACCACGGGAAACCAGGCCTGGCTCTTCGTCACCGACAAAGGGCGGCGCACCACGTCGCTCCTGCACTGGAACGCAACCTCATGGCAGCCGGTCGGCAACCTGCCCAAGCAGCTGAGGAAGGCGACATATATCGACGTCAGGGCCTCGGCGCCGGGTGACATGGTGATGGTGATCAACCACGTGCAGACCGAAGAGGACTTGACCGAGCACCTCTGGCAGTTCTCTGGCGGCCGCTGGACATATCACCGTCCCCGTCGCTTGCTGGAGACGCAGCGGACCAGCGACTTCGCCGTCCTCGACCAGAACCACACCTGGTTCGCGCAAGGTGACGGTGACGGTGGTGGCTGGATGGTTCATCTGAACGGCACGGCCTGGCGCCAGGAACGCCTCTTGGGAACACTGACCACGCTCGCCGCGGCCGGTCCCGAGGATGTGTGGGTGGTGGATCAGAGCGGCCCGCCACGGACGCTGCACTGGGACGGCAAGCAATGGAAGGACTTCACGCTCCCGTGCGTTTCGTCATCCTCCCAGCACGCCTGCTACGGACGTGCCGGCGGGCTCCTGCTGAGCAGCATGACCGCGAGGTCGAACAACGATGTGTGGGCCGTCGGCCCCAACTGGGCCGACGGCGCCCTCCCGGTCGTCCTCCACTGGAACGGCACCGCCTGGAACCAGGTGAAATTAACCGTGAACGACCACACAGCGCTGGTGGCCGTGCGTACCGACCCTGTCGGCGGTGTCTGGATCGCCGCGAATCCCGCCCAGGCGGCGCCCTATGTGCTCAATTTGCGCGACGGCAAGTGGACACGGTCTACTCTTCCGCCGAGCAAGCAGCCCGTCAGCATCGTTGACATCGCGCCAGCGGCCGGCACCACCCGCCTATGGGTCCACGCCAAGCAGGGCAAAGGAACCTCCGCGATCTACGAACTCCAATGACACCCGGCCGAGCGCCAGGTCATCAAATTGCCTTGTCCGCCGCATGAGCCGACGGCTAGTCTCAAGCAGCCAATGATCCTTCAAGGAGCTGAGATGCCCGGTCAACCGAGCACGCGCTGACGTTCTAGGTCACTTCCCGACCTGTCACCGCGTGCTGCACGTGAATTGCGGCACAGCGCACCCTCCTGCCCAGATCCTGCGGGACGGGCACCCTTCTCAGCGACTCAAGGACCCCTGTGCCGTACGTTTCCCCTGCCGTGCCCGCGTCCCCTGCCGTGCTCGCATCCCCTGCCGTGCTCGCAGCCCTTGCCGTGCTCGCGCGCTCGCCCATGCGAGGCCGCCGATGACGGGACCCGACCCGACTCCGCCCAGCGTGTGGCTAGACGGCGACTTCCGCCGGCTCTGGATCGGCCAGACCACTTCCCAGCTGGGAACTCAGGCCGCCCAGGTCATCCTGCCGCTCATCGCCGTCGTCGCGCTCAGCGCCGGCACCGAACAGGTCGGCCTCCTCCGCGCCGTCCAGCAGGCACCGATCCTGCTGCTCTCGCTCTTCGCCGGCGCCGGGGTGGATCGCCGACGCTCCACCGACGTGATGGTGCTGGCCGACGTCGGCCGTACCGTGGTGCTGGCCGTCGTCCCGGTCCTCTACCTCCTCGGCATGCTCGACATCCCGCTGCTCGTTTTGGTCGCCTTCCTCGTCGGCGCCCTCTCCGTGTACTTCGACGTGGCCTCCCAGACCTCCCTCGTACGACTGGTGAAACGCGACCAGCTCGCCCAGGGCACCAGCGCGCTCGAAGCCAGCAGATCCGCCGCGCAGATCGCCGGCCCCGCGATCGGCGGCGCCCTGGTGTCGCTCGTCACCGCGCCGATCGCCATCCTGGCGAGCGTCTTGTCCTTCACCCTGTCCGTCCTGTCGATCCGGCGGATCCGCCGTCCCGAGTCGATGCCCAGGCCGGCCGCAGGGCAGGCGCGCGTGTGGCGGCAGATCCACGAGGGTCTGCGCCTCGTCGTCAGCGACGCCTCATTGCGGGCGGTAGGGATCGCCTCGGCCCTCTTCCAGTTCTCCTTCGCCGCCGTGATGACCATCTATCTGCTCTTCTTGCCGCGTACGCTGCACCTGTCGGGCGCCGCCGTCGGGCTCGTACTGGCGGCGATGGGGCCGGGCGCGCTGGTGGGTTCCCTGCTGTCGGCCAGGTTGCCGAGGCGGTACGGGTACGGAGTCGTACTGGTGTCCGCCGCGGTGCTCGCCGATGGCGTGATGCTGTGCGTCCCCGCGCTGCGCGGCTCCTCCGCGGTCACGATCGGCGCGCTGATGGCGGTCAACTTCCTGTTCGGCGTCTTCAGCCAGGTGGTCGACGTCACCGTCGTGACAGTGCGCCAGGCCATCACCCCGATCCCGATCCAGGGGCGAGTCGTCGCGACACTCAACTTCGTCGGCATGGGCCTGACCCCGCTCGGGTCGCTTCTCGGCGGCTATCTGGCCGGCGCGCTGGGGCTGCGAACGAGCCTGCTGCTGACCGCTGTCGCTCTGGCCCTGTCTCCGGTGTTCATGGCCCTGTCCTCTCTCGCTCGTCTGGGGAGGCAGCTCCCTGATCCGGCGGACGGCCTTGGCTGAGCGTTTTCGTGCCGCCGGCCACGAAGTGGTCACCGCCGACCTGTACGAAGGCCAGGTCGCTACGACGATCGACCATGGGTTCACCCTGATGAATCGGGTCGGCTGGAAGGTCATCGTGGAGCGAGCCCGCGACGCGGTCCGGAAGATGCCCGCGAGCACGGTCCTCGCCGGCGTCTCGATGGGCGCCGGGGTGGTCGGGGAACTGCTGCCCGACCGACGTGACACGGCCGGTGTGCTGCTCCTGCACGGCATCACAGGGATTCCCGCGTCAGCGCGGGCCGATCTACCCGTGCAGCTGCACGTCGCCGATCCGGATGAGTTCGCGCTTCCCGCCGCTGTCGTCGCATGGGAGAAGGCCGCCATGGACGCGGGGGCCGTCGTGGAGGTCTTCACCCATCCGGGAGTCGGACACTTCTACACGGACACCAGCCGGCGGGATCATGACGAAGAAGCGGCCGAGCTCACCTGGCAGCGAAGCTCGCCGGTTCGGATCAACCCGACACCGCGCTGGTGTCCGCGCACTGGCAGGGTTTCCTGGCCGAGCACGGCAAGGCCTACTTCGACACCGGCAAGGACTTATTCGCAGAGCAAGCCAAGATTGCCCGAGAGATCACGAACTCGCTTGTCGAAGCATGCGCCTTCAACATCCAGGTCGGCGCACCACTGGCCGCGACCCTGCCCATCTGATTGCTCAGATCGAAGTGACGCCGACCTGATCAGTGACCTGGACGGTCGGCACTCCTGAGCAACTTCGCGAAGGCTTCTGTGACAGCCCTCTACGGGAGCTGCTCCTATAGCTTGCCGGCGGACAAGGCCAGGTAGGCGGCGCCAGCCGAGTTCAGGACATTGATCCACCCAGGATGGGCGAGATAGGCGTTGTCTGGAGCGGTAGGGCCGAGGTCATCGAGTATGGGCAAGAGGGCATCGACCACGGTCTGTACGAGGTCGGCTTCTTGGTCATCGCTGAAGAGGTAGGGGATCAATGCGTGGGCCCCCATTTGGTCGATGAACGTGTCGTCGATCAACCAGTGCACGGCAGCGGTGAGGTCTGGCCATCCCCGCCCTGATCGCCAGTGGTGGTTTTGGAAGTCGTGGTCGCCTAAGACGCGTAGTGCCTCGAGAATGTCCTCACGTCGCTGCGGCCACTGAACCTGAGGTGTCACTGGATGTCCTTTTCCCATCGGTGCGGGCAAGGAAGGCACGGTGGGTGGTCGGGGCGATCGTGATCACCGCCGCGGGCCTGGGAGCTTTCAACGGAGCGGCCCGCTGGGAGGCTTTAGCCTTTTGCCAGGCTGATGCGCCAACGTGTTGCGCCTGCCGCACAGATTGTGGCGCCACCGGCTGTTATAAGGACGAGCGCTGGAATCCTCACAAGGTTCCGAACGTCGTCGCATCCGGCAATCATGAATTCTTCGGAGTACATCCGAAGAGACTCATCGTGCGGCACTCCAACGAAAGCGGATCCGCATCTCTCTCCACTCGAGGTGACCGGAAGGATACCCGTGAGAACGCCGGAGCCGGCCATAAGTAACCCAGCGAATATCAGCGCCTTGGCATTCATTCGGAAGCTCCCCCTTTGTGTCGAATGATCGCAATGAATCATGCCATGCCGCGATGCGCTTGGGTAGCGCAAGAGGACTGCAGATAGACCAGCGCCCGCCTGGGGGGATGTCTGCCAGTTGGCATCCCCGTGCGAGCGGCCCCAAGCCGAGCAAGGTGAGCCGCTCGGTTGAGCTGTTGACGCACAGCTAATGCGTTACCGGCAGAGGCATGCAGCCCGTTTCTACATTTGGGCCGCGCGATTCGATCAGCACTCGCTCGGGGCGTACGTCTCCGGTGAGGCAAACTCCGACTCGTACTTTGAGGCCAAAGACCACTCCAGGTGGTGGCGTAGGCTCCGTCCACAATGTCGGGATGTCAAATGCATGAGCTCCTATCGAATCCGCTGGGTAGCCCAGCGCTTCAAAGGCAGCCTTTACTGAGTCTGGATCGAAGTCCTGCGCGGCCCGCAGTTTCTGCAGAGCTGGGCGTATTCGCTTGGCGGCGGCGTCGGCGATCCCCTGTTGGGAAGGTGTTAGGTCTGGGGGATACTTCCACGCGTTGTTCTCGGCTTGATGCGGTGCCACGTCTCCGCCGACGCGTGTCGATTCGTCGTAGGGGATGGCGCGACTGGGACTGGGAGATGACGAGCTGGGCCTGGTCACGGGTGGGTCCGCGATTGGCGGTGCTTCGGTTCCACAGGCCGTCAGTAGGGAGAGCGCGACAGCGCTTATCAGTACCTGTGCTAAAACCCTGGCCAGGTTAGGCATAAGGAGATTCTGCCAACACGCGGTAACGAAACGCTTCAGCGGCACGAAGTGCCGGTGCGTCAGGAGAGGTGCGGATGAGTTTCCGGCTGGCGGCGTACGCCGTGTGCATCGAGGACCGGCGGGTGCTGCTCGCTCGTCACGTACCACCCATAGGCGAATCTGCTTGGACTCTTCCCGGCGGCAGGGTCGAACACGGGGAGGATCCGTTCGACGCGGTGATCCGGGAGGTCGCTGAGGAGACCGGCTACGACGAGGTGGTGGAACGCCTGCTGGGCGTGGGCTCAAGGGTGATCCCCGCCGCCGTCGCTTGTCGGCGTCGATCATCGCTCGTCGACATCGGCCTCGCCCTGGCGCAGACCGTTCCGGCGACCGGCCACGTCGCTCCGGTCCCGGTCGGCGGTCTGATCCAGCATTGAGGCCGCCCTACACGACCCGAGGCGTCATACCGACTCATGGCGGATCTCATCCAGCGCGCCGCTCGAGGCGAATGGTGATCAAGCCAGCCGCCGTACCGGCGGAGGTCGAGTCAAAGGGGGTAAGACCTTGAAAAGCCTCAAGTTCATCAGTGTGATCTTGAGCGCATTGACCGCGCTCCTGTTCCTGCCTGTCAGCCCGGCCGGCGCGGCCGTCAATACAGTCTGCGCCGGAAGCCTGCCCACCGGCTGGGTCAAGACGAACGACTTCTGGGATCCGACGCGCTGCGGAAATCCGTCGAGGATCACCTACAACGTGTGGAACATCGCGTCCTATTACGACCAGCCCGTCGGCACGATCATGACCGTCTGCTCCAACCAGCTGCCCGCCGGCTGGGTCACCATCAACACCGAGTGGGACCCGTCGAGCTGTGGCCACCCATCCCGGATCTCCCAGAACATGTGGACCATCCAGCGCCTCTCCTGACGGCGTTCTCGCCATTGACCGGCCCCGGACGCCCGTGCGTCCGGGGCCGAACCCCCTTCAGCGGATTCCACGAGCGAGCAGGTCTTTGGCGGCCTGAGGGGCCTTCGCCGGTGAGCCTGCGTCGAAGGGTGGTTGGGGGTCGTACTCGATGGCGAGTTGCACAGCCTCCGCGGTTGTCTGGTCAGCGATGCGCGCCACCAGCGCCAGCGCCATATCGATACCGGAGGAGACGCCGGCGGCGGTCACGATCTTGCCATGAAACACCACCCTTTCGGGGGTGTAGGTCGCGCCGAACGACTCCAGCACGTCGACCGCTCCCCAATGAGTTGTCGCAGGCAGCCCATGGAGCAGTCCGGCGGCGGCGAGCAGCAACGAGCCGGTGCACACCGAGGTCGTCCAGGAACTTCCCTTGTGCATGCGGCCGATCCAGTCCAGAAGCGGGCGGTTGTCCAGTTGCTCCCTGCTACCCGGGCCCCCGGGCACCAGGAGCACGTCGCATGAGTCAACCTCGGCGAACGTGGCGTCAGCGGTGATGGCCAGCCACTTCGGCACGTCCCGGATGGGCCCGGACGCCACGGCCACGAAGACGATCTCAACATCGGGAAGGAACTTCAGCACCTCGTACGGGCCGACCGCGTCCAACGCTGTGAACCGATCGAACAACGGTATGGCGATACGCACCGTGCCTCCTTTCGTCTGAAGAGCCGCCTATGGCCCTGCCCTCAGCACGGCGATGGCATCTCATTGTGCATAGAGTCGTCGTCTAGAGATCGGGCCATGCGTAGGTGGCGGGATAAGAGCACCGTCCGGTCGTTCGACAGAAAGGCGGTACCGGGTGAGTTCCACCCCCATGGCCTTGGGCGAGGAGGCCAGTGAGGTCCGCCGTTTCTGGACCGGGCTCGGTCTCCCCGGGCTGATCGACGTCCACACCCACTTCATGCCAGAGCGTGTCCTGCACAAGGTCTGGGACTACTTCGACGGCACCGGGCCGCTGATCGGTGGGCTGAAGTGGCCGATCACCTACCGGAAGCAGGAGGCGGAGCGGACGGCTCTGCTGCGGGAGTTCGGGGTCCGGGCCTTCACCGCGATGCTCTACCCCCACAAGCCCGGCATGGCCAGGTGGCTGAACGAATGGGCGGCCGATTTCGCCCGCCGTACCCCCGACTGCCTGCACACCGCCACTCTCTACCCCGAGCCGGACGTCGAGACATACGCCCACGAGGCCGTTGAAGCAGGGGCACGCGTGTTCAAGGCTCATGTGCAGGTGGGCGCGTACGACCCGGCCGACGAACGTCTCCAGCGGACATGGGCGCTGCTGGCCGAGGCCCGCATCCCCGTGGTGATGCACTGCGGCTCCGGGCCGGCGCCCGGCAACCACACCGGCCCCGAGCCCATCGCGCGGGTGCTTGCCCGACACCCGAAACTGCGGCTGATCGTCGCGCACATGGGCATGCCCGAGTACGAGGAGTTCCTCGACCTCGCCGAACGGTACGACCAGGTACGGCTGGACACGACGATGGCGTTCACCGACTTCACCGAAGAATTCATGCCGTTCCCCCGCAAAGCCCTGCCACGGCTCACCGCGCTTGGCGACCGCATCCTGCTCGGCTCCGACTTCCCCAACACCCCCTACCCCTACCTGCACCAGCTCCACGCCCTGGAACGATTGGGACTCGGACCGGACTGGCTGCGGGCCGTATGCCACGACAACGCGGCGACCCTGTTCGGCCTATAGCAGGTTGGGACGGTACGTGATGACGGAACTGACGACGTACGAAGCCGGCTGGAGCAAGGTCTGCCGCGACCTGGACAACCATCCCCAGATCAAGATCCTTCACGCCTCGCACGGCGAGCTCGACACGGGTTTCACCGATGTCGCCGCCTCGTGGGCGGCTCTCGTGGGTGAGCAGGAGGTCAAGGCGCCCGCCGCGCTGGAGCAGTGCGATCTGCGCTTTCGGGAGCTGGGGCGCCAGTGGATGGGTGAAGGGCGGCCGTACGTCAACGGTGAGTTCTACCTCACCCACCTCGCACGGGCGGGCAGCCCGGGGCTGGGCGAGGAGTGGATTGAGTCGTGGACGGGCAAGGAGCTTTTCCCGTCATCGCAGCTGCGCGTTATCGATTGCCACCCCATCACGGGTACGGGTCACTATGCCGCGCTGCGGCTGCTTCCAGGCGGGGACGAACCCGAAATCTGGTGGGTGGCCGAGCCTCGCTATGGCGCCTGGAAGATGGACGTTGGCTACCCGGAGTACCTGGAGATGCTTCAGCTGACAAAGGGCGCCTTCTCCTGGCAGTTCTTGTTCACCCGAGCGCCGCTGGACAATGAAGAGTTCGAGGGCGTGCGCGATCGCATGGAGAACATGCTCGACGCGTTGCCGGTCCTGTTCCCCGAGCACGACTACAAGCCGCTCACAGAACGCTTCTCCGCACGTTCTTCAGACCGATGTAGTTAGATCTCACGGCGATCGAGTGGTCGCACGAAGGTGTTCGATTCCGGTGTCGAGCGCCGCCTTGAGGTGGGTCGAGTCGCCCGTGGCCATCATGATGGTCACGCCTCCCTGGATGCCCGCCAGCAACGCGGCGGCCGTCCGGTCCACCTCAAGGGCCGGCCTTGCCAGCGGGGAAGTAGTGGAACAGCTGGCTCTTGCTCGTACCGGTGCGGCCGCGGATGTCGTCGAGCGTCGTGAGAGCGACACCTTGCTCGCGCAGCAACTCGGCCGCGCCCATGACGATGCGGGCACGCGTGGCGCGGCCCTTCGCGGTCGGCGCGTCCGGCATCCAGCCCCTTCCAGATCATTGGACTAACAGGTCCATTTTACCGGCATGAGGCCCGAGCGACTCTGGACTTGCCGGTCCATTTTCTGCGAGGCACAGTTGGCCACGCACTGCGAGACAAGGGAGGTCGCGTCATGAGTGAACGACTGCGGAACAAGACGGCGCTGGTCACGGGGTCGACCAGCAATATCGGACAGGCGATCGCCGAAGCGTTCGCCGCCGAGGAGGCCCACGTCATCGTGTCGGGGCGCAATCGGGAACGCGGGGCACAGGTCGTCGAAGGGATCCGCGCATCCGGTGGCCGGGCGGATTTCCTGGTGGCGGACCTCGATGGCAGCGTGGAGTCCTCCCAGGACCTGGCAGATCGGGCCCGTGAGACTTTGGGCGGGCGGATCGACATCCTGGTGAACAACGCCGGCATCTATCCGGCCCCCAGCACCACCGCCACTGACGAGAAGACGTTCGACAAGGTCTACGGGGTGAACGTGAAGGCGCCGTTCTTCCTCACCGCCGCCGTCGTTCCGGCCATGATTGAGTCAGGTGGCGGAGTGATCATCAACCTCGGCTCGTGGATCGCTCGCCTGGGCGTTCCGCTCGGCGCGCTCTACAGCTCCACCAAGGGCGCCATGGAGACGCTCACGCGGGCATGGGCCGCGGAGTTCGGCCCGATGGGGGTGCGGGTGAACGCCGTCTCGCCGGGTGTGATCCTCCCCCCGGCCGCGGAAGGCAGCGAGCCCCATCCGGGTGAGATCATGATGAAGGGCACCCCGGCCGGCGGCATCGGCACACCGGATGCCATCGCTCATGCCGTGGTCTGGCTCGCCAGTGACGAAGCGGCCTTCGTACACGGAACCGTGGTGGACGTCGACGGGGGCAGGACCGGGGTCGCCGTCATCGCCGCGTAGTAGCGCGGATTCAGCCGCGGCGTACGAGGACGCTGAGGGTGTTGGCGGCCACGATGGCGCCGATGCTCGCCCATTCCGTCGAGCCCAGGTTCTGGCCCAGGCCGATCCAGCCGACGAGGGCCGCGAGGAGCGGGTTGACGCTCATGAAGAGCCCGAACGCCTGGGCGGGTACGCGACGCAGCGTGAACAGGTCGGCGAGGTAGGGCACCGCCGAGGAGAGCACACCGGCCGCGACGGCATAGCCGACGGCCGCGGCGGTCGGCGGCCGGTGCAGGACGAGGATGATGCCGACCGGCAGGAACATCAGCGCGGAGATCCCCGCCGCCGTGGCCGAGCCCTGCGCACCCGGGATGCGGCGGCCGACGGTGCGGTTGAGCAGGATGTACGCCGCCCAGCAGCACGCGGCCAGCAGGGCCAGGCCCATCCCCACATAATCGGTCGAGGGCTGGGGGCGCATCAGTACGACGACACCGGCCGCGGCGATCACCGCGCAGAAGGCGTCGACGCGGCGACGCGCGGCGGCGAGGGCGATCGTGAGCGGGCCGAGGAACTCCAACGTGACCGCCAGGCCAAGGCCGATGCGATCGATGGCGGTGTAGAGGGACAGGTTCATGGTCCCGAACACCACGGCGAGCCCCAGCACCGGCTGCCACTGCGCCCAGGTGAAGTCCCGCAGGCGGGGGCGGCCGACGGCGAGCAGGACGAACGCGGCGACGTACTGGCGGACCGCGACGACGCCCACCGGCCCAAGTACGGGGAAGGCAAGAGCACCGATCGCGGCGCCGACCTGGTTCGACAGGCCGCTGCCGGCCATCGTGACCACGCCGGCCAGCCGCCTCCTGGACGGCGCCGGGACCAAGGGACCCGAAGACAGGGAAACCGTGTCGGACGCGCTTCGCATGACTAGATGGTGGGACCTGGCGACGCATGCACAAAATGCGTTTACTGCGGGATCTATACACTTGAGTCATGGATGATGTGGAGCTGCGGCAGTTGCGGTGCCTCGTCGCCATCGTCGACGAGGGCACCTTCACCGACGCGGCCATCGCTCTGGGCGTCTCCCAGGCGGCGGTGTCCCGGACTCTGGCCTCGCTCGAACGCGCCCTGGGGGTGAGGCTGCTCAGACGTACCTCACGCGAGGTGACACCGACCACGACCGGGCTGCGGGTGGTCGCCCAGGCCAGGCGGGTGCTCAGTGAGGTGCACAACCTGGTCCAGGAGGCCACCTCGGGCCACAGCATCCTGCGGATCGGCTATGCCTGGTCGGCGGTCGGCCGCCACACACCCGCGTTCCAGCGCCGCTGGGCCGCGACGCACCCCGGGACGGATCTGCACCTGGTACGCGTCAACTCCGCGACCGCCGGCCTGGCGGAGGGCGCCTGCGACCTCGCCGTCATCCGCAATCCCCTGGAGGACCGCCGCTTCGAGAGTGCCATCATCGGTCTGGAGCGGCGCCTGTGTGGCCTGTCCGCCGAGGACCCCCTGGCCACACGCCGGTCGCTACGCCTTGCCGACCTCAGCGAGCGCATCCTCCTGATCGACCGGCGCACCGGTACCACCACACCCGAGCTGTGGCCGCCCGGCTCCCGCCCGGCGACTGAGGAGACCCATAACGTCGACGACTGGCTGACCGTGATCTCCAGTGGACGCTGCGTCGGCATGACGGCGGAGTCCACCGCGCACCAGTACCCCAGGCCCGGCGTCGTCTACCGGCCGGTCCGCGACGCCGAGCCCATCGCCGTACGCCTCACTTGGTGGCGAGACGAGCCGCATCCGGCGATCCAGGCGGCGATCGAACTGCTCACGGCCCTCTACCGGGGCGACTGAAGACGGAGCAGGCGTCCGCCGGCGCATCGGAAGGCTTCCACCTCAGCCGTCCACGGATCTCAATCCCGACGCGTCGATCATCTCGGAGCCAGAATGCCCCGCCGGGCGCCTCTAGGACGCGAGCTGATCGGTAGTGGAACGGTTGTCGGCAAGGGTTCGGACGATGTCAGGACCCCATGTGTACTCGACGACAGGTAGTTCGAATCCTGTAGGGAAGCGTTCCATGAACTCATTGGTGGGATGGCCGCCGAGACGCCGGTAAAAGGTGATCGCGGCCACGTTATCGCGCAACACCTCCAGGTAGACCGTCTTGTCAGGGTGTTGCTCGGAGGCCCAGCCAAAAGCGTGGTACACGAGTTGGCGACCGATGCCGGACTGCTTGCGCTCCGGCTGGACGTGCAGGTTATCGAGCAAGAGGCGCCCGTCGGTTCCGGCGTCGAGATAGGCAAATCCCAGCAGGACGTTGCCATCGACGGCAACGAGCAGGCAGCGGGCGCGATCCGGTTCCGAGGCGAGGGTGGCGAGTCGGATGCTCCACATGGCCTTGCGCTCGTCGAGCAGCGGCCCATTCAAATAGCTGGCGGGCATGATCCCGGCATAGGCAGTCAGCCAGCTACGAGTGTGGAGCTCTGCGATCTGCTCGGCGTCGTCTTGGGTACCGGATCTGATCTGCATGGGCATAGAGGTTGGCATAGTCGCTGATAGAGCCGGTAATCGCCGGAGGCTTACCTGAGGAGGTCTTGCATGGCGCTGCGACCGGGCCAGGACCTCTCAGGACTCGGAGAAGACGGCCCCTGGAATGAGCAAGGCCAGGCCGGGGCTCACGTCTCGTCGAGCTGCCGCAGATACCCGGCCAGTTCGGGGACCGTCGGCAGCGTCTGCGGGTCGACGCTCTTCCGGATCAGACCGGCCTCCTCATCCCCGCGTTGCCCTTCGAGGATGACGACGACGAACCCGGGCGGAAGCGAGCCGTGAATGCCGCCCCGGCGCGCTGTCGTGGTCATCGCTTTGCAGGCATTGGCCATCGCGCTGTCGTGCGCCGCCTCGAGTGCGTCCATCGCCGCATCCCGTTCGGGCTCGGTGGTAGCGGGCGCCAGATACTCCTCAGTGAGACGCTGATACCACGGCGACATCGCATCGCTCGCGGCGTCCAGGACATCCCACCGCCACTCCGGCGGGACGAACCGTGTCGAGTACCCATAGTCCTCGCGCACCGCTGCCTCAGTGTTGGCGGCCAGGGCGGGCGGGAGGATCTTGGCACCGTCCATGTAGAAAAGATGGAACGCCGCGCCGTACAGCCGCTCGCCCGGACACGCCGCCGCAAGATCACTCAGGATGCGGCATCCGCTGTCATACCATGCCTTCTCGAAGGCGCCCCAGTCCATCGCCGCATGCTAGCGCGCGATCCTTTAGCCATGGCCGGCTGGATATCAAGAGCCTCCCGCTGCCGATGTTTGCTAATGGCACGACGATCAGCCTGCTACCAACGCGCAAACGCCATCCGTCTCATCCTCCCGACTGCTGCCGTCTCCCCTGAGGGGGAAGCGGGCCAGGAGTCGAAGTGCCGCCCCCGCCGGAGGCATTAAAAGGTGGTCAGCGCACGTCGCGCGCCTCTCGAGCGCCAAGCGGTCACGACTGACTGCACGAGGGTGGTTGATACGCCGTTCGTAGTGTTCACCTCGTAGTCGTACGGACCGAACGTATGCATGCCGTTGATTTCGACGTGCCCACGGCCTTCCCCGGCACGGCGGTCCCCGCGCTCGTGTTCTCTTCGGTCGATCTCCGCAAGATCGCAATGCACCCCGACCAGGAACACGTCGAAGTCAGTCAATAGGCGTGATAGTTCCTCGCGCCAGGTCCGGTATTCGATGACATGTTCCACGATCAAGTCGTTGCCTGCGGTCGCAAGGGCAGGCAGGCATCGGTGAAAGCCTTTGAAGAACCGTGGCCGCATCTCGTTCCACCAGGAGAAGGGGCCTTCGTCTTCCCGCCGCTCCGGGAGCATGCCGCTTGCCACGAATTGGTCGGAGGAGACTCGCTCCACCGGCTCCTCGCCGCCACCGGACTACGCCCGCGTGGCGACTACCAGGGCAGTTCCCCGGTCTCGTCTTGCAAGGTTCCTGTCGGGCCGTCCACGTCGAGAGTGGCCAGGCGTACGACGGCTCTGGCGCTCTCCTCCGGCGATCTTCCGATCCCGAAGGCCGCGGTCATGTCGGTGGCTGTGGTGCCGGGCTCCAGGGCGTTGAACTTGATGCCGGGCTGGGATTTGGCGTACTGGACCGTCAGCATGGTCGCCGCCGCCTTGGACGCGGAGTAGAGCGCCAGTGGCAGGTGGAACTCGGGCCGGTCAGGGTTGTTCACCGCCCAGAACGATCCGGCGCTGCTCGATACGGTGACCACGGTGGGGTTCGAGGACTTGCGCAGCAAGGGGAGTGCCGCTTCTGTGACGCGTACGATTCCCACCGCGTTGGTGTCGAACACCCGCAGGGCCGTGGGACCGTCGAGGGGTTCGTTCCCGAGGATGCCCGCGTTGTGCACCAGGACGTCGAGCCGACCCTCGGCCGCGTTGATCGTCGCCAGCGCGCTGCGCACCGAGGCGTCGTCGGTCACGTCGAGCTGCACGAACCGTGCGCCGAGGGCGGCTGCGGCCTTCTCGCCCGCTGTGTCAGCTTGGGAATTGCCGGGATCTTGGCCCGTAGTGGCGTCGACCCGCGGCTGAGGCCGGTCGTGAGCGACCGTGGTTGACCCCTCGTTGCCGAGGTTAATGGCACGGTGATCAAGGCTCAGGCCTCAAGGATAAAGATGGTCAGTTGAGCCGATGAGTGTGGGCCTGGCGTACTGGCTGCGGGAAAGGCGTACACCCGTGGCACGTGAAGCCAGGGCGAGAGCGCTGGAGATGGGGTCGTCGGCGTATCCGTCGTCATCTCGATACAGCCCAAGTTCACGCACGTCGGCGAGGAATCGGTCAGGCTGGCCACCCTCACGCAACCGGTAGCTGTACAGGCTGAACGTGGTGATCAGTTGCTCGTTGGCCTCATAGGTGAAATCCGCGCCGTGGAGGTCAGCAAAAACCCTGGCCACTGCTGTGCCTAGGGACAATGGCTCCGCCACATTGGTGACGTACTTGGTCGCCCATCCACTCTCGGCCAGGACGGTCCCACCCTCAGCCGAGTAGGCTGCGACTCCGTACTCTCCGGAGGTGCCCGGAGTAACCTTGATCCGCCGCAGCGCATCCTCAGGAGACAGCCCCCGTACGAAGTTGATGCACAGAATCGTGGTGCCGACGCCATCCGTCCATGCATCGCGAAGCCAGACGTAATCCGCGGCTGATGCACTGCTCATCGCATCCCCTCCCACTACTCGATAGCTGCGGAAATCCTTGCAGATGGCTCCGCCACCACGGCGGCACGATCATTTTCCACCTGCACCTCCGCCTGTCTGATCATCCCCTCCTGCTGTCGACCCGCCCGAAGGGGAAGCGGGCCACGGGCATGCGGCCAGCGTCTGCGCATCCCGGGCGATCAGCAGATCGATCGGGCGGCGAGTCACGATATCCACCAGGACGGTTCCGTAGACCTTGCCACGTCGCAGGGCGTAGTCATCGACTCCCAGAACCGTCGGCGCCGTGATGGGCAGCTCTGGAAGCGCGCGGATCACCCGCAGGAGTGTCGTCCTGCTGGTCAACAAGCCCAGCGCCCTGGCCAGACGAGCCCCGGCGCGGCCGGCCAAGGCCAGTGCGATCGATGCCAAGCCCGTGGTCAGCGGGAGGCTGCGCCACCGCCCATATCGGCAGGTCACGTCCGGCACCCGCTCAGCGAAAGTCTTTCTCCCGCAGACCGCGTTGACGCACACGAACCTTCGGACCGTCAGCTGAATCACCACCGACTCGCCGCTGACCGCCAGCGCTGTCAGCTTGGAATTGTAGGAATCCCAGCTCGTACGGTTACGACCTCGAGCTGAGGCCGGCCGCGAGTGACCGTGATTGAGCCCTCATTACCACCCTTAACGGCACGCTAATGGCACGACAATCACGACTCTGAGCTGGGCTTCTCCTGCCCGGCTATACCTCGCTGTTGACGCAGCCCGTGAAACCGGAAGACAGCTTCCCGCTGTTGCTCGATTGAAGCGATCTCGTGGGGATGGGCCGATGCGAACAAGTCCACTTCCTTAAGTGCCTCGCCTGGAAGCTTGGATGCCAAGACGTATCCGAAGCGGCCATTGGTGAACTGTCGGAGCTGGCCTGATGGCCAGACATCCGCTCGTGCTCCTTGGCAGCAGAGATTGAGGCCTTCCACTTCCAACCGGCGGCGGAGATCGATGAGGCATGCCAGCAGGTCCTCGCCCTCTACATCCAGTAGGAGGCTGCGGGACGCGAATGCGAGCCTGGCCGGCACAGAGTTATAGAGCATGAGGGCCGCCATTGTGGTCGTGCCCACGCGGTCGACAACGTCAAGTTGGAGGACTTCATCGGGCGATGTCTGCATAGATGCTCAGCTTAGGACTGACGCTTTGGGCTATGAGGCGCCCAGCAGATTCTGGACAGTCGGCTACATAAGCTGACAGAAGCCTGGAAGGGGTAGGTACATGACGAGGCGTCGTAGGCAGTTCTCCCCGGAGTTCAAGGAAGAAGCCGTCCGCATGGTGCTGGAGGGCGAACGATGGTCGCGTCGGTGGCGCGCGGGTTCGGGATCAATGCGAGCACCTTGGGCAGTTGGGTGAACCGGCATCGGATCACGCGCGCTCAGGACGAGCAGCAGCCGGTCTCCGGGCCGGGCCAGGCCGGGCCAGAATCCGGAAGATGGAGCGGGAGAACGCCGAATTGCGCGAGAAGCTGAATTTCCATAATAAAGCAGTCGGCGCTGCCGTGAGAGGGGGCGGGGTTCGGTCTGACCGAACCCCGCCGGTGGCGCAAAACCGCTCAGCTAGAGAAAAGCGCGCTGTGAATGTCGACAGGGTTGGCGGCGTCGCCGGTGGCCACGCCATACACGGCCGTGAAGGCACTGCCAACCGAGACCAGGCCGGTGTAGTCCCCGACCAGGCGTCCGACGCTTGTCGCCGGAACCTTCCGCGCGTCGAACGGCCCTTCGATGTGCTGCTCGCGCCACGCCCCGGGCTGCGTGCAGTCGTTGGCGCAGGTGACGGCCCACACGTCGGTTGGCAGGGTGGCAGGGTCGGGCGTGTTGTTGCGGAAGTCGTAGTAGGTGACCGCAACAGTGCCCGTACGGGATGCGGCGATGACCGGTACGGCGGCGGAACCGGTGGGCGTCTTGTCAACGCGGACCGGGCCGGACCAAGTCTTTCCGCCGTCCGTCGACCGCGAGTAGGCCACGTGGAAGGTGCCGTCGGAGTCCTGGCTCTGCCAGACGGCGTTGACCACCTGGGTGCCCGGCTGGGCGGCCAGCAGCGGCAGGGAGGCGTTGCGTACCGGGTCACCCGAATTGTCCGGGTCCGGGATGCGGGGGCCCACCGCGAGCGGAGCCGGAACGTTCAACGTCGGCGCCGACCAGGTCTGGCCGCCGTCGGTCGAGCGGATGACCTGGGTGGCACCATCGGTGTCCGTCTCGTGGTGCATGCCGATCAGCAGCGTCCCATCGGCGAG
Source organism: Nonomuraea sp. NPDC049028 (assembly GCF_043197735.1). Lineage (NCBI taxonomy): Bacteria > Bacillati > Actinomycetota > Actinomycetes > Streptosporangiales > Streptosporangiaceae > Nonomuraea > Nonomuraea sp. NPDC049028. The sequence goes on from NZ_JBICTR010000008.1 coordinate 474,851, forward strand.
CGGCACCAGTTGTGTGCCGATGACGCCACTGTTGGCGGGTACGTCGTACACCTTCTTCGTGGTCCAGGTGCGCCCGTCGTCGGTCGACTTCGCCAGATAGATCGGCTGTACCCAGCTCGTGTCCGTGCTGTCGATGCGGTCCCAGACCGCGTAGACCACGCCCGGATGGTACGGGTCCGCGGTCACCGACGGGCGATCGTTGAAGTAGCGCGGGTTGTCGTCCCGTTGCAGGGTTACCGGGGCGTCCCAGTGCCGGCCGCCGTCAGCGGACCGGGACACCAGGATGGCGGTCACATCGCCGGTGCGCGAAAGCGAGAACGACGCGGCCACCGCCGCACCCGATGGTGTGACCGTGACCCAGTTGTCGGTTGTGACGTCGTAGTCTCCGCCGTTGGCGGTCGTACCGCCGTTACACCGAGAGAAAGCAGGCAGGTTCTCGGACCGCTGCCAGGTCTTGCCGTAGTCGTCCGATACGGCGGTAACCGCGCCGTTGCTGCCGTACCGGTTCCAGCGGTCCTGCTGGAACACCGTGACGAGGTGCCACGGCCGGTTCGGGTCCCGCGCCAGCATGGGCAGGACTTCGGTGTTCGGGTTCAGCGTGTAGCCGTCGGCCGGGGGAAGTCCGCAGCCTGCGGGCAGCGGGCTGCTGCCCGAGACCGGCCGCACGATGGCAGGTCCGGCGGATGCGGCACCTTGCGCGGAAGCGGGCTGCGCAACAGCGCAGGCGATCAGGATGGCCGCTGCGGGTAATAAAACCCTGGAGCGTCGAATCACGAGCCTTCCTCATCTTCGTCGATGGGGCGTCTGCAGGGGACGTCGACCGCCTCGCCGGGGGTCCCCAGGAGTCGGCAAACGATGCGAGGGCAGAGTACTGTCTCAAGATCAGTTTTGTCTGCCCGTTGGCCGTACGCATAGTCAAGGGAAGTGTCCGAACCGAACCCTCGCCTCCGGGCCTCGTAGCGCCTACAAGAGTCTGTCGACCGTCGGCGAACGCCAGGACGGGCAGACCTCCTACTGCCCGGTCGAGCCCGCGTCGACGGCAGGCCCCGGATCGTCCCCCAGCAGCATCCGGCCCCAACCGAGAACTTCCTCCCCAACGACCCAGTTGACCGAGAGTCCGGACGACGCTAGGCCGCTGGGTCTGGACCGGCACGCTAATGGCACGACTATCAGCCCGCGACCTGGTGTTTCCCGCGCAGCGCTCGCACGCTGACCGACGACAGCCTGCCGAGTCGATGGTGGGCGAGATGATCAAGATTGCGCCTCAGCCATCTACTGCCTAGCGCGCGGTACGTAGTTCAGAGCCGCTCGCTGCCCTGGTCACCAGACCTCCGCCTATCCAGGCCCGTCCACTTCAGCTCATGATCGTCCGCCTGGCCGGCTCCCAATGCCTGGTGCATTACCTGAGGTACGAGACGCGCAAGGCGAAGGCGTCCGAACTATGATCCCTGATCGGCCAGTGCCGTATGAAGCGTGGCCTCGTCTAATGACCGTCGGCAGGTCTGGACAGACGGCGTCTCTCGCGCCGAGGAACGCCGGGCACGGTGGAACGCGAGGAGTACATGAGCCAGTATTTCCAGGTTGGCGATCAAGTCCTCTGGAACCCCTCGAACGGAGTCGCTGGCCTATTCATGCGATTAGCAGAGGCATTTGCCCTCGAGACGGGCTTGCCGACGGGACTCGGCCCCATGGAGAGCGACGAATGTGAGGTCGACCTGGCTACCTTCGCGGCCTTCGTGGGTGCTCTCATCGAGCGCTTCGAGCGTTCGAACCATGCGATCCTGCATTCAATCATGGAGGGCTTCATAGCGACGGCCCTCGTGCTCGTCGAGCGTGGCGGAGCAATACTTCCCCTGCATGATGCCAGCGATGGCGGCTGGAGAGATGTGCAGGTAGGCGAGCATTCCGCATGTCCGCAAGGTGATCACGTATGTGATGTTGAGCGATGGGCGGCCCTTTCCGCGCAGCATGCTCGGGCAATGCCGCGCTAAGGCTCGGGGAGTTGCCCGACCTACTCGCTCCTGCCAGGTGATCACCAATGCATCACATATGCTCCTCGGCGAGGCGTGCGATCTGGTCGACGGTTTCGAGCGGCACCGTGACCGCAATGTCCCATGTATCGTCGTCCTGGCCGATGAGGATCGTCGCTTGCTCCTCGTTTGCCACCCAGAACACGTGCGCGTCAGCACAGGTCCCGACTGAAAATGAGCGGCGTGCATCCCAATCTGCCTCCTTGATCCCGCGGAGGCGCATCAAATCCGCCAGAGGCGCCCGGATGTTAAGCTCCCAGGCTTCGGTCTGGAGCTTCACCACGGCCCCGGAATCATCGGACTCATCCAAGGTCACATCAACCACGCGGCCATAATCGCACTCATAGGACGCTTAATGGCACGCAGAGATCAACGACCACAGAATCCGTCGGCCTACCGGGGCTTTCACGGATGAGAGCGGGTGACGGGAATCGAACCCGCGCTGACAGCTTAGGAACTGCATCGATCAGGACCCACAGGAAGTCTGAGCTGGGCAGAAAGTCGGTCATGAGTGACCGTGATTGCCCCCTCGCCACCCCTCTTACGTAATGGCCCGGTGATCAGCCCGTCCCCTGGTGTTTCTCGCGCAACGCGCGCTCCCCGCCCGCCTGATCATCCCAGCTGCCGTCGACCCGCCCGAGGGGGAAGCGGGCCAGGGCAACGGCTACCAGATGGAGCGCCCCCGGACGAACGATCTGGTACCTATGGCCCTGTCTCCTCGGTTTGTCCCGGGTCGATGGTGGGCGGGATGATCAGGCTTCCACCTCAGCGGTTTCCGGGTCCGCGCGGCGAGCATCCCGGAGCCGGAGCGCCCCCGCCGGAGGCTATGGTCTGCCCATGCCAGACTTTGACGCATGGGCGCGGCTTTCTCTATGGGAGCAGGCTGACTCCCTCGTGGGTGACGCCGAGATTGTAATTGATCGTCCTGCGGGCACGCCGCATCCCAAGGTGTCGAGCTTCATCTACCCGCTGGATTATGGCTTCTTGTCGGGGACCCAAGGCGGGGATGGCGAGGGCATCGATGTGTGGGTCGGCTCGTCTCCGGTGCGGACCGTGTCGGCCGTAGCCTGCACGGTGGATCTGCTCAAGCGGAACGCAGAGGTCAAGTTTTTGTGGTGCTGCTCGTCGGATGAGATTGCGTTGGTGGAGGGTTTCTACGCCCCTCAGCCTCAAGCGGCTGTAATGATCCACCGGCCGAGCTGAGCAAGACCGCGTGGCACTGGCGGCGGCGTGACGATGGTCAGCGCGGCGGCTCGGTACGGCATGGTGCGGCTACGGCGATGCCCCGCGCGGCGCCCGTACCGCGACCGGTCCCCAGGCCACAGCGCGGCACGAGGACGCTGGGGCGGGGCGTACGGCGGCGCGGCGCCGCTTGATACCTACAAGAACTATTCGGCCGTGCGCTTGTTGTATCTCGCGGCCTTGTGTGCCTCAGCGATGAGTTCGACGAGATCCGCTACGAGCTTCGGGCTTGCGGCGATGGTCGCGTGGGCGGTCATGCTGTGCGGGCTGCCATCGATGTCGACCACGGCGACCCCGGCCTCACGAGCGATGACGACACCCGCGGCGGTGTCCCACGGATTGTTGCTCAGCATGATGTTGGCGTCGATCTTGCCTGCCGCTACCCAAGCCAGGTCGATCACGGCTGAACCGAACATCCGTGAGGCCGGCGCTTTCTGGCTGGCACCGGCTCCGTCCTCGGCTCCGCTCCGCTTGGCCCGGGTCGATGGCGGCTCCCGAGATACGTCGCAGGGAGCACGTCCGAGGTGGGATCCGGAGCAGCCGGGCTGTCAGCGCCGCTTTGCTCGCGCGACGTCTCAGGTGTCCGCGGCCAGGCGCCCTGTCAGAAGATCCAGGCGGTGAAGAGACGTCTCAGGCAGGCATGTCGACGGTCAGTCCGGCTGCCTGGACGGCATCGGCCAGTCGTTTGTCATATGTCACGAATGAAGTGAGCCGGGAGCGGATGCGGAGAGCAGTTGCCAGGTGGATAGCGTCCAGGCTCCGTACGGTCACCGGTTTCACGGTCTGGGCCAGGATGCGAATGCCGACGTCCAGTTCCACCAGGTCGATCAAGTCGAGGACCAGGTGAAGTCGGGTGACGGCTTCTGGGGCGTAGCGTGCCAGGGCCCGTGATGACTCGATCTCCAGCAAAACCGAACTCGTCCATCCGGTCTCTGCCCGTTCGTCAAGCCAGTCGCGCAATGCCTGCGACTCGGCTTCGGCGTGGGCGAGTTTCACGACGGCGGCCGAGTCGAGATAGATCATCAGCGTTCGTCCTCGCGGCTGTGGGCGATCTCCGCGGCAATGTCGATGCCGTCCGGTTCGCCGAGCGGCATACGCAGGACAGCGCGCCGCATAGCGGCAGCGCGCTCCTTACGAAGGGCGGCTTCCAGCACGGCTTGGCGGATAGCCGCCGAGCGTGAGCTGCCGTCATGGGTGAGAATATCCAGGGCGTGCTCAGTCTCCGGGTCGCTGCGGATGGTGATGGTGTCGGCCATGCGGCCACCGTAAGACGCTTTGTCTTACGGTGGCAAGTCCTGGCCCGTCTTCCCCTCCGCGGCGCCCGTCCAGCGCCGAACAATGATCTTGATTCCCGGTGTGGACATACAACGGGGACTTTAAGCGAAGGCAGAGGTGACACGCCGTTGAAAACTTCTGCAGAAAGCGGATGGCTCTCCGGCCGGGTGACGGGAATCGAACCCGCGCTGTCAGCTTGGGAACTCCTCCAAGATCGCAGAAGCTGAACAGGGAAAGTGCTGACCTGGGCCGATGCCGGCCGAGCGACCGTGAGTTCCCACGACTCCCCGTTGATCGCCGTCCGAACGGGCACGCAGCGGGCACGCCTGGCGAACGCTACGGGGGCCAAGATCTCGGCATGCTCACTCGGACTCAGAGGTGCTGGGCCTGCCGCGCGAAGGGCCGGCGGTGGTTGCGTAAGAGCCGCGCCGACAGTGAACGCCGTATCGAGGGTGCGGCTGTCACTCCGCCGAAGGTCGCTTGCTTTGAGTGCTCGAGGCCCGCCGCGTAATGGCAATCATCATGGGCTGCGTCAGCCCGCACGTCGCCCCTCCGAAGCCGGATGCCCACCGGCTGGACTGGCTACCCACCCGGCCACAACATGGCGGTCGTCGTGCTGTACCTGATCGGCGGGCACGACCCGCTGCGGCACCCCGATCACGCGCGTTCCTTTCATGAAGCGGTCGTCCTACCCCTGCCCGAGATGCCAGCGGCGGCCGCGCTGACCACGGCGAGTGCCGCTCCCACCCACATCACCGCGGATATCGACACTCCGTCCACGACCCGGCCGCCGACGAATGAGCCGAGCGCGATGGAGACGTTGAAGGCGCCGACGAAGAGCGCCGTGCCCATTTCGCCGCCGCCCGACCGCATGATCCAGAGCTGCAGGGTCACTCCTACGCCGCCGTAGCCCAGGCCCCACACCACGAGCACGATCAGGGGCAGGCCGATCAGGGGCAGCGCCGCCGTGGAGAGTGCCATGAGCACGGCCAGCGTGACCAGGACCGGCTTGGGGTTCCTGGCCGCCCATGCGCCAGCCGCGAAGTTGCCGGCCACGCCCGCGGCGCCGTACATGAGGAGGGCGGCGCTGACGAGGGCGGGACCAGCGTGCGAGACCTGCTCCAGGAACGGCCGGACGTACGTGTAGGCCGCGAAGTGGCCGGACACGATCAAGACGGTCAGGACAAGGACGATCTTTAGCGGGCCGGAGAGCCACGCGAGCCGCCCCTCCGACGCGCGAGCCTGGGCCTCGTGGGGCAACGACTCGGACGCTCGGGCTCGGGGATCGCCGGGGAGGGGCGGCAGGGTGGTAGCCAGCAGCGCGAGTAGGGCCAGGGCCAGCACCCCCATGGCGATGAACGCGGTCCGCCACCCCGCGAACGACGAGATGAACGTCGCCAAGGGCACCCCCAGTACCGACGCCACCGAAACCCCGGCCAAGATGATCGACGTGGCTCGCCCGACGGACCCTTCGGGCACCAGTCGCAGGCCGAGTCCGGCCGCGAAGGCCCAGAACCCGCCGATGCTTACCCCGGTCAGCACCCGGGCGGCCAGCATGACGGGGTAGTTCGGCGCGAACGCGCCCGCGAGATTGGCCACCGCCAGCAGTGCCATCAGCCCCAGTAGCGTGACGCGCCGGTCGAGCCGTCGGGTGGTGATCGCCAGCACGGGCGCGGAGACGGCGGCGACCAGTCCGGGCGCCGACATCATCAGCCCGGCCGTCCCGTCGGAGACGCCGAGGGTGGCGGCGATCGAGGTCAGGAGGCCAACGGGCAGCATCTCGCTGGTCACGATGGTGAAGGTGCCCACCGCGACCGAAAACACGGCGAGCCAGCGCGCCCGGGTGGCGGCAGAAACATCAGTCATGGTCATGCATGCCAGCTTTCTGCCGGCCACCAGCGGGAACAATGGCGGAAGTCCAAGGCTTGGTTTAGGTGGACTAAGCGATCAGATGGAGGTGGGATGGAATTCAGGGAGCTGGAGTGCTTCGTCGTGCTCAGTGAGGAGCTGCACTTCGCGCGTACGGCCGAGCGCCTCTACCTGTCACCTGGCCGGGTAAGCCAGCTCATGCGCTCGCTGGAGACCAGGCTCGGCGGCCGGCTCTTCCACCGGACCAGCAGGCGCGTGCGCCTCACGCCCCTGGGCGAACGTTTCCTGGCTGATCTGCGCCCCTCCTACGACGGCCTCGCGAACGCGGTCAGCCGGGCCAAGGCGGCCGCCCGCGAGGTGACAGGCGTGATCAGGCTCGGCTTTTTCGCCACCCCCACAGACGTCGTCATCGGCAGCGTGCGCGCCTTCGAGCGCCAGTACCCGGGGTGCGAGGTCGAGTTGGTGGAAATCCCGCTCTCCGACCCTTTTGGCAAGTTGCGGGTCGGGCAGGTGGACATCGCGTTCACGTTGCTCCCGGTGGACGAGCCCGATCTGGCTACGAGCGAAGGGCTGAACCGGGTCTCGTACCAGCTCGGCCTCTCCTCGCGCCACCCGTTGGCCGCCCGTGCGAGTATCGGCGCGGAGGAGCTGGCCGACCTGTCCCTGATCGGCCTGGACGGCCCGGCTCCGCGCGCATGGCGCGAGCGTGTGACACCGTCCGTAACCCCTTCCGGCCGTCCCATTCCCCTGGCCGGTACGGTGGCCACCAGCCAGGAGGGCCTGACCCAGGTGGCGCTCAACCGGGGCGGCATGTTGTTCTGCACTCCGACGGCGGCTCACCACGGGCGCCCGGACGTCCGCTTCGTTCCCGTCGCGGGGTTGCCTCCCTCGATCCTCGGCCTGGCTTGGGTGAAGGCGGCGGAGACTGCGGCGATCCGTGCGTTCAACGAAGCGGCTGTCGAGCACGCGCTCAAGGCAGCGGCCCTGGTGGCATAGGACATAACGGGCAACAAAGTGCCGCGAAGTGTACGTCCGCGGATTTCAGCTCGCCGAGATCCGTCAGGCCGCCGGTGTCACCCAGGCTGAACTCGCCAACACCTGGGAGCCAGCCAAGCTCGCGTCTCCAAGATTGAACACGGCGAGGTATCCGGCATCGACGTCGTGCGAGAGTACATCGCCGCGATCGGGGGGCACTTGGATCTCGTAGCTACACTCGGCGGCCGAACCTGGAAAGTCGCTTGAGGGGGCGCGCCGATCTGCGGCCAAGTAGTTCAGAGCTTCGACAGCCCCGACATGAGCCCCCTACCTGGGCTTTCCTATGAGAGCGGGTGACGGGAATCGAACCCGCGCTGTCAGCTTGGGAATTGCAGGGATCTTGGCTCGTAGGGGCGTTGACCTGGGGCTGAGGCCGGTCGTGAGTGACCGTGGTTGACCCCTCGTTACCGCCCTTAATGGCACGCTAATGGCACGACGATCAGCCCGCGACCTGGTGTTTCACGCGCGACGCGCACACGCCGGCCGCCTGATCACCCCGTCTGCCGTCGACCCGCCCGAGGAGGCGCCAGGGCCACGGGGACATCCTTGATGGGAGACACGCAACGGGCACCTCGGATGGGGCAGTCTCTGGACCCGCGAGCTTTCTCATCCACCAATCGACACGACTCAGGGCTCGCCAGGCGTAATCTTCGGCGAGAGGCGGCGTGCATCGAAGGTGGACGTGGAGAATATGACCAGATGGTTATAATCGTTCGTATGAGCTGGGAGGTCAGTCTTCATCCGGAGGTCGAGGCATGGTATCTGACCTTGTGCGCAACCGATCCGGAGACTGCAGACCTGATCAAGGACGCGATCGATCAGCTCGCGGAGGAAGGCCCGACGGCGCGTCGTCCTCTGGTCGACCGGGTACAGGGCAGCCAGTACCACAACATGAAGGAACTACGCCCGCCTTCATCGGGGACGAGTGAGATCCGGATGCTGTTCTGCTTCGATCCGGCAAGGGAAGCGATCTTTCTGGTGGCCGGGGACAAAGCCGGCAACTGGGACCGCTGGTATCGGGAAGCGATACCACTGGCTGATGAACGATTTGCCCAGCATCTGATCACGCTCAAGCGAGAAGAGCAGGAGGAGCGATGAGCACTCGGTACAGCAAGTGGTCAGATGTCAAGGCCAAGGCGGCAGCCCTCGACCCGCGAGACGAGACGGAACGCGCTGCTGGAGAAGCCGTCGCGCGTGAACGCCGCGAAGCGTACGTCCGCGGATTCCAGCTCGCCGAGATCCGTCAGGCCGCCGGTGTCACCCAGGCTGAACTCGCCGACACCTTGGGAGTCAGCCAAGCTCGCATCTCCAAGATCGAGCACGGCGAGGTATCCGGCATCGACGTCGTACGGGAGTACATCGCTGCGCTCGGGGGCCACTTGGATCTCGTAGCGACGCTCGGCGACCGAACCTGGAAAGTCGCCTGAGAAAGGCGCGCCGATCTGCGGCCAACTAGTTCAGGGCTTCGACCGTGCGAGCCCACGCACAAGCCCTCACTCGGGCTTTCTTATGAGAGCGGGTGACGGGAATCGAACCCGCGCTGTCAGCTTGGGAAGTCTTTCACGATCACAGCATCTGACCAGGGGAAACGCTGACCTGGGCAGTTTTCAGTCGAGGAACCGTGAGTTCCCGCGACTCCCCCTTGATCGCCGTCCGAACGGGCACGCAGCGGGCACGGCCTTGGCGGACCGCATGCACGTACATGACGCATCACCCCGACGTCGAAACGCCCTACCCGAAAGCAGCTCGTGATCATAGGGGGTTGGACAGCACCGCTGCGCGAGCAAGAAGATCTCGGCATGGGAACCAGCATCCACGGGTTTGTCGAGTGCCGCATGTGGACCCGCGGGCTCGACATAGGTGACTCCGCTTGGTGCGCCGCCATCTCTCTGTCGATGTTGGGAGTGCACAGAGACTACGACGCCTTCGATTGCCTCTTCGGCGTACGCAGCTCAGGCGACTGGCGACCGATCACGGACTCCCCCAGGACGCATCGGAGGCCGCCAAAGCGGAATTGGCGCAATGGGGGAAGTCGCCTTCGGCGTCACGTGGTTGAGTTGGGAAGAGGTCACCGCGATCGATTGGGATGAACCGGCCCTTCATCCGACGAACCTAGCCCAGTACCGGCAGCTTCCCGACCAAACCCTGGAACTCGTTTACCGCTCGGTCTGGAGCCGTAGGTTCGCTCGCGTGAGTGGCGTGGACACCTTAACGGTTGATCCTGGCCACGTTGCGCTGTGGGATGAAGGCACCGAGTGGAGGGCGGGAAACACCGTCTTCCCTGTCGAACGTGCCACACGTCCTGAGCGACCATGACTGACCCCTCCTCACCCCTCTTAATGGCCCGCTAATGGCCCGGCGATCATTTGCGGTCTGTGTTTCTCGCGTGACGCAGATACTCGGACCAGGCAGCGGCCCTCTCGACGCTAACAAGGCGGTCGCGACGCTGAGGGAGGATGCGAAGTAGGATAAAGGGCATGAGTGAGCCTACGGGCAAGTATTCGATCACCATGCCGCGTGACATCGCCGAGGCCGCCCGGTCCCGGAGCGGCCCTTCCGGCCTGTCCGCCTACGTCGCCGCAGCCGTCGCCCGCCAGATCGAGCGCGACAATCTCAACGAACTCATCCAGGTCGCCGAGGCCGAGCACGGCCCCATCACCGACGACGAAGTCCAGGCACTGCGCGACCAACTCCACCAGGCCCGCAGGGAACAGGCCAATGGTGGGGCGGCCGCGTGACCCGTTCTCCCGCTGCTCCCGGCGGCACACTTGTCCTCGACAGCGAGGGACTGGCCAAGGCCGTCCTGCGTGACCGTACGGTCACCGCATGGCTCGCTCTCGCCCGTGCCGACGACCTTCGCGTCATCACCTCTGCCGCCACCCTCGTCGAGGTGGTTCACCCCCGCGTCAACCGGCCGGCCCTGGAGTGGACGCTATCCCGCCTTGTCATCGAGCCGGTCACCGAACCGATCGCCCGCCACGCCGCCACTCTCTTGTCTGACGCCGGTCTGCACGGGCACAAGTACGCCATCGATGCCATGCTCAGCGCCACCGCCCTCGCTGCCCCCAGTCCCGTCACAGTCCTCACGTCCGACCCCGAGGACCTCACCACCCTGTGCGGCGCACGCGTTACCGTCATCAAGGTCTGAGCCGTGCCGCTGGCCTGCTGGTTCCAACAGGGTGATCACCCGGCCTAACGAAAGACAGGGCTCAAGAACCCTGAACAACAACAAAACCCAGGCACCGAATCCATTGGCTACCTGGGTTTCTTACTTGGAGCGGGTGACGGGAATCGAACCCGCGCTGTCAGCTTGGGAACCGGCTACTGATCTTGGCGTCCTGAGCTGGGGAAACGGGGATGCAGGTCAGCACGGATTGCTTGCCCGTGAGTGACCGTGAGAGACCGCGGCTGTCCGCCTGTTCTGGCACGGATCTGGCACGCGATCGATGCCTCCATGTTGTGGCGTTGTCGGCCGAAGCTGGCAGCATGCAGCCTTATGGACGTGAACGACTTCAGGTTCTTCCTCCAGCGATCCCCGCAGGCGGAGTGCAGATCATGACCGAGGATGAGATCTTCGAAGCGATACGGTCCGACGCTGGGCCTGATGTCCTACCGGTGGCCTCGTCCGAGGCGGTCGCTGAGGCTGAAGAGGCCATTGGGTACCCGCTCCCTTTGCTGCTACGGCGGTTGTATCTGGAGGTAGGAAACGGAGGTTTCGGCCCTCGGGGTGGCATCATCGGTGTACGGGGCTACGACTTCTGGAGCAGCGATATCTTCCCGGACATCACTGAATCGGCTGTGGAGTTTCACACGGAGTCCTACGGACGACAGGCAGGCATGATCCAGTTGTTGGACTGGGGATGTGCAATCGCGTCGTTGCTGGATTGCCGTGATCCTGAGGGCGCGATGTGGGGATGGGATCCCAACCTGTGCTGCTTGGATCATGCGCTCTTTCCTCAGGACATCACCTTCGCATCGTGGCTCGCGGAGTCGATTGGCCGCGACTTCGCCGAGCCCTTCTATGACGGTTACTTTGACGTCTCGCCACAAGATGAGCCAGGGAGCGCGGTAAGCACCGTCGGAGAAGAGGATGAACCGTGCATGTGGGTGCCACCCGTCTGGCTGAAAGGCAGGAAGGCCGGCATCTGGGAGCGCCGTCACCAGTCCGATGACTGACAGGTTGGGCTTCGTAAGCGAGTGCGAGGCCTAGTTCGGGAGGAGCGCTTCCACCAAGCTCTGGCCGAGGCGATCAAGAAGCATCAGGCCTCGGATTCCGCATCCGGCCTGGACCATCACGCTGAGAGCGGGTGACGGGAATCGAACCCGCTGTCAGCTTGGGATGCAGGGATCTTGGCTCGTAGGGACGTTGACCTGCGGCTAAGGCCGGTCATGAGTGACCGTGGTTGACCCCTCGTCACTGCCCTTAATGGCACGCTAATGGCACGACGGTCAAGTGGTCTCTGTTTAACGGAGCGGGAGCGCTCGCACCCTGATGCCTGCGGGGGCGAAGGCCACGATCGCACCCGTCAACAGGTGAGATTCGAGGACATCAAGGTGGTTAATGATGATATTCACCAGCTCTGGCGGTCGAAGCTCAAGGATCTCCCGTACGAGCATGACCGAGGGCTTGGTCGTACGGGCCTGAGCCAAAAGCGCGCCGAAGTCCGTATCCGCCGAGACGATGACCCGGCTGTCCGCCAAGGCAAGGGCCATGATCGTGGAGTCCGGCGCACTTGTCGCTTGGAGGTCGCGCACGTGCACCGCATCGTGACCGGCCTTCGTCAGCAGTTCAGCGACGCGCGGTGAGAGGTTCTCATCGATCAGGAAGTTCACGCCGGCTCTCGGAGGCGGTAGAAGTGGACGTTCGTGGAGGCCGCCGCGTACTCCAGCCCCTGCTTGATGTCCTCGCGTTCGAGGTCGGGGTAATCCGACAAGATCTCATCGAAGGTCCAGCCAGCCGCGACGAGCCGTACCACCGTCTCCACGGTGATTCGCAGCCCTCGGATGGTCGGTTTGCCTTCGAGCTTGTCGAGCTCGACAGTGATCCGATCGAAGTTCATGCTGTCTCCCCTCCATCTCGATACTGCCAGCTCGCACCTGCGCTAGCGACCGCGATACCGCAGCGACATGAAGAGAGATGAGGAAGATCAAGGCAACCGGCAAGCACCAGGGGTCCAGCTGAGCTTTCTGTGGAGCGGGTGACGGGAATCGAACCCGCGCTGTCAGCTTGGGAAGTCTTTCAGGGTCATGTCCTCTGAGCAGGGGAAACGCCGACCTGGGCATATGCCGGTCGAGTGACCGTGAGTTCCCGTGACTCCCCGCTGACCACCGGGGGAACGGGCACGCAACGGGCACGCCTTGGATGGAGAGAGTCCATGATTCCCATGATCAACGTGAGTTGTTCCACGGCTCCACTGGCATGTGGGCGAGAGCGTGGGAAGCGAGTCCTCTGATCTCTTCCCAGTGAGGGTGGGAGCGCAGGGCCTCTTGAGTCCATGCTAAAGGACCGTCGTCAGTGAGGCTCATCAACTTTCGGTCTATATAGCCGAGTGTGCTGTCGAGTTCCTCGGAGATCCATCCCGCGTCCCGGCACGGCCATGCGGCGGGATAGACCGCGTCGAAGTCGAGCGCCAGTTCATCGATGCTCGCCGGTCCGATCCACTCAAGCTGCTCACCTGCGGACTGCGCGAGATGTCGCAGGCTCGTCCCGAGGAAGGACCAAATGCCTTCGGCGTCGACCTGGGCGTTATGCACAGATCAATGCTAGGCCGATCGAGGGTGGTTCTCTGAGTTCAGCCTCATGCTTGGAGCGGGTGACGGGAATCGAACCCGCGCTGTCAGCTTGGGAATTGCAGGGATCTTGGCTAGTGGACGCGCTGGCCTGCGACTGAGGCCGGTCGTGAGTGACCGTGGGTGACCCCTCGTCACCGCCCTTAATGGCACGCTAATGGCACGACGATCACAGCCGCGAACAGGGATTCGTTCTGTCGGTTCTCTGCTCTACGGTGTGCCATTACGACGTCGTCTGTTGTGATCGGAGTGGTGAGCATGGGGTTGACGACGCCCTCGGCGCCGTTCGATGTAGCGGCTGTCTTCCCTGAACTGGCAGGTCAGCGCCGGACCACAGTTCGACTGCATCCGCGTCGGGGAAAGCCGGCCATCACGGACAGTTCCATGGGCGGGCCGTTGTTGTGGCCTGCGGATGAGCCTTGGCCAATCTGTCCTGAGCCGCTGTCTCATGACCCCTCGGAAGGTTGGGATCCACTTCCGCTGATCCCAGTCATGCAGCTTTTCGCTCGAGATGTTCCCGAGCTGCCCTTCCTCGATGGCACCGACGCCCTCCAAGTGTTGTGGTGCCCGCTCGATCACGAGCCGTACTTTCAGCCTCATACGATCGTGCGCTGGCGGAAGTCGGAAGAGGTCGGGAGTCTGCTCAGTGAGGCCCCCGAGCCAGATCCTGACAGCGACCACTCGTATCTACCCACGCCTTGCGTACTGTGGCCAGAGCGGGTGGAGGAGTACCCGGGAGACTGGGAACTTCCCGCTGAGCTCACGGATCGGATCTGGGCTTGGGAAAAGGATCCCTCGAACTCTGATGACTGGAGTTATTCCTCGCACCTCTCAGCTGCTCCTGGGAGCAAAATTGGGGGCTGGGTGGACTGGATCCAGGATCCGGTGCAGTTCGAGTGCGGCAGAGGCCACGAGATGGCACACCTGCTGACAATTGCGAGCTGGGAACTCGACATCGAGAGCGGCAAGCGTTGGGCTCCCATCGAAGAGCGTCCGCTGCTCACCCCTCACGCCCCTCCGGAAGTGCAGAACCCCACTGATCTCATGATCCAGGACGCTGGATCGCTCTACGCGTTCGTCTGCTTGGAGTGTCCCGAGCGCCCCGTGGACTTCCTCAGCCAAGGGTCATGAATGTGGCCCCCACAGTGCACAACCCCGCACGCCCTAATCGGTGATCAGCCGCCTTGCTCCGTGAGCCAGGGTGAGGAACGAACCCTGGATCGTCGATCGCCCCCAACCACGCACGGCGGCCGACCACGCCGTGGCGATCGTAAGGGCTGTATCTGCGCGGCGGCGTGGCAACCCCGGTCGGAGCGTTCGGTCGGTACGGCGCGGCAGGTGTGCGGCGCCCGGCCCGGTGCCCCGCCGCCGTCCGGGACCGGCCCCCAGGCCGCACGCCCGGACGGCGGGCGGGCGGAGGGCCGGGAGTGCGGCGGCGCGCCGCGCCGCCGCCTTGATACCTACAAGAACTATTCGGCAGTGCGCTGGCTGTATCTCGTGTCCTGTCTCGCTTGATGGTTGACACTCTGGCCTCGCTTGATGCTTGACACCTTGATCGTCTTCTGTGCCTGCTCGTGGCGTTATCGGCGCTTCGGGGGAGGCTCAGGTGGCATTGGTGGAGTTGAGCGTCGTGGAGCAGCGCTATCACGCGGTGATCGAGGTGTTGTCGGGGGCGAAGGTCACCGATGTGGCGGGCCGGTATGGGGTGTCGCGGCAGTCGGTGCATGCCTGGGTACGCCGGTATCGGGACGGCGGCTTGGCCGCGCTGGCTGACCGGTCGCATGCGCCGAAGGCGCATCCGATGCGGACCCCGGCCGCTGTGGAGGCGTTGATCTGTGAGCTGCGGCGCGCTCATCCGCGGTGGGGGCCGCGCACCCTGTTGTGGGAGCTGGGGCGGCGCGGGGTGGAGCCGTTGCCGTCGCGGGCGAGCATCTACCGGGTGCTGGTGCGCAACGGCCTGATCGAGGCGGTGACGCGGCGGCGCAGGCGCGGCGATTACCGGCGCTGGGAGCGGCCCGAGCCGATGCAGCTGTGGCAGATGGACATCATGGGCGGGCTGCTGCTGGCCGACGGCAGCGAGGCCAAGCTGATCACCGGCGTAGACGATCATTCCCGGTTCTGCGTGATCGCCTCGGTGGTGGCCCGATCGACCGGGCGGATGGTGTGCGCCGCGTTCGCCGGGGCGATGCGCGTCTATGGGGTGCCGCTGGAGGTGCTGACTGACAACGGCAAGCAGTTCACCGGCCGGTTCGGCGGACCGAAGGCGGGTGAGGTGCTGTTCGAGCGGGTCTGCCGGGAGAACGGCATCAAGCTGCGTCACACCCCGCCGCGCACTCCGACCACGACGGGGAAGATCGAGCGTTTTCACCAGAGCGTGCGCCGCGAACTGCTGGCCGAGGCGCTGCCGTTCGCCTCGCTCGAGGCCGCTCAAAGTGAGGTGGACGCGTTCGCCAAGCAGTACAACACCGCCCGCCCGCATCAGGCGCTGGACATGGCCTTCCCCGCCGACCGGTTCTTCGCCGAGCGCAGCCCCGGCCAACTCCGGGCCGAGCGGGAACTACCGCTGCGCCTGCCCGCCGGCCTGACCACGGTGCCCGCTCCATCTGCTGACGTTGCTGCTGACGTTGCTCCTGAGGCCCCTCCCGCTGCCGCGCTGCCGGATCTCCCGGTCCCGGCCGTCCATCACCTTGATCAGCTCGAACGGCCCGAGCCCATCCAGACGAGCGTGCTCGATCCGCTCTCGCGCCAGGCGATCGAGGTCGATCGGGTTGTTCCTGCGTCGGGCAACCTGTCGATCGGTGGCCAGCAGGTCTGGCTCGGCCCCGATCGGGCGGGCATGCCGATCACCTTGTGGATCAGCACGCAACGGCTGCATGTGTTCACCACCGGCGGTGGCAGGCTCAAGAGCGTGGCCTCCCGGCTGACCGTCAAGGACCTGGCCGCACTGCTGGCCTCGGGACAAGCCCGCCCGGCACCGGACGCACGCGTCGGCGAGCCCGCGATCGCGGCGAGCGCCGTCGAGGTGGATCGGCAGGTCAGCTCGATCGGCACCATCAGCCTGGCCGGCCGGGCCCTGTGCATCGGCGCCCACCTGGCCGGCCGCCGCATCATCGTGCGCCTGGACGGCATCACCGCCCGCATCATGGACGAGGAACGCCTGCTGCTACGTGCCGTGCCCTGCCCGCTCCCGCTCGCCGAATGCCTCACCCTGCGCAACGCCCGCCCCGCCGGACCACCACCCACCTCGCCGACCGAACCCGTCACCGTCCAGCGAGTGGTCTGCAGCCGCGGCCACTTCCAGATCGTCGGCCAGAAGATCCAAGTCGGCCGGATCCACGCCCGCAAGATCCTGGACGTGACCGTGGACGACACCCACATCACCGTGCACGACAACGGCGAACCCATCCGCGTCGTGCCCCGAACCACCACCCAGGAGATCACCCGGATCAAGTCCCAGGCGCATACTAAGAAGCGAAAGATCGGCTAGGAGTGTCAAGCATCATCCGATGCCAAAGCGTCAAGCATCAAGTGAGACCAGACAGCTGGCTGTATCTCGCATCCTTGCGCGCCTCAGCGATGAGTTCGACGAGATCAGCCACCAGCTTCGGACTAGCGGCGATGGTCGCGTGAGCGGTCATGCTGTGCGGGCTGCCGTCGATGTCGACCACGGTGGCGCCGGCTTCGCGGGCGATGACGACGCCTGCGGCGGTGTCCCATGGATTGTTGCTCAGCATGATGTTGGCGTCGATCTTGCCGTCCGCCACCCATGCCAGGTCGATCGCGGCTGAGCCGAACATCCGTACGCGCTGAACCCGCGCTGCCAACTCATGAGTCAAGGCGAAGCGGGGCCGGTTCCGCTCCAGAGCGTTCTCCCCCACCGCGTAATCGCCCAAGGCCACGATGGCGGCCTCCAAGTCGCGGGCGTCACTCACCCGGATGTCGGATCCGTTGGCTTGGGCGCCTGCTCCTTCCGCCGCGATGTAGCGGATGCCGAGGAGCGGCAGGTCGATGACTCCCAGCGTGGGCATGTCCTTGTCGACCAGGCCGAGAGAGACGCCGCAGAGTGGGATGCCGTGCAGGAAGTTGGCCGTCCCGTCCACCGGGTCGAGCGCCCACATCAGGCCATCACCGGTGTGGCTGACGCCCTCCTCTTCGCCGAGGAATCCGATCTCCGGTGTCTCTCGGGACAGGAACTCGCGGACGGCCTGTTCGACGGCGTAATCCACCTCCGTGGCCATGTCCCGGTCGCCCTTGGCCGTAACGACGCCAGGAGCCTTGGTCCGGATAATCTCGCTGGCCATCGACACGGCGTGTTCAGCGATGGGGAGGAGGGTCCGGGCGTCGATGGTCATACGGGTTCGCTCCGCTCCCACATCTCGTTGAACACCTGGTCGAAGACGGGAAACAGGCCGTCAGCAGCGGTGTTATCTCTCATCACCAAGGTAGGTGAATCGACTCCGCGGGCCTGCGGCAGGTATGGCTGCACCACGCAGAACGCCCGGTCCACGATCAAGAGGTTGAACCGGATCGTCTCGTCGTAGACGTGCAGTTCAAGGCGCTGAGCCGATGCGGTGTCAAGCCGGTCGCGCAACCTGGTCAGCATGGTGATGTTGAGCGCCGTAAGGGTCGTCAACGTGCTGTCTGTGTAGCGCTCTTCCGCCTCGCGTGCGCGAATCGCCTGACCCTTCGGGTCGAGGAAGAGGCACCGGATCCGGGTGCCGGAGTCCAGGAGGCGCCGGAGCTGATGATCGGGATAACCCTGGCAAAGCACGTTGAGCGACAGGCCCGCCGCGTTGATCTCCTTCGCGCTGTCGAACAGAGTCGAGGCGGGATAGGCGGAGGAGAAAGCAGAGCGGCTGCTGAAGACAGCGGTCACATCGGCCATCTGCGGCCTGGCGCAGATCTCGGTCTCGGGGTCGGCGCTTCTGGCTGGCTCCGGCTCTGTCCTCGGCGTGGGCACTTCGGCGGTGTTCGTGGAGAACAGTTCGTGGGCCGACCTGCCGGGGAACATCGCCTCCAGGACACGGCAGTGGCCGGAGTACGGCAAGCCCTTGAGTTCGCCGGTCAGCCAACGGTGGAGTTGCGCACGGCTCGGCCAACCACCCTGCAACGAGGGGTCCACCTTCTTGGCCGCCTTGTCGTACTCCTTACAGAACGTGCTGTATGTCTGCCAGTGGCGTTGCGTCAGGAGCGTCTTCAACAGGATCGGCTGGTCAGTCATGATCCGCGCCTCGGGCTGGGGTGCCATATGGGCCCAGGTTAGCGACAGAGACGAGCGAGGACGAGACAAAGAGGAGACGGAAAGAGACAAGTCGATCACAGACGGTACTTGGGAGCGATCGAGACGTGACAGAGCCTCGGGCAATCCTCGTTGCATGACTGCGCGATGTGTTTCCTGCTCGGGGCGGGGCTGGAAGTACGTGAGCCTGCGCCGCGTCCTGGTGGCGGCCGAGAACTCCGCTGACGCCTCTTCCGGCGAGCGGCACCGGGACGACTGCTGGCGATGCAACGGGACCGGCAAGGCAGGGGCAATGTCGTGAGCCTGATTGCCGACTGCATCAGCTTCCATGTCGCTCCTCCCCGTCCGGATCACATGCGCCTGGTCTGGCGAGACCCCTTCAAGGCGGAGGAACGCGTCCGCGTGGCCGCCTGGACCTGTGACTGCGTGGACACGGTGTACGAGCTCTGCCATGCAGCCGGCCAGGCCTACATCCGCAGAACTCAGCGGAGCCACAGGTCGATGCAGAGCCATGAGACCTACCGATGGCGGTTCAGCGAGGCACAAGGTGTCTGGCTGGCTCTGCTCGACGGTGGGGCTCGATAAAGCAGGCGTGACGGTGGGCTAATACCGGGCGCCCATGACCGTCGCGTCTCGGTTGGTGGGGGACGTCTGTTGCGCAGTCAGATAGTCCCCCGCCATGCCGAACGTTTCCTCGCCTGAGAGGAAGACAGGCCGTCCGACTCGAACTAGGCTTAACGACAAGTCGAGTTGTTGGATGGTCGTCATGTCGTCTGAAGAGTTCGCGCCGCCGAAGTACGCCCAGATCGTGCAGGCGATCAGGCAGAAGATCGCGGACGGAACCTATTCCCCGGGCTCTCTGCTGCCTTCCGAGACTCAGCTTGTCCGTGAGTTCAGGGTGAGCCGTCCCACCGTCGTGCGGGCGCTCCAAGTCCTCCAGCTTCGGGGCATCATCGAGCGGGAGCACGGCAAGGGATCCTTCGTAAGGGCGACTCCGCCCGTCTCGACGGATCAGAGCACCCGGCCTGGGCGGGCTGTCCTAGATCGAGTGGAAGCCGAGGAGAACTGCTCGGTCGTTGACGCCGGACCACTCACCGCGACCGCCTCGGTGGCGAAGCTCCTTGACGTGCCCGAGGGGTCTCCCGTGGTACGGCGACGTGTCCTGTTTCGCGACGCTGAGCAGCCCACCGACCTCGTTACCGTCTGGTGCCCGGCACATCACGCCGATGGCACGCAGCTCAGCGAGTCGGCGCCACTGTCA
Organism: Nonomuraea sp. NPDC049028; assembly: GCF_043197735.1. NCBI lineage: Bacteria > Bacillati > Actinomycetota > Actinomycetes > Streptosporangiales > Streptosporangiaceae > Nonomuraea > Nonomuraea sp. NPDC049028. The sequence continues at coordinate 494,592 of NZ_JBICTR010000008.1, forward strand.
GCCGGCATCAGGCAGCATCTCGCGGCAACCAAGGGTCTCAAGCTCCAACACGTCGTCGAACGTCTGAGCGCCCGGCACCCCTCGGCCGACGAGGCCAAGCTCATGGAGATTCGCAAGACCACACCAGTCCTCGGGGTGCTGGCGAGTGTGTTCAATGGCGGAGGACGGCCCGCACTCATCGTGGACTTGGTGCTGCCCGGCAATCTTCACGAGCTAGAGGACTCTTATTCGCTTTAGCTCATAGCCCCTTCCTGCGACGCTCCTGCTCCTTACGCTCAGCTCAGCCGGGGCAGGAAGGCCTTCAACGGAAGGTGGACTGGCGGCTGGATTTCCAAAAGGGAACGTTGTCACGCGACATGGCGTCTCGTAGGGCTTCGACCCCATACGTGGCAGCGAAATTGAGCTCGTTTGCATAGAGAGGAATTGCCATCAGGAATTCCACGTGCCTACCGTCAGCCAGAGCGGCTTCTGAGAACATATCGTCGTAAGGCGCGACAACCAGAAAGCCGCCCAGCCACGCCCCTTCCGCATGTTCGCCAGGCAAGCGCAGGATGTGCCCCGACTCTAGGCTTACGCCCCGGTATTGTGCATAGCTTCCCAGTTGAGCCAGCGACTCGGCGATGTCGTCCCATTCCGGAGCAAAGCCGATGAAGAATTCCTGGCGGTGATCCAAGTCTCTGCCAGGCAGCGGATAGTCACTAGATCCTAGTGTTGCATACAGGGCAACCCCACCGGTGGCTACAGAAGCATCCCATTTGAGGACGCCGATCTTATATTCGCCCTTTATGAATAAGGCTTCACGAACCGGCTCACCCAGTTTGCTCGAGTAGAACTGCCGAACATCTTGGTGCTGATTCACAGACACACTTCCCAAATGGTCGCCATACGCCTCACGCCTGCCTCGCGGCCACCACGGACCTATGACATACCGCCACCTTGCCAACGCCAGCGTTTGATCGACATTTGTATCGATCGTCACGCTTTGCCGCAATGGCTTATGGGTGGATTTGTCGTACGCTCAAAAAGATCTTGAAGATTTCCGCTAACTCGTGTTGTCGAGTCGCCGATCCACGGGCAACTCGACAAGACGAGTTAGCGACAAGACGACTAGCTAGGAGTAAGTCTCATGGCACTGCAAGGTCCCATCCCCGTCACATTCGACATGGTGTTCCCGCACGGCTGCTACATCGTTGGCGAGGTCGAGCCCGTCAAGGACTTCGACGCCTCGACCAACGGGCGCTTCGTCCAGGCCCGCGACAAGCAGACGGGTGAGCTCGTCTGGCAGGTCACCGTCATGGACGCGGACCCCTCGCTCAAGGCCGCTCAGAAGACGGTGGCCGTGAAGATCCTCAGCCCGGTGCAGCCGGTTCCTCCTGCTCCCATGCCGGGGCTGCCGTTCACACCGGTGGACTTCGACCACATGGCGGTCACGCCCTACGTCAACCAGGCCGGGCGGCTGGCGTACTCGATCAAGGTTCGCGAGATGCGGGCTCCTCGTCCCGCTGCCAAGACGACCGCGACCAAGGACGCGGCGTGATGGGGCGGCGCAAGGCTTTCCCGGCCAGCACGATCAATCTCAAGGCCGGTCAGGGCGCCGACGTGCGCAACCATCCGTATCCACTGCGATCGCCCGTCCTGGGGCTGGTCTTCGGCGGCACTCAGGTGCTTGTCACCACCTCAGCGAACGATCACGTCACGCTCGACGACGTCGAGTTCGCTCGGAGTCTGGCGCGCGAGGCCACGATGTTCGCCGGCGCGGTGGAGCGCATGTTCCACGGCCTGCCGAACGGGCTGGGAGTGGCGGGCCGATGACTCTTAACCCGTACACCTACCTCACAGTGTCCATGCGTGCTGGCGAGCCCTCACGGGTCGGCGTCTATTTCAACTCGGTGGAGCTGCGGGCTCGCGCCTGGCTGGGCGACGGCAACAAGCCCTGCTTCGACCTCGACACCCCGGACGCCTCGGTGACTGTCTCGACCGCGGGACCGGTGACCGATCAGGACCTCACCGTCGCTCAAGAGATCTTCAACGCCGCCGCTCGATACCTCGCTGACTGCGAGCGGCTGCACTCCGAGCAGACAGCCAAGGCCACCGCTGACGAGGCGGCCTGATGTTCAGCGGGGCCGCAGGAAGCGGCAACTTCCGGCGGCCCCTCAGTCTTCCGCACACACCACATGCTTGGAAGGACTTCACCCTAATGTTCAAGAGGTTGCCCGGCGACGAGCCGCACCGCATCGTCTCCACCACCCCTGACACGGCGGTGGTCTTCAAACCGGCCGTGGTCCAGACCCCGGCGATCATCACTCTGATCATCTTCACCGCGCGGTTCGTCGCCAGTCTGGTTCGCCTCATCTGGCGGCATCCGTTCGCACTGGCCGTGGCCGCTGTTCCGGGCGCGCTCTGTATCGCATACGGCTGGCGCGTCGCGCTGCTGCTCGTCGCTCCGGTCCTCGCCGGACTGATCGCCTGGGCGATCCTCGACAGGCCCACGTTCGCGCGGTGGGTCGGCTGGCGGCTGATGGCGTTCGCACGCTGGTTCTGGATCTACCGGCGACACTGGCAGCCGGTCATGACCGTCTCCGGTCTGGCGCGGCACATACGCGGGCGGGAGTACGTTCCACGGCTGGTCAAGGTCACCTGCGACTCGTGGGCCGATCGGGTTACCGTTCGCATGCTCGACGGCCAGGCGGTCAAGGACTGGACCGACAAGATCGAGAACCTTTCCCATGGCTTCGGCTCGGAGTCATGCCGGGTCTCGGTGGCCAAGGCCGGTCGCCTTGTGCTGACCTTCCCACGCCGTGATCCACTGGCCACGCCGATACCGGCACTTCCCGTTTCAGATGTACCGACCGTGGGCCCGGTCGAGGTCGGCAAGCAGGAGGACGGCTCTCCTTGGCTGCTCCGGGTGCACGGGACTCACGTCCTGGTCGCTGGTGCCACCGGGGCGGGCAAGGGCTCGATCATCTGGTCAGCGGTACGTGGGCTCCTGCCTGCCATGCGGGCGGGCCTAGTGGAGGTCTGGGCGCTCGATCCGAAGCTGATGGAGCTGTCGTACGGAAAGGCGCTCTTCGGCGGTCGGTACGCGGCCGATCCCGCTGACGGTGCTGACCTGCTCGACGAGGCCGTGAGTGTCATGCAGAAGCGCGCGGCTCGTTTCGCCGGGGCGCAACGCTCGCACACGCCGACCCTCAACCATCCCTTCGTCCTGGTCGTGGTCGACGAGGTGGCGTTCCTGACCGCGTACCAGTCCGACAAGCAGCTCAGGCAGCGTATCTCCGCCGCCCTGGCCACGCTGACCACCCAAGGGCGCGCGGTCGGCTTCGGCGTCCTGGCGGCTCTTCAGGACCCGCGCAAGGAGGTCATGAACATCCGCAACCTCTTCCCGGACAAGATCGCCCTTCGGCTCGACGAGTCGGAACAGGTGGACATGGTTCTCGGCGACGGAGCGAGAGATCGCGGCGCACTGGCCGACCTGATCTCTCCTCGTCCTGAGAAGGGCGCTGGCGTCGGCTACGTCCGGCTGGAGACCAGCCCCGATCCGATTCGCGTCCGGGCTGCGTACGTCTCCGACGAGGACATCCGCGCGATGGTCGGTGAGGTCGGATGACGCTCGCCCACTTCCTCGATGGCCTGCGCTGCGCTGTTTGCCGCGCCCTCAATGTCCTGTGGCTCGACCCGCTGCGTGGCCTGGTCGAGTGCCGCGAGTGCGGACAGACCGCGCTCACCTTCCCCGAGATTGGAGAGGAGGTTCGTTGATCGACCGCAAGACTCCGCGCGCTGTCCGCATGGCTCAACCGCTCGCTCGCGACGTGGCCGAGGAGATCGCCAAGCTGCACGGCGTCTGCATCCGGCCTGTGGCGCTCAAGCGGCTCGACATGACAACCGGCAAGACAGAGGTCGTCGATGTCCCATGCGGCTCACCGCTGGAGAGCAAGTGCCCTCCCTGCGCGAAGCGCAACCGGCAGCTTCGCATGGCCCAGTGCCGTGAGGGCTGGCACCTCGACGAGGAACCCATCATCACGCCCAACGAGCCGACCGACGGACAGCGCTGGCTCGTCGAGTTCCGGGCTGACATGCAGGCGAAGCGGGACAACGAGGAAATGGCCGGCGGCGACACCACCGACTTGGACGCCGTGCTCACCGGGCTCGACATCGAGATCAACGAGGCTGGGATGCGGGGGAACGTGCTGGGTCGTACGGCCTCCCAGCGGGTCCGCTCGACCAAGCGCCGCCAGGACGCACCGGACCTGCCCAAGCAGAAGATGGCCAGCACCACGCTGGGGCGGACCTTCGAGGCTGCGGACGGCAAGACCTACCGGCCCTCGCTGTTCGTCACGCTCACCCTGCCCGGCTATGGCAAGGTCATGAATGGCGCGCCCGTCGATCCTGACGGCTACGACTACGTACGGGCGGCCCGCGATGCGCTGCACTTCTCCAAGCTCGTGGACCGGTTCGTGCAGAATCTTCGCCGTGTGGCGGGCTATGACGTGCAGTACTTCGCCACTGTGGAGCCTCAGAAGCGGCTCGCGCCGCACCTGCACATGGCCATCCGGGGCACCCTCCCGCGCGCGGAGATCAAGCAGATAGCGGCGGCCACCTATCACCAGGTCTGGTGGCCCCAGGCCGACGAAGCACGCTTCGAGGGCGAGCACCTGCCCGTCTGGAACGACGGCATCGGCTATCTCGACCCTGGCACGGGCGAGGTCCTGCCCACCTGGGACGAAGCTCTCGACCAGCTCGGGGACGAGCCCATGCATGTGATCCGCTTCGGCGATCAAGTGGACGTCAAGGGTGTGCTCGCCGGGTCGCCGGACGCGGACCAGTGCATTCGGTACCTGTCCAAGTACCTCACCAAGAGTCTCGGGGAGACCTTGGACCGTCAGGCACAGCGGGAGCACGCAGCCCGATTCGTCGATGCCCTGCGCTACGAGCCGTGCTCGCCCACCTGCCCTAACTGGCTGCGGTACGGCGTGCAGCCCAAGAGCGCCAAAGCCGGGATGGTGCCCGGCCACTGCCGGTCCAAGGCGCACAAGCCGGAACACCTCGGCTACGCGGGCCGTCGCGTCCTGGTCAGCCGGAAGTGGTCGAACAAGACGCTGGCAGAACACAAGCAGGATCGCCGCACTTGGGTGCTTGAAGCTCTCGGGCAACCGGACGAGACACCCGACCCGCACCGGTACGTCTGGCGCCCCATCAAGGCCGGTGACCCCGATCTCGCCCCGATCGGTGTCCGGCTACTCCGATCCGTCGCAGAGCGCCAACGCTGGCGCGCTCACCTGCAACGACTCGAAGAACAGAATCTTTCGGCAACTCGACAAGCGGCCTGAAGGAGGCGGCCTTGGACCAACTGTTCACCGTGCCAGAGGCGGCCAGGCTGCTGCACACCTCGGTTCGCTTCGTACGCCGACTCATCGCCGAACGTCGCATCGAGTTCGTGAAGGTCGGGCGGCATGTCCGCATCCGTGAGTCAGCACTGATCGACTTGTCGTCGCGGGCACCGTCGCGCCCATGACGACCTTCGACGCAACCGGGAGGGCCGCCTGATGGCGAACAAGGAGAACCACCGCCGTTTCGGCAACATCCGGAAGCTGCCCTCTGGCCGGTTCCAGATCCGTTACCCCGGTCCGGACGGCCGCATCAGGACCGGAGAGGACACCTACGAGCGCAAGGGCGACGCGGATCGGGCACTCACTCTGATCGAAGGACAGATCCTCTCAGGTGAGTGGACGGATCCGGAGCGAAGCAAGATCAAGCTCGCTGAGTATTCGGCAATCTGGATCGACCAGCGCCCCGGCCTCCGGCCCAGGACGGTGGACCTGTACCGCTGGCTGCTCAAGAAGCACATCACCCCGTATCTCGGCGCGGTTCCGCTCGGGAAGCTCTCGACGGCGATGATTCGGCAGTGGCGTGCTGATCTTCTGAGCAAGGGTGTCTCGGTCAGCATGGCGGCCAAGGCTTACCGGCTGCTTCGCGCCGTCCTGATGACCGCGGCCGAAGACGACCGGCTCATCTCCCGCAACCCGTGCAGGATCCGCGGGGCCGGTGACGAGAAGGCGGAGGAACGGCTTACCGTGTCTCAGGTCTTCGCCCTGGCCGATGCGATCGGGCGTCGCCCTATCGGCAACATCCGGAAGTCCGGTAAGGCGTACCGGCTCCGGTTCCAGCGGCATGGCGAGATGCGAACTCATCCCGAGGTCTTCGCCACACGAGCTGCGGCCGAGCAGGCTCTTTGGAAGATGCTCGACAAGGGGCAGGCCGACGGCACCCACAACCGGCGCTTCCGGGCCTTCGTCCTGCTGGCCACCTTCGCGAGCCTGCGATGGGGTGAAATCACCGCGCTGACCCGCAGTGACATCGACCTCGACGCCGGAACGGTACGGATCAAGGCCGCATACGTCGAGCGCTCCACAGGCGAGTTGGTGATCGGGCCGCCGAAATCCAAAGCTGGCCGGCGCGTGGTCGGCATCCCACAGGCGATCATCCCGGCACTCCGGGAGCACCTGCAGATCTTCGTCCAGCCGGAACACAGCGCTCTCGTGTTCGCGGGCATCAAGGGCGGTCCGATGCGGCGGAGCGGCTTCAACAAGCTGTCCGGCTGGACGGAGGCCGTACGCGCGCTCGGCCTTCCTTGCCTGCACTTCCATGATCTCCGCCACACCGGAAACATGATCGCCGCAGAGTCCGGGGCGGGGCTCAAGGACCTGATGGCCAGGATGGGTCACGACAACGTCAGGGCCGCGATGATCTACCAGCACGCCGCCAGAGGTGCCGACAAGGTGATCACGGACGCGATCGACAAGCATTTGATCGGGCATGAACGGGCACGCGAAGACGGCGACGACGACCCGCCTGATGTGCTCGCCCCGGTCGGCTGATCGCAGACCTAATGGCACGTTAATGGCACGCAGAGATCAACAACCCTAGACAAGATCAAAGCCCAGGCACCGAGTCGATCGGTCTACCTGGGCTTTCGTACGTGGAGCGGGTGACGGGAATCGAACCCGCGCTGTCAGCTTGGGAAGCTGATGTTCTGCCATTGAACTACACCCGCATCGGCCGTAGCCGCGACCACCACTCTAGCGGAAACTCGGCCCACATCAGCCAGCCGTGCCCCCCGAGTTTCCCACCGGCACGCGGTAGGTTGCTCTGCGTGCTGCTATCTGACCGCGACATCATGGCCGAGATCGACTCGGGACGGCTTGCCCTCGATCCGTTCGATCGGGACATGATTCAACCGTCCAGTATCGACGTCCGGCTCGATCGGTTCTTCCGGGTGTTTGAGAATCATCGGTATCCGCATATCGATCCGTCCGTGGAGCAGCCGGATCTGACGCGGATGGTGGAGCCTGAAGGGGATGATCCGTTTATTCTGCATCCCGGGGAGTTCGTGCTGGCCTCGTCGTACGAGGTGATCAGCCTGCCTGATCATCTGGCGTCGCGGCTGGAGGGGAAGAGTTCGCTGGGGCGGCTCGGGCTGTTGACTCACTCGACTGCCGGGTTCATCGATCCGGGGTTCAGTGGGCATGTCACGTTGGAGCTGTCCAATGTGGCCACGTTGCCGATCAAGCTGTGGCCGGGGATGAAGATCGGGCAGCTGTGTGTGTTTCGGTTGAGTTCGCCGGCTGAGCATCCGTACGGGTCGTCGAAGTACGGGTCGCGGTACCAGGGGCAGCGCGGGCCGACGCCCTCCCGGTCGTTCCGGAACTTCCATCGGACGAAGATCTGATGATGATCCGATGAAGGTCTCTGACGAAGGTCGGATGCTCTGGGGTGTTTGAGGGCGAGCTGTTCTGTGCTGTTTGGGGCTTGCCTGGGGTGCGGGCGTCCCCCGCAGTACTGGCGGGCGGCCCCCAGGCAAACTGACAAGGGCCCCTCGGCTAGCTTGGCGGGCGCCTCGGGGTAGCTGGCGGTGGTCTCGGGGTAGCTGGCGGGCGTCTCCTGGACGGACCACCTGGCCTCCCTTGGGCGGGTGATCCCTCAGATGGCCCTCTCGGGCGGGTGGGCCCTCGGAAAACTGGCGGGCGTGTCTCAGGTGGTCGGCGGGCGTCCCCCGGAGTACTGGCGGGCCTCGGGTAGCCGGCGGGGCGCCTCTGAAAACCGACGGGCGGCTTGCGGAGAGCAGCGCGTCTCCAGCGTCCAACCCATGCGCAGCGGCGATGTGCCTGCCAGTAGACACAAGACGTCCGAGGCCGCAAGACGTCCGAAGACACGCCCCAACGACCCACGACCGGACTAGCGGTGGTCCGGAAATGTCACCAAGATGGACTGGACAAGCGGTGACCGAAACCCACGGCCAAGTCTCCCCCACCCCGCCGTGGAAAAAGGGCAACCAAACTACCAACCGGCCCGGTGTCGCACACCATACGAAGGGTAGCCAGTAGGAGAAGGGGACATGAAGTTCGCATTTCTCCTGGTAACCCGTACTCTCTACCACGGACCATCCCCGCACATCTGGAGAACGACGTGCGCCTGCGTCTCACGCCACGTGAGGACAGCTACTACGACCTGTTCGCCGACTCCGCGAACAACCTGGTCACGGCATCCCGTCTATTGGTCGAGATCATTAGTGAGGGATCGGACAGGGAAACCCTGGCCGAAAAGATGCGCGCCTGCGAGCACGCCGGGGACGAACGCACCCATGCGATCATGAACCGCCTCAATGAGAGCTTCATCACTCCGTTCGACCGTGAGGACATCTACCGCCTCGCCTCGAACCTCGATGACGTGATGGACGCCATGGAGGCGGCATCCGACCTCATCGTGCTCTACCAGATCGACCACCTCCCCAAGGACGTCGTCCGCCAGGTGGAGGTGCTGGAGCGGGCCGCCGAGCTGACCGCCGAGGCCATGCCGCGCCTCCGGTCAATGAAGAACCTCAACGAGTACTGGATCGAGGTCAACCGGCTGGAGAACCAGGGTGACCAGGTCTACAGAAGGCTGCTGGCCAAGCTGTTCAGCGGTGAGTACGACGCGTTGACGGTCATGAAGATGAAGGAGGTCGTCGACGCCCTTGAGGAGGCGGCCGACGCCTTCGAGCACGTCGCCAACACGGTCGAGTCGATCGCGGTCAAGGAAAGCTAACCTCTGTGGACCTTTCGCTCGCCCTCGTCATCGGCGTGGTCGTCATCGCACTGGCCTTTGACTACACCAACGGGTTCCACGACGCGGCGAACGCCATCGCGACCTCGGTCTCGACTCGCGCGCTCACTCCCAGGGCCGCGTTGTTCATGGCCGCCGCGATGAACTTCATCGGTGCCCACCTGGGCACCCAGGTCGCCGCGACCGTCGGCAAGGGCATCATCGACGCGCCGGACGGCTCGCATGGCCTGGTCATCGTGGCTTCGGCGCTCATCGGCGCCATCTGCTGGAACCTGATCACCTGGTACTTCGGCCTGCCCTCCTCCTCCAGCCACGCCCTCATCGGCGGCCTGGTCGGCGCGGCCCTCGCGTCGGCCAGCGCCGTCCACTGGGACGGCGTGCTGGAAAAGGTGGTGGTCCCGATGGTGCTCTCGCCGCTGCTCGGGTTCACGCTGGCCGGCGCGATCATGATCGCAATATATTGGATCTTCCGCAACAGCCAGCCCGGCAAGACCAACCGCGGCTTCCGCTACGCGCAGACCGTCTCGGCCGCGGCGATGGCGCTCGGCCACGGCCTGCAGGACGCGCAGAAGACGATGGGCGTCATCTTCCTGTCCCTCGTCGTCGGCGGCTACATCAGCCCGGGGTCGGAGATCCCGCAGTGGGTCATCCTCGCGTCGGCGGGGGCGATCTCGCTCGGCACGTACTCCGGCGGCTGGCGCATCATGCGTACGCTGGGCCGCCGGATCATCGCGCTCGACCCGCCACAGGGCTTCGCCGCCGAGTCCGCGGCGGCAGTGGTTCTGTACACGGCGGCGATCGGGTTCGGGGCGCCCATCTCCACCACGCACACGATCACCTCGGCGATCATGGGCGTCGGCGCCACCAAGCGGCTCTCGGCCGTGCGCTGGGGCGTCGCGGGCAACATCGTGACCGGCTGGATCCTTACGATTCCGGCTGCGGCTCTGGTGGCAGCGGTGTCCTACTTTGCCCTGCACTGGGTGGTGGAATAACGGCATACATCACGTCGACGTCCCAGCGGTCGAAGCCCAGGGACTCGTACAGGCGGATCGCCGCCGTGTTGGCCTCGTCCACGTAGAGCATCGCCTGGGCGAGGCCACGCGCGCGTAGATGGTCCAGACCCGCCAGCGTGAGCGCCTTGCCCAGCCCGGTGCCCTGCTGGGAGGGGTCGACGCCGACGACGTACACCTCGCCGATCGGCTCGTGGCCGTGCTCGGACGAGCCGTGGATCTTGGTCCAGTGGAAGCCGGCCAGCCGCTCATCACGGAAGGCCAGGAAGAAGCCCTCCGGGTCGAACCAGGGCTCCTGCTCGCGCTGGCGCAGGTCGCTCGCGGTCCAGGCGCCCTGTTCGGGGTGGTGGGCGAAGGCCGCGGCGTTGACCTTGAGCCACGCCTCCTCGTCCTGACCTGGTACGAAGGTGCGCAGCCGTACTCCCTCAGGCATCTCGAAAGCGGGTAGCGGCGTGGACAGGGACCGGCGCATCTGCCAGAGCGAGCGCACGCGCTCGAACCCCGCCGACGCCGCCAGGACGCCCGCGCCCTCATGATCGCCGTGCGCCCACAGGCGCAGGCTGCCACCCGATACCTCGAGTACGGCCCGCAGCAGCCGCGTACCGTGCCCCTTCCGGCGGCGGGCGGGGTGGATGGCCAGTTCGCCGCTGGGACCCTCGACCTCATCGGTGGGATCTATGTGGGCATAGCCCACCAAAGCCTCATCGTCGTCGTACAAGAGCAGGGAACGGGCCTGCGGATCACCGCCATAGCGCAGGTGGAGCATGACATGCTCGTTGAGCGGGCGGACGCCGTCGGCCTCCGTCGCCGCGTCCACCACGCCGAGCACCTGAGTGATTTCGCGGTCATCAAGTCGTTGTCTGATCTCCACGTGCGCTGTCACAGTCCGAACTCTAGGGGTACTGCTGGCAAATAACGCCATGTGGCGGGCCGATGAATCGTTACCTTTGCGACATTGGCTGCATAGGTTCCGGCCGTAACGTCTTAGGCCATGACCCCACGTTCCCTCCTCCGGCTTGTGCTGGCCGGAGCCGTCGCCGCGGGCGGGTTCGCCGCGGCGACCGCCCCCGCGAACGCGAGCAAGGCACCCAAGACCGTTCCGGTACGGCTGCTCGCGCTCAACGACTTCCACGGCAACCTCGAACCCCCGACCGGATCCTCCGGCCGGATGGTCGACGAGAACGGCGCCACCGTCGAGGCGGGCGGCGCCGCGTACGTCGCCACGCACATGAAGGTCCTCAGCGACAAGAACACGATCGCGGTGGCCCAGGGCGACCTGATCGGCGCGAGCCCGCTGATCTCGGCGGCCTATCACGACGAGCCGTCCGTCGAGTTCATGGGCAAGATCGGGCTCAAGGTGGCCGCGGTCGGCAACCACGAGTTCGACGAGGGATACACGGAGCTGCGCCGGATCATGAAGGGCGGCTGCCACCCGGTGGACGGGTGCTCGCCCGCCGGCACGTGGAAGGGCGCCCAGTACGACTACGTCGGCGCCAACGTGCTGTTCAAGAACCCGAACGAGAAGACCGACGCGCTCGCGGCGCTGGGCGCGCCGCAGAGCCAGGTCAAGAAGCTGATGAGCGACTGGGGCGTGCCCGCCCTGCCGCCGGTCAGCGTCAAGTGGATGAACGGCGTGCCGATCGGCTTCATCGGCCTGGTCACCCAGACCACCCCGAACATCGTCACCGCCGAGGGCATCAAGAACCTCAAGTTCGTGGATGAGGTCAAGGCCGCGAACCTGGCGTCCAAGCTGCTCAAGCTGGTGGGCGTCAAGGCCCAGGTCGTACTCGTGCACGAGGGTGACCAGGTGACCGCGGGCCAGTCGCCGGACGCCTGCAGCGCCGTCCCGGGCGCGGGCAACCGCATCGCCACGCAGGTCGACCCCGAGATCGACGTGATCCTCAGCGGCCACTCGCACCAGGCGTACCTGTGCAAGGTCAAGGACCCCGCCGGTCAGGACCGCCTGTACTCGCAGGGTGGCTCGTTCGGCCGCGTCATCACGAAGGTCGATCTCAACGTGAACGTCAAGACGCGGGACATCGACCGCGCCTCGGTGGTAGCGGACAACCAGGTCGTGACTCGTACGGTCACCCCGGATCCCGAAATTTCCGCCTTCGTGCAGACCTGGAAGGACCGGGTCGCCCCGGTCGCCAATAAGCCCGTCGGCCGGATCACCGCGGACATCACCAACACCGCGGCCCCCAGCGGCGAGTCCCCGCTCGGCGACCTCATCGCCGACGGCCAGCTGGCCGCCACCAAGACGGGCGGCAACGCGCAGATCGCCCTGATGAACCCGGGTGGCGTTCGGGCCTCGCTCACCTTCGCCGGCTCCGCGGCGGGCGAGGGCGACGGCGTGGTCACCTATGGCGAGGCGTTCACCGTGCAGCCGTTCAACAACCTGATGCAGGTCGTGACGCTGACCGGTGCGCAGCTCAAGACGGTCCTGGAGCAGCAGTTCACCGGCGGGCCGAACGCCCAGCCGTTCACCAAGATCCTCCAGCCGTCGGCGAACTTCACCTACACCTACAGCAGCGGTGCGGCGTGGGGGTCCAAGGTGTCGAACATGAAGATCGACGGCGTCGCGGTGACGGACGCGCAGACGATCCGGGTCGCGGCCAACAACTTCCTGGTCGGCGGCGGTGACGCCTTCCTGGGCTTCAAGGACGGTACGGACCTCTGGAGCGGGCCGCTGGACATCGACGCCTTCGTCGACCAGCTGGGCCGCGACAACCCGATCGCCCCGCCCGCCACGACCCGCATCACCGTAACCCCCTAGCGAACCTAGCGAACCTAGCGAACTAGCGAAGGGCCCGCTTCTAACGCAGAAGCGGGCCCCTCCTCATGTGAAGGGCCCGCTTCGGAAACGAGAAGCGGGCCCTTCCTCCTCCTTCGCCCGACGCTTTCTTCCGCCCGACGCTCTTCTTCGCCCGACGCTCTTCTTCGCCTGATGGTCAGCCGGCGATCGGCTCCACCTTGCGGATCAGCAGGCCGAAGCAGAGTGCGCCGAGCACCGCCACCACACCGGTCACCAGTAGCGGGACCACGAACGAGCCCGTGGCCTGGGCGAGGGCGCCGATGACGATCGGGCTGAGCGCGCTGGCGATGTTGGCCGCGAAGTTCTGCAGCCCGCCGAGCGTGGCCACCTGGTGCGCGGGCGCGACGTCGGCGGGCAGGCACCAGAGCGACACGATGGCGAACGCGATCGCGGCGTAGCTGATGCTCAGCAGGGCCAGTGCCAGCGCGGCGCTCTCCACCAGGACGGCGGCCGCGACAGTGGAGCTCAGCAGCATGCCCGCCACCAGGCAGGTCTTCCTGGTCCTGGTGAGGCTCCAGCCGCGCTTGAGCAGCCAGTCACCGGCGATCCCGCCCGCCCAGCCGCCCGCCACGGCCGTCAGGCCGGGGATCATGCCGAAGAAGCCCAGCTTGAGCAGGTCGAAGCCGCGATCCTGGACGAGGTAGCTCGGGAACCAGGTGAGGAAGAAGGTGACCACGAAGTTCAGGCAGGAGAAGCCGCCGATCATGCCCCAGACCACGCGGTGCCGCAGCAACCACGCCACGCTCCCACGCCGCTCCGGCGCGGCGGAGGCACCGGCCGAAGCACGGGCCGTGGCACCGACGGACGCGCCGGTCGGGGCGCCACCGGAGGCACCGGGCGAGGTAGCGGACGAGGTGTCGACAGACGTGCCGGTCGAGGTAACGGCAGACGTGCCGGTGATGTGGGCGCGTTCGGCGGCGTTCGGGCCGGGGTGGGACTTCGGTGAGCGGTAGTACGACCACCACCCGATCGTCCACAGCACCCCCAGAGCGGCCATCACCACGAACGCCGCATGCCACCCGAACCCCGCGATGATCGCCGTGATGATCGGCACCGCCAGCGCGGACCCGATGCGGGCGCCACTGTCATAGAAGGCGGTCGCCCTCCCCCGCTCACTGGGCGGGAACCACAGCGACACCGCCTTGGCGCTGGCCGGATAGGCGCCGCTCTCGCCGATGCCGAGGCCGAGTCTGAAGCCCAGCAGCACGCCGAAGCTGCTGGCCAGCGCGGTGAGCCCGGTGAACACCGACCACCACAGCACGCACGCCCCGTACATGATCCGGGCGCCGAACCGGTCGATGAGCCAGCCCGCGGGCAGCTGCATCACCGCGTACGTCCAGGAGAACGCGCTGAGGATCAGCCCCTGCTCGGTCGGGGTGAGACTCAGGTCCTGCGTCATGAAGGGCAGGGCGACGGAGAGCGCGGCCCGGTCGACGTAGTTGATGGCGAGTCCGCCGAAGCAGAAGGCCGCCACCACCCACCGCACACGGGTCGCCCGGCCCCTGTCGGGAGCCGGTGATCGTGGCGCTGCGGCGGTCTCGTGCTTCACCATGCTGACCTCCTCGCGAGATTACGGCACGGCACCAATTTGATCGTTTCGCTCAGAGCCTGCCGTGCTGTGGTGTGGTTAACAGGATGCTCGTTACACGCAACCTCGCTGTCAAGACCTGGAAACAAACGCGCAATCAGGGCGTCGTTCCGAGTTAAACGCTCATATCGATGAGCGGTTCGCGCAGAGACTTGACAATCAACTCTGCTCGATACAATCATCAAAATGACCGATTCAATCATCTAGAAGGTGGTGCACGGTGAGCCGTTTGCCCAGCAGGGCGCGCCGCGAGCGCATCATGGAGCTCCTCGCCGCCCACACGGACGGCACCGTAGAGGTGGAACGGCTGAGCGAGACGCTCGACGTCTCCCTCGCCACGGTCCGCCGCGACCTCGCCCAGCTGCGCGAGGAAGGCCGCATCACCAGGACGTACGGCGGGGCGGTGCTCGGCGGCGGCACCACCGAGATCTCCGTACGCCAGCGCCGCATGAAGCACGTACGGCAGAAGGACGCGATCGCCCGCCAGGCCGCCGAGTACGTCGAGGACGACCAGGTGGTCCTGCTGGACGCCGGCACGACCACCGAGCGGCTGGCCCGCTACCTGCTGGGCAAGTCCGGGCTCACCGTCTTCACCAACGGCCTCGGGGCGGTCAACACGCTGGTGGAGGAGGAGGGCGTCGACGTCGTGGTGATGGGCGGGCGGCTGCGCCGCATCAACCAGACCATGACGGGTCCGGGGGCCGAGGAGATGGTCAGGGGGCTGTACGCGGACATCGCCTTCCTGGGCGCCGACGCCGTGCATCCCACCCGGGGCATCGCCTCGCGCACCTTCGAGCAGAGCTCGCTGAAGACGCTGATGAGCCAGCACACGCGCCGGCTGGTCGTGGTGGCCGACTCCGCCAAGCTCCTGGACGACGCCAGCTCCTACTGGTCGCCGATCGATCGCCCCTGGACGCTCCTCACCGACGACGGGGCCGACCCCGAGGCGCTGGCCGCCCTGCGCGCGGCGAGCGGCGGCGACCTGCGGATCGTGGTCTGCCCGACGACGGACCTCCCACCGACCGACAGGCAATGACCGCTGATCTACAGACAGCGACGACCGACCCCCACCGAGCGAGAGGCCATGATGAAACAGGCAGTGTTGCGCGCCCCAGAGCGCCTGGACGTGTCCCAGGTCGAGCGGCCCGCGCTGGAGCCGGGCGACGTCCTGGTCCGCGTGGAGAGCTCCCTCGTGTGCGGCACCGACATCCGCATCTACCAGGGCACCAAGAAGCGGAACGTCACCTATCCCACCGTGATGGGTCACGAGTTCGCCGGGACGATCGCCGAGGTGGCCGGTGCCCTGCCGGCCGGGCTGTCCATCGGGGACCAGGTGGCGGTCTATCCGCTGGTGCCGTGCGGCGCCTGCGTGGCGTGCGCCAAGGACCGCGGCAACATCTGCCGCAACCGGGCCGCCTTCGGCTATCAACTGCCCGGCGGTTTCTCCCAGTACGTCCGAGTGCCCGCACAGGCGGTCGAAGCGGGCAACCTGGTGCCCGTGCCCGGCGTGTCCGCCGCGGAGGCCGCCATCGTGGAGCCCCTGGCCTGCGCCTACAACGGCCAGCTGCTGGCCGGCGCGCCGGGCGCGGAGACCATGCTGGTCAGCGGGTGCGGGCCGCTGGGGCTCATGCACGTACGGCTGGCCAGGGAGTTGGGCGTCCCGCGGGTCGTGGCGGTCGATCCGATCCCTGAGCGGCGCGAAGCCGCGCTGGCGTCCGGCGCCGAGCTCGCCCTGTCCCCCGGCGAGGGCACCGCGGCCGACGTGCTGGAGTGGACCGGCGGGGCGGGCGTCGACGTGCTCATCGCCGCCGTGGGACGGCTCGACGCCGTGCATCCCTACCTGGCCTGCCTGGCACCCGGTGCCAGGGTCAGCATGTTCGCGGGGTTCGGTGGCGAGGGCAGCGTGCTGGAGATCCCGGCCAACGACATCCACTACAACGAGTGGTCCGTCGTGGGCGCCTCCTCGTGCCGGCTCGACGGCTTCACGAAGATCGCCGAAATGATCTCCGCGGGCGAGCTCAGGGTGGACGACCTGGTCGGCACCCAGTTCCCGATAGACGACATGGCCAAGGCCATCGACCTGGCCGCTTCAGGCCGCGACCTCCGCGTCGGCATATCTCCTTGGAAGGACTGACATGACGGCTTACGCCACACTCGATATCAACCCGACGGGCACGACCAGCGCTCTGGGCCGGACGATCCGGCTGCGCCGGCTGTTCGGCGCCACGGGCCGGACGGTCACCGTGGCCCTCGACCAGGCGGTGCCGCGCGGTGTCGCCCCTCGCCTGGCGGGGATCGCACCCACGTACGACGGCATCGCGGCGGCGGGTCCCGACGCCGTGACGATGTTCAAGGGCATCGCCGGACACGTGATCGCCCACAATCCCACGCGCGTCCCGTGGATCCTGAAGGCGTCGACGTTCTCCGTGGACTTCCACGCCCACTACGACGCGGTCGTGGCCAGCGTGTCCGACGCGATCCGCCTGGGTGCCGAGGCGGTCGCGGTGGGCATCAGCGCGGGGTCCTCCAACCAGGCGCGCGACCTCGAACTGCTGTCGGGCGTCGTGGAGAGCGCCGGCGCGGTCGGACTGCCCGTGGTCTGCCACGCCTACCCCAGCGGGGAGCTGTGGGAGGACAGGAAGGGCAGCGTCGAGGCGATCCTGTACGCCGCCAGGGCCGCCGCCGAGCTGGGCGTCGACGTGGTCAAGACCTGGTACTCCGGCTCGACGGAGTCCTTCCGCGAGATCGTCGAGGGCACGCCCGCGATCGTCGTGGCCGCCGGCGGCGCCAAGGCCGACAGCCCGTTGCAGGTGCTCCGGCAGGCGGCCTCGGTGATCGAGGCGGGCGGGCGCGGTGTCACCTTCGGCCGGAACGTGTGGGGCGCGGAGGATCCCGGCAAGATGGTGCGAGCCCTCCGCGCGGTCGTCCATGAGGACGTCGAGCCGGAGAAGGCCGCGGAGCTGCTGAAGTAGGGACCACATGGCCACCTATCTGGGGATCGACCTCGGCACGTCGGCGACCAAGACCGTCCTGGTCGACGGCGCCGGCCGGGTGCTCGCCCGCGGCCGCGCCGACCACCGTCCCGCTCACCGGCAGGCGCGGGGCCGGGTGGACACGGCGGAATGGGCGCGCAGCGTGCGGCTGGCCTGCCACGATCTCGGCGACGCCACCCGCGCCGACGCCGTGGGCCTGGCCGTGCACTGCCCGGTCGCGATCCCCCTCGACGACGCCGGCGAGGCCGTCGCGCCCGGCCTGTGCTGGGATCATCCCGCGCTCCCCGACCTCGTGGAGGCGTACGCCAAGGCACGCGGCGACGAGGCGGCCGCCCTGGTGGGCAATGCCGCCTTTCCGGCCACCGCTATGGGGCTGGCCTGGCGGTTCTTCGCCGAGCACGAGCCGGAGACCTTGGCGCGTACGCGCACGATGGGGTTCGTCGGCACCTGGCTGGGGCACCGGCTGACCGGCCGCGACGCGATCGACCCCACGCAGGCCTCCTACAGCGGCCTGTTCGCCTGCACCGACGGCTGTGACTGGATCGACGACCTCGCCGCCCTGGTGGGGGTGCCCAGGCACGTCCTGCCGCCGGTGGTCCCGTCGCTGTCGCCCCTCGGCACCCTCCTGCCCGAGGCCGCCGCCGAGCTGGGGCTGCGCCCTGGCATCCCGGTCGTCACCGGGGCGGCCGACACGGCGGCCGCCGCCTGCCTGCTCGACATCCACGGGTCTCGCGCGCCGCTGTACACGGTGGGCACAACGCATGTGGTCACGCGGAGCTCCGCCGTACCTGATCGGGCGCCGCGGGTGTTGCAGCGCGCGGACGTACGGCCGGGCAGATGGCTGTGGCATTCCGCGACGAACGGCGGCGTGGCTCTGTCGGTCGCGGCGCGGCTGCTCGGCTACGGCGACGCGGTGGAGGAGCTGATCGCCAGAGCCGGAGCGGCCACGATCGCGCAGGCCGAGGCGGCGCCCGTGTTCATCCCGCATGTGACGCCCGAGCGCGGCCCGCTGTGGCTGGAACGGCCGCGCACCGCCCTGCTCGGCTACCTGCCCGATACCGACGCCTGGTCGGCGGCGTGGGGCGCGGTCGAGGGGGTGGCCTTCGCGGTCCGCCTGATGCTGGGCGACTCCGATCATGTCGTTATGGTGGGCTCGCTGGATTACGCCGGGATCGTGGCGGACCTGTTCGGACGGCCGGTCCATCTCGTGGAGGAGACGTACCTGCCCGCGATGGGAGCCGCGGCGATGGCCGCCGAGGGGACGGACGGGGTCATACTCCCCGCGCCGCCGTATCGGCGCATCGACCCGCGTCCCGAGTGGGCGCACGTCGTCGCCGCGCGGTGGGAGTCGTACGGCGAGACCTGGGGCAGGATCGTGGGCCGCCCCGCCCCCACGGCACCCCCGATGAGCGAGGAGAGTCGATGATCTACGTGACCCGCACCTTGACCGACGCCGCCATGGCGCTCGTGCGCTCGCTCGGCCGTCCCGTGGTGTGCGGCGAGGAGGACCCACCCGACCGCGCCACGCTGCTGCGCCTGGCCGCGGGCGCGGAGGGGGTCGTGTGTACGCTCACCGAGCGCATCGACGCCGAGTTCCTCGACGCGGCGGGCCCGTCGCTGCGGGTCGTCGCCAACACCGCGGTCGGCTACGACAACATCGACGTGGCCGCGGCCACCGAGCGCGGGATCCAGGTCACCAACACCCCCGGGGTGCTCGACGGCGCCACCGCCGATTTGACGATGGCGCTGATCCTGGCCGCCGCGCGCCGCGTGCTGGACGGCGACCGGCTGCTGCGGGAGCGTACCCCGTGGGTCTGGGGGCCGCGCATGCTGCTCGGGCTCGATCTCAGCGCCGGGGCGTCGCTCGGCGTGGTCGGCTACGGCCGCATCGGGCGGGCCGTGGCGCGGCGCGCCCGCGCGTTCGACATGGAGATCCTGGCCACGCCCACCTCCTCGCCGCTGGCGGAGGAGGATGAGCGGGGCGTCGAGTTCGTCGAGCTGCCCGAGCTGCTGGAGCGCGCCGATGTGGTCAGCCTGCACTGCCCGCTCACCCCGGCCACCCGCCACCTCATCGACGCCGACGCCCTGGGCCGCATGAAGCGCACCGCGATCCTGGTCAACACTGCTCGTGGCGGCATCGTCGACGAGGACGCGCTGGTGAAAGCGCTGCGGGCGGGGACGATCGCGGGGGCGGCCCTCGACGTGTTCGAGGGCGAGCCGGCGGTGAACCCGGCGCTGGTCGAGCTCGGCAACACCGTGCTGACCCCGCACATCGGCAGCGCTGGCACGGCGACCCGCGAGCGGATGTGTCACCTGTCGGTGTCGAACGTCGCGGCCGTGCTGGACGGGCGCGAACCGCTCACACCGGTGAATCTCCATCCAGGTACAGCGGCAGACGGGTGACGAACTGGGCGCCTGGATAGTGGTCGGTGATCGTCAGGGTCCCCCGGTGCGCCTGAGCGATCTCCCTCGACAGGGCCAGGCCGAGTCCGCTGCCCTCCTTGTCCCTGGCCCGGGCCTCGGCCAGGCGGGTGAAGCGCTCGAAGACGTGCTCGCGCTCGTCGGCCGCGATGCCCGCCCCGTCGTCGGTGACCGTGATGTCGACGGTCTTGTCTCGATGGTTGACCGCCACCTGGAGGTCGATCCTGTTGGTGGCGTGCCGGGTGGCATTGTCGAGCAGGTTGGTCAGCAGCCGGTCCAGCTGGATGCGCGAGCCCATGACAGGGGCCGTGCCCATCACGTGGGTGACGACGCTGATGTCGCCTCCCGCACGGCGCCGCCCCTGCTCCTCCGCCAGCTGGCAGGCGTCGACGACGTGCCAGTCGATGACGGCGCCCGCGTCGAGCCGGGCCAGCATCAGGAGCTCCTCGATGATGTCCGTCAGACGGTCGGCTGACTTCAGGGCCCGGGCGCCCGTCGACGCCCAGTCCGTGTCGTCCGGGTAGGCGCTGGCCACCTCCAGCTGGGTGCGCAGCGCGGTGATGGGGCTGCGGAGCTCGTGCGAGGCGTCGGCCACGAAGCGGCGTTGCGTCTCGGCGGAGCGTTCCAGCCGGTCGAGGGTGTCGTTGGTGGTCACGGCGAGGTTGGAGATCTCGTCCCCGGCGCCGGGCACGGGGACCCGGCGGCTCAGGTCGTGCCCGGTGATCTCGGCCAGCTCGGCCCGGATGCGCTCGACCGGGCGCAGGGTGTGGCCGACCACGGCCCAGGTGATGCCCGCGACGCCGAGCAGCATCAGTGGGGTGCCGAGGAAGATCAGGGCATAGAGCCACGCCAGTGCCCGGTTGACGTCGCTCAGTGAGGACGCGCCGTACACGGTGATCAGGCCGTACGGCGTCCGCGACTGCATGGCCATGACCAGGTACTTGGCGCCGTGCTCCACGCTCTCGCTGTCGCTGGTGAGCTCGATCTCGGTGGCGTAGATCGTCTCCGGCTGGGGCAGCCGCAGGTTCGCGACGGGGGGCTGGCCCCTCAGGTTGTGGCTGGAGGCGAGGACGGTGCCCTCGGACGAGACGACCTGCAGGAGGGGTACGCGGGCCGGCGTCGGGAGCACACTGCGCAGCTCCTTTGTGCGGGCGTCGTTTGCCACTCGTCGTACGGCCAGCTCCACCCGGTTCTGCACGGCGCCGCGGAGGCTGCCCGGCAACGTGCTCAGGGTGAGGCCGACCGTGGCGGCGAAGACCACGGCCGCGACCAGCGTCGCGATCATGGTCAGGCGAGCCCGGATCGAGCAGGGGAAGATCCTTTTCACCATTCCATGGTCCCTAGCATCACTATCTGTGACACTTCCCTATTATGCCGCGAGGAACAGCATTGATACTGACCTGCTGATATATCTACCTTTACAGCGCTAAATCGTCGCGGAGAGTAAGGGGCTCCACTGTCGGCGATTCCGCGGTCGGTGGTTTCGCTGTCGGCGATTCTGCGGTCGGTGGTTTCGCTGCTGGCGATTCCGCTGTCGGCGTGCACCGCTACCGGGCGGTGGCCGGGATCGGCAGGGTGGTGGCATGAGGCTTCTGGTGCTGGGCGGGACGGAGTTCGTGGGGCGGGCCTTCGTCGAGGAGGCTGTCGCGTCCGGCTGGGACGTGACCGTGTTCAACCGGGGCACGCATGCCCCGCCACCCACGGTGACGGGGCTGCGGGGCGACCGGGCGAAGCCGGGTGGGCTGGCGGCACTCGACCGTGGTGAGTGGGACGTCGTGGTCGACACCTGGTCGTGGGCGCCGTCCGCCGTACGCGACGCGGCGACGCTGCTGGCCGAGCGGGCGGGACACTACGTCTACGTGTCCAGCCGGTCCGTCTACACCTACCCGACTGCGGCCGGTGCCGGAGAGGACGCTCCGGTGGTGGCGGCCTCGGCCGATGACGGCGATGACGTGGGTTACGCGCGGTTCAAGGCCGGTGGGGAGCTGGCGGCGGTGGCGGCCTTCGGGGAGCGGGCGCTGCTGGCGCGGGCGGGGTTGGTCCTGGGACCGTACGAGAACATCGGGCGGTTGCCATGGTGGTTGAACAGGATCGCGCGTGGCGGGCCAGTGCTCGCGCCGGGGCCCGCCGAGCTGCCCCTGCAGTACGTGGACGCGCGCGACATGGCCCGGTGGTGCCTTGAGGTGGCCAAGGACGGACTGGGTGGCGCCTACAACGTGGTGAGCCCGTCGGGATTCGTCACCATGGAGGGGTTACTGCGGACCTGCGTACAGGTGACCGAGTCCGAGGCCGAGCTGCGGTGGGTGGAGCCGGAGCCGATCCTGGCTGCCGGCGTGGAGCCGTGGACCGATCTGCCGATCTGGCTGCAGGGCGACGACCACGACTCCATCCACCGAACCGACGTGTCCAAGGCGGTGGCGGCCGGGCTGCGATTCCGGCCGGTGGCCGAGACGGTGGCCGACACGTGGGCGTGGCTGCGGAGCATCGGCGGGCGGGCGCCCATGCGTCCCGACCGGCCGCCGGTCGGCC
Organism: Nonomuraea sp. NPDC049028; assembly: GCF_043197735.1. NCBI lineage: Bacteria > Bacillati > Actinomycetota > Actinomycetes > Streptosporangiales > Streptosporangiaceae > Nonomuraea > Nonomuraea sp. NPDC049028. The sequence goes on from NZ_JBICTR010000008.1 coordinate 517,047, forward strand.
TGGACCCGAAGGTGGAGGCCGCGCTGCTGGGGCTCGACGGCTGATCTCAGCTGCTGCTGGGGCTCGACGGCTGATCCCGGCTGCTGGTGGGGCAGCCGCGGCTGCCGGTGCTCTGGGGCGGCGCGGTTACCAGGCGCGCCGTCCGGTCACCTGCTCTGGGGCGGCGCGGTTGCCGGGTGTACCGTCCGATCATGGACATGATGACCGTTGAGCAGAACGGCATCAACGCCGTTCCGGCAGCCGAGCGGCGGGGCGCGCCTCGGGACCTGTTATGGCCATGGGCCGGCGCCAACCTCTCCCTGTTCGGCGTCGCCTTCGGTGTCTACATCGTCGGGCTCGGTCTGGGCGTCGTCCCGGCGATCATCACGGGAGCGATCGGTTACGCGCTCTCGTTCGGGCTGGTCGGGCTGGTCGCCATCGCGGGCACCCGGTCGGGGGTGCCGACGATGACGCTCGGCCGCGCCCCCTTCGGCTACCAGGGCAACAAACTGCCGGCCGTACTCTCCTACGTCTCGAACGTCGGCTGGGAGATCGTGCTCGTGACGCTGTCGGCGCAGGGCGGCGCGGCGATCCTGAAGCGGGTCGCGCCCGGCATTCCCGGCACGACCGCCATGGCGGCCTGCTTCGCGGTCGCCGCGTTGCTCACGATCGTGATCGGGGTGTACGGCCACGCGTTGATCATGGCGGTGCAGCGGTATCTGACGTACGCGTTCATCGTGCTGACCGTCGTGTACATGATCCTCATGGCCCCGAAGCTCGGCACCTCGCTGGACACCGCTGCGGGCCCCGGCGGCTGGGTGGGCGCGATCATCTTCGCGATGACGCTGCTCGGCCTGGGCTGGGTCAACTGCGGCGCCGACTACTCGCGCTACCTGCCCACCGCGTCCAAGCCCTCGTCGGTGGCGCTGTGGACGACGGTGGGCGGGGCGGTGCCGCCCATGGTGCTGCTCGTCTTCGGCGTGCTGCTGGCCGGCGGCGACCCCAAGCTGGCCCAGGCCGCGGGCGCGGATCCGGTCGGGGCGCTGGCGGCGGCGCTGCCGACCTGGTTCCTGCTGCCGTACCTGCTGACCGCCATCGGTGGTTTCCTGGCCGGGGCGATCATGGACATCTACTCGTCGGGACTGTCCATGCTGGCGCTGGGGGTGCCGATCAAGCGGCACTACGCGGTGCTCATCGACGGCGCGCTGATGGTGCTCGGCGGCTACTACCTGCTGTTCGTCTCCACCAGCTTCCTGGCGACCTTCCAGGCGTTCCTGGCGATCATCGGGGTGGTGATGGCCGCCTGGGTGGCCGTCTTCCTCGTCGACATGTGGCTCCGGCGGGCGGGCGGGCGGTCTTACGACGAGCGGCTGCTTCGGCCCGGGGCGCCCGCTCTGAACTGGTCCGGGGTGATCTCGCTGGTCGTGGCGTCTGTCGTGGGCGTCGGGCTCATCACCTCCACCGACCCGAACATCGCCCGGGTTGTCGGCTTCCTGATGAGTGACCAGCTGAGGGCGGGGACGTTCGGGGCGGCCAACATCGGCGTGGTGGTCGCGCTGGTGCTGGCGGGAGTTCTCTACTTCGCGATTTCGAGTCTGGCGCCCCGCCGTAGCGGCTGAGGGCCCCGGACGGCCTGTGACGGTCGTGGTGGCTGGGGTCCTTTGGGAGATACCCCCTCCGGGGAGAAGAGGAAGCCGGTCCGTCGTCGTACAAGGCCCAAGGACGGGCACCCGCGCTGTGTTAGGCGGTCACGATGGCGAAGTCGGGTATCGGGTGGTCGAGTACGGCCACCAGGCGCCGCAGTACGCCGATGTCGCCTTCTCGTTCGACCCGCTCGACCCCCCGGCCGGCCAGCAGGCCGAGCAGTTGCGCCTTGGTCAGTCGCAAGGTCAGGTCGACCGGCCCCTCGGGCGGGTCGGCGTGCTGGATGAGGGCGCCGTTCGACAGCGTGGTCCGGTACCTCTCGCCCAGGTCGGTCAGGTGCCAGTCGATGGACAGGCTCTCGTTCCAGGCCCGCGGGCCGTCGATCCGGATGGCGATCGATTCGAGGATCTGGTCGACGCCGAGCGCCGCGACCAGGCCGGGCGCGGCCCGCTCCGTGGCGGCCGGCACGACGCCGTCGCTCAGCTCCAGCGCGCCCGTCAGGTAGAGGTTGCGCCAGGTGGGGTTCTCCGCGCCGTGCCCGAGCCGGGTGTACACCTCGGCGAGCAGGTCACGCGCCTCCTTGTTGCCCTCGTCGGCGAAGACCGCGTGGTTGAGCAGCTGGGCGGCGAAGCGCAGGTCGTTCTCCTTGAGGTAGCGCCTGGCGAACGCGACGACGGCCGCCCCGCCGCCGAGGCACTCCACGTAGCGGATCGCGCTCTCCCTCGGCGGGTGCTCCCACAGGTGCGCGGGGTTGCCGTCGAACCAGCCCAGGTAGCGCTGGTAGATGGCCTTGACGCTGTGGCCGACCGGCCCGTGGTAGCCGTGCGTGTGCCAGACCTGCTCCAGCTCGGGCGGCACCCGCATGGCCTCGGCGATCTCGGCTCCGGTCAGGCCCTTGTTCATCAGCCGCAGGGTCTGGTCATGCAGGTAGGAGTACAGGTCGCGCTGCTGCGTCAGGAACCGGGTGATCTCCGGTCCGCCCCAGGTGGGCCAGTGGTGCGAGGCGAAGGCGACATCGAGCTCGGCCGCGAACATAGCGACCGTCTCGTCCAGCTGCCGGGCCAGGGCCTTGGCGTCCCGCAGGGGCAGGAGGTTGTGCGGGTTGCGGGTGGCGTTCTCGCCCAGGCACAGGGCCCGGCTGCCGGGCAGGTACAGGGCCAGCTCCGGTGGCGACTGGGCGAGCTGGAAGACGATGCGTACCCCGTCGACCGTCTCCTCCTGTCCCGTACGTTCGACGTCGATCGTGGGGGCGATGAGCGAGATGGAGCGGGTCTTGCCCAGGCCCGTACCGATCTGGCCGTCGGGTGATCGTTCGAGGGCCTGGCCGTACAGGTAGACGGATCGGCGGGCCGTGGCGGACCAGGCGTGCAGGTGCTCGCGGGCGACGTTCCGCAGGAAGCCCGCGGGCGCCAGGATCGGCACGCCGCCGCCGGTGACGCCGCGCACGCCGCCGAAGTGGTCGACGTGCGGATGCGTGTAGATCACCCCGGTCACGGGCCGGGCGCCGCGATGGGTTCGGTAGAGGCGCAGCGCGGCGGCGGCGCATTCGGTGGAGATGAGCGGGTCGATGATGATCACGCCGGAGTCGCCCTCGACGATCGACATGTTCGACAGGTCGAACCCGCGCACCTGGTAGACGCCGTCCGTCACCTCGTACAGCCCCTGCCTGGCGGAGAGCCGCGCCTGCCGCCACAGGCTGGGATGCGCGCTGCCGGGGCACTCCTGCTCCAGGAAGGCGGCCGACTCGCCGTCCCAGATGACCTTGCTGTCGACGGCGCTGACCACCGCCGGGCTGAACTTCGCGATGAAGCCGCGATCCGCCGCCGCCTCGAAGTCGTTGGAATCGTGGAGTGGAAGGTCGGCCATGCCCAGGCCCATTCCCGAGAACCGGTCAACGCATATCCTCGTTAATGGGCAATCCCGACAAAGCCCGCTAGGGGGTTCCGTGGAAGCGTGCGTGTTCGACCTCGACGGCGTGCTCGTCGACTCCGAGCCGGTCTGGGAGGAGGTACGGCGGGCGTATGTCGCCGAACACGGCGGCACCTGGCAGGAGGACACCCAGTCCAGGCTCATGGGGATGAGCACCCAGGAATGGGCCGCCTACCTGCACGAACTCGGTGTTGCGCTGCCTCCGGACGAGATCGCGCGCGGCGTGGTGGACCAGATGGCCGAGCGCTACCGGCACGGCGTACCGCTGATGAAGGGGGCGCCCGAGGCGGTACGGCGCCTGGCGGCGGACCTCACGCTGGGCCTGGCCAGCTCCTCGCCGCGTGCGTTGATCGAGGTGGTGCTGGACGCGGCCGACTTCCGTGACTGCTTCGCCGTCACCGTCTCCACCGAGGAGGTACCGCGCGGCAAGCCCGCCCCGGACGGCTACCTGGAGGCGACCGCCAAGCTGGGGGTCGACCCACGCGAGAGCGTGGCGGTGGAGGATTCGAGCAACGGCCTGCGCTCGGCGCATGCGGCCGGGATGCGGGTGATCGCCGTGCCCCATCCCCGCTATCCGCCCGCCCCCGACGCGCTGGCACTCGCCTGGAAGGTCGTCCCCGACCTCGACTCCCTCACGATCGCGGCACTCGAACGATGACCCGACTCACAATGGCGGCGCTCCAGCGATGATCCGACTCAGAACTCCCGACGATCTCGACGCGTGTGTGCAGGCGCTGGCCGAGGTTCAGGCCGCCGACCGCTACCCCGTGGACTGGCCCGACGATCCGCAGAGCTGGCTCACGCCTGGCGACCTGCTCCGCGCCTGGATCGCCCTGGACGAGCAGGGCGTCATAGTCGGTCATGTCGGGCTCGCTCAGGTCGAGTCGCGGGTGGCCGAGCTGGTCGGCGCGCCCGTCCGCGCGTCCGTGACCCGTCTGTTCGTCACGCCCTCCGCCCGGCGTGGCGGGCTCGCCGCCCGTCTGCTGGACACCGCCCTCGCCGACGCGGACGGACGTCTCACCCTGGAGGTCTCCGACGAGGGCCGGGCGGCCATCGCCGCCTACGAGAGGTACGGCTGGCAGCGTGTCGCCACCTCCCGGGCCCGATGGCGCAACGCGGCCGGTGAACCTGCCCTGGTGCACCATTACCTGAGCCCGTGAAGCTATCCTTTCGGAATCGTGCGAGACATCACGGTATTCAGCGGCAGCGCCCACCCCGACCTGGCTGAGGAGATCTGCTCCCACCTGGGCACCCCGCTCCACCCGGTCAAGGTCAGCCGCTTCGCCAACGACGTGCTGGAGGTCCAGCTCCAGGCCAACTGCAGAGAACGCGACGTCTTCATCATCCAGCCGCTTGTTCCGCCCGTACAGGAGAACCTGGTCGAGCTGCTGCTGATGCTCGACGCCGCCCGTGGCGCGTCCGCCGCAAGGACGACCGTGGTGATGCCGCATTACGCATTTGCCCGGAGTGACAAAAAGGACGCGCCGCGCATCTCCATGGGGGCCAGGCTGGTGGCGGATCTGCTGGTGACGGCGGGCGCCGGGCGGGTGCTGACGATGACGCTGCACTCGCCGCAGGTGCACGGCTTCTTCAGCGTGCCCGTCGACCACCTGCACGCGCTGCGCGAGCTGGCCGCCCATTTCCGCCAGTACGACCTGTCCAACACCGTCGTCGTCTCCCCCGACCTGGGCAACGCCAAGGAGGCCGCGCACTTCGCCCGGCTGCTCGGCACCGACGTGGCGATGGGGGCCAAGCAGCGCTTCAGCGACGACCGGGTGGTGATCAGCTCGGTGATCGGCGAGGTCGAGGGCAAGGACGTGATCATCCTGGACGACGAGATCGCCAAGGGCACGACCGTCATCGAGCTGCTCGACCGGCTGCGCGAGCGTGGCGTCAACTCCGTACGCGTGGCGTGCACGCATGGGCTGTTCGCGGCCGGGTCGATCGAGCGGCTGACCGCGCTGCCCGAGGTCGAGGAGATCGTCTGCACCAACACCGTGCCCGTGCCCAAGCCCACGGACAAGCTCACGGTCCTGTCGATCGCCCCGGCGCTGGCCGAGGCGATGCGGCGGATCCACGACGGGGAGTCGGTGAGCGCGCTGTTCAGCGCGCCCTGACAAAAGGCCGGTTCCGGTCCCCTGGCTCGCCATGGGCGATTTATCACGACATGCTCCTCGGATGGTCGATACGAAACTCGCCGGTCGGACCGTTCTCGTCACCGGCGCCAGTGGAGGCATCGGGGCGGCGGTCGCGCGGGCCTTCTCGGCTGAGGGGGCGCGGGTGGCGGTGCACTACTTCAGCGAGAGGCCCGCTCCCCCGGGCGTCACCTGGGAGCATGTCACCCCCACCAGGGACGTCGCCGAGGCGCTGGCCGCCGGGCTCCGCGACGCGGTGGCCGTACCCGCCGACCTACGTGAGCCGCAGGCGGCGCGACAGCTATATCGTGCCGCTGGGGCGGGTGGGCGAGCCCGCCGACATCGCCGACGCCGTCGTGTTCCTCGCCTCGCACCAGGCTCGGTGGATCACCGGTCAGGTCCTCCAGGTGGCGGGTGGTCACGCGCTTTAGTGCGGTGACCGCCTCAATCCCTGTAACGGTCCGTCGTGAGCTGAGGTCCTTTGGGGCAGAAGAGGCAAACGGTCCGTCGTGGACACCGCTCTAGGCGAAGCCGCCGTTGCTCATCAGCAGTTGGCCGTTGATCCACTGGCCCTGTGGGGAGCACAGGAAGTCGACCAAGTTGGCGGTCTCCGTGGGCGTGCCGAGGCGGTTGAGTGGGGTCTGGCGGAGGAAGGTCTCCCGGGCCTCGTCCGACATCCAGCCGGTGTCCACCGGTCCGGGGTTGATGACGTTGGCGCTGACCCCGAGGTGGGCCAGCTCGCGGGCGGCGGCCAGGACGATGCGGTCCAGGGCGCCCTTGCTCGCGCCGTAGGGCAGGTTGCCGACCGTGTGGTCGCTGGTGAGGCCGATGATCCGGCCGGTCCCGTGGGCGCCCGAGAAGCGGCGGCCGTACTCGCGAATCAGCAGCCAGGTGGCCCGCGCGTTGACGGCGAAGTGGCGGTCGAAGCTCGCGAGGGTGGTGTCGAGCAGGCCGGAGGCGACCGATTCGCAGTGGCACATCACCAGGGCGGTGACGTTGCCCAGCCGGCGTTCGGCCTCGTCGAAGATCCGTGCGGGGGCGTCGGCGTCCGTCAGGTCGGCCTCGATCGCCGCGCCGCGCCCGGCGAGGCTTTCGCCGATCGCGTCGGCCGCCCCCGGCTCGGCACCCCAGGACATGCGCTCGTCGTACGGGGTCCAGTACGTGTAGGCGATGTCCCAGCCCGCGGCCGCCAGCCGGCGGGCGATGCCGGCGCCGATGCCGACAGTGCGGCCCACACCGGTGACCAGGGCCACTTTTCCGTCGCGTCTCGTGTCGACCATAGTGGCCATCATGCATGCGGCCACCGATCTTCTGCTAACCCGTTTCCTCCACGACATCAGGCCGGCCGTACCCCTGGTCGCCCTGTGGGCGCACGGGTCGCTCGCGGCGGGTGACTACCAGCCGGGCAAGAGCGATCTCGATCTCATCGCGGTGGTCGAGACGGACCTCACCGAGGAGCAGCGGCAACGGCTGGCCAAGCTGCACGAGGAGATCGTTCTGCCGCTCGCTGAGCATCTGCACTGCTCCTACATGCCCAAACACCGGCTGGGCGACTTCGCGACCGAGCATGTGACCTGGGCGCACCAGGAGCTGTCCGAGCGGCCGGTCACCCCGGTGACCCGTCGTGAGCTGCACTCGGGCGCTCTCGAGCTGCACGGCGAGCCGCCCGCGGGCCTGCTGCCGCCGGTGACGGACGAGGAGCTGAGCGAGTTCATCCGGGCGGATCTCCGGGACTTCTGGCTGGTCAAGACGCGCACGCGCAAGCTGTGGCTGCGGGACATCTGGGTGGATCTCGGGATGATCACCGTGGCGAGGGCGACGGTCACGTTGCGGGACGGGCGGCTGATCACCAAGCGGGAGGCCCTGGACGTGCTGGCCGAGCTCGGCGCGCCGATGAACGTGGTGGCGGACATCCGAGCCCGCAGGTACGGCCTGCCGCGGCCGTTCCTGAGCCGCTTCAGGCGCGCGACGCTGGCCAGGGTCTTCATCAGGTCGGCGATCAGGCGCGCCCTCGGCTGACGATCAGGACAGCACCCCGGATAGTCTTTGCCGGGTCACCACCAGAAAACGGGGAAAGGCGGGACATGGGGGAGATCAGGGAGTCCTATCTGGTCGCCGCGTCGTCCGCGGTGGCGCTGCTGCGTGAGCCGGCCGTGGCCGCCGCGTGGGAGAAGCCGAGCGCGTTGACCGAGTTCAGTGTGGCCGGACTGGCCGCGCACCTGGCCCACCAGATCGTCCGGGTCGACAACCTGCTCGAGGACGGCGGGCCGCCCGGTGAGCCGATCCCGCTGATCGAGCACTTCACCAGGTCGCCGTGGGTGCAGGCGGGTCTCGACCACGAGAGCAACGTGGGCATCCGGCGGGCCGGTGAGGTGGCCGCCGCCGATGGCCCGGTGGCGCTGGCCGCCAGGGCGGGCGAGCTGTTCGACCGGCAGCGGGTCGCCCTGCCCGCGCAGCCCAGCGACAAGGTGGTGTACCTGCCGTGGTCGGGCTGGTCGCTCCGGTTCGACGACCTCCTGCTCACCCGCCTGATGGAGCTGGTCGTGCATTCCGACGACCTGGCCGCCAGTGTGGGCGTGGAGACTCCCGAGCTGCCGGCCTCGGTCGTCGAGCCGGTCGTCGAGCTGCTGGCGCGGCTTGCCGTACACCGTCATGGCGCGACGGCGGTGATCCGCACGCTGAGCAGGGCCGAGCGGGCGCCCGCCACGATCAGCGCCTTCTAAGCCACACGAGAAGCTACCTCTGGACCATGCGCAGGGCCGCGACCACCTCGCGGCCCGACAGCGCGCTGTCGGGATCGATCAGCCACTGCGACAGGAATCCCGTCAGCATGGCCTGATAGAACGTGCCGACCAGCCGCGCCCGCTCCGGCTCCGCCGCCGGGTCGATGCCCTCGAACAACTCCGCGAGCCCCTGACGCCCCTCCTGGATGCCGGCCACGAGCTGCTCCCGAATATCGGGCAGGTGGTCGATCTGGCCCAGCAGCTCGAACTGGGTGACCCAGAGCGGCCGCAGCCGGTCGAATGACTCGATCACCCGGTCCCATGCCGCCTCGAAGCGTTCGAGCGGCTCCGTGTTGGCCTTGACGTCGGCGTGCTTGACGTCGGCGGCCAGCGTCGCCGCCAGATCGTCGCCCCACTCCCGCATCACCTCGAACAGCACCTCGTTCATCAGCGCGTCCTTCGACCTGAAGTGATAGCCGATGCCCGCCAGGCTCACTCCGGAGGCCGTGGCGATGTCGCGCGCCGTCGTGCGCGAGTAGCCCTTCTCGATCAGGCAGCGCTTGGCCCCGGCCAGCAGGTCTTCACGATTTCCCATACCCAGAGTCTAACACGGGCGTCTCAGAAAGCCGTACTAGACAAGCGTCTGAGACGACTGTACCTTTCAGGACATGACGAACATCCTGATCTCCGGCGCGAGCATCGCCGGCACCGCGACGGCTTACTGGCTGCGGCGGCACGGCTTCACCCCCACCGTGGTGGAGCGGGCGCCCTCGATCCGCGAGGGCGGCTACAAGGTCGACATCCGCGGCGTGGCGCTCGACGTGGTCGAGCGCATGGGCCTGCTCGACGCGGTCCGCGCCAGGAGCACCGACATGCGGATCGCGACACACTACGACGGCAAGGGCCGGCGGATCGCGGAGATGGACGCCGACCTGTTCGGCGGGCGCGAGGGCGCCGACGCCGAGATCATGCGCGGCGACCTCAACGAGCTCCTCTACGACCTGACCCGCGACGACGTGGAGTACATCTTCGACGACTCGATCACCGGCATCGCCGAGGACGGGACGGTGACGTTCGAGCGGTCGGCGCCGCGGCGGTTCGACCTGGTCGTCGGAGCCGACGGGATGCACTCCAACACGCGCGGGCTGGTCTTCGGCGCGGAGTCGGCGTTCGTGCGCGATCTCGGCTACTACATCTCGATCTGTACGGTCCCCAACCGTCTGGGCCTCGACCGCGAGGAGGCGGTCCACGCCGCCCCCGGCCGGACCGCGAACGTCTACAGCACCAAGCAGGACGGCAACGCCAAGGCGCTGTTCATGTGGTCGTCGCAGCCGCTCACCTACGACCGCCGCGACCCGGACCAGCAGAAGGAGCTGCTGACCCAGGCCATGGCCGGGGTCGAGTGGGAGGTGCCCGCGCTACTGGAGGCCGTGCGCGAGTCGACGGACTTCTACTTCGACTCCGTCAGCCAGATCCACATGGACCGCTGGTCCAAGGGCCGGGTCGTGCTGGTCGGCGACGCCGCCTACTGCGCCTCGCCGGCGTCGGGCCAGGGCACCAGCCTCGCCCTGGTGGGGGCGTACGTGCTGGCCGGTGAGCTGGCCTCCGGCGGCGGCGTGGACGGCTACGAGCGGGAGATGCGCGCCTTCGTGGACGCCAACCAGAAGCTGGGCCCGGCCAACGTCAAGGGCATGGTGCTGCCCTCACGCGCGGTCATCTGGTTCCAGACCAGGATGATCAGGCTGCTCCCCCACCTGCCCGGCCGTGACCGGATGATCGACCGCATCGCCGGGCCCATGGCCCGGGCCGCGACGGCCATCACACTGAAGAACTATATGGAATAAAGCGTTCCGTTCTGGTAGATTGGGAATCGAACGTTCCGTTCCGCATAAATGCCAGAAGGAGCCTGTCATGACGATCCTCGTCACCGGTGCCACCGGAACCGTCGGCCGCCTCATCGTCGACGAGCTCGCCCGGAACGGCCACCAGGTGCGTGCCCTGACCCGCGACCCGGCCAAGGCCGACCTGCCCGAGGGCGTGGAGGTCGTCGCCGGGGACCTGGCCGAGCCGGGCAGCCTCACGACCGCCTTCGAGGGTGTAACGGCCGTTCACCTCATCAACTTCGCCGGCGACGACTACGCGCCGCTGAAGACCGGCGAGCAGATCGTGGAGCTGGCCGTCAAGTCGGGCGTGCGCAAGGTCACCGTCCTGGGCGGGCGCGCCGACGGCCCGCTGGAGCAGGCCTTGGCCGCCAGTGAGCTGGAGTGGACGCTGCTGACGCCGGTCGAGTTCATGTCCAACACGCTCCAGTGGTGGGCCCAGACGATCAAGGCCGAGGGCGCCATCAGGGAGCCGTTCGGCGGCCGGCTCAGCGCCATGGTGCACGAGCGTGACATCGCCGCCGTGGCGGCCACCGTGCTGACGGGCGACGGCCACGCGGGCAAGACGTACACGCTGACCGGGCCGCAGGCCATCACCACCACGGAGAAGGTGCGCATCCTCAGCGACGCCGTCGGCCAGGAGATCCGCTTCGTCGAACTCTCCGAGGCCGAGGCCCGCGCGAAGTGGCGCGCCGACGGCATGGGCGCGGAGACGATCGAGTTCCTCATCGGCGCGCTCGGCAATACCCCCGAGATCGGCTACACGGTGGTCCCGACCGTCGAGCAGGTCACCGGCCGGGCACCGCGTTCCTTCGCCCAGTGGGCCGCCGAGCACGCCACGGCATTCAAGCGCTGAGCTCCGCGTAATGGCAGGCCGCCCGCGCGGCCGGCGTGGCGGGCAGGATGTCGAGCCGCTGCGACCTGCACTTGGCGTCCACCCCCGCCTCGGCTGCCTTGCCGGAAGCGAGCACCTGGCAGCGGGCGTGGAAGCGGCAGCCACCCGGGATCCGCGTCGGGTCCGGCGGCTCGCCGGTCAGCACGATCCGCTCGGGCGACTCCGGCAGCACCGACATCAGGGCCTGCGTGTACGGATGGCGCGGCGCGGTCAGCACCTGCTCGACCGGCCCCGCCTCGACGATCCGGCCGAGGTACATGACCGCCACCCGGTCGGCGATGTTCCAGGCCAGCCCGAGGTCGTGGGTGACGACCAAGGCCGACAGGCCCAGGTCCGCGCGGAGCCGGAGCAGCAGCGCGAGGATCTCGCCCCGCACCGAGGCGTCGAGCGAGGCCACCGGCTCGTCGGCGACCAGCACCTTCGGGTTGAGGGCCAGCGCGCCGGCGATGACCACGCGCTGACGCTGACCGCCCGACAGCTCGTGCGGGTAGCGCAGGAAGAACCGCTCAGGAGGCCGCAGCCCGGCCCTGGACAGCGCCTCGGCCACGATCTCCCGCTCGCCGGACAGGCCGTGGATGCGCGGTCCTTCGGCGACCGCCTCGTAGACGGTGTGCCGCGGGTTCAGCGAGCCCATCGGGTCCTGCAGGACCAGCTGCACGGCCTTCCGGTACGCCTTGAGCGCCTTGGAGTGGTAGTCCAGCGGCGTACCGTCATAGACGACCGTCCCCGAAGTGGGCCGTTCCAGGCCCATCAGCGTGCGCGCCAGCGTGGTCTTGCCGCAGCCGGACTCACCGACGAGGGCCACGATCTCGCCGGCGCCGATCGCCAGGTTCACCCCGTCGACCGCGCGGGCCCGCCGCCCGCGCGACGGGAACTCCACGTGCAGGTCACGGGCCTCCAGCAGGGTCTTGTGCCCCGTGGCGACGGTCTCCGAGGACGTCTCCGTCTCGGTCATGAGGCCTCCTCCTTCGCCCGTACGTGCACGCAGGCAGCGGTACGGCTGTCGCCCGCGGGCCAGAGCTCGACATCGAGGGTCGCGCACTCCTCCAGCGCCACCGGGCAGCGCGGATGGAAGGCGCAGCCGGTGGGCAGGTCCATCGGGTCCGGCGGATCGCCGCCGAGGCCCTTGGGCGCCAGCCGCGACACCGGGTCGCCGACCGTGGGGAACGCCGCCGCCAGTGCCCGCGTGTAGGGGTGCTTGGCCTCGTGGAACACCTCGCGCGACGGGCCGTGCTCCACGACGCGGCCCGCGTACATGACCGCGAGCTGCCCGCAGACGTCGGCGAGCACCGACAGGTCGTGCGAGATCATGATCAGTGAGATGTTCCGCTCGGCGATCAGCTCCTTGATCAGCGTCAGGACCTGGGCCTGGACCATCACGTCGAGCGCGGTCGTCGGCTCGTCGGCGATGATCAGCCGGGGCGAGCAGGCCAGGGCCATCGCGATCATCACGCGCTGCCGCTGGCCGCCGGACAGCTCGTGCGGGTAGCTGCGGGCCCGCCAGGCGGGCAGGCCGACCTGTTCGAGCAGCTCGGCCACCCGCTTGCCGGCCTGGTCGGGTTTGGCCAGGTTGTGCACCAGCAGCGGCTCGGCGATCTGGTCGCCGATCTTGCGGACCGGGTTGAGACCGTGCTGGGCGCCTTGGAAGACGATGGACGCCTCGGCCCAGCGGACCGCGCGCATGCGGCCCCAGTTCATGGCCAGGATGTCCTCGCCGTCGAGCAGGATCCGGCCGCCGACGCGGGCGTCACGCGGCAGCAGCCGCAGCAGCGCCATGGCCAGCGTCGACTTGCCGGATCCCGACTCACCGGCTACCCCGAGCGCCGCGCCCGACTCCAGTTTCAGCGACACTCCCCGTACGGCGGGCACCTCGCCGGAGGCGATCCGGTAGGTCACCGTGAGGTCGTCGAGTTCGAGGAGAGTCATGCGCCCGCCTTCCTGAGTCGCGGGTTGAGCACGGCCTCCAGCGCGCGTCCCACCAGCGTGAACGCCATGACGACGGCCAGGATGCAGAGGCCGGGAATGAGGATGTACCACCAGGCCGCGTTGGCGGGAGCGTTGAAGTCGTAGGACGCGCGCAGCATCGTGCCCCAGGAGGTCTTGTTCGAGCTGACGCCGAGGAAGGCCAGCGTGGACTCGGTGACGATCGCGCTGGCCACCTCCAGCGTGGTGCTGGCCAGCAGCAGCGGCGCCACGTTCGGCAGCACGTGCCGCGTGGTGATGTGCCAGTGCCCGCCGCCGAGCGCCTTCGACCGCTCGATGTACGGCCTGGCCTCCACGGACAGCGTCTGAGACCTGATCAGCCGGGCGGTGGACGGCCAGGTGGTGATGCCGATGGCCACGATGATCGTGGCCGTGCTGCCGCCCAGGATGGCCGCCAGCACCAGCGCTGTGAGCAGCGAGGGCAGCACCAGGAACCAGTCGGTGGCCCGCATGAGCACGGCCCCGATCCAACCGCGGAAGTGCCCGGCGGCGATGCCGATGACCGTGCCGATCACGATGCTCAGCAGGGCAGCGAGGAAGCCGATGAGCAGCGACGTACGCGAGCCCCACCAGACCATCAGCAGGATGGACCGGCCGGACTCGTCGGTGCCGAACGGCTCCGCGAGGCTGGGCGCCGCGAACTTGGCGCCCGTGCCGCTCACCACGCTGGTCACGCCGTCATCGATGAACAGCGGCGCGACCAGCGCCAGCAGGACTGCGGTGACGAGCACCACCAGCCCGGCCATCCCGGCCCGCTCCTGACGGAAACTGCGCCAGAAGCGGCCGAGCGCCAGACGCCTGCGAGACGTGGCCACGGCGGTCATGCCGACCTCACCCTCGGGTCGATGATGTGGTAGACCACGTCGGCCAGCGTGTTCATGAGGATCACGGCCACCGTGATCAGCATGAACGTGCCCTGCATGAGTGTGAAGTCAGGCACCCTGACCGCCTCGTAGAACAGCTGCCCGAGCCCCGGCCAGCTGTAGATCGTCTCGACGGTGACAGCGCCGCCGACCACGAAGCCGATGCGCATGAAGACCAGCGTCACCGTGGGCAGCAGCGCGTTGGGGACCGCGTGGCGGCGGCGCACCTGGTCGTCGCGCAGGCCCTTGGCGCGGGCCACGTTCACGTAGTCCTGGCTGACCTCCTCCAGCAGCGACGAGCGCATGACCAGCAGGTATTGGGCGTAGACCACGGCCACGAGGGTCAGGCACGGCAGCACCATGTGCATGCCCACGTCGAGCACGTAGGCGAAGCCGTCGGGCGCGTCCACGCTCTCGATGCCCCGGGTCGGGAAGATGCCGGGGATCGGCCCGATCCCGACGCCGAACACCATGAGCAGGAGCAGCCCCAGCCAGAACGTCGGCATGGACCACAACACCAGCGAGACACCCGTGGAGACCTGGTCGAAGCGGCTGCCGCGCTGCCATCCGGCCCGCTGGCCCTGCCAGATCCCGAGACCGACCGCGATGACCAGGCCGCCGCCCGCGAGCAGCAGCGTCGCGGGGAACCGCTCGCCGATGAGGCTGAGGACCGGCCGGTTGTACTCGTAGGAGGTGCCGAGGTCGAGGTGGAGCGTCTTGCCGACGAAGTCGAAGAACTGGTCGATCAGCGACTTGTCCAGGCCGAGCCGGTGCCGTTCCAGGGCGAGCTGCGTCGGGGTCATGTTGCGACCCTGCGCCAGGTTGCGCACGGGGTCGCCGGGCAGCAGCCGGAACACGAAGAACGTGCCGACGATCACCATCGCGATGCTGAACAACGCCCCGCCGACCTTCGACAGCGCGTACTTCAGCGTGCCGCGGTAGGCGGGGCGGTCATCACCGGAGCCCGCCGCCTGGACGGCGGGCTCCGCTGCTTCGAGCGGTGTGGTCATTCGCGCTCGTCGGCGACGCTCTTGCGACGCCGGGTCAAGAGGAAGGCCACGAGTCCGATGACCACCACGCCGCCGACCACACCGGCGATGAGGCCGGTGTTGGAGCCGCCGTCGCTGCCGGCCGCACTGGTGCCGCCCGTGGCCTTGACGTCCATGGCGTAGAACGGGTAGCCGCTGCTGCCGCCGTAGATCAGGCCCTTGTCCTCGGGGACCGGGGTGATACTGGTGATGCGGTCCTTGCGGTAGCCCTCAAGGTCGTTCGGGTAGTAGATCGCGATCACCGGAGCGTCGGTGTAGAGGCGCTCCTGCATCTTCTTGATGATCTCGACGCGCTTGGCCCGGTCGAGCTCCTTGAGCTGCTCCTGGTAGAGCTTCTCGAAGGTCGGGTCGCAGTAGAACGACTCGGTGCCGCCACCCTCGCCCGACGGGGTGGGCCGGCGGCTGCACAGGTGCGTGGCCAGGACCTCCTCGGGGTCGGGGTTGACCGACCAGCCGCTGATCGCGATGTCGTACAGCCCCGTGACGCCCGTCTCCTCGGCGAACTTGCTGGAGTCGAGCTTCACCGTGGTCAGCGTGACGCCGATCTCCTTGAAGAAGCCCGTCAGGTATTCGGCGAGCTTGTCCTCGATCGGGGTGTCAGTGTGGATGCTGAAGCGGAACTCCAGCTTCCTCTTGCCGTCGGGCATCGTACGGACGCCGTCGGCGCCCTTCTTGTAACCGGCGTCGTCGAGGATCTTGTTGGCCTTGGCGACGTCGTAGGTGACCTTCTGGTCGCCCGTGGCCTCCCAGAAGAACTCCTTGTACAGCGGCGGGATGATCGAGCCGTCGGCGGGCTTGGCCAGACCGCCCTGCACCTCGTCGGCCAGCTTCTGCTTGTCGATCGCGTAGTGCAGCGCGGTGCGCACCTTCGGGTCCTTCAGCGCGGGGTGACCGTCGCCGACGGGCTTGTTGTCCGTGGTGGTGGCGCCGGGGTTGACCTCCAGGTACGCCGCGCGGCGGCCCTGGGTGTTCCACTGCTCGATGTTGGGGTCGCCCTTGATCGACTCGAAGTCCGGCGGCGTCATGCGGCCGATCAGGTCGATGTCACCCTTCTTCAGACCGGCGATGGCGGCCTGCGGGTTGTCATAGAAGATGAACTGCAGTTCGTCGACCTTGGGCCTGCCCCGCCAGTAGTCGGGGTTGGCCTTGAGCTTGACGAACTGGTCCTTCTTGTGCTCGACCGCGATGTACGGCCCGCTGCCCACGGCCGGATAGACGTCGGCCTCGTACTTGGCCATGTCGGTGACCTTCTCCCAGACATGCTTGGGCATGATCGGGATCGGGTTCTCCAGCATGGACGCCTGCGGCGCCTTGGTCTTGATGACCAGGTCCTGGCCGTTGGCGGTGACGCTCTCGAAGTTCTCGACGGCCGGGCCGTTGGCGGTCTTGGCCGCGTCGTCCGTCATGACCTTGTTGAAGGTCCAGGCCGCGTCCTCGGCGGTGACCGGCTGACCGTCAGACCACTTGGTGCTGCGGATCTTGAACGTCCACGTGAGCCCGTCGGGCGAGGTCGTCCACGACTCGGCCAGATCCGGGCTGGGCTTCAGCGTCTTGGGGTCGGGCGTGGTCAGGAAGCTGTACATCTCGCGCTGGACCGCCGACGAGACCAGCCTGACCGCCAGGAACGGGTTCATCGAGTCCATCGCCTGCGTGGCGCCGATGCGGACGATCTTCTTCCCCGCTGCCGGTTCCGCGGCTTGGGCCGCCTGGCCCTGACCTGCGACTAATACCGCTACGCCCAACAGAGCCAGGCGTGCGAACCATTTCCTCATTGTGCCTCACCTTCAGGCGGGGGTGTCCTGTGTAGAGAAAGGCACACCATACGAACACTGCGTGTCAACGAGTGCCGGAAAATTGTTTCACCTTCGTTTCCTTGAGCGGTGTAAATTTTCAGACCGACTCAAGAACGGTCCCGTCGCTCACCCTCAGGCGACGATCGACGTGTACGGCGTCGAGCATCCGCCGGTCGTGGGTGACGAGCAGCAGCGTGCCTGGGTAGCTCGACAGGGCCGACTCCAACTGCTCGATCGCCGGGAGATCGAGATGGTTCGTCGGCTCGTCCAGCACGAGTAGATTAACGCCTCTAGCCTGCAGCAACGCCAGAGCCGCGCGGGTGCGCTCGCCGGGCGACAGCGTGTCGGCGGGCCGCAGCACGTGCGCGGCCCGCAGCCCGAACTTCGCCAGCAGCGTCCGCACCTCGGCGGGCGGCAGCTCCGGCGTCTGCGCGCCGAACGCGTCGAGCAGCGGCTCCCCGCCCTCGAACAGCCCTCTGACCTGATCCACCTCGCCGACCACAACGCCGGGCCCGAGCGTGGCGTGCCCCTCGTCGAGCGGGGTGCGGCCGAGCAGCGCGGCCAGCAGCGTCGTCTTGCCCGAGCCGTTGGACCCGGTGATCGCCACCCGCTCGGCCCAGCCGATCTCCAGGTCGACCGGGCCGAGTGTGAACGCGCCCCGCCTGACCACCGCGCCGCGCAGCGTGGCCACCACCGCGCCGGAACGCGGCGCGGCGGCGATCTCCATCCGCAGCTCCCACTCCTTGCGCGGCTCCTCGACCACCTCGAGGCGTTCGATGAGCTTCTCCGACTGGCGGGCCTTGGCGGCCTGCTTCTCGGTCGTCTCGATGCGCGTGTTGCGGCCGATCTTGTCGTTGTCGGTCGCCTTGCGCCGGGCGTTCCTGACGCCCTTCTCCATCCAGGCCCGCTGCGTCCTGGCACGGGACTCCAGCTGGGCGCGGGTGTCGGCGTACTCCTCGAAGCGCTCGCGGGCGTGCCTCCTGGCCACCTCGCGCTCGTCCAGGTAGGCCTGGTAGCCGCCGCCGTACAGGTGGATCTGCTGCTGGGCCAGGTCCAGCTCCAGCACCTTGGTGACGGTCCTGGCCAGGAACTCCCGGTCGTGGCTGACCACCACCGTGCCGGCCCGCAGGCCCTGGACGAAGCCCTCCAGCCGGTCGAGCCCGTCGAGGTCGAGGTCGTTGGTCGGCTCGTCGAGCAGGAAGAGGTCGTAGCGGCTGAGCAGCAGCGAGGCCAGCCCCGCGCGGGCCGCCTGGCCACCCGACAACGAGGTCATGGGCTGTTCCATGCTCACCGGCAGCCCGATCTCCGCCGCACGATCCTCCAGGTCGGCGCCGCCGAGCGCGAGCCAGCGCTCCAGCGCGACGCTGTAGGCGTCGTCGGCGCCCGGCCGCGCCTCGACCAGACCCTGGGTGGCGTCGTCGAGCTCCCGCTGCGCCTGCTCGACGCCGGTGCGCCTGGCCAGGAATTGTCCGACCGTCTCACCGGGGCGGCGCTCCGGCTCCTGCGGCAGGTGGCCGACCGTGGCCGTGGCCGGGCTGAGGCGTATGGAGCCCTGCTCGGGCCGATCGATCCCGGCCAGCAGGCGCAGCAGTGTGGACTTCCCGGCGCCGTTGGCCCCGACGAGCCCGATGACGTCGCCGGGGGCCACCACCAGATCCAGGTTCGAGAACAGGATCCGCTCGCCGTGCCCCGCCGCAAGGTCCTTGACCACCATCGTCGCGCTCATGTAGGCCGATGCTACTAACGTGAGCCAAATGTCTCGCTGGCCCGTGCTCGCCGCCGCTGTCGTCACCGTCGTGGCCGGGCTGGGGGTGCGGCTGCTGTGGGACGGACCGTTCGCCAAGTACGCGGGCGACGCGCTCTACACGGTCCTGATCTACCTGCTGGTCGTGCTCGTCCTGCCGCGCGTCCGGCCGGTGTGGGCCGCGCTGGGGTCGGCCGCGCTGAGCTGGGCGATCGAGTTCGCCCAGCTCTGGGAGATCCCGCCGCTGCTGCGGCCGCTGCTGGGCAGCACGTTCAACCCGCCCGACCTGTTCTGGTACGCCGTGGGCGCTGTCGTGGCTTGTGCTGCGCATTTAGCGACGAGGTCCACATTTAGGTAAAGAACGGTCCTTACCAGCTCGAAACTCCGCTGTAACGCCTTGCCTGTGACATGGAAATGGTCTAGAGATAGACCAAATCCTAGAGAGTCCTCCGCCGCGCATCCCCCCAAGGAGACCTCAATGACCACAGAAGAGGATTCCAGGCGCCTCGCCGAGCTCGGTTACAAGCAGGAGCTGTCAAGGACCTGGAGCGGTTTCTCCAACTTCGCCATCTCCTTCTCCATCATCTCGATCCTCGCCGGCTGCTTCACCACCTTCGGTCAGGCCTGGAACAACGGCGGTCCCATCGCCATCTCCTGGGGCTGGCCGCTGATCTCCGTCTTCATCCTGATCATCGGTCTCTGCATGTCGGAGCTGGTCTCCGCGTACCCGACGGCGGGCGGCATCTACTGGTGGGCCGCCACGATGGGCAAGCCGATCCACGGCTGGTTCACCGGCTGGCTCAACCTGATCGGTCTCATCGCGGTCACCGCGTCGGTCGACTACGGCTGCGCGACATTCCTGAACATCACCATCAACCGGCTCACCGGCGGCGGCTGGGACGCCTCGCTCGGGAACGCGTTCCTGCTGTTCGTGATCATTCTGGTGCTGCACGCGCTGATCAACATCTACAGCCACCGGCTCATCTCAATGCTGCAGAACATCTCGGTCTGGTGGCACGTGGCGGGTGCCGCGATCGTGGTGGCGATTCTGATCTTCGCGCCGAGCCACCACCAGACGGTCGGCTTCGTCTTCACCGACACCATCAACAACTCCGGCTTCGGTGACGGCGACGGCGGCATACCGTTCTGGTTCTACGTGCTGCCCCTGGGCTTCCTGCTCACGCAGTACACGATCACCGGCTTCGACGCCTGCGCGCACGTGTCGGAGGAGACGCAGGGCGCCTCCACGGCGGCCGCCCGCGGACTCTGGCAGTCGATCTTCTACTCGGCGATCGGCGGCTGGATCCTGCTGCTGGCGTTCCTGTTCGCCGCGACGAACGTGGACGAGATCAACAAGCAGGGCGGCTTCGTGGGCGCCATCTTCGAGACCGCCCTCTCCTCGCCGCTGGCCACCGCGATCTTCGCGATCTCCACGATCGGTCAGTTCTTCTGCGGGATGAGCTGCGTGACCTCGATGTCGCGGATGACCTACGCGTTCTCGCGCGACGGCGCCGTGCCGGGCTGGCGGCTGTGGTCGAAGGTCGACCGCAACCGGACGCCGGTCAACGCGATCCTCGCGGGCTGCGTGGTGGCCGCGCTGATTACCCTGCCCGCGCTCTGGGCGCCGGCCGGCTCGACCACTCCGGTGGCCTTTCTCGCCGTCGTGTCGATCGCGGTCATCGGGCTCTACCTGGCGTTCCTCATCCCGATCTGGCTGCGGCTGCGCATGGGCGACAACTTCCGGCCCGGCCCGTGGACCCTTGGGCGGAAATATCGGGCCATGTGCTGGATCGCCTGCGTTGAGATCGTGATCATCTCGATCTACTTCATCATGCCGATCAAGCCCTCAGCGATCCCCGGCAACGAGAACTTCACCTGGACAGACGTGAACTACGCGCCGGTCCTGGTCGGGGTCGTGCTACTCGGCATCGCCCTGTGGTGGAAGCTGTCGGCCAAACACTGGTTCACCGGGCCCCGCCGGACCATCGACGAACTGCCCATGCCTTAAGACGCTTACGACGCTTCAAAGGCCGTGGCCACGGCCGCGCGGACGGTGTCCATGGACGTGGCCTCCAGCTCTCTCTTGAGCGAGGTCATGTCCACGTCGGGCATGCCGCAGGCGACAGCCCAGTGCCACGGCTCCAGGTCGCCGTCGACGTTGAGCGCGAAGCCGTGGCTGGTGACGCCACGGCTCTGCCGCATCCCGATGGACGCGACCTTGCGCCCCGTCTCGGATGTCCAGACGCCGGTCAGCAGCTCGGAGCCGGGCGGGGTGTCGCGGCGCTCCGCGGGCAGCCCCAGCGCGCCCAGGGCCTCGACCAGCCGGAGCTCCACTTCCCGTACGTAGTCGACGATGCCCTCCTCCTCGCCCAGCTTGACGATGAGGTAGCCGACGAGCTGGCCGGGACCGTGGTAGGTGAGCTGGCCCCCGCGGCCGGTCTCGACCACGGGGATGCCGCGCGACGGGTCCGGCAGGTGGGTCACCGGCGTGCGGCGCCCGACCGTGTAGACCGACGGGTGGCTCAGCAGCCAGAGCGTGTCCGGCCGCTCGTCTCGTTGGCGCTCACCGACGAGGTCGGTCATGCGCTCCATCGCCTTGTCGTAATCGACGAGCTCATCCTGGACGAGTGTCAGCGGCCTTGCCTTCATGCGTTCCAGGATAGGACGCAGCGCGGCCAGCACCGGATCGCCCCGGTTTGCCCCGGAGGCGTTCCCCCTTTGCCGGCCCAGTGCGGGAGGCGGCGGAGGTGATGTGCCGTCGGCCGACCAGCGGCGGTGTCGCTTGTACACCGTGATGCGTTGCGTCGGACGCATCACTCGTGGCGGTGCGGCGACACTTCGGCGCGCGTCGAACTAATTCGCGGCCAGACTGATTCCTCGTTGATCACGAGGCGCGACCCGAATGAGGAGCCCCAGAACCATGACATCGAGCCACGACATCGCCCTCTACGCACCCGGTGCGGTCCTTTGAGAGTCCACTGATCCGCCGCAGCGCAAGCGGTTCCGCACCAACTACTTCACAGACGGCCGCACGCTGATCTGGGAGTATCCGCGGTCCACGCCTGATGGAGACCAGATGGACTTTGTCGAGACGATGGAGATCGATGCCCCGGCGCTGGTCGTCGAGAGGTCGCTCGCATGGACGATGCATGTACCGGTCGAACGGCGCAGCCCAACGGTGACGTAGACGGCTGGCCCCAATAGTCCCGACGTGAGCGTGCGCTCAAGCGAGCGAGTCGCCGCGGCCTTCCGCCCGGGCCGGGCAGACCGACGCCGAGGTGATGGCTCATGTCGAGTTCGAACCGGCCATACAGGTTCAGGTCTCGAAGATCGCTGCACACGCTCGGGCCCGGCATTCGGCCGCGCCGTACGACCAGGGGGAGATGAAGACCTTGACAATGCGGTGGACCACCGATGTGACGCCAGATGATCTGATGGGCATGCGCCGGGCCGCAGCATGACATTTTCCGTTCCTGTCCTTCTGGTGAGCGGAATCGCCTCGTTACGAGAAACGCCCTTCCGCGTTGTCGAGGTCGTCACGGCGGCGCAGGTGATTCAGCGGAAAGGCGCGCTGGCCGATGGGGTTCACCTCGCCATCGTGGATCCAGGCCTGACGCCCAGCGACGACGACATCTTTTCCGCGCTCCATCTCCGCAACGCCGGAAAGACCGCGGTGGTGGGCAATCCCGAACTCGTTCCCGGCGACCTCCTCGAGCCGATCCATGCCTACATGGCGGCCTGCAGGTCCACCGCGACACCTGTCCAGACAGAGGTCCTCCTCATGGAGGACGCGACGCCGTTGTACGACATCCACCGAATCGTAAAAGCCTTCGAAAGGCAGATGATCTGATGGGCCTGCCCTCCAAGCCGCTGCGCGTGGCGCTGCTCCTCGGTGGCGCCAGCGCCGAGCGTGACGTTTCGATCGCCTCCGCCGCGGAGGTCATCCCGGCCCTACGCGGGCGCGGCCACAGCGTGGAGGTCTTCGACACCGTCAAGGGCCGGCTCAGCTCCGCCGAGGAGGAGCGCGTGCTGGCGGCGACGGTGGGACACGCGCCGCCTGACCTGGCCCTGCGGCCCGTCGTGGGCATGGCGCCCCGGCTGGTGGAAGAACTGCTGGGCGCGGACCTCGTCTTCCTCGCCCTGCACGGAGGAGCGGGGGAGAACGGTGTCATCCAGGCGATCCTGGACTCGGCGGGGCTGCGCTACACCGGCAGCGGCCACCTCGCCAGCGCCATTGCCATGGACAAGGACCTGAGCAAGCGGCTCTTCCGTGCGGAGGCCATACCCACTCCTGACTGGGTGCTCCTGGAGCCGGATGACGATCCCGGCGGCATCCCGTTCGAGATCACCCCCAGCAGCCCGGTAATCGTCAAACCGAACGCGCAGGGGTCCACCGTCGGCCTGACCCTGGTGAAGAGGCCGCAGGATTTGCACGACGCCGTCAGGACCGCCCGAATGCACGACGCCGGTGTGCTCGTCGAGCGCTTCGTGCCCGGACGGGAATTCGTCGTCGGCGTCCTCGACGGACGGCCGCTGGCTGTGGGAGAGATCAAGCTGGGCGTCAAGGAGATCTTCGACTACGAGGCCAAATACCAGCCGGGTGTCGCGCTGGAGATCTTCCCTGCCGGCATTTCCCCGGAATTGACGGCCGAACTGCAAAATCTCGCGGGCCGGGCGCACGAGATCCTCAAGGCGGGCTCCTACAGCCGCGTGGATTTCCGGCAGGACGAGGCGGGACACCTGTGGTGCCTGGAGGTGAACACATTGCCCGGCCTGACCGCGACCAGCCTCTTCCCTCAGGCCGCGCAGGCGTCGGGGGTCTCGTTTCCCGAGCTCTGCGAGCGCATCTGCCGATCGGCGGCAGACGGATGACGGCCGTCGAGTTCGAGCACGTCGCCATCAGGGAGAACGGAGATCCCTTGGTGGATCTCCGTTCCTACCCCTTCGATCTGTCCCCCTCCTATTTTCGGCGGGGCCTGTCACCGACCAGCGCGATGTACGTACGTCATGCGGTCGCCCGCATGCTGGTCAGCATCCAGCGCAGCCTGGCTCCGCTCACCTTCAGGATCTGGGACGGCTGTCGGCCGCGGTCCGTGCAGAGCAACATCTACCTGCGCTACCTCGCGAACCTTCGAGTCACGCACCCGGAGATGGACGAGGCCGAACTGCGCAAGCAGGCGGAGGTCTTCGTCACCGAACCAGGAGATCCGCGACGCGTCCCTCCCCATGCCACCGGCGGGGCGGTGGATCTGACACTGCTGGACTGGGCTGGACAAGAGCTCGACATGGGGACGGCCTTCGATCACTTCGGTCCCGAGTCGGCGGCGCTCTACTTTGAAGACCGCCCTGGGAACTCCCTGGTCAGGGACAACCGGCGGAGACTGCGGGACGCCATGATCGGTGCCGGCTTCCGCTGCGATGCCGACGAGTGGTGGCATTTCGACTTCGGCAACCAGATCTGGGCGGCGCATTACAAGGAGCCGGAAGCCTTCTACGGCGAGATCGGCTGGCGCGGGTTGAGGCCTTGCACGCCCACAAGCGACGAACTGGGCGACCAGGAGCCGGGGTGACGTCCACTGGCAGCGATGGCGTGCGGGGGAGTCGTTCAATTCGATGGGGCGTGCCCATGCACCATGTCCGGAGCTTCTTGGCGCAGACCGGAGGCATCCGCCATCGGCCACAGCGACGCGCCAAGGCACACCTTTCGGCGGCCGAGCGGGAGGTGATCTCGCGAGGGCCGGCGGCCGGAAGTCCGGCGCCGGCCCGGCGGCTGAACCGGGCTTCTTCGGCGAACCCTCGCCAGATCGCCCGTTACGGCGGACGCGACGCCTACCGCGCCGTCGTGGCCGACCAGGCGGCCTACCAGCGTGGGACGTGGTGACTTAAAACGCCGAGTGGGAGCGGCTCCACCCGCTGCTGGCCCCAAGCCGGCCAACGAGGCGGGCGATGGAACGATCACCGTACGACGCGCGTTATGACAAACGCGCCTACGTCTTCCTCGGCACCGTCACCCTGGCCGCCCTGGTCATCTGGCTCCGTACCTGATCTAAGAAACAGCCCTTAGTAGCGCTGCGGCTCCTCGGGGACGAGGATCCACATGGCCACGTAGACCACCCAGAGCGGTCCGGGGATGAGCGACAGCAGCAGCCAGAGGATCCGGACGAGGGTGGGGGGCAGGCCCATCTTGTCGGCGAGACCGCCGCAGACGCCGGCCAGGATTCTATGCTCTCGTGAGCGGTACATCGTTTCCTCCGTGTGGTTGCACCTATCTGGAAAACGGATGTCCAGGCTGGAGATATCCCACTAGGCACCCTGAGAAAACCCTGAGAGGGTCAGCCACTCGTGTGCCTGGGCGAGGTGTTGGCTGGTCAGGCCCTGTCTCGGATCAACATGAATGAGCAGGAAATCATCGAGACCCTGAGTGCCCCTGAGGTATTCCTCGTCCTCCAGCCATACCTGGTCGTCGAACCATACGAACGGTCTGCGGCCGACATAAGCGGCTACGTGCGGGGTTTTAAACATTTCCCCGTACAAACCCCCCTGGTCCGGTCCCATGGGAATGACGGGCAGCTCGGGCAGGCCGAGCCGGGGACCGATCCACTCGTTGGCGTGCTGCTCCCAGGTCGTCGCCCAGACCAGCTCGGCCCCGGTGACCAGGGCCAGCTCCAGCAGCCTGGTGCCGTGCCTGGCGTTGAGCTGCACGGTGTAGACCTGGTCGCCGACCGTGCACTGGTAGCGGCGGAAGTCGGGCGTGGGCCGGCTGAACGGGTTGAGCACCCCGTCGACGTCGATCAGCAGCAGCGGTCTCACCGGACCGCCCGGTGCCCCTGCGGGCTGCGGTCTCACCGAACCGCCCCCCGATGCTCCTGCGGGCTGACGCCGCGTACTCGCTTGAAGGCCGCGCTGAGCGCGAACGGGCTGCCGTAGCCGACCTGCCTGGCCACCGAGCCGACCGTCGCGTCGGGCTCGCGCAGCAGATCGGCGGCAAGAGCCAGCCGCCAGCCGGTCAGGAACGCCATGGGCGGCTCGCCGACCAGCTCGGTGAAGCGCCTGGCCAGCGAGGCCCGCGAGACGCCCACCTGCGCGGCCAGCGCGGCGACCGTCCACGGGTGTGCCGGGTTGTTGTGCAGCATCCGCATGGCCCGGCCCACCACCGGATCGCTCTGCGCCCGATACCAGGCCGGCGCCTCGTGGGTGGCGAACCACGACCGCAGCACGGAGATGAGCAGCAGGTCGAGCAGCCGGTCGAGGACCGCCTCCTGCCCCGGCTGGTCCTTGACGATCTCGGCGCCCAGCAGCGGGACGAGCGGGTCGCCCCGCTGGACCAGCAGCGTGGGCAGCGCCTCCAGCAGCCGCCTGCTCACCTCTCCCTCCATGAGGTAGGCGCCGGTGATCATCACGGTCTCGCCGTCCGCGGCGTTGCCCCAGGTGCGTACGCCCAGGTCCATGGCCTGGGCGAGCGACTCCCCGTCGACCGTGGTGCAGTGCTGGCCGGGGTGGATGACGATCTGCGGCGGCGTGGCCGGGTTGTCGGCCACCGTGTACGGCTTGGGCCCGCGGATGATCGCCACCTCTCCAGGACACAGCCGGACGACATCCCCCTCATCGGGCACCATCCACGCCTCGCCACGCACCATCACCACCACCGTGAGCGGGGCCTCGTCCTGGATGCGCAGCGACCAGGGCGGATCGAGCAGGCAGCGGAGCATGAAGGCGCCCCTCGCCCGCGGACCGTCGAGCAGGGCGGCTAGCTGGTCCATGGGTTAGACGATCGCATATGGGATTGCGCTTCTCAACCATGGAGAGTCTCAGACTTCGGCGGCTTACTTGAGCCATGACAACTTTGGTGCTGGGCGGCACGGGCAAGACCGGCCGCCGCGTGGCGAACAGGCTCACCGTTCTCGACCACCCGTGGCGGATCGGCTCCCGCTCCGCGCGACCGTCCTTCGACTGGACAGACCGATCCACGTGGGCGCCCGCGTTGGACGGGGTCGACTCCGTGTACGTGACCTACTATCCCGACCTCGCCTTCCCCGGCGCCCTGGCAGACATCCAGGCCTTCACCTCGCTCGCCGTGGCCGGCGGCGTCGGCCGGCTGGTCCTGCTCTCCGGCCGGGGCGAGCCGATGGCCGAGGCGGCCGAGCAGGTCGTCCAGTCGTCCGGGGCCGACTGGACGATCGTGCGGTGCAGCTGGTTCATGCAGAACTTCAGCGAGGGCTACCTGCTGGATCCCGTGCTCGAAGGGGTCATCGCGCTGCCGATCGCGGACGTGCCCGAGCCGTTCGTGGACGTGGACGACATCGCGGACGTCGTGGTGGCGGCGCTGACCCAGGAGGGCCACGGCGGCAAGCTGTACGAGCTGACCGGGCCGAGGCTGCTCACGTTCACGGACGTGGGCGCCGAGCTGTCCAAGGCGACGGGCCGGGACATCGTCTACGTGCCGGTGACGGCCGAGGAGTTCGCGGCCGGGGCCCGCGAGCAAGGCGTGCCCGAGAACGAGATCGAAGGGCTGAACGGGCTGTTCGCCGAGGTCCTGGACGGCCGCAACGCGCACCTCGCCGACGGCGTCCACCAGGCGCTCGGCCGGCCCGCCCGAGACTTCACCGACTACGCCACCGCGAACAAGGCGATCTGGACCGTGCGTTGACGCCCCCTGGACCGCGCGCCACGCACCACCTGGACCGTGCGCTCAACGCACCACTTTGGCCGGATCCCAGCCGGGGCCGGGCACCGAGGCCAGCAGCAGGCGCGTGTAGGGGTGCTCCGGCTCGGCCAGCACCCGCTCGACCGGGCCCCGCTCCACGACCACCCCCCGATGCAGCACCAGCGTCTCCTCGCACAGGTGCCGGACCACGGCCAGGTCGTGGCTGACGAACAGCAGGGCCACGCCCGCGTCGCGACGTACCTGGGCCAGCAGCTCCAGGATCTGGGCCTGGATGGAGACGTCGAGTGCGGCCACGGCCTCGTCGAGCACCAGCACCGACGGCTCGACCGCGAGCGCTCTGGCGATGGCGAGGCGCTGGCGTTGGCCGCCGCTCAGCTGGTGCGGGCGCGCGCCGGCCTCGCGGCTGCCCAGGCCCACCTGGTCGAGCAGTTCGGCGGCGCGGGCGGGCGGCTTGCCGTGCAGGCGGAGCGAGGTGTGCAGGCATTCGGTCGCGGTCAGCCGGGGGTCCAGGGAGAGGTAGGGGTCCTGGAAGACCATCTGGATCTCGCGTGCTCTTCGGAGCCTGGCCGCCTTGCCGCGCTCCTTCGGGCCGCGGGGGCGGCCGGCCACGGTGATCGTGCCGGAGTCGGGAGTGACCAGGCCGACGAGCATGCGGGCGATCGTGGTCTTGCCGGAGCCGGACTCGCCGACCAGCCCGAGCGAGCCGCCCGGCGCCAGCTCGAAGGAGACCTCGTCGGCGGCCACGGTGCCCTGGAAGGACTTGCTGAGCTTCTCTACGGCCAGCATCAGGCCTCCACGAGGCGGCAGGCGGCCGAGCCGCCCGCGACGGTCAGGGGCCGCGGCTGCCAGGCGTCGCAGTCGCCGGTGGCGTGCGGGCAGCGCGGCGCGAACGGGCAGCCGGTGAACGCGTCGTCGAGCGACGGCGGCCGGCCGGGAATGGGGCGGATCGGGCGCGGGTCGCCGAGCTCGGGCGTGCAGGCGAGCAGCCCGGCCGTGTACGGGTGCCGCGGGTCCGCGAACAACTCCTTGGCCGACCGCGACTCCACCACCGCACCGGCGTACAGCACGTGCACCCGGTCGCAGTAGGCGGCGGCCAGGTGCAGGTCGTGCGTGATGAACAGCATGCCGAGCTCCCGTTCGGCCTGGATCCGGCGCAGCAGCGCGAGCGTTTCGGCCTGGGTGGTGACGTCGAGCGCGCTGGTCGCCTCGTCGGCCAGGAGCAGGGCGGGGTCGGCGGCCAGCGCGGCGGCGATGACCACGCGCTGGAGCATGCCGCCGGACAGCTCGTGCGGGTACTGCCGCACGCACCGCTCGGGGTCGCGCAGGCCGACGGCGGCCAGCAGCTCCAGCGCCCGCGTACGGGCCTCCGCCTTGGACCGGCCCAGGGTGAGCACCATGCGTTCGGTGAGGAAGTCGCCGATCCGGCGTACCGGGTTGAGCGACGAGCGCGGATCCTGGTAGATCATCGACACCTGGGCGGCCCGCAGGTCCCTGAGCGCCGCCGGGCTCATCGAGAGCACGTCGTCGCCGGAGACCAGCACCCGGCCCGACACTCGCGCCCCCTGCGGCAGGAGGCGCAGCACCGCGCGGGCGATCGTGGACTTGCCCGAGCCGGACTCGCCGACCAGACCGACGACCTCGCCCTTGCCGACGCTCAGCGACACCTCGCGCAGGATCGGCCGCCGGCCGCCCGCCTCGATCGTGAGGTCCTCCACGGAGAGCAGCATCAGATTCCCCTCACGCCCATGCGGTCGGCGAGCCGTACGCCGATCACGTTGAACGACACGACCACCAGGGCGATGGCCGCGCCGGGCACCAGCACGGGCAGGAAGGCGCCCTGCACGATCGCCGGCTGCCCCTCCTTGACCATGAGGCCCCAGTCGGACGACGGCGGCTGCGCGCCGAACCCCAGGAAGCTCAGCGTGGCCAGGCTCATCAGCCCCTCGCCGAACAGCACCACGAGGTAGCCGACGATCGAGCGCCCCATGTTCGGCACCAGGTGGCGCACGCAGATCGCCAGCCCGCCCATGCCCTGCACCCGATAGGCGTCGATGTACGGCTTGCCGCATTCGGCCAGCGCGACGCTCCTGGTGTACTTGGCGATCGTCGGCGCGTAGGCCAGGCCCAGCGCGATGACCGCCGTGGTCATGCCGTTGCCGAAGACGGCCACGATGAGCACCACGAACAGCAGGCCGGGGAAGGCGTACATCACGTCGGTCACCCTGGACACCACCGCGTCGACCCAGCCCCGGTGCCAGGCGGCCAGCGTGCCCAGGGCGACGCCGAGGGCCGAGGCGATGGCGAGTAGCAGCAGCGGGCCGACCAGCGAGGTGCGGGCGCCGTACAGGATGCGGGTGAGCAGGTCGCGGCCCGACTGGTCGGCGCCGAGCAGGTGCTCGGGCGAGACCGGCGCGAGCGAGGCGCCGAAGTCGACCGCGTCCGGCTCGAACGGCGTGACCAGCGGCGCGCACACCGCGCCGACCACGACCAGGCCGAGGAAGGCGGCGGCGAGCAGGTAGCCGAGCGGCCGGGCCGGTCGCGGCGACAGCGTGGCAACGGCGGTCATGTCCGCCTCCTTGCTCGGGGGTCGATCAGCGGCTGGACCAGCTCCACCAGCGTGGTCACCACGATGTAGGCGGTGACCATGAGCAGCAGCACCGCCTGCGTCACGGGGAAGTCGTGCGTGTTGATCGCGTTGACCAGCAGCGAGCCGATGCCGCTGAGGCCGAACGCGGTCTCCACAGTCACCGTCCCGGCCAGCATCCCGGCGGTCACCAGCCCGCACATGGTCACGATCGGGCCCAGCGCGCCGCGGAAGACGTGCCTGACCACGATCAGCCGCTCGGACAGCCCGGAGGCGCGGGCGACGGTCACGTGGTCGAGCTCGCGCTGCTCGACCATGGCCTGCCTGGTGACCCGGCTGATGATCGCCAGCGCGCCGAGCGCCAGCGTCACGGCCGGCAGGGTCAGGTGCCAGAGCGAGCCGCCGCCCATGACGGGGAACCAGCCGAGCCGGACGCCGAACAGCGAGATCAGCACGGTGGCCACCACGAACGGCGGCACGGAGGTGGCGAACGTCGTGCCCGCCACCACCGCCGCGTCGGTCCGCCCGCCGCGTACCGCCGCCAGCACGCCCAGCGCGATGCCGAACACCACGAACAGCACGGCCGCGTAGGCGACCAGCCCGAGCGTGCTCGGCAACCGCGCCGCCAGCAGGTCGCCCACCTGGTCGTTGTACTGCGTGGACCGGCCCAGGTCGCCCGTCACGGCGTCGCCGAGCCAGCGCCCGAACTGGACGAGGAACGGGTCGTCCAGGTGGTACTGCGCGCGGACGGCCGCCAGGTATTCAGGCGTCAGGTTCTCCTTGCCGCCCGCCAGGAACGTCACCGGGTCGCCGGGCGCCGCGTACGACGCCCCGAAGATGACGAACGAGGTGACCAGCAGCGTCGCGACCACCCCGGTCAGCTTGCGGACCATGCTCAGCCCTTGGCCCCGAGGTCGGCGGCCCACGGGTAGCCCATGTAGACCTGGGAGGCGGGCGGCCCGGTCACCTTGCCGCCGAGCACGACCGCGGACGGCACCTCGACGAGCGAGATCCACACCATGTCGGCGGTGAAGCGCCGCTGCAGCTCGATGACGTCCTTGGCGCGCTGGGCGTCGTCGGTGCCGGCCAGCGCCTTCGCGACAAGAGCGTCGTATTCGGGCGAGCTGAAGCCGACCCAGTTGTTGGCCGAGCCCGTCAGGCCGTTGTCGTAGAAGCCGATCGGGTCGGACTTGGTGATGTACCAGTCGTCGGGCACCAGGTCGACCTGGGCGCGCAGCGACTTGTCGGTGTAGAAGCTACCGAACTCCGACGGCGGCACGGTCTTGATCTGCGCGGTGAGCCCGATCTTCTTGGCCGCGTCGACCACCGCGTTGGCGATCACCGTACGGGTCTCGTCCCCGTTGGTGGCCACCACGATCGGCTCCTTGGGCGTACCGGCCTCCTGGACCAGCTTCTTGGCCTCGTCGAGTGACGGCGTCTCCGGCGCGCCGGACAGCTGGTCGTAGGCCGTCTGGAAGGCCTGCTTCTCGTACGACCAGGCGCCCGCGCCCACCGGCACCTTCCACGGTCTGGCCAGCCCGGCGAACCCGGACTTGGCGATGCCCGCCCGGTCGACCGCCAGCGACAACGCCCGGCGGATCTTCGGGTCCTTCAGCACGCCGCGGTCGGTGGGCAGCAGCACGAACACCCGCGTGGTGGGCCCGTAGGCGAC
The DNA here is from genome assembly GCF_043197735.1 of Nonomuraea sp. NPDC049028. Taxonomy (NCBI): domain Bacteria; kingdom Bacillati; phylum Actinomycetota; class Actinomycetes; order Streptosporangiales; family Streptosporangiaceae; genus Nonomuraea; species Nonomuraea sp. NPDC049028. Next base: position 548,585 of record NZ_JBICTR010000008.1, read on the forward strand.
GTTGACCGCCTGGTTGCCCTGCAGCGCGACCGCCGGGCCGGTGCTGGAGAGGTACGCGCCGTCGGCCGCGCCCGTCGTCAGGCTGTTGACCAGCGCGGTGTCGCCGGCCCATTTGAAGGTTACCGTCTTGGTGAGCGGCTTGACGTCCTTGTTCCAATAGGCGTCATAGCGCTCGATGGACAGCTCGGTGCCCGACTTCCAGTCCTTAACCTGGTACGGCCCGCTGCAGGCGTCCTCGTGGCCCGGCGTTCCGTACTCCTTGCCGAGCTTGTCCACGACCTTCTGGTTCAGCACGATGCCCGCGCCGCCCGCCATGGCCTGGACGAACAGCGCGTTCGGCTTCTTGAACGCGATCGTGACCCGGCCCTCGCCGGACTTGCTGATCGACTCGACGTCCTCGAACTCGTCGGACTCGTCCATGCCCTCGCCCGAGTGCCGCTTCAGGCTCCACACGACGTCGTCGGCGGTGACCGGCGAGCCGTCGTGGAAGGTGGCGTCCTTGCGCAGGGTCATGACCATGGTCTTGGGGTCGGGCTGGTCGATCTTCTCGGCCAGCCACGGCTTGACCGTCATGTCGGGCTGCGTCTGCATGAGCCGCTCGCAGACGTTGGCCAGGACCGTGCGGTTGTCGGTGTTGCCGTCGATGTCCATGTCCAGCGTGCCCGGCTCCTCGTCGAGCAGCCAGGTGGCCGAGTCGAGCGCGCCGGTCGCCTTGGCCGTCTGGTTCACCAGCGTGAGCTTGGCCGGGTCGGGCGCCTTGGTGGTGGCGGCCGGGCCACCGCACGCGGCGGTGAGACCGATCAGCCCGGCCACAGCGAGTGTCTTCTTCACAACGTCTCTTCTCCGTGCGGTCCGTCGTAGAGGTTCCAGGGCACGCGCTCGTACTCGTGGTCGCAGGGCGTGCCGGCGGCGATCAAGTAGTCGCCCGTGGTGAGGTCGACACAGCTCGACAGCAGGGTGGCCCACTGCTTGACAGGGGGCTGGCTCTCGTCCGGGTGGGTGCAGAGCGACTCGGGGTAGCCGAGGTGGTCGGACATGGCGTGCCGGATCAGCTTGCGCGCCTCGTCACTGCCGGACGCGTGGCGTACGGCGCGCAGCCCGCCCTCCGCGCGCGGCACCCGGAACAGCGAGTCGGCCGAGCCGGGGCGGTAGGTGGCGGCCAGCTGGGGCGGCATGAACGCCTGGTAGTGGTTGCCGTGCACGAGCAGTCCGTCGGTGGGATACATCCAGCCGACGGCGCCGGGCGTGGTCTCCAGGTCGATCGCGAAGCCGGCGCGGTGGGTGACCAGCGCGTTGCTGGCGATGTGCGCCCGCGACTTGGTCAGCGCCTCCAGCGCCGAGTTGAGGTCGGCGCTGTCGAGGACCCGGCGCCTGATCAGCGTCTGCGGCACGCCGATCGCGTCGTCGAAGCGCCCGCCGAGCCCGTTGGCGTTGAGCGCGATGCCCGCCGAGTTGGCCCCCTGCCGCCCGACCTGGCCCGCCTCGACGTGCATGATCACGGTGGGCTTGCCCGGCTGGACCACCCTGAGCACCATGACCGTGTCGGCCACGCCGGCCCGCCAGTCCCAGTTCTGGCCCGCGTAGACGTGGCCGTCGCCGGACGCCTGCTCCATCAGGGCGAAGGAGGTGCACCCGTCCGGCTCCATGGAGTTGAACGTGGTGTCGTAGATGATCTCCCCACGCGCGTTCAGCGCGACGATGTCGAGGAACTCGACGCCGGCGCCCTCCGCGATGCCCTCCATCTCCTCCACCAGGTCGGGGGCGAACGCCTTGCTCGGCTCCACCCAGCGCGCCGCCCGCTGCGTCACCTGTGGCCAGTCCAGGCCGCTGGAGTGGGCGAACGCCTCGGCGTAGTAGGCCAGCGCCCGGTGGATCCGCTCGCGGGCCTGCTCGCCGTACTGGCGCCCGCGTTCTCGCGGACCCCCGGCGATCTCGACGACGGGCAGGGATGTGAGGCTCAATGGTGCTCCTTGGACCGGCCGCTGCCTGTAACGTTCATTTCAGTGAGGCAACGAGTCCGTAGCGGTCGTTTCCAGGAAAGAGTAATGAGCGCTACACAGGAGTCAAGGTTCGTAATGGAAAATTCACACAGTCCGATCGAGCAGCTCAGGAGCACGGTGAAGCAGCTCTGGGACGAGCTGTCTCCCGCCGAGCGCGCCGTGTGCCAGTTCTTGATCTCCGCCGCGCCCGAGCAGATCCTCTTCTCCAGCGCGCAGGAGCTGGGCACGGCCTCCGGCACGAGCAACGCCACCGTGATCCGCACCATGCAGCGGCTCGGCTTCGGCGGGCTGCCGGGGCTCAAGCGGGCGCTCGCCGGTGAGTTCACCTCGGCCGTGGCGCCCGACGTACGCATGCGGCAGCGCATCAGCCATGTCGGCCACGACCTGTCGGCGATCTGGGACCGGGTCTTCGACGAGGCCCGCGAGCGCCTCGACCACGGCCGCCGGCTCTATGACGCGGAGGCGTTCCAGCGCGCGATCGAGGTGATGGCCCACGCGAGCTCGGTGCTTGTCTACGGCGCGGGCGCCTCCGAGCCGTCTGCCCGTTACTTCGCGCTCAAGCTGGGGCGCCGTGGTCACCGGGCCCGCGCGGTCTCGGCCACCGGCTTCGCGCTGGCCGACGACCTGCTCTCACTCCAGCACGGCGAGGCCGTGGTCATCTTCCAGCCCGGCCGCAAGCTCAGGGAGCTCACGGTGCTGATCGACCGGGCCCACGCGGTGGGCGCCGGCGTGATCCTCATCTCGGACGAGTTGGGCGGCACTTTCGCCGACCGGGTCGACGCCGTACTGGCCGCCCCCCACACGCCCACCGGCATCAGCGCCGAGCCGCTGACCGGCATCATCGTGGCCGACGCGCTGCTGCTGGCGCTCGATTCGCTCGACGAGAGCCGTTCCGTCGAGCATTCCCACCAGCTGACCGCACTCCGCGAGCAACTGCTGGGCCCCCGTATCCGCTAGCCTCGCCTCGTCACTTACGCGGGTATGGGGAAGGTGTAGTCGTGATCGGCTGGCTCGAAGCGGTGGTGCTGGGGCTGATTCAGGGCCTCACGGAGTTCCTGCCGATCTCCTCAAGTGCCCATATTCGCGTGGTGTCCGCGTTCTTCGGCTGGCAGGATCCCGGCGCCGCGTTCACGGCGGTGATCCAGCTCGGCACCGAGACGGCGGTGCTGATCTACTTCAGGAAAGAGATCTGGGAGATCATCTCCACCTGGACCCGCGCCCTGTGGACGCCCGAGCTGCGCAGCCACTACGCCGCCCGGATGGGCTGGTACGTGATCGTCGGATCCCTGCCCATCGGCATCCTGGGCCTGGTGTTCAAAGACCAGATCGAGACGGTCTTCCGCGACCTGCGCCTGGTGGGCACCACGCTGATCGTCTTCGGCATCATCCTCTGGTTCGCCGACTACACCGCCCGCAACAGGCTCACGCTGGAGAAGCACCTGAGCTTCACGCACGCCATCGTCTACGGCTTCGCGCAGGCCCTGGCGCTGATCCCGGGCGTCTCCCGCTCCGGTGGCACGATCACGGCGGGTCTGCTGCTCGACTATCGGCGCGAGGACGCCGCCAAATACTCCTTCCTGCTGGCCATCCCCGCGGTCCTGTCGTCGGGCCTGCTGGAGGTCGCCCAGATCGGCGGGGGCCAGGCACCCGACTGGGGGCCGACCATCCTGGCGACGGTCATCTCGTTCGTCGTCGGCTATGCGGCGGTGGCCTGGTTCCTGAAGTACATCAGCCAGCACCGCTTCACCGGGTTCGTCATCTATCGCATCCTGCTCGGGCTGTTCGTCATCCTCGCGGTCACCATCGGCTGGATCCCCGCCCAGGGCTGAGCCACTCACCGGCGTATGCGATGAGCCGCCTGGTGGGAGCTCGTACGGCGGCGGGGCAGCGCCAGGAGGACCACCCCGAGCAGCGCCCAGGCCGCCAGCACCCCTAGTGGCGTCCCCAGCGCGGCCCCGTCGAAGTAGACGGTGTTGCGCACCACCTCGCTCCCCGGTTCCACCGGCAGGAAGCGGCCGATCGCGGCGTACCACTCGGGAATGAACCGCGCCCCGATCGGGCCGCCGCTGGCCGGCAGCCCGATCGGGATGAACAGCAGCGCCGCCAGCACCATCCCCCCGATGCCGACGGTCTTGAGCAGGCCCGAGACGACCAGCCCGATGGTCAGCACGATCCCCGCCGACACCACGACCAGCCAGCCGTATCTGCCGGGCAGGGCGCCGAGCACCACGTCCGCGAGCCAGGCATTGACCGAGGCCGCCACCAGGGCGCCCGCCACCATCACCCCGACCCGCAGAGCCACGCCGTGTCCTGGCGCGACCTTCGTGAGCAGCAGGGCCATCGCGAGGCCGGGCAGCACCAGGCTGAGCACGTAGAACATGCCGGACGTGCCGCCCACGTCACCAGCGGCGAGCGGCACCGCGTCCTCCACCCGCAACGCCCGGCCCCGCGCCTGCTCTGCGGCTTGGAAGGCCCCGGTGATCGCGGCGGCGCCCGCGCGCCCGCCCGCGCTGGCCACCACGAGCCTGCCCTCCCGCGGGACCAGGATCGCGTCCACCTCCCGGCCGAGCAGGGCCTCGTGGGCGACGTCGACGGAGGTGTATTCCCGCAGGTCGAAGCCGCCGGGCTGCTTGTCTTCCATGGCGCCCGACAGCTGGTTCACCAGCGTGTCCGGCCCGACCACCGCGACCGGCACGCCGTGCGGCTCCGGCTCGAAGAACGTCCCGAGGAACGACCCGGAGAAGAGCATGCCGAGCAAGGAGACCCCGACGAGCACGCCGATGATCTTCCTCATAGAGATTCACTGTCTGTTGACTTCATCACTGTTGAATTCATGGCCGTCGAATTCTACATAGATGAATTTCCGTAGTTGAATGGCCCCATGGCCGAAGAACGCGGAAGGCGCCCGGGCAGCCCCCCGACCAGGACGTCGATCTTGGAGGCCGCGGTCGACTCCTTCACCGCGCAGGGCTACGAGCAGACCACGATCAGGGCCGTGGCCCGCGCGGCGGGTGTCGATCCGGCGCTGGTGATGCACTTCTTCGGGAGCAAGGAGGGGCTGTTCCGCGCGGCGATCGAGCACAGCATGCCGGTCCGGCTGATGGCCGAGGCCCTCGACGGCGACCCGGAGCACATAGGCGAGCGGCTGGTGACCAGATATCTGTCGCTCTGGGAGCATCCCGCGCACGGCCCGCGGCTGACCGCCATCCTTCAGGCGGCCGCCGCCACCCCGGCCGCGGCCGACCTGGTGACGAACCTCACGCGGGTGGATCTGCTCGGGCCGCTCGCCGAGCGGCTGCCCGGCGACCACGCCGAGATCCGCGCGCTGCTCGCCGGGTCGCAGCTGGTCGGCATGGCCATGTTCCGCTACGTGCTCAAGGTCGATCCGCTGGCCTCGCTGCCCGTGGACCGGGTGGCGGCCCTGGTGGCGCCCAACGTACAGCGCTATCTGACCGGCACGCTCTCGCTCGACGAGCTGACCGTCTCCGGCCGATAGGTCACCAGCGTGAAGACCAGCGCCAGCAGCGCGAGCCCGGTGGCCAGCACGATCACGCCCGCTCTGCCGTACCCGTCAAGCGCCAGGCCGCCGGTGATGCCCGCCACGAACAACCCGACGTACTGCGCCGAAGACAGCAGTCCAAGACCGATCGGCACGTTGTGCGGCACGGCCGCCACGGTCCTGTACTGCTGCGCCGGCGCGACCAGCCACCCGAGCGCGCCCCAGCAGAGCGCCCACACCAGGGCGATGGGCAGGGCGAGGTTGGCGACCGGGATGAGCGCCATGAACACCGTCGAGGCGGCGATGCCGATCAGCACCATCCGCCGCGGCCCGTACAGGTCGGTGAACCGCCCGCCGACCTGGTTGCCCACGACCCCGCCGATCCCCCACGCCCACAGCACGGCCGGCAGCGGCAGGTCGAACAGCGAGCCGATATAGGTGTAGGCGGCGAACCCGGCGGCGAACATCAGCAACTGCGTCGTCAGCACCGCCAGCACCCGCCGGTCGGCCAGCGGGGCGAACCGGTCGGCCAGCCGTCCCGTGGCCTCGATCATGACGTCGGGCACCACGGCGACCACCCCGGCGAAGCCGAGGACGCCGAGCGCGACCACGAGCCAGATCGTGGCCCGCCAGCTCAACGCGGACCCGAGCCAGGTACCCAGCGGCACGCCGATCGCCGACGCGACGCTCAGGCCGCCCATCACCAGCGCGAGCGCGCGACCACGGCGTTCGGGCGAACTCAGCGCCGTGGCGACACCGGAGGCGGTCGGCGTGAACATCGCCGCCCCCGCCGCCGCGACCACGCGGGTGACCATCACCAGCGGGTACGTGGGCGCCAGCGCGGTCAACGTGTTGCCCAGCACGAACACGGCCAGCGCGATCAGCAGCACCCGCCGGCGCGACAGCCGCGCGGTCAGGGCGGCCAGCACCGGCGACAGCAACGCGTAGGCCAGCGCGAACACGGTCATCAGCTGGCCGGCCGCCGATAACGAGATATCCAGATCATGTGAAATGGGCGCCAGCAGCCCGGCGGTGACGAACATGCCGGTGCCGACGGCGAAATTCCCGAGCGCGAGAGGATAGAGCCGACTGCTCACTGAGTCTCCTTCAGTTTGATGCTCATCAAACTGGACTATCGTTGGATTGTTGTCAAACAATGCGACGGAGGTAAGGTCGGACCATGCGCCTGCTTCCCCATCCGGCCACTGCCGACATCCAGCTCACCGAGGTGTTGCGGGCGCTGTCCGATCCCATACGCATGGAAATCGTCATCCGGCTGGCCAGCCGCGGCGAGATAACGTGCACGGCGGCGGGCGACGACCTCGGCGTCCACAAGTCGACGGCCTCGCACCACTACCGAACGCTGCGCGAGGCCGGGGTGATCATGTCGAGACAGGAGGGGCGGCTGAAGTACATCAGCCTGCGGCGCGACGGCCTCGACGCCCGCTTCCCCGGCCTGCTCGACGCGATCCTTTCGGCGGCTCATGTCCCGGTCTGAGCGACGGCCCGCGTTCGACGGCCTACCGCTGCCCCAGCCTGACGGGCGGCCGGTGTCCCCGGCTGATGGACTGCCCATCCAGCAGGTCCTGCCCGAGCTGCTCAACGTGCTCGACCGCGCCGGGTCGGCCGTCCTGACCTCACCGCCCGGCACGGGCAAGACCACCGTCGTCCCGCTCGCCCTGGCGGCGGCCGGGCTACGGGTGCTGGTGGCGGAGCCGCGGCGACTGGCCGTACGAGCCGCGGCCAAACGGATGGGCGTCAGCTATACGATCCGCGGCGAACGGCACACCGGCGCGAACCCCCTGGTGGAGGTCGTCACCACCGGCGTACTCCTGCAGCGGCTCCAGCGCGACCAGGAGCTTTCTGGCGTGGACGTGGTGATGCTCGACGAATGCCACGAACGCCACCTCGACGCCGACACGGCGCTCGCTTTCCTGCTCGACGTACGGGACACGCTCCGCCCCGACCTGCGCCTCCTCGCCGCCTCGGCCACCGCGGACGCCGCCCCCTGGTCCCGCCTGCTCGGCGACGCGCCGATCGTCCGCGCGTCGGGCGCGACACACCCTGTCGAGATCGTGTGGACGCCACCGGTACGCCCGGTCGCCCCGCCGCACGGCCTCCGGGTCGACCCCGCGCTGCTCTCGCACGTGGCCCAGGTCGTACGGCAGGCGCTGGCCGAACGGGAGGGCGACATCCTGTGCTTCCTGCCCGGCACGGGCGAGATCGCCAGGGTGGCCGCCCAGCTCGGCAGTGGGCTCTCGGGTGGTGTCGAGGTGCTTCAGGTGCACGGGCAGGCGCCGGCCCAGGTCCAAGACGCGGTGCTGTCGCCCGGGTCGGCGCGCAGGGTGGTGCTGGCCACGTCGGTGGCGGAGTCGAGCCTGACCGTGCCGGGGGTGCGGGTGGTGGTGGACTCGGGCCTGGCCAGGGAGCCGCGCACCGACCACGCCCGGGGCCTCGGCTCGCTCACCACCGTACGGGTCTCGAAGGCATCGGCCGACCAGCGCGCCGGCCGGGCCGGGCGGGAGGCTCCCGGCACGGTGTACCGGTGCTGGACGGCGGCGGAGCACGAGCGGCTCGCCGACCACGCACGGCCGGAGATCGCTTTGGCGGACCTCACGGGGTTCGCACTCCAGGCCGCCTGCTGGGGTGCCCCGGACGCCTCAGGCCTCGCCCTGCTCGACCCACCACCACCTGCCGCGATGACCGCCGCCACCCGCACCCTCCACACCCTGGGCGCCCTGGAACCAGCCCCCGGCACCACCACGCCCTGGTACGGGCCGGACGACGGCACCGACCATGTGACCGGCGACAGCACCGGCCAGGTAACCGGTGGTGGCACCGACCGGGTGATGTGGCGAGTGACCGCGCGGGGGCGACGGATGGCACTGGTCGGCGTGCACCCGCGCCTGGCCAGAGCGCTCCTCGACCTGGGACCGCGCGCCGCCGAGGTGGTGGCGCTCCTGTCCGACCAGCTCCCCCGCGACGCGGGTGACGACCTCGTGGAGATCTGGCGCTCGGCCCGCCACGGCCGCGACGGCTTCACAGCCCGCTGGCGCCAGGAGGTCCGCCGCCTCACAAGAAGCACCCCACTCCAGGACCGGGGACCCGCGTCACCGGCCAGGCGGGAGATGACCGACGACGCCGTGGCCGGGCTGGCGGTGGCGTTGGCGTTTCCTGAGCGGGTGGCACGGCGGCGGGGCGGTGGATACCTGATGGCGTCCGGCACCCAGGCGCAGTTGGCCGGGGGGTCGCGGCTCGGCGAGGCGATGTGGCTGGCCGTGGCGGTGGCCGACCGTCCCACCGGCTCGGCGTCGGCGCGGATCCGTCAGGCCGTGGTGATCGACGAGGAGACCGCCAGGCTGGCGTTCCCGGTGACCACTGAGGAGGAGATCGCCTGGCGCACCCCGCCGGGCGAGCGCCGCGGCGACGTGTCCGCCCGCGTCGTCGAGCGGCTCGGCGCGATCGAGCTCTCCGCAACCCCGCTCAAGAACGCCGACGTACGCGAGGCCATCCTGTACGGCCTGCGCACCGAGGACGTACTGACCTGGACCAAGGAGGCCACCGCCCTCAGGGACCGCTTGGCGTTCTGCCATCGCGAACTCGGCGACCCGTGGCTCCCGATGGACGACCTGGCGGAGATCGCCGAACGCTGGCTGGAGCCGGAGCTGTCCCGCGCCCGCCGCCGAGCCGACCTGGAGCGCATCGACGTGGCCACCGCCCTGAAGCGGCTGATCCCATGGAGCCGGCGACTGGACGAGGTGGCGCCCGAGCGCGTCGCGGTGCCCAGCGGTTCCCGTGTCCGCGTGGACTATTCGGGCGGGCAGCCGGTGCTGGCGGTCAAGCTGCAGGAGTTGTTCGGCTGGACGGAGACGCCGAGGATCGCGGGTGTGCCGCTCCTCGTACACCTGCTCTCCCCCGCCGGACGCCCGGTGGCGGTCACCGCGGACCTTGCGTCGTTCTGGCGCGAGGGCTACCGTGCGGTCCGCGCGGAGCTACGCGGCCGCTACCCCCGGCACCCCTGGCCGGAGGACCCGCTGACCGCGGCCCCCACCCGCCGCGCGAACCCGAGATGACCCCCGCGGCCGAACGGGAGCCGAGATGACCGATGACCGGCTGCTTGAGGCGGCGCGCAACAACGCCGAGTGGTGCGACGCGGTGTGCCGCTCGCACGGGTCCCCCGGCACGTTCAGCGCGCTGAGCTGGACCAACGCCGGCGTCACCCCGACCTACTATCCCGATGCCGTCACCCTCTCCCCCGAGGCGACGTGGGCCGACCTGCTGGCCGGGGTCGAGGGCAAGCGGAGCGCCTCGGCCAAGGACAGCTTCGCCGTGCTCCAGCCGCCACCCGGGTGGAACCTGCTGTTCGAGGCCAAGTGGATCCACCGCCCGGCCCCCACGACGACCGGCGAGGCCATCGCCCCGGCGGCGACCGGGGATCTCATCGCCTGGGAGGCGGTCCGCGACGCGGACACGCTCCGTGACTGGGAGCGCGCCTGTTTTCCGGCGGATGACACGGATCTGTTCCGGCCGCCGCTGCTGAGCGAGGTCACCGTGCTGGCGGGCCGGATCGGCGGCGACATCGTGTGCGGGTCCGCGCTCAACGCGAGCGGCAGTGTGGTGGGCGTCTCGAACGTGTTCGCCTTGGGCTGCGACCTGGACGCCGCCTGGTCGGGCACAGTGGCGCTGGCGGCCGAGCTGTTCCCCGGCCGCCCACTGGTCGGCTACGAGACCGACCCGGCCCCCGCGTCCCGGCACGGCTTCACCCCGATCGGCCCGCTCCGGGTATGGCTGAAGGCGTGACCCAGACGCGCCGCAACCCCGCAGACGACCTCACAGTACGTCGTCCATGGTCGGGTTCGTCAGTACCTCGACCGTCTCCGACCCCACCCCCACATCCTTGAACCCGCTGGACGTGGCGACACAGACCACCGGCCCATCGAAGTCCCGCCCCAGCTTGCGGTAGGCGGCCAGCCCCGCCGCTCCCGACAGCTCCTGCCACAGCCCCTGCCTGGCCAGCGCCCGCTGGGCCGCCCGCATCTCCTCGTCGGTGACCAGCAGCGCCTCGCCGTCGCTGTCGCGCACCGCCCGTACGCCCCGGTGGCCGCCCACCGAACCGCCGATGCCGTACGCGTCCGTGTGCCCGAGCGAGACGATCGCGGCCGGCGCCCCCGTGGCGACGGCCCGCGCGTGCGGACCGCCCGCGGCGGCCTCGCAGGAGAACATGCGCGGCGTCGTACCCGCCAGCCCGAGCCGGCGCAACTCGGTGAACCCCTTCCAGACCCCGTACAGCAGCTCCGCGTAGCCCGTCGGCGCGAACACCGCCGCCGGCACCCCGCCGAGCTGCAGGAACAGCTCGTACGCGATCGTCTTGTAGCCCTCGGCCCCGAACGGGTGCCCGGTGTGGGTGACGGTCAGGTTGCTGACCGGGTGGTAGCCGAGCCGGTCCACGATCTCGCGCATCAGCGGCCAGCGCGCCTCGACCGGCACGGCGAGCACCTTGGCCCCGTACGCGCGGACGAGCGAATGGACGGCGGGCGGCGCGTCGGCCGAGGCGAGCACGATGGCGGGCAGCCCGGCGCGGGCGGCGTACGCGGCGGCCGAGGCGCCGTGGTTGCCCGACGAGGCCACCACCACGCCCGGCGCCCCCGCGCCCACGGCCGCGCTGACGGCGACCCGGTTGAGCCGGTCCTTGTGCGACCAGGTGGGGTTGCGCGACTCGTCCTTGACGTACACGCCTTCCAGCGGGATCAGCGGCGTGCCGCCCTCGCCCAGCGTGGGCGCGTGCAGCGGCGGCAGCAGCGGCGACCAGCGCGCGAGGTCGGGCCCCGGCTCCTGCTCGAACAGGGTCGCGCTGACCCGCGCGTAGTCGTAGTCGACCTCGACCGGATAGGCCAATGACGCGGTGCTCGTCCTGGGGCAGCCGTGGGTCAGCGGCGGCCACAGCGGATACGTGATCGAGGGGTCGCCCAGGGAGCGCTGGCCGGTGGCCAGAGATGGTCCGTTCACGCGGACCAAGCGTAGACGCGCTATCATTGTGATATCACTTCGATAGCAAGGAGTCGGGATGGAACGATACGCCTTCCGCCTGAACGGTTTCCTGGTCCTCCTCGTCCTGCTGGTGCTCGCCGCCGTGGCGGCCATCGGCTCGCCGGAGGTTCTGGGCATCGGGTGGATCGTCCTCTTCGCACTGGTCGCCAGCGGGTTCACCGTGGTCAACCCGAACGAGGCGAAGGTGGTGCAGTTCTTCGGCCGCTACATCGGCACGGTCGAGGACGCGGGCTTACAGTGGGTGCTGCCGTTCACCAACAAGACCACGATCACGCTCAGGGTCCGCAACTTCGAGACGGCCAAGCTCAAGGTCAACGACGCCGACGGCAACCCTGTCGAGATCGCCGCGGTGGTCGTCTACAAGGTGGACGACGCGGCCAAGGCCAAGTTCTCGGTGGATGACTATGAGGACTACGTCGAGATTCAGTCGGAGGCGGCCGTGCGCCACCTGGCCACCACGCACCCCTACGACTCGCACGAAGCCGGTCGCACCAGCCTGCGCGACGGCACGGAGGTGGCCGCCGAGCTCACCGCCGAGCTGCGCGAGCGCACCGAGCTGGCCGGGATCGAAGTGCTGGAGGCGCGCATCACGCACCTCGCCTACGCTCCCGAGATCGCCCAGGCCATGCTGGTCCGCCAGCAGGCCGCGCAGGTCGTGGCGGCGCGTACCCGAATCGTCGAAGGCGCTGTGGGCATGGTCCAGCTCGCGCTCGATAGGCTGGCCGCCGAGCAGGTGGTGGAGCTGGACGAGGAGCGTAAAGCGCAGATGGTCTCCAACCTCTTGGTCGTCCTCTGCGGCGACCGGGCGATCCAGCCGGTGGTGAACACCGGCAGCCTGTATGCCTGAGCGCAAGAAGCTCCTGCTGCGCCTTGATCCGGCCGTCTACGACGCCCTCGCCAAGTGGGCGGCCGACGATCTGCGCAGCGTCAACGCGCAGATCGAGTACGCGTTGCGGCTCGCGCTGAAGCAGGCCGGCCGGGAGCCTCGCAACGAAGGGTGAAAAGCCGCACACTTTAAGCATGTTGTGGACAGGCAGGTCCGCCATCGAGATCGCGACGGCCGTACGTCGGGGTGAGGTCACGGCCGCGGCCATCGTCGAGGAACACCTTCACGCGATCGCCGAGCGCGATCCAGGAGTCGGGGCGTTCCGGCTGGTCAGAGAGCGGGCCCTGGACGAGGCGCGGGCCGTGCAGGAGCGCCGCGACCTGGCCGACCTGCCGCTGGCGGGCGTACCCGTCGCGGTGAAGGACAACCTGGAGGTCGCGGGCGAGGCCACCCGCGGCGGATCCGCCGCGACGGCGGACACGCCCGCGCCCAAGGACCACGAGACGGTCGGCCGGCTGCGCGCGGCCGGCGCGGTGATCGTCGGCCTGACGAACCTGCCCGAGCTGGGCCTGGTCGCCTTCGGCGACAGCGCCTACGGCACCGTGCGCAACCCCTGGAACCTGGCCCGTACATCCGGCGGCTCGTCGGCGGGCAGCGCCGCGGCGGTGTCGGCCGGGATGGTGCCGCTGGCGCTGGGCAACGACGGGATGGGCTCGCTGCGCATTCCCGGGGCATGCTGCGGGGTGTTCGCCATCAAGCCGGGCACGGGTCTCGTACCACCGCCGACGGAGACCTGGGGCGGCCTCACCGAGAACGGCCCGCTGGCCAGGAACGTGCCCGACCTGGCGCTGATGCTCTCCGTCCTGGCCGCCGACGAGGGCCTGGCCGAGTCCTGGCGCGGCGGCGAGCGGATCGAGCCCCGGCCGCGCATGCTCCGCTCGGTCTGGGCGGATGACGACGACGAGGTATGGGCGCCCCGGCCGCCGCACGAGACCCCGGAGCCCTTCGACCTGCGCGTGGCCTACGCCCCGCAGCCGCTGCCGGTGGGCCTGCCGATGGACCGCGAGTTCCAGGCGGCGGTACGCGCGGCGGCCGAGACCCTCAGGGTCGCCGGGCACACGGTCGTCGAGCACGAGCAACGCCTGCCGGCCGCCCTCGGCCCCGCCACGATCGCCACCTGGCTGACCCGCGCTTCCGGAGCGGCCACCGGCCTCGACCGCACGCGCCTGGAACCACGCACCCGCGCGCTGGCCCGCGCGGGCCGGGTGCTCCACGCGCTCAGACTGGACGGCGAGCGGGGCCGCGCCCGCTGGCACGGTTACGGCGCGGACCAGTGGTTCGGTGACGCCGACGTGCTCATCACGCCGACACTGGCCCGGATTCCGCCGAAAGCCGACCGCTGGGGCGAGCGCGGGCTCGCGCGCAACCTGCTGGCCAACGTCAGGTACGCGCCCGCCACCGGCGCCTGGAACATGTGCGGCTGGCCCGCGCTCACCGTCCCCATCGCCACCCACTCCAGCGGCCTGCCGATCGGCGTCCAGCTCATCGCCCCACCCGGCGGCGAGCCGCAACTCCTCGGCCTGGCCGCCCAGCTGTCGGCCGCCCACCCGCCGGTCCGGCCGCGCGGCTTCTCAAGCTGACGTCCGATTCAGCGGAAGTCGGGCAGTCGGCGGCGGGCGTGGTCGATGAACGCTCGCGCGGCAGGCCCCGACGGCCCCGTGGCCCGCCAGATGAGCGCCATCCGGCCGCGCAGCCGCGGCTCGGTGATCTCCAGTACGTGCAGGTCGTCCTTCGCGACGGTGACCGCCGACTCGGGCAGTACGGCCAGGCCGAGCCCTTTGGCGGCGAGCTGCCCCAGCACGTACGGCTCGCTGGCCTCGAAGGCGACATGCGGCGTGAACCCGGCGGCGGCGCACGCCTCGTCGAGCGCGGCCCGCAGACCGGTGCCGCGCGGCAGGCAGATCAGCGCCCGATCCGCCAGCTCCCGCAACGTGATGACGGGCATCCCCGCCGAACCCTGAGCCGCCAAGTCGTGAGTGAGCCCGACGGCGGCCACCAAAGCCTGGTCGATCACCACCTGCGCGTCCAGCCCCGCCGGCACGCTCGATCCGATGCCGATGAGCCCGAGGTCCATCCGCCCCGCCCGCACCGCCTCGATCAGGCTCTCCGGATCGGACTCCTGCAACGAGATCTCCACGGACGGATGCCGGTCGTGGAAGTCGGCCAGCAGCCCCGGCAGGTCGAGCACGGAAGGCGCCGAGACGGTGCCCATCACGACGTGCCCGCGCAACAGCCCGGTCATCTCGTCGACGACCAGCCGGGCGGCGGCGACCGCCGCGAGGGCGGCGCGCGCGTACGGCAGCACCGCCTCCCCCACCTCGGTGAGGCGCACCTGCCGCGCCGAGCGGTCGAACAGCGGCTGGCCCAGCTCCCGCTCCAGCTGCCGGATCTGCGCGCTCACCCCGGGCTGGGCGACGTGGAGCCGCGCCGCGGCCTTGGTGAAACCCGCCTCCTCGGTCACGGCCACGAAGTACTCAAGCTGCCGGAGCTCCATAACAAATCATGCTAGCAGCCAGACAATCCATCTCTTTGACTTCTGAATGAGCCGGACACAAGCTGAATCGCATGGACATGCTGAAGTGCCCGGTGTTCCGACCGGGTGATGAGGGATATGACGACGAGCGGGCCGGTTTCCAGGCTCTCGCCCGGCACCGGCCGGACGTGATCGTCGGCGCGACGGACGCCGCCGACGTACGCGCGGCCGTGGCCATGGCCGCGGCGGACGGGCTGCCGGTGGCCGTGCAGGCCACCGGGCACGGCATGCCGATGGCGGCCGACGGCGGCCTGCTCATCAGCACCCGCAGGATGACCGGCGTACAGGTGGATCCCGAGACCGCGACGGCCAGGATCGAGGCGGGCGTGCGCTGGTCGCGGGTCATCGAGGAGGCGGCCCGCCACGGGCTGGCCCCGCTGTCCGGCTCGGCCCCGTCCGTCGGCGCCGTGTCCTACACGCTCGGCGGCGGGCTCGGGCTCATGGCGCGCCGTTATGGCTACGCCGTCGACCAGGTACGCGCCGTCGAAGTGGTCACCGCCGACGGCGTACTCAGGGAGGTGACGGCCGCGACGGAGCCGGACCTGTTCTGGGCGCTGCTCGGCGGGCGCGGCAACTTCGGCGTGGTCACGGCGCTGGAGATCGGCCTGGTCCCGGTGACCAGTCTGTACGGGGGCGGCCTGTTCTTCGATCTCGCCACCGACGTGGTGAAGCGCTGGGCCGAGTGGACACGGGACCTGCCGGAGGAGATGACCTCGTCCATCGCGGTGATCCCGTTCCCCGACGCCCCGCAGGTGCCCGAGGTGTTCCGCGGCCGCCGCGTCGGCCACGTGCGGATCGCGTACACGGGCGGCCCGGAGGAGGGCGAGCGCCTGCTGGAGCCGCTGCGCGCGATCGGGCCCCGGCTCGTGGACTCGGTGAAGGAGCTGCCGTACACCGAGTCGGGCAGCATCCACAACGACCCGGCCGAGCCGATGGCCTACTACGCCACCCACTCGCTGCTGCGCGAGCTGCCCGCGCGGGCCGTGGACGCGCTGCTGGAGACCGAGCGCGCCATCCTGGAGATCAGGCACCTGGGTGGCGCGCTGGACAAGCCGGGCCTCGGGCCCGTGGTCAACCGCGACGCCCAGTATCAGGTCGGCGTCCTGTCCCGGCTCGCGCCGGGCGGCGACCCCGGCGAGGTGCGCCCGCTCCACGACGGGGTCCGCGAGGCGCTGTCGCCGTGGGACACCGGAGGCCGCGGCCTCAACTTCCTGTACGGCGAGAACACCGCGCCCGACCAGGTCCGCCTGGCCTACGACCCGGACGACTACCGGCGGCTGGCCGCGCTGAAGACCGTGTGGGATGCCGGCAACCTGTTCCGGCTCAACGCCAACATCCCACCGGCCTGACGGTCAGACCCCCATCGGGTGCCAGACCGTCTTCGTCTCCAGGAAACGCGTCATGCGGGTGAGGGCCGGGGCCGCCCGCCAGTCCTCGTCCGGCGACGGGCGCCGGACCCGCTTGAGGTTCTCCGCCGCCGCCTGCTCGCAGGTCAGCGCCAGCTCGGCGTCGGACACACCGGTCAGGTCCAGGCCGTTGACGTCCATGTGAGCCGCCAGCCAGGGCGCGAGCTCCCGCTGATGACCCGTGAGGACGTTGACGACGCCGCCCGGCAGGTCCGAGGTGGCCAGCACCTCCGCCAGGGTGATGGACGGCAGCGGCGTCCGCTCGGAGGCGATCACGACGCACGTGTTGCCCGTCACGATCACCGGCGCGATCACCGAGATCAGCCCCACCAGCGGGTCCTCGGGCGCGACGACGGCGACGACCCCCGTGGGCTCCGGCGAGGAGAGGTTGAAGTACGGGCCGGCGACCGGGTTGGCCGTGCCGTGCACGGAGGCGATCTTGTCCGACCAGCCCGCGTACCAGACCAGCCGGTCGACCGTGGCGTCCACGGCCTCCAGCGCCGCCTTCTTGCCGCCGCCCAGCTCCTCGGCGAACTGCGCGCGGCGGCCCTCCAGCATCTCGGCGATCCGGTAGAGGATCTGGCCCCGGTTGTAGGCCGTGGCGCCCGACCAGCCGGGGAACGCCTTGCGCGCCGCCACCACGGCGTCACGGACGTCCTTGCGGGAGGCCCGCGAGGCGTTGGCGAGGAAGTCGCCCTTGGGCGAGGTCACGGCGTAGGACCTCCCGCTCTCGGAGCGCGGGAACGCCCCGCCGATGTACAGCTTGTACGTCTTGCGAACGGCCAACCTACTCATCGCCGCGCCCCCTCCGCATGGTCTCCTCCGACATCTCGACCGGCACGAAGACCTGGCCGCACCGGCTCACCCCGCAGCGGTGGGCGTACCAGCCGGTACGTACGGGCCTTCCGGCGCGGGCGAAGGCGTGGCCGCGCGTGGCCTGCGCCCGCCGTCCACCCCGGCGGGAACGGCGGTGCTCACACATCAAGGTAGGCCTCCAACCCGAGCAACCCGCCCTCTCGGCCGTATCCGGACTCCTTGTACCCGCCGAACGGCGCGGCCGGGTCGAACCTGTTGAACGTGTTGGCCCAGACCACTCCGGCCCTGAGCTTGTCGGCCATCCACAGGATGCGCGAGCCCTTCTCCGTCCAGATCCCGGCCGACAGCCCGTACGGCGTGTTGTTGGCCTTCTCCACGGCCTCGGCCGGGGTGCGGAACGTCAGCACCGACAGCACCGGGCCGAAGACCTCCTCCCGGGCGATGCGGTGCGACTGGGCCACGCCGGTGAAGACGGTCGGCGGGAACCAGAAGCCCTTGTCGGGCAGTTCGCAGGCGGGCGACCAGCGTTCGGCCCCCTCCTGCTCGCCGAGGTCGCTGAGCGAGCGGATCTTCGCCAGTTGCTCGGCCGAGTTGATCGCGCCGATGTCGGTGTTCTTGTCGAGCGGGTCGCCCAGGCGCAGCGTGCCGAGGCGCCGCTTGAGCGCCGTCAGCAGCTCGTCCTGGATCGACTCCTGCACCAGCAGCCGGGAGCCCGCGCAGCACACGTGCCCCTGGTTGAAGAAGATGCCGTTGACCACACCCTCGACGGCCTGGTCGAGCGCGGCGTCGTCGAAGACGATGTTCGCGGCCTTGCCGCCCAGCTCCAACGTGAGCTTCTTACCGGTGCCCGCGACGGTCCGGGCGATGATCCGGCCGACCTCGGTGGAGCCGGTGAAGGCCACCTTGTTCACGTCGGGGTGGGCGACCACGGCGGCGCCGGTCTCACCCGCTCCGGTGACGATGTTGACGACACCGGGCGGCAGGTCGGCCTGCTGGCAGATCTCCGCGAACAGCAGCGCCGTCAGCGGCGTGGTCTCGGCCGGCTTCAGCACCACCGTGTTGCCGCAGGCCAGCGCGGGGGCGATCTTCCAGGCCAGCATGAGCAGGGGGAAGTTCCACGGGATGACCTGCCCGGCGACGCCGAGCGGCCGGGGGTCCGCGCCGAACCCGGCGTACTCCAGCTTGTCGGCCCAGCCGGCGTAGTAGAAGAAGTGCGCGGCGACGAGCGGCAGGTCCACGTCGCGCGACTCCCGGATGGGCTTGCCGTTGTCGAGCGACTCCAGCACGGCCAGCTCGCGGGCGCGTTCCTGGATGATGCGGGCGATCCTGAACAGGTATTTGGCCCGTTCGGTGCCCGGCATCGCGCTCCAGACCCCGAACGCCTTGCGCGCGGCCTGTACGGCCCGGTCGACGTCGTCGGAGGAGGCCGTGGCGACCTCCGCCAGCTTCTCCTCCGTCGCCGGGTTGATCGTCTTGAAGGCGGAGCCGGAGCCGTCCACGAACTCGCCATTGATGAACAGCCCGTACGACGGCTTCAGATCGACGATGTCGCGCGACTCGGGCGCCGGTGCGTATGCGAAGGTCGCCATCATCAGTCCAAGGTGAAGTAGTCGGGGCCCGCGTAACGGCCGGTGGTCAGCTTCTGGCGCTGCATCAGCAGGTCGTTCAGCAGCGACGACGCACCCAGCCTGAACCAGTCGGGCGACAGCCAGTCCTCGCCGGCGGTCTCGTTGACCAGCACGAGGTTCTTGATGGCGTCCTTGGTGGTGCGGATGCCGCCGGCCGGCTTCACGCCGACCTGCCGGCCCGTCTCGTCGCGGAAGTCGCGCACCGCCTCCAGCATGATCATCGTCACCGGCGGCGTGGCGGCCGGGGCCACCTTCCCGGTGGAGGTCTTGATGAAGTCGGCGCCGGCCAGCATCGCCAGCCAGGACGCCCGCCGTACGTTGTCGTAGGTCGACAGCTCGCCGGTCTCCAGGATCACCTTCAGGTGGGCGGAGCCGCAGGCGGCCTTCACCGCGACGATCTCCTCGTACACCTTGAGATAGTCGCCGGACAGGAACGCGCCGCGGTCGATCACCATGTCGATCTCGTCGGCGCCCGCGGCGACGGCGAGCGCGGTGTCGCTCACCTTGACCTCCAGCGAGGTGCGTCCGCTCGGGAAGGCGGTCGCCACCGAGGCGACCTTCACCCCCGAGCCGCGCAGCGCGCCGGCGGCCACGGCCACCAGGTCGGGATAGACGCAGACGGCCGCCACCCGGGGCGCTCCCTCGCCGGGGTGCCTCGCCTTGGTGCACATCGCACGGACCTTGCCGTGCGTGTCCGCGCCCTCGAGCGTGGTGAGGTCGACCATCGAGATGGCCAGGTCGATCGCCATGGCCTTGGCGCTGGTCTTGATGGAGCGGGTGCCGAGCATCGCCGCTCGCTGGTCCGCGCCGACCCGGTCGACACCGGGCAGGCCGTGCAGGAATGCTCGCAGCGTCGCGCCGGACGAGCCGACGTCGGCGAGCGAGGTAGTCACAGTTGACACCTCCACAGGATCGCCGACCAGGTGGGCTACGTCCAAACCGGATCTCTAAGGCGGCATCGGCGCGCCTCCTAGGTACCCCCCGGCCTGGAGTTTCCCGGGAGATAGGGCATCCGCCCGATGTGGCGGTAGGGACCTTAGCCCGAACCTTAAGAGTGTCAGCAAGACACAAGAAGGAGACACACCACCATGAGTCCCGAGATCGAATACCAGATCATGAAGAGCCACGTCAACGAGCTGCGCCAGGCGGCCGCGCGACACCGTCAGGTACGCGAGGCACTGGAGGGCAACAAGTCCGAGCGCCGCTCGCTGTTCGGCAAGCGCCGCTCCTCATGACCGCCCCGCAAGCGCCCGGCCGCACCCTCCCTCGCGGCCGGGCCACCATCCCTCCCTAGCACCGCCTTCCCTCCATCGGGCTCCCCCGGAGGAGACATCCCTCGCAGGGACCCCGACCACGACGGACCGTCACACGGGATCGGGACGGTCGGTGTGACGAACCCCCGGGAACCCCATTTGCGGCCACCGCCCCATCGGGCCAAGGCCGCTCGTCAATCTGCCCTAAATGCGTCGAAAGCGGCTGGTGAGGCATGACATGCTGGACGACATGCTGGGACGTTCGGTAAGTCCCGTCTTCGTGGGGCGGGAAGAGGAGCTCACGGCCCTCTCTCAAGCCTTCGACGAGGCCCGGAAGGGCACCGCGACAGCCGTGCTGGTCGGCGGGGAGGCGGGGGTCGGCAAGACCCGGCTGGTACAGCGCTTCGCCGAGCAGGCGGCGCGGAGCGGCGCTCATGTGCTGTACGGCGGGTGCGTCGAACTCTCCACGGAGGGCCTGGCCTACGCGCCGTTCACGGCTGCCCTGAGGCAGCTGGTCAGGGAGCAGGGCACCACCCAGATCGCCGCGCTGCTGCCGGGCGGCGCCGAACGCGACCTGGCCCGGCTGCTCCCCGAGTTCGGCGAGCCCAGCGGCGACGGCGAGACCGACACAGGGCGGGCCCGGCTGTTCGAGCAGTTCCTGACGCTCCTCCAACGGCTGGCCGGCAACCGGCCGACGATCCTGCTCATCGAGGACATCCACTGGGCCGACCGGTCCAGCCGCGACCTGATCGCCTTCCTCAGCCGCAACCTCGGCACCGCGCAGATATTGATCGTCATGACCTACCGCTCCGACGACCTGCACCGGCAACATCCGCTCCGGCCGGTGCTCGCCGAGCTGGGCAGGGTCAGCAGCGTGCTCAGGCTCGACCTGCCCCGCCTGTCCAGGGACGAGGTCGCCCTGCAGATGGCCGGGATCCTCGGCATCGACCCCGACTACCCCAAGGTGGAGAAGGTCTACGAGCGCAGCGAGGGCATCCCGCTGTTCGTCGAGGCCCTGCTGGACTGCGGCGAGGACTGCGCGTTCCCCGAGTCGATGCAGGACCTGATACTCGGCTCGGTCGAGCGGCTGCCCGAGGAGACCCAGCGCGTGCTGCGCATCGCCGCCGCGGGCGGCATCAGGGTCGGCCACGCCCTGCTCGCCGCGGTCAGCGGCCTGTCCGACCTGGAGCTGGAGGCCGCGCTGCGGTCGGCCATCGCCGGGAACGTGCTGCAGATCGCCGACAACCGCGCCTACGTCTTCCGGCACTCCCTCATCCGCGAGGCCGTACACGACGAGTTGCTGCCCGGCGAGCATCAACGGCTGCACTCGCGCTACGCCGAGGAGATCTCCCGCGACCGCAAGCTGGTGCCACCGGGCCGGGCCGCCGTGGAGCTGGCCCACCACTGGTACGGCGCGCGCAACGACCTCTGGGCGCTCATCTCGGCCTGGGACGCGGCACAGAAGTCGTTCGGGGCCTTCGCGTACACCGAGGCGATCCCGCTGCTCGAACGCGTACTCATGCTGTGGGACCGGGTGCCGGACGCGGCCGAGCGCATCGGCGCCGACCACACGGCGGTGCTCGAACGGGCCAGCGAGGCCGCCCTCGCGGGCGGCGAGCTCGACCGGGGCATCAAGTTCGTCAAGGCGGCCCTGGCGCAGCTCGACGAGACCCGGGAGCCGGCCCGGGTCGCCACGCTGATCGTGCGCTGGGCCAACCTCAAGATCTACAAGGGCAAGACGGGCGTCGTCGACGACTTCCAGCACGCACTGCGTCTGGTGCCCGAGCCGACCCTGGCCCGCGCGAGCGTCATCATGCCGATGAGCCAGCACCTGATGCTCCGTGGCGACGTCAAGGAGGGCACCCGGCTCATCGAGGAGGGCCTGCGCCTGAGCCGGGATCTCGGCGACAAGTGCCTCGAAGGAGACCTCCTGCTGAACCTGGCGCTCGGCCACTCCATCGACGGTGACACAGAGGCGACGCTGGCCACCAACCTGCGCGCGCTGGAAATGGGCCGTCAGGAGAGCTCGGGACGGCTCATCACGCGGGCGATCGGCAACAACATCGACGCGCTGAGCGACCTGGGACGCTCCGAGGAAGCCCTCGCGCTGGCCGACGAGGGCTGGCAGCTGGCCAAGCAGTACGGCCGGATGCGGCTCAACGGGCTGTTCATCCTGCTCAACAGGGCCGAGGCGCTGGAGGCCATCGGCCGCTGGGACGAGGCCCTCGAGGCCATCGGGCAGGCGCTCAGCCTCGGCCCCGTGCTGCGCACCCACAACCACCTGCTCCGCGTACGCGCCGACATCGCGCTGGGCAGGGGCGAACTCGCGGTCGTCGAAGGCATCCTGGCGGAGCTGGGCGTGCTCAAGGAGCGGCCCGAGGAGTTCTTGCAGGACATCACCAACAGCACCCGGCTGCGGATCGGCTGGCACCTGTTCAAGGGCGAGTCGCTGGCCGCGCTGGCCGTGACCGAGCGCATCCTGTCGTTGTCGTCGCAGTCCCCGTCGTCGCAGTCCCCCAAAGCCATGCTGGGCTGGCGGCGGCTGGCCCTGCTCACCCTGGTCTGCGACACCGCCGAGGACGCCGAGCCCGACCGGGTCCGCGCGGTGCGCGAGCAGGCCGCCAAGGTGGCCGCGAGCCTCAAGGTCAGCGGGCCGGTGGCGGAGGCGTACAAACTGACGTACTCGCGCGACTTCGACGCGGCCGCGGCCGCCTGGGAGCGTCTCAAGCGCCCGCACAACCAGGCCAAGGCCCTCGTCAGAGCGGCCACCGTGGTGGCGCGGTCGGGCGACAGGGAGGGCGCGGCGACCCGGCTCGCCGTGGCCGCGCCGCTGGCCGCCGCGCTGCGGGCGACGCCGCTGATCGACGAGATCGAGGCACTCTCCCGGCGGGTCGGCGTCGTCCAGCAGCAGGCGACCGTCCCCGAGCTGCTCACGCCGCGCGAGACGGAGGTGCTGCGGCTGGTGGCGCTGGGCCGTACGAACCGGGACATCGCCGCCGAGCTGTTCATCTCGGCCAAGACGGTCAGCGTGCACGTGTCCAACATCCTGGCCAAACTGGGCGTGACCACCCGCGGCGAGGCAGCGGCGGCCGCACACCGCCTCTCCCTGCTGTCTCGGTAGAAGCGAGCCTCCCCCGGCCGGGGCGTCTTAGGAGGCCAGGTCGCGGCGGAGGAACTCGGCGGTGTGGGAGCCGGTCGCCGCCAGCAGATCGCGCGGCGTGCCCTCGAAGAGCACCTGACCCCCCTGCCCGCCACCCTCGGGCCCGAGGTCGATGACCCAGTCGGCGTTCTTGACCACGTCCAGGTTGTGCTCGATGACGACGACCGAGTTCCCGGCGTCGACGAGCCGGTCCATGATGTCGAGCAGCCGCTTCACGTCCGACATGTGCAGCCCGGTGGTCGGTTCGTCCAGGACGTACACGGTGCCGCTCTTGTGCAGCTCAGTGGCCAGCTTGATGCGCTGGCACTCGCCGCCCGACAGCGTGCTGAGCGGCTGGCCGAGCGTGAGGTAGTCGAGCCCGACGTCGTTGACCGCCCGCAGCACCCGCCTGAGCTTCGGCTGCGGGAAGAACGCGTACGCCTCGGCCGCCGTCATCTCCAGTACGTCGCTGATCGACTTCCCATCCAGCTTGTGCTCCAGCACCTCGGGCCGGAAGCGCCGCCCCTGGCAGTCCTCGCAGGTCGACTTCAGCCCGTCCATGAACGCCAGGTCGGTGTAGATGACGCCGAGCCCCTGGCAGGCGGAGCAGGCGCCCTTGGAGTTGGGGCTGAACAGCGAGGCGCTCACCGACCCGGCCCGCGCGAACAGCCGCCGGATCTCGTCCAGCATCCCGGTGTACGTGGCGGGGTTGGAGCGGCGCGAGACGCTGACGGCCGACTGGTCGATGACCACCGCCTCGGGGTGCCGGCTCAGGAACACGTCGTTGACCAGCGTGCTCTTGCCGGATCCCGCGACGCCCGTCACGACCGTCAGCACGCCGGCGGGGATGTCGACGGTGACGTCCTTCAGGTTGTGCGTGTTCGCGCCGGCGATCGTCATCGCGCCCGTGGGGCGCCGGTAGTCGGTCTTCAGGGGTAGTCGCCGCTTCATGTACCGGCCGGTCAGGGTGCCGGCCTCGGGCAGCGCCGCCGCGGTGCCCTCGTACACCACCTGCCCGCCGTGCGTCCCGGCCCCGGGGCCGATGTCCACGACGTGGTCGGCGATCCCGATCACCTCGGGGTCGTGCTCGACGACGATGACCGTGTTGCCCTTGTCACGTAGCTTGCGTAGCAGCGTGTTGAGCCGTTCGACGTCGCGCGCGTGCAGCCCGACGCTCGGCTCGTCGAAGACGTACATCATGTCCGTGAGGCTGCTGCTGAGGTGCCGCACCATCTTGACGCGCTGTGACTCGCCGCCCGAGAGCGTGGCGGTCTCGCGGTCGAGGCTGAGGTAGCCGAGGCCGATCGTGACGAGGTCGCGCACCCGGTCGATCAGGCTCGCCACCACGGGGGCGCCCACCGGGTCGGTGAATCCGGCCAGCACCTCCACGAGCTCGGTGGCCTCCATCGCGGCGAGCCGGGCGATGTTGAAGCCGTCGATCTCGCAGCCGAGCACGTCCTGGTTGAGCCGGGCGCCCGCGCACAGCGGGCAGGTGGCCGTCGTGACGTACTCCTGGAAGAGCCGGCGGTTCGCCTCGGACATCTCGGCGACGTCCTTCTTGATGTACAGGCGGGTGAACCGCGCCACCAGGCCCTCGTAGCTGGAGTTGATCGTGCCGCCCTGCCACTCCAGCGGCACCTTGGTCTGGGCGCCGTGCAGCAGCGTCGCCCATTCCCGCTCGTCGTAGTCGGCCAGCCTTTTGTCGTTGTCGAACAGGCCGGAGTTGGCGTAGATCTTCCAGTACCAGGTGCCGACGGCGAAGTGCGGGTGCAGGAGGGCACCTTCGTTCAGCGACCGGGACCTGTCCAGGAAGACGTCGAGGTCGAGCGCGACGGTCCTGCCCAGACCCTCGCATTCGGGGCACATGCCCTGAGGATCGTTGAACGAGAACGCGTTGGAGTAGCCGACGAACGGCTTGCCGACCCGCGAGAACAGCAGTCTCAGCAGCGAGTAGATGTCGCTGATCGTGCCGACGGTCGAGCGCGAGCCGCCCCCGAGCCGCTTCTGGTCGACCACGATCGCGGCGGACAGGTTCTCGATCACGTCGACGTCCGGCTGCCCATACTTCGGCAGCCTGTTGCGGGCGAAGCTGGTGAAGGTCTCGTTGAGCTGACGCTGCGCCTCGGCGGCGAGGGTGTCGAACACGATGGACGACTTCCCGGACCCGGATACGCCGGTGAAGACGGTGATCTGCCCCTTCGGGATGCTCAGGGAGATGTCGCGGAGATTGTTCTCGCGCGCGCCGATGATCTGGATACGGGACGTCTGCAACGCCACTCCTCGCCCTCGATAAACTCCGTACGTCGTACATCGTACTATGTACGGAGTTATGTTGAGTGAGAAGATGGATGACGTGCCGCCCACGATCGCCCGGACCAGCGCCGGAGACCCCGCCCGCACCATCGAGCTGCTCTGGCGGCGGCCGGGAACGCGGCCGGCACAGCGCGGGCCACGTCAGGGCCACACGGTCGACGAGGTCGTTACGGCCGCGATCGCCGTCGCCGACGAGGAGGGCCTCGACGCGACGACGATGCGCCGGGTCGCCCAGGCGCTCGGGATCGGCACGATGTCGCTCTACACGTACGTGCCGGGCAAGGCCGAGCTGCTCGACCTCATGCTCGACACGGTCCTCGGCCAGATGCCCCGCCCCGACCTGTCGGAGCTGCCGTGGCGGGCGCGGCTGGAGGCGGTGGCGCGGGCCAACCGCACGGTGTACGAACGGCACCCGTGGATGCTCGCCGTGTCCACCACACGGCCGCCGCTCGGCCCGGGGGTCTTGGCCAAGTACGAGCACGAGCTGCGGGCCTTCGAAGGGCTCGGCCTGGGCGACGTGGAGATGGACGCCGCCCTGACCTACCTGCTCGGCTTCGTGCACTCCTCCGCCCGCTCGGCCGCCGACCAGCGGGCCGCCCAGAGCGAGGCGATGACCGACGAGCAGTGGTGGGCCGTCAGCTCCCCGCTGCTCGCCCGCGTCTACGACGAGGCCGCCTACCCGACGGCCAGCCGGGTCGGCGCGGCCGCCGGAGCCGCCAACAACGCCGCTTACAGCGCTGACCACGCCTACGAGTTCGGCCTCCAGCGCGTCCTGGACGGCCTCCAGGTCCTCATCGAACGACGCTAGCGGCGTCCATCCGGCTGTCCGTTCACCGCGCTAGACGACCGCATCGACCAGCAGCGCGATTCCGAAGATCGCGAACACGGCGGCGGCACCATACCTGATCGCCTTC
Organism: Nonomuraea sp. NPDC049028; assembly: GCF_043197735.1. Classification (NCBI taxonomy): domain Bacteria; kingdom Bacillati; phylum Actinomycetota; class Actinomycetes; order Streptosporangiales; family Streptosporangiaceae; genus Nonomuraea; species Nonomuraea sp. NPDC049028. Next base: position 575,020 of record NZ_JBICTR010000008.1, read on the forward strand.
TCCGGCAGGTGCTTGCCCAGCAGGCGCCCCACCACGATCGCGAGGGCGTCAGCGGCGACCATGCCCACCGTGGACCCGATCCAGGTGCCCAGCCAGCCGTGCTGCGTCGCCAGCGTGATGGTGGCCAACATGGTCTTGTCACCCAGCTCGCTCAGGAAGAACGCCACCGTCACCGCGACCACGGCGTTCCTGGTGGTGCGCCGGGCCTTACTCGACTCCTCGTCCGTCAGCTCGTCACCGCGCAGCGTCCACAGGGCGAAACCCAGGAAGGCGAGGCCGGCCACGACCGAGATGGCGGTCGTGGGCAACGCGTCGCCGATCAGCCCGCCCACCGCGACGCTGACCAAGTGCACGGCGGTCGTCGCGATCGTGATGCCGGCCAGCACCGGCCAAGGCTTGAAACGGGTGGCGAACGTCATCGCCATGAGCTGGCTCTTGTCGCCCATCTCGGCCACGAAAATGACCGCGAGGCTGATCCAGAACGCTTCCAACTGTCCTCTTCCGCGCGACCGAGCCGGAAGCAGGCACCCAGGGAGTTTTCGGGCACGACTTCGGCCCGGTAGCGTCTTGATCCATAGCTACCAGGCCGAAGGTCTCGTCCGCCCGTACAGGCCCGCGTGACCGGGCGCGCAAGCGCGCCAGCATGTCGATCACGCGATTGGGACTACTCCCCTTCGGTAATTCCGAACAACCATAACAGCGGCCCTCAGGGACCTATTCCAGCGAGCAGCCGACCAGCACCGGCTCGTTGACGAGCGTGACGCCGAACTTCTCCAGCACCCCGTCACGCACCTCCCCGGCCAGCAGCAGCAGGTCAGCCGTGGTGCCTGTGCCGTTGGGGTTGGTCAGGGCCAGCGTGTGCTTGGTGGAGATGCGGACCGGGCCGCGTTCGTAGCCCTTGGGGTAGCCCGCCTGCTCGATCAGCCAGGCGGCAGGCACCTTGACCAAGCCGTCCGGCATGTCCCAGCGCGGATGACCGGGGGCCCGCGCCGCCAGCTCCTCGGCCTCGGCGGCCGACAGGACCGGGTTGGTGAAGAACGACCCGGCGCTGCGGGTGTCGGGATCGGCCGGATCGAGCACCATGCCCTTGCCGCGCCGCAGCTCCAGCACGGCTCGACGAGCCTGGTCGAGTGGCACGCGGGCGCCCGGCTCGACGCCGAGCCGGGTGGCCAGCTCCTGGTAGGCCACGGGACCCGACAACTCCGAGACGTCGAGCGCGTACGTCACGCCGAGCACCACATGCCGCGCCAGATCCCGCTTGAACGCGCTGTCACGGTAGGAGAAGCCGCACTGCCGCGCCTCCAGGTCGACCACTTGCCGCGTCCTGCGGTCGTAGACGCGTACGCACCTGATGGTCTGGGCCACTTCCTGGCCGTAGGCGCCGACGTTCTGGATCGGGGTCGAGCCCACGAGCCCCGGAATGCCGGACATGCACTCGATGCCGGACCAGCCCTCGGCCACCGCGCGGGTGACCAGTCCGTCCCAGTCCTCCCCCGCCTCGACCGTGACCAGCACTTCGTCGCCGTCACGGGAGACGGACACGCCCTGGGTGACGACCCGGATGACCAGCCCGTCGAACCCCTCGTCGGCGACCACCAGGTTGCTCCCGCCGCCGAGCACCAGGGTGGGCTGGGCCTGCCGGTCGGCCTCGGCCACGAGGGAGACGAGGTGCTCCGCCGTACTGGCCTCGACGAATTCGCGGGCGGGGCCGCCCAGCCCGAGGGTGGTGTACGGCGCGAGGTTCTCCATGGGGCACAAGCTTATGAGGCCCTCGGCATGCCCAGCACCTTGTCCTGGTTCACCCGTGCCGGCGTAGGTGGCGTACGGGAAGGCGGTCGGAGGGCACGACCAGCTCGCCCTTGAGGGCCATAGAGAGCTCCAGGTCGGCGTTCTCCCCGTCTCGGGCGTCCTCGGGCAGCGCGCTGATCGCGGCCGACCTGCGTACCGCCATCAGGTCGCCGCGCAACGCGCGCACGCGCCCCGGTCCCGCCTCGCGCCACCCCGCGCCGATCAGCTGCCGCTCCAGGCCGCCCTGCGCTGCCTCCGTATCGTCCGGCGGTGTCACGGCGCCCTCCGGCGGTCGCTCCAGGCCATGCCACCCCGCCGCCACCGCGCCATCCGCGACCGCCGCGACGAGCGGCGTGAGCGCGTCGCCCGTCAGTACGACCGAGGTCTCCATCAGTACGTGCACCTCAGACGTGTCGAGGCGCAGCAGCTTGGCCCGGCAGGCGCCCCACGTGGCCGAGCCGCCCCGCCAGTGCGGGGTCTCGGCCACCCGCCACTCGGTGATCCGGTCCGGATGGCGCAGTGCCAGCTTGTGCAGCACCTCGCCGGCGCCGTCCACGTCGCCCAGGTCGAGGGCCACGACATGGGCGTCGGTGTGCTCGAGCACCGACTCTATGGACGCCCGTACGTCATCCGGCCGGCCGTCGACGATGAGGCTCACGGACGCCGTGACGTCGGCGGTCGCCACCCGCTGCCGCTCGGCGGCGACGCCCGCCGCGTCGAGCCGGTTGGCGGCCAGGGTTCCGTCCCAGACACGCTGGGCGTGCAGCATGTCGTCCCCCGGATCGCCCCGCTGCTCAGGGTCACCGGAGAAGCCCAGCTCGTCGGCGGGATTGGCGCGAGCGCCTCTTGGCCTGGCCCCCGCGGTGCCGACACCCGTCGCCGCGCCCGCGCCGCCGGTCGTGTCGCGGCCCGTACCGACGGCGCCCGCCACGTCCTCGGTCCTGACGGGACCCAGGTGGCCGGGCGGCTTGTCGGTCACCGCGGAGACCGGGATCGATTCGACCGTGGGCCAGATCCTGCCTTGGTGCGGTGCTGTATCCATAGGCTCCCGCGTACCCGAGAGCCGCCCCGCCTATCATCCGACTCATCCCGCCGGGCTCATCGATGGGGCTCGTCGCGCTACGCGAGTTGAACCACCGCGCGGGCCTTGGACAGCACCCGGGTGTCGCCCGCCCGGGCCGTCAGCCCGACGACCACCCGCTTGTCCGGCAGTTTCTCCTCCACGACGCCGCTGACGGTGATCGTCGCGCCCTCGTCGTCATCGGGCACGACCACCATCGAGGAGAACCGCACCCCGAAGTCGACCACCGCGCCGGGATCGCCGACCCAGTCGGTGACGAACCGGCCGCCCTGCGCCATCGTGTACATGCCGTGCGCGATGACGTCGGGCAGCCCAACGGCCTTGGCGAACCGCTCGTTCCAGTGGATCTGGTTGAAGTCGCCCGACGCCCCCGCGTACATCACGAGGTTGAGCCTGCGGACGTCGTAGCCGGTGGCCGGGATCTCGTACCCGACCTCGATCTCGTCGTACTTCACCGTGGCAGTCATCTCAGGCCGCCCCTCCGCGCTCGACGATCGTGTTGTACGTGGTGCAGACCGGCTCACCGGAGACCGTGGTGATGTCGCTTCTCACCGTCAGCAACTCGTTGCGCCCGGCGCTGCGGATGTCGGTGATCGTAGAGCTGGTGACGAGCTCGTCGCCGGCGTAGATGGGGCGAACGTACTCAAAACGCTGCTCGCCATGAACCACCATGGCCAGGTTCAGGCCGAGGTCGGGATCGGCCAGCGCCTCACCGCCGCTCTGCAGGCTGAACACGATGGGGAAGGTCGGCGGCGCGACCACATCGGGATGCCCGGCGGCCTGGGCGGCGTCCCGGTCTCGGTAGATCGGATTGCCGTCACCGATCGCGGCGGCAAACTCCCTGATCTTCACCCGGCTGACCTCGTACGAGGACTTGGACGCGTACGTCCGGCCCACGAAGTCGCGGTTCAAGGCCATCTGTGCTCCCTCGCATGTCCGTTACGCAGACGCTAACAGAACAAGGTTCGGCTGTCGCCGGGATGACCACGACTTTGCCGCAGGGACAGCCGGTGAATTCCACCGCTATGACGGCTGGCGGATTGCCCACCGGAACGACCAGCGGACACTGCCGCCATGACACCCGACGGCTTCCGCCACCGGGACGGCCAGAAGACACGACAAACCGGCGCCCTGGTGCAGGACGCCGGTTGTGCGTTGGTTAAGGCCAGGAGAATGCCCCCGGCGAGACCGCGCTCGGAAAAGAGCTAGCGGGTCTCGCGGTGCGCGCGGTGGCAGCGGCAGTTGGGGCAGTACTTCTTCAGCTCAAGCCGATCCGGGTCGTTGCGCCGGTTCTTCCGCGTGATGTAGTTGCGGTGCTTGCACTCCTGGCAGGCCAGCGTGATCTTCGGCCTAACGTCGGTGGCAGCCACGTGGGAGTGCCTTTCTACGTTTGGGACTGGGACATGCCCAAGCCCAGGTCGGCGACCTGGGGAGGGGCAGTAGCGGAGGCCGGACTTGAACCGGCGACACAACGATTATGAGCCGTTTGCTCTGCCTGACTGAGCTACTCCGCCTTAAGCCGGACGAACGACCCCGGCCCGTAGAGGATACCTGACCTGGGGAGCACATACGTAATCGACCAGCTCGCCCGGGCTGGCCGACCATTAAGCCTAGCAGCCGGGGTACGGCGGGCAAAATCCACGCACAACAAGAAACGCCCGACTCCGCGATTTCACGGGTCGGGCGAATTGCCTTGTCAGTGTGCGAGCCCCCAAACGGAATCGAACCGTTGACCTTCTCCTTACCATGGAGACGCTCTGCCGACTGAGCTATAGGGGCCTGTCCGGCGCTGCGGACAGGTGTAACCATACACGGCCCTCAGCGATGACGCGAACTCGTCAGCCCCACTAGCCGACCGCCTCATAACCCCGCTGGAACGGCAGCTCCACGACCTCGCAGAGATCGGCCAGATCGACGTGCCGGGCCACCTCTGCGACCGACACGCAGTCGGCGACGGGAACCCCGTCCCTGCGTACCCGGAGCACCTGTCGCCCGTCACGCTCGGCGAGAACGACCTCGTAGCCGTCTAACCCAACCCATCGCCTGTCCATAGCGGCACACAGTAGCTCCTGGGTCTCTCAATTTCCGATAGGCGACATGCGTTACACGCCATACCGAGTTGCTACTGCGGTCCTTGCGTCGACGCATCTAGGTTGCGATGAGTGCCGATTCGATGCCGGGCACGCGCTCGTGCAGCCAGTCCCCGCCGCACTCGTACTCCCACACGAGTGCCAGCAGCATGTAGAGCAGTCGGTGGCTGGCCATGTGCGATGGCGCGTCGAGTGGAATACCCGCGGGGAAGTACGCGTCGAGCATCGCACGTTGCAAGCCGGGCTCGCGGAAGTCCATCCTGGCCAGATCCAACCATGGGCTGGCGGCACCGCAGTCCGCCCAGTCGATGATCCCCGCAATCCGGGACCCGACCGATAGGACATGCCGCGGGTGGAGATCACCGTGCACGTACACGCAGGGCTGATCCCACCGAGTACCGTCCACGAGGAGATCCCGACATCGGGAAAAGAGCGTCGGGGTCAAGATCCCGGCATTGGCGACAAGGCCGAGTCGATCCGCCAGCCCCGCGACCTGATCAGCCCAGGTTCCCTCACCTGCGCATGGTGGAGAGCCGGACGCCTCCTTGAAAAAGCCCGCTCCCTTCACAGGAAGAGAGTGCACGGCACGCAGCAACCGTCCCACCTCGGACGCCGCCTTGAGCGACGCGGCCCCTGGCTCGCCAGAGACGAGTCGCGTCATCAGGTACGGAATCTCCGCGTCGGCCGCGCCGGCGATGACCTCGGGGACCGGAACGCCCCTCTCCGACATGGATCGCAAGGCCCATAACTCCACCTCGACTTCACGCGCGGCGGCGGCCTTGAAGACAGCGCGTGCCCCGGACTCCAGGGTCACTGCGGCGACCGTGTTGGCCGCGAATCCGGACAGCGGCTCATACCCTGTCACGCGTTGGGACAGCAAGCGCTGGATCACCTCACCATCGATGCGCCTGGCATCGCTCACGACTACCGGCCTCCTCTCACTCCCGTGGACCGTACACACTGAGGTCAGTAGCGGTAGAAGCCTGCGAGGTCCTTGATTCGTCGGATGTCGTCGACGCGTACCGAGGCTCCCGTCTCGGGGGCGTTCATCATCTTGCCGTGGCCCAGGTAGACGCCGACGTGGTGGGTCTTAACGGTGTTTTTGGTGATTTTTCCGAAGAAGACGAGGTCGCCTGGTTCGGCCGAGCCGACTCGGCGCAGTCTGCGTACGTGGGCGTCGGTGGTGCCGGGGCCGAGTACGTCGGCGCCGAAGGCTCGGGCGTACACCCACCTGGTGAAACCCGAGCAGTCGAGCCCCCGGGTCTTGGCCGCCGGGCAGGGGCGCGTCTTTCCCCGGTAGCCCAGGCAGGTGCCCTTCGACGGTCCGGGATCCGTCGCGTGGCCGCCTCCCCAGGAGTAGACGACGCCCCGCTGCTGGATCTCGTACGCGATTCTGACGATCGCCGAAGGAGCGGGGTGCCGCAGGAGCGGCACCGACGCGGTGGCGGTCAGCAGGATGAGGGCGATCGCCACCCAACGCCATCCCGATGCCGCCGCTAACCCTCGCAACCTAGGCATCGGGATTTATTCTGCTTTATCGGGCGGCCCGGCGAGCAGACCAGGTCTATCGGGCCGTGAGGGTGAGTTTCACCGAGCCGACCGTGACACGTATGCCGACCTTGCCCTTGCCCTTGGGCTTCGCGTTCGTGGTGAAGGTCAGTGTCGTCTTCTGGCCGCGCCCGAGCTCGGCGACGTCGCAGCGCACCGCCGTACCGCTGAAGTCGCAGCCCGGCGCCCGCACCACCCGCTGGCCGCCGAACGCGCGCCCCGACACCTTGACGTGCGTGACGGTGACCGGTCCCGTGTTGGACACGGTGACCGTGTACGTCTTCCTGTTCCTGGCCAGGCCGGAGACCGTCACCTCGGCGGGCGGGTTGGCCAGCTCGGCCAGCTCGTCCTCGGAGCCGTTGAAGGAGTTCTGGCCGCCGGCCAGCGTGCCCTTCTCGGCGGACTGCCAGAACGTGTGCCGTTCCCAGCCCTTGGGCAGCTCACCGGGATCGCCGCCCCATCGGGCCAGCCACAGCGGGTGGGCGCCGAACTTGCCGGAGTCGCCGGTGCACGTCTGCCACCAGGCCCGGGTCGTGTAGATGATCGCCTGGCGGCCGGTCCGCTCCCGGTATTTCGCGGTGAACGACTTGATCCAGCCGACCATGTCCTTGTGCGACAGGCCGTAGCAGCCGTCCTTGCCGTTCTTGTCCTTGTACGGGTTCTCCTCCAGGTCGAGCACTCCGGGCAACGTTCGCCCGTCGATCTTCCAGTCCCCGCCGTTCTGCAGGAAGAAGTCGGCCTGGGCGGCACCGTCGGACTCGTGCGGCTGCGCGAAGTGGTACGCCCCGCGCAGCAATCCGGCCTCCGCCGCGCCGTCGTACTGCGCGTCGAAGGAGGGATTGCGGTAGTCGGTCCCCTCGGTCGCGTGGACGAACGCGAACTTGCCACCGCCGGACGCGACGGTCGACCAGTCGACCTCGCCGGTCCAGTTGCTGACGTCCACCCCGACGACCCCGTCGGCGGCCCACGCGGTGCCGGTCATCCCGGCCGTGGCGACCGCCGCCAATAACAACAGACGTTTCACGCGGGAGATCATCGCCGAGCGTCGAGCAGCCTCGCAAGAAATTTCTTATATCGGTATAAAACCGCATTTCAGCGGCCGAAAATTGGTCATCCACAGGGTGTGTACGAGATGACGTTTTCGCAGGTCAGTGCCGTTTATGAACGTCACTTTCACGTTTGCCAAACCGGCTTTATCTGGCTCAAGCTGATTCCGATCCTCAATCGAGCCCCCGACCTGGGGTTTCTTCGCCATGCCCGGAGGAGAACGACCATGATCCACGCCCGGGGACTGACCCGAGTGTTCAAGTTGAAGAAAGAGGCCGTCGAGGCCGTACGCGGCATCGATCTCGATGTGGAGGCCGGCCAGCTGGTCGCCTTCCTCGGCCCGAACGGCGCCGGCAAGTCGACCACCCTCCGCATGCTGACCACCCTGCTACCGCCCACCTCCGGCACCGCCACCGTGGCGGGCCGGGACATCGCCCGCGACCCCTCCGGCGTACGCGCCCGCATCGGGTACGTCGGCCAGAAGAGCAGCGCCGGCGAGAACTTCCGCGTCCGCGACGAACTCGTCACCCAAGGCCGCTGCTACGGCCTGGCCCCCGCGGAGGCGGGCAGGCGCGCCGACGAGCTGCTCGACCTGCTCGAACTGCGGCCGCTGGCCCAGCGCAAGCCCGGCACGCTGTCGGGCGGCCAGCGCCGCCGCCTCGACATCGCGCTCGGCCTCGTCCACCGTCCGGGACTGCTCTTCCTCGACGAGCCGTCCACCGGTCTCGACCCCAAGAGCCGCGCCGAGGTCTGGGCGCACATCCTGCGGCTGCGTGCGGAGTACGGCACGACGCTCTTCCTGACCACCCACTACCTCGAAGAGGCCGACAGCATGGCCGAACGCGTGGTGATCATCGACAACGGCGAGATCATCGCGGACGGCACGGCAGAAGGACTCAAGAACGACCTGGCCGGCGACCGCATCACGATCACCACCGCGACGGAGCAGGAAGCGGCCACGGCTGCCGGGATGACCAGTGAGGCGGCCGCCGAGGTCGAGGGCACGACCGTGCGGCTGCGCGTCGCCAACGCGGCCACGGCCCTGCCCGAATATCTGCGCACCCTGGAGGCGAACGGCGTCAAGGTCGCCACCGCCGAGACCGCCCGCCCGACCCTCGACGACGTGTTCCTCACTCTTACCGGGAGAAGTCTCACCGATGACGACATTCCTGCGTGACACCACGACGGTCTTCACCCGCGAAATCACCCCCGCGCTGCGCGAGCCCGTCGGGCTGCTGTTCTCGATGGGGCAGCCGCTGCTGTTCCTGTTCCTGTTCGGCTCGCTGCTCGATGGGGCGATGGGCTCGTCGTGGCAGTGGTTCGTGCCGGGCATTCTCGTCATGATGTGCCTGATGGCGCCCATGTCGTCGGGCTATCTGATGCTGGTCGAGTTGCTGGGCGGCTCGATGGAGCGGCTGATGGTCACCCCGTTGAGCCGTACGGCGATGCTGGTCGGCAGGACGATGAAGGAGATGGCGGTCCTGTTCTGCCAGGCCGTGCTGATCATCCTGCTGGCGCTCCCGCTGGGTTTCCGGCTGTATCCGGCGGGTGTGCTGGGCGGGCTCGCGATGTTGATCGTGCTCGGTGTCGGGCTGGGGGCGCTCTCGTTCGTCCTCGCGATCAAGTCGGCGCCCAGCGGGAACCTGTTCTACGTGGTCACCCAGGTGGTGCTCTTCCCGGTCTTGTTGCTGTCGGGGGTGCTGCTCCCTGTGGAGACCGGGCCCGCGTGGCTGCGGGTCATCGGACAGATCAACCCGGTCTCGTACATCGTCGAGGCCGAACGCGCCCTCTTCGCGGGCGACCTCACCAACCTGTCCATCCTGTACGGCACCGCGGCCACCTGCCTCATCGCCGCGATCGGCCTCTGGCTGGGCAACCGGGCGATGCGCCGGGGCGTGTGACGGGGCACGTGACGTTCAGGGGCTGATCGCCAAGAACAGGAACGCGGCGAACAGCACCAAATGCACGCCGCTCTGCAGCAGCGTCGCCCGCCCCGGCACCACGGTGAGCGTCGTGACGACGAAGGTCAGCCCCAGCAGCACCAGATGCGTGGCACCGAGGCCGAGCACGAGCGGCCCCGTCAGCCAGATCGAGGCCACCGCGATGACCGGGATCGTCAGCCCGATGCTGGCCATCGCCGAGCCCAGGGCCAGGTTGAGGCTGATCTGGATCTGGTCGCGCTTGGCCGCGCGGACGGCGGCGATGGTCTCCGGCAGCAGCACCAGCAGCGCGATCACCACGCCGACCACCGCCTGAGGCAGCCCGGCCGACGACACCGCCAGCTCGATCACCGGCGACTCGACCTTGGCCAGGCCGACGACCGTCACCAGGGCCACCAGCAGCAGCCCGAGGCTGATCATGGTGGCCCGCGCCGAAGGCCGCGGCGCGTGCTCCTCAGCGTCGGCAGCCGCGTCCTCAGCGGTGGCGGGCGCGGCCTCAGCCGTGGCGGGCGCGGCCTCAGCCGTGGCGGGCGCGGCCTCAGCCGTGGCGGGCGCGGCCTCAGCGGTGGTGACCGGCAGGAAGTAGTCGCGGTGCCGTACGGTCTGCGTCAGCACGAACAGCCCGTACAACAGGAGCGACACCACCGCCGCGAACCCGAGTTGCGCGGCGGAGAAGGCGGGCCCCTTGGCGCTCGTCGTGAACGTCGGCAGCGCGAGGCTGAGCGTGCTCAGCGTCGCGACCGTCGCCAGCGCGCCGCCCGTGCCCTCGGCGTTGAAGACCGCCACCTTTCGCCGGAGCGTTCCGCGGAGCAGTGACAGACCGACGATGCCGTTACAGGTGATCATGACCGCGGCGAACACCGTGTCCCGGGCCAGTGACGCCGAATGCTCGCCACCTGAGATCATCAGGCTGACGATCAGCGCCACCTCGATCACCGTCACGGCCACGGCCAGCACCAGCGATCCGAACGGCTCGCCCACCCGGTGCGCGATGACCTCGGCGTGGTGCACGGCGGCCAGGACGGCGCCGGCGAGCAGTACGGCCACGATGATCACCAGGACGGGCGGGAGTTCGCGACCCCATGACAGGACCAGAGCGAGGAGCGCGAGTAGGGGGACTGCGACCATCCACTGTCTCGTTATGTAACGAAGCATATACAGGGTGTTGCCCAATCTTCCGGAGTTACCACCGATCATGCCTTGTCATCCGTTTTGGGGTGAAATAGACCATGGATCACGTGATCGCGACGGAGACCGTGCCATGGATCCCGGTAGCGCACCGGCTGGAGGTCGTCCTGTCCTCGCGGCTGCCGCCGACCGGCCAGATCACCACGGCCTTCGCCGTCGTACGGGACGACAGCGACAGGATGCTGCTGACCTGCGTCGACCGCGCGGGACGCGGCTGGGACATCCCCGGCGGCCACCTCGAACCCGGCGAGTCCCCCGTGGACGCCGCCGTCCGGGAGCTGGCCGAGGAGACCGGGCTGGTGCTGGCGCCCGAGGAGCTGTCCGTTTTCGCGTGGTTGCGGATCGAACTGACGGGGCCGGTGCCCAACGGGTACCGCTATGAGGCGCTGACGAATCTGGTGATGTTCCAGGCGCGGCTCGACTCGCCGGGACCCGCCGTACGGCCCGCTCCGGGGTCGGAGAGTACGCGGGCCGCCTGGCTCCCGGCCGAGGAGGTGGAACGGTTGTGCGCCGGGCAAAGCTGGCTGATCGCGTACCGGACGCTCTAGCGTTGCACACGCTTCGTTTAACGGATTAATCTCGTCCCATGCCCAGGGGAACCTCAGAAGTCAGCGAGCCGATGTACTTCGTGCTCACCGCGCTGCGCGGCGGACCGCTGCACGGACACGCGATCAGCAAGTCGATCAAGGAGCTGTCCGGCGGCCGGGTCCAGCCCTCTGTCGGCACCCTGTACGGCATCCTTGAGCGGCTCAACGAGCGAGGCGTGATCGCCGTGGACCGCGAGGAGACGGTCAACGGCCGCAACAGGCGCTACTTCAGGATCACCGACGAGGGCCAGGCGCTGGTGGAAGCCGAGGCGAGACGCATGCAGGAGGCCGCGTCCCTCGTCCTGCGGCCGACCATGTTCACCTCCCTCGTCCGTCTCCTGACCGCATGACCACGCTCGAACGGCGCTACCGCACGCTGTTGCTGGCCTACCCGAGGCGATACCGCGCGGCGCACGGCGACGAATTACTCGACGTCCTGCTCGAATCCGCCGCTCCAGGACAGTCCACCCCGGTGCTCAGGGAGGCGTGGGGACTGCTCCGAGGCGGCGTGCGCACCCGCATCACCCATCAGGCGACGGGCACCGCATGGGCGGACGGCCTGCATCTCGGGGTCACGGCGGTGTCGGCGGTGAACCTGGCCGCGCTGCTGCCGTTCGCGGGCTCGCTGCCGCTGTGGACGCTGCTGTCGGTGCTCACACTGCTGGCGGTCATGCGCGGATGGACGCGGACGGCGTTCCTGCTCACTCTCGCCACCGGCGTCAAGGCGGTCTCGATCGCCGGGGGCTGGCAGCCCCTGGACCTCACCCTCCTGCCGGTCTACCCGTCAGCGCTCGCCGACCGTCCCCTGTTCGAGACCAGCAGCCCGCAGGCGGTGGCCATGGGCTACGCGGTCGTACTGTCCGGACTGGCGGTGCTGGCCTGGCGGCGGCCCCGGCCACGAGTCCGGTCGTGGTGGTGGTTCGCAGCGGCGCTGGCGGCCGCGTGGGCGGGCCCGTCGTGGCTGCCGGAGGGCACGCTGTTCCCGATCAGTCTGAGCAAGATGGCCGTCGAGGCGGTGGCGCTGGGGCTGGCCGTGGCGGGCGCGTACCTGGCCCGCGACCCGCGCTGGGCCCTGGCCTCGGGCATCTACCTGGTGGTCACGTCGGGCGACCTGGGTCTGCACGGCGACCAGCTGACCAGGCAGCACCTCGCCTACTGGGGCGTACTGGTCGTACTGACCCTGGCGACGGCGTTCGCGCCCTACCGGCAGCGGCGGCACGCCCTGGATTGACCATGCTCTGTTAAACGGAGTATGGTCCTCTGCCATGCCCAAGAGATCCCCTCTTGCTCCTGTCATGGCAATGGCCGCGCTGGTCGCACTCGGCGGCTGCGGGGGCACCGCCGAGAACGCGCCAGAGCCGTCCCACCAGCCCCAGCTGGTCGAGCTGGCCGTATGAAGTCCCCTAGGCGGCTGCTCGCCTTCGTCATCGCGGGTGTCGTGGCCATCGCCGCCGCCGGCTGGGTCGTCAGCACCCGCCTGCGATCCCCCGCCGACGAGGCCGCCCGCCGCGCCGCGCCGAAGGCGTCGCTCGTCACCGCCGCCGTCGAGCGCCGCAAGCTGGTCAGCACGGTCGTGGTCAGCGGCACGCTCGAATACGGCTCGCCCCTGCCCATCACCCTCGCGGGAGTGGTCGGTGGCACCTCGGAGCTGCAGCGGGTCACCCGGGCGCCGCGCCAGGGCAGGCTGAAAGAGGGAGCGGCGTTCATGGAGGTGAACGGCCGCCCGGTGTTCGCGCTGCGCGGCTCCGTGCCGATGCACCGCACGATCGGCCCGGGCACCGAGGGCAAGGACGTCAAGCAGCTGCAGAAGGCGCTGCGCAGGCTCGGGTACGGCGGGCCCACCTCGGGGGTGTTCGACAAGGCCACGATCGCCGCCGTCACCAGGATGTACAAGAAGAAGGGGTACGAGGCCCAGCAGCCCACACTGACCGACCGGCAGACCCACGACCAGTTGCGCAAGGCCGTACAGACGGCGCAGGAGACCCTGGCGACCGAGAAGAACACGCTCGACCAGGGGCGTGACGTACTCCCGCTGAAGGTCAAGCTGACCAACGCCAAGGCGGACCTGAAGTCGGCGCGCGCCGCGCTGAAGGAGGCCGAGAGGCAGCGGCTCACTCCGGAGGACGACGCCAAGCTGGCGACGGCCGACGCGACCGTGCGCGCGGCCGAGGAGAAGCTGCTCGAAGCCGAGCAGGCGCTCGCCGCGGCCAGGAATCAGCCGACCACCGCCCCGACCACCACCTCTACCGCCCTGCCCACCGCCACGCCCGCGCCTCAGCCGACCCAGGACACGAGCCTGCTGGAGCTGAAGGTACGCAACGCCAGGGCCGATCTGGACCAGGCGCAGGAGGCGTACGGCCGGATCAAGGAGGAGTCGCGGCAGGCCCGCGAGAAGCTGCTGGAAGAGCTGCGCAAGGCCGAGCGCACGGCGAAGGACGGGCTGGTCACGGCCGAGCAGGCGCTGCGCCAGGCCCGGCGGCTCTCCCCCACCAAGCTCAAGGTGGCCAACGCGGCCAAGGACGTGAGCGCGGCCAGGTCGCTGCTGGCGGAGTTCGAACGGACCTACGGCACGGCGATTCCGCCGGGCGAGATCGTGTTCCTGCCGAAGCTGCCCGCGCGGGTGCAGAAGGCCGCGGTGAAGGCGGGCGAGGCCGTCGAGAAGGAGATCGCCACGGTGACCAGCTCGACGTTCATGGTGACGGGGTCGGTCGAGAGCGCGGAATCCGACCTGCTGCGTACGGGCATGAGCGCGGTCATCGAGCTCGACTCGGGCAAGACGTACCCGGCGGCGCTCACCGCGGTCGGCGAGAAGGCCACGGTGCCCGGCCAGGAGAAGGGCCCCGAGGGCACCCAGCCGGTCCTGCTCACGCCGAGCTCGGCGAAGGGGCTCAAGGGCCAGTCGGGCGCCACGGTCACGGCCAGGGTGACCGTGGGGGCGACCAAGGAGCCGGTGCTGGTGGTCCCGGTGGCCGCGGTCGTCACGGGGGCCGACGGCAAGGCGCGTGTGCAGGTGGAGTACGCCACGGACAAGACCAAGGAGGTCGAGATCCGCACCGGCCTGACCGCCGACGGGAACGTCGAGGTCAACGGCGCGCTCAACGCCGGCGACCGAGTGGTGGTCAGCGGTGTCTGAGCCGGTCATCGAGTTGACCGCCGTGTGCAGGGACTACCCCGCGCAGCCGCCCGTCCGCGCGCTCGACGACGTCTCGCTCCGGGTGGCGCGCGGCGACTACCTGGCGATCGTCGGCCCGTCAGGCTCGGGCAAGTCCACGCTGCTCAACGTCCTGGGCCTGCTGGACCGGCCCAGCTCGGGCAGCTACCGCCTGGACGGCACCGAGACCACCACCCTGCGCGACGGCGAACGGACCAAGCTGCGCGGCGACCGCATCGGCTTCGTCTTCCAGTCCTTCCACCTGCTCGCCCACCGCACCGTCGTGGAGAACGTGATGCTCGCGGAGATCTACGGCGGCCACCCGCGCAAGGGCAGGCGAGAGCGGGCGCTGGCCGCGCTGGAGCGGGTCGGGCTCGGCCACCGCGTGGGCTTCCTGCCCGACCGGCTGTCCGGCGGCGAACGCCAGCGCGCGGCCATGGCCAGGGCCCTCATGGGCGAGCCGTCCCTGCTGCTGTGCGACGAGCCCACCGGCAACCTCGACAGCCGCAACACCGAGGCGGTGCTCGACCTGTTCGACGAACTGCGCGAGCAGGGGCTGACGATCGTGGTCATCACGCACGAGCGGGAGGTCAGCACACGCGCCGGTCGCCGGGTGCGGATCACCGACGGCGTGCTGGTGGAAGAGGCGTGATGCACGTACGGGATCTCCTCGGCGAGGCCGTCGCGGGCATGCTCGCCAGGCCGGTGCGCTCCGCGCTCACCACGCTCGGCACCGTGCTGGGCATCACCACGCTGGTCATCACGCTCGGCGTGGCCGCCACCGCGGGCAACCAGATCGTCGGACGCTTCGACGAGCTGGTCGCCACGGCCATCACGGTGGAGGTGCCCGAGAGCGCGAACGTACCGCTGGTCGCCTGGGACTCGCTCGATCGGGTGACCAGGCTGCGCGGAGTGGTCTCCGCCGCGGCGGTGGCCGAGACCAAGGACAGCTCGAACCTGTCCGTCCGCTCCAACGACCTCGTCGACCCGGCCAGGGTGACCACGCAGACCCTGACCGTACTGGCCGCCACGACCGGCCTGCCCGAGGCCGCCAGGGGCCGGGTCGTGCAGGGCAGGTTCTACGACGCCGGCCACGTCAAGCGGGCGGACCGGGTGGCCGTGCTCGGCGACCAGGCGGCCAAGATGCTCGGCGTCACCAGTCTCGACCGGGCTCCGGCGATCTTCATCGGCAAGCACGCGTACACGGTCATCGGCATCCTCGGCGACCTGCGCCGCGAACGGAACCTGAGCGCCGCCGTCATCGTGCCGCCCACGGTGGGCAAGCAGTTCGGGCTGCGTGACGTGACCAGGGTGCTGGTCAACACCAGCCTCGGCGCCGCCGACCTGATCGCCGGGCAGGCGCCGAACGCGCTCTCCCCCGGCAACGGCGACCAACTGCAGGTCGTCGCCCCGCCCAGCCCCACCAGGGCGCGCGACCAGGCGCAGGACGACGTCAACGCGCTGTTCCTGATCCTCGGCCTGGTCTCGCTCGTGGTGGGCGCGGTCGGCATCGCCAACGTCACGCTGGTCACCGTGATGGAACGCGTCGCCGAGATCGGCCTGCGCCGCTCGCTGGGCGCGGCCCGCCGCCACATCGCCGCCCAGTTCCTGCTGGAGTCGACCCTGATCGGGCTCGCGGGCGGCGTGATCGGCGCGAGCATCGGCGTGGTCGCCGTCGTCGCCGTCTCGGCCGCCAAGCAGTGGACGCCGCTCCTGGACGTACGGCTGGCGATCGGGGCGCCCATCGCCGGAGCCGTGGTCGGGCTGCTGGCCGGTCTGTACCCGGCACTGCGGGCGGCCAGAATGGAGCCGGTGGACGCGCTCAGGTAGCTTGTCGATCATGAACCCGACACCTGAGGACGGCATCACACTCACCGTGTGCCCTCCCCTTACCGACCACGACCTCAACGACCTCTTCACGGCCTCATGGCCCGGCCACGACCCGATCTCGTTCGCCCCCATCCTCGGCCACAGCCTCTGCTGGGTCGCCGCCCACCGCGCGGACCGCCTGGTCGGCTTCGTGAACGTCGCCACGGACGGCGGCATCCATGCCTTCGTCCTGGACACCACCGTGCATCCCGCCGAACGCCGGGCGGGCCTCGGTGTCCGCCTGGTCCGCGCGGCCGCCGACGAGGCCAAGGCGCGCGGCGCCGAGTGGCTGCATGTGGACTACGAACCGCATCTTGAGGGGTTCTACGCCCAGTGCGGCTTCCGCCCTACGGCGGCGGGGTTGATGCAACTCTGAGGATCGCGGTTGTGAGGATCGCGGCGCGACGAAGCGGCGGCGCGGAGGAGCGGCGGCGCGAAGGATTGCGGGAGGGTCTTTCGCGGGGTCTACTTCGTCCATGGCACTCCCCGAACTCGTCCCCTCCGGGCAGCCGGTGGACGTCCAGAAGACCAGTTTCTCACTCGATGTTCTCGGCCGCTTCTTCTGCAGCACCTGGCAGGAGGCGACGGGCAGCGGCGGGCCGCCGTTCTCGGCGGTGGTGGTCGGCGGCGGGATGTACGGGGCGTACTGCGCGACCAAGATCTACCGGCGGCACCCGGGCAAGCGGGTGCTGCTGCTGGACGCCGGCCCCTACCTGGTGCCCGAGCACGTGCAGAACCTCGGCCGTATCGGGCTCAACGTCCCCGCGCCCATCGCGCCCGGCGCCGATCCGCGCGTGCCCCGGGAGCTGGTGTGGGGGCTGCCGTGGCGGGGCAACGTCGACTTTCCCGGGCTCGCGTACTGCACCGGCGGCAAGTCCCTCTACTGGGGCGGCTGGTGCCCCCGGCTCACAGCGGATGATCTCCGGCATTGGCCGGCGTCGACGGCCGCGTACCTGGAGAGCACCTACCTGGAGGTGGAGAGCGAGATCGGCGTCGTGCCCGCGACCGATTTCATCGCGGGTGACCTCTATACGACGCTGTTCGAGGCGTTCGCGTCCGCCGCCGCGGTGACACCGGGGTTCGAGACCGGCCTCGGCGATCGCGGCGCCGAGGTCGCGCCGCTCGCGGTGCAGGGAGACTCGCCGGTGTCGGGCCTGTTCAGCTTCGACAAGTACAGCAGCGTGCCGATGCTCATGGACGCGGTCCGCGAGGATGTGACCGCCTCCGGGGGACGCGACGCGGACCGGCGGCTCTTCGTGGTGCCCCTGGCGCACGTCCTCCGGGCGCACGCGGCCGACGGGGTGGTGACCGCGATCGACGTCGACGCCGCCGGGCGGCCGGAGTCCCTACCGATCTCCCCCGACTGTGCCGTGATCCTCGCCGCGAGCGCGGTGGAGACCACCCGGCTCGCCCTGGGCTCGTTCCCCACCCCGCTCATGGGCCGCAACCTGATGGCGCACGTACGCAGCGACTTCACCGTCAGGATCCGCCGAACGGCGCTGCCGCCGCTGCCCGAACACGTGCAGACCGGCGCGCTGCTGCTGCGCGGGCTGGTGCCCGCCGGCCGGTTCCACATCCAGATCACCGCGTCGACGAGCCAGGGCGGATCCGACGAACTCCTGTTCCGCATGCTCCCGGACATGGACCTGCTCGAACGGCAGCTGGCCAACACCGATCCCGACTGGATCACTGTCACCCTGCGCTGCGTCGGCGAGATGCACGGGGACCGGACGACCGAGATACCGGACCCGGACAAGAGCTGGATCAATCTCAGCCCGCACGAGGTCGACGAGTACGGCATAGCGCGCGCGTACCTGCACCTCACGCTCGATCCGCGGGATGAGCAGGTCTGGCAGGCGATGGACAACGCGGCGGTCGCCATCGCCCAGGTGGTCTCCGGCTCGCCGGACCAGATCCAGTATCTGTACGACAACGCATGGCACGCGCAGCCGTTCCCCCTGGACAGGCCGTTCCCTGAATGGCATCGAGGACTCGGGACGACCTACCACGAATCCGGCACGCTGTGGATGGGCGACGACCCGGCCACCTCGGTGACCGATCCGGTGGGCCGCTTCCATCACGTACGGAACGCCTATGCCTGCGACCAGTCGTTGTTCCCGACGGTCGGATCGGTCAACCCGGTCCTCACGGGACTGACCCTCGCCAGGCAACTGGCCGACCGGATCTGACCGTCTCTGAACGGAACGCCGCCTCCCTTGCGGCAGACGGCGACCGTGCGAGTCCTATCGAACCCAGAGGGGGTAGTAACCGGGGCTACCTGTGCAGTCGTACTGACTGAAGCCCTCCCGGACGTACTGCTGGCCCATGTCGATGCACTTGGACTTGTGGTGAGGTCCGAAACGCGATCTCGGTCAGTGTCGATATCGTTGTGCCCTGCATCGCCCTGACGGCACGTAGAGAGCTGAGGTAGGACAAGTGGCGGCACCTGGCTTCGGTGATTTCGCGAACATTAATGTCGACGCGTTCCTGCGGGATTCACAGAAGCGGGTGGCCCGTTTCACGGAAGCGCAGGAGAGGGCCACGGACGCGGTCGGCCGGGCCACCACCGCCGACGACCACATCGCGGTCGAGTGCACCATTTCCGGGGTGAGCAGACTCGACATCGACCCACGGGCCAAGCGCATGAGCGTGGAAGAGATGTCCGCGGCGATACTCAAGGCGATTCACGAGGCCGACGCGGACCTCAAGCGTCAGCTGTCAGAGATCCTCACGGATTCGTTCGACGGGGACGCCCTGAACCTGAACGGCGACCCGGAAGCCGCCAGAGCGCAGTTCGAAGAGGCGCAGAGAGCCTTCGACCGAATGATGAGCGACACGGCGGGCGAACTGGACCGCATGCGTAAGGAGTTCGGCTACTGACCGGGTGACCCGCGTCGGACCGTTCGGCGACCGGAGTCATTCGGCGATGTCGCCGCACCCGTCACTTCAGGCCGTCTGTCAGGACCTTGTCGTACCCCCAGGCGGCCCCACACGCCACGAGCAATTCGAAGCACTTCCACAAAACATTATTGCGCAGGAACAGAAGCTCTTGCTCAACCGAGAGAGCCACTGAACGCGCCTCCAAATAAGTGTAGATCCGGCCGCTGGCTCCGCCGAACAGCGCGGCCACCGCCAACGCCGCCGAGTGCGTGGCAGCATAGAGGTTCCAGTAGATCCACGCGGTCCAGATGTTGGCCAGAATTCTGAGAATCAACGAAAGACGATGGGCCGAGGTGGCGGCGGTCTGCGAGCCCATGGCGAACTCGTCGACCTTCTGCCCGAAAGCCGCTCGATCCAGCGCCTGCCAGCTGGCCGCCGACACACTGTCGTGCCGATCCCGCATGGACTCACCGGAGGCGGACACGTTGCCGCTGATGGCGCTCCAGCCATCCGCCGCCCTGTGCAGCAACTGCGGATCCGCCGGCATCGTGAGGCCCTGCAGGAGCACGGACCTATACAGCACCGGCAATATGGCGGCGGCGAAGGTGTATTCGCCGAGTGCGGTCAGCTGCATCCACCGGAGATCGCCGCCACCGCCGGGCTCGTACGGACTGGGCGTGCCACCTGGAATGGGGATTTTAAATGCGTCTGACATTCTCGATGTTCTCCACTTCCGCGGTGTCCACGTTCGCGGATGCCGTATACAACTCGTCTCGATGGCCGTGCAACGATTGGGCCATGTCGCCCAGCTTCAGCTCGGCGTAGGCGACTATTTTGTCGTGCTCAAGGGCCAGCGGAAATCCCATCACTCCCAATGCGCCCCAGCCGAGCCGCATGTTCGGGGGAAAGCCGCCGGCCTCCTCCAGATGTGACACGGGAGAAGTCCCGGTGGTGTCGTCGACGAGCTCGTCGCCAAGCCTCTTGATCGCCGCTCTGTCGTATATCCGGGCCGGCTCATCCGCACCTGCGCCAGGTGTACCCGAAGGCAATGCCATCACCATCCGTCCGTTTGACGGTACTTCGGCAAGATCCTATATCGGAAGCTAGGTACACAGGCATATGCCCTTTTGCTCAGCGCGGACGCGGCGCCGCCGCGTCCGCCCGAGGCCGGTCAGTCGTTGCCGAGCTCCATCGCGGCGCGGTCGAGCATCTCCTCGTCCTCGGAGACCTCGCCGCGTGAGGCGATGATCTCGGCGCCGCCCTGCGGCATGTCGCCGATCAGCGGGGTCGAGGGCGTCTGGGAGGCGTCGATGAGCGCGGGATGGGTGGGGCCGAGCATGCCGAGACTGGCGTACTGCTCCAGCTTGGCGCGCGAGTCGGCGATGTCGAGGTTGCGCATGGTGAGCTGGCCGATCCGGTCCACCGGACCGAACGCCGAGTCCTCCGTACGCTCCATCGACAGCTTGTCCGGGTGGTAGCTGAAAGCCGGACCGGAGGTGTCGAGGATCGAGTAGTCCTCACCGCGCCGCAGCCGCAGCGTCACCTCGCCGATGACCGCCGTGCCGACCCAGCGCTGCAGCGACTCGCGGACCATGAGCGCCTGCGGGTCGAGCCAGCGGCCCTCGTACATCAGCCTGCCGAGCCGCCGTCCCTCGCTGTGGTAGGTCGCCAGCGTGTCCTCGTTGTGGATCGCGTTGACCAGCCGTTCGTACGCCGCGTGCAGCAGCGCCATCCCGGGCGCCTCGTAGATGCCGCGGCTCTTGGCCTCGATCACCCGGTTCTCGATCTGGTCCGACATGCCCATGCCGTGCCGGCCACCGATCGCGTTGGCCTCCATCACCAGGTCGACCGGGGTGGCGAACTCCTTGCCGTTGATCGTCACCGGGCGGCCCTGGTCGAAGCCGATGGTCACGTCCTCGGTGGGGATCTCGACCGTGGGGTCCCAGAACCGCACGCCCATGATCGGGTCCACGGTCTCGATGCCGGTGTCGAGGTGCTCCAGGGTCTTGGCCTCGTGGGTGGCGCCCCAGATGTTGGCGTCGGTCGAGTAGGCCTTCTCGGTGCTGTCGCGATAGGGCAGGCCGTGGGCCAGCAGCCACTCCGACATCTCCTTGCGCCCACCCAGCTCGGACACGAAGTCGGCGTCGAGCCAGGGCTTGTAGATGCGCAGGTGGGGGTTCGCGAGCAGGCCGTAGCGGTAGAACCGCTCGATGTCGTTGCCCTTGAACGTCGAGCCGTCGCCCCAGATCTGCACGTCGTCCTCGAGCATCGCCCGGACCAGCAGGGTTCCGGTGACCGCCCGGCCCAGCGGGGTGGTGTTGAAGTAGGCCCGCCCGCCCGATCGGATGTGGAACGCGCCGCAGGTCAGCGCGGCCAGGCCCTCCTCGACCAGCGCCGCGCGGCAGTCGACCAGACGCGCGATCTCAGCCCCGTAAGCCGTCGCGCGACCGGGCACCGAGGCGATGTCGGGCTCGTCGTACTGGCCGATGTCGGCGGTGTAGGTGCACGGGACGGCGCCCTTGTCGCGCATCCAGGCGACGGCGACCGAGGTGTCGAGACCACCCGAGAAGGCGATGCCGACCCGCTCGCCGGTGGGCAGGGAGGTGAGAACCTTGGACATGAGACAAGAGTATGCATTGCTTCGCATGATCATGCAAGATTCGGCGCGGGCCGTGGTCTTCGCGTGCAACAGTTTTTGCCCCTCGCTCCTCTCGGAGGTGGAAGAACGACGAAGGGCGAGAACCGTTGGAAGGCGATCCCCGTTTCGCAGAGTTCGTCGCAGAACGCGGCGACGCGCTGCTGCGCTACGGCTATGTACTGGCCGGGAACCCCCATGACGCGGCCGACCTGGTCCAGGAGGCGCTGCTGAAGCTCCGTGGCGCCTGGCCGCGATTACGTCTGAAGGAGAACCCGGAGAGCTACGCACGTACCACGATGGCCAGATTGCACATCGCCAAGTGGCGATTGCGGCGACGTGAGCTGCTCGTCTGGGACCTGCCGGAGCGCGAGCACCACGATCCGCTGCCCAGCGGCGACGAGCGCAGCATGTGGCAGGCGCTGGCCGGGCTGCCACGCAAACAGCGCGCGGTGCTGGTGCTGCGCTACTACGAGCAGCTCGACGACGCGGAGATCGCCGCCGTGCTCGGGATATCCCGTGGCACGGTACGCAGCCAGGCCGCCCGCGCGCTGAGCAAGCTGCGCTCCGCCCTGCCGACTGAGCGGAATTCGACGACCGGAGGGAAGGTCCGATGAACGAGGTCGAGGAGACCCTGCGCAGGACGTTCGGCCATGCGGCCGAGCAGGCGCCCAGACTGCCGGGGATGCTGCCCGAGCGGCTCGAACGGGTTCACCTGCGCAGGAGGCGGCGGTCCCGGATGGCGCTGGCCGCCGCGGCGATCGTGCTGGTCTCGGGCGGGACGCTGGCCGTAG
This sequence comes from Nonomuraea sp. NPDC049028, assembly GCF_043197735.1. Lineage (NCBI taxonomy): Bacteria > Bacillati > Actinomycetota > Actinomycetes > Streptosporangiales > Streptosporangiaceae > Nonomuraea > Nonomuraea sp. NPDC049028. The sequence goes on from NZ_JBICTR010000008.1 coordinate 597,618, forward strand.
TGCGTGGCGGCGAGACCACGACGGCTGTACAAGGCGAAGTCGCCTCGCAGGCGCGCGCCGAGACGCCGGCCGAGCCCGTGGAGAAGGTCTGGCCGGAGGCGGTGCTCAAGGTCGCGGGGAAGGGGTACGGCGGGACGGCGTGGCAGCCGGCCACGGTCATCGACGACCGCACGGTGCTCATGACGACAAGGGATGGATTCGAGAGCACGGCGGCCATCTACGCCTACGACCTCGAGACCGCCGCCCAACGCAAGATCGCCGACGTGCCTCGGCCCGCGGGGACGGTGTCGTTCGCCTCGGACTTCGCCGTGGGCGGCGGCCACGTGGCCTGGTGGACCGCGACGGAGGACTCGGTCGCGCACCTTTGGGCCGTACCACTGAAGGGCGGCGAGGCGAAGATCGTCGCTGACCAGAAGATCCAGATCGACGACGGCAACAGGATCGACGGGCTCGAGGTGGTCAACGACAAGATCGTTTTCTCGCTGCGCTCGGGCGGAGTCTCCACCGTTCCCCTCGGGGGCGGCACGGTGGAGCCGATCGCGGAGAGCGCCGGAATGCACCTGCTGACCTGGCCGTGGGCCGGCACACCGGGGCCGGGCGGCCAGCCCGAGACGGGCCCAGTGGTCGAACGGAGAGGGGGCCCGCTGTTCGAACGGATCCGGAACCTGGAGACCGGGGAGACCGCCACCGCCGTCGTCCACGCCGGCGAGCAACTCCGCTCGTGTGGCGTACGCATCTGCCTGGGCACCACCTCGAGCGGCGAGAGCTTCTACCGGCAGCGGGACGGCTCGCAGGAAAGGAAGGCGATCGGCCACCCTCTCACGCTCGAACCACCGACCCAGGACCGCTTCGCCTTCTCGGCGTACGGCCCGCAGCCCGCGGGTGTCGGACTGTACGACCTGGTCAGCGGCAAGTCGGCCAGCCTCGGCATCAAGCCGGAGGGTAATTCGATCAGGCTGCCGATGACGGATTCCACCGGAAGGATCCTCAGCTACTCGCTCGGGGACGACCTGTACATGATCGACCTGTCCAAGATCCGGTAGCCGTCGCGCGCCCCTCAGAAGCGGTCGAGACGGCATTGTCGCCGCCTCGACCGCGGCGGCGAGAATGGTTCGGCCGCCATTTGCTACCCGCGTGTTACCGTCGGGTCATGGTTGGGTCGATCCTCCCGCCGCCTACAGATATCGCCCGCATTCGGCGGAACATTTTCTATGCGGATGCGGTGAGCGTGCTCGTCCTGTTAGGAACAGGGTTCTTCTTTTCGTTGAGCAGGCAGACGGCATTCGAAGGCTACCTATCGGCGGCGACGGGCGTGGTGTCGCAAGCGTGCGCCCCCGTGGCCGCCATCATTCTCCTGTTAGGGCTCTGGTATCGGCCCAGCACCGGTAAATCCCTACTGGACCTCTCCAGTCCCAGCGAGCAGCGCGTCGCGTCGAAGTCGGCGCAGGTAGATCGGGTGGCTCTGGCGCTCTACCGGAAACTGATCGTGCTACGCGTCGCCACTGGGATCGTCATCGTGCAGGCCGCCTTGTACGGCGTGTCGGCTGTGACGCCCTATTGAATAGGGCAATGGACGATTTGAGCGATCGCATCTACACGGCATTCGAACCCCGTATGCCGTCGGCGCTGGAGCAGGCGCTGGAGGTGGTCGAGCGCGACGTTCGCGCCCGAGGAATCACCGGTGCGCTCCGCTTGATCACCCCGGGCGACGGCGCTCTTACTTGGGTGGAGTTCCAGGGCGGCTACCACGGCGCCGGCATTATCGCCGACGGCGACATTAATGACCTGCTCGCTGATGTCGCCGAGGCCGTCCAAGAAACAATCATGGAGCTGACCTGGAAAGTCTGGCCGGTCTGCGCCACGCACGATCGTGGCCTGCATGTCGGCTGCGAACAGGGGCTCACCGTATGGCGATGCACCGGCGACGGGACGCATACCGCCGCGCCGGTCGGTGAACTACCTTGATCGCGTCGGCGCGCACACGATGACAAGCACCCCCTCAGCTGTGAAAGTGCTGCGCTCAGGGTCGGAGGCCGGCGCGTTAGATGACTACCGGGGGTTCAGTGACGCGGTGATCGCCATCGTGGTGTAGGCCATGGTGAAGCCGCCGCCGATCGCGTCGATGGCGGCACCGACACCCGCCAGCACCTCGGCCAGTTGGTCCGGTGGGAGTTGGGTGAGCGCGCCGGTGGTGGGCAGCAGGTCGAGCCAGTCGTCGCGGCTGTAGTACCGCTCCCAGTCGAATCGCCACTGCTCCGGCTCGCCGAACTCGGCCGCCTTCCGGATGCCGTCGGCGAACAGGGCGAACATCGCCTGGTAGATGTCCTGGCCCGGCCGCGGCGGTCCGGCGCTGAGCGGCGAGTCGGGCGCCACCTTCCGGAAGACGGCGGCGAACGCCTCCGCGACGAAGGGCGGCGGGTCGTACACGTGCGCGAACACCGCCAGCAGGCCGCCGGGCCGCAGCACCCGCGCCGCCTTGGCGGCGCCCGCTACGGGGTCCACCCAGTGCCAGGACTGCCCGGCGACGACCGCGTCGAAGGTACGGCCGGCGGCGTCCCAGTCCTCGAACGTCGCCACCTCGACCTCAATCCCGGTACGGCGGGCGAACTCGGCCATCCGGACGTCCGGCTCGACACCCAGCACCTTGCACCCGGCCGCCAGGAACTGACGGGCTTCTATGCCGGTGCCGCAGCCGACGTCGACGATGTCACGACCGGGGCTGGCGGCGATGATCTGCCGCACCAGGGCGTCGGGATAGTCGGGGCGGGCCCGGTCGTAACGTTCGGCGTCGACCCCGAACGACTCCGCCATCTGCCTGGCCTTATGGGGCTCGTTCCGCGAAGGCTCTGGTTGCTCCTGCGATAAAGTGGGCATGCGCCCACCATAGTGGGCGGGCGCCCACTCCGCAATCGGGCAGACGTTCGCGGTGAGCGAAGGGTGGGCGAAGGAGTGCGACAAGGGAGGAACGGGCGATGCCGACTGGAGTGGCCCTCCGCGATGTGCGGCAGCAGTTGTTCGACGCCGCCGAGCGCGTCCTGCTCCGGGACGGGGCACCCGGCCTGACCAGCCGAGCGGTCACGGCGGAGGCGGGCGTCGCCAAGGGGGTCCTGCACAAGCACTTCGAGGACTTCGACGCCTTCCTCGCCGAGCTCGTGCAGGACCGCATCGCCCGGCTCGAAGGCCAGGCCGCCGCCCTTCGCGACTCCGCCGGCACCGGCGACGTCGCCGGCAACCTGACCGAGGCACTGATGACCCTGTTCGACCCGGTCGCCGTGTCGATCGTCGGTCTCGTCATCTTCCGGGATGAGTTGCGGGCCCGGCTGCCTCGGGCCCGGCCGGCTTTCGGCATCCCGGTCCTGACGGATGCCGTGGCCATGATCTCCGCCTACCTGAACGAGGAGTGCGAGCTGGGCCGCATCGCGGCGGACGCCGACGTGGACGCGCTGGCGCTCTCCCTGATCGGAGCCGGGCACATGCTGTTCGCCGGCCGGGAAGGGGTCGCGCCGGAGCCGGCGGAAGTCGGCAAGGTGGTGAACGCCGTCATCGCCGATGTCACGCAAAGACGACTGCTATGAGCTGATGCTCACCGGCCGCCGCGCGCGTACCAGGACGATGCCGACCGCGAGCGTCATGGCCAGGCAGACAGGGGTGTAGAGGAACAGGTTCAGCCAGTAGAACGGGCTTCCAGTGTCCGTGCCGAGGCCGAAAGCCCACACCACGCCGACAAGCCCGCGTACCAGCACACCGGCGCCCACGGCCATGGTGACCGCCCTGGCCGGCCACCCGCCCCGCCCGCCGGAGGCCGCCGCCACCGACAGGGCCCCCACGCTCAGCACGAGGATGAGCGGCAGCAGCACCCGTGGGGTGAAGGGCACCTCGGCGTTGAGGACGGCCAGCGAGAGCGCGCGGGGGTCGGCGATGGGCCGGACCACCCAGAACAGATGGACGAGTGCGTCGAGAAGCAGGACGGCGGCCGCGAACGCGCCGGGGCGTGAGATGTTCATGCCCTCCAGGAGGCGGCGAACTCGCCAATGGTTCCATGGAACCTTCTGCCCCCAAGGCGCCTCTGGAAAGACATGAACTGGCCTGTTGCCGACCTGGACCCGGTGCGCCGGCTGCGCGTGCTCGCCGCCGGCGTCCCCGGTGCGCGTGTCGCCGAGCGGATTCTGCCCGACCCCTTGGAGCTGGTCTGGGAGGTGGCGAGCGACTTGGAGCGGGAGTTCGGCACCTTCGAGCCGGACATGCGGAACCTGCGGATCGTCGCGGACGACGGAGGCGGGCGGCTGGTGGCCGAGGCCCGCAGCACGTACGGCATGCGCGCCCGCTTCGACGTCGACCTGCGGCCCGGCTGGTGCTGGATGCAGAGCAGGTTCCTGCTCGTCGGCCTGGCGGCCACCGCCGTTCCGGAAGGCACGCTGGTGGCGCAGACCGGCGGCATCCGCGTGCCCGGACGTAGCGCGCTGGTGCCCCTAGGCGTCAGGAGAGCCGGGGAGAAGGCCCTGGCCCGGCTGGCGACACGGGTCGCCGAGCGTGCCCGATGAGCGCGGCGCTCGTCCGGGCCGCTCAGCGCGGCGACACGATGGCGATGAACGACCTGCTCCGCGAGCTGACACCGTACCTCGGCCGGATCTGCGGGCCCATCGCGCTCGACAGCGGACAGGACGCGGTCCAGGAGGCGTTGATCGCCGTCTTCCGCAACCTGCGCGCGCTGCGCGAGCCCGACGCGCTGTACGGCTGGGCGCGGGCGATCGCCGTGAGAGAGGCCGTCAGGATCGCCAGGCGCGACAACCGCGTCGGCCCCGCGGAGCCGGGCGCCCTGCCGTCGCGGCAGGACGTGGAGAACGCGGTGGACATCCGCGACGTGCTGGAACGGCTCACGCCCGAGCACCGCGCCGTGCTGGTGCTGCGCGATGTCGAAGGGCTCGACGAGGCCACCGCCGCCAGGCTGCTGGCGGTGCCGGTGGGCACGGTCAAGTCCCGGCTGGCGCGGGCCCGGCTGAGCTTCCGCAATGCCTGGCAATCGTGAGCGATTCCCTGAGGGGAATTGTCCGATGTCATGACTCGCCCGGAGGATCCTCACGTAACCGAAGCGGGGGAAAGGACGTGCGATGAGGAGCTATCACCTGCGGCCGGGACGCGGTCTCGCCGGGCTGACCATCGAGGACCGGGACGAGCCCGCGCCGGGGCGCGGGCAGGTCGTGGTCAGGATCCGCGCGAACGGGCTGGGCTATCGCGATCTGATGGTGCTGGCGAACGACTATCCGCTGCCGATCAGGCCCGGCGTCGTGCCCGGCTGCGAGGGCGTGGGCGAGGTCGTGGCCGTCGGCGAGGACGTGACCCGGGTCAGGCCGGGCGACCGCGTGGCGGCGACCGTGTTCCCGCGCTGGCAGGACGGGCCCTTCCTGCTGGAGAACGCCGCCCAGCTCGGCACCATGACCGACGGAGTGCTGGCCGAGTACGCGGTGCTGAGCGAGGACGGCGTGGTGCCCATCCCCGAGCACCTGTCGTACGAGGAGGCGGCGGCGCTGCCGCTGGCGGCCGTGACCGCCTGGAACGCGCTGACCTCCGGCGGCGCCCCACGGCCCGGCCAGACCGTGCTGACGCTCGGCTCGGGCGGGGTGTCGCTGTTCACGCTGATGTTCGCCAAGCTGAGCGGCGCCCGGGTGATCATGACGACGTCCGGCCCCGCCAAAGCGGAGCGGCTGCGGAAGCTCGGCGCCGACGAGGTGATCGACTACCGGGCGAACCCGTCATGGTCGGAGGAGGTCCGCGCGCTCACCGACGGCATGGGCGCCGATCGCGTCGTCGACCCGGCGGGGCCGCTGGAGCAGTCGCTGAAGTCGGTGGCGTTCGGCGGCGAGGTGGCGTTCGTCGGTTACCGGCTGTCCGGTGCCGAGGGCGCCCGGCCGGTCGACCCGGCGCTGCTGTTCGGGGCGGGCGCGGTGCTGCGCGGCGTGGCGACCGGCAGCCGCGCCCACTTCCTCCAGGTCAACCGCGCGGTCGCCACGCACCGGCTGCGTCCCGTCCTCGACCGGGTGTTCCCGTTCGAGGACGTCCACGAGGCGTACCGCTACTGCGAGGCGGGCGGCGGCTTCGGCAAGATCGTCATCAGCCACGACTGACCGGAGCGCGCCTGTCAGGAGCTGGTGAGGATGACGAGTTGCTGGGTCGCTCGGGTCATCGCGACATAGCGGTCGACCGCGCCTTCGATGCCCTCGCCGAACGCCTCCGGGTCGACGAGGACGACCAGGTCGAACTCCAGCCCCTTCGACAGCTCCGGGGTCAGCGATCGGACGCGGGACGTCGTACGGAAGGTGGGGTCCCCGATGACGCACGCGATCCCGTCGGCGTGTGCGGCGAGCCAGGTGTCGAGGATCGAGCCCAGATCCGAGGCGGATCCGTGGACGACGGGGACGTCACCGCGGCGGATGGAGGTCGGCACGTTGGCGTCCGGGAGCACGGCCCGGATGACCGGCTCGGCTTCCGTCATGATCTCTTCCGGCGTCCGGTAGTTGATGCTCAGGGAGGCCAGGTTGATCCGGTCGAGCCCGATCCGCTCCAGCCGCTCCTGCCACGACTCCGTGAACCCGTGCCTGGCCTGGGCGCGGTCCCCGACGATGGTGAAACTCCGGGACGGGCACCGGAGCAGCAGCATCTGCCACTCCGCGTCGGTCAGCTCCTGGGCCTCGTCCACGACGATGTGCGCGAACGGGCCGGCGAGCAGGTCCGGTTCGATGCTGGGCAATGTGGTCTCGTCGACCAGAGAGACCTTCGCGTCCTGTCCGCGCAGCATCGTCACCAGACCTTCACCGTCGTCATCGGCGGCGAGCAGGTTGTCGACGACCATGTCCATCTGCTCACGCTGGGCGGCGAGAGAGGCGTCATGCCGGCGCTTACGGAGCGCCGCCTCCGGGTCGCCGAGCCGCTGCCGTGCCGCGTCCAGGAGCGGCAGGTCGGACACCGTCCACGCCTGGGCGTCCGCGCGCTGCAGCGCTCGCACCTCGTCGGGGCTGAGCCAGGGAGCGCACATCCGCAGGTAGGCGGGTACGGACCACAAGTCCCCGACGAGGTCGGCCGCCTCGATCAGCGGCCACGCCTTGTTGAAGATCGTGAGCAGCTCCCTGTCCCGCAGTAGCGACTTGCGGAGCAGGTCAGGCGAGGCGTCGCCGTCATGCTTGTCCATCAGGATCGTGAGCAGCTCCTCCCAGATCTGGTCACGCGCCTCGTTGTGCGGAGTGCCGGGATCCGGTGCCTGGAACGCCTCGGCCCAATCCTCGGCGCTCAGCCAGATGTCGGACCAGGGGGTCGTGATCGTCATCCCCTTGGTGGGCGGGTTCTCGTAGAACCGGACGGCCGGTTCGATGGCCTGCGTCAGGTTCGCGGACGACTTCAAGCGGGCCACGTCCGGGTCGGCCTCGATCGCCGCCGCGGCTCCCTCGGCGACGAGGTCCCGCAGGGTGCAGGTCTGCACGCCCTCCTCTCCGAGGCTGGGGAGTACGTCGGCGACGTACGCCAGGTAGGGCTGGTGCGGACCGACGAACAGGACGCCGCCCCGGTGGTGACCGAGGCGAGGGTCGGAGTAGAGCAGGTAGGCGGAGCGGTGCAGGGCGACGACGGTCTTGCCCGTGCCCGGACCGCCGTCGACGACGAGAGCGCCCCGGGAGCCGGCGCGGATGATGGCGTCCTGGTCGGCCTGGATGGTGCCGAGCACGTCTCGCATCCGGGCCGACCGGTTGCTGCCCAGGCTGGCGATGAAGGCGGACTGGTCGTCGAGCGCGGCGTGCCCGACCAGCCCGTCCGAGGTGAACACCTCGTCCCAGTAGTCGCTGATCCGGCCGCGGGTCCAGCGATACCGGCGGCGGCTGGCCAGGCCCATCGGGTTGGCGTGGGTGGCTCCGAAGAACGGCTCGGCCGCCGGGGAACGCCAGTCGACCAGCAGTTGACGGCCCGCGCTGTCCCTGAGGCCGAGCCGGCCGACGTACACGGGCTCGGGGTCGTCCGCGCTGACCATGTGTCCGAGGCACAGGTCCAAACCGAACCGGCGGAGCGCGCGCAGGCGAGCGGTCAGCCGGTGGATCTCCATGTCCCGGTCCATCGCCGCCCGGCCGATGCCGCCGGGCGCCTTGCGCTCGGCGTCGAGGCGGTCGGACAGGTCGGCGATCGACTGCTCAAGGCTCTCCGCGATGGCCGCGAAGTGTCGCTCATCGCCGGCGATCAGCGCCTGGTCGCCCTTGAGGGCAAGACGGTCGGGAAGGTCGAACGCGCTGGTGGTCAGGGGGTTCACGTATCAAGCTCCGATCTGAGGTCACTGGGACCCGTTCCTGGCGTTCTGGCCTCGGCCGCTGATTCTGCGGCACGACCCGGGTCTTGCCGCAAGCCCCCCGGTGCGCTATACGTTGAGAGTGGAAAGGCGCGGATAATCCCCTTTCCCCTTCACGAGGCGGCACATCGCCGCCGCACCCACGGTTCGTCGGAGACTATCTTCAGTCGCGTTCGGCGTTGACAAGTGGGGGCTCCATACGTCATCATGGAAATGCGACCGGAACGCTGGGTCTGCGTAAGCGTGGACAAATTGCATTTGAGCGAGTACGCTCATGCTTCCACGCTGCTGTTCTGACAACCCGCTCCGCTTGCTCACGTTGCGAGGTTGTCTGGCGTGCGTGTAGTCAGTCCGCCGCGAGCCCTCGGAAGGACATCTGTTGGCAGCCTCGCGC
>NZ_JBICTR010000009.1:0-560033 GCF_043197735.1 Nonomuraea sp. NPDC049028
TGTTTTCGTTGTGTCTTTATCTTTTCAGCCGCCCGGCCCGGTGTCAAATTGACCCGACCCGCTCCGACCTGCTGGAATAAAGACCGCCCCGTTTCCGGGACAACCCCTCTAACTTACCAGACCATCCGGACAGATGCGAATCAACCGGACGAACCAGGAAGAAGTGGGATGTGCCGGGCACTGCCTTGGTTCCATGAACCCTTGGCCGCCCTGCCTGAGCAACTCTAGCAGCCGTCCACGCCTGCTTCGTGCCGTACAGGTAATCATGAGGTCCTTCCCTGCCCTCCAGATGCTCAAACCCGTCGAGTCGCCGACCGGATCCACGGCGGGAGGGTGACATGGCGGAGACAAGCCGAAAGCAAGTCATCCGCAATCGGTGGCGTGTACGAAGTATGTACGAGCAATCTGCGCCCTCGGAGGTGTCCGCAATGACCCGCTCGGAGTTCGATGACATCCGCGCCTTCCTTGCCGACGATGCGACTCATGCTGGAGACCTCCTCCGAGTCGCCCGGACACTGATCGACGACCTCGAGCATGCGCGCATGCGTGAGGCCGTCCTGCGGACGTACTACTTGCGCCTGCTCACCGCCGCCCGGGCGACGGTGGCCGCCGAGACGGTGGGCGCACCCGATCCCCTGGCCTTCATCAAGCACGAGCTCGCCGAACGCGGTCAGCTTCCCGAGGATGGGGAGGCCGTGCAGCGCATCCTGTCCGACGCGCGTACGGCGGCCGCCTTGCTGACCTGTCTGGAACAGCAGCAGCCGGCTCAGGTCCGGCCGAGGGGCATGCGACTGCGCCGCTGTGTCGGCACCGCTCGCACGCTCCCCCGCTGAGCAGCGACTCCGCAATGCCGCTTGGCCGCTGAGCCGCCGGGCCGCCGGGCAGGTTCGCGGAACCCCCAGGACCCTGACCGATCCCATGGACCCCATGGGTCCGACAGGGACCTGAAGGACCCCAAGGCCCGACAGACCTGGCGGACCTGACGGATCCGACAGACCTGGCGAAGCACGGACGGCTCTCGGAACCCAGACGAAGAGGCCGCTCGCGTGCCGAACAGGACGTCCGGTAATGTTGCCGTCCCCAGCGATGGACCCGATCGAGGAGGTGAGACCCATTAACGCTGCAGCAGGCTGGGTGCTCCCGCCTCATGATCGTGCGGTCCACCTGACATAGGTGACCGAGGGAGCGCTCATTGGCTTTCCGAAAGGCGCTCATGTCGGTTTTTCCGTCACCTGTCCCCCCGTCCGCCATCATCACCAGGCTCCGGGCCGCCGGCTGTGTCTTCGCCGAGGACGAGGCGGAGTTGCTCATCTCAACGGCGAGGACGCCGGACGAGCTCGCCACCATGGTCGACCAGCGGGTCGCCGGGCTGCCTCTCGAGCATGTTCTCGGGTGGGCGGAGTTCTGCGGGCTGCGGATCGCGGTGGATCCCGAAGTGTTCGTGCCGCGCCGCCGTACCGAGTTTCTCATCGACCAGGCCGAGGCCGCCGCGGCGAGCGGTCCCTCCCCCACCGTCATCCTCGATCTGTGCTGTGGCACGGGCGCGATGGGCGCGGCATTGGCCGCGGCCCTCAGCAAAGAAGCGGCCCCTGACAAGAGAGGGGTCGAGTTGCACGCCGCGGACCTGCACCCCGCCGCCGTACGGTGCGCGCGCCGCAACCTGGCCCCCATCGGCGGTCAGGTGTACGAGGGGGACCTCTACGAGCCGTTGCCCGCCACGCTGCGCGGTCGCGTCGACATCCTGATCGCCAGCCCTCCCTATGTGCCCACCGAGGCGATCCGGTTGCTGCCCTCGGAGGCCCGCGTCCACGAGCCGCTGGTGGCGCTCGACGGTGGCGCCGACGGGCTCGACGTCGTGCGGCGGGTGATCGCGGAGGCGCCGGCGTGGCTGGCGCCGGGTGGTCATCTCCTGGTCGAGACGAGCGAGCGCCAAGCGTCGCGGACGGCCGAGGACATGGCCGCCGCCGGGCTGACCCCGCGCGTGGCCGGCTCCGAGGACCGGTACGCCACCGTCGTCATCGGCACTAGACCTCCCAAATAGTCACCACGCGCATGCTGCCCAGGTGACCAGAAGACGACCGCTCACTTACCCAGACTTGGCCGATCGGCTGCGAGACTGCGCATATGTGGCAGCGATGGTTCAACTGGGCAGCAATCGCCCTAGTCGGCGGTTTCAGCCTCATATGGATGGGTGTCGTCATTTACGTTGAAGACACCCCAGTCCTCTGGATGCGCGTCGCCCAACTGGTCTTCGGTGCCGCGCTGGCCGCTTGGGCCGTACGCAAGACAACCCTGATGATCACCAAGGCGTGAGTCTCATGAGCGATCAACTCTATGAAATCAGTCATGACATGGGGGATGACGTACAGCTCTCCGCCACCGCCATGTACCTGGACAGACTCCCGCAACGGCACAGGATCCTCGAGATCGATGACGAGGCCGCGCGGAGCATCTCCAGATGGGTGAACGAGGAGGACGACCGTGAGTCCGACGCCTTCGCCGATCCGCTGGAGGACTCCTTCTTCTTCGAGCAGGAGTAGGGACTAGGGCTGGAAGCGATAGCCCATTCCGGGCTCTGTCAGCAGGTGCACGGGATGTCCCGGGTCGCGTTCCAGCTTGCGGCGCAGTTGCGCCATGTACTGCCGCAGATAGTGGGTCTCCTTCACGTACGAACTCCCCCACACCTCGTTGAGCAACTGCCGCTGGCTGATCAACTTGCCGGGATTCCTGGCCAGCAACTCCAGGAAGTGCCACTCCGTGGGCGTGAGGCGTACCCCGCCCGAGACCGTCTTCGTGGCGAAATCGATCACGTGCTCCCCCACCCGGACCGTCGCGGGCTCGTCGGCGGCCGTTCCGGTGCGGCGCGTCACCGCGCGGATCCGCGCGAGCAATTCGTCGATCCCGAACGGCTTGGTCACGTAGTCGTCGGCCCCCGCGTCGAGGGCGTCCACCTTGTCGGGGCTGCCCGTCCGGCCCGAGAGCACGATGATCGGCACGCTCGTCCAGCCGCGCAGCCCCTGGATGACGTCCACCCCGTCGAGGTCCGGCAGTCCTAGGTCCAGAATGACCAGGTCAGGATGCCAGTCGGCGGCCTGGCGCAGGGCAGCGGTGCCGTCCGGCGCGACGGCTACCTCGTAGTGCCTGGCCACCAGGTTGATGCGCAACGCCCGCAGGATCTGCGGTTCGTCGTCCACCACCAGCACGCGAGTCAAAGAGCCCTCCGCAACGAGACGGTCATGGTCAAGCCTCCTCCGGGCGTCTCCTCCGGGGTGAGCGTGCCGCCCATGGCCTCCGTCAGCCCCCGGGACAGCGCCAACCCGAGCCCCAGACCCACGCCCTGCCGATCTCCCAGCCGCTGGAACGGCAGGAACACCCGCTCCTGCGCCCCTGGCGGAATCCCGGGTCCCCGGTCGATGACGCGGATCTCGACGTGCTCGCCGTACGCGCTCGCGGAGATCACCACCTGGCCACCGGGCGGGCTGAAGCGGACGGCGTTGGACATCAGGTTCACCAGCACCCGCTCCAGCAGCGCCGCGTCGGCCATGAACTCCGGTACCTCGCCGGTGAACCCGTCATGGACGCGCGAGCGCAGCGGTCCGAGCTCGGCGATCGCCTGGGGGACGACGTCCTCGACGGCCAGCGGTTCCAGCGTGACGCCGAGCACGCCCGCCTGCAGGCGGCTCATGTCGAGGAGGTTCGACACCAGCCGGTCGAGTTTGATGAGCGACTCACCGGCCGTGGCCAGCAGTTCTTCGCGGTCCTCGGGGGTCCAGTCGACCTCTGTGCCGCGCAGGCCGTCGACCGCGGCCCTGGCCGCCGCGAGCGGGTTGCGCAGGTCGTGGCTGACGGCCGCGAGCAGGGCGGTACGCATCCTGTCGGCCTCGGCCAGCGGCCTGGCCCGGTCGGCCTCCGCACGCAGGCGTTCCTGCCGCAGGGCCACCGCCGACTCCGCCGCGAACGCCTCGAGCACCTGCCGGTCGGCCGCGTCGAGCAGCCTCCCCCGTACGGCGAGCACCAGGTCGTCGTCGATGGGCACGTCGGTGTCGGCGTGGCCCGGCGAGGTGGACGGCGGCCCCCCGGCCGTGGCCGCGACATGCCATGAGTCGCCGTCGCGCTCCAGCAGCGTGACGGACTCCAGGCCGTACACCTCCTTGAGCCTGGCCAGCAGGGACGGCAGCGCCGCGTCGCCACGCAGGACGTGGCCGGCCAGCGTGGACAGCACCTCGGCGTCGGCGCGTGAGCGGGCGGCCTCCCTGCTGCGGCGGGCCGCCTGGTCGACGACCGTGCTGACCATCGCGGCGACCAGCACGAAGGTGGACAGCGCGAACAGGTTCTCCGGCGCGGAGATCGTCAGCGTGTGGAGGGGCGGCGTGAAGAACCAGTTCAGCAGTGCGAAGCCGAGCACCGCCGCCGTCAGCGCCGGCCACCTGCCGCCCACCAGCGCGACGGCGACCACCAGCAGCAGGAAGAGCAGGATCTCGCTCGGCAGCGTGAGCCGCTCGGCGAACGTCAGCATGACGGCCGTGAGCAGCGGCACCGCGAGCAGCGCCAGCGCCCAGCCGGCGATCCGCCGGTCCCGGTTCAGCGCGGCCGGCGAGCGGGCGGGACCGCGTACGCTCCGAACCGCCTCGTGCGGCACCAGGTGGACGTCGATCGAGCCGGACAAGGCGGTCGCCGTGACGCCCACGCCGCGCGAAAGGATCTGCGCGAACCGGCCCCGCCTGGACGCGCCGAGCACGAGCTGCGTCGCGTTCGCGCCGCGGGCGAACTCCAGCAGCGCGCGCGGGACGTCGTCGCCCACGACCTGGTGATAGGTGCCGCCCAGGCTCTCGACGAGCGCGCGACGGCGTACGAGCGTCGCCGGCTCGCCGTCGGACGCCGGACCGTCGGGCCTGGTCACGTGTACGGCCAGCAGGTCGACGCTCTTGGACCTGGCGGCGATCCTGGCGGCCCGCCTGATCAGCGTGTCGCCCTCGGGGCCCCCGGTGAGCGCGACGACGACTCGTTCGCGGGCCTCCCAGGTGCCCGCTATGCCATGGTCCGCCCGGTAGCGGATGAGCTGGTCGTCCACCTTGCCGGCGACCCAGAGCAGGGCCAGCTCGCGCAGCGCGGTGAGGTTGCCGACGCGGAAGTAGTTGGACAGGGCCGCGTCGACCTTGTCGGGGGCGTAGACGTTGCCGTGCGCCATCCGGCGGCGCAGCGCCTCGGGGGACATGTCGACGAGCTCGATGCGTTCGGCCCGGCGTACCACCTCGTCGGGGACGGTCTCGCGCTGCGGGACGCCGGTGATCTGGCGTACCACGTCGTTGAGCGATTCGAGGTGCTGGATGTTGACGGTGGAGACGACGTCGATGCCCGCGTCGAGGATCTCGTCGACGTCCTGCCAGCGTTTGGCGTTCTTCGAACCCGGGACGTTGGTGTGGGCCAGTTCGTCGATCAGCGCGGCCTTCGGCGCGCGTTCGATGACGGCGGCCACGTCGAGTTCGGTGAACGTGGCGCCTCGGTGGACGAGCGTTTTGCGGGGGATCGTCTCCAGCCCGTCGAGCAGGGCGGCCGTACGGGCGCGATCGTGGGTCTCGACGAAGCCGACGACCACGTCGCGGCCGCGTTCCCTGGCGCGGGCCGCCTCGGCGAGCATCGCGAACGTCTTGCCCACGCCGGGGGCCGCGCCGAGGTAGATGCGCAGCCGCCCGCGTGTCATGCCTCGCTCCCCGGTGGTAAGTCTGTGACCTCCAGGCTACGACCAGGGACGCGACGGCCTGTCTACGGCTGGTACGGCGGAGCGACGCCCCAGCCCCAGTGGGGCACCGGAGCCCTGGCCGGAGGCTTCGCGCCGGGCTGGGAGTTGTGCACCGCCAGCCGGGTGCCCCACTCGATGTAGCCGGCGAAGGCGGCCCTGAACTCGGGGTCGTCGGGCAGTCCGACCTCGTCGGCGGCGTCCATGAGCAGGTTGACCCACCTGCGCCGCTGCGGCTCGGTGATGGCCTTGCCGAGGTGCTGGGAGAGCATGTGGGGGTAGCCGCCGCGCTCCTTGGTGTAGCGGTCGGGGCCGCCGAACACCTCACCGAGCCACATCGCCACGTATCGGGGATGGCCGGGGTCCATGTGCGCGAACAGCGGCCCGATCAGCTCGTCCTTCTTGACGTGCTGGTAGAACACCTCGGTGAGCCGCTCCAGCGCCTCCACCCCGCCCGCCCACTCGTAGAGGCTCGGCACTGCTTCGTTGTCCATGTAATCATGTAAGCATCAGGTCGAACAGGTGGTCAATTCACGGCGATGGCCCTGAAAGTTACCCGCCGTTCCGGGCAAACGCCGCAGGTCGCGGGACCTCCAGAGCCGGTCGCCTTCCCGCCGCCGCTCCGCGCTCCTACGCTCTCGGCAGACCCACGATCTTCGGGAGCCGACGATGTCGAGGACGAGCGCCTTGCTGGTGGCGATGCTGACCCTGATCGGAACGGTGCCTTTCCTGACCACCACACCGGCCGGCGCCGCCGCCATCAGGATCATCATCGTGGTCATGCACTTCGGGACCAACGACGTGTGGAGCAACATCGCGCCCGCGACGATCCTCAGCGCGCTCACCACGCTGGTGAACCAGATGCGGGCGAGCAATCCCGCGACCAGAAGATGTCCGACCGCTGGTACCCGGCGCTGGCGAACTTCCTGACCCCAGGGGGAAGCACCCCCACCCCGACCCCGACCCCGATCCCGGTAGGTGGTTGCACGGCGACGTTCAAGAGCGTCGGGCAGTGGACGGGCGGCTTCCAGGGTGAGGTCACGGTCAAGAACACCGGGGCCGCGACGACGAACGCCTGGACGGTCCGCTGGACGTTCGCCAACGGTCAGCAGATCACCCAGATCTGGGGCGGCACTCTCAGCGCGAGCGGGGCCGCCGTGAGCGTGCGGAACGTGGCCTGGAACGGCACTCTGGCCGCCGGAGCCTCGGCCACCTTCGGCTTCCTGGCCTCCTGGAACGGCACCAACACCGCGCCCGTCCCCACGTGCTCTCCCACCTGAGCACGCGCCTTCAGCGAGCGGAGGCCCTGATGGCCAGGATGCTAGGGATGGGCTGCTCGCCCGGTTCGTACACCCGCTCGATGGCGAGCCCGGCGTCGATGAAGGCGTTGATCAGATCCGGCAGCGGCACCTGACTCATCCCGACCCGCTCCCTGATCCCGCCCTGGCGCCACCAGGACCCGCGCTGATGCCAGCCTTTGAGGTGATACGTGGGATGGATGATCAGCGCGCCGTCCTCGCGGTTCTCGATGTGCGGGCCGTTGAAGCACGGGTGCACCCCGTAGAACAGCAGCAATCCGCCGGGGCGGAGCACCCGGGCCGCCTCCACGAGCAGTCCGGGGAAGTCGCCGATGTCCGTGGACACCCAGAGCATGGTGACGGTGCCGAACACCCCTGAGGCGAACGGCAGCGCCGTCCCGTCACCCTGAAGCAGCGGTGCGAGGTCCCGGCGGCGGGCAAGGCGCAACTGGTCGCGTGATCGGTCGAGCCCCACGACGGTCCTGCCGGTGGATCGGAGCGCGTCGAGGTAGCGCCCGGTGCCACAGCCCAGGTCCAGGCACGTCCCGTCGCCTGGGCCCAGGAGTTCGGTCACGTCCGCGAGGTTCGGGACGATGAGGTCGTCGTACCACTCGGCCAGGCCGTCATAGCGTGCCGTCATGATCCATTGATACCTCGAAATATGCCTGAACGACGGGCTATTAGCCGCGCGGCTGCCGCAGCCCGCGTATTCCGAGGAAGGCGACAACAGCGCCGACGATGGGGCCGATGATGGCCCAGAGAGTAACGCCGCTCATCACGCTGCCGCCGACGACGCCCAGCCCTTGAAGCGTCCACAGGGCGCCCATCAGGACCAGGAGAACGCCGAGGACTAGGAAGATCCAGGCTTTCACGGCATTTCTCGTTTCTGTCGTGGAGGGGGAAGGCAGCGAAACTGTCGGCTTTATACCGGTCATTATGCTGCGCGAAGATCCTCGCCGCGAGCGGCCTCGGCAAGGTCGTACAGACCCCCCATGTTGATCTCTCGCCCGACCGGGCCAGTGACCGATTCGTTATCTAACGCCCCCTTGTTGGGTCTTCGCAGGCTATGTACGGTCCCTTCATTGCCACTTAACAACTTGTTCAGTCAAATCGATCAAGAGGTTCGATGACGGAGTCGGAGACCGAATACTTAGGTGTACGCATCCGGGCCTACCGGAACATGCGTCAGATGACCGTTCGTGGACTCGCCGCCGAGGCCAAGGCGAGCGCCAGCTTCATCAGCCAGTTGGAGCGGGGGCAGACCAGCGCGAGTATCGGGATGCTGCGGCGGATCGCCGGGGCTCTCGGGATCACGGTGGCCGACCTGTTCAACGAGCAGGACGAGGTCGGACACCGGGTGCTACGCCGCGCCGAACGCCCGGAACTCCCCACCAAACCCGGCACCCGCAAGTACCTGATCTCCCAGCGCCCCCTGCAGAACCTGGAGGTGTACGCCGGAGAACTCGACCCGGGCTCCTCCACCGGGGACGAGCCGTACACCCACGGCGACTCCCAGGAGATCTTCCTCATCGTGCGCGGCCAGGTGACTCTCTGGCTCGGCCCCACCGACGCGGCCACCCCGCACGTCCTGGCGGCCGGCGACAGCGTGGAGTACCGCACGTCGGTGCCTCACCGCGTGGTCAATGACGGCGACGAGACAGCCGAGGTCCTCTGGACGATCAGTCCGCCCACACCCGCGTGACCAACCCTGTCGCGGTGACGAGGTCACGCTCACCTGGCCGACGAAAGTGATGTGGAGGCAGTGCTCACGTGAAAGGCATCCCGCTGACCGAGGACTTCGCCAACGGCGGCGTCTCCTTCTGGTACCGGCAGATCGGCGTGCCGGACCGCCGGGCGGCGCTGCCCGGGTCCCGCTCGTACGACGTGGTGATCGTCGGCGGTGGCTACACGGGCCTGTGGACCGCGTACTACCTCAAGAAGGCCCAGCCCGACGTGCGGATCGCGATCCTGGAACGGGAGTTCGCCGGGTTCGGCGCGTCCGGGCGCAACGGCGGCTGGCTGTCGGCGGAGTTCGCCGGCTCGCGCAAGCGGTACGCCAAGGCCCGGGGCCGCCAGGCGATGATCGACCTGCAGCACGCCATGTTCCGGTCGGTCGACGAGGTCATCGAGGTGACCCGCCAGGAGGGCATCGAGGCCGACATCCACAAGGGCGGCCTGGTGCACGTCGCGACCAACCCCGCCCAGCGCCGCCGCCTGCGCGAGGAGCTGTCCTCGCTGCGCACCTGGGGGTACGGGGAGGACGACCTCAGGGTGATGTCCCGGGACGAGCAGCAGGAACGCCTGCAGGTGGCGGGGACCCTGGAGGCCACGTACTCGCCGCACTGCGCCCGCATCCAGCCCGCCAAGCTGGCCGTCGGACTCGCCTCGACGGTCGCCGCGCTGGGTGTGGACATCTTCGAGAACACCACGGTGACCGAGATCCGCCCCCGCCAGGGCGGTATGGCCTCGGCCGTCACCTCGCGCGGCATCGTCTCGGCCGAGTACGTCATCCGCGCCACCGAGGGCTTCACCGCCAGTCTCGCCGGACAGCACCGGCAGTGGCTGCCGATGAACAGCTCCATGATCGTCACCGAGCCGCTGCCGGCCGAGGTGTGGAAGCACATCGGCTGGTCGGGCAACGAACTGCTCGGCGACGAGGCCCACGCCTACATCTACGCCCAGCGCACCGCGGACGACCGGATCGCGATCGGCGGGCGCGGCGTGCCGTACCGGTACGGATCGCGCACCGATTCCCGAGGCGCCACGCAGGCGCAGACGGTGGCGCTGCTGTGGCGGATGCTGGTCAAGCTGTTCCCCGCCGCGGCCGACGCCCGCGTCCAGCACTCGTGGTGCGGCGTGCTCGGCGTGCCGCGCGACTGGTGCTCCACGGTGCACCTCGACCACACGACCGGCCTCGGCTGGGCGGGCGGTTACGTGGGCAGCGGCGTCACCACCACGAACCTGGCCGGCCGTACGCTGCGCGACCTGGTGCTGCGCCGCGACACCGAGCTGACGGCACTGCCCTGGGTGGGCCGCCAGGTCAGGCAGTGGGAGCCGGAGCCGCTGCGATGGACGGGGGTGCAGCTCATCTACGCGCTCTTCAGGGCGGCGGACCGGCACGAGAACGACCGCGGCACCACGACCTCGGCCTACGCCCGCATCGCCAACCTCATCTCAGGCCGCTGACCTACGTCAGGACGACTCTTGCCCCGGCTCTCCCACCTGGCGTACGCCCCGTCGGTCTCCCTGCCCGCCGCCGGTTGTCTCGTCGCGCTCCGCGGGGCCACAGTGGCAGGCGCCGACCACCTTCCCGAAGGGCCCGTCATGAGCGACACGCCTTCCACCGATGATCGCAAACGGAGCGATTCGTTCCCCGATTCCATCGGTGCGTTCCTCGCCCTTTACGTGATTCTCACGCTGATGTGGGCGACCGGCTCATGGCTGGCCAAGAAGTACGACTGGGCCGACCACGGCGGCTTCCAAGCACCGCTCGGTCATCTCGTGGCCACCTTCGTGGGTGGCGCGATGAGCACTTTCACCCAGTTCTCCCTACCCGTGCTCCTGTGGCGATTAGGGCGGTCGATCCCCCGCTGTGCATACAGCCGCCTGAGCACCGGACTCCTACTCTGCGGACTCGCCACCTTGAGCTTCATGCTCTGGGTGCCCCACGGCGGCGGCCCCGTCCAGACCTGGCCTCAGTGGCTCTTGATCGGGGTTTCGGTCGGTTCGACGTTTTGCGGTCTGGCAGGTCTCGGACACTGTGCATTCCTTGCCCGTAAGACGCGCGAGGCAGGCGATTAACCCTCCGCACGCTAGCGGCCATGCATATACGCGACGACGCTTGAGATGATCAGCAGAACAAGGGCGACTATTTGCACGATCGTCAGCCATTGCGGCAGCGAGTCCCACCTGATCGCCATGACCAGCAATACCGCCGAAGGGCCGATCACCAACATCGCCCCCGTGGAGTCCGCGAATTCATCGAGCAGAAGAACGCCAACACCACCGATGAGCACAGCGGCAATCGTCAGGACGACAGCGAGCACGGTGGCGATGGCGCCCCAGGCGATGCCATCACCCAGACCGGAAATGGAGTTCCACGCCGGCCCTGATATCCACGGCCACAGAAGCCATATGACGCACGCCACGACGATGAACGGCGCAAGAGTGCGAAGAATCCGAATCAACCACGTGATGACCTTCACGGGGCCGAGCATCGTCGCGATGCCTATAGCGGATACGAGGGCGATGAACCACCAAGGCGCTTGTGCTCTTATCTGAAGCAGTATGTTCCAGACGGCCCCAACCCAGTCGCCTATCCCACTGGGATGAGGATGCTCCGGATCTTCGGTGAGAAACCATACGTCGCCGACATCGAAGCTGATGATCTGCATGGTGTCGGCGACGATTCCGAGCAGGCCGACGACGCCCAGTGTTGCCAGGAAGCGCCACCACCGAGGGACGTTGCCGTTGGGGGGTATGCGATCATCATCGGCTATATCGGTCACAATGCGCCTGTCTTCGGGGGATTGGCGACAGAGCACTCCAAAGCGGTGCACATCATGCGAACTCGCGAGGAGTGGTTTCCGCGGGAGGCTCGCGTCTTCGCGTTCATATCCCTTCGTAATGGCAGCACAGCGGAGAGTGATCCTATCCTGCCCCGTCCATGGCCTCTGCCGTCAAGGGGCACCGCGTCGCGATGGGCAGGAAGTGCGATGTCGCCACACGATCCGCCAGCGGGCGCAGACGATCCTGTATGGAGGTTGTCCGAGCCCGGTTATCCGGAAGTCGCGCTAGTACGGGAAAGCGAAAAGGCCCTTCAGGATCAGATCCAGAAGGGCCTCTTGCCTGGTAGCGGGGGCAGGAATTGAACCGGCGGCCTGACATGGTCAGAGTCGCTCACGCAGCCGCACGTACTCACGGCCGGCCTCGGTGATCGCGACGTACCGCTTGAGGTCGAACTCCTCGTAGGTGTGCCCGTAGTCCTGCGGAATCGCGTTCAGCCCTCGCGGGTCGACCGGCTCGACGAACCCCATGGCGTCGAGCCGTTCGAGCTCCATCTGCAGCTTTCTGTCCTGCCGGAATTGCGCGGGCACGGGCCCCTCCGCCGCGAGCCGCCGCAGATGACCCCACTCATACTTGGTCACCAGCCCACTCAACGCCACCTGCAGCGCCCGCAGCTCGGACTCCAGCACGCGCTGCTTGGCCTCGGCCCTGTCCAGCCTGGCGCTGACGCCGCCCGCTCCGATCGAGAGATCGGTGATGGAGTACGACGAGGCCGTGAGGCAGACCCCGACCAGCAGCCCGGCTGCCAGCACCAGCTCGTGCACTTCGAGCCGCTGCGCCATCAGGCCGAACGGGATCGCCGCGAGATAGGCCAGGTAGGCGATCGTCAGCAGCACCGCGAGGCCCGCACTGATGCGCCGGATCATCATGCCTCGAGTGTGCGCCCCTTGGCCTGCCGGTGGAAGAAGGGTTGGCCACCGTGACACACGAGGAACAACGGTGATGGCTCAGTGCCCTGGACGGACCTTCCTGGAATCCGCCTGCCTGGCGATGGGCGTGCGGTTGGGAGTGCTGACCACTCAGGACGCTGCCCAGAAGTACCAGCCCTGGTCATCGAAGCAGGGATGGGTCTGTGTCCCGCCTGCCTGCACACCGTTCCTCCAGTATTCGCAAATTCCCTGAGTGGAATAGGGGCCGTACCAGTGACCCGCCGTTTCCTTGGCCTGTGCGGGACTGACGGAGATCAGCAGAGCCGAGAGGCCGCCGATCGCGGCAATGGCAATTCTTCCGGTCACGTTTCGCTTCATTTCTCCGCTTCCTTCCAGTCGTTTCATCGTCATACGGCCGGCTACGTCAAGCGCGGAACCGGTATAGGCGACCACTATTTGCCCAGCAGAGAAGCGACCGCCCATTCGGTTCCACGCGATTGAAGCCAGACGTATTTCTGGAGGTGCCGACAATTTCGGCACCCATGTTGCGTCATTCACGCTAATGTTCAAGAAGGCTTGGCGCCAGGTAACCAGCAGGACATTCATAGGGCATTTCGCCGCTGACAGGAGCAGTTCGTGAGAGCTCGTGTCGGCGTGCGGGGGTTCAGTGCAGAGCCCGAACGGGGTCTGTCACTGATCTTGGGACGTGGAACGATCCGGTAGTTGATCGTGTGCGGGGTCTGTTCCGGGATGCGTTGAGGAGTTGCTCCCGCATTGGGCGGGGATTGTGGTCGAGGTCGTGGAGCGGGTCGCGGGGTTGGCGAGCGTGCATGCCCGATGCTGAGCCGATGAGGGAGTGTGCCCGCATTGCGGTGTGGCGTCGGGCCGGGTGCATGACCGGTACGTTCAGCGGCTGGCCGACGCCGCGCCGAGCGGGATCAAGGCCGTGCCGGCGGTGATGATACGGCGTTTCAAGTGCATGAACACCGGGTGTGCGGCGGCGACGTTCGCCGAGCAGGTCGAGGGCCTGACCAGTCCGTACGTCCGATTCACGCCGCTGCAACGCAGGGTGTTGACGTCTGTGGCGGTGAGCATGGCCTCGGCCGGGCTCCCGGTTGGCGGCTGACTGGAGGTGCCGGTCACCAAGGGCACCCTGTTGCGACTGGTCCGATCGCATCCCGAGCCGCCGGTCGGTGCGGTGTGGGTGGTGGCGGTGGACAACGTCGCCCTGCACCACCGAAGCGGTGTTCGCGGGGTTTTGCGCGCTGCAGGCGTGCCTGTGGAAGGCGTCCGGAGCGAAGCGGAGGCTCTTCAGGGGTCGCGGCTCCGGGCGCGACTGGAAGCAGCGCCTGAGCTCCGAGAGCACCAGACGAAGCCCTTGTGCACCGCCCCAAGTAACACAGCCCGAGCGAAGCGAGGCCCATTGTGGCTAGATGCGAAAAGGCCCTCCGGGATTATCCCGGAGGGCCTTTTCGACTTGGTAGCGGGGGCAGGATTTGAACCTGCGACCTCTGGGTTATGAGCCCAGCGAGCTACCGAACTGCTCCACCCCGCGTCGGTGTGTGTCTAAAGACTATAGGCGGCACGGGGTGGACGCAAATCGAAGAGGCTACGTACCGCCTGTCGGCGTGGGGGTTGCGGTGGGCGTCGGGGTGGCGGAGGTCGACGGTGACACCGTGGGTGACGCCGACGGAGAAGCCGTAGGTGACGGCGTCGGAGTGGTGGCGGTGGACGGCAGAGCGCCCAGCCCCTCCAACGCCTTCAGCGCGTCTTGCAGCCGCTTCTGGGCCTTGCCGTACTCGTCCCAGTTGGGCGGGCTTGACTGCAGGGCCTTCTGGGCGTCGTTGTAGGCGCTCTGCGCGCTGTCGATCGCCGACTTCAGAGCAGTGGTGTTCTGGTTGGGTTTGGCCTGCTCATTGTTGGGCGTCGTCTGCTGCTGCTCTCCGCCGAAGACCTGTTTCAGCGCGTCATCGAGGGTGCGGGCGACACCGATCTTGCTGCCGAACGACACCAGTACGCGCTGCAGGATCGGATACGGCTCCTGACCCCCACCCGCGGCGACCTGGATGTACACCGGCTCGATGTACACCAACCCCCCGGCATAGGGCAGAGTCAGCAGATTTCCGTATCTGACCGACGAGGCACCCACGCCCAGCAGGTTGAGTTCGCCGGCGAATCGGCTCTGGAAGGCGTTCTGTGCCTGTCCGGGGCCCGGAATGGGGGTATTGGATGGCATGCGCAGGATGCGCAGCTTGCCGTAGTCAGGGCCGGCCACCGAGTCGACCGCCATGAAGGCCGCCAGGTTGGGCCCCGATTTCGGGACGAACGTCGTCGTCAGCGAGAACGTCGGCGTTGGGCTCTGGTCGGGCATCGTGGTGGTCACGTAGTAGGGCGGCTGCTTGGTGTTGGTGTCGCCCTGTGACGGGTCGCTCGGGACGTTCCAGAAGTCCTGGCCGCTGTAGAAGGCGGCGGGGGTGGTGATGTGATAGCGCGACAGGATGTAGCGCTGCACCTTGAAGAGGTCTTCCGGGTAGCGGACGTGGGCCTTGAGGTCGGCGCTCATCTTCGCTTCCGGCTGGATGATGCCGGGGAAGGCCTTGCTCCAGGTCTTGAGCACCGGGTCCTTGTCGTCCCAGGCGTACAGCGTGACCGTGCCGTCGTAGGCGTCGACGGTGGCCTTGACCGAGTTGCGGATGTAGTTGACCTTGTCCTGCGGCTGCTGGGCGACCACGCGGCGGTCGGTGTTGCGGTCGCGGGTCATGTCGCCCAGGCTCTCGCTCTGCGCGTAGGGGTATTCGTTGGAGGTCGTGTAACCGTCGATGATCCAGGTGATCCGCCCGTCGACGATCGACGGGTAGGGGTTGCCGTCGAGGGTCAGGAACGGCGCGACCTTCTGGACTCGTTCGCGCGGGTTGCGCACGTAAAGGATCTTGGAGTTGTCGTTGACGTCACCCGAGAGCAGGATGTTCTTCTCGCCATACTTGGCCGCGTAGACCAGCCGGTTGAGGAACGAGCCGACCGGGACACCGCTCTTGCCGGTGTAGGTGGTGTTCTTCTGCTCGGTGCCGCCCGTTTCCGGGTAGTCGAGCTCCTGCGGGTTGTTCGGGTTGCCGCCCGCGATGACGTATTCGCCGGACGCCGGGCTCTCACCGAAGTAGACCCTCGGCTCCTTCAGCTTCGTCGTGTTGACCAGCGGGCCGACGACCGGCATGTCCTTGGCGTCGTAGTCGGGCAGGCCACCGGGGTCGGTGACCTCGTTGCCGGGCGCCGCCACGATGCCGTAACCGTGGGTGTAGACGAGGGCGTTGTTGATCCAGTTGTTCTGGCCCTCGGGTGCTCCGAGCAGCTCGCGTACGCCGACGACGTGGTCGACCTGCTTGCCGCTGGCATCGGGATAGCGGTCGACGTCGAGCTGGGCGGAGAAGCCGTAGAAACCGCGGATGCGCTGGGTCTGCTCATACGTCGCCGAGACCAGCGCGGGGTCGAGCAGCCGGACGCCGGACACAGAGGCGTCGCCGCCGGTCTGGACCTTGGTCGGGTCGGCCTCCGCCGTGTAGGGCAGGATCTCCGTCTTGTCGACGTTGTACGACGCCCGCGTGGCGTCGATGTTGCGCTGGATGAACGCCGACTCCTTGAGCTGCTGGTTGGGCTTGACCTGGAACTGCTCGACCAGCGCCGGGTAGACGCCGCCGATCAGGATGGCCGAGAGCACGAGCAGGCCGAAGGAGACGCCGGGCAGCATGCCGCCGGGCCGTATGACACCGGCGAAGAACAGAGCGGCGCAGATCAGCGCGATGATGGCCAGGATGGTCTTGGCCGGGAGCACCGCGTTGACGTCGGTGTAGGAGGCGCCGTGGACGAAGCCGCGGTCGGAGAAGACCAGCCCGAAGCGGTCGATGTAGTAGGCGACGGCCTTGAGCAGCACGAACACGCCGAGCAGCACCGACAGGTGGGCACGCGCCGCGCGGGAGGCGTGCACGCCGGGTGACTGCAGCCGGAAGCCGCCATAGAGGTAGTGCGTGATCCCCGCCAGGATGATCGAGATGATCACGGCGGTGAACAGGAAGTTGAGGATCATCCGGATGAACGGATAGTCGAACATGAAGAACGAGACGTCCATCTGGAACTGGGGGTCCTTCGTGCCGAAGGGCACCCCGTTGATGAACTGCAGCCAGGTCTTCCACTCCCCGGCGAACGACGAGCCCGCGAAGAGCGCGAGCAGGCCCATGCCGACGATGAAGATCAGCTTGCGGTGGGGGTCGAGCGCCATCCGATAGCGATCGGCGCCGCTGCCGCCACCGAACATGGCCGGGCCGAACATCGGCCGCATCCGGAAGGCCAGCAGCATGTTGCCGCCGGCGATGCCGACCATGAGCACCGCTCCGACCAGGAACAGCACAATCTCCGTCAGGAGCACGCCGGAGAAGACAGAGGTGTAGTCGACTCCAGGGTCGACCGTGTCGAACCACAAATAATCGGTATAAATACCGGAAAATAGGAAAAATAGCGCCACAATCGCCACGAGCGCGATCGCAACTGGAAGAAGCAGTCGCGGTCGGCGGGGCAAACGCATTGCCCTGCCGCCGGCTCCTGGGGTCCGGAAGCTCAAGGCCAACCCCTCGTCGTGATGAACAAACGGTCCGTGTCTGGCAACCTACACCGCTGTGCCAGCCGTACGGCTAACGGATGGCATTCGCCAGAAGTTTCATCCAGCAGCGCAAGCGGGCACATCGCCCTTGCCGGTGCGCAGTGCCTCAAGCGCGCCCACCGCGGCGTGCAGCGTCTCGGCCTTCACCAGGCGGAGCCCGTCGGGGACGGCCTTCATGGCCTCGGCGCAGTTGTCCGGCGGGGTGAGGAACACGGTCGCGCCGGACTTGCGGGCGCCGACCATCTTCTGGGCGATGCCGCCGATGGGTCCGACCTCGCCTGACGCCTGGATGGTGCCGGTGCCGGCGATGTCCTTACCGCCGGTGATCTCGCCGGGGGTCAGCTTGTCGAGGATGCCGAGCGAGAACATCAGCCCGGCGCTCGGCCCGCCGACGTCACCCACGTTGATGTCGACCTTGAACGGGAACTTGTAACTCTCCTGCATGATCACGCCCACGACGGCCTGGCCATCATTGTCCGCCACGGTAGGCACGCTGACCTGGCTCTTGTCCTTGCCCCTCGTGACGGTGAAAGCCACGGCGTCGCCGGGCTTGTGCGCCTTCACGGCGTCGCTGACGGTCTTGACGTTCACCACCGGCTTGCCGTCGACCTCGCTGATCTCGTCGCCCTGCTTCAGCTTGCCGTCGGCCGGCTTGCCCTTCTGCGTGGACGCGACCGAGACCTTCATGCCGAAGGGGATCTTTAGCTCGGTCAGCGCGGCCGCGGTGGCGAAGTCCTGGGAGTTGGTCATCTCGACCGTGTTCTCCTCCTCGACCTCCTTGGGCGAGCGGGATTTGGGGAAGATGGTCTCCTCGGGAACGACCGCGACCGTCGGATCCACCCAGCCGCGCAACGCGGTCAGCAGATCGATCCTGCTGCTCGGCCCACCCTGGTAAGCCACCGTGACCAGGCGCAGCGCGCCCTTCGTGGGAAAGGTCTGATGCCCGCTGATCGTGATCACGGGCTTCTTGTCGACCTCACCGATGGTGTTCTCGGTCGGCCCAGGACTCAGTACGACGTACGGCACGGGCAGGAAAGCCCCTGCGACACCGAGCGCTAGCACGAGGAAACCCGCAACCAGCAGGGTCAAGGCGCGTCGCGACATGAAGACGAGCTTATTGGCAGGCGCCGACCCACTCGGCCGACCCGTCGGCGAAGATTTGGTGTTTCCAGATCGGAACCTGGGACTTGAGGTCGTCGATCAGCCTGCGTGACGCCTCGAAAGCCTCGCCCCGGTGGGGGCAGGCGACCGCGACGATCACGGCGATGTCGCCGAGCTTCAGATCGCCGACCCGGTGCACGGCCGCCAGGGCGGTGACCGGGAAGTCGGCGGCCACCTTCTCCGCCACCTGCCGCAGCGAGTCGAGGGCCGAGGGGTGCGCCGAGTAGGAGAGCCCGGTCACGGGCTTGCCATGGTCCTGCTCGCGTACGGTGCCGACGAAGAGTGTGGTGCCCCCTGCCGCGTGATCCTCCACAGCGGCCAGCACCTCGTCCACCGAGAGCGAGGTCTCGCGAATCCCGAGCAACCGGATGACGTCCACGAACAGAGCCTACATAGTCACAGGCGGCGCTTCTTGCGCACCTGACGGACGATGGCGGCGGTGCCGATGACCGCCACCGTGGCGCCCGCGGCGGTGAGCGTGGCCTCCTTGACCGGCAGCCGCCTGCCGACCACGGTCGTCCTGTTCTCGCGCAGCTCCAGGAGCTGCTCGAACACGGTCTCGTTGGTCCAGGCGGGCTTCCAGCCAGCCTCACGCAGCGCCGTGCAGTCGACGACCCACGGATAGACGACGTAGTGCAGGTCCGTCGCGGGGGCCGGGGTGATGCCCAGCCGGTGCAGGCGCTGCGCCGTTCCGAAGGTGAGGCCGGCCGGCAGCTCGAAGCGCCGCAATCCGGACAGCTCCTCGACCTGCTCCTGCTCCAGCCAGCCGTCGGAGCCGACGGCGGCCACGCCCGTCACCACGCCGCGCGCGGCCAGCTCCAGCGCCGTGATCAGGTCATCGACGTGGCAGAACTGCCAGCGCGGCGAGCAGCCCTTGACGGTGAGCAGCCTCGGCGACTCGAAGTGGCGGGTGATGACCGTGTCGATGCCGGGGCCGACCACGGCCGCGGGCCTCAGCACCGTCACCTCCAGGCCGGGGTGGCTGCGCGACGATCTGCGTACGAGCGCCTCGATCTCCAGATAGTCGCCCACGACCCCCGTGTCGGGTTCGGCCGCGACCGGGGACTCCTCGGGCAGGGGCACGTCGTTCTCGGGCGCGGCGCCGTACACCATCGCGCTCGTGACCAGCACGACGCGCCGGACGCGCGCGGCGGCGCTGGCGGTGAGCACCGTTTGCGCAGCTCGCAGATTGTACGCGCGCCGCTCGGCGGGATCGGAGTCGACAGCGTAGTCACCGGCCAGGTGGACCAGGACGTCGATGTCGGAGATGCGGTTCGCCAAGAGCGGATCTCGCACGTCGATCACTCTCCACGTGGCTTCCTGGACGTCACCGCGTTCCTCGTCAATGGCCACCACCCTGCGGAAATCCGCGGAGGATACGAGCTTTGCGAGCAGCTCGCGGCCGATGCCCGAGGCGGCACCGGTGACGGCGACGACGGGGTGGCGCGGGCGTTTCGAGGTAGGCACCAGGTCCTCACTTTGCACTGATCCGCCGTAGGACGACTAACGTGGCGGATGTGGACTCCTCCATCCTGCACGAGGTAGAGCGGTGACTGACCTGCCAGGTCGCGAAAACGACCCCAACGAGAACCCGTTCGCCATGTTCGGCAACCCTGAGCAGATGGCTCAGGCGATGCGCCAGTTCGCCGACATGCTGTCGGCGCCCCAGGGCTCCGGCCCTGTCAACTGGGACATGGCCAAGAACATCGCCCGCCACGCCGTGGTCGCCGAGAGCGATCCGAGCGTCATGGAAGGCGAGCGCCGCCAGATCGTGGAG
This sequence comes from Nonomuraea sp. NPDC049028, assembly GCF_043197735.1. Lineage (NCBI taxonomy): Bacteria > Bacillati > Actinomycetota > Actinomycetes > Streptosporangiales > Streptosporangiaceae > Nonomuraea > Nonomuraea sp. NPDC049028. Next base: position 20,057 of record NZ_JBICTR010000009.1, read on the forward strand.
GCGCTGCGCCTGGCCGATCTGTGGCTCAACGAGGCGACGGCGCTGCCCAGCGGCGTGTCCAACCCGCAGGCGTGGAGCCGGTCCGAGTGGATCGAGAACACCGTCCCCGTGTGGCGCACGCTCTGCGAGCCGATCGCCGCGCGCATGGTCGAGACCATGGGCGGTGCGCTCGGCGGCGCGGGCCTGCCTCCGGAGGCCCAGCAGATGGCCGGGCCGCTGATGGGCATGCTCAAGCAGATGGGCGGCATGATGGTCGGCCAGCAGATCGGCCAGGCCCTCGGCTCGCTCGCCCGCGAGGTGATCGGCACCACCGACATCGGCCTGCCGCTGTCCGACACGGCCGCGCTGCTGCCCGGCGGCATCGCGTCGTTCAGCCAGGGCCTCGACAATCCCGCCGACGAGATCCGGCTCTATCTGGCGCTGCGTGAGGCCGCGCACCACCGGTTGTTCCAGCATGTGCCGTGGCTGCGGGCCAACCTGCTCGGCGCCGTCGAGGAATACGCCAGGGGCATAACGGTCGACACCTCGGCGCTCGAAGAGCAGATCCGCGGGCTCGACATCAACAACCCCGAGGCCATCCAGGAGGCGTTGAGCGGCGGCGCGCTGCTCAAGCCCGAGGAGACCGAGCGGCAGAAGGCCGCGCTGGCCCGCCTGGAGACGATGCTCGCCCTGGTCGAGGGCTGGGTGGCGACCGTGGTCGACGACGCCGCGGAGGGCAAGCTCCCCTCGGCCGTCGCCCTGGCCGAGACCGTACGCCGGCGCCGCGCGACTGGCGGTCCGGCCGAGCTGACCTTCGGCACGCTCGTCGGGCTGGAGCTGCGGCCCAGGCGATTGCGCGAGGCGGCGGCGCTGTGGCGGGCGCTGAAGGAGGCGCGCGGCGTCGACGGACGCGACGCGCTGTGGGGTCACCCCGACCTGCTGCCGCACGCCGAGGACCTCGACGACCCCGAGGCGTTCGTCCGCGGCGAGGCCGCCTGGGACATCTCCAAGCTGGAGGCCAAGCCCGACGAGGACGACCAGAGTTGAGCCTGCGCCAGGACGCGGTGGCCACGCTCTCCGACTGGACCGCGCCGTCGCCCGGCGAGGAGTCGCTGCGCGCCGAGTTCCTCGATCACCTGCGCACGCACGACGACGCGATGCTGCGCGAGTGCGTGCCGGGCCATCTCACGGCGACGACCGCGGTGCTGTCGCACGACGGCGCGCGGGTGCTGCTGACGCTGCACCCGAAGGCGGGCATGTGGCTGCCGATGGGCGGACATTGTGAGATCTCCGACACCTCCCTCGCGGGCGTCGCGTTGCGCGAGGCGGTGGAGGAGTCGGGCATTCCCGATCTGGAGCTGTTGCCCGGGCCGCTGGCCCTCGACAAACACCAGGTCTGGTGCCATCCCCCGCACAGCTGGCATCTCGACGTGGAGTACGCGGCCGTGGCCCCGGCGGGCGCCGAGGCGGTGATCAGCGAGGAGTCTCTCGACCTGCGCTGGTTTCCGATCGACGAGATCCCGGAGCTCTCCGACGAGGCGACCCGGCGGTTGGCCGCACGTGGCCGCGTGGCGCTGACGGCGGACTCACGCGCGCTTGGTTAGAGTCCGCGTGGGCCGTACCGTTCCGAGGGGGTTATGTGCACACCGAGAGCTCAGTCGGCGGCACGATCGTTACACCCGCCCGCAAACGGCGTAAGTTCCCCGGCACCACGCTGACCTGGCTGGCCCTGACGCCGTTCGCGGCCTGGGCACTTACCAGGGTGACGGGGCTCGAACGCGGCTCGCTGGCCACCCAGCTCATGACCGCCACGCCGTACGCCGCCGCGGGCTCGCTCGTCCCGCTGCTGATCGCCGCGCTCAGCCGCAAGCGCGCCGCGACCGCGGTGGCGCTGCTCACCACGGCCGCTTTCGGCTTCGCCGTCCTGCCCAGGGCCCTGGGTACGGCCGACACCACGGCGGGCCGGCCGTTCCGGGTGCTCACCATCAACATGCTGTTCGGCAGGGCCGACCCGCAGACGATCCTCGACCTGGTGCGCCGCTACGAGCCTGACGTGCTGAGCACCCAGGAGCTCACGCCCGACGGCGTCGAGGCGCTCGACGCGGCCGGGCTGTCCGGGTTGATGCCCTACCGGGTGCTGCAGGAGGAATGGTCCGCGAGCGGCAGTGGGCTCTACTCCAAGCATCCGCTCAAGCCGATCTACAACCTGGTGCCGCCGGTCGGGCACAACATGCCCGCGGCGATGGTCTCGCTGCCCGGCGGCAAGCCGGTGGAGTTCGTGGACGTACATCCCTTTCCGCCGCTCGGCCCCCAGGTGACCCAGTGGATCGAGGCGCTGGACGGGCTCCCCGCGGCTTCGGGTGACACCGTGCGCGTCCTGGCGGGCGACTTCAATGCCACGCTCGACCACACACCCATGCGCCGGCTGCTGTCCCGCGGCTACAAGGACGCCGCCGCCCAGGTCGGGGCGGGGCTGATCCCCACCTGGCCGGCCAACAAGCGGGTGCCGCCGATCATCACGATCGACCATGTGCTGGTGGACCAGCGGGTGGGCGTGAAGGAGGTCAGCGTGCACACCGTGCCGCGCACGGACCATCGGGCGGTGTTCGCGGAGCTCAGCGTGCCTTGAGTTCTTGGGTTCGCTTTGGGTTCGTGGAGCTCAGTACGCCTTGAGCAGTGCCCTGAGGTTGTCCCAGCCCTCCAGGCCGGGGTCGAGCCGGGTGAGGTCTTCGGGGGTGCGCAGGCGGTGCCAGCCGGGGCCGGTGGCCACCATGCGGCGGCCGGGCGCCTGGGCGCGCAGGGTCGTCACCGGGTCGGGGTCGTCGAGGTCGGGGTCGGCCCAGTCGGGCATGGGCAGGCCGCAGGCCAGCGCCACGGCTCCGCCGTCCTCGGCCGGACAGAGCGTGATCTGGGCGCGGCCGAGCTCGCGGAAGAGCTTGCCGACCAACAGGGGCGGCAGGTCGGGCGCGTCGGCGCCGATCACCACCGCCTGATCACCGTCGAACCGGCTCATGATGGCCTTGAGCGGCTCGTCCTCGTCGATCGTGAGCACTTCGGTGCCGGGCCAGACGATCGCGTCGAGCCCCGGGACGCTGGTGACCAGGACGGGGGTGACGAGTTGGAGTCCGGCGACCATCTCGTAGGTGTCCTCGGCCATGGCCTCCAGGAACTCGTCCGGATCCATGCCCTCGGGAGCGGCCTGCGCCATGCTCTGCCGTACGAGGACCGCGGCTATGCGCGTCAACACTCCTCCGGTGCCGTGTGGGCGGCGGCGGAGAATCCTTCGAGGAACCCACGCGCCCGCTCCGCCTTGGGATATTGTTCGACCAGCGCCCAGAACCTGGCGCCGTGGCTGGGGACGAGCAGATGTACGAGCTCGTGGATGATCACGTAGTTGATGACCCACTCAGGTAGACCCTTGAGGCGGGTCGAGATCCGGATCGTGCCGTTCTCCGGGGTGCATGATCCCCATCGATGCTGCTGATTGTCCACCCAGCGCACACTGGCGGGCATGGCCCTGCCGTGGAGATACTTCGCCGACAGCTCTTTGGCCCGCTCCAGGAGGGCCTCGTCGGTCGGTCTTCGCCGGTTCTCCTTGGCCGCAAGCCGATCGAGCATCCGGCTCACCCATTCATCAGCGTCTTCGCCGCTCAGCCAGGCGGGCAGGAGCACGATCGTCTTGTCGCCGTCGCGGTAGGCGGAGACCGTACGCCGGCGACGAGAACTGCGACGGACCTCGACTGTCTCGGGGGGCACATATGCACGTTAGCCGAGACTGGCGAAATTCCACAGAGGGGGAGAGGTTGTTTCTGCTGGTCAGATGATTAAGACCCGGTGAATTTGGGCATGCGCCTTTCCCGATGCGCGGTCAGTCCCTCGATCATGTCGGCAGATGCCATGGTCACCGGCTGCGCGAGAGACTCCCAGCGCAGAGCGGCGTCCAGGTGTTGATGGTCCTGGTTCAGGGCGACCTTGGTGAGTCTTGTGGCAATCGGGGCGTTCTGCGCGATGGTCTGGGCGATGGCCTCTACTTCCGACATAAGGTCATTTTTCGGGAAAGATTGATTTATAAGACCTTTAGCGGCGGCTTCCGGTCCCATGACCGTGCGGCCGGTCAGCAGCATCTCCCTGCCGAGGGCCTCCGCCCTCCTCGGCAGCAGGTACGTGGCCGCCATCCCGGGATGCAGACCGAGCTTCGTGAACGGGGCCAGCAACTTTGCGTCGTCGGCGGCGTACACGAGATCGCAGGCCAGCGCGACGCACAGACCCGCCCCCACTGCCGGGCCGTTGACGGCGGCGATGGTCGGCACCTCGAGCTCGATGATGGCCAGCCACGTGCGGTAGAAGGCGAGCATCCAGTCACGCAGCCTCGGCACCGTCTCCACCCCGCGTTCCCCCAGCCAGGACAGGTCGCCGCCGGAGGAGAACGCGGTGCCGGCACCCGTGACGATCACGCAGCGGACGCCCGGGTCGACGGCCAGGGCGGCCATGGTCTCGCGCCACTCGTCGGTCATGCCGTCGGTCATGGCGTTGCGTCTGTCGGGGCGGTTGAGGGTGATCAGTACCGTTCCGTCGTCTCTGCGGTCCACCAGGAGTTCGTTCGTGGGGGTTGTGGGGTTCGTGGCGTTCATGGGCTGAGCGTAACGGCGGGGAGTTGTCCACAGGAGGTGCGATTGTTCGGCGCTCGGGGCCTTGGTGGCGGAGAGTTATCCACAGGCGGCTCGTAAGGCGCTCGGGATCTTGGTTCGGGGTGGCAGTCTTGCCCGCCATGAGGCCACGTGTGAAGCCCGCCCTCCGGCGGATCGTCCGCGACGAGCAGACCCTGCAACTGGGGGCGCATCCCCTGCGGGCCGTCCTGGTGACGGGTTCGGTCCACCGGTGGGTGTCCGGGCTCGACGGCACCCGCGACCTGGGCCAGGTGCTGCGTGACGGCGCCGCCGCCGGTCTTGCCGAGGCGGACTGCCGGGCGATGCTGGATCGACTCGCCGAGCAGGGGGTGCTGGAGGACGCGGCGCTCCCACCCATTCGCCTGTCTCTCGGGGAACGTGATCGCCTGGCTCCCGACCTCGATGCCCTCGATCTGGGCGGCGGCTCGTTCGCGCGGCGGCGGCGGGCGCGGGTACGGGTCTACGGGGCCGGGCGGGTGGGGGCGCAGGTGGTGGGGCTGCTGGCAGCGTGCGGGGTAGGGGCGATCCGTGTCTTCGACGAAGGGCCGACCCGGCCGTGCGACCTCACGCCGGGTGGGCTGACGTGGTCGGAGCTGGGCATGAGCCGCCAGGACGGGGCGGTGGCGCTCGCCCGCCGCCTCACCTCCGGCAGCCCACCGCCGCCGGCCCCGGCGCTTCCGGGCCCGACGGCTCCGGGCCCGACGGCTCCAGGCCCGACGGCTCCAGGCCTGATGGCTCCAGGCCTGATGGCTCCAGGTCCGGCTGCCCGAGGTCGGGCGACTCGAGCCTCCGCGGCGCCTGCCCCGACGGTCCGAGGCACGGCCGCTCCAAGCCCGGCCACCCGAGGCCCGGGGGCGGGGGCGACGTCTCAAGGCTCTGCGGCTCCGGGCCCGGCCGCCCGAAACGACACCGCCCGAGGCCCCGCGACTCCAGGCCCGGTGTCCCGAGGCACGGCGGCTCTGGGCGACGTGGCCGAGGGACGGGCGGGTGGGCCCGGTGGGCCAGGCGGGCCGGGTGGGACCAATAGGCCGGGTGGACCGGCGGTTGGGACCGATGGGACGGATGGGGCAGGTAGGCGAAGTAGGAATTCGTCGCGTTCCCGTGCGGCGGCCCAGCTGGCGGACGGCGCCGCGCTTCCCGGCACGCCCTCGATGCCGTCGACCGACGCGCGGGCCGGTGGCCCTCACCTGGGTGACGGCTCCGACCGTCCCGATCTGGTGATCCTGGCCCCGGTCACCCCGCTGGACGGCGTACTGGTCAACGACTTGACCGTCCTGTCCATCCCCCACCTGCTCGTGTCCGCCTTCGAGGGCCACGGCTCCGTGGGACCGCTCGTCCTCCCCGGCGAGACCGCCTGCCTGCACTGCCTCGACCTGGCGCGCCGTGACACCGACCCGGCGTGGCCCATCGTCACCGCGCGACTGGGCGGCTACCCACCCGGCGAGATCGCCTGCGACGCGACCCTGGCCACGCTGGTGGCGGCCGCCGCGACGGGCCACGCGCTCGCTTACATCGACGGTCGCGACCCTGTTGTGACCAACGGCACACTGGACGTCATGCCTGATTGGCAGTGGAAAACCAGGTCATGGACCCAGCATCCGCAATGTCGTTGTATGCGAAACGATCCGTATCGCCCAGAATGGTCATGTCAGTCGCAAGCGATGGGCTGACGCAGTACGGGGAACCTCGAAGGGGGGAAGCGGTGTCTCAGCCACGATGCCGCGCTTCAGTGTGAGCGATCTGCCGCGCCGCGCCGTAACGCGTTCCGCCAAGCTGGCCACTCTTCCACTCGGCTACGCCGGCCGCGCCGCCCTGGGGCTCGGCAAACGGATCGGCGGCAAACCGGCCGAGATCGTCGCCCAGGAGATCCAGCAGCGCACCGCCGAACAGATCTTCAAGGTCCTCGGCGAGCTCAAGGGCGGAGCGATGAAGGTCGGGCAGGCACTGTCCATCTTCGAGGCTGCCTTGCCTCAGGAGATCGTCGGGCCCTATCGCGCCACGCTCACCAAGCTGCAGGAATCGGCCCCGCCGTTGCCCGTGGCCACGGTCCACAAGGTGCTCGCCGAGCAGCTCGGTGACGATTGGCGCAACTACTTCGAGTCGTTCGACGACCGGCCGACCGCCGCCGCCTCGATCGGCCAGGTGCACCGGGCGGTCTGGCATGACGGCCGCGACGTGGCGGTGAAGATTCAGTATCCGGGTGCGGGCAAGGCCCTGCTCGGCGACTTCGCCCAGCTGTCGCGGCTCGGCAAGCTCTTCGGCGTGCTGATGCCCGGCCTCGACATCAAGGCGGTGCTGGCCGAGTTGCGCGAGCGCATCGCCGAGGAGCTCGACTACCTGCGCGAGGCCGAGGCCCAGCACGCGTTCGCCCTCGGTTTCATGGACGACCCCGACTTCCACGTTCCCGACGTCGTCGCCGCCAACGAGATGGTGCTGGTCACCGAGTGGATGGACGGCACTCCCCTGTCCCAGGTCATCGCCGACGGCACCAAGGAGCAGCGTGACCACGCGGGGCTGCTCTTCGTCCGCTTCCTGTTCTGCTCACCGGCCCGCGTCGGCATGCTGCACGCCGACCCGCACCCCGGTAATTTCCGCATACTCGACAACGGCAAGCTGGGCGTCCTCGACTTCGGAGCCGTCAACCGCTTGCCCGACGGCTATCCCAGATCCTTCGGGCAGCTGACCCGCATCTTCAACCAGGGCGACATGGACAGCGTGGTCGCGGGCCTGCGCGCCGAAGGCTTCATCCGCCCAGAGATCGAGGTGGACGGCGACGCCCTGCGCTCCTTCCTCTCCCCCTACGTCGAGCCGACGGCGGTCGAGGAGTTCACCTTCAGCCGCGAATGGTTCCAGGCCCAGGCGGCCAGCGTCACCGACCTCCGCCCCACCAACGTGGTCCGCCAGCTCAACCTGCCGGTCTCCTACGTGCTCATCCACCGGGTGCACGCGGCGGGCGTCGGCGTCCTCTGTCAACTGGGCACCACGGCCCGCTTTCGAGACGAGGTGATCCGCTGGGTCCCGGGTTTCGCCGACGACCCCGACGACGAGGCGCTGCCAGTCAGCTGAGCCCAAATGTGACCATCGCTCGCCGTTCATGACGGTGAGCGATTAGCCACACGTAGCCGGTCAGCCGAGTCCAGCTGCGGCTGCTCGCCGTACATGACAGCGAGCAGTCAGCCACCCCGTAACCGGTCAGCTGAGCCCAGCTGCGGCCCCTCGCCGTACATGACGGCGAGCGGTTCGTCACACGTAGCCGGTCGAGCCGTCGGGGCGGATGGGCAGGGCGCGCTCCCAGTGGACGTAGTCGTCCGCCTTCAGCGCGGCCTCGTCGATCTCCCCCACCCGGCCGGGCCGATCCGGGCGTAGCTCCAGATAACCGTCCACGGGCAGGTACGGCACCGGACTCCAGGTCTTCTCGCAGGGCTTGTACTCCGGCATCTTCAGCCCGTGATGCGAAGCGGCGAAGTGCACGTTCACCGCTGTCGCCAGCGGGCCCATCGGGTTGTGCGGGGCCACGCTCACGAAGTGCGCCTCGGCGATGGCGGCGATCCTGCGTATCTGCGCGAGTCTGCCGCTGACGCAGATGTCCGGCTGGATGATGTCGGCGCCCCCGCCGCCAGCAGGGTGAGGAAGTCCTGCGGCAGGAACAGGGACTCGCCGGTGGCCGGGGGCACGTCGAGCTGGGCCGCAAATGCCCCCAGGCCGGCCGGATGGGCTACTCGCACCACAGCGGGTCGTGCGGGGTCAGCGCTTTCCCGAGTTGGATCGCCTGGCGCGGCTCGAAGATCCGGGCGTGCGCGTCGAAGGCGTACTCCCGCTCGGGCGGGCTGATCGAGCGGATCTCGGCGAATTAGTCCACCGCCTCCCGGCAGACGTTCCCCCAGCGCCCGGCGTGCAGGTCGCGGCGGTACAGGCTGAGTTTGAAGGCGGTGAAGCCGTACTACTCGTTCAGCGATTGCGTGAGGTCGCGGCACACCGACGGGTCGGGGGCGGTGTAGACGCCGCAGTAGACCGGGACGCGGTCCCGTACCTGCCCGCCGAGCAGCAGGTACACCGGGAACCCTGCGGCCTTCCCGGGGATGTCCCACAACGCGTGGTCGATCGCCGAGATCGCGGCCAGCCTGATCGCGCCCGGCGGGAACCGGGCCTCCTGGATCAGCCTGCGCACCACATACTCGACTCGCCTTGGATCGACGCCCTTGATCTGCTGGAACATGTACTCCAGCACCGGGAGCTGCGCGTAGTCGGGGCCGTGGTTGTACGCCTCGCTCCAGCCGGTCACCCCTTCGTCGGTCTCGATCTTCACGAGCAGGCGCGGACGCTCTCCGACACGCCGCATGTACGTCTTCAGCGCGGCGACCTTCATGTCCTCCCTCCCCAAACCGCCAGCACGGATGCCACTTCCTCCCGTACGGCCGGCGGCAGCAGGCGGCTCGGTGGACGCACGTCGCGGCGACACAGGCCGAGCTGGGCCAGCGCCTCCTTGACCACCGACACGTTGTCGGCCGAGGCGTCCGCGCCACGTAACTCCTCGAACCGCCGGATCAGGTCCCACACCTCCATGACCGCCGGATAGTCGCCCGCGCGCAGCGCGTCGCGCATCCGCAGCGTCAGCTCCGGGGCCGCGGTGACCAGGCCGGAGGTGAAGCCGCGGGCGCCGACCGCCCAGTAGGCCGGTGTGTACGGTTCGGCAAGCCCGCACAGCCAGACCAACCGGTCCAGTCCGGCGTCACGGGCGACAGAGGCGAAACGCACCGGATCCGGGACGGCGTACTTGACGCCGATCACGTTCGGGCACGCCTCACTGAGGCGCGCCACCTGCGCGCCGGCGACGCGCGGGCTGCGAATGTAGGGGACGATGCCCAGGTCGGGGAGCGCGTCCGCGATCTCGCGGTGGTAGTCCACCCAGCCGTCCACCGACAGGTACGGATGGACAGGCTGGTGCACCATCACCATGCGTACGCCGTGATCACGGGCGTGGCGAGCGGCCTCGATGGCACCGGGGACGTCGAGGCCGACCCCGGCGAGCACGGTGGCGTCGTCTCCGACGGCGGCCACAGTGGACTCCAGCACCTGGCGCCGCTCGTCCGGGGTAAGGGCGTAGAACTCGCCGGTGTTGCCGTTGGGCGTGATCACGTTGACGCCCGCGTCGACGATCCTTCGTACCAGTTTGGCGTTCGTGTCCAGGTCGACGGCGCCGCCCGCGTCGAACGGCGTTACGGTGACGGCCACGACGTCGGCCAGTTTCTCGGTCAGGTCAAGCATCGATCAACCCCTGCTCTCTGCGGGCGTATCCGGTGTCGCACCCTCGTTGAGCGGCCGGATCCGCACGACGAACCCGTAGATCAGCGTGCCAAGAATCGCCATCGCGCCCGCGAAGAGCATCGGCCCGGTGTAGGAGTTACCGCTGATCGTCAGGAAGACGCCGATGAGGATCGGGCTGATGATGTTGCCGATCTGCGAGCCGAAGTTCTGGAAGCCCGCGACCGAGCCGACCACCGTGGATGACGGAGCGACCTCGGCCGGCAAGCTGAGAATGGCCGCACCGGCGAAGGAGTGGGCACAGTTGCTGACGGACAGAAGAACCATGACAGCCACGTTCCCTGGGACGAACGTCGTCAGCGCGATCGTGGAGGCGAGCAGCATCCCGCTGATGATCGGGATCTTGCGGGCCCGGGCGATGGGGACACCGCGCCGTACCAGCCAGTCGGAGAAGGCTCCGCCCGCGACCGTGGCGGCCACACCGAGCAGCGCCGGGATGGAGCCGAACACGCCGAGTTGGAGGATGGTGAATCCCCGGTCCTCCACGAGGTAGCTCGGATACCAGGTGAGGAAGAACGCGCCGGTGGCCGAGCGGCAGATGTAACCCAGCACCAGCCCCCATACCGTGGGGTAGCGCAGCAGGGACAGCCAGCGCATCGGCGTGCCGGTCTGGGGCACGGCCGCGTCGCCGCTCTCGATGTAGTCGAGCTCCGCCTGGGACATCTTCGGATGTTCCTGCGGCGAACGGTAGATCTTCAGCCAGCCGATGACCCACACCAGGCCGGTCAGGCCGATCACGACGAAGGCCGTACGCCACCCGAAAGCGGCGATGAGCCCCGTGACCACCGGGACGGACAGCGCGACGCCGACCTGCTGTCCGGTGTCGAACAGGCTGGAGGCCAGGGCGCGTTCCCTGCGCGGGAACCAGGCGGAGACCACCTTGATGTTGGCCGGCTGCACCGGCGCCTCACCGATGCCGAGACCGAGCCGGCAGATCAGCAGCGTGCCGAACCCACGGGTCAGGGCGGTGGCGGCGGTCCACAGCGACCACCACACGACGGCGATCGGGTAGACGACTCGCGGGCCGAAACGATCGAGCAGCCAGCCGGAGGGCAGCTGGAAGATCGCGTACGTCCAGAAGAAGGAGGAGAGCAGGATGCCTTTCGTGGTCTGGTCGAAGCCCAGGTCGTGCTGCATGTACGTGCTGGCGACGCTGAGGCTGGACCGGTCGAGGTAGGCGATCGTCAGACCGGCGCCCGAGAGCGCGATGATGGTCCAGCGAAGCCGCGACCGTGCGGGCCGCGCTGTCGCAGGTACGGTCTGGGCGGGCATGGCGGAGTTAGACTGCATTCAAGCTCCATGCTGCAGGTCAGTGCAGTGGCCACGCCGGACCGGCCGGAATGCGTTCCCGGCGGCGCCGCGCCAACGGCGTTCCCGAGGTCCGTGCGGTCCGGTGTGTGGTTCAAGGAAGCGGAGCCGTTGCGCCGGTGTGGTCCGTGTCCTCGGGCCACATCGGACGACCCCCTCACGATCTCCCTTCTTGTCAGGGGAAAGTCCCTGAAGTCCTAATTCACGCGACTGTAACCTAGATTCCGATCATATACGAGATGCGATGTAAGATATCTTTTGAGAACCATGAGCGCATCGCGGGTGTTCGCCGGGCAGGCCAGGTCCATGTCCTCGCGGGGCACGGTCGCCCTGAAGGTGATCAAGCACGCGATACTGACCGGCGCACTCCAGCCCGGCCCGGGCCCTGTACGTGGGCTGCGGCGACCCGGCACCCTGGACGCCCTCCGCGACCAGACCGCCCTGATCTCCGCGGCGGCCAGGAGGGTTAACGGGGACCGGGCGGCTCGGCCGATAGGCGCAGGCCTCTGAGCAGGGCGCTCACCCCGTCGGCGAGCACGCGCGCGCCCTCCTCCCGCGAATCCAGGAACCAACCGGGCAGCGGACTGCGCAGCGAGCAGGTGAGCTCGATGCTGACGAGGCCGTGGATCGTGGTCCACACCAGGTAGGCCATCCGGGTGGGCTCTGCTAAACCCGCCATGGCCTCGGTGAGCAGGCTGAATGTCCGCCCGAGCGCGTCCTGTCGCAGCTCCGGCGACGGGTCGAAGTCAGGCAGCGGCCGCTCGAACATCAACGCGTAGAGCGCCGGATCGGCCAGCGCGAACTCTCGATATCCGCAGGCCACCGCCATGATCCGCTCGTACGGCTGCGAGTGGCCGTCGAGCGAGCTCAGCAGCGCCTCTCGCAGAACGTCGAACCCGTACCGATAAACCGCTTCCAGCAGCCCCGCCCGCCCACCGAAGCACGTGTAGATGCCCATCGTGGACGTCCGCGCCTCGTCGGCCACGCGCCGGAGCGTCAGGTGCGCCGCCCCATGCTCGCGAAGAACGCGCATGGCCGCAGCGAGCAGGTCGCCGCGCAACTCGCCGACTTCTTTCGAGGTGCTTACGTCTCTCTGCACCCTCCTTACCCTAACGGGCGATAACGCACATCATAACGAGCGTTATCACCCATCGAGATAGGGGCTCTGACATGCGTTCATCGACTCTTTACCACGCCACCGCCATGGCCGGGTTCGCCTGCGCCGTACTGCTGGTGATCAACGTCTTCCGCCGCGCGGGCCTGCTGCCGGAGACAACGCTCACCCACGCCATCGCCCCCTTCGGGGCGTTGACCGGCTTACTCGCGATCACCGGCCTCTTCCTGCTCATTCGCGGTACGGCCGGCGCTCTCGGCCTGATCGGCTACCTGCTCAACGCCGCGGGCCTGGCCGGGGCCTACGCCATCGAGTACACCCTGCACTACGTCTTCCCGCTCCTGGGCAGCGCCAAGGTGGCCGAACTGCTGGCCGGAGGCACCGGGCAGGCATTCCTCATCACCTCGGTCGTACTGCTGGCGGGGGTTCTGACCTTCAGCATGGCGGCGCTGCGGGCGGGCAGGCTGCCGGCCCTCGCGGTCGTGCTCTACGCGGCCGGCATGATCCCCGGGGCACTACGGAACGTGGTCCCGCTCCCGGTCTATCTGATCGGCCTGGCGGTGGCGGCCGCGGGAATCGCCTGGATGTCGGCCCGCCTGTGGTCGGCCCAGGAGGACCCGGCGCTCCTGCCCGCTGGACGACGGATGCCCGCTTAGTCCGCCAGTGACATTCGGGACGGTCCCGGCCCCGGCAGGAGGCCGGGGATCGGACTCCACCGACGGTAGGCATCTGCCCCAAGGCCGTCACCTGACGGACAGCCGGTCCTGGCGCTGGAGCACGTGTGGCCAGGTCTGGTGGAGCGCTTCCTCCCGGCTCTTTCCGTCGGCCTGCGCCCACCACGAAGGGGGGATTTCTCCCCCTCCGTGGTGGGGCTGCGCCTACCGCCTACACGGTGCCAAGCGGGCAGACTGCTGAGGTGAGCAGGATTCAGCGCGTCTTCCGAGCCCCCGCCGGGCTGCTGGTGAACGCCGCCACGGGTGTGGCGGCGTGGCTGCTTCTCCTCCTGCTGGCGGGGTGCGCACTGCTGGTCCCTGTGGGCGGGCTCGGCCGGCCGCTGCTGGCCCGCGTGCTCGTCCTGGTCCGGGCCCTGACCGGTTTCCAGCGCGCCCGAGCGGCCCGGACGCTCGGCCACGAGATCGTGGAGGCGCGTCGGCGGGACCGCACCGCGCGCGACGTGGCCTGGCTGGCCGTCCACGCCGTCGTCGGACCGGCCTGCCTGATCACCATCGGCCTGGTCTCCTTCGGGGCGGTACTGTCCTTCGCCGGCGTGATCGTTGGCCTGCCCACGGCGTCGCCGACGGGGTCCATCGGGTTACCCAGCGGGGTGATAGCGCTCGCCCTTTTGCTGGCCATCCTGGCCTTCACGGCGATCACGCTCGTCGCGGTCCCGTTGCTGCACACCCTCCAGGCACGCCTGACCGAACAGCTGCTGCGGCCCACGTCCTCCCTGGCGGGACGGGTCAGGGAGCTGACCGAGTCCAGGGCGGCGGCCATCGACGCGCAGGCCGCCGAGGTGCGCCGGATCGAGCGCGACCTGCACGACGGCGCGCAGGCCAGGCTCATCGCGGTACGGATGAACCTCGGGTTGGCCAAGAGCGCAAGCGACCCTGATCAGATCCGCGAGCTGGTAGGAGAGGCGTGGGAATCCGTCGGGCAAGCCCTCATCGACCTGCGCGACCTGGTGCGCGGCATCCACCCGCCGGTGCTCGCCGACCGAGGGCTCACGGGCGCGATCCAGGCCGCCGCACTGCTCTGCCCGATCCCGGTGGAGATCGACATCGACCTGCCCGCCCGTCCGGCGCCGCCCGTCGAGTCCGCGGTCTACTTCGCAGCCGCCGAAGCCCTGACGAACGTGACCAAGCACAGCACCGCCGCCAAGGCGTGGGTACGGCTGCGCCACGAGGGCGGCATCCTGCGGCTGACCGTGGGCGATGATGGACGCGGCGGCGCCGATCCGGCGGCCGGGACCGGCCTCGACGGCATCCGGCGCCGCCTGTCAGCCTTCGACGGAACACTCGCCGTACACAGTCCCCCCGGCGGCCCAAGTCAGCTCACCATGGAGTTACCGTGCGCGTTGTCATCGCAGAAGATCTCGCACTCCTGAGAGACGGCCTGGTCCGCCTGCTGTCGGCGCACGGCTTCGAGGTGGTCGAGGCCGTCGACAACGCGCCGATGCTGCTCGACGCACTCATCCGGCACCAGCCGGACGTGGCCGTGATCGACGTACGGCTGCCGCCGACACTGACGGACGAGGGGCTGCGCGTCGCTCTTGAAGCGCGCAAGAAGCAGCCGGGGTTGCCCGTTCTGATCCTTTCGCAGTACGTCGAGCAGCTCTACGCCCGCGAACTGTTGTCCGACCATGCCGGCGGAGTGGGCTACCTGTTGAAGGACCGGATCGGCGATGTGGAGCAGTTCGTCGACTCGGTGCGCCGGGTGGCGGCGGGCGGCACCGCTATGGACTCCGAAGTGATCTCCCAACTTCTCACCCGCCGGGAACGGGATCAGCCGCTCGGCGAGCTGACCCCGAAGGAGCGCGAGGTGCTCGCGATGATGGCCGAGGGCATGTCCAACGCCGCGATCGCCGGCCGCCTGTTCGTCACGGACAAGGCGATCGGCAAGCACACCAACAACATCTTCGCCAAGCTGGGACTACCGCCGTCCGACGACCACAATCGCCGGGTGATGGCGGTCCTTGCCTACCTCGAAGCCGAACCCGGCCAGTAGCTGCCGGGTGCTGGACGCCAAACCGCTCGACAACATCGCCAGCACCCGGCGGATTCACGCCGTTGTCGCCCGCGGTCGGTTCACCTCGCCCGAAGAACGCGCGAAGATGCTCGCCGACGTCGAAACGGGCGCGAAGGGCCCGACGACCGTAGCGACCCCGATCAGTGGTTGCGGATGCGTCGGCCCCTGAACGCGACGCGAGCCAGGCGCTGGATGCGTCGATCCCTGAACGCGAACAGCGGCCGGGCGCTGGATGCGCCCGGCCGCTCACTCACTCCGCGTGGATCAACGGAACAATTGGCTGGCTAGATCAACTGCGTGGAAAAACCGCTGGATCAACTAAGAGCCCGCAACGGGAGATCCTGCGCCGGCGGCAGGATCTCCCATGTCAGACCCCCTGGCCAAGAGCCCGGTTGAGGCGCTCGTTCGCCCGCTCGACATCGCGGCGTGCGCGCTGCACACGACGGATGCGGGCGGCGAGACGCTGCTCCTCGGCTTCGCGGTGGAGGGTTTGTATTCGGTCATTTACCAGTTCATGGTAGAGATACGGCACCTTGAGGCTCCTCGTGGAGAACGGGTTCATCTGTCTGTCTGCTTTCTGCTCGATGGGGACGGGGGGATTGTGGGTCAGGCAGCGACCGGGTGCTTCCGCGGACGACCGCGGGGCCGCTTGCGGGGAACAACGGCTCCCCGGAGGATCAGTTCGCCGCCCCAGACGCCCCACGGCTCCTCGCGCTCGAGCGCGCGAGCCAGGCAGGCCTTCTGGATCGGGCAGCCGCCGCAGAGCGCCTTCGCGAACTCCACGTCCTCCGGCGACTCTGCGAACCACAGGTCAGGGTCGGTACGACAGGGGATTTTGGCTTCGTCGATCAGGTCCATGATCGTCTTCGCCCCCATCACGTTCTCCTTCTGATCGATCTTTTTGATCTCGGTCGGGCACCTCGTGGGTGGTCGGGGATCACGGACAAACAAAGAGGCCGCGGATCCGTCTGCGGATCCGCGGCCTGGAGGCTTGTTGCCGGTCAGGTTATGACCGGCACATCCCTCCAGGGATGCGGACCACGCAGTCCACCCTTGGTGATCTGCTGGGTCGGCAATTCACTGGCTGCTGCCACGTACACAGGAGCGCTCGGCGCGGCCGCTGCATAGCGGGCATGCGCGAACACGGCGGGCTCCTGGCGACGGGCAGACTTCTGCTGCCGCGGCTTGGCCGGCCCATCGGCGAGCCTCACCAGGTCACGACATGCGAAGGCGAGCCACGGCGTGGCCGACATGTTGATGCTGATCACTGGGACTCACCTCCACTCTGGGATCGTCGGGCAGGACCGCCCGACTCGCTTGACCATGACCCTAAACCGGGAACCCGAGACCCGGCAACATATTTTCTACCTGCGATTTTGTGACTTTGTCACGCGGATCATGGCCTCCTGTACGACGGAGACGACGAGGTCACCGGACGCAGTGAACATCTCACCCCGCGCAAGCCCCCTCGCTCCTCCGGACCAGGGGGACTCATGTGCGTAGAGCAACCAGTCGTCCGCCCTGAACGGCCGGTGGAACCACATCGCGTGGTCCAGCGAGGCCCCCATGACATCGGACGCGCCCCACGCCATGCCGTGCGCGAGCAGGATCGTGTCGACCAGCGTGAAGTCGGACGCGTAGGCGGCCAGCACCACGTGCAGCAGCGGATCGTCGGGGAGATCCGCGTCGTAGCGGAACCACACGTTGGTCTCGGCGCTGCGCAACTCGGGGTTGCGGTGCGCCTCCCACGTCAGGGGCGAGGCATAGCGCGCGTCGACCGGCCGCGGCCGAGACAGCCACTCCTTGTATTCGGAGTTGTCGCCGACGATCTCCGCCATCCGCTCCTGAAAGGTCGGAAGCGTCGCAGGATCGGGTACGACCGGCATCACGGACGCCTGATGCTCGACGCCCTCCTCGAAGACGTGGAACGACGCGGACATGGTGAAAATGGCCTTGCCATGCTGGATCGCCTGGACCCTGCGCGTGGTGAACGACCGCCCGTCACGCAACCGCTCGACGTTGTAGACGATCGGGATGGACGGGTCGCCGGGGCGGATGAAGTAGGCGTGCAGCGAGTGCACGTTCCGGTCGGAAGGCACGGTACGACCGGCGGCGACGAGCGCCTGCGCGGCCACCTGCCCGCCGAAGACGCGCTGAATACGCTCCTCCGGGCTACGGCCACGGAAGATGTCGAGCTCGATCTGCTCCAGGTCGAGCAGGTCGAGCAATTCCTTCAACGCCTCGTTCACGAATCCCCCTACCAACCACCATTAGCCCCTAAGTCTGGCGTGTCCCTACACCTCCCACCAACCCGGCACCCCTTTACAGCTGATCTCTTCCAGAGAACGGGTACGCCACGCGAATGGAGCAACCGGCTGAAGGCCGCGGCGGACCACGGACACGGCCAAGGGACGCGACGTAACGGCGGGCCGCCGGGGAAGCTGGTAACCGTATCCCTGGAGGGCCCTCAGCCATGTACGGGGGTTGGCGCCTTCCCGTGCCTGCCGTACAAAAGCCGTATTAAAAAGGCTCACGCGCGGCACAGCGCGAGCACGGCATCCCCGTAGCGGTCGAGTTTGACGCGGCCGATGCCCGTAATAGACAGAAGGTCCTGCTCGGTGACCGGCGCGCGCTCAGCGATGGCCTGCAGTGTCACGTCGGTGAACACCACGTACGGCGGCAGCTTGGCCTCCTTGGCGGTGGCGGCGCGCCAGGCCTTGAGCCGCTCCAGCAGCGCCTCGTCGTAATCGGCCGGACAGGTGACGCACCGCCCCAGCTTCTGCTCCGTGGCCGCCACCAGCGTCTTGGCGCACACCCGGCAGCTGACCGTAACGGCGACCGACCGCCGCTCACGTGTAACCGAACCGGAGCCAACACCGACGCCGACGCCGGACCCGACAGTGGCGGCGCGCGCGGGGCGGCCGGTGAGGCCGTCGAGGAAGCGGGACGGGCGGCGTCCCTTGCGGCCGCCGGGCGCACGTGCCAGGGCCCAGGAGATCGACAGGTGCTCGCGCGCCCGCGTCACCCCCACATAGAGCAGGCGCCGCTCCTCCTCGATCTGCTCCGGCGTCTCCGCGTAGACGATGGGCAGCATCCCGTCCGTGACGCCGACCAGGAAGACCGCGTCCCACTCCAGTCCCTTGGCGGCGTGCAGGGAGGCCAGGGTGACGCCCTCCACGGGCGGGGCGTGCTGCTCGGAGGCACGCCGCTCCAGCTCCGCGACGTAGGCGGCGAGGTCGGCGCCCTCAGCGGCCATGTCCTCGGCGAGGTCGGCCAGCGCCTTGAGCGACTCCCACTTCTCGCGCGCCTTGCCGCCGCCCGGGGCCGTGGGCGTCAGGCCGACGCCCGCCAGGATGTGGTGGACCTCCGTGGCCAGCGGTTCCTCGGAGGCGGATCTGGCGGCACCGCGCATCAGTACGACGGCGTGCCGCACTTCGGGGCGTTCGAAGAAGCGCTCGGCGCCGCGCAGGACGTAGGGGATCTCGGCCTTGGACAGGGCCTCCTCGTACGCCGCCGACTGAGAGTTGACGCGGAACAGCACGGCGATCTCGCGGGATTGGACGCCCTGGTCGAGCAGCTTCCTGATCGCCCTGGCGACTCCGGCGGCCTCGGCCGGCTCGTCGTCGTAGTCGGCGAAGACCGGCCGGGGGCCGTCGGGCCGCTGGGCGACGAGTTCGAGGCGGTGCGGGGAGCGGCCCTTGGCGATGACCAGGTTGGCCAGGTTCACCACCTGAGGGGTGGAACGGTAGTCGCGGACCAGCTTGACGACGGCGGCCTTCGGGTGCTCGACGGCGAAGCCCGTGAGGTAGCGCGGCGAGGCACCGGTGAAGGAGTAGATGGTCTGGTTGGGGTCGCCGACCACGCACAGGTCGTCGCGACCGCCGAGCCAGGTGTCGAGCAGGAGCTTCTGCAGCGGGTTGACGTCCTGGTACTCGTCGACGACGAAGTAGCGGTATTGCTGGCGGATCTGCGTGGCGACCTCCTGGTGCTCGGTCATCACCGCGGCGGTCAGCTCCAGGATCGTCTCGAAGTCGACCAGGTGCCGCTCGCGCCTGATCCGCTCGTACGCCTCGTAGAGCCGGGCCACCTCTTCGGCGGGCACCGGAGGCGTCCTGGAGGACTTGGCGGCGGCCGCGGCGTAGTCTTCGGGGCCGACCTGGGTGACCTTGGCCCACTCGACCTCCGCCGCGATGTCCCGCAGCTCGGACCGGTCCGGATTTTTCCGGATCTGGCGGCAGGCTTCGATCAGGATCGGCAGCTTGGATTCGATCACCGAGGGCGCTTCGCCGCCGATGACCCGCGGCCAGAAGTAGGTGAGCTGCCGCAGCGCCGCGGCATGGAACGTCCGCGCCTGCACCCCCGGCGCCCCCAGCGCCCGCAGCCGCTGCCGGAGCTCCCCCGCCGCCCGTGTGGTGAACGTCACCGCCAGCACGCTGGGGGCGTCGACGACCCCGCTGCGTACGGCGTGGGCGATCCTGTGGGTGATCGCCCTGGTCTTACCCGTGCCCGCACCTGCGAGAACGCACACGGGACCGCGTACGGCCTCGGCCACCTCGCGCTGCTCCGGGTCGAGGCCGGACAGGACATCGTCCACGTTGGTCACCTGTCAATCCTCCCAGCCAGTGGCGGTGAAGGGCTCCATTCTGGCAACATGCCGCCCGTCGTCCGAATCGTGCAAAGATGCAAAGAACTGGTCTCTTCCCCCACAATGGGGCCCGACCAACTGCATGGGGGAAAGGGCAGGCCGTGCGAACTGCGGTGCTCGTGAGCGTTGTCGCGCTCGCTGCCGTCACGTTGACACCGATGTCGGCGCAGGCAACGAAGGACCCGACACCGAGCCCCGTGTCGACCACGTCCCCCGACCCGTACGGGCTCAGTGGTTTATCCACCGAGACCGTCTCGTACGGCTCGCGCCGCCGCCAGGACATGGACGTGTGGTGGACCTCGGACGGTACCAAGCGACCTGGCGTCTTCCTGATCCACGGCGGCTGGTGGTCCAGCGGCGACAAGAAACAGATGACCGAGATCGCCCGTAGTTACGCTGATCTCGGCTACACGGTCTTCAACATCAACTACCGGCTCTCCGGCGAGGCGTCGTGGCCCGCGCAGCGGATCGACGCTATGGCCTCGATCGCCCTGGCGCGCAAGCACGCCGAGCGCTGGTCGTTCGACCCGAACAACTACGTCGTGGTGGGCTTCTCGGCGGGCGGGCACATCGCCGCGGCGGTCGGCACGTACGGCGACGGGCAGCGGGGGCTCAAGGGCGTGGTCGGGCTCTCGCCGATCATCTCGCCGCTGCGCGCGTACGCCGACGGCGCGACCTCCACGGACCCGTACAAGCGCAAGCTGCGCGCCTCGGCGATCAAGCTGGCCGGGGGGTGCCTGCCCAGGGGCAAGTGTTCGCGCGTCTGGGCCAGCATGGAGGTGGCCTGGCACGCCAGCCACAACGATGCGCCGGTGCTGACCGTGCACTCCACGGACGAGTTCGTGCCGCCGGCGCAGAGCCAGCTGCTCAAGGAGATGCTCGGCCAGGTCGGCGTGCCTGTGACGATCTTCACCTCACCTGGCGTCGCGCACAGCGCGCCTCTCTACCGCGAGGTGGGCGTGGCCGAGCGGGTGCAGGAGTGGATCGCCGATCGCATCGGCTAGGGATTACCCGGGGCGTCCAGGTTGTTGCACCGACCGCCTGCTTTACGCCTCGAAGGGATGTCCACATGGCGCTCACGGTCTACAGCACCACCTGGTGCGGTCCCTGCAAGCGACTCAAGTCGCAGCTCACCCGTGAGGGGATCAGCTTCGACGAGATCGACATCGAGCGGAACCCCGATGCCGCCGAGTTCGTGATGAGCGTCAACAACGGCAACCAAGTGGTGCCCACTGTGGTGATCGAGACCCCCGCTGGGCGGGTGGTCCGCACCAACCCGTCGGCCCGCGAGGTGAAGGCGCTTCTCGAGGCGGCCTGAGGTCTTTGTCTGATGGGCTCGGGCCCCAGCGGAGAAGCTGGAGCCCGAGAAGAGTGGCCTAGCATGGCCACGAGAGCCTGGGCGGTTGGTGCGCCCAGGCCTCCTAGTTCAGGTGACTGTCGAGCTTGTGCTCCAGGAGCTTGATGTCGACCTTGAGCTGAAGCACCGCGCTGAGTATGGCGCCGCTCGCCGAGTGACTTACCAGTCCCCTGAAAGCGGTCCCCCGTACCAGGTCTCGATGAGGCGGCGGGCGATCGAGACCGGTGGCGGCAGGCGGACCTCGCCCGACTGCAGGGCCTCCACCAGCTCCTCGCGGGAGAACCAGCGGGCCTCGGCGATCTCCTCCGCGTCGGGGGTGAGGGTCGTCGTGGTGGCGTGGGCGAAGAAGCCGAGCATCAGGCTGCGCGGGAACGGCCACGGCTGGCTGCCGAGATAGCGAGGGTCGACGACGGTGACGCCCACCTCCTCGGCCACCTCGCGGATCACGGCGTGCTCCAGCGACTCCCCCGGCTCCACGAACCCGGCCAGGATCGACAGCCGTCCCTCCGGCCACTGCGGGCCGCGGGCCAGCAGGCAGCGGTCGTCCTCGTCGCGGACGAGCATGATCACCGCTGGGTCCACGCGCGGGAAGTGCTGGCTGGAGTCACGCGGGCAGACCCGGATGTGGCCGCCCGCCTGCACGTCCGTACGGCTGCCGCAGCGCGGGCAGAACTCGTGCGTCGAGTGCCAGGCCTCCAGCGCCACCGCGTAGACCAGCATCCCCGCGTCGCGGTCGCCCAGCAGGCCGCCCACCTGGCGCAGGCCCGCGACGACCAGCTCGCCCTCGGCCGTGTCGCGCAGGCTCATCGGCATCGTGACGCGGCCGTTGACGTCGCCGGCCCGCGAGCCGGGCAGCGGCGCGGCGACCGCGAAGTAGGCGGTCCCGTCCTCGACTCCCAGCAGGTAGCGCTCGCCCGGCGGCGCCTCCGATGGCGCGTAGAGGACCGCGTGCACCTCGTCGCCGGCGCGCTTGACCAGCGTCCGGCCGTCGTCGATCACCAGCACCTTGGTCGCCGGATCCGCCCAGGCACGCTCCAGCCAACCGACGTTCGCCCGCAGCGCGGACGACCTGTCGATGGTGCCGCGCGCGAGGAGCAGCGGTCCGATGAGTTGCTCTTCCGCCCTCGTCTGCACGGGCCCCACCCTTCCCAAATCCCATGTCATCCTATGACCGCCACCGAATGTGGGGTCTGGTATCCGGGATGATCTCCCAACGGCTAGGATCAGCGAGTTAGGTTAGGCTTACCTGATTCTCCGGGGGTATCTCGCGTTGCGGCTCTACCTGACCGCGCTCAAACCCACCGATTCGGTGACTGATGGGTTCCTGCCCGCCGCCGAAGCCCTGGGCTGTCGTGTGACGATTCTCACCGACCAGCCGGAGCGGCATCCCGGTGCCGTCGGGTGCGACGTACGGGATCCGCGGGCGGTGATCGACGCGATCGAGCAGCTCGGCCGGCCGGACGCGATCTTCTCCAACTCCGACCACCTCCAGGCGGAGACCGCGCTGGCGGCGGCCTACTTCGGGCTGCCCGGCAAGGACTGGCGGGCCTGCCTGGCGGCCAAGAACAAGTTCCTGATGCGCCGCCGGCTCGCCGAGGCGGGGGTCGAACGGGTCTCGTCCGTACGGCTGGCGCCCGGTGACCCCGTGCCCGGCGACCTGCCGTACCCGCTGGTCGTCAAACCGCGCGAGGGGGTCGCGAGCGAGGACGTGCTGCTGGTCGAGCGGGACCTGGCCGGAGCGGTGGCGAAGGTCAGGAAGCGGCGGCCCGGCGAGGCGCTGGTCGTGGAGGAGTACCTGGAGGGGCCGCTGCGCACCCTGGAGACCCTCGGGGACGCCGAGAGGGTACGGGTGCTCGGCGGATTCCGTACGACGCTCGGGCCGTTGCCGCACTTCATCGAGGAGCGGCTGGACTGGACGCCGCCCGATGGAGCCCGTGAGCACGTTCTGGGCGCGTTGGCGGCGCTCGGGGTGGGGTTCGGCGCCTGCCACACCGAATACATCGTCACCCCGGCCGGGCCGCGCATCGTCGAGGTGAACTATCGGGTGATCGGCGACCACTGCGACTTCCTGCTGGCCGACGTGCTCGGGGTGCCGGTGTTCGAGTGGATCCTGCGGGTGCATCTGGGTGAGGCCGTGCCTGCTGTGCCGGATACGTCCAGGTACGGCAGCGCGGTCAGCCTGGTCGCCGACCGGTCGGGGACGATCACGGCGGCGCCGGGGGCGGAGGAGTTGGTCTCCCAAGGCGTACGGCTGTGGCACCGGCCGCTTCGGGCGGTGGGTGATGTCGTCGAACAGACCCATACGAACCGCGACTATCTCGGCGTCCTCCGGGCCGTCGGTCCGGACCGGGCGCGGGTGGACGCGGCCATCGAGGACTTCCGTGCGGCCAAGCCGTGGATCGTGGGATGAGCACGGGCGAGGCCGCGGATCGTGAGAGGCGTACGCGGGAGGCCGCGAGCCGTGGGATGAGCTCGCGCGAGGCGTATTTGGCCAGGCGAGTGCTGGACGCGCTGCTGCGCGAGGACTACGGCGGGCTGTCGGCGCGGGTGGCCAGGAGCCGTGACGGCGTGGAGCTGGAGCTGGCCGGCGGGCGCCGGGTACGGCTGGTGCCCGGGCTGCTGTTCCAGGACTTCGTGGTCGGTTCCGACGAGCAACTGGGGCTGGCGGAGGTGCTCGGCACGCTGGCCGAGGTGGCCGATCCGGCCGACGCGCCGGGCGTGGCGGCGTTCGCCGAGGAGTGCGCGCAGGCGCTGGCGGCGCTGGAGCTGCACGACGTACACAGGGCCGAGGTGCTCGCCCGGCGGCCGTCCTACGAGTCGCTGGCGGCGTTCGTCGACCATCCGGTCTATCCGACCTCCCGGGCGCGGCTGGGCGTGCCCGCCGCCGCGCTGCCCGCGTACGCGCCCGAGTTCGCGCCGTCGTTCGAACTGCGCTGGGCGGCCGTGCCCCGCCGCCTGCTGACGCCGGGCTCCACCGCCGTGCCGACGCCGTTTCCGGCCCATCCGCACGCGACCCACGAGGCATGTCCGCACGCGATCCAGGAGCTGCGGGCCGACGAGGTGCTGTTTCCCGTTCATCCGCTCACCGTCGACGAGGTACGGAAGATCGACGGGGTGCGGCTGCTCGGCGAGCCGTGGCTGACCGTGCGGCCCACGCTGTCGATGCGGACCGTGGAGCTCGACGCTCGCACCCACCTCAAGCTGCCCCTGCCCACCAGCACCCTGGGGGCACGGAACCGGCGGTCGATCAAGCCCGGCACCCTGCGCGACGGCGCCATGGCCGAGCTGCTGCTGCGGCGCCTGGCCGACCCTGACGTGCTGGTCGCCGACGAACAGACCTACGCGCACGCCGGGCACGAGTATCTCGCCTGGATGGTTCGGCGGCTGCCGGAGGGGCGGATGGTGCCCGTCGCCGCGTTCAACGCCCCCGGTGTGCTCCAGGAGGTGGGCGACGTGCTGCCCGGCTATCTGCGCCTCCTGCTGCGGTGGAACGTACGGCTGTTCGTACGCTACGGCGTCGCGCTGGAGGCCCATCAGCAGAACCTGTCGCTGGTGTTCCAGGACGGGCGGATGAAGCTGCTGGTCAAGGACAACGACGGGCTGCTGGCGTCCCCTTCGAGGCTCGCCGCGGCGGGTGTCGAGGTGCCCGCGTTCGCCGACGAACGGATGCTCACGGACGATCCGCACGCCCTGGCCGACGTGTTCGTGACCATCACGCTGCACCTGGCGGCGGCGGCCGTCGTGTTCGGGGCCCTGCCGCCCGACCGGGCCGCCGCCCTGCTGCGCGACACGCTGGCCGAGGCGTTCGACGAGTACGGCGACGACCCCATGGCCCGGCTGCTGCGGGCCAGGACGCTCGACGCGGCCAGGCTCACCGGCAAGTCGATGATCACCGCGGGGACTCTCGTGGCCAAGGAACGCTCCGGGGCCCGGGACATCAACAAGTTCTACGGCACCAGCGGGCCCAACTATCTGAGGAGAGCTTGAATGCACGGTCTGGTCCTCGACTCGCCGGCCAACCAGGTCTCGGCGGTTCCGCCGACCTCACCGGCCTCATCACCGGCCGCGCTGGCGGAGGAGGCGACGCTGGGCGCCCTGCTGCGGTGCTGTGTCCGGGAGGTGGCCGGGCCGCGCGGCCTGGTCTGGCCCGCGCCGCCGTACCTGCTGCTGAGGGTCGGGGGCACGCTGCTGCGGGTCCGTACGTACGGCGGAGCGGCGTTGCGCTTCGACGGCCGGCCTGAGCGCCTGGACCGTGGTGCCTGGCGGCCTCTCACGACCGACGAGCTGGTACGGCTGGCGGAGGCCGACCTGACCGGGCAGGCGGCGCCGGACTTCGATGACCCGGACTTCACCAGGCCGGACTTCGATGGCCCGGCAGCCAACGGGCAGGCAGTCAGGGGGTCGACCCCCAACGGTGAGTTCGCCGGGCAGGTGGCCGCGAGCCGTGACGCGGTCGCCGCGATCCTGGCGGCCAGGGCCGAGGCCGTGGCGCCCGCCGATCCGTGGCTGGCCTCCGAGCAGGCGCTGGTCTACGGGCACCGGTTCCACCCGAGCCCCAAGTCGCGAGGTGGCGCCGACTGGCTGCGGTTCGCGCCCGAGGCGCACGCCGAGTTCCCCGTACGGCTGCTCGGTGTCCGCGCGGACGTGCTCGCCGAGGAAGGCGACGCCTCGGCCCTCGACCTGCTGGGCGAGGCGCCGTCCGGCTACCGGCTGCTGCCCGCCCACCCGTGGCAGCTGGACCTGCTGCGCCCGGCGTACGGGGCCGAGCTGATCGACCTGGGCCCCGGCCCGGTGGCCGTGCCGACCTCGTCGGTGCGGACCGTCTACGCGCCCGCGGCGGAGTCGTGCCTGAAGTTCAGTCTCGATGTCCGCATCACCAACTGTGTACGCAAGAACGCCTGGTACGAGCTGGCCGGAGCGGTTGAGCTGACCTCCCGCCTGACGCCGGTGTTCGAGGCGGTCTCGGCCACGCATCCGGGCACCCGGTGGCTGCCCGAGCCGGGCTACCGCTCGGCCGCGCTCGGCACCCGCCTGCTCGAAGGGCTCGGCGTGATCGTCCGGGCCAGCCCGTGGTCCGTGTGCTCCCCCGGGGTCACTCCGGTCCTGTCCGGGGCCCTCGCGCTCGAGGCGCCGGCCGGCGATCCGCTGGCGTGGTGGACGGCCTATGTCTCGGTGGTGGCGCCGCCGGTGCTGGAGCTGTACTTCACGCACGGGGTGATCCTCGAACCACACCTGCAGAACGTCCTCGTCGGCCTGGACCCCTCGGGGCTGCCCGTCGAGGCGGTCTTCCGCGACCTGGAGGGCACCAAACTGGTCGCCGGCCGTCACTCGCTCAACGGCGTACCGGCGAAGGTGGCCGAGGCCCTGAGCTACGACGCCGAGCGCGGCTGGGCCCGCGTTGTCTACTGCCTGCTGGTCAACCATCTCACCGAGATCGCCGCCACGCTGGCGGGCGACGACGACGAGCTGCTGCGCGAGCTGTGGCGGATGGCCCGGGACGTGCTCGCCCGCCACGCCGGGGCGCTCGGCTGGCCGCTCCCGCTGTCCGATCTGCTGGCCGGCGCGCCGCTCCCGGCCAAGGCGAACCTGACGGTCCGCTGGTCCAGGGCCGCCGACCGGACCGCCGGATACGTCCCGATCGCGAACCCGCTCGCGTGATCACGACGAGAGTCCGCGAAGCCGCCCTGCGGCTCCGTGACGCGCCCGCCTACCTCTACGACCTGCCCGCGCTGCACGACCACGCCTCGGCGGTACGGCGGGCGTTGCCCGGCGTCGAGCTGTACTACGCCGTCAAGGCCAATCCCGACACCGAGCTGCTCAGGACACTGGCCGAGCACGTGGACGGCTTCGAGGTGTCGTCCGGCGGCGAACACGCCCACGTGTCGGCCCTCTTCCCCGGCAAACCCGGCACGCCTGGCACGACCGGCAAGCCGCTGGCCCTCGGTGGGCCCGGCAAGACCGACGCCGAGCTGCGCCTGCCCTGCCACCGCCTGCACGTCGAGTCGCCCAACGAGCTGCGCCGCCTGCTCGCCACCGGCCGCGAGACCGACGTCCTGCTCCGGCTCAACCCGGACCTGCCGGTCGAGGGCGCGTCGCTGACGATGAGCGGGCCGTTCGGCATGGACGAGGCGGGTGTACGCGAGTGCCTGCCGCTCTTCACCGACCGCGTACGACTGCGCGGCCTGCACAGCCACCTGGCCAGCGGCCTGGACGCGCCGGAGCTCCTGCGGCTGGCCGAGACGCTGCTGGACACCGAGTACGACGAGGTCAACCTGGGCGGCGGCATGGCGGTCTCCTACGCCGCGCCGGAGTCCCGGTTCGACTGGGCGGCCTACGGCGCCGGACTGGCGGCGCTGCAGCGGGCCGGGCAGCGGGTGCGGATCGAACCGGGGCGGGCGCTGACCGCGTACTGCGGCTACTACGTCACCAAGGTCGTGGACGTGAAGCGGGTACGCGGTGAGGCGTACGCGATCGTGCTGGGCGGCACGCACCACCTGCGTACGCCGGTCACCAAGGGGCACGACCAGCCCTTCACGGTGCTGCCCACAGGCTCCGGTCCTGCTCTGGCGGATGAGCCGGTGACAGTGGTCGGTCAGCTGTGCACCCCGAAAGACGTTTTCGCCCGAAAAATTGGGACTTCGCTGCGGGTGGGGGACACGGTGGTGTTCGAGATGGCCGGGGCCTATGCCTGGAACATCTCCCACCACGACTTCCTGATGCATCCCAAGCCGGGCTTCCACTACTTGCGGGACTAGGCCCGTCACACGACGGTCACGGTCCCTGTGACGGCCCGCGGTGGCGGGGGTCCTTCTGGAGATACCCCCTCCGGGGAGCGGAAGATGCCGGGACCTAGGAGATGGGAACCGCCTCTATAAGCGCGACCAGGCCGTCGGCATCAAGCAGGTTCACCGGGCGGACGGTCTGATTCATCCGGACATAGTGGAAAGCCGCCCCCACCTGCTCCAGCGGCACCGCCGCCAGGTGTGACCAGGCCAGCCGGTAGGCGGCCAGCTGCACCGAGGCGGCGCGGGCGGCCTTGCCGCGTGGTGGCGCGCCGGTCTTCCAGTCGACGACCTCATAACGGCCGTCGGGCAGCTCGAAGACCGCGTCCATCCGGCCGCGCACCAGCCGGTCGGCGATCATGGTCTCGAACGGCACCTCCAGGTCGAGCGGCCGGCGCCCGGCCCATTCGCTCTCCTCGAAGCGTTCCTGCAGCTCCGCCAGCCGTACGTCGGCCTCTTCCAGCTCGTCCACCAGGTCCAGGTCGAAGTCGTCGAGCAGGCGCTGCTGGTCCCAGCGCGTCTCCAGCCACTTGTGGAACGACGTGCCACGACGAGCCAGCGGCGCGGGCTTGACCGGGACGGGACGGCGGATCCTGCGGGCCAGTTCGCGAGCGTCCTCGGCCAGCGTGACCAGCGACGACACGGTCAGCTTCGAGGGCAGCTCGACGGTGGTGGAGCCGCGCCGCCGGTGCAGCTCGCGCTCGCGCAGCAGCAGGTCGGTGTCGCGCTCCCAGGCGCGGACGCGTTCCTCTTCGAAGGCGCGCAACGGCTCGTCCTCGGCGGGGGCGAGCGTGCCCGTCAGCGCGTCCTCGACCAGCCGCGCCCCGTCCAGCACCGACTCATAGCGCAGGCCCTCCGGCGTGACCGGCCACACGGCCTCGGCGGGCTCGGCCAGCAGCGGGTTGGTCGCACCGGCGGCGAGCTCCGGCGCCCAGAACGCGACCCGGTCGCTGGTGTCGCGGATCTCCAGCAGGAAGTCCGACGGCTCCAGCGGCTTGGAGGCGCTCCCCCAGCGGTAGCCGGAGGCGATCAGGTGGTAGTGGGCCCGGGTGACGGCCACATAGGCCAGCCGCCGTTCCTCCATCAGATCGCGGTCACGGCAGCCCTCGTCGAACGCGGCCAGCTCCTCCTTGGTGAGCCCCGTCAGGCGCGGCAGGTCGGCGACGTCGCCGCGGAGCGGGTAGGGGAGCTTGCGTGGGTTGTCGGTCCAGCGGCTGTTCATGACCGGCGTCGCGGGGAACATGCTGCCGGTCGCGATCGTGCCCTTCGAACTGACCAGCTGCGACAGTCCGGGCACGACCACGATCGGCCACTCCAGGCCCTTGGAGGCGTGCACGGTCATCAGCTTGACGCTGTTGCTCTCGCCGACCCGTCCGGCCTCCAGCCCGAACTCCTCGGTCTCGGCCGCCTGCAGATAGGCCAGGAACGCGCCGAGCGTCGGATCCTCCGCGTCGCCGGCGAATCTGGCGGCCGCGTCCTGGAAGGCATCGAGGTCGGCCCTTGCGGCGAAGGCGCTGACCGTGCCGCCCCGGGCCGCCACCTCGATGTCGAGGCCCAGCCGCCGCTCCACCTCCGTGATCAGGTCGGGGAGCGGCTGGGCGGTGTGCGCCCTGAGTTGCCGCAGCTCCTGCGCCAGCGCGACGAGCCGGGTCCTGGCCAGCGGCGAGAACGCCTCCAGCCACGCCTCCCTGTCGGGCAGCTCGTCGAGCGCGTCGATCAGGCTGCCGCGCTCCTCGGCCAGGTCGGCGACCACCTGGTCCAGCGGGTCCTGCTCGTGGCGCGTCTCACGGGCCTCGCGGGTCAGCTCTCTGGCGTACTCGCCCAGAACCCGCATGTCGGCGGGCCCGACCCGCCAGCGCGGTCCGGCCAGCAGCCGGGCCAGGGCGTCGCCGGCGGTCGGGTCGTACAGGACTCTGAGCGTGGCGACGATGTCGTTGACCTCGGGCACGGTCAGCAGCCCACCGAGACCGACCACTTCGACCGGGATGTCGCGCTCTTCGAGCGCTCTGCGCAGCGCGGGGAACTGCGACCGCTTACGCGCGAGGATCGCCACATCCTGGGGTTGTACGGCGAGCGTCTTCTTGCGTTCCTTCTCGCCCCAGGGCAGGCCGTCGGGCGCGAACTCCTGACCGAGGATCTTGTGGATGCCGTCGGCGATCCACTTCGCCTCGTCCTCCGCGGTCTCATGGAAAGCGCAGGTGACGCGCCCCCGGTCGACGCGGTTGGCGCCGGGGACGAGGACCGGCACCTCACGGGCCTCCATGCGCAGCGGCAGCTGGACGCGGGCGGCGACGTCGAGGACACGATCGCCGTTGCGGAAGCTGACGCTGAGCTGGCGTACCGGGGCCAGGTCGCCGGTGCTCGTCCTGAAGTCCTGGGCGAAGCGCCGCAGGTTGCCCGCCGAGGCGCCGCGCCAGCCGTAGATGGACTGGCAGGGATCGCCGACCGCGGTGACCGGGTGGCCGTTGCCGTACAGGGATCGGAGCAGGACGAGCTGGGCGTGGCTGGTGTCCTGGTATTCGTCGAGAAGCACCACGGAGAAGCGGGACCGCTCGATCTCGCCCACCTCCCGGTGGCCGGCGGCAATCCTGGCGGCCAGCGACATCTGGTCGCCGTAGTCGATGACCTCACGGCTGCGCTTGAGCCGCTCGTACGCCTCGACCAGGGGCAGGAGCTGCTTCCTCGCGGCCTGGACGTTGATCGGCTTGCGCTGGGCCACGGTCGTCCGGCCGGTCAGCGCGGCGTACCTCTCATCGAGCCACTCACCGATCCGCCGCACGTCTGAGGCGGTGCGCAGGTGCTCGGACAGCTCGCCGGCCAGCTCCAGGACGGCGGCCGTGACGGACGGCGGGCCGAGCTCGATCTTGTCCATCGGCCCGTCGTACATCGCCACCACCCTGGACGCCAGCTGCCACGAGACGGCGGGCGTGACCAGGCGCATGGTGGGTTCGAGGGCCTCGCGCAGGGCGTGGTCGGTGACCAGACGGGCGGCGTAGGCGTGGTAGGTGGAGACGGTCGGCTCGTTGTCGAGCAGGCCCGGCTCGACCAGGCCGGCCTCGGCCAGGCCGTTGAGCCGTTCGCGGACGCGGGTGGCCAGCTCGGCTGCGGCCTTGCGGGTGAAGGTCAGGCCGAGCACGTTCTCGGGCTTGACCAGGCCGTTGGCCACCAGCCAGACCACGCGCCCGGCCATGGTCTCGCTCTTGCCCGAGCCCGCTCCGGCCATGACGACCATGGGTTCGAGCGGGGCCTCGATGACGCGGGACTGTTCGGAGGTGGGGGGCAGGATGCCGAGCTTCTCGGCCAGCTCGACCGGGTTCAGCACACCTGTCCCCCGTTGTCGTTGACGGGGCAGCTGGACCTGGCCGCGCAGGTGCGGCAGCCGTCGTTGACCTTGGCCTGGAAGAACGGGCCCGACATGCCGATCGCCACGGTGTCGACCAGGTCCTTGGCCCAGCCGGGGTTCTTGTCGTCGGCCAGCGCGCCCTGCGTCTGCTCCAAGGCGTCGTTCTTGCCCGCCGCCTTGCCGACCTGGACCAGCGCGGCACCGCCCGGCTCGGTCATGCCGTGCCGGGCGAACGCGCCGAGGAGCGCGGCCAGCTGGTAGACGCCGAGCTGCGGGTGGCGGTCGAGCTCGCCCGCCTTGGGCTTCGCGCTGCCGGTCTTGAGGTCGATGATCACCGCGCGGTTCTCCGAGTCGCGTTCGACGCGGTCCACGCGGCCCTTGATCTGTACGCCGTCGGAGACCGTGGCGGTGAACGCCTCTTCGAGGGCGACGAGCTCGCGTGGGTTCTCCTGGTGCCAGCGCCAGAACTTGGTGATCATCTGCTCGGCCACCTGGCGCTGCTTGCGGTTGAACCAGACGCCGCCGAAGTCCAGCTCGTTCCAGATCTCGTCCAGGCGCTTGCCGAGCAGGTCCTCGCTGGGCAGGTCGGTGGCGGCGAGCACGGCCAGAGCGTGGATGACAGTGCCGAGGCCCTGGGCCGAGCTGGTGCCGGCGGCGCCGACGGCCGTCTCCAGCAGCCATCTCAGGCCGCACTTGGTGAAGCTCTCGACCGCCGAGGGCGAGATCCTGACGATGTCGTCGGGCCAGCTCAGGGGGCGGTCGTCGGTCATGGGGGTGAGGGCGTACCAGTCGTTGGGGTGTGCGCCCTGGACTCCGGCCGCGGCCAGGCGGGCGAGCTGGGTGGCGGCCTTGTGCCGGATTTTTCCCGATTTAGTGGGATCGGTTACTGCGCTGCGGAGATCCGCCACGAGCGCGGACATGTTCAGCCACCGCGCCCGGTCGTCCACCGTGGCGGCCTCGACGGCGCCCGGCATGAGCTCGCTGAGGAACCTCGACGGCCGCTCGTCGGTGTCCTCCCCGCCCACGGCCGTGACGACCAGCCTGCGCCGGGCGCGGGTGACGGCCACGTAGAACAGCCGCCGCTCCTCGGCCAGCAGCTTGGAGGCCAGCGACGCCGCGTTGGGCTTGCCGCCCTCGACCAGCTCGACGAGATCCTCCACGCCCAGCAGCGTGCCGCGCAGCCGCAGATCGGGCCAGACGCCCTCCTGCACACCCGCGACCACCACCACGTCCCACTCCAGCCCCTTGGACCGGTGGGCGGTCAGCACCCGGACGGCGTCACCGTCGGGCGCCCGCTCGGCCAGCGTGTCACCCGGGATCTCCTGCGCGGCCAGATCGTCCAGGAACACCTCGGGGCCCGCCTTGGGCATCCTGTCCACGAACCTGGCGGCGTGGTCGAACAGCGCGACCACGGCGTCGAGATCCCTGTCGGCCTGCGCCCCTCTGGCGCCGCCCGACAGGCTGAGCTCGGTCCACCGCTCGGCCAGGCCGCTCTCGTGCCAGACGGCCCACAGGACCTCCTCGGCGCCGGCGTGGTCGCGCACGGCCTGGCGGGCGGCGGCGAGCAGCTTCGCGACGCGTTCGGCGGGGAGTGCCACGTGGGGCTCGATCCGGGTCAGCTCCCGCGCGTCCTTGACGGCCGCGACCAGCAACTCTCCCGAGGTACGCGCATGCGTGACCTCTTTCGCGGGCTCGCTCTCGGACTCGCCAACCGTCGCCTCGTTGTTGTCGGGCGTGGCGGCCAGCGCCTCGTTTTCGGCGATCTTCAGTGCCCGTCGCAGCCGCCGTACGCCGATCATGTCGGTGCCGCCGAGGGGCCCGGTCAGCAGTTCCTCGGCCACCCCCTCGTCGAGCTCGCCCGCGTCGAGGGCGATCCTGAGCATCGTCAGCAGCGGGCGTACGCCGGGCTCCTGCGCGATCGGCACCTCGTCACCGGCCACCATCGTCGGCACGCCCGCGCTGACCAGCGCGCGCCGCAGCAACGGCACCTGACGGGCCGCCGACCGGACGAGCACCGCCATCCGATGCCACGGCACGCCGTCGATCAGGTGGGCCCGCCGCAGCGTGTCGGCGACGACGGCCGCCTCCTGGCTGGTGCTGTCGGCCAGCAGCACGCGTACGTCGCCGTCCTCCATCTCGGGCAGTGACAGCAACTCGCGATGCCCATGGGGACGTCCGGCGGCCATGGCATCCGGCATCGGCGCCGCGGGCAGCCGATCAGCCACCCGCCTGGACGCCGCCAGCAACTCGGCCCCGCTCCGGCGGCACATCCGCAGCGCCACCACCGGCGCGTCCCGCCCGTCACGGGCCGGGAACCGCTGCGGGAACCCCAGGATCCCCCGCACATCGGCCCCCCGGAACCCGTAGATCGACTGGTCCGGATCGCCCACCGCGATCAGGTCACGCCCGTCACCGGCCAGCTGCCGCAGCAGGAACTCCTGCGCCGGGTCGGTGTCCTGGTATTCGTCCACGAAGACCACGTCGTGCGCCGCCCGCTCCCTCCGGCGCACCTCCGGGTCGGCGAGCACGCCCGCCGCCGCCCTGATCAGCTCGGCGTAGTCGAGCGACGGTTCGGGGTCGAGGTCGAACCGCACTTCGTACCGCTCAAGGAACCGGCCGGCCGCCACCCAGTCCGGCCTGCCGTACTGCCTGCCGAGCTCCTGCAGCCGTGGGCCGCCGAGCCCGCGCTCGCCCGCGCGCGACAGGAAGTCGCGCAGCTCCTCCGCGAACCCGCGCGTCTTGAGCGGCTCGCGCAACGCGACCGGCCAGTCGCGCGCGCCGTCCTCCAGCTCGCCGTGCAGCAGCCGCCGGATCTCCAGCAGTTGCTCGGGCCCGGTGAGCAGCCGCGGCGGCGTCTCACCCGCCAGCACCGCCTCCCGCCGCAGCAGCGCGTAGGCGTAGCTGTGGAAGGTGAGC
Organism: Nonomuraea sp. NPDC049028; assembly: GCF_043197735.1. NCBI lineage: Bacteria > Bacillati > Actinomycetota > Actinomycetes > Streptosporangiales > Streptosporangiaceae > Nonomuraea > Nonomuraea sp. NPDC049028. Next base: position 54,235 of record NZ_JBICTR010000009.1, read on the forward strand.
GCCAGCGGCGTCCTGGTCGTGCGGCGCAACCGCCCGGTGACCCGTTCACGCAGCTCACCGGCCGCTTTGCGGCTGTATGTCAGGATGAGGACGCGTTCGGGATCCACCCCGCGCCGCTCGATCCGGTCGACCACGCTCTCGACGATCGTCGTGGTCTTGCCGGTGCCGGGACCGGCGAGCACGAGCAGCGGCCCGCTCCGGTGCTGAACCACGGCACGCTGGTGCTCATCGAGCACAGGGGCCGCAACAGGTCCCCCGCTCCCACGCCGCACCAACCGCCAGGTCTGAGCACTCACAACACTAGATTCCACCAGACCACAGGGGTAGATCGTGCCGAGTTGACCTCTCTACCACGCGATCGGCCAACGCTACCGGCGTAAATGTCACCACACCCAACGACACGCCGCAGGGGCCCGGCGTGGAGTTTCGCGACATATCTTGACTTGCCCACAATGCGATATATCGTGACTTGTACAGCGTGGCAGAGAGGAACGACACGTCATGACCAGAACCGACAAGGGCTACAAGGGCATCGGCATGGAAGGCTCGATCGCCCGCTGGTACGCGAGAAACACCGGCAAGGACCCGTCGAGGTTCGCGGAGCAGGCCCAACTGGTCCTGGAACACGCCCCGGCAAGCGGCGACATCCTGGAGGTGGCCCCCGGCCCCGGCTACCTCGCCATCAGACTGGCCAGAACCGGCCACTACCGGGTCACCGGCCTCGACGTCAGCTCCTCATTCGTCCAGATCGCCCGCCAGAAGGCCGCCGAGGCGGGCGCCCAGGTCGACTTCCGCCAAGGAAACGCCTCGGCCATGCCCTTCGACGACGAGAGCTTCGACTTCATCGCCTGCTGCGCCGCCTTCAAGAACTTCTCCGACCCGGTCGGCGCCTTACGCGAGATGCACCGCGTCCTACGCCCCGGCGGCTCCGCCTACATCAACGACCTGCGCCGCGACGTCTCCAAGGAGGCGGTCGACGAGGACGTCGCCCGCATGGGCATCGGCCCGGTCAACGCCGTCATCATCCGCTACGTACTCCGCTCGGTCCTTCCCAGGCGGGCGTACGACAAGAAGCAGTTCGCGGCCATCATCGCCCACACGAGCTTCCGGACGTTCACCATCCAGGAGACGCCGATGTCTCTTCTCGTCGAACTGCGCAAGTAGCCCTCGGCCCGGGGCCAGCCCCCGCAGCTGGAGACCTCCGCCCCAAAGCGCATAGCGCCTCAGAGCCGCACGATCTGCACATATGCCAGAGCCGGACAATGTGCTCTTGAGATAACGATTACCCCTATGTTCTCCGAACGATCTGCTAAGCGATGGCCGTCCGTGCGATTATCGCACTATGAAGGATGGCAGAGAGTGGACAGGCGTAGGTGACCGCGTCCGCGAATGCCGGCTCGCGGCTGACATGTCCCAGGAGCAGCTCGCTTCGGCCATGAATCTCGACCGCACAATGATCGCCAAGATCGAGACAGGCGTGCGTCGGATCGACGCGCTAGAACTGGCCAAACTTTCGGCCATCCTCAAGGTCCCGTTGAGCTACTTTCTCAGCTCTCCCCCGCCGGTCGTTTCCCGTCGCACGGAGTTGGCCGACGACACTGTGACCGACGCCACCCGACAGTCCTACCGGTTGGAGATCGCGCTATCCACTTGGCTGTCCGACGTCCAACAGCTCATAGAACTCGGAGAATTGGCCGCTCCACGCATCGAGCGATATCCCGAGACCGTGGAGGACACCCTGAGCGCGCGTTCTGCGGCCTCGTGGGCACGCGGGCGGCTCAACCTCGGGCTTGATCCCATCGACTCGATGATGTCCGTATGCGAGCGACTCGGACAGCTGGTGGCCATAGTCGAGACGCCCGGTGACGGAGCTTCCTTGGTCGAAGACGATATCGCCGTGGCGGTCGTCAGCAGCAACGGCGATCCAGGCCGCCGCCGCGCGACGGCGGCCCACGAGCTCGGACATCTGATAATCGGCGACGAATACTCCTCCGACATCGGTGTCCACAGCTCGCGCGCCGAAAGGGAGTCGATCATAGATTCCTTCTCCGCGGAATTACTGCTGCCGATCGACACGCTCACCGAGTGCGTCCCCGCCGGCCCGACCACGAAGCGGGACATACTGATCACCTTCGCCGCGAAGTACCGGACATCGTGGTCGTTGACCCTTCGTCAGGCGACCGAGGCCGGTTTCATCGACAGGGACGCCGCCAAAACACTGCGTCAACGCAATCCGACGCGAGCGGAGCTGATGGAAGCGGTCGGCTGGGCTCCACAGCCGGATCTCGAGGCGGTTCTCGTTCCGCCGCGCTACGCGCACGCCGTACTGCAGACGTTCAAGAACGGGCTCATCACGACATCCCGCGCGGTTGAGATGATGCGCGGCCAGGTCTCGGCGGCCGACCTCCCTGCCCGGGATTACACGGACCTGGAGCCATGAACGGCGACGAGCCCGATCCCCCTTTGGTGTTCGACGCAACCTGTCTCAGCCATTTCTGCCGCGCCGAACGTTTCGATGTGCTGCGAGATCTACTGCTCGGGTCCACCTGTCTCACGACTCATGTGGTGCGCGAAGAGATACGACAGGGACTGACAAAATATCCAACTCTCCGCAGCGCTCTGGACGCGGATTGGCTGGGCGTGGCAAGACTTGACTCCTTCGAAGAGCTCCAGTGTTTCGCCAGATGGGTCAAGCGCATCGGCTCCTCCGACAGGGACCGAGGAGAAGCAAGCGTGTTCTCAGCGGCCGAACTGTCCGGCGGCATCGCGATCACGGATGACAGGGAAGCCGTGCAGGTGGGCCGGGCCTACGGTTTGAAAGTGCACGGCACCATCTGGTTGCTCGCCAACGCACGTCGCGATGGGAAGCTCACCGACGTATCAGCCGGGAACCTCATCGATGCCTTGCGCGCGACCAGCATGCGGTTGCCGTGTTCTGGATCGACGTTCGGTGCGTACATTCGCTCGTTCGATCCGCGCTGAGGCGAATAGCGTCCACCGGGTGGTGTACCGAGGTGGTCCTTAGATTCAGCCGAAGAGTGGCTGTGTCATAGGAGACCACTCTGCCCCTACCTTGTGGCGTGCCGCGACCGACCGTGCGAAGTCCTCAGGAGGCGCCGTGATCAGCATCCGCAAGCTCCGCCCGTCTGACAGAGCGGCTTGGGAGAGCCTGTTCCGCGCCTACATCGACTTCTACCAGCGAGTCGAGCCGGACCTGATGTACGACAGGGCGTGGGATGAATTCCAGGCGGACACGCGTCTACACGCCCTCGGCGCGACACTGGACGGCAGGCTCATAGGGATCACGCATTTCCTCACCCATCCGAGCACCTCGGCACCGGATACTGACGTCTGCTATTTGCAGGACCTGTTCACGGCTGAGGATGTGCGTGGGCTGGGTGTGGGTCGTACGTTGATCGAGAGCGTGGTCGACTGGGCCCGGGATCGTGGTTGCGATCGCGTCTATTGGAACACCCACGAGTCGAACGCCACCGCGCGGCGCCTTTACGACAAGGTGGCCGTGAACCGGGGCTTCATCCGGTATCAGATCGACCTGCCGCGATAGGGATCGATCCTGGGTTCTCGACGGCCACCCACCCAGACGGGTGGGTGGCCAGCTGTCTAGGAGAACAGGTGGTCCACAACTCGGGCCGTTGCCTTGCCGTCGTCCCTAGGAGCGAAGGTGGCGCGGAAGGCGTCGTAGCGGTCCGCGTGGGCCGCGGCCACCGAGTCGATCGAGCGTAGTGCGTCGATCACCTCCGCCGACGTCGACAGCACCGGCCCCGGCGCCTGCTCCGGGAGGTCGATGTAGAGACCGCGCTTCGATGAGTATTTCGCCAGGTCGTACCCGTAGAAGACGATCGGGCGGCCGGTGGCGGCGAAGTCGAACATGACCGAGGAGTAGTCCGTGACCAGCACGTCCGTCACGAGCAGCAAATCCGCCATATCGGGATAAGTCGTGACGTCGTGGGCGATGTCGGGGACGGCGGGCATGGCTTGCATGGGGTGGGCTCTGACCAGGAGTTCGTGGTCGGCGCCCAGTGCCTCGCGGGCCTTGGCCAGGTCGAGCTTCACCATCGCGTTCTTGCGGTCATAGTCTCGCCAGGTCGGCGCGTACAGCACCACGCGCTTGCCCTCGACCAGGCCCAGCCGCTCCCGCACCGCGGCCGCCAGCGAGTCGCGGTCCGGCGAGGTGAGCACGTCGTTGCGCGGCAGCCCACTCTCCAGGATCTCCCCCTGGTAGCCGAACGCGCGCCGCAGCACCGGCGTGGCCCAGGGCGACTGCGACAGCAGCACGTCCCAGCCGCGCACCTCGGCCGCCTGCCGGTGCCAGATCGGCGGGCGGGGGTCGCGGGTCATGTGCGGCTGGTCGTTGCCGATGCGCTTGGCCGGCGTGCCGTTCCAGGTCTGCAGGACGACCTGGTCCTCGCGCGAGCGGAACCAAACCGGCAGGAACGCATTTGTCACGATAAATCTGGAGCGGGCGAGCGCAGCGTGGTGCTCGCGGCTGCCGGCGCGTACCGAGGTGGTGCCCGGAGGCGGCGTGAACGCGCCGTCCTTGACGATCCAGATGTGCTCGCGGTCATCACCCCGCCGCACCCGCTCCTCGTAGATCGCCCGGACGCTGTCGGCGTAGAGGCGGCCGTCGTTGACCACGTAGACGGTCGCGTCGGTCAGCGGCTCGGTGCGCTGTGCCGGATAGAAGACCCGCCGCAGCACGTGAGTGCCCGCGACGCCCTTCTCGTCGGCCGGCCGCTCCTCTTCCACGGCCACCACCGGCACGTCGAAGCGCGTCGAGAGCATCCGGAAGGACCGCCCCTCGGACGCGCGCGGCTCCTCGTCGAGGCCGGGCAGCGCCGCGTGGTCCATGCGGACGGGGACGATCTCCCCGGACGGGTGCCGGAGCGACATGTTCCAGGTTCCGGACGACAGCGGCACCACCTCGCCGAAGCGGTCCATCGACGCGGGCTCGAGGCGTACGGAGAACTGATCGCCCGTACGCTCCATCGGCACGTGGTAGGACAGCCCCGACCGGTGGCGCAGCGTCAGCACGCGCGGCCCGGCCGCGTCGGGGTAGTTGCCACGCAGCACCAGCGTGAGCCCCTCCCACACCGCCGAGGTGATCACCGGGCGGATGCGGTGGGCGGAGACGAGCACGCGGTCGCGCCGGTCGCCCAGCACGGTGATCTCGCGGTCGCCGGACGGCATCCTGGTCTCCACCAGGTCGGCGAGCATGACGGACGCGGCGGGATCGCCCTTCGGCTCGACCCAGAGCCGCCGCCCGTCCTTCTCCTGCAGCAGGGCGGACACGGCCTGGCTGACCAGCACCTCCGTGCCGTTGGCCACCGGCGTGAACTCGGCGGCCATGCGGTGGCCGCCCAGCCGGGCATGGCCCTTGGTCACCGTACGGCCGGCCAGGAAGATCTTCAGCTCCAGGCGGTCGCCCTCGACGGAGACCCCGGTGAGCTCGGCGCGGTTGGGCTGGAGCACGACCTGCAGCGCCCGGTCGGAGGTCCACACCGGCCTGGCCCACCAGCCCGGCCGCAGCTTGAGCCCGGCGGGACGCTCGGTGCGGCCGGGGGACGCGCCACGCAGCAGGCCCGTCGCCCGCGCGCCGCGGCTGTAGAAGACGATCTCGGCCCGCCACGTCGTGGTGTCGTGGACGGCGGGCCGGTGGCGCATCCGCCTGCGTACGGCGTGCACGAGGCCGCGCACGGCTCCGCGCCAGCGCAGGGACCATGGGCTGAGGTCGGCGGTGAACCCGGACCAGTCGTAGTTGCAGCCGGGCTCGCGCGCGCCGTGCGTTGCCTCGGGGGCCAGCACCCGGCGCGTGCGCAGGCGCACCGGAGGCAGCCAGCGCGGCCCGCGCAGCACCACGGTCGCCCAGTTGAACCGGCGGCTACGCACGGACAGGCCCGCCAGGTAGGCGAAGCCGGTGACGCGCAGCTTGCCGTTGACCCAGACGATGTCGTCGATGTGGGTCACGGGCACCAGGTCGGCGCGCCGCAGCCGGTAGAGGGCGGCGGGGAGCTCGTCACGGAAGGGCAGGTCGGCGTACCAGCGCAGACCCGCGCGGATCCGCTTGGACGGCTCGGCCGCCGCCGCCACGACCTTGGTGAGCGTGTCGCCGTCGACGAGCTCGTCGTCCGGGCGATGCTCGATGAGGTGGCAGATCAGGCGCCGCGCGACCGGCAGGTCACGCTTGACGCCCGCGTCCACGGCCGCCAGGTAGGGGCGCAGCAACGTGATGAGCTCACGCCTGCGCGCCGCGCCACGCTTGACGGCCAAGTCCATCCGCGCGCCCAGCGGTCCGCTGAGCACCTCGGTGTCGAACGCCGAGTCGCGGCCGCCCGGTCCGACGGCCTTCATGACCGCGTCGAGCGGCTCGCCTCGGTCACAGAGATCCTGGACAGCCTTCAGGCGATCGGCGATCAGATCGCCGCCCTGACTCAGGGCTGTGACGCCGGTTGCCATCGGTAAGGCACCGCCTTTCGAACCGCCATCACTGGTTCTAGCCATCGTAAGGGGAGTCACGTGCGGCGGATTCGCTTAACGAGCGAATCCGCTGGTCAAACTCGTTTCTGAGAATCGGCTGAACGACCGTCCCAGCGCGCCTGGCGCATGTCGACGCGCTCACCGCGCAGGGGGGTGCCCTCTTCGCGCCAGTGCTCCAGACAGCGTCGCACGTGGTCAGGGGCCGCGCCGGTGCCGTCGGAGTGCACCACGCGCCACCACGGCACGCCGCCGCCCCAGGTCGACATGACCTGCCCGACCTGACGTGGTCCGCCCTCGCCGAGATATTCGGCGATGTCGCCGTAGGACATGACCATGCCCGGCGGGATGGACTCCACTACCTCGAGGACCCGTTCGGCGAACGGATTCACGGAGTCCATGCGTTGGGCCCCGCCTCGATCATTTCGTGAAACTTGCCGATCTCGACCACCGAACCGCCGGCCACCAGCTCCACGATGCCGTCGCGCAGCGTGTAGCTCTCGCCGTCTTCGCCGACGAGCCTGGCGCCGAGGGCGGCCGCCAGCAGGACGAGCTGCGCCACTTGCCAGTCGGAGCCCGGCTCGCCGATCACCTGATCGCGCCAGTGCCCCACGACGTGCGTGTCACCGGCGTGTCCGGTGACGATCTCGTCCGACCCGCGCACCCCGAAACCGGCCGGCGCGATCGCCTTCGCGAGCTCGGAAAACGCCAAGGGCGCCTCACGAACCACGCGCAGCTCGTATCCCATGACGCGCGACCATAGCGGATCTTTACTCTCTACGCTGATTGAGCACGATGATGGCCCCGCAGAACATCACCAGCGCCAGCAGCACGCCCCCTCCATAGAGCCACAGCCGCCACGGATCGGGCCCCGGACGCGACGGCCCGGGCGAGTCCTCGCCGACGCCGAAGTGCCGGTCGTCGGGCACGGCGACCTCGCGCTGCTCTCCGGCCAGCCGTTCGGCCGCGTTGAGCGCGGCACCGGCGTCGACCACCCCGAACCCGGTCTTGTCGTCATAACCGGCGGCGGGCCGTCCCCGGGCGCTCGCGGCCAGGGCCTGCGCGACCTGCTCGGGCGCCATGGCGGGATAGCGCGACTTGACCAGCGCGGCCACCCCGGCCACGAGCGCGCTGGCCGAGCTGGTGCCCTCCGAAAGCTCGTAGCCGCCCTTGCGCTTGACGACGGGTACGCCCACCCCCGGCGCGGAGACGAGGACGGACAGGTTGTCGCTGCTGAACGTCGCGCCCTTGCCCTGCTTGTCGACGGCCGCGACGCCGATGACGCCCGAATAGCCCGCGGGGAAGCTCCAGAACGAGGTGCCGTTGTCCTTGGCGTACTTGGTCTGCCCGTCGTTGCCGACGGCGGCGACCAGCACGACACCCTTGCCGAGCGCGTAGGAGACGGCCTCGCGTTCGGACTTGAGCGGCCCGTAGGAGCCGATCGACATGCTGATGACCTTGGCGCCGTGGTTGGCGGCGTAGCGGATGGCACGGGCCAGCGGGCTCTCCAGCGCGCTCTGCTCCTCCTGCTGGGGGTCGATGGTGCCGGCGCCGGGATCCTCGTCGACCGCCAGGGCCAGGGAGAGGATGCCCGACTCCGGTGCCACGCCGATCAGCCCGTCGTCGGCCCCGGACCCGGCGATGAGGGCGGCCATCGCGGTGCCGTGCTCGCCGGGTTTGGCCTGGCGCTGGACGGTGGCCTCGGTCATGTCGGGACCGGCGGTCACGCGGCCGCGCAGCTCCTTGAGCTTGCCGTCGACCCCGCTGTCGACCACGGCCACGGTGACGCCCTTGCCCTTGGTGACCGTCCACGCCTGCTCGACGTTGAGCGCGTCGAGGACCCACTGCTGCTGGTCCCGGACGGGGGCGGCCGCCGGGGCGTGCAGCATGACCAGGGCGGCGGTCAGCGCGCGTACGACGGTCAGCACACGTTCCCCTGAGTGCAGGGCGGAACCTTCGGCGGGTCCGCCAGGAAGTAGGCGATCTGGTTGCCGATCGACTTGCCCGCCGGCCACAGCTCGCTGTGGAGGATCTCCTCGGGCGGGATGGCCGCCCGGGTCCTGCCGTCGGTGTAGCCCGCCGTCGAGAACACGATGTACGGTCCGGCGCCCACCCAGCCCGTACGCTGGCGCTGGTCGGCCCCGAACCGCTCGGTCACCGTGCCGGGGAAGGCCACGGGCAGCACGCCGACCCGGTCGTCCTGGGTGAGCTGCTCCGTCGCCGATAGCCTGGAGTCCTCGTCCTTGAGTACGGCCACGCCGACCGTGAAGACGAACATGGCCGTCTGATCCACGTAGGTGGCGCGGAGCATGGTCACGCATCCGTTGTCGTCGAGGACGCCCGCCACGGACGGGTCGACGCCCTTGCCGCACTCGGTCTCGGGGGCGATGCCGACGCGCCGGGCGTATTGCTGGGCCTTGTCGAGCCCGACGTACTTGACCTCTTCGGGGAAGACGTCGGTGGCGGGCCACGCCTGCCAGCGCCTGGCGATCTCCTCTTGTTTGTACTGGTTCTGCTCGGCGGCGGTCAGCGGGCGCGACCGGGTCTCTTCGAGCAGCCCGATCGTGCCGAGCAGCACGAGGACGGCCGAGGCGACCACGATGGTGCCGACCAGCGTCACGAACAGACGGCGGAAGCGCACACCCTGCCGGAGCACGGCCTGCTCCACCCGCTCCTTGCTCGCCAGCCTGTCGCGGCCGGTGGCGGCCGGCCAGGAGCGCACGCGAGAACGGCGGCCGGCTGGAGCACCGAGCGGGTTCCTTCGTCCCGATGTGGCTCCCCCGGCGCGCGGCAACCCTGAGGTGGACCTACGTGCCTTCACCACCGCCTCGTTCCCAGGCTCGGTTCGTGTCTATTTCGTCCCCCTTAGCGGGCGGATCATGCGTCTTGCCCATTCTGAGCGCGACGCACGCGTCTGACCAGGGCGAATATCGCCCACATGGAGGAGAGCGCGCCGAGGGCGGCCGCCAAGGCGATCGTCCCATAGACCTTTACGCGCGCTTGGTCCCTGTTGACGACCTCGATCCGGCCCACCGATCCGCCGGCGAGCGGCCGGGCGGGGTCCTGCGCCTGCGCCCCCGCGGCCGTCTCGGTGTGCTTGGCGAGCCGGGCCGCCTCGGCGAGCGCCTTGGCGGCGTTGACAACGCCGAAGCCGGTGGCGGTGTCGTAGCCGCCCGGTGGCCGGTCGGTGGCGCTCGCCGTCATGGCCTGCGCGACCAGCGGCGGCGACATCGCCGGATATTTGGCCTTGATGAGGGCGGCCACCCCGGACACCAGCGCGGTGGCCTGCGAAGTGCCCCTGCCGACCCAGTACTCGTCGTCGGGGCCCGCGCCCATGATGTCGACGCCGGGCGCGGCCACCAGCACCGATGAGTTCCAGTTGGAGAATGTCGCCCGCCGCAGCCGCCGGTCCGTCGCGCCCACGGACACGACGCCGGGGAAGGCGGCCGGATAGGAGAAGGGGGCGAATCCCGTCTCATCGGGCTTGCCCGCGCCGTCATTGCCCGCGGCGGCCACCAGCACGACGCCCTTGGAGATCGCGTAACGCACGGCCGCCCGCTCCTCAGCGGTCGCCAGATCCTTGGAGATCGACATGTTGATCACGCGCGCCCCCCGATCGACCGCGTAGCGAATGCCCCTGGCCACCACGTTCTCGAAGCGCACGGCGGTGTTGAACTCCCTGAACCCCGGCTCCTCGTCTTCCAGTATCACCCGGACCGACAGCAGCCGCGCCTTCGGAGCCACCCCGATCACGCCGAGCTTCCCCCCGTGTCCGTGGCCGTGCCCGGCGATCAGCGAGGCCATGTACGTGCCGTGCAAGCGACGCGGCGGCACGTCCGGCGGGTTGGCGCCCTCGGTGAAGTCCTTGCCCACGGTCACGGAGCCGGCCAGGTCGCGGTGGCCGGGATCGACGCCCGAGTCGAGCACGGCCACGGTGACGCCCGCGCCCTTGCTGATCCGCCACGCCTTCTTCAGCTCCAGCGTGCTGATCACCGGCTCCTGACCGCCGCGCACGTCGTCCGCCAGCGCGGGCGCGGCGTTGAAGAGCCCCGGCGTGGGCCCGGCGCTCAAGGCCCCCAGCGCGGATCCGGCGCTGAAGAGGAGCGTCGCCGTGATGAGCACGGCCGCGCGGGTCAGCACCGCCACTCCTGGGAGGCGCAGTCGGGCATCCGCGGCGTGCTCAGGTCGGCCAGGATCCGCTCGGAGATCTCGCCGGCGAAGGCGAAGATGGCCGGCCGCTGCTCACCGACCGTGCGCGCCGGACGGCCGTCGACCTGGCCCGCCGTGGTCAGCACGAGGTACGGGCCGGCCTGGCGTACCGAGCCGGCCTGACGTACGGAAGGGGTGAAACGGTCGGAGACCGTGTCCCGGAAGGCCACGGGCCGCAGGCCGGGCACGGGGGCGCCGGCGGCGGAAAAGGCGGACTTGGCGCGTACGGCCTTGGGCTCGTCGGGCAGGGCCACGACGCCGACGGTGACGAGCACGCCCCGCAGGGCGTCGATGTAGGTGGCGCGCAGCACCCCCAGGCAGCCCGCCTTGCGCAGGGCCTTGGCGGCTTTGGCGTCGACGGAGTCGGCGCAGGTGACGGCCGGTGAGATGCCGATCCGGCTGGCACGTTCGCGGCCGCCCTGCTCGGCGGAGTAGGGCAGGCTGGCGGGGAAGATGCGCCCGCTCGCCCAGGTGCGCCACCGCTCGGCGACCTCGCGCCTGGCCGCCGAGTGGAGTTCGGCCGGGCTCGGGCCGCGGGACAACTCCGCGCCCGCCACACTGGCCGCGACCCCGGCGGCGACCGCGCAGACCATGGTCAGCACGGAGGCCGCCACGAGAGCGGGCCAGGGGCGGGCGTCGTCCACGGCATCGACCTTAATGCGGGCGACCGGGCGCCATCCGCAGAAAGCAGACGCCAGTGGACGGACTCACGGAACGGACATCACGGAAAAAGTATCAGTAGGAGGGCAGGCTGGGGTCGACGGTCGCGACCCAGCTGAGCACCCCGCCGCCGACGTGCACCGCGTCGGAGAACCCGGCGTTCTTGACGATCGCCAGCGCCTCCGCCGAGCGCGCGCCCGACTTGCAGTGGAGCACGATGCGCTTGTCCTGCGGCAGCTTCTCCAGGGCCGAGCCGTTGAGGAACTCGCCCTTGGGGATCAGCGTGGCGCCGGGGATGGAGACGATCTCGTACTCGTTGATCTCGCGGACGTCGACGAGGAAGATGTCGTCGCCGTTGTCCTGCATGGCCTTGAGCTCGCGGGCGGTGATCGTCGAGCCCGTCGCGGCCTCGGCGGCCTCGGCGGAGATCGCGCCGCAGAACGCCTCGTAGTCGTCGAGCAGCTCGGTGACCGTCGGGTTCTTGCCGCACAGCACGCACTCGGGGTCCTTGCGGACCTTGACGTCGCGGTACTTCATCTCCAGGGCGTCATAGATCATCAGCCGGCCGACCAGCGGGTCGCCGATGCCGGTGAGCAGCTTGATGGCCTCGTTGACCTGGATGGAGCCGATCGAGGCGCACAGCACGCCGAGCACGCCGCCCTCGGCGCACGAGGGCACCATGCCGGGAGGCGGGGGCTCGGGGTAGAGGCAGCGGTAGCAGGGGCCGTGCTCGGCCCAGAACACGCTCGCCTGGCCGTCGAAGCGGTAGATCGAGCCCCAGACGTACGGCTTGCCGAGCAGCACCGCGGCGTCGTTCACCATGTAGCGGGTGGCGAAGTTGTCGGTGCCGTCGACGATGAGGTCGTAGCCGGAGAAGATCTCCATCACGTTGTCGTTGGTCAGCGCCGTGTTGTGGACGACGACGTTGACCAGCGGGTTGATCTCGCGGACCGTGGCCGCGGCGCTCTCGGCCTTCGGCCGGCCCACGTCGGACTGGCCGTGGATGATCTGGCGCTGCAGGTTGGACTCGTCGACGACGTCGAAGTCGATGACCCCCAGCGTGCCCACGCCCGCCGCCGCCAGATACATCAGCGCGGGCGAGCCCAGGCCTCCGGCGCCCACACAGAGCACCTTGGCGTTCTTCAGCCGCTTCTGCCCGGCCATCCCCACGTCGGGAATGATCAGGTGGCGCGAGTAGCGGCGCACTTCGTCGACGGTCAGCTCTGCGGCCGGCTCGACCAGCGGTGGCAACGACACTTTCTACGCTCCCGTTCGAGGGGGACTATCCCATCCACCTGTGAAACCTAGTTGGCGAGTGGGGCATTCCCCAAGCGTGTCTCACCGATCAGACGGCGGGCCTCCGCGGCGACCACGCGGGGCGTCTCCATCATCGCCACGTGCCCGGCTCGCGGCAGGAGTACCAGTCTGACCTGCCGGAACGTACGGGCCGCCTTGGCGGCCATGGCGGGGCGCACCAGGCGGTCGTGCCTGCCGTGGATGATCAGGGTGGGCGCCTCGATCAGGGCGGCCTGGCGCCACAGGTTCGCCTCGCCGCGGCGGAAGTACTCGGCCACGATGCCCCGGGCCGAGCCGATCATGGCGGCGGCGGCATGGGGCAGCCCGTCGCGCCTGCGCTGCTCCTCGATCGCGTCGCGCAGCCGTAGCGGATGGACCGCGGCGATGTCCGCCCAGACCATGGCGAAGGAGGACCTGATCCGCTGCTCGGCGGGGATCAACTGGAGCTTGCCCGCCACCCACTCGCCCAGCCGGGGCAGTGCCGCGGCGGCGATGCGCATCGGGCCGTACCTGGGCAGCAGGTCGGGCAGCGCCGGCGAGATGAGGACGAGCGAGCGCACCAGGTCGGGGCGGGTGGCGGCCACCCTGACGGCGACCGCGCCGCCCATCGAGTTGCCGAACAGGTGGGCGGGACCGGTCTCCTCCAGCAGGCCGATCACCGCGCGGGCGTGCGCTTCGATGGTGTAGTCGCCGTTCGCGGGTTCGGGTGAGAACCCCGCGCCGGGCAGGTCGATGGCGTAGCCGGTGACGAGGTCTTTCAGCTCGTCCATCAGGTCGGTCCAATTGGTGGCCGCGCCGGCCAGGCCGTGCACGAAGACCGCCTTCTCGGGGGCGCCTTCGGGGGTCTTCCTTACGTGCACCGACCCGAACATCCGTCCTGGCCAGTGCGGGATCGGTGCTGCTGTCATGCGTCCTCCTCGCCTCCTCCAACGATAACCGCCGTCGCCCTCCAGCCTACATTTCGGATAAATGCTCCTTTATTGGCATTTATCGGTACGCGATTCGCGGCCTTTAGCCGGATTTCTCGGCGGCGCCCCGCTTCCGGGGCCGTCGCCGCGAGCCGGAATCGGGGCGACCGCATCGCGGACGACCTGCCCCCATAAAACGGACAAATCATTTCATTTCATTTCATAAATGCTTAATAAGAGCAATGAGAGAGTTAGCGTATAGCAAAACACAACTACGGCCGTTTATCCCGCCGGAACGTCGGAAATAAATCAGCACGGATGACGCATTCAATGTCATCCAAGATATTTACCGTTCACTCCGGCAAATATCTGGAACAGGGCAACCGATCCTTTAGGGGGGAATTCAATGCCCAAGTTCAAGAGTGTCATCGCAGGGCTTGTGATCAGCACGGGTATGTCCGGCGGCCTCATCAGCCTCGGCGCCCTGACCACCGCCACCTCCGCCAGCGCCACGACCGCCTCCGCGAGCACCAGCGCCTCCACCTTCTCGTGGGGCTGTGGCCGTCGCTGCGGCGGCTGGGGCGGCTGGGGCGGCTGGGGCCGTCGCAACCACGGCCGCAGCGGCCGGGTCAAGGTCCACATCCACCTGCACAACAACAACCAGAACACCGTGCGTACGGACTCTGACGCCGACGCCAACGCTCGCTCGTTCAACTTCGAGCGTGAGGAAGAGGAGCGCGCTCGTCGCGAGGCGCTTCAGTAACAACTCGGAGACGGCCGATCCGGTCGTCGAGGAGATAGCCATGCAACCGGTTACGCGGTTGAGGTGAGCTCCGGACGCACCGCCGGGTGCCTGTGTCCTCGATAAAGGACACAGGCGCTCGGTAAAAGTCGCCACGCCAACGCGTCCGGGTTCGGCGGGAATTAATTCCCATGGCCTTTCGGGGGAGCAGTGAAGCGGAATTCCTCCGGCCAAGCCTCCCCCTCCGATAAATGCGGGGCGCCTTCGGCATTTGATGCCGAAGGCGCCTTTGCATTTGCGGTGGCGGATCAGCATTTGCGGTGGCGGATCAGGCGGACTTGCGGGCCTTGCGCTTGGGGGCGGCCTTCTCCCCCGTGTCCTTGTCCCCCGCGTCCTTCGACGCCTTGGTGGCCCGCTTGGGCTTGGCGGCCTCGCCGGAACGCTCGCGCTTGGCCGCGTCGACGCTCGCCCGCAGCGCGGCCATGAGGTCGACGGCGGGGCCCGCCTCCTCCTCGCCCTCCGGCGGCGCGATGACCTCCCTGCCCTCCACCTTGGCCTCGATCACCTGCTGCAGGGCCTCGCGGTAGGCGTCGTGGTGCTCGGTCGCGTCGAAGTCCGCCTTCATCGTGGTGATGAGCGACTCGGCCATCTTGAGCTCCTGGGCCCGTACCTCGATGTCCTCTTCGAGGAACCCGAAGTCGGGCACGCGGATCTCGTCCGGCCAGTACATGGTCTCCAGCACGAACACCCCGTCACGCACCCTGAGCGTGGCCAGCGACTCCCGCTGCCGCAGCGCCACCTTGACGACGGCGACCTGCCCCGAGCTCTCCAGGGCGTTGCGCAGCAGCACGTACGGCTTGTCGCCCTGGCCGTCCGGTTCCAGGTAGTACGACTTGGCGAAGTAGATCGGGTCGATCTGGTCGGCCGGCGTGAACTGGAGGACATCGATCCTGCGCGAGGTGCTGAGTGGCAGATCCTCGAAGTCCTCGTCCGTCAGCACCACGATCTCTCCGGTGGCCAGTTCGTAGCCCTTGGCGATGTCGGAGTAGGGGACCTCTTCGCCGTCGACCGTGCACACGCGCTTGTAGCGGATCCTGCCACCGTCCTCGCGGTGTACCTGGTGGAAGGTCACGTCCTTTTGCTCGGTCGCGGAGTAGAGCTTCACCGGGATCGTGACGAGGCCGAAGGAGATCGCCCCTTTCCAGATGCTGCGCATGGGCACTCCTCAGCTCTAGCGGGCTCGCCCTATGGGCACATACCCGTCATGGTGCAACCAATGCCATACCCCATCGAACCAATGCTCGCCGTACCCGGACAACTACCGGAAGATCGCGAGCGGTATGGCTTGGAGGTCAAGTGGGATGGCATCCGCGCCATCCTCCACCTGGACCGTGAACTGAAGGTGACGGGAAGGCACGGAGTCGAGTACACCCGCCGGTATCCCGAAATTTCGGGGTTCGGGGTGAAGAATGCGGTGATCGATGGCGAGGTGGTCGCGCTCGATCCCCGAGGGCGGCCCAGTTTCGTCCGGCTGCAGCACCGCATGCACCTCACCGACCCGGAAGAGGTGATGCTGGAGCTGTACCCGGTCACGTACCTGCCGTTCGACCTGCTCTACCTCGACGGCACCACACTGCTGGATCTGCCGTACCGCGACCGGCGCAGCCTTCTCGACGAGCTGGAGATCGGCGCCCCGCCGTACTTCCCGGGAGATTCCGACCTGCTCGCCGCCACCCAGGAGCAGGGCCTCGAAGGCGTCGTCGCCAAGCGGCTCGACTCGCCGTACCGGCCGGGCACGCGCTCGCCGTCGTGGATCAAGGTGAAGCACCTCAGTACGAGGGACGTCGTGATCGGCGGCTGGAAGCCGGGCAAGGGCCGCAGGTCGGGTGGGATCGGCTCGCTGATCATGGGCGTGTTCACGGAGCACGGCCTGACGTACGTCGGGCACGTCGGCACCGGCTTCACCGAGGCCGTGCTCGACCAGCTCCACGCGTTCCTGAGCCCGCTGGAGATCCCCCGCAGCCCCTTCCAGAACGTCGTCCCGTGGCGCAACCGCTGGGTTAGACCCGAACTCGTCGGGGAGGTGGCCTACACGATGTGGACCGACGATCTGCGGCTGCGCCACCCGGTGTGGCGCGGCCTGCGCCCGGACAAGCTCCCTTCGGAGGTGACGCTGTGAGCCCAGCGAAGGTCCCGGTGCGGGTCGACGGGCGGCAGCTGGTGCTGACCAACCTGGACAAGGTGCTCTATCCCGAGGTCGGCTTCACCAAGGCCGAGGTGATCGACTACTACAGCCGCGTCGCCCCCGCGCTCCTGCCGCACCTGAAACGCCGGCCGCTCACCGTCAAGCGCTACCCGAACGGGGTGACCGGCCAGTCCTTCTTCGAGAAGAACGCCCCCGACCACACCCCGGACTGGGTCAGGAGAGCCACCCTGCCCGTGCCGGGCAGCACCAAGAACCGCGACGAGATCGACTTCGCCGTGATCGACGGCCTGCCGTCGCTCGTCTACTACGCCAATCTGGCGGCGCTGGAGCTGCACGTGCCCCAGTGGCGGGTGTCCGACGACGGTGAGGCGCTGCCGCCCGACACCCTCGTGTTCGACCTCGACCCCGGGGCGCCGGCGACCATCGTCGAGTGCTGCCGGGTGGCCCTCATGCTGCGCGAGGTGCTGCGCGCCGACGGCCTCACCGCCCGGCCGAAGACGAGCGGGAACAAGGGCATGCAGCTGTACGCGGAGTGGGACGGCCGCGAGGAGCCCTCCGCGTACGCCAAGAGACTGGCCCAGCTGCTGGAGAAGGCCCACCGCGACCAGGTGGTCAGCGTGATGGCCAAGAAGGCGCGCCCCGGCAAGGTGTTCATCGACTGGAGCCAGAACAACCCGGCCAAGACCACCGTGGCCCCCTATTCACTGCGCGCCGGGCCACGGCCCACGGTCTCGACGCCGCTGCTGTGGAAGGAGGTCGAGGGCTGCGGGCATCCGGAGGACCTGGTGTTCGCGACACACGACGTACTGGCCAGAGTCGAGGAGCACGGCGACCTTTTCGGTCAGGCGTAGTCTGGTTCCGTCCGCACCTAGAAGGGGACTGCAATGTCGGAGATGGACGTACGTGGGGACGACCTCCCCTTCGACGAGATGGAAGAGCTGTCGATCGAGGCCCCCGAGGCCGACGCCGCCGAGCAGCACCGTGACGTGCGCGACGCGGAGGGCGGGAGCCCCCGCGAGACCCCGCTGGAGGTCGATCCGGCCGACGCCGCCGAGCAGTATCGCGAGGTGGACCTCGATGATGACGACTATCGCTGATGAGTCGTTGAGTCGCACGTAGGATGTCCGAACAGCCGACTCGGAGCCCCATGGAGACCAGCGTGACCGCAACCCCGGACGCCAAGCCCCGGGGCACTCGGCTGCCCCGACTAGCCCGCCGCCGGCAACTGCTCAGCGCCGCGCAGGAAGTGTTCGTGGAGAACGGATATCACGCGGCCGCCATGGACGAGATCGCCGAGCGGGCCGGGGTCAGCAAACCCGTCCTGTACCAGCATTTCCCCGGCAAGCTGGAGCTCTACCTCGCGCTGCTCGACCTGCACGTGGACGACATGGTCAACCGCTGCCGTGAGGCGCTGGCCTCCACCCATGAGAACAAACTCCGCGTCCAGGCCACGTTCAGCGCGTTCTACTCCTTCGTCTCCACCCAGGGCGAGGCGTTCCGGCTCGTCTTCGAGTCCGACCTGCGCAACGTGGCGCCGGTGCGCCAGCGGGTGGAGCGCTCCCTGCGCGAGTGCGCCGAGATGGTCAGCGCGGTGATCCAGGAGGACACCGGCTGCACCAGCGACGAGGCCCACCTGCTCGGCGTCGGGCTGGTCGGCATGGCCGAGGTGAGCGCCCGCTACTGGGTGACCACGCAGGGCTCCATCCCGAAGGACGCCGCCGAGCAGCTCATGGCCCGGCTGGCCTGGCGCGGCATCAGCGGTTTTCCGCGTACGGCTTAAACCCGTTCGCTGGGCGCGATCATCGGCGTTTCCTGGCTCACCAGCGGCGACGATGGGAGGAGCCAGCCCCGTCGAAAGGGAGCATGATGGAAGTCAAGATCGGCGTACGCTCCGTACACCGCGAGCTCGTTGTCGAGACCGACCTGTCCTCCGAGCAGGTCGAAGAGGAGATCAGAAAGGCGCTCGCCGCCGATCGCGGCGTCTTCTCCATCACCGACGCGAAGGGGCGGCGCGTGATCGTGCCGGTCGCGTCGATCGGCTTCATCGAGATCGGCGAGGACGAGTCGAGGCCCGTGGGCTTCGGCGGCACCCTCTAGCGCCTCCGCAGCGACTCTCCAGCGGCTCAAGAGCGGCTCAAGCGGGGTGCGGCGGCACCCGCCGTACCCTCGCTCGAGCGGCGCGCTCACGGGGCGCGGGACGGTTCAGAGGCCGAGGGCGGCCATCCGCTTGCCGTGCTCCTCGGTCAGCTTGGCGAACAGGCGGGAGATCTGCGTAGGGTCGTCGGCCGCCGGGCCGACCACCAGCAGCGCCAGCTCCGGCCGGGCCGCCGCGACCTGCTGCCCCTGGCTGAGCGCCTCGCCGACGAGCCGGCGCGCCCACAGCGCCAGCCGGCCGCTCACCGCCGGGTCGGCCGCGACCCCGGCCCTGACCCGCTCCACCGCGAACTCCGAGCGGCCCTCGTCCACGAGCACCTCGTCGACCAGCTTCGCGATCGACGGTTCGAGGTGCCTGGCCGCCTCCCGGTAGAAGTCGAGCGCGATGCCCACGCCCACGTACGCCTTGACCAACGCCTGCAACCAGTCGGCCGGAGCCGTCTGGGTGTGCCAGGCGTCCAGCGCCTCGACGAACGGCGACATCGACTGCTCGGGATCGGCGCCGAGTTCCGTCAGCCTGTCGTGCAGGAGACGAAAGTGGGCATATTCGGCTACGGCCAGCTCGCTGAGCGCGGCCTGATCGGCCAAGGAGGGGGCCAGGGAGGCCGCGTCCTCGGTCATCCGCGCGAAGGCGCTGAGCTCGGCATAGGCCAGCACACCGAGCAGATCGACGACTCCTGGAGACTCGTTCATGGAAGGCAGCGTACTTCGGGAACATTCGGAAACTCGGCCAACGTTGTGGTATCGAGTACACTGCTCTGTGAAAGTGCGACCGCACTGTGTTAATTCGGGGGAATTCCCCGTTAACCCCCCGCTTCCGGGTCTGCGGTCGCGATGACGCGAGAGGGCTGGCTCTACCGCGAGGACCCAGGCACGGGGTTTGTTTTCCGCCCGTCGGTCCCGGCAGGCCCGCCTTCATTTGAGACTGAGGCAGGCCACGCTGACGACTTTCCGAGACCTCGGAGTCACACCAGAGATCGCTGATGCCCTCGAGACCGAGGGCATCACCACACCGTTCCCCATCCAAGAGATGGCACTCCCGCTCGCGCTGAGCGGCCAGGACCTGATCGGTCAGGCACGCACAGGCACGGGAAAGACCTACGCGTTCGGCATCGCGATGCTCCAGGGCATCGGCAAACCGCGTAAGAACCGTAAGAAGCCACGCGGGCTGGTCGTCGTGCCCACCCGCGAGCTGGCCGTACAGGTCAGCGAAGACCTCGTCACCGCGGCCGGCAAGCTCGGCTCGCGGGTCCTGACCGTCTACGGCGGCCGGGCGTACGAGCCGCAGGTCGAAGCGCTCAAGGCCGGCGTCGACGTGATCGTCGGCACCCCCGGCCGCCTGCTCGACCTGGTCAAGCAGAAGCACCTCGACCTCAGCCAGATCACCTCGCTGGTGCTCGACGAGGCCGACCGCATGCTCGACCTGGGCTTCCTGCCCGACATCGAGCGGATCTTCAAGCTGATCCCCGAAGAGCGGCAGACCATGCTGTTCTCGGCGACCATGCCCGGCGAGATCGTCGCGTTGTCCCGCAAATACCTCAACCGGCCCACGCACGTACGGGCCGAGCACGAGAACGGCGAGGGCGGCGAGGGCATCCCGCACCCGCAGGTACGCCAGATCGTCTGGCGCGTCCACCGCATGGACAAGATCGAGATCGTCGCCCGGCTGCTCCAGGCCGAGGGCCGCGGGCTCACCATGGTCTTCTGTGAGACCAAGCGGGCCTGCGACATGGTCGCGGAGCAGCTCGAGACCCGCGGCTTCGCGGTCGCGGCCGTCCACGGCGACCTCGGCCAGGGCCAGCGCGAGCAGGCCCTGCGCGCGTTCCGCAGTGGCAAGATCGACGTGCTGGTCGCCACCGACGTGGCGGCGCGCGGCATCGACATCGACGACGTCACCCACGTGGTCAACTACGACTGCCCCACCGAGGACAAGACGTACGTGCACCGCACCGGCCGCACCGGCCGGGCCGGGCGCACGGGCATCGCGGTCACGTTCGTGGAGTGGGAGGAGCTGACCCGCTGGAAGATGATCAACCAGATGCTCGGGCTCGACTTCGCCGAACCCGAGGAGACCTACTCCACTTCGCCGCACGTCTTCACCGAGCTCAACATCCCCGAGGGCACCAAGGGCGTCCTGCCGCACGCCAGCCGTTCGCGAGCGGGCCTGTCGGCGGAGCGCATCGAGGACCTCGGCGAGACCGGCAGGACCCGCACGCGCAACGGCGGCCGCCGCCGTGACGAGCGGGAGGGTCGCCGTGACGAGCGGGAGGAGCGTCCGGCGCGCACGCCGCGCCAGCGCCGCCGCACCCGCGGCGGCATGCCCATGGAAGAGGGCACCGCACCCGTCGAGACGCCGGAGGTCGAGCCTGTGCCCAGTCGCTCCAGCAAGGCGAGCGCCCGAAAGACGGAGGAGACACCCGCCATCATCTCAGCGGACGAGATCGAGGCGGCCGCCGAGCCGCGGCGCGGTCGCACTCGCAGGGGGGCCGCGACGGCCGCCATCGAGAACGCCCTCGCCGACGCCCCGGAGGCCCCGCTCACCGAGCGCGAGCCGGTCACCGAGCAGAAGCCGGCCCGCAGGGCGTCCCGTGCGTCGACCCGTGAGCAGGTCGCTGAGCAGGTCGCTGAGCCGATCGCTGAGCAGGCTCAGGCCGGCGAGCGCAGGCCGGCCCGTACGCGCAAGCCCGCCGCCGGGCGGATCGTCGAGCAGGCTCCCACTGTGGAGCGGATTGTGGAGGAGCAGGTCGTGGAGGAGCGGGTCATGGAGCGTGCACCGATCGCCGAGCCGAGCTTCCTGTCCACGCCGCAGCCCGCGGCGCGCCAGGAGCCGGAGCGCATCGTGCCGGCCAGCCCGTTCATGGTGATCTTCCAGTCACCCGACCTGGCCACGGACGACGACGACATCGCCCCGTCCGCGGCCACCGAGCGCAAGCAGCAGCGCCGCCAGCCGCGTGGCGGCGGCAACAACGGCGGCGGTGGCAACCGCCGTCGCGCCGGCTAGACCGCTCGGCCTCTGGCCGACGCAAGCACGTCGGCCAGACTCCTGGCAGACGCAGGCACCTGACAGACGCAGGCGCGCACCGCATCCCGCGGTGCGCGCCTGCGCCGTTTCGCACCAGCGTGGGGAGTATGCCGGTGTCGAGGCGCTGACCTCTGGGTATTGTTGCCTCACGTGAGTACGCCGCGCTTCCTCGACCTGCCTCCTGGCGTTGCACCACAAAAGATAGAAACGTCCCAGGGCACCTTCGCGGCCCTTGAGGCGCTTCCGGTCAGTGGTGTGGTGGAGCGCTGGCCCGCGCTCCTGGTTCCCGGTCTGACCGGCAGCAAGGAAGACTTCATCGCGATCCTGCAGACCCTGGCCCAGTCGGGCCGCCGGGTGGTGGCCGTCGACCTGCGCGGGCAGTATGAGACGCCCGGTCCCGACGACCCGGCCGCCTACTCGTTCGCCGCGCTCGGCGCCGACGTCGACCTGCTGGCCCAGACGCTCGGCGGCGCGGGCGGCGAGCCGATGCATCTGGTCGGGCACTCCTTCGGCGGCCTGGTCGCGCGCGAGGCGGTCATCGACGGCCGGACGAAGTTCGCCTCGTTCACGCTGATGAGCTCGGGGCCGTCCGGCATCGTGGGCGAGCGGGCGCGCAGCGGCAAGACGATCATGAAGGAGCTCCCCACCCTGGGGCTCGAACACCTCTGGTCCACCAGGTTCGAGCCCGAGGCGCTGGCCAACGGCGTGCCCGATGAGATCATCGCCTTTCTTCACAAGCGCCTGCTGGCCAACTCCCCCACCGCGCTGTCACGCATGGCCGAGCAGGTGCTGGCCGCGCCCGACCGTACCGACGAGCTCAGGCAGATCGAGGTGCCCACCCTCGTCCTCTACGGCGAGCGCGACGACGGCTGGCCGGCCGAGCTGCAGTCGGAGATGGCGGCCCGGCTGGAGGCGGAGTGCGTGGTGCTGCCCGGCGCGGCCCACTCACCGGCCGTGGAGGCTCCGGAGACCACTGCCACGGCACTGGTCCGGTTCTGGAACGCCGCGGAGCATCAGCAATTGGACATTCGATCCAATGATCTGTAACCATGTACTTACTATGACGAGCATCGAAGATATCGTCGTCCAGCCGCCGCACAGCGTGACCTGGCTGGTGCACCTCGACCGCGCCATGTGGGTCGGCGGCGTGCGCGGTTTGATGCTCCAGGCGCTGCATCCCCTCGCGATGCGCGGCGTCTGGCAGAACTCCAATTTCCAGGAGGACCCGTTCGGCCGCCTGCGCCGTACCGCCGACTTCGTGGGCCGCGTGACGTTCGGCAGTCCGGCCGAGGCCGACGAGATCGGCCGGCGGGTGCGCGGCATCCACAAGAGCCTGCGCATCAGCGACCCCGACACCGGCCGGACGCACCGGGTGGACGACCCCGAACTGCTGCTCTGGGTGCACTGCGCGGAGGTCTCGTCGTACCTGGAGGTGGCCAGGCGCGGCGGGCTGGGGCTCACCGAGCGCCAGGCCGACGCCTACCTGCGGGAGCAGCGAAAGAGCGCCTCCTACGTCGGCCTGCACCCCGAGGACGTGCCGGGCTCGTGCGCGGAGATGGACGCCTATTTCAAGCGGGTACGTCCCGCGCTGCGCGTCACCGAGGAGGCCGCCGCGACCGTGCGGTTCCTGCTGTGGCCGAGGCTGCCGCAGGAGTTGCGGGCGCTCACGCCCGGCAAACCCGCCTATTTCCCGTTCGGCGCGCTGTGCTACTACTCGCTGCCGGAGTGGGCCAGGCGGATGTACGGGGTGCTGCCGGCGGTGCCGCGGGCCACGGTGACGGCCGGGCTGAGAGCGTTCCGGCTGGCCATGAACTCCTTGCCCGAGCCGCTGCACGACCACGCGTTCATGCCGGCGACCAGGGAGATGCTGCGGGCCGCCCGCGAGCGGCTCGCCGCCGCCGGCTACGACACCGGCAAGGGGCTCAGGGGGCTGACCGATCCGCGCCGCCGGCCGAAGGCGCTGGCCGCCTGACGGTCCCCGTGCCGCCATCTGCCAAAGGCGCCCTGAGGGTCTCCGTGTCGGCACCCACCGTAGGCGCCGGTCGCCTGAAGGTCCATGTGCCGCCGCTCGCCAGGTCGTCGAGGAGATGGTGGTCGGGTGACAGGCGGCAGGCCGGGTCGGTGCGGCTCGCGTCGCCGGTGAGGGCGTACGCCTGACAGCGGCACCCGCCGAAGTCGAGCTCCTTGCGCGGGCAGCTCGCACAGGGCTCGCCCATCCAGTCGGTGCCCCGATAGGCGTTGAAGGCGGGCGAATGCTCCCAGATCCAGCCGATCGAGTGGTCACGGGCGTTCGGCAGCTCCAGGGGCAGGGCGTAGGCCGCCGGGCAGGGCAGCACCCGGCCGTCGGGCGCGACGGTGATCGAGATCGCGCCCCAGCCGCCCATGCAGGGCTTCGGCACACCGTCGAAGTAATCGGGGATCACCCAGATCAGCTCAACATCGGTCTTTTCCCGATATTTCGTGACTGTGGCCTCGGCGCGGGCGAGTTGCTCCCTGGTGGGCAGCAGCGCGGTCCTGTTGAGCAGCCCCCACCCGTAGAACTGGGTGTTGGCCAGCTCGATGCGCTCCACGCCCCACGCCAGCCCGAGCTCGATGATCTCGCCGACGGCGTCGAGATTCTCCCGGTGCAGCACCACGTTGAGCCCGAACGGCAGCCCGCTCGCCGCCACGGCGTCGGCGGCCCGCTCCTTCCACGCGAACGAGGCGACTCCGGCGATCCGGTCCGACTCCACGCTCGTCGCCGACTGGACCGAGAGCTGCACGCTGCGCAGCCCCGCCGCGGCGAGTTCGCCGAGCCGCCGTTCCGTGAGCCCGACGCCGCTGGTGACGAGCTGGGTGTAGACGCCCTCCCCCGCGGCCGCCGCCACGATCGCCGCCAGATCCGGCCTGAGCAGCGGCTCCCCACCGGACAGGTGGGCGTGCACGACGCCGAGCGCCGCCGACTCGGCGAACACCCGCTGCCACTCGGCGGTGCTCAGCTCACTCGACCTGGCCGCCAGCTCCGTCGGGTTGGAGCAGTACGGGCAGCGCAGCGGGCACGCGTGCGTGAGCTCGGCCAGCATGGCCCACGGGGCGCTCATCGCACCCACCCCTCGGCGCGCACCCGGTCGAGGAACTCCACCACGTCGGCCTCCGCGCCCTCGGGAAGCTCGGCGAGGATGTCGGCCACGGTCCGCTCGCCGTCGCAGAGGCCGACGATGGCCGCCGCCTCCTCGTTCAGCACGACGATCCGCTCGGGCACGATCAGCAGGTCGGCCTGCCGTACCGGATCGTGGCGCAGCATGGCCGCGCGGGACAGCACGGGGCGCCAGGTGGCCGGCGCTGTGGTCGGCTCGGCCGTCGGGCCGGTCGTCGGCTCGGTCATCGGTAGGCCCCGTCCACCGCGTCGAGCAGCGCCCACAGCACGTCGCACTTGTAGCCGAGCGCCGCAATGGCCCTCTCCTGGTCCGTACGGGACCGTGCCCACTCCAGGACCAGGGCCAGTGCTTCGCCGCTGTCCTGGCGGCCCTGAGAGACGCGTACGCGGAAGTAACGCAGCCCCTCGGGGTCGATCCACGGGTAGTGCCGCTCGAAGGCGGCGATCCGGGTACGCATCAGGTCCGGCGCGAACAGCTCCGTCAACGAGGCGGCCACGGCTTCGAGCGCGGAGCCGTTGCGGCACAGATTCACGTAGCCGTCGACGGCCAGCCGCACGCCCGGCAGCACGCCCTCGCCCGACAGCAGCAGGGCCCGGTCCAGTCCGGCCGCCTCGCCGAGCCGCAGCCACCGCTCGATGCCACCCTCGCCCGGCGCACTGCCGTCGTGGTCCTGGATCCGGCGCAGCCATGTCCTGCGCAGCTCGGGCGTGGCCAGCTTGGCGAGGATGAACGCGTCCTTGATCGGAATGTGCCGCTGGTAGTGGAAGCGGTTGAGTATCCAGCCCCGCAGCTCGTCACGGGTCAGCTCGCCCGCGTGCATGCGCTGGTTGAAGGGGTGCAGGTGGTGGTAGCGCTTCTCCGGTACGGCACGCAGCTCGGCCTCGAAGCCGTTCACAGGTCGATCACCATCCCGTCGGCGGCCACCTCGATCCCCAGCTCGGCGAGCACCTTGTGCTGCTCGGCCGCCGGGTCCACGAGGGGGTTGGTGTTGTTGAGGTGGGTGTACAGGCGGCGGCCCGGCAACCGGGACAGGCGCTCCATGGTCGCCTCTATCGGGAGGTGGCCCATCTGGGTGGCGGTCTTCGCCGAGATCCCGGTGCGGCGGGGCTCCTCGTCGTCCCAGAACGTGCCGTCGATGATGACGCACTCGGCCTCGTCCAGCGCCTCGGGCCACACGCCCATGGCGGGCGCGTACACCACGGCTCCCCCCATCAGGCGCAGGGCGGAGACCCAGTCCGGAGCCTCCGGGAAGTCGGCGTACCGGGGTCGCTTCGCCGATATCGGGATGAGGTCGGCCTCGGCCCAGGAGATCCGCACGTACGGGCGGAGGATGTCGGCGAGGGGCCGCAGCGCCTGCCGTACCACCGGGGTGCAGCGGACCTCCAGCTCGTCCGCCTCCCTGAGCCTGAGCAGGCCGATCGTGTGGTCGAGCTCGGCGTCGGTGAGGATCACGCCCTTCAGCGGCGACTCGCGCGGCCCCGGCCCCGGCCGCAGCCACGCGCACGCCTCGATCTGCTCGGCGATGTCGGGCGTGGCGTTGACGACGTAACACCCGTCGTCCATTTGTACGGCCAGGCTGGCGTGGCGTCTGCGGCGGCCCGGATGAGCGCGTGCCCCGGAGCAGCCAGGGCACGCGCAGTTCCACTGGGGCACGCCGCCACCGGCCGCGGTGCCGAGCACCTGCAGTCGCATGGCGGTGCCCGGTTACCTGGTGGCCAGGAAGTAGGCGGTCATCTCCATCGACGCCTCGACGACCTGGTAGTCGGGCTTGTGCCAGGTCATCTCCTCGCCGCGGGCCCTGACCTTCTTCTCATGGATCCTGCGTGGCTGCCTCTTGCCCTGTTCCTTCGGCTGGGACATGCGCACCTGCCTTCCATAGGGGTTACACCAGATATGACCGCTTTGGAAGCTTTGCGTCAATGGCTGAGATCGGAGCTATGCCCTGGGATTTCTCCCTATTGCTGGTTTTTAGCTCTTTTGACGAGATTCTTCATCCGATGTCTCGACGGGGATGACAAATCCGGCGAGCAGGATGAGCGTCGAGGCCGTCACCATGACCCAGCCGCTTGGGGCCATGGTCTCGGGGGCGTACAGCACGCCCGTGATCGAGGCGGCGGTCGCGGCTCCGATGTACCGCGACGCCTGGAAGAGCCCCACGGCCAAGCCGGTCTCGTTCCGGTCGGCGTGTACGAACACCAGCGAGTTCAGGCCGAACTGGCTGAACGCGGACGCCAGGCCGATCAGCGACGTGATCACCAGCACCACCCCGACGGGCCCGACGAAGAACATGACGCACGACCCCGCCAGCAGCAGCCCCGCGCTCACCAGCAGCACGGCCCGCATCCCCACACGCGCGGCCAGCGCCACCGCCACCGGCGTCATGAGAACCGCCGACACGGCCATGGGCAGGACCAGCAGTCCCGCGAGGTGCGGCGGCAGCCCGGCCGAGCGCTGCGCCCAGAGCGGCACCATGATGAACGCCAGATAGAACACCACGTTGACCATCGCGAACACCCCGTAGGTGGCCAGCAGCGCCGGCTTCGGCCTCGGCAGCCATGCCTGCCGCCGCCGCACGGAGGCCACCTTGGGCAGCCAGCGCAGCGCCGGTACGAGCGCCACCGCCGCGAGCGGGACGTTGACCAGGAAGATCGCCCGCCACCCCCACAGGCTGACCAGGAACCCCGCCAGCACCGGCCCGGCGGCGGCGCTGGCCGTCAGCACCATCGAGATCAGCGCGATGACGCGGGGCGCCGGCCGCCCCTTCTCCGCCGTCGCCGTGATGATCGCCATCCCGGCCGGGAGCGTCGCGCAACTCCCGAACGCCTGCAGCAGCCGGGCCACCACCAGGACGGGGTAGGAGGGGGCCAAAGCGGCCAGGGCGCCGGTCAGGCCCACCATGACCAGCCCGCCGCAGAACACCCGCCGGGGACCGAAGCGATCGGCCATCGCGCCCATCAGGGGCGGCACGGCGACGGCGGTCAGGTAGAAGCCCGCGGCCAGCCAGGTGACGGCGACGACGCCGACGCGGAACTCCGTCTCGATGCGGGCCAGGGCTATGGCGATCATGGAGGAGTTCAGCGGGTTGAACAGGGCGCCGAGCGCCACCGCCACCGGCAAACGCCCCACCCGACCCACTATCCGACCATAACCGGATGTCTCACCATGGTCACCTGGCCACCCGGCCGGAGGCGTCGTACGACCACCGACCGGGTGTCAGGTTGTAGGCGTTATTCGGCCAGGCCGTCCCAGGGGCGGTGCTCGGGTGCGGCGGCCAACCCTTCGGGGCAGTGGCGCCGGAAGTCGCACCAGCCGCAGATCGGGCCGGGGCTGGGGGCGAACATCGTGTCCAGCTCGGGCGACACCGCCGGAGGCCCGACGTGCGGCCGCTCCTTGGGACCACTCGCCTCCTGGGCGGCGGGCACGCCTGCGACCGCCTCGGCGCCGTCCCGAACGCCCTGACCAGTCGTGCCAGGGCCGCCGCTCGTCGTACCGGATGCTCGACCGCGGGGGCGTACCGGGCCCGGTGCGCCCATCACCTCGCGGTAGCGTTCGTCGGCGGTGGCGGCCTCGACCGCGACCTCCTCCGCCCGCCCCAGATGACGGCCGAGGGACTCGTCCGTGTGGCGCCATTCGACGATCTCGCCGGTCGGCAGGTGGTGCAGCTCGACCGAGTGGCACGGCGTGCGCATCATCCTGGAGGCCGCGATCGCGTAGATGGCCAGCGCGAGCGAGGACCGCGCGTCGTCCTGGGTGAGAGGCCGCCGTCCGGTCTTGTAGTCGACCACGACCAGCTCGTCGCCCCGCCGGTCGAGCCGGTCGATGCGGCCGGACACGGCGATGACCTTGGTGCGCGTGGCCACCGTACGCTCGACGCCGACCGGATCATCCGACGGATCCAGTGTGCCGACATATCCGGACACGAGGTCGCGGGCGCGCCCGAGCCACTGCGCCGACTGTTCGGCGTCCCTGAACCCCTCGGTGATCCACCCGTTGCTCAGCAGGATGGCCGCCGTCAGCGGCGTCCGCCGCTCATAGGGCTCGCGCCACCAGGCCGCGAGCGCGTTGTGCACGCTGGCTCCGACGCTGTTGTGCGCCCACCCCGGCCCCTTGGACGGCTGCGGCCGGTCGAGGTAGGTGAACCGGTAGCGGCGGCGGCAGTCGAGCCAGGCGTTCAGCCGCGACGGCGTACACGAATAGAGCCGTCGCGGCATCCCTTCCAGCGGCAGCTGGTCATACACCCCGGTTGTCATCCGGATCGAGCCTGATCCCGGCGGCCTTCGTGCCGTCGGTCAGCGGGCCCTCGTCCGCGTCGTCCGGCTCGCTGATGCGCCACTCGCCGAAGTGCGGCTCCAGGTCGCCGATCGTCACCTCGTCGCCGTGTGCGGCCAGCACCCGCGTCTCGGGGGGCAGCGTGAACAGCCGCGCCCCGATCGCGTTGAGCTGGAAGTTGAGGTCGGGGTATTCGCCGCCGATCTTGCCGGGCCCGTCGGCCTGCAGCGTCTCGCCGCTGAACACCACCCCGAGCGCCTCGCAGTAGAGCGAGACCCCGCCGGGCGTGACGCCGGGCGTATCCATGACGTCGAGCCGGACGTCGGCCACCTCGAAGATGCCGTCGTCCTCCATGTCGATGTCGGGCCAGGTCTGCGACCAGGTCTCCCGCCAGAGCGGCTTGTCCTTGGGGTGGAGGGCGATCACCGCCTCGTCCCTGCTGGCCACCTCGATGGCCGCGCCGACGTGGTCAGGCAGACCGTGGGTGCAGATCACGGCGAGCACCTCTCGCTCGCCGACCTTCTCCAGGATCTTGTCGGCGTCACGCGCCGGGTCGATCACGATCACCTCGTCGTCGTCGCCGACGATCCAGATGTTGTTCTCGACCTTGTGCTCGGTGCCGTCGATGTCGACGACACCCTCGCTCACCACTCGCTCGATACGCGCTGTCACGCCTCCGCACTCTAGTCCGTCTGAGTGACAGAGCGAATCTCGTTGACCGTGCCGCGGTCGAGAGGCGTCCGTACGGACTACTCCAGCCTCGGCGAGAAAGCGCCGAAAGGCAGGTCAAGCTCAAGGTCACGCAGGTCGTGAAGGCTCAGCTCGGCCAGCGCGATGAGGCACCCGGCCTCGGCGGGCCAGGCGATCGTCCACAGCCAGTTTCCCATCGCCTCGCCGGCGTAGACGGCCCGATCGGCGGCCGCGCCCACGCACCACAGCGCGGTCGGATGCCCGAGCACGACGATCTTCGCGTTCGGCGGCCCGGAGTCGAACCCCTCGCCGGGATCGGGCCCGTCCAGTCCCGCGAACGCGGCCCCCAGCCCGACGCCGGGCTCCTCCGCGATGACCAGCAGGTCGGCGGGCCCCCGCGTCAGCGAAGGGCCGCACAGCGCGACCACGCTGGCCCGGCCCCCCGTACGCTCGTCGCCCGCCTCCGCGAACCCGGTGACGAGCCAGCCGGGCGGCAAGGGCCATGGCAGCCAGACGGGCACCATCGAGCTCTTCCGCATCGTCTCGACCGCCCTGGCGGACGGGGGCCAAGGTGGCTGGTAGGGCAGGACATCACCGTGGGCGTCACACCGCCAGGCGCTCGACCACGCACTTGGCCCGTGAAGTGAACCAAAACACCGTGGGCAGGTTGGTACCGCTCTCACAGCTATTTACGCTGCGTCCTAGGGCACCGCCCCGTCAAGGCCGCATGCTGTTGTCCAGCCGTAATCTTGACCATGTGCGCGTAAATTGCGTGGGCGCCATCATCGGCGACGCCTCGGGCCGGCTCCTGCTGATCAAGCGCGGTCACCCGCCGGGCGCGGGCCTGTGGTCGATCCCGGGCGGCCGGGTGGAGGCCGCCGAGACGGACGCCGCCGCCCTGCGCCGCGAGGTCCTGGAGGAGACCGGCCTGGTCGTCACGATCGGCCCTCTGGTGGGCACCGTGGACCGTCCGGGGCCGGGCGGCGTGACGTACGAGATCCGCGACTACCGCGCCACGGTCACGGACGGCACGCTCACGGCGGGCGACGACGCCGCCGACGCCCGCTGGTGCTCACGAGAGGACCTGGTACGGCTACCGCTCACGGACGGCCTGCTGGAGGCACTGACGTCCTGGGACGCGCTACCGGGACAGGCGTCCAGAGCCGATCCATCGCCATGACTTGACGTGCTCCTCCACCTTATAAATGTGGAGGATTCCTGTGCTGCTTACGCAGCAGCTCGCAGCGCGGGTGCGGGCGAGACTGTGGGACAGGATGCTTGACGCTTCACAGGCCCCGCTATCGCGGAGTCTCCACGTCCTGTGACCGCCCATCCGGCGGCGGAGTTGTACCGATGAAGCTGGTTTCGGGCGGCGTTGGTATCAGCGTTGCCGATCCATCCGCACGCCAGGTTCTTGCACGCGAACCGCGACTGCCTCTCGCGTGACCCTTTCGTGGTGGTGTGGCAGCGGTGGCACTCCTGGCTGGTGCCGCGCGGGTCAACCTTGGCGACCACGCCACCGCGGTCGACGGCCTTGTAGGTCAGCAACTCCACCGTCCGGCCCCACGCCTGACCCGCGATCGACCGATTCAAGCCCCGCTTCTGAGCGACATTGACCCCCGGCTCCCGCACGGTCCCAGACGCCGAGGCCATCATGGTGGTGATGTTCAGGTCTTCGACCACGATCGCGCTGAACCGCCGCGCGAGGCGGGTCGTGCTCTGGTGCTGCCAGTCGACGGCTCGGCGCTTGGCTGTCGCGCGGAGCCGGGCGATCTGGTCATAGGTGCGACGCTCCCGGTTGGAGACCGGGTCGCCTTTGCCGCGGCTGGCACGCTGACGGGCGCTTTTGCGCTCCAAACGCAACAGCCGCTCGCGCTGCCCACTGGACAGCCATGGGCCGTGCCGAAGGTGTTCTCCGGTGGACAGGGCCAGGGGGACCGCGATGCCCCGGTCCATGCCGGCCTTCGGCCCGGTGTGCGGCACGGGGGCGGCGACGAGCAGTTCGGTACGGAAGGCGATGGTCCACCCGTGGGCTTGTTTCACCAGTCGAGCCCCGGTGATCCTGCCGCGGGGGCCGCTCTTGGTGAGGCCGGGCAGGTCTTTGGTCCACCGGAACTTCACCCGCCCGAGTTTGGGCAGGTTCACCGCGCCCCACCTGCGGTTGATCCTGGCGATCTGCAGGTCGCGGGATTGGGGGACGTCCACGGCCATCCGAGACCGCAAGCGGTCCTTGAACGTCGGGCGTTCGGCCGGGTGGTCGGGGTTGAAGAAGTTCGCCCACGCCTGCCGGTAGATCTTCAGCACCGCCTGCGCGGCCTGAGCGGGCAGCAGCCCCATCCACCCGATCTCATGGCGGGCCTGCCGAATCGCCGCGTCGCACTCCTTCAAGGACGCAAGGCGGCCCTGACGGAAGGTCGTGAACTCATGAAGCAGGTTCCACACGGCACGCGCGGTGTGGGCTTGACCGTCCAAGACGGCTGATTGCCGCTTGTCCAACGCCAAGCGCGCCACGTGCGCACGAGTCCGCTTCACCTTCTCCACGTGCTGATCGTATCGTTTGGTTTATGTCACCGCGGTGAAATGCGAATCCCGATGTGAGAAGAGGGCGACATGTCGTCCACGACCCTGCATGCCCATTTGGTGTTCGTGACAAATTTGGCGTTTGTGACAATTTCCGGTGTGGGGTGTTCACCGGCGAGATGCTGATCCGCTGCGAGGAACTCATGCGCGAGGTATGCGCCGACTTCGAGGTCGAACTGCGCGAGTTCAACGAGCACGACCACGTCCACCTCCTGGTCCACTACCCGTCCAAGGTCGCCCTGTCCAAACTCGTCATTCGCTGAAGGGGGTCTCAGCCCGAATGCTTCGCAAGGAATACAGCACACACGTCCACAAACACCTCCGGGCCGGACATTTCTGGTCTGGTTCCTATTTCGCCGGATCGGTCGGCGGAGCGCCCGCTCACCGTACTCAAACAGTACATCGAGCAGCAGAAGCGACCCGTGTCACTGAAGCTGCCGACAAACCTGAAAGATCAGGACACCCTCGCGCCCAGGCGGGCACCCACACGCGAGCCTTCACCTCCGGCGTGAACACCGGTGCACTGGCCCACATTCTGGTAGAGCCGATCGTCGTGGCGGAACGACTGTCTGCCCGCTGCAATGCGGGATCTGTCCCCACTTTTATGCGGGATCTGTCCCTGCCCGGTCAGCCGCGCAGTTCCTCTCGGTGGTCGCTCCCGCGCAGACCGGCCAGTGCCACGGCGCTGACGACGCAGGCCGCCACCACGTAGTAGGCCGGGATGTCGACGTCCTTGGTCGTCTTGATCAACTCAGTGATGATCAGCCCCGCGGACCCGGAGAAGACCGCGTTCGACAGCGAGTACGCCAGCCCCAACCCCGTGTAGCGGACCGTGGTCGGGAACATCTCCGCCAGCATCGCGGGCCCCGGTCCCGCCATCAGGCCGACCGCCACCCCGGCCACCAGGACGGCCAGCCCCTTGGCCCAGCTCGGAGCGCCGGGGTCCTGGAGCAGGTTCAGCAGGGGGAAGGCGAGCACGATGACCGAGATCGCCCCCGCCAGCATGACCGGCCGCCTGCCGACCCGGTCGCTCAACACGCCCGCCGGGATGATCGCCAGAGCGAAGCCCAGGTTGGCCAGCACCGTGGCGACCAGCGCCTGCTGGAAGGTGGCGTTCAGCGTGGTCTGGAGGTAGGAGGGCATGACGACCAGGAACGTGTACCCGGCGGCCGACCAGCCCATGAGCCGCCCGATACCCAGCACGATCGCCTTGGTCACCTCACCGGCGCTCGGCTTCGTGAGCGGTCCCGCCGTACGCGCCCGCTCGAACGACGGCGTCTCCTCAAGCCGCAGCCGCAGCCAGAGCGCCACGAGACCGAGCGGGAGGGCCAGCAGGAACGGCACCCGCCATCCCCAGGCCGCCAGGTCCTGCTCGGGCAGCGCGGTCGCGAGCACGGCCGCCGCGCCGGCTCCCCCGAGCAGCCCCAGCGCCACGGTGAACGACTGCCACGACCCGTACAGCCCACGCCTGCCACGCGGCGCGAATTCCGTCATGACCGAAACCGCGCCCCCGAATTCCCCGCCGGCCGACAGCCCCTGCACGATCCGGACGAGCGTCAGCAGCCACGGGGCCGCCGCGCCGATCGTGGCGTAAGTCGGGAGTACGCCGATCAGCGTCGTGGCGCCAGACATGAGCAGGACGACCAGGATGAGCAGGGGCTTACGGCCGACCCGGTCTCCGAGCCGTCCGAAGAGCGCGGCGCCGAGCGGACGGAAGAAGAACGCCAGGGCGAAGGAGGCGTACGTCTTGACCAGCGCTTCCATGTCGCTCGCGCCGTCGGGGGTGAAGAAGTTGGCGGCGATGATGGTGGCGAAATAGCCGTAGACGCCGAACTCATACCACTCGATGAAGTTGCCGACCGAGCCGGCGATGAGGGCCCGGCGGGAGCGGGCGGGGTCGGTGTGCTGGGGGTCGGGGGCCGTCGCCGTCATGTGGTGCCCTTTCGGCTGTCCGGTATGACGACAAGCTTCATAGATGCCTATAGGCGTGTCAATTACCTTCAGGGGGCCGCCTAAAGCAGTTGCGATCAGGATGTTCGGGGCGCCAGGCTGCCCGGATGATCGAATTGCAGGAGCTGTCGGCCGATGACTGGGCCCTCTGGCGAGAGCTTCGGCTCGTCGCGCTGGAGGAGGCGCCGTACGCGTTCGGAGTCCCGCTCTCGGAATGGCAGGGCGACGGCGACCGGGAGGAGCGGTGGCGGGACCGTCTGAGCATCCCCGGCTCGCGGAACCTGATCGCCCTGCTGGACGGCAAGCCCGCGGGGATGGCCAGCGGCATCCCGGGCGAACGGGACGGCGTGACCGAACTGATCTCGATGTGGGTCGTTCCGGAGGCGCGGGGGCGTGGGGTCGGCGACCACCTGATACGCGCCGTAGCGGCGTGGGCCGTGGAGGTGGGGGCCGAGGTCCTGGAGCTGGCGGTCGCGCCGTTCAATGACAAGGCGATCGCACTGTATCGGCGGCACGGGTTCGAGGACACTTCGCAGCTCGGAGACGAGTTGCCGAACGGGCTGCGGGAGCTGGTGATGGCGAAGAAGCTGGCCATCAGAGGTGACGCTGACGACTGAACAACTCCAGCCCCTCTCCGCACCGAGTGCCGAAAGCGCGTCCGCTTCGACACTCGGCGCGGAGACTGTTACCGCTTGTTACCGCTGCGGTAGGTCTGCCGTCGTGGCGCGGTACCTGGCCATGTCCTGCTCAATGCTCCACCTCTCGAAGCCGGCCTTCTCCAGCACTCGGATCGAGGGCGGGTTCGACAGCTCCACATTGGCGTACACGGTGTGCACACCTGGTGCGGTGAGGGCGTGCGCCGTCATGGCCCGGGTGGCCTCGGGGGCGTAGCCACGGCCGCGCCGGGAGGCCACGATGCCGTACCCGAGCTCAAGGGTGCCGTCGCCGGGCGGCCAGAACAGGCCGATCGAGCCGACCACCAGGCCGCTTTCGCGCTCTATGACCTGCCGGTGGCCGTATTCGCCCAGCCACGCGGGATGCTCCGCGAAGAGGCCGACGATGACGCCGTCGCCCTCGGCGGGGAAGTCCGCCGCCCAGTGCGCCTGCCGGGTGCCGCCCAGGACGGCGGCGGCCTCGCCATCGGTCCATGCCCGCAGGATGAGGCGGGCAGTGGTCAGATCGGGGTGGGTCGGTGAAGGGGAAGATGACACGTGTGACTCCTGGTCGTTTTCGTACGACCCGGACCGCGCTAGCTTCGCGCGGGCCGGACAAGGGCATGCTGATGAGGGCTGTTCGCAGCCATATTCATCAACCTCCCTCGTCACACGGCGATCACGCGCCCCTCGCGCTGGCGCGATGCTATCGACGGGTCGACGGGCCGGGCAAATCGTTGTCGCGAAGGGAGACTTCGATGTCTGAACTGCGTACCTGGCTCACCGGCCTCGGACTGCTCGAGGCGCCGCGCTGGCACGAGGGCCGCCTGTACTTCTCCGACTGGACCGCGCACGAGGTGATCGCGCTGGACCTCGACGGCAAGCACGAGGTCGTGGCCCGGGTGGAGTCGATACCCCTCTGCACGGCCTGGCAGCCTGACGGACGGCTGGTGATCGTCGACTCGGCGCGGGCCCTGCTGCTGCGCATGGAACCCGACGGTTCGCTGGTGACCCACGCCGACCTGACCGGCGTCGGGCAGGGCTGGAACGACATCGTCATCGACGGCCGCGGCAACATCTACGTCGACCGCGCGGGCTTCGACATGCTCAGCGGCGGGGAGTTCGCTCCCGGAGCCGTCACACATGTCGGCCCCGACGGCTTGGCACGTGACGTGGCCGACGGCATCTCGTTCCCCAATGGGCTGGCCGTGACGCCGGACAACGCAACGCTGATCGTCGCCGACTCGTACGGCAAAAGGCTCATGGGGTACGACATCGGACCCGACGGCAGCCTGGCGAACGGCCGGGTGTGGGCCGACCTCGGTGACAGCGTCCCCGACGGGATCTGCGTCGACGCCGAGCACGCCGTCTGGTACGCCGACGTGCCCAACCGGCAGTGCGTACGCGTCCGCGAAGGCGGAGAGAAGGTGCAGACCGTCCAACTCGACCGCGGCGCCTTCGCCTGCGAACTCGGCGGCGCGAACCGCTCGACGCTCTTCATCGTGGCCGCGGAGTGGCGCGGCATGCCCGAGATGGTGCCACCCGGAACCGGCCAAGTCCTCTCCACCGAGGTCGAGGTCCCCGGCGCCGGCTGGCCCTGAAGCGGTGTCGGACTCTCGTTCCGGGTGTCAGCGTGACTTCTTAGACGGCTTCACTCTATGGCGCACGCCCTCAGTCACCTATCGGCCGCGTTATCCGCCGGCCGCCGGAACAGGGCGGCCAGCAGGAAGGGAACGCCGAAGGCGAGCGCGTCGGGCGCCTGCTCCTCCATGAGCCGCAACTCGATCTCGGTGTAGTCCGAGAAGATCCAGCGCAGCGCCTCAGGCGTGTAAGCCAGCCCTCCGTGCAGGCGACCTTGGCGATAGAACTCCTCGTCCGGCAGCTCGGAGCCCATGACACCGGCGGCGAAACAGGTGAGGCCAAGATGACCGCCAGGGGCGAGCAGACGCTCCAGCAGGCTCAGATAACTCACCCGGCGATGCGGCGGCAGATGGTGGAGGCAGCCGGAGTCATAGACCAGGTCGTAGTGCCCGGGCGGCAGGTCGACGGCGAAGATGTCGCCACAGTGGAAGCGGACCTCGACGCCCGCCTCACGGGCCCGCTCTTTCCCCCAGGTCACGGCGGCCGGAGAAAGATCGACGGCGTCCACCTCGAACCCGAGCGAGGCGAGATGAACGGCGTTGCGCCCTGGCCCACAGCCGAGGTCCAGGGCTCGTCCTGGGGTGAGCAGGCCGCGATCGAGGTAGGACACCAGGCTCTCGTCCGGCTTGTCGACGAAGAAGGGGATGGGTGTGGAGCGGTCGGAGTAGAAGTCGTCCCACCAGGAGGAGGCGTTCGGCGTCCATCGGTCGGCATCCGCGGCGAATAGGCGGTCCAACATGGACAGGACGTCTTCTACCGTACGGATATCCCGGTTCACTCACAGCCTCCTCAGACCCCGGCCGCCCACGCAATCGGGTCCCTGAATTTTAGCCGTTATTGGCCACATTTGCCCACGTCAGCGGCCATTTCCGAGATCATCCAGCGGCGCCTCAAGGGGCGGCAGAGCGACATGAAGAGCCCGCCGCACCTCTCCTTGGAGAGGGCTGTCTTTGCCCGGCAACGCCCGCGTCAGAGGCGCCCATAGGGCTTCTGAGCGTCACTCCAAGCCCCGTTCTACGGCAGCAGTCGAATTTCTTCGCAGAGACCGCCGGCGAGGTGCCCTTGTCGGTCACACGCCGTACCCCCGGTAGATGTCCGGGCTTCGGCCGTGCCCAAACGCCCAGTGGGCACGACACCTCCGGCCGGTTCGTCTCGCCCTGCTTGATGAGGGCGACACCGTGGTGCCGCTCGCCCTGCTTGACGAGGGCGAGACCGCGTTGCCGGGGCCAGCCGGGCCGTACAGCGTCGTCCCGGTACGGGCGGCCGGCTCGCCTCGCGCGGTCAACACCCTGCAGCAGACCGCGGCCAACAACGACGCGCTGGCCTCGTCCTACCGGGCCGCCCGCACCCGGCTGGTCCGCTTCGAGGAGGCCGGCCCGCCGCAGCGCCCGCCCAAGCGGCAGAACATGCGGATACGGCTGCGCGGCGGCCGTACCGGCAAACGCGCCGTCATCTGCGCGGACCTGGAGATCACCGGCCTGACTCGGCCGTTCGGCACCGAGATCTGGTACGGCGAACGCGTGGGCGTGCTCGGCTCCAACGGCACGGGCAAATCCCACTTCCTGCAGATACTGGAACAGGCCGCGGACGGCGCGGTGCCCGCGATGAGCCACAGCGGTACGGTGCGGCTGGGCGCGCGGGTGGTGCCCGGCCGGTTCGTGCAGACCCACGCCCGTCCGGACCTGCACGGCCGCACCCCGGTCGAGCTGATCATGACCCGCCACCCCCTCATCCTGAACGAGTCGATGGCGGCGCTGGCCCGCTACGAGCTCGCTCCCGCCGCAAACCAGAAATTCGACACCCTCTCCGGCGGCCAGCAGGCTCGGCTGCAGATCCTGCTGCTGGAGCTGTCCGGCGCCACCCTGCTACTGCTGGACGAGCCCACCGACAACCTCGACTTGGCGAGCGCGGAGGCCCTGCAACAGGGACTCAATAATTTCTCCGGCACGGTGCTGGCGGTCACCCACGACCGGTGGTTCGCCGCCGACTTCGACCGGTTCCTCATATTCGGCGCCGACGGCACGATCCAGGAGAGCGACGAGCCCGTCTGGCACG
Organism: Nonomuraea sp. NPDC049028; assembly: GCF_043197735.1. Taxonomy (NCBI): domain Bacteria; kingdom Bacillati; phylum Actinomycetota; class Actinomycetes; order Streptosporangiales; family Streptosporangiaceae; genus Nonomuraea; species Nonomuraea sp. NPDC049028. Next base: position 92,899 of record NZ_JBICTR010000009.1, read on the forward strand.
AGGGCCGCAGCGAGCGCGCTCCCGGGAGGCGAGCCGCCGACCTGGGCTGACGCAGAAGATGTTGCATGGTGAGCCGCACCAGCGTTGGGCCGGCCTGACCTCGCCCTTCATCCGACACGGCCGACAAGCACCACACGCTGTCGGCTTCGGCCGTGCCTGAACATCCAACTCACCCGCCCACCACCTAGCGCGGCACCGCCCCCGAAGGAGGAGTCGCCACGGTCCACCTTCGCCACTGATCCCAGCGTCGTGCGCTCAATCACCTGGCGTCCCCTTCTCGCTCGGCACTTCAGCGGTCAGACGAAAGAGAGGAGGTCCAAAGGATCATGTGATCGGCGTTGTAGGTCGTCGAACGGCCCAATGCCACCACCTCCGATCCCATCACCGTCACCGCCGCCAGCCACTGCATCCCCGCCCCCGCCAGCCGCCCCTTCGTCAGGTCCACCCGGTTCCATGACAAACCATCCTCAGACAGCCAGACCGCGCTGTCCCCCTCTCCCGGTGTGCCGTGCCAGCCGACCGCCACCAGCCCCTGGTCGGCCGCCGCGAGGTCGTACACGGCCGCCGCCTGGTCGGCCGGCAGCCAAGCCGTACGCCAGGTCGTACCGTCGTCTTCCGAGACCGCGGCGAAGGCGCGGCGCGAGCCGGGTGTCTGGGCTGTTCCGATGGCGATGAGCTTGTCCTGGTACGCCACCACCTCCCGCAGTCCGGCGGAGCTGGCCTCCGGTGGCGAGACGCGGTCACGGGACTTCCAGTTGACGCCGTCCTCCGAGAACCAGACCACGGCGCTCTCCCGGTCGCCGCTGCCCGAGCCGCCTATGGCGACATATCCGGATTGTGTGGCGGCCACGTCGTACACGCGCACACCGGAGCCCCCCTGCGGCAGCTTCTTCGACCGGGTGAACTTGCGCAGGTCTGGCGTGAACCAGAGCGCGGCGCCCGGAATGCCCGCCGCGTTTCGGTCCTCGCCGGCGAGCACATAGCCCGACTCGCCGGCAGCCACGACGTGGAGGGCCAGGTACGGATGGTCCTGGGTACGGGCCAGGTCACCGGAGGCCGTCACCTTCTTCCAGGTGCGGCCGTCCTCGGAGGACACCAGGAGCGGGTCGGTGACCGATGTGTCCGCCTGGGTGCTGCCGACGGCCAGCCAGCCGCGGCGGCCGTGGGCGACGTCGTCGAGGGTCTGCTGGTTCGCCCCGCCGAGGCTCATGGAGGTCCAGGACTGCCAGTTCAGGCTGGTCCAGATGCCGGCGTCGCCGGAGGCCGAGCCGACCGCGACGTACCGGCCGTCGAAACCGGCCAGGCGGTTGGTCTGGCGGGCGATCCGTGACAGGCCGTCGACGCCGGCCAGCCGTACGCGCGTCGCGTCGCCGCGCGGGGGCGCGGTCATGAGGACGAGCTGGTTCTCGACGTCCGCCGTGGCCTGGTCGCCGCCCGCGAACAGGGTGCCCGAGTCGGAGATCGTGAAGCCGCGCAGCGTGGCGCCCGGCAGGTTGCGGAGGTCGGTCCGCTTGGCCCAGCCGCGCCCGTCGGCGCTGGTCAGGATGGAGTACTTGCCGAGGTCCGCCTGGCTGACCGCGGCGATCCCCGACGGGTAGCTGATCAGTGAGTCGATGCCGGGGCTCGTACCGCTCAGGCCGCGGATCGAGCCGCACTGCGCCCACTGCGCGCCGGTCGGTGAGCAGTAGACGCGCACGTCGCCGGTGATCGTTCGCTGCCTGGTGGGGACGAGGACGAACTGCTTGGGCAGTACCGCCAGCGACGACCCGGTCCGCGCCTCGGGCAACTGGAACCCGGTGGCCTGGTACGTGGCGCCGCCGTCGCTCGACCGGACGACCCTTGAGCCGTCGCCCGGGGCGGACTCGGCGATGGCCACGACGGTGTTCCCCTTGGCCACGACCGCCTTGAGCTCGCGTACGTCCAGCCCGCCCATGTTCACGCGCTCCCATGCGCGCCCGTCCGGCGACTGCCAGGCCGCGGGTCCCGTCGCGCCGCCGGTGAGCGTCGTACGGCCGACCGCCACGAACCCCGACGACGTCCGGGCGATACCGGAGATCAGGTCACCGTTCCTGAACGCGGACAGACCGCTCTGCTCCACGGCCGCCCAGGTGAACCCGTCGGTGCTGGTCCACAGGCCGCGCTCGGCGCCCACCCCGTCGCCGCCGCTGGCCAGCCAGCGCCCGTCTCCGCCCACGACCCGCTGGACCGTCGCCGTGGTCGACCCGTTGACCTGGCCGAGCTGCCACGTCTTCCCGCTGTCCGGCGAGAACAGGAACAGCGGCCGCGGCGTCGGGCTCGTCGTGTCACTGCCGACGGCCACCACGGCACGGCCCACGGAGGTCATGTCGTTGAGCTTCTGATCGGAGCCGTCACCGGCCGACGGCACCGTGAACAGCTCGTCGCCCGAGCGTTCCGTGCCCTCGGACAGCGCCAGTCCGGGCTTGTCGGAGGAGCGCCACTGCCACACGAGCACACCGCCCGCCACGAGCAGCACCAGCGCCAGGAGTATGGCCGTCGGCGCGGCCAGGCTGCGCCTCCGTACCGGACTCGACCGGCGGACCGCCGACGGGGCGGGGCCGCGGTGGTGCCTGCCGCTGGAGCCGCCGGGACGCGGCGGGCCCGACGCGACGAGGCGGTCCGGTCTGGTGGGACGACCGGCGGGCGGGCGTCCGACGCGCCGCACCTCGGGCTCGTGAAGGTCCTCGGGGGCGTCTTCCGGATCCTCCGGCGTGCCGTACTGGGGCTCATCCTCGTGCTGCGGCTGGTCCTCTGTCTCGAGCCAGGGTCGGGGTGCGGCCTCGGGGGGCTCATCCTCGGTCCGGGGCTCGGGCTCAGTCCGGGGTGGGCCGCCGGCCACGAGCTTGTCGGGGTGGTTCACGACCCGGCGGCGGCGCGGCTCCGTCTCGGGTTCCGCGGTCGGGGAGCTGTACGGCCGGCGCCCCTTCGGCGGGTCCGGAGGCTCGTCCCCAGGGACGGGGGAGGAGAACGGCGGCATACCCCACGGTGAGGCCGCAGGCAGGCCACGAGCCCGATCATCGGTGGGGCCCGGCGGAGAGTGCCGGATCCGGGGCTCGTTGGCGGCATGGGGGTCGGCGGCTCTCTCGGGCCGCGGGTCGTCATCACCCGGCGGTCGCCGTGGCGGGTCGCTGGGGCCGGAGGCCACGCGTCGCACCTCCTAGTACGTACTGATCGAACTGAGCGAACGACCCGGTAGAGAGAGGTATGCCAGATCGTTCCAGGGCAGCCTGTCCACGTTTATGCGCTTATTTCGTTTTTCATGTCACTGCGGCGTGAAATATCGCACATGAGGGCTAGTTACCCTGTCTCGCCGAGATGATCACCTCCGGAATCCTCGCCCACCCACTGGATCCAGAGCAACACGACTGAGCCCGAATGGCGAGACCTCTCTAGCGAGATTCCTGGCACCAGCTAGCTATTTATCCCGAAAGATCGCTAACTGACCGTTTTTTGGCCAGGTACAGTACCCCCACCGCGTACGCCCCCAACTGCACCACGGTCCCCACCAACGCCTGCCAGGGCACGTCCCCCTGCTGCAGCGCCTTGTCCAGATGCCCGGCGGCCGCGCTGATCCCGAACGCCAGCATGTTGTTCGCCACGTGCAGGGCGATCGGGGCCTCCAACCCTCCGGTCCGTACCGCCAGCCACGCCATGAGGGCGCCGAAGCTGAAGACGTCGATGAGCCCGATCCACGAATACCCGTGCAGGGACGCGAACAGCGCCGAACCCAGCACGATCCCCCATACCGGGCTCCGCAGATGGGCTCCGAACGCCTGCATGACCCAGCCGCGGAAGATGTACTCCTCGGTGGCGGCCTGGAACGGCACCAGCAGCACGATCACGATCAGCGCGGGAAGGAACGCGCTCCACCCGGCCCAGCCGAACATGTCCGTGACCGGCTCCCTGGTCACCGTCATCATGGCGAGCTGGGCGACCTGCCCCAGCGCCAGGGCTATGACCGCCACTCCCAGGCAGCGCAGCAGCCACCCCCACCGCAACCGCCCGGCGACCGAGGAGAGCGACCCGGGCCGCCGCCGCTGGATCAGCGCGACCGTACCGAACACCGCCGGGAGCACGGCCGCGATCGAGAGCAGCAGCACCACCAGCGAGAACACCGGATCGCCGAACAGCTCTTCAGGCGTCAGCGACGCGGGGATGCCGAGGATCATCGCCAGCACCGCGCCGACGCCTATGACCACCGCACCGATGACGAAGAACGCGACGCCCACCAGGATCGTCCCGACGATCTCCCGCCAGGCACCGCGGTCACCGACTCGGGCCAGGTAGTCGTATCGCGCGCCCCTGGGCGTCGGCCGGAACCACGGCTCCCGCGCGGGCATGGGCGGCGGCTGGTGAGGGTAGGCCGGCCGGCCCGGCGGCTGCGTCCCGTACGGAAGCTGGGGTCCAGGATTTTCCTGCATCTCTACATTCTGTCTGGGAGATGAGCATTAGTTCACAGACGATCCGTTAGTTTGAGCGGATGCTCGGTGGAGTAAGCATTTCGACCCTGGGAGCAGTTCATGTCAAGGCTGGGACCTGTCATCACCCTGACAGCGGGCGCCGCGCTCGCCGTCGGGCTGGGTGTCGCCAGCATCACCGCGACACCGGCGGCGAACACAACGGTTGCCGCCACCTCCAACGAACCCCCCGCGACCGAGACCGCCGCCGCGGCTGAACCTTCGGCGGAACCCGCCGCCACCGCCGCCACCGTTACCCCCGAACCCACCGAAACCGCCGAAGCCGCCCCGAAGACCATCGACAAGGCGGACTACGGAGGCTACGTACGCGGCAACGGCGGCTTGATCGCCATCTCCACACGCGACGGCAAGACCATCGGCTACTTCTGTGACGGCAAGTCCGAGGCCTGGTTCAAGGGCAACGAAAAGGACGGCAAGATCACCCTGCGGGGCTTCGGCGCCGCGGCCGTCGGCGGCACGCTCGGCGGCGGAAGGGCCACCGGCTGGCTGAAGATCGGCGGCAAGAAGTGGACCTTCGCCGCGAACACCGTCGTCAAACCCTCCGGCCTCTACCGGGCGACCGCCCAGGTAAGGGGCGCCAAGCTACGAGCCGGCTGGATCGTACTGAAGCGCCCGCAAGGCGGCTTCACGCAGGTCGGCGCCGCGTTCGTGGACGAGAAGCAGCTGCAGATCCCGCAGCTGAACGCCTACCAGCCGACCGCGCCGGTGCCGCTCGACGACAACACCACCCTCTACCCGAAGGACGTCGACGGCTTCATTCAGGAGATGCAATGAGCGTCACCTCGCACCGGCCGACCAGCTTCCACCCCCTGTCCGTCCCGCTGCTGATCGGCGGAATGGTGGCGATCGCCCTCGGCGTCTTCGGGCGCATCCACGCCCCCACCGGCTTCGCGGTCGGCCCCGCCGGCTTCTCCGCCGCGCTGCCGATGAAGGCGTGGCTGACGACGGGCGCGTTCGTGCTCGCCGCCGTCCAGGTCATCTCCGCCCTGTCGATGTGGGGCAAGCTCGGGGTCTCCATTCCGCCGGGCGTACATCGCTGGTCGGGCCGGCTGGCCTTCCTGCTGACCATCCCCGTCGCCTTCCACTGCCTGTACGCCCTGGGGCTGCAGTACGACGTGCCCAGGGTGCTCGCGCACTCGCTGCTCGGCTGCTTCTTCTACGGGCTGTTCACGGCCAAGATGCTGGCCCTGCCGAAGCGGGGCACGCCAGGCTGGACGCTGCCCGTGATCGGCGGGCTCGCGTTCACGGCACTGGTCGGGCTCTGGCTCACGTCGTCGTTCTGGTTCTTCACCACGATCGGCTTCAAGGTCTGACAGCTGTTACGACCCTAGCTCTCCGGGCTGAACGTCTTCGTACGGCTCAGCCCGGCAGCCCGCCCCTTGGCCACGACGACGAGCGCCATCTTGCGCGAGGCCTCGTCGATCATCTCGTCCCCCAGCATGACCGCGCCGCGCTTCTCCACGGTCGTGTAGTAGTCGTACGCCTCCAGGATGAGCTCGGCGTGGTCGTAGTCCTCCTGCGTCGGCGAGAACACCTCATTGGCCGCCTCCACCTGCGACGGATGGAGCACCCACTTCCCGTCGAATCCGAGCGCCGCGGCCCGCCTGGCCACCCGCTTGAACCCCTCGACGTCCCTGATCTGCAGGTACGGCCCATCGACCACCTGCAGATCGTGCATCCGCGCGGCCATCAGCAGGCGCATCAGGATGTAGTGGTACGCATCGCCCTCGGTATAACCCGGCGGCTGCTCCCCCACGACCATCGTGCGCATGTTCACCGACGCCATGAAGTCGGCCGGCCCGAACACCAGCGCCTCCAGCCGCCTGGACGCCCCCGCGATGGCGTCCACGTTGACCAGCCCGCGCGCGTTCTCGATCTGCGCCTCGATCCCGATCCGCCCGACCCCCAGCCCCATCGTCTTCTCGATCTGGGTGAGCAGCGTGTCGAGCCAGACGACCTCGGTCGAGTCCTGCACCTTGGGCAGGATCAGGCAGTCGAGATTGTCCCCCGCACCCTCCACCACCTCGATCACGTCACGGTAGGTCCACTGCGTCGACAGATCATTAACGCGTACGACCCGCGTCTTCCCCGTCCAGTCCCCCTCCCGCAACGCGGTCACGACGTTCTTGCGAGCCTCATCCTTGACCAGGGGCGCGACAGAATCCTCCAGATCGAGGAACACCTCGTCGACCGGCAGAGTCTGGGCCTTCTCCAGAAACCTCGGGTTACTACCGGGGACGGCGAGAACAGATCGACGTGAGCGCATGCGCACACGCTAGCCCCCTCGCCGCCGCCTCTTCGCACCCCCACCCACCACGCCCCACCCGTTACCCACTTACCGGCTTGACCGTCTGATGCCCACCTCTCCACAAAGGCCTTCGCGGGTGGGCGCTTCGCGCTTCGGGGGCAGGCGTTGCTTCCAGTCGGGCCGAGGCCCGACCCCTGCAGGCCCTCGCTCCGCTCGGACGCCCTATCGGCGCGGGCTCCGCCCGCGCACCCTCCGGCCCCTCGGCCATCTGCTTCGAAAGCCCGCTGTGACCAGGAGGCATAGCAAAGTCAGGCACCAGGCGACGCATCGACGTGCCATACACGGATTCACCGCTTGCTGGTTGACCACTCCAGCCCACCCGCTTACCCACTTACCGAACGATCGCTGTCGCAGCAGACTGTTCTGTGACACCGAACCTTGAGCTTGTGCCATGGATGAGTGAGCGGTGCAGCGTGACCTCCAGTTGCGGGATGGGGGGAGTTGCAGCCGCACCCGGAACGTGACGCCATCGCCGGGATGGGATGAACCGCCGACATGACCGCCTGGACAATGGTCGCATGGCGATGTTTAAGGGCGCTCGAATCGAGGTCCACGACGAGGTGTGGGGCGAGGATCACGGCGACACTGTGGAGTTCGGTCTCACGGTCGCGGCAGGGGGACGTACCGCCGCTGGACATTGGCTCACCCGCAATGACGCGCGATCCGCGTTGCACGAGGAGGACATTGACGTCCTGATGGAGAACGACGGCTCCGCGTTCATCAGCGAGGAGGGGAAGGAGCAGGTGGTCGATCGGCTTGCGCAGGCGTTTCCGGGTTCCGAGGTCCATTACTACTCCGATGACGAGGATGACGGAGGAGAACTGGATGTGGCGGGGAAGGCTCCGATCTTTGAGGTCGAGTTCCGGTGGGAGGGGATAGGGACCGACTGATAGCCCCCAGAGCCGCCCGCACGCGGGGCGGAATGTCACCGCCATTGACGGGCTCCCCTGTCCTGTCGCGCACCGACCCTATTCAGGTCCGGCCCGGCCATACCGAGTCCACGTCCACGATCAGACGTCACGCTGCACCGCTCAACCTTCGATGGCACAAGCTCAGGGTTCGGTGTCACAGGACACAGACCGGCAAACGCTGTCACATGTCATCGACAAAACCAGCCGCCGAAGCCGGTCGGGGGTTCCATGTCTCTGCGTCGATGCGCCGGCAGTCTGAGCATTCACGATTGGCTTGTGGTGCCGAGCATCCACAGCGATGACATGGGCAAAGCTCTCAGCTTCTCACCGAACGACAGGCTCTGTTCGCCGGTATACAGGACGAATCCCGCCCGAAACCGTGATCCAAGCCGGTCGGCCAAGTGGCGGAGTCCTCGGAAGTCATCACCGCGCACGGTTTCCGCGGCTTTGACCTCCAGGCCGATCACTTCGCCGGAAGCGTGCTCCAGGACCATGTCCACCTCGATTTGGTCGCGGTCCCGGTAGTGGAACAGCTGAACGGATTCGTTGGCCCAGGTGAGCTGACGGGCGACCTCCCCGATCGCGAAATTCTCAAGCAGTGGGCCGACTGGCGCCGTGACATCCCTGGCGCGCTCAGGCGACATGCCGATGAGCCGACCGCCCAGCCCGCTGTCTGTGACGATCAGTTTGGGGGTGGAGATGGCGCGGGTGGTGAGATTCGACGACCAGGCCGGTATGCGCTTGATGACGAAGATCAATTCCAGGAGATCCAGATAGCGCGAGAGCGTCACCCTGGGAAGCCCTACGTCGCCGGCGATCGACTGGACCACGGCCAATCCGCCCATCCGAGCCCCGATGACGCTGAGCAGCCTGCGCATCTCCGCTGGACGTTCGATGTCGGAGATCTGGCGCACATCACGGGTGACCAGGTCGGTGATGTAGGAATCGAAGAACCTGTTGCGCCTGCGTCCAGGATCCCTCCGGACCGCCTCCGGGTAGCCACCGCGCAGTGCGCGATCCACGTAGTCAGCCTTATGGAGTGGGGAGGGGTCCATGGCGACATCGGCGCCATGAGTGAAGACATGGTCCACGAATCCGTCCGGAGCGCTGTCGATCTCTCCTTGGGACAGTGGCCACAACTCGATGGTCTCCGTCCTCCCGGGCAGAGCGTCCGGGAGATCACGTAGGCCCAGCAGGCGTGCTGAACCGGTGAGAAGAAAACGGCCCGCACGTGGATGCCGATCAACCTCGTGCTTGATCGGCAGGAGTAGCTGCGGGGTGCGCTGGATCTCATCGATCATCAGAAGGCCGTCGTGCTGGACGAAGGCGACGGGATCCTCCTCGGCTGCGGCCAGGATCGCTGGATCGTCCAGGTAGAGCTGGCGGGCATTGTCCGCCTGCGCGGCGATCAAGCTCGCCAGCGTGCTCTTGCCCACTTGCCGAGCGCCGTTCACAACGACGACTCGCGTGTCCGCCAGCGCTTCGAGTGCCATTGCCTCGGCGCGTCGCGGGAACAGAGACGAATCCATCACGCTCCGCACGTTACCGCAGTTGAATGCAGTTGTGTGGGCGGTCTGCCGGAAGATCGGTGGGCGTTCTGCCGCTGAGTGCGTGGGCGTTCTGCCGGATGATCCATGGACGTTCTGCCGCTGAGTGCGTGGGCGTTCTGCCGCAGGGTGCGTGGACGTTCTGCCAGAGGTCCGTGCGCTCCCTGAGGGCCGGAGGGCCGGAGGGTCCGTGCGCTCGCTCCCTGCGGAAGGTGGCGGCTCGCGCCACCGACATCCCCCCGGTCAGTCGGGAGACGGAAGCCCCCTTCGAGACCTTCGCGAGGCGCTGAAACAAACCAGATGATCCGCCGACCCCGGAACCGCCACAATCTCCGCATGACGATCACCCGCCTGAACCCCGACGAACTGCACAAGACTCCCGGCTACAGCCACATCACCGTGGTCGAGGCCGGGCGGACAGCGTTCCTGGCCGGACAGTGTCCGCTGGATGTGACCGGCGCCCTGGTCGGCGAAGGAGATCTGGACGCCCAGGTGGACCAGGTCGTCGCCAACGCCCTGACCGCGCTCGCGACCGTGAACGCCCGCCCCGAGCAGGTGGTCCGCTCGGTCATCTATGTGGTGGTGAGCCAAGACACCACCGCGCTCGGCGGAGTATGGCAGCGTCTGCTCGACTCACCCCTCGCCGCCGCCTTCACCACCGCGAGCACGCTGCTGGGGGTTGCCCAGCTCGGCTTCGCCGGCCAACTCGTCGAGCTCGACCTGACCGCCGCCCTCGGCGCGTAAGGCCGTGGCCGCGGACCTGCGCAATGAGGGGCGCGACCGCTCTCGACAGCCGAAGTACGGGCCGCGCATCAGCGTGGAGGTGCGACCTGCGGGCGATGCTGAAGAAGTTCGGCATCTCTGGCGATCAGCTGGACAAAGACGTCAAGGCGCTGGTGCGGCTGCGGATGCGTCATGCCTTGATCGGCGCCACCGAAGCGCCTACCACCCCGGTACAGTCGAGGCGTGAGCGACATATCCGCGGCCATCGAAGAGGGCGCGAAGAAGTCCGGCGTCCTCTGGCTCACCCTCGATCGCCCGCGCCTAGCCTGGCATGCCTGGCACGACGGTGCCATCTACCTCGTCACGGGCGGCGGCGAGCAGCAGTTGCCGGGCATCGAGGGGCTTGACACCGTCCAGGTCATCCTGCGCAGCAAGGACAACGGCGCCAGGCTGGCCGACTTCGAGGCCGAGGTCCGGGTGGTGGATCAGGCGGCGGAGCCTGAGGCCGTCGCCGCGCTGGCCAAAGAGCGGCTCAACGCGCCCGACAGCGAGCACCTGACCGACCGCTGGGCGCGCGAGTCGACCGTACTGAAGCTCACCCGCCGCTAACGCTCGCACGCCGCTCTGCTCTCGCACGGCGCCAGAGCTCGCACTGCCGTAAAGCTCACGCCGCACTAAAAGCCGAAACTCACACCACGCCGACCGGCTGCTCAAGGTCGTCCGGGCTGGGCTTCGTGCTCGGTTCCGGTCGTTGTTCGGTTGCGGTCTGGGCGAGGAGGGCGCCGGTGAGGACGATCAGCCCGCCCACGATCTGGAACACTCCCAGCGTCTCCCCCACCAGCGCCCACGCCACCACCGCCCCGCCGATGACCTCCAGTGAGGCCACCGTGGCGCCCACCGCCGCCGTCAGTCGCCGGACCGCGTTCACGCCCAGGATGTAGGCGACGACCGTGGCGATCAGGACCATCCACAGGTACGCCCCGAGCACCGGCAAGGTGTGCGCGCCCGCCGAGGGGGTGACGGTCCGGGTGAAGGCGTCCCACGGGATGTTCCACGGGCGGGCGAAGGGCACCAGGATCACGGCCGACCCGATCAGGCCCCAGCCGATCAGGCCGAGGGGGTCCACGTCGTCGCCGAAGCTGTCGCTCATCAGGAAGTAGCCCGCGCAGCAGGCTCCGGCGAGCAGGCCGAGGAGCAGGCCCAGGGCGTCGAGTCGCAGGCCCTGCCATGCCTCCACGACGATCGCGAGGCCGACGACGGCGGTTATGGCGCCGGCGAAGGCCGCGCGGGCCAGCCGTACCCGGCGGACGAAACGTACCCAGAGCACCACCATCACCGGCGCCATGAACTCCAGCAGCAACGCGATCCCCACCGGCAGCCGCGTGATGGCCACGAAGTACAGTGACTGAACCGCGGCCACCGCCACGATCGCGTACATGGCGAAGAACGGCAGCCGTGACCGCGGGATCCGCAGGGCGCGCGGCTTGACCAGGGCCAATACGACCACCATGAGCACGCCGGCGCCCGCCATGCGCGTCCAGACCGCCTCGATCGGGGCCAGTCCGGCGGCGATCAGGTACTTGGCCATCGGGCCCGAGAACGCGAAACAGCACGAGGACACGAAAGCCAGCGCGAGCCCTGGGTACTTCACGATCAACCCCAACTTCGTAATCACCGTAATCGACTTTTGATACTGACATGTCAGGCATCCGGAGCGCAATGGAGGGGCACTGTTAGCCTGCTGACGTGAAGATCTTCGTGGCCCGCCTGGCGGGGACCCCGGTCTTCGACCCCGCGGGCGATCAGATCGGCCGCATCAGAGATGTCGTGGTCGGGCCGCACGACGGCAATCCGCCGAGCGTGCATGGCATGGTGGTCGAGATCCAGCCGCGGCGCCGGGTCTTCCTGCCCATCACCAGGGTGCGCGGCATCGAAGCGGGCGCGGTGGTCTTCACGGGCCGGCTGAACATGCGCAGGTTCGAGCAGCGCGACACCGAGACGCTGGTCATCGCCCAGATGCTCGACCTCACCGTGCGGCTCGACGGCGAGCCGGTCACCGTCTACGACGTGGCGATGGAGGAGACGAAGCCGTCGTTCTGGCAGATCACCAAGGTGGCCGTCTACCGGGGCCGGCGGCGGCGTGAGACGAGGATCGTCGACTGGAGCGAGGTGTCGGGGTTCGGTGTCCTGCAGAAGGACCAGGGAGCCGCCGGGCTGATCGCCGCCTTCGAGTCGATGCGGGCCGCCGACCTGGCCAGTGCCCTGCACGACCTGCCGGACAAGCGCCGGATCGAGATCGCCCGCGCCCTCGACGACGACCGGCTCGCCGACACCCTGCAGGAACTGCCGCCCAACGACCAGATCGCCATCGTGCGGTCACTGGAGGTGGAGCGGGCGGCCGACGTACTGGAGGCGATGGACCCCGACGACGCCGCCGACCTGCTGCACGACCTGCCCAGCGAGCAGGCCACCCAGCTGCTCGCGTTGATGGAGCCCCAGGAGGCGGCGCCCGTACGGCGGCTGCTCACCTACGCCGACGACACCGCGGGCGGCATGATGACCAGCGAGCCGGTGATCCTGCCGCCCACCGCCTCGGTCGCCGAGGCGCTGGCCCACATGCGGCAGAAGGATCTGGCGCCCGCCGTCGCGGCGCAGGTCTATGTGACCAGGCCGCCCACCGAGACGCCGACGGGCGCCTACCTGGGAATGGCCCACTTCCAGCGGCTGCTGCGCGAACCGCCCTCCACGCTGCTCGGCTCGGCCATCGACCCTTCGGTCGACCCGATCAGGCCGGAGCTGACCGTGTACGAGGTCGCCTCCTACCTGGCGAACTACAACCTGCTGGCGGCGCCGGTCGTGAACGAGCTGGGCAGGCTCGTCGGCGCGGTGACGGTCGACGACGTACTCGACCACATGCTTCCCAAGGACTGGCGCGAGAGGGCACACCGTGACGACTGAACGCCTCGACCAGCCACGCGCGCTGCGCCGCTCACTGCGCCCGCACTACGACCCCGAGGCGTTCGGCCGCCTGTCGGAGCAGATCGCCCGCTTCCTCGGTACGGCCAGGTTCCTCGTCTACATGACGGCGTTCGTCGCGGTCTGGGTGACCTGGAACGTTCTGGCGCCCGCCGGCCTGCGGTTCGACCCCTATCCGTTCATCTTCCTCACGCTCATCCTGTCCCTGCAGGCGTCGTACGCCGCGCCGCTGATCCTGCTGGCCCAGAACCGGCAGGACGACAGGGACCGCGTCCAGTACGAGCAGGACCGGGCGGCGGCCGACCGCAACCAGGCCGACGTCGAATATCTGACCCGCGAGATCGCCGGGCTCCGGCTGGCGATCAGCGAGGTGGCCACCCGGGACTATCTCCGCTCGGAGCTCCAGCGATTGGCGGAGGAGCTCAACTCGAGATCCGGCAATGAGCGCGGCGGCGCTTAAGGAGCGGCAGCGCTCAGGGAGCGGCGGTGAGCCCGCGAAGAACGGGTGGCGGCCGCTCAGGGAGCGGCGGTGATGGGCAGTTTGGCGAGCATCTCGCGGACCAGGCGGATCTCGCCGGCCCCCAGCAGGTCGAGGAACTCGGATCTGATTCCGCGCAGGTAAGTGGGGGTGGCCTCGGTCAGCCGGGCCGCGCCACGGTCCGTCAGCACCGCGAACAGCCCCCGCGCGTCGCTCGCGCACGCCTCGCGCGCCACCAGGCCGTCACGCTGGAGCCGGTCGATGAGCCTGGTCAGGCCGCTGCGGGAGAGCAGCACCCGGCCGGCCAGGTCGTTCATCCGCAGTCGCCGGTCCGGCGCCTCGGCCAGCTGCGTCAGCACGTCGTAGGAGGCCAGCGGCAGGCCGTGGGCCACGAGCAGCTCGGCCTCCAGATGGCGGGTGATGTGCACCTGAGCTCGCTGCAGCATCCGCCAGACCGCCAGCTCCTCGGCGGTGAGGCCGGTGAGGCCGGTGGGGCCGGTGGTGCGGCCGGTGGCGAGGCCCTCGTCACGCAGAAGAGTCACGGAGTAACCTTAGAACGTTGCACGGACACCTAAACAGCACGGATTATCCGCACGGGGTCCCTGGTTCATACGATGGAGGGGCATCCTCACCGGCGTGCAGCGCCAGGTCACACATATACGACTAAGGAGGGACGGCACTCCCTCGTGCCGAGACTTAGATGGCACCAACACAGGAACAGGTGACGGCCGCTCTAGCCACCGTCATCGACCCCGAGATCCGTCGCCCGATCACCGATCTCGGTATGGTCAAGAGCATCGACATCGGTGCCGACGGTGTCGTTCGCGTGGGTGTCTACCTCACCGTGGCCGGATGTCCGATGAAGGACACGATCCGTCGCGACGTCGCCACTTCGGTGACCAAACTCGAGGGTGTCACGGGCGTCGAGATCGAGCTCGACGTGATGAGCACCGAGCAGCGCAAGAAGCTCCAGACCACCTTGCGCGGCGATCGAGGCCCCGAGAAGGAGATCCCCTTCAACCAGCCGGGCTCGCTGACCCGTGTCTTCGCGGTGGCCAGCGGCAAGGGCGGGGTCGGCAAGTCGTCCGTCACCGTCAACCTGGCCGCTTCCATGGCCGCCAACGGGCTCAAGGTCGGCATCGTCGACGCCGACATCTACGGCCACAGCGTCCCGCGCATGCTCGGCGCCTCGGAGCGCCCCACCAAGGTCGAAGACATGATCATGCCGCCGGTGGCGCATGACATCAAGGTCATCTCAGTGGGCATGTTCAAGCCGGAGGGCAACAGCGCGGTGGTCTGGCGCGGGCCGATGCTCGACCGCGCGCTCCACCAGTTCCTCGCCGACGTCTACTGGGGCGACCTCGACGTCCTGCTGCTCGACCTGCCGCCGGGCACCGGTGACATCGCCATCTCGGTGGCACAGCGGCTGCCGTCGGCCGAACTCCTCGTGGTCACCACCCCGCAGATGGCCGCCGCCGAGGTGGCCGAGCGGGCGGGCTCGATCGCCGCGCAGACGCACCAGCAGATCGCCGGCGTCATCGAGAACATGGCCTGGCTGCCGTGTCCGCACTGCGACGAGCGCATCTCGGTCTTCGGCGAGGGTGGCGGCCAGACGGTGGCCGACGCTCTGACCCGGACGCTGGGGACTCGGGTGCCTCTTCTGGGCCAGGTGCCCATCGACCTGCGCCTCCGCGAGGGCGGGGACGAGGGCAAGCCGCTGGTCCTGACGGACCCCGATTCTCCGGCCGCGGCCGAGCTCCGCACGATCGCCGCCGGGCTGAGCAAGCGCTCCAGCAGCCTGAAGGGCCTTCAGCTGGGCCTGTCTCCCAACCGCTGACGTCCAACGTCCATAGGGGCCCGCTCCTCAGAGCGGGCCCCTTCGGCAACTGCTGATTTCGTAGAAGCCCCAACCGTTCATCCCCTCTCGGGCGTCTTGTCTATATGACGGATTCCGAGGCGTTCGAGGCCTTCGTCGCCGCCTGGCACCCGCGGCTGCTGCGTGCCGCCATCCTCATCAGCGGTGACAGGCATCTGGCCGAGGACGTACTCCAGGATGCCCTGATCAAGCTGGCGCGCCGCTGGTCGAAAGTACATACCGACCCGGTCAATTACGTACGTACCACCCTGTACAGGGACGTGGCGTCCACGTGGCGGCGGCGACGGGAATTCGCCTACGGAGAGCCGCCCGAGCAGGCGGATCACGACACCTCGGAAGCGTCGGACCTGAAGGTGGTGTTCGCCCGCGCGCTGGCCAGGCTGCCGGTGAAACAGCGGGCGGTGCTGGTGCTGCGCTTCTACGAGGACCTGCCGGTCGGGGAGGTCGCGGCGATCCTCCGGGTCTCGTCCGGGACGGTCAAGAGCCAGACGCACGCGGCCCTGAAGCGGTTACGCGAGGTCGCTCCCGAGCTGGAAGAGGTGTTGATATGACCGACCAGGGGCTGCGGGAGCTGTTCCATGATCTGGCCGAGACTCTGCCTGAGGGGTCGTCCCGCGCGGGCGAGCTGTGGCGGCAGGGCACGCGGAGCCGTACTCGCCGCCGGTGGACGGTGCTCGCGGCGGCCGCGACGGTCACTGTGCTCGTCGTGGTGGGGATCGTCGTGTCTCCGGAGCCGGTCGAGCGCGGCGTCACCGTGTATCCCAGCGTCACGCCCACACCCACGCCCACGATCCCGCCGACTCCCCCCATGGACACGGCTCCGCCGCCCAGCGATGAGGCGGGGCTGCCCACGCTGGCGACCGCGCTGCCGGAGAGGTGGGCCGACATCCCCGTCGTGACCACCGTTTCCGGGCCCGTCCTGGCGCTGGCCGAGTTCGGCGACGGGCGGATCTACATCATGAAATCCGGCGGGCGGATCCCGCTCGATGTGAAGCTGGGCGATTCCGTGGACTCGGCCGGCAACGGCGGGACGCCGCTGAAGCCCAACTCGCTCGCCCCCGACGGGACGATGGCCGCCTTCCCGCAGAAGGACGAGGTGGTCGTCGTCGACCTCGTGATCGGCCAGGCCAGGCGCTACCCGGTGCCGGGGTTCAACGAGATGGTGCTCTGGCGCGGCGAGCAACTCCTCGTCGAGCAGGAGAAGGCGAACTACCTGCTCGACCTGGCCACGGGGAAGGCGCGGCGGCAGCCGTACAAGGGATTCACGGGTGTCGCGGGCTACCGCGACCTCAGGATCGTCTCGCCCGCCAAAGGCGGCTGGACGGTCATCCAGGAGGGCGGGTCGGAGGTGGCGCTGAACGTCCGGGACATCACCGACAAGGGCAGCATGCCCGTGGGCGTCCCGGGCAACCACGGATGGCAGCGCGGCGGCCTCGTCGCCAGGTCCGCGTTCGCCGACCACGACCGGGCGGAGGAAGCCGATGTGGCCGTCGTGGCCGACATCGCCACGGGACGGGTGGTCAGGACGCTGCTCCTGCCCTGGGGTGATTCTGCCGGCAGGAGGTGCGGGAAGGGCGGGTGCCCCGTGCGCGGCTGGATCGGCCAGGACACGGTGATCGTCGAGAGCGGGGACAGGCTGCTCGGCTGGAACATCGGCACCGGCGCCCTGTCACGCGTCGCCGACCTGCCCAAGAGTGTGACCGCCTATTCCCTGCGCAGCGGGTGAGCCGTCAGATAAATAGCACACGTCTTACCAGGGGATTTGTTGTTGCTGGAATTCCCCTGCAGCCAGATCGGAAATGTCATCAATTTGCGCATTATTATCACTGAATGCACACAGGCAATCACATACCTTCCTTAACTCGCATAATGTGATTAAACTCACGTTGATGACGACGCATCCAGTCCGTTACCTCACACCGATGGAAGACAGCTCCCGGTGGGACGCGTTCGAATTCCGGCCAGGCGATATTGTCATTAATTCGCCGGCCAAATGCGGCACCACCTGGACCCAGACGATCTGCGCGCTCCTGATTTTCCAGACGCCGCAGCTACCCGCTCCACTGTCGAGCCTCTCACCGTGGATCGACATGCTCGTACGTCCGAAACAGGAGGTTTGGGACAACCTCGCCGCGCAGCAACACCGCCGTTTCATCAAAACCCACATTCCGCTCGACGGCATCCCGGTCGACCCGCAGGTCACCTACATCACGGTGGGGCGAGACCCGCGCGATGTGGCCATCTCCCTGCGTAGCCACGGCAAGAATCTCAAGCGTGACGTGATTCGTCGCTTGATCCATCAGGCCGCCCACCCCGGAAACGCGGCGACTGACGTTCAGGTCGACGATCATGACGAGAGGGACTTCCTCGACGAACGGGAGTACTTATTACGCTGGGTGGACAACGACGACTCGCCGTACGACAATCTCGACTCGCTGCGTGCGCTGATCTGGACGCAGAGCCGCGCATGGGTTCGCCGCGCGGAGCCGAATGTCATTCTGCTGCACTACGCCGACCTCTCCAATGATCTCGCCGGCCAGATGCGACGGCTCGCCGAACGGCTCGGCATCGAGATCGACGAGAGCAAGTGGCCGGAACTGGTCGAGGCCGCCACGTTCCAGCAGATGCGCAATCGCGCCGATGAACTCGCACCCGACGAGCAGTTGGGCTACATCCGCGATCACAAACGCTTTTTCCGCAGTGGTAAGTCGGGCCAATGGCAGCAGTTCCTCACCGATGAGGATCGAGCACACTACGACCGTCGGATAGCCGAGCTCGCGGAGCCAGACCTGCGCGAATGGCTCCATCACGGGGCCAGGTGACGGTATGACTGCCGGGTTTCGATGAAACATCAGGAAATTCCGGAAATGTCACCCGAAGCGGCCGGGCTCGTGACGGTCGAGCGCGTGCCCTCGTTGAACGACGTCGCCGGGTGTGTGTGGGATGACGTCGCGGACCCGCGGGACATGTTCCAGAGTCGTGCGTGGCTGACGGCTCTTGAGCGATCCGGTGACGGGCCCATCATGTACCTGATCGCCCGACAATCTGGGCACCCGCGAATCGTCGGTGCCTTTCCCCTCTATGACTCGCTCCCCAGTCGTGGTGACTACCTGTACTGGCCGGAGCTCCACTTCCAAGACCTGCTGCACGCCGCGAGTTCGCTCGACGGCCGGCTGGGATTGCTGGCCGGTTCGTGCGCGGGATTCAGTACGCGGCTCATCGTGGACCGCACCCTGCCGACTTCGACCAGGACAATGGTCCTGCACGCACTTAGGGATGCCGCCCGCGCCGTCGCGGTCGAGCGCGGGCTCCCGTACACCTTCTTCTTGTTCCTCGACTCCGCCGCGTGGAGAGACCTCGCTCCGGTCGTCGGCGACGGAGACCATCACCGATTGGCGAGCGTCGCACAGACTGAACTGAAGCTCCCCGGCGGGGACTTCGAGGATTACCTGGCGACGCTGCCACGGAACACCCGCACCAGCGTCCGCAGGGAGGTCGGGCTCTTCGCCAAGGACTGTGCGACCGAGACCGTACCTCTCCGTGAAGCCATCACGACCATCGCGCCGATGATCGTGAACGTGCGGGCCAAGTACGGGATGGCGTACAGCGTGGAGGCGGTCACGCGACGCCTGTCCGCGTACTCGTCCGCGCTGGGAGACGCCTCGTCGATGGCCATGCTGTGCCGTGTGCGGGGTCGTCTCGTCGGTGCTGGAGTCATGTGCCGCTGGCATGACCGGCTGTACGTGACCGACTTCGGGCGTCTCGACAACGACGATGACGGTGCGGCGCCGGACCCGTTCGTCTACTTCAACGCGGTGGTCTACGAACCCATCAAGTACGCCTATTCGGTGGGGCTGTCGAGAGTCGTCACCGGCGCCGGGGCGGAGCTGGGCAAGGCCCGGCGTGGTTCGGCCGTGCTCCCGCTGATGCACCTGGCGTGGGCGGCGACCGGAGGTGGCACCGACGGCCAGATCGACACCACGCCGGCGGAGAACCGCAGGCAGCACTGGCGCGAACTACGCAGCGCTCACCCCAGGTACTTTCACTCGGCGTGGGATGAGCTGCTGTGAACGCAACATCGATCCGACGGGCTGGACGTCATGCCCGCGAGGGAGGTTAGCGTGAGCCGAGTGGACGAGCCGGCCGGCCCCGTCCGTGACACGACCAGAACGACGACCAGCACCACATCCAACACCGCGACCAACACCGCGACCAACACTGCGACCAACACCGCCACCAGCGCTGTCCCGCCGGGGCTTCTCGGACGGGTGCCTCGTGACCTGAGCAGGGTCGCCCTGGTTCACGAGGATCGTGGCATCACCTTCGGCGACGTCGCCGCGCTCAGCGAGGACATCAGCGGCGTCGTACGGGGTCACCATCTGAAGGGCCGCGTGGTGGGCGTGCCGGCGGACCGGAGCCCGGAGTTCGTCGCGCGGATCGTGGGGCTCTGGAGCGCGGGAGCCGTCCCGGCGATCCTGGGAGACTGGGGTGCCGAGCGGGTGCGTGGAGCATTGACGGCCACTGGCGCCGTGGCGACCTTCGGACCGTCGTCCGCCCCGGCCGGCCTGGAACTCCTGGACGACGGTGTCCCGTCACCGGCGCGCCTCGATGGTTTCGACAGAGAGGACGAAGAGACCGAAGAGGACGTGGGAGGAGTCAGTCATATCCTCTTCACGTCCGGCACGACGGGCAGGCCCAAGGGCATTATCGTCGGACGAGCGGCCTTCGAGGCCGCCAGTGTGGCGTTCTTCAAGGAACTGCCCATGGACGAATCCGATCGGATCGCCTTTCTCAGCAGACCCGGCCACGATCCGAGCCTGCGGGAGCTCATCGCACCCTGGCTCACCGGTGCGACGTTGTTCATTCCCGACAGTCGCACGGCCGCGGATCCCCGGCTGCTGGCGGCCTGGCTCTCGAAGCATTCCATCACCGTGCTCCAGGGCTCGCCGGTCCTCCTCCAGCTCATGGCGGGCTCGTCGCTGCTTCCCGTCGACAGCCTGCGGCTGGTCTGCTCGGTGGGGGCCCGGCTCACGGCAGCGGCGCTGCGGTCGACGGCACGGTTCGCCCCACAGGCCACCATCGCCAACTGCTACGGCGCGTCGGAGACGCCGCAGGTCGTGTGCGTGCACCAGGTGCCGCCCGGTAAGGGGGTGGCGAGCGAGGACCCGGTTCCCATCGGACGCGCGCTCGACCATGCCGTGGTCAAGATCGTTCCCATCGACGCGTCCGACGGTGAGAGTACGGAAGGCCGACTGCACGTGGAAGCCGCCGCCTGCGCACTCGGCTACACGGACGGGACCCCGCTGCTGACTACCGGCCCTAACGGCCGCTGGTACGACACCGGCGACATCGTCCGTCGGCTACCGGACGGCTCGATGTGCTTCCTACGGCGGGCGGACCGGCAGGTCCAGGTCAACGGCACGCGGGTGGAGCTGGACGAGATCGAGGGCGCGGCCGCGCTGGTCGCCGGTGTCGCCGAAGCGGTGGCGACGTTCGTCGAAGACAGCAGCGGAGTCGGATCCGTACGCCTGACCGTCGTACGGAGCTCCACGACGGCGATCGACGGCGACGAGCTTCGTGCGGCGCTCCACGACCACCTGGACCCCGCGGTCGTGCCCTCGAGCATCGAGGTGCGTGCCTCATCGCCGGACGAACCGGCGGTCGTGGACGCCGCGCAGGCTGAAGACCGGGCGGCGACGCTGTGGGAGGTGCTTCACGAGAGCGCGCGGTCCGCTCTCGGCCAAGGCCGGAGCGACGACCGGATCGACCCTGACGACGGCTTCTTCGAGGCCGGCTTCACCTCGATGTCCCTCATGCGGTTCGTGTCGGAGCTCTCCGTACAGCTCGGAACGGAGATCTCTCCCCTGCTGGTCTTTCGCTGTCCCACCCTGAATGCCTTTGCCAACTACCTGCGGGAGAACCTGGACGACGTGTCCTGACCCCGCGACGGCTCGCTCCTCGTATGGAGCGGCAGCAAGCGAATCGGAGGACGGACGATATGGGCAACCTCGTTGAGCCGATCGCGATCATCGGGATGGCCGGTCGTTTCCCGGGAGCGGTCGACACCCAGCGGCTCTGGCGGAACCTCGTGGCCGGCGAGGAGGCGGTGCGCTTCCCGTCCGAGGACGAGCTCCGGTCGAGCGGCGTGTCGCGGGAAGCGCTGGACGACCAGGCATACGTGCGGGCGGTGGCCGAGCCTGAGGGCATCGACCTGTTCGACGCCGGGTTCTTCGGCCTGAACCGGCGTGAGGCCGAGGTGTGCGACCCGCAGCTACGGCTGTACCTGGAGACCTCGCACGCCGCTGTCGAGAACGCCGGTTATGACGCCTTGAGGCTCGGTAGGGCAGGCGTGTTCTCGTCGGTCGCCGCGAACCGCTACGGGGTCGGCCGCGTCCTCGGAAACCTTGAGGCACTCCGGAGTGCCACCGGCATGGCGGCCGGCATGTGGAACAACCCCGACAGCGCGTCCACGCTGGTCTCGTACAAGCTGAACTTGCACGGCCCCAGCATGACCGTGCAGACCGCGTGTTCGAGCTCCCTGGTGGCCGTACAGCTCGCCGTGAACGCGCTCCGGCTCCACGAGTGCGACGTCGCTCTGGCCGGCGGTGCCGACGTCGAGTTCCCGGTCGGTCACGGCTACTGGTGGGCCCAGGACGGCCCGCTGAGCCGGGACGGCCACTGTCGCCCCTTCGACGCGGCGGCCACCGGCACGATCTTCGGCAGCGGCGTCGGCGTCGTGGTGCTCAAGCGGCTCGCCGACGCCATGGCCGACGGCGATCGGATCACCGCGGTGATCCGGGCCGTGGCCGTCAACAACGACGGCGCGAACAAGGTCGGCTTCACCGCGCCCAGTGCCGATCGGCAGGCGGAGGTCGTGCTGAGAGCCATGGAGCTCGCCGACGTGGGTCCCGAGGACATCGGGTACGTGGAGGCACACGCCACCGCGACTCGGCTGGGTGATGCCATCGAGATCGCGGCGCTGAGAAAGGCGTTCAGCGCTCGGGCGACGTCGGGACTCGCGCCCGGGCGGTGTCCCATCGGATCGATCAAGGGAAATGTGGGCCACCTGGGTCACGCGTCAGGGATCACGTCGCTGATCAAGGCGGCGCTGTCGCTCGATCATGAGCAGATCCCCGCGAGCGTCAACTTCGCGGAGGTGAACCCGTTCCTCGAGCTCGGGAACTCACCGTTCTTCGTCAACGACACGCTGCGGCCCTGGCCTCGATCGGCCGGCCGGCGACGCCTGGCGGGGGTCAGCTCGTTCGGCATCGGTGGCACGAACGCGCACGCGATCCTCGAAGAGGCGCCGACCCGTACGGTCGACCCGGCTCCGGAGCCCACGCAGCTGATCGTGTGGTCGGGACGGACGCCGTCCGCGGCCGAGGCGTACCCGGAGCAGCTTGCCCAATCTTTCAAGGAGAGCGCGGACCCGCTCTCCAGCGTCTCGTTCACGCTGCGGCAGGGGCGCACGCCGCACCCGGTGCGAGGCGCTGTGGTGGTCGAGAGCATGTCCGACGCGGCCAATGCCGTGCGTGACCACGGGCGGCGAATCGTCACCCCGGAGGAGCAGGCAGACCGAAGCACCGTGTTCCTGTTCCCGGGCGAAGGGGCGCAGCACGCCCACATGGCGGCGGAGCTCTATCGCACCGAACCAGCGTTCAGTGAGGCACTCGACGAGTGCTTCGCTCTCTTCGATGCCTGCGGCCTGCCCCAGCGGCAGGTCTGGGAGCGGGCGCCGGAAGAGCCGTCGCTCTTCAGCGTCGAGTACGCGCTGGGGCGGCTGTGGCTGGCGTTGGGCATCGAGCCGGACGCGCTGCTCGGCCACGGCATCGGGGAGTTCGCGGCCGCCACGCTCGCCGAGGTGTTCACCCTCCCGGAAGCGGTACGGCTGGTGAGCGCCCGAGCCCGAGCGATGGGCGAGTCACCCGGAGGCGCGCGGCCGGCCTTCGACGGTATCGAGTTACGTCGTCCTCGGTGGAAGCTCTACTCCGCGTCCACTGGCGGCCTGGTGAGCGGCGTGGACTTCTGGAGCCGGCAGCTCACCCAACCCGCCCTGTTCAAGCAGGCGCTTGAGGCCGTGTTGTCCGACGGTGACCGGGTGCTGGTAGAGGTGGGCCCCGGGCGGACGCTCACCACCCTGGCGCGCTCACATCCTCAGGTACGCGCCAAGCGGCATTTGACGGTGCCGACGCTCCCGAGCGGGCCGTCCAAGGGTGCCACCGAACGCGCCTCGTTCCTTCACGCGCTGGCCCGGCTGTGGACCCTGGGCGCTGATGTGGACTGGTCGGCGCTGGCCGCGACGGGTGAACGCGTACCTCTGCCGGGCTACCCGTACCAGCGCGAGCGGTACTGGATCGAGTCTCCGAGCGGCCCCGCGCCCGTCCACGAGGCGCGGGAACCAGCGGGCCGTGCGGTGTTCCGTCTGCCCACGTGGGTGGAGGCCGAGTCGGCCGGGCACACCGACGTCTGGGACCGGCCACTGGTATTCCTGCCCGACGACGCGCGACGAGCCGCCGAGCTGGTCGCCCTGCTCGGCAAGGCTGGGTGGGATGACGCGTTGCTGGTACGGCACGGTGCCTCCTATTCGGGAGCTCGGGGCTCGGAGTTCGTGATCCGTCCCCGCCACGAAGCGGACGTCGTCCGGCTGCTGGACGAGCTGAGAGACTCGCAGCGATACCCGGAGCTCATCATCGACGCGACGCAGCTCGGCGGCGGCCTGGCCGAACCCGACCTGAGCGACATCGACCACCAGATCGACACCGGTTTCCAGCGAATCGTCGAGCTGCTGCAGGAAGCGGCGCGACGGGCGCCCGACAAGCGCGCTCGCGACGTCCTGGTCGTCACCGAGCTGTCCGCGGACGTGACGGGCGGCGAGACCGTGCACCCGGTGCGAGCCATGCTGCTCGGACTCCTGCGGAGCTACATCCTTGAGAACCCCCGCGCCATGTGCAAGCTCATCGACATCCAGGGCGGCGTGACCGACGAGCGGCTGGTCGCGGAGCTGTGCGGCCGGAAGCGATCCGAGATCGTCGCCCTGCGGGGGGATCGCCGTTGGGTGCCCGGTGAGCGGGAGTTCGTCCCTGACGGTGCGGGCCCTGTCGACCTGCGTCACAGGGGTGCCTACGTCATCACCGGCGGGCTGGGCGGCCTCGGTCTGGCCGTGGCGCGTGGCCTGGCGGACACCGGTCTGCAACCACGGTTGCTGCTGCTGGGCCGCCATGTGACAGACGGACACGACGCCGAGCTCGCCGAGATCCGGGCTCTCGGCGCCGAGTGCCGCGTCGAGGCATGCGACGTGACCGACGTGGACGCGCTGCGGCGGGTGATCGACCAGGCGTCGGACTCCTTCGGGGGGATCAACGGCGTCTTCCATCTGGCCGGCGTGGCGGGAGGGGGCATGCTCCAGTTCCGGACGCGGGAGCAGGTGTCGCGAACGCTCGCGCCAAAGGTCCACGGTACGTTGGCGCTGGTCGAGGTGCTGCAAGGCCGGGCGGACCTCGACTTCTTCGTGGCCTTCTCCAGCCGCGCGGCGCTCAGGGGCTTGGTCGGCGGCGCCGACTACGCCGCGGCGAACGCCTTCCTCGATGCGGTGGTACGCCGGCAGCCCTTGGCAGGCTGCGCCTCGATGACCATCAACTGGCCCTCGTGGGCCGAGGTCGGTATGGCTGCCCGTCAAGGGCGGCCACCGCAAGACGCGCCATCGGATGTGCGCTGGTGGTCGACCCCGCTGTCGGCCGAGAACTATCCGATCCTGGACGAACACCGTATGGACGGCGTACCGGTACTGCCGGGCACGGCCCAGGTCGACTTCGTCCTGCGCGCCTTCCACGAGGCGATCGATCGCCCGAACGGGCGGCCCGCGCAGCTGCGCCACATGGTCTTCCGGAAGCCGATCACCACCCCGGAGCCCGTGTCACTCGAGGTCGGCTTCGAACCGCACGAGGACCTCTGGCGATTCACCGTTCGCACCGCGCCGCTCTCCCCCGACTCCCTTGACGGCTACCGCGTCCACACGACGGGGGAGATCCTGCTGGTGGACGCCGGGGCGGACACGGTGGACCTGGACGGGCTGCGCGCGTCGCTGCCCGAGCGGCGGATACCCGTGAACGACGCTGAGAACCGGCTGTTCACCATCGGGCCGCGATGGCCGGGAGAGGAGATCTGGACCTCGGGAGAGGACATCAGCACGAAGCTCGCCGTACTCACCTTTCCCGAGGCGTTCGGCCATGAGCTCGATGAGCACGCGCTGCATCCCACCCTTCTGGACGCGGCGGTGTCGCTGGCGCGGGATCCTGACCTTGAGCCTCCGCACGCGCCCTTCGCGTACCAGTCGATCGTGGTGCACCGACCGATACCGGGGCTCGCCTACAGCCATATCCGCCGACGCCCGAGCGGTTCGGACACGATCGTGGCGGACATCGACGTACTGACGGCCGGCGGTGACGTCGCCGTCGAGGTCAGGGGCTTCACGATGCGCCGCGTCGACGAATCCATGGTCGCCCCCGAGACTTCTCGTGAAGAGCGAGGCGCCGATGCCCAGTCGTCGCCCGACGACGGGATCACGCCCGCGACCGGGGTCGGCATGCTGCTGCGCCTCCTGGGTCGCCCCAGCCACAGGCAAGTGGCGATCACCATGTCGGGGGA
This sequence comes from Nonomuraea sp. NPDC049028, assembly GCF_043197735.1. Classification (NCBI taxonomy): domain Bacteria; kingdom Bacillati; phylum Actinomycetota; class Actinomycetes; order Streptosporangiales; family Streptosporangiaceae; genus Nonomuraea; species Nonomuraea sp. NPDC049028. The sequence continues at coordinate 118,858 of NZ_JBICTR010000009.1, forward strand.
AGACTCGGTCCTGAAGAACTCCCCCGAGGACATGCCAGACGCCGCCGACGCCGCCGACGCCGCCGAACAACCGACGGCCATGGCACGTGCGCCCGAGCGGGTCTCGGATGGAGCACCATCGGACGAGGCGTCGCTCGAGGCTCGACTGATGGAGATGTGGTGCGCCGAATTCGGTGTGGAGTCGGTCCGCCCCGACGAGGACTTCTTCGAGCTGGGCGGCGACTCCTTCGCCGCGGTGGGTCTGGTCGAGGAGATCCGCAGGGCGTTCAGCGTGGACGTCGGCATCGCGGTGATCTTCGACCACCCGACGGTGGCCGAGCTGGCCGCCGAACTGCACCGGCTGTCGTCATAGCGGCGTTCAGCCACGAACCTTCCTGACCCATTCGTGAAGAGTCTCGGGAGGCAATTGCTCGACGATCTGGTGGCCGCCGTCGATCATGTGGACCGACAGCCATTCCGTCGTGTACTGGCTCCAGTCATTGAGGCACTCGGTGTTCCAGGAGCTCGCATCATCCTTGGCACCGACCGCGATTATCGGCGCGTTGAGCATCGGGCGCGAATCTGTCTCAAGATAGCGATTGAGCAGCTGATATTCAGACCGCCAGAGACGTGCGTACTCGGGGAGAGCCGCCGTTTCCATGATGTGTGACGGCGCCTCCAACTCCTCGGCCAATGCCCGGTCCGGCAGCTCCGCCAAAGGCGAGACAGGCGTGCGATGCGGCGGGTACTGGCACATGACGACGATGCCGCGAAGCTGTCGCTCCAGGTGCTTGGCCGCCTCCAGGCAGACCAGAGCGCCCATACTGTGGCCCACGAGCACGACATCCGTGGCGCCAGAGTCCGCGATGAGGGCCGCGAGCGCCGCGCCGCGCTCGTCAACGGAGGGCACATTCATCGGCTCGCTCCAGGTGGCCCGGCGGACGACAGGTTCCCGGCCCGGCTCGTTCCACCGCTCCACGAACTTCGTCCGGCCGCCCAGACCGGGAACGAAGATGACGGCCTGGCCACCATCGAGTGCCGGGCTGACAATGTAGCTCGCAGGCTCCTGACCACCCATTTCATTCGCTCCTATTGACAAGTGACGAAGTACAAGGGCCAACCATTTACCAACGTGTAACTACCCCATCCCGGACAGTCTCCATATATCGCAACATCAACCGCCAGAGGCAAATTTTCCGAGAATACTGGTTCATTTCAGTAGATCATGGCAAAGTGTGGCAGGTGTCCACGCTGCTAGCTGCCGCCGTGATTATCCTGATCGCTTCAACAGTGCACGCGGTGACCGGATTCGGGTACGCCCTCGTCGCCACTCCCCTACTGGCCCTCACGGTCGACCCTCATACAGCGGTGGTCGCCACGACGATGTCCGCCCTGGCCATGACCGTCACGATCGCCGTGCGTCAGCGTCACCACGCCGAGTGGAAGGTGGCCATGATCGCCATGGCCGGCATTGTGCTCGGCATGCCGCTCGGCCTCTGGGTGTATGGAGTGACGTCGGAGCGAGTGCTCACGGCCCTCATCGGGGTCGGAGTCCTGGGCTGCACGGTGATGGTGTGGCGGCGGGTGAAGGTGCCGGGGAATGTTCCCGTACTGGTGGGAGTCGGCTTCATCTCCGGCGCACTCTCCACCTCGACCGGCACCAATGGGCCGCCGATGGTCGCCGCCTTCCAGGGTATGGGCTACGACCCCACGAAGTTCCGCGCCACCCTCTCGGTGGTGTTCGCCGGCACCAGCGTGCTCAGTCTGGTCGGATTCGCCGTGGCCGGCGAGGTGAACACCCAGTCGATCTGGATCGGCGTGGTGGGCCTGCCGATCGTGCAGCTGGGGTGGTTCGCCGGAAACGCGGTCTTCCGCCGCATCGATCCGGAGCGCTTCCGCAAGGTGGTGCTGGCGGCCCTCCTGGTCAGCGCGGTGGTAACCCTCTCCGCCGCACTCAACGGCTGACTTCCGCTTTTACAGCTCTTTTACGGCAAGCACGGTGGGCCCCAACCGCCACACGGGGCCGGCCTCTGTCCAGGGAGACGCTTCTCCGGTGGAGGTGGCCGACCGCCGTGACGAGATGGTGAGACCACCCGCGTGGACTCCCGCCAACTGGCTTCCGAGAGGAGCAGCGGCTGCCGCACGTGGCCTAGGAGATCTTGCGGCGGTAGGTGTTCATGGCGAAGGCGTAGGCGACGACGAGGATGCCGACGCACCAGCCGAGGGCGATCCAGATGTCGGTGCCGACCGGCTGCTGGGCGAACAGGGCGCGGATGGCGTTGACGATGGAGGTCACCGGCTGGTTCTCGGCGAAGACGCGCAGCGGGCCGGGCATGGTGTCGGTGGGCACGAATGCCGAGCTGAGGAACGGCAGGAAGATGAGCGGGTAGGAGAAGGCGCTGGCGCCTTCCATGGTCTTGGCCGACAGGCCGGGGATGACGGCGATCCAGGTCAACGCCAGGGTGAACAGGATCAGGACGCCCGCCACCGACAACCACGCCAGCACTCCCGCCCCCGAGCGGAAGCCCATGAGCAGGGCGACGAGCGTCACGACCACGAGCGAGATCAGATTGGCGACCAGCGAGGTCAGCACGTGCGCCCACAGCACTGACGAGCGCGCGGTCGGCATGGACTGGAAGCGCTCGAAGATGCCGCCCTTCATGTCCATGAACAGCCGGTATGCGGTGTAGGCGATGCCCGAGGCGACCGTGATGAGCAGGATGCCGGGCAGCATGTAATTCACGTACGAATCCGACCCTGTTCTGATCGCGCCGCCGAACACGTACACGAACATCAGCATCATGGCGATCGGCATGATCGCGGTCGTGATGATGGTGTCCGGGCTGCGCGTGATGTGGCGCAGGGATCGTCCCAGCAGGACGGTGGTGTCGGTGAAGAAATGCTTGCTCATTTTTGTTCCTTATGCCTTCGTGCCGACGAGGGTGAGGAAGACGTCCTCGAGGGTCGGCTGCTTTTCGACGTATTCGACCTTGGCGGGTGGGAGCAGTTGCTTGAGCTCGTCCAGGGTGCCGTTGACGATGATCCGGCCTTCGTGGAGGATCGCGATCCGGTCGGCGAGTTGTTCGGCCTCGTCCAGGTACTGCGTGGTGAGCAGCACCGTTGTGCCGCGGGCGGCGAGCTCCTTGACGGCCTGCCAGACCTCGATGCGGGCTTGGGGGTCGAGGCCGGTGGTCGGCTCGTCGAGGAAGATGACCGGCGGGTTCCCGATGAGGCTCATCGCGATGTCCAGGCGCCGGCGCATGCCGCCGGAGTACGTCGCGACCTTGCGTCCGCCCGCGTCGGTGAGCGAGAAGCGGGCGAGCAGGTCGTCGGCGATCTCGCCGGGCTTCTTGAGATGCCGCAGCCGGGCGACCAGCACGAGGTTCTCCCGCCCGCTGAGGATCTCGTCGACGGCGGCGAACTGCCCGGTCAGGCTGATCGATTCGCGTACGTCCGCGGCCTGGGTGGCGACGTCGAAGCCGTTCACCCGTGCCGTCCCCGCGTCGGCCTTGAGCAGCGTGGACAGGATCTTCACGACCGTGGTCTTGCCGGCCCCGTTGGAGCCGAGCAGGGCGAAGATGCTGCCCCGCGCCACGTCGAAGTCCACGCCGCGTAGCACCCGCAGCTCCTTGTACGCCTTCTCCAGGCCCTGCACCTGGATCGCCGCAGCTTGCTGTGTCGTCATCAGTCTGTCCTGTCCTTTGTCGTGGTGTTCTCGCCGGCGGCGCGCTCGATGGCAGTGGCGAAGCGGTTCCGCTCGTAGATCCCCGGGCGGCTACTTAGCGGTGCTGGCTACCAGTACAAAGTAGCACTGACTACTAGTACTTAACAACACCGAATAGCGGAGGATTGTGCGTGTGGGTGCGGGCGGCCTGATCGCTGTTCGTGAGCGAGTCCGTCATCCCTTAGGCGAAGACGGGCTCCGCCGGCTCACTGGAGAGTTCGATCGTCGCGGACGAGGCGGAAGCGCCCGCCCCGCGATCACAAGTGCGTTCGCTGAACTGTTCATGGCGTCCACCATCGCCGAATGCGCTGATACCAGCCCGTTGCCGTGCTGACACGGACGCTGACACAACACCGCGGCAGGCCCGATCCGCCGCGGCCTGGTGCGCCTCCCTAGGGGCGATTGGGCGTCCACAGAGCCCTCCCGGGCCCGGGATCTCACCGTCGGCCGCCCGCTGGACGCGCGGGCGGGTGTCCACCAGCCGAGCGCCGCGGGCGACCGCGACGCCGGCTTCGGCGGGAGACAAGCGGCGCCACTCGGCGCGCGCGGCGGCAAGCGGGCTGTCGATGGCCAGGGGCCCGAAGAACTCCGCCTGGCACCGGTCGACGGGTGTTACTTCTCGGCCGTGCCGGATTCCCCGCTGATGGACTCCTGATAGATGTCCGCGTAGGTGCGCGAGTCCTTGATCAGGTCGTCGCAGAAGGCGGCGACATCGTTGCCGATGAGTTCCAGGACTCCCCTGTTGGCCGCGACGCCCTCCTCGAAGAAATCGACGATCCCGGTGAGCAGGGACCCGTCAAACAAGTCGATCGGTCCGACCTTGAAGAGGTACTTCTGAATCTCCTTGTAGACGATCCGGTAGTCCGGCGGGAGCGCCTTGACCCGCGCCATGTGCGCCCGCCACTGCTTCTTGCCCTCGATGATGTCTTGGATGCCCACGTCAGCCTCCTAGCCGGCCCAGTTTCCTTGCGACGTTCCTGTTCAACTGCTCGCGCCACCGGTCGCGATAGCCCCGAGCCCCTTCTCCGCCGACCAGCGCCGCGCAGAAGCCCGCGATGTCGTCACCCAGCACCTCGTGAATGCTCTGCTCATCGGCCGCTGTCTCTTCGAGCAGCCCCAGGGCGCTGTCGAGGATCGGCATCAGGTTGCGACCTGAGAAGTCCCCGTAGGGAAAAAGATGGCCCTTGATCTCTTCCCACGCCGCCCGGTATTCGGCCGGCAATGTCGCGGCCCGGGCTTCGAACGCCTTCCAGTCCCTGGTGAGATCGCTGCCTGTCATGGCCTCCCAGAAGTTCATCTCCCGCCCTCCTTGAGCTTGTCGATCCGTGATGTGACGTACTCCCATTTCGCCCAGAACCTCGCGAGCTCTTCGCGCCCCGCGTCGTTGAGCGCATAGAACTTGCGCGGCGGGCCCAGCCCGGACGGTCGTTTCGTCACCTGGACGAGCTTGTTCTTCTCCAGCCGCAACAGGATGGTGTAAACGGTCCCCTCGACGACGTCGGCGAAGCCGAGTTCGTTCAGCCGACGCGTGATGGCGTACCCGTAGGTCTCCTCGCCGCCGATGATTTCAAGCACGCAGCCCTCAAGCGTGCCCTTCAGCATCTCCGTCAGGTCGTCCATCGTGGTTCCTCTTCGATCTCCTAGTACTTTGTAGTACCGAGTACCACTACACAGTAGCACAGAGTAGAGAAGAAATGCCTAGCGAGCAGACCGGCGAACTAGAAAGGATCATGACCGCACGTCCGCGCAGCTCCACGCGCGTGTGCGCCCGCGACGACGCCCCCGGGGGCCTCGGACCGGCACCTGGTGCCAAGGCGTCAGTGGCCGCCACCCGCCAGGTTGAGACCGACAACACCGAGGAGGATCAGCGCGATCGAGACGATCTTGAGGAGGGACACGTCTTCTCCCAGCACGATCATGCCGAGAGCGGCCGTGCCGACGGCACCGATGCCTGTCCAGACCGCGTAGGCCGTACCGATCTCGAGGTTCTTGAGCACCAATGCCAGTAGGCCGAAGCTGAGCACGGCGAAGACGAAGAAGCCGACGCTCGGCAGCAGCACGGAGAATCCATTGCTGTGCTTGAGCGAATAGGCCATGGCGACCTCGAACAGACCGGCGACAATGATCATGACCCAGGCCATGACAGCCCCTTTCTTTCAAGGAGCGTCGTCTTTGCAGGCCGGGTACGGCGCGTCTCGTCCGGGCGGGACCCGATCGGCCCCACATCGCTGACAACGGCCGCGACCACGTGAGGATTCCCGGCCGCGCCCTGCCCGGCTGGGGGCTCATCGTCCGGCACGACAAGGACAATTGCTCAAGCGGTGAATGCGGATGACGCCGGAACTGCGGCAGCTCCGTGGGTGCGGGCGCCCACTCCGGTGCTGGGGGCGCAGGGCCGGTCGTGCCACGCCTGACCGAAGGGGCACACGGGGCCGGTGGGACGCCGCCGCCCGCCAGTCCGCCGCTGCTTCAAGCCCCGAAGCATCGACGCTAGTACGATCCTTCAATTCGCGAAACGTCTATAGGATGGCGATATGACCACGCCCGAGCTCACCGCGGTGGTGGCCGCGACCCACGAGATCTGGATGCGGACCAACGACCTGATCGGGCACGCGCTGGCCGGGCACCAACTGACACCGGCGACGTTCCACGCGCTTTGGGCCATCGACCCGGAAGAGCCGCCACCCTCGATGAAGGTGATGGCCGAACGCCTTTATTGCAACGCCCCCAACCTGACCTTCATCACCAACCAGCTCACCGACCGGGGCCTGGTGGAGCGCGCCGTGGACCCGGCCGACCGCCGCTCTCGCGTCCTGGTCCTGACCGCCAAGGGCCGCGAGGTCCGCGACGAACTGGTCCGGACGGCGCTGGAGAAGACCCCGCTGGCGGCGCTGACCGACAGCGAACTGCGGCAGCTCATGGCCTTGTTGAACCGCGCCGTCGGACCCGACTGACTCACCCGGCACTCCCAGGAGTCGGCACCACGGTCTAGGTCCGGTCGTAGACGACCGCGCCGTACCCAGGCTCAGGTCGCTTCCGCGTCGTAGGGAGGCAGTTCGCCGTAGCCCAGCTCGTCGACCGGCTCAGGATCGTAAGAGGTGGTGACGGGCTCCAGCTGCTGGGGCTTGTTGGCCCAATCGTCCTCGTCCTCCAGCAGGTGCTTGCGGACGAAGTTTTTGGGGTTGAGGTCGCTGGGGTCGAAGTTGGAGAACTCCGGGCCCAGGCCCGCCCGCAGGTCGTCGCGTGCGCTGTTGGCCATCCGGCGCAGGTTGCGCAGCGTCTTGCCGGCTTGCGAGGCCGCCTGAGGCAGCTTGTCGGGACCGAAGACGAGCAGCGCGATGACGACCAGCGCGCAGATCTCCATCCACCCGAGTCCGAACACCGTTTGCTCCTACCGCAGTCCAACCAAACCGGGGACAACCCGACCCCTCAAGACTAAGGCCAAACCGCCCCGGCCAGGTCGCCAGCCCCCGTCTCGGTTCAGCAAGACCACGCGGGCGGTCTCACCGTCTCGTCACGGCGCCCGGCCACCTCCACCGGAGGAGCGTCTCCCTGGACAGAGGCCGACCCCGAACGGCGGTTGGGGCTCACCGTGCCTGCCGTAAAAGCTGTGAAAAGCCGTAGAGCGGTCGCACCGTCTCGTCACAGCGGCCGGCCACCTCCACCGGAGGAGCGCCCCTTTGGCAGAGGCGCACCCACACGGCGATTCTGAAGGAACCAGGACGATCAGGACGGCGTCGGAGCCGGGGTGTCATCCGCAGTAACGGTAAGGGTGGCGGTGCGGTCTTGGCCGGCGCGTTGGTATTTGATGGTGATCTTGGAGCCCGGAGACTTGCTGCGGATCAGGGCGATCAGTTCGTTGCCGTCCTGCAGCATCAGCCCGTCGATCTCCATGATGACGTCGCCCGCCTTGAGGCCCGCCTTGGCGGCCGGGCCGCCCGCGTCGACCGGCTGCCGGCCCTCCGTCGGGCCCGAGGCGATGCGTACGCCCTGGCCCTTGTAGTCCTTGTCGAGGACGATGCCGATCTTCGGGCGCTTGGCCTTGCCGGTCGTGATGATCTCCTCGGCTACGCGGCGCGCCTGGTTGACCGGGATGGCGAAGCCGAGGCCGATGCTGCCGCCCTGGCTGCTCATGGAGCGGCTCAACGTGGCGATCGCGGAGTTGACGCCCACGACCTCGCCCTTGCCGTTGACCAGCGGGCCACCCGAGTTGCCGGGGTTGATGGCGGCGTCGGTCTGGATCGCGCTGATGTAGGCGGGCTCCTCGGTGCTGGTGCCGCTCTCGTCGCCCGCGATGACCGGGCGGTTCAGGGAGCTGACGATGCCGGTCGTCACCGTGCCGGTGAGGCCGAGCGGGGAGCCGATCGCGATGACCGGGTCGCCCACGACCACGTCCTCGGAGTTGCCGAGGGTGATCTCGGGCGTGCCGAAGGTCTCCTCCGGCTTGACCACGGCCAGGTCGGAGCCCGGGTCACGGCCGACGATGCGGCCCTTCGTGGTCTTGCGGTTGTTGAACATGATCTGGATGTCGCCGCCCTTGGCGGCCGGGGCGACCACGTGGTTGTTGGTGACCACGTAGCCGTCCTTGATCAGGAAGCCGGAGCCCGACACGCCCTCGGCGCTGCTGGCGTTGACCTCCAGCGAGACCACGCTGGCCCGGGCGCGGGCGGCCACTCCGGCGACGGAGTCGGGGGCCCGGTTCGTGGCGCCGCTCGGGATGGGGCCGAGGCTGTAGGAAGGGTTGGTGCCGCTGCCGCCCGACCTGGTCAGCAGGTAGGTGCCGACGCTGCCGAGCCCCGAGGCGACCAGGGCGATGACGACCGCCAGGACGATCAGGACGCCCGTGCCGGGGCCGCGCCTGGGAGCGGGTGCCGACGTCAGGCCGCCGGGCGGTGGCGCCCAGCCCGCGCCCATACCGAGCGCGTTGGGCGGCGGGGGCGGGCGCTTGGCGCCGCCACCGAACGGCGGCGGGCCCGCCGAGTTGCCGAAGAACGGGCTCTCGTAGGTGCGGGTGCTGTTGGGCGGCGGTGGCTCCTCAGCCGGTCCCTGGCCCGAGGCCGGAGCCGCGTACGAGGCCGGAGGCGGGTAGGAGGGGCTGCCATAGGACGCGGTGTCTCCGGGGCGGCCTGACGGGTCACCCCACCGGCCGCTCTCGGAGGAGGCCGTCTCGGACCGCCATCCAGACTGTTCGGCCTGGTCGTCGGCCGGCAGGAACTCCGGCCGCCCCTGTGGCTCAGGGAAGTCCGACGGCATGCGTCCTTCTGGTGGGCGCGTCTCGTCGGTCATCTAGATCTCACCACTCCTTGCCTCGGACACCGCAATCCTGGCGTGAACGGCATACGAGAGTCGTAAAGCAATTGTCAGGCAATGAGCCAACATATGTGGACACCTGACAGATTCCCGAACTCAAATCGTATGCCCCTGACGCCGTCGACTACGCCACTCGAGTATCCCAGGCATTCCTGAGAGTGGGCGTGAGATCAGGGCGTGGCGGTGGGCAGAGTCGTGGTCGGCGACGAAGTGGGCGTGTGCCGCGCCTGCTCGAACAGCTCGACCGGCGGCGCCTGGGCGCTCTGACCGACCCCCGAGACGGCGAAGAAGGTGCCGAGCGCGACGGCCGCGGAGACCACGCCGACCGCCACGTACGCGCCGCGCCGCCTACCCCCGCGACCAGGGCCCGAACCGCCACCAGTCGCGTCCCTGCGCGGGCGGTTGTCCAGCGGAGCGATGCTGTGCGGCCCAGGGATGGGCACTCCGCCGAACGTCCGGGTAGGGAAAGGCCGCTCCCTGGGGGGCAACGGGCCACCGGGCTCGGACATCCGCAGCAACGACATGGTGAGATCGGCCGGCATCACCGGGCCGTCGAGCGAGCGCAGGCGCGACTTCAGCGCCCGCATCGACTCGACCTCCCGCCTGCAGTCGCCACAGAAGGTCAGATGGGCTAGAGCGCGGTCGCGTTCGGTGTGATTCAACTCACCGTCCACGAGCGCGGAAACGCGTTCTCCAAGATGCGACATATCAGACTTCCTCCCCACGGGTTCCCGACGGGAATGATGGCGGGGGGAGTTGGGAATTACGGGGGGCCCGGTGATCGAGCGCCTCCCGCAACTGCGCCCGGCCACGGTGAATACGGCTTCGGACCGTACCCAGCTTGACGCCGAGCGTGGCCGCGATCTCCTCGTACGACAGACCCTCGATGTCACACAGCACGATCGCGGCCCGGAACTCCGGTGCGAGCGCGTCGAGCGCGGCCTGGATGTCCGGCTCAAGGTGCGCGTCGTCGAACGCCTGCGCCGGTGAGGGCTCGCGCCCGCGCAGCCGTTCGGCCGCGTCGTCGGCGAGTCCTTCGAACCGGATGCGCTGCTTGCGCCGCGCCATGTCGAGGAACAGGTTCGTCGTGATCCGGTGCAGCCAGCCCTCGAACGTTCCGGGGGTGTAACTCGACAGGGACCTGAAGACCCGCACGAAGACCTCTTGGGTGAGATCTTCGGCATCGTGGACATTGCCGGTCAGGCGATACGCCAGCCGGTATACACGTGCGGAATGAGTCCGCACCACTTCCTCCCAGGTGGGAGGCGTCCAGTCAGACACGGGAGTATCGGCCTGGTGGTCACTTTCGTCCACCAGAACTCCTCTCATTGGGACCACCGCTACCGCCATAGTGCCTGGTTTCGTCCCTTCGTGCGTACTGCCTGCCTTCCGGACCGGCAAAGCCCGTTTAAACCTGCAACGCCTCACGGCCGTCTTGAGTTCCCGTCCCGGCGTGTCTCCCCTAGGCTGCGATCGGTGACCAATCGCACGAAAGTGGGGGGAGGAGGCCGATGACCAGTCCGGTAGAGGCCACTCTGGCCTATGCGGAGCAGTTCCATCATGAGGATGAGATCCTGCACGCGGCGCGCCTGCGCGGCCTGGAAATGGGTGCCACGCCCATCCTTCCCGGGGGCGGGGCGGCGCTCTGCTTCCTGGCCACGGCCGTCAACGCCAAGTCGGTCGTCGAGATCGGCACGGGCTGCGGCGTCTCCGGTCTCTGGATGCTGCGCGGCATGCGTCCCGACGGCACGCTGACCAGTGTCGACGTGGAGCCGGAGCATCAGCGGCTGGCCAGGCAGGCGTTCGCGGAGGCCGGGTTCTCCGGCGGGCGGGTGCGGCTGATCACCGGCCGGGCCCTCGACGTACTGCCCCGGCTCTCCGACGGCGGCTACGACATGGTCTTCGCCGACGGGGCCAAGCAGGAGTACGCCGACTACCTGGCTGAGGCGGTCAGGCTGCTGCGCGTGGGCGGCATCGTCGCCTTCGACAATGTCCTGTGGCACAACCGCGTGGCCGACCCGGCGCAGCGCGACCCCGACACGGTCGCGCTACGCGAACTGGGCAAGCTGGTGCAGTCCGACGACCGCCTGCGCTCGCTGTTGATGCCCCTGGGCGACGGCCTGCTCGCCGCCGTCAAGACCGCCTCATAGCGCCCTCATAACGCCAAACACACGTTGTCCTAGCGCGTCAGCCACTCCAGCAACACGCGCACCCCGAACCCGGTCGCGCCCTTGGTGAGCACGCCCTCGTTCACGGTGCTGCGTCCCACGCCCGCGATGTCCAGGTGCGCCCACGGCCGCTTGCCCGCGAACTCCCTCAGGAACAACGCCGCCGTGATCGACCCGGCCCCATAGGTGGAACCGCTCTCGACATTGGCCAGGTCCGCGATCGAGGACTCCAGCGCCGGCGCGTAGTCGTCGATCAGCGGCATCCGCCACAGCCGGTCGTCGCTGGCCTGCCCCGCCTCGACAAGCCCCTGGGCGAGGTCGTCGTCGGTGGCGTAGACGGCGCCGAAGCCGCGGCCGAGCGCGACGGTGATCGCCCCGGTGAGCGTGGCGATGTCCACCACCGCGTCCGGGTCGAGCTCGGCGTCGGCGTAGGCGAGCGCGTCGGCCAGCACCAGCCGCCCCTCCGCGTCGGTGTTGAGCACCTCCACCGTGCGGCCGCCGTAGTGCTTGATGACGTCGCTGGGCCGCTGGGCCGTACCGGAAGGCATGTTCTCGGCCGCCGCGATCAGGCCGGTCACCCGCACGGGCGCGCCCAGCCGGGCGAGCGCGGAGATGACGGCGATCACCACGGCGCCGCCCGCCATGTCGGTCTTCTGGGTCTTCATGTTCTCGTTCGGCTTGAGCGACAGGCCGCCCGAGTCGAACGTGATGCCCTTGCCCACCAGCACGACATGCCGATCGCTCGGCTCGGGCGGGGTGTAGGAGAGCTGGATGAGGCGGGGCGGGTTGGCCGAGCCCCGGCCGACGGCCAGGATGCCGCCGAAGCCGCCCGCCTGCAGCTGCTCCTCGTCCCAGACGCGTACCGGCACGTCCTGCTCGGCCGCGCGCTCGGCCAGCCAGAGCGGGTTCTTGACCGACGCGGGCGTGTTGGTCAGGTCGCGGGCCAGCGCCACCGCCTGGGCGACGGTCTGGCCGCGCCGCACCGCGCCCTCGTCGGCGCCGACGAACGTCAGCGCCCGCACGGACGGCTTGCCCGGCTCGCCGATCTTGAAGGTGTACGCCGCCAGCAGCGCGGCCTCGGTGAAGGCCGTCACGTCGCCCGCCGGCGTCACCACGACCAGCGCTTCCCTGCCCTTGGCCTTGCGAGTGAGCGCGGCGCCCGCCTTGCGCAGCGCGCGCGGCGAGCCGTCGCCGACCCCGTACAGGAGCACCCGGCCGACCCCGTCCGCCCGCGCCACCGGGACCTCCACCACCTCACCCGCCTCTCCGTTGGCGTCATAGTGCGCCAACAGGGCGGCCGTCGGCACGTGCAGATCCAGCTCGACGGCGGGAGCGAGATCGGCGTCATAGGGCACGGCGAGCAGCTCGACGTCCGCTGGTACGTCGGCCACCACCGATGCCGTGGTCTCAATGGGCACGGAAATCCCCCTCAAACGTCAGCGGCCCTGGCGCGGACGCACGCCAGGGCCGTGGAACGACCTGTGTCTCGGGAGCTCTCAGCCGACGACGTTCTTCAACGCTTCGCCGAGCGCCTTCGCCTCGTCGGCGGAAATCTCCACGACGAGCCGGCCGCCACCCTCCAGGGGGACCCGCATGACAATGCCGCGCCCTTCCTTGGTGACCTCCAGCGGACCATCGCCGGTCCGCGGCTTCATCGCCGCCATGCGTGCATCCCTTCCTGCCTTGGGCTCCCGCGGCCCGCGGTTTCCGGCCGCCCCTGAGGATGGCCGACGCATTCACGTCATCTGTGATGTCCTATTCTCCCGCATCGAGAGCGCTCATGGGTAACGATCTCCTCCCAGAATGCGTTGTCCATGCTGGCGAAGGCGGCCAAACTGGACTTCGTGCATGCTCGCGCCGCTCTGTTCGACCTCTATGGAGACCACCTGCGCTCGCGCGGTGGACAGGCGTCCGTGGCCGCGCTCGTACGGCTCATGAAGCCCCTCGAAATCGCCGCCCCGGCCGTGCGGACGGCCGTTTCCCGCATGGTGCGGCAGGGCTGGTTGCAGCCCGTCAGGCTGCCCCAGGGCGCCGGTTACGGACTTACGCCGAAGTGCGTCAGACGTCTGGACGAAGCCGCCTTGAGAATTTACCGAGCCGGAACTTTGAGCTGGCGTGGCCGGTGGCACCTGATCGTCCTCGAGCCGGTCAAGGACCGTCCGCGCAGGGAACGGATCCGCGCCGACCTGACCTTCCTGGGGTACGCCGCGCTGTCGGAGACGACGTGGATCGGCCCGCGTTCGTCGATCGAGCTGGACAACCTGCTGGAGGGCGAGGGCGTGCGCGCCGACAGGTTCGACGCGGCGCTTGAGGGCGACCCGCGCGAGCTGGTGGCCCGCGCCTGGGATCTGACCGCCATCGGCGCGGCGTACGAGCACTGGCTGTCGGAAGCTGTCACTCTGGTCGGCGCGCTGCCCGGCGGCGCCCCGGCTGATCAGGTGTTCGCGACCAGGAGCAAACTCGTGCACGGATGGCGCAACTTCCTGTTCCGGGACCCCGGCCTCCCCCCGGAGCTGCTGCCGTCCGCCTGGCCGGGCGAGAAGGCCAGGGCCTACTTCGAGCAGGAGGCGGTCCGCCTGCTGCCCGCGGCCGCCGCGTTCGTCGACAGGGAGCTGCCTTGATCCGCTATGACGTGACCGATGCCGTCGCCACCATCACCCTCAACCGGCCCGAGGCGATGAACTCGCTGACGGCCGAGGTGAAGGCGGCCCTGCTCGACGCGCTGCGCCGCGCCGCCGCCGACCCCGAGGTGCGCGCGGTGCTGCTCACCGGCTCGGGACGGGCCTTCTGCGCGGGCCAGGACCTGCGCGAGCACGCCGACAACCTGGAGGCGGGCCGCGGCCTGGCCGACACGGTCCGCGCGCACTACAACCCCATCGTCGAGCTGATCACCACGATGGCCAAGCCGGTCGTGGCGGCGGTCAACGGCGTGGCCGCCGGGGCGGGCGCCTCGCTGGCCTTCGCCTGCGACCTGCGGGTGGCCTCGGACAAGACCAAGTTCGCGATGGCGTTCGCCGGGGTGGGCCTGGCGCCCGACTCGGGCGCGTCGTGGACGCTGGCCCGCCTGGTGGGTCTGGGACGGGCGACCGAGCTGCTGCTGCTCGGCGAGCCGCTCGGCGCGGCCCGCGCGCTCGAACTGGGCGTGGTCACGCGCGTGGTGCCCGCCGACGACGTGCTCAAGACCGCCCATGAGCTGGCCGTACGACTGGCGGCGGGGCCCACCAGGGCGTTCGCGGCCACGAAGCAGGCGCTGGCCTACGCCGCGACGCACTCGCTGCCCGAGACCCTGGCCGTGGAGGCCGACCTGCAGGACGAGTGCGTGGCCACCCAGGACCACCTCGACGCCACGCGGGCCTTCCTGGCCAAGGAACCGCCGACGTTCCGCGGCCGCTGACTGTCAGGGCTGTTGCTGCCGGGCGACGCAGCCCTCGATGTGGTCGTTGACCAGGCCGATGGCCTGCATGAGGGCGTACGCGGTGGTCGGGCCGACGAATCTGAAGCCGCGCTTCTTGAGGTCCTTGGCCAGGGCCTTGGAGGCCGGGGTGATGGCCGGGACGTCGGTCATCGACCTGGGGACCGGGGACTCGGCGTCGGCGTACTGCCAGACCAGGTCGGACAGACCGCCGGGCAGGTCGAGCGCGGCCCGCGCGTTGGCGATGGTCGCCTCCACCTTGGCGCGGTTGCGCACGATGCCGGGGTCGCCGAGGAGCCGGGTCACGTCCTCCTCGGTGTACGCGGCGACCTTGGGGATGGAGAACTGGTCGAAGGCGGCGCGGAAGTTCTCGCGCTTGCGCAGGATCGTCAGCCACGACAGGCCCGACTGGAAGGCTTCCAGGGAGACCCGCTCGAAGACACCGTCGTCGCCCCGGACCGGGCGGCCCCACTCCTCGTCGTGGTAGGTGATGTAGATCGGGTCCGCCATCCCTGGCCAGGTACAGCGGATCACTTCGGGCACTTGCGTCACTTGCTCTCGTCCCTGTCCTCGCCCGGCGCCACCCGCACCGGCTCACCCTCGCGCTCCAGCCCCTTGTCGCTCGGCTGGGCCGCGATCGGCTCCCCGTCGTCACTCGGCTGGACCGCGACCGGCTCACCATCGCGAACCAGCTCACCGTCGCGGACCGGCTCGTCTTCCGTTGCCGCGGCCGAGGCGTCGAACGCGGCCGTGCGATCGGCCGGCGCCTCGGATGGCGTGGCGTCGTCTTCCGGCTTCACCACAGCGTCCGGCTCTGCCGCGACGTCCTGCTGGTCGGGCATCGCCGACGCGTCCTGCGGCTCGTCCGTGGGCGGCTCGGCGTGCTGGTCTCCCAGGTCGTGCGGCTCGGCCGCCGAGTCCCCCTCCTGAGAGAGGTCCCGGGGCGCGGCCGGTGGCTCGTGGTCGGTGCGCAGGCCGGCGCCAGGAGCCGCGTAGACCTCCTGGCGCGCGTACAGCCGGCTCGACAGCAGCTCGGAGACCCGCTGTTCGAGCACCGCGATCCTGGTGTCCCGAGCGCTGATCGCCGTCGCCGCCCTGCGCAGGGTCTCGTCGACACTCTGCGTGTGGTAGCCGACCAGGTTGACCGGCAGCTGCAGCGCCATGAAGTCCACCGCCGTGAGCTGCCCGGGCTCGGGCAGGTCGAGAGGCGGCACATCCGGCGGGAACTCGGTCAGCTCCCCGCCCCTTCCGAGGGAGACCAGGACCACGCAGGCCAGAATGGCGAGCGCGGCAATGGCGAGTACGACCAGCACATTGGCATCGTACTCATACGATCGAGGCACGAGTCCCGCACTTGCCGCGCCTGTTACGTCTTGGGACTCCCCGGGACGGGTCAGCCGGTGGCCTCGCCGAGCTCCTCGACGCTGGGCCGAACCGGCGTGCTGGTGGCCTCCAGGTGCGCGAACGCCTCCTCGACCGTGGTGGTCCAGGAGATGGCGTCGAAGACGTTGGCCCGGGTGAAGCCCGCGTCGTACATGTTCTCGATGAGCTGCCGCAGCGGCGTGTACAGGCCCCACGGGTCGAGGATCACCAGCGGACGGTCGTGGATGCCGAGGACGCGGGCCGTCCAGATCTCGAAGAGCTCCTCCAGCGTGCCGATGCCGCCGGGCAGGACGAGGAAGGCGTCGGAGCGTTCGTCCATGGCGGCCTTGCGCTCGCGCATGCCGGTGGTGACGATCAGCTCGTCGGAGCCCGTGTCGGCGACCTCGATGTCGACCAGGACCTGGGGGATCACGCCGATGGTGCGGCCGCCGGAGGCGCGGGTGGCGGCGGTGATGGCGCCCATGCACGAGACGGTGGCGCCGCCGCTCACCAGCGTGTGGCCACGCTGGGCGAGCTCGACGCCGACCTCTGTGGCGAGTTGGAGGTATTTCTCGTCAATCTTCTGACTTGAGGCGCAAAACACGCAGATATTCACATATTTGAGCTTATTGGGGCTCGGCCGGCTGGGCGGCGACGGCGCTCTTCTCCTCCCGGAGCTGCTCGGACCGCTTGAGGTCGGCGTCGACGATGAGGCGTACGGCCTCCTCGACGTCGTCGGTCATGGTGATGAGGCCGAGATCCTGCTCAGCGATCTTGCCGGTGTCCAGGAGCGTGCTCTTGATCCAGTCCATCAGGCCGCCCCAGAACTCCGAGCCCATCAGCACGACGGGGAAGGAGGTCACCTTCTGCGTCTGCACCAGCGTGAGCGCCTCGAACAGCTCGTCGAGCGTGCCGAACCCACCGGGCAGCGCGATGAAGCCGCACGAGTATTTGACGAACATCGTCTTGCGGACGAAGAAGTAGCGGAACTCGATGCCGAGGTCCACGTAGTCGTTCATCTTCTGCTCGAAGGGCAGCTCGATGCCGAGCCCCACCGACATGCCGCCCGCCACGTCCAGAGCACCCCGGTTGGCCGCCTCCATGATCCCGGGGCCGCCGCCGGTGATGACCGCATAGCCGGCCTGGGCCAGCGCACGGCCGAGCGCGCGGCCCATGCCGTAGTCGGCCGAGCCCTCGGGCGTGCGGGCGGAGCCGAAGACGGTGACCGCCGGGGGCAGCTCGGCCAGCTGCCCGAATCCCTCCACGAACTCCGCCTGGATGCGCAGCACTCGCCACGGGTCCATGTGCACCCAGTCGGCGGGGCCCTGACGGTCGAGCAGCCGCTGATCATGGGTGGTTTGAAGCGCGAGACTGCCGCGGATCACGGCCTGCCCCTGACGGCGTTCCGGACGTGTCTGTTCCATGCGGTCACGCTAGCCCAACGCCGGGCGACCCCGCGCACAACGAGGACTAGTCACCCGTTAGAGGGCCTCTGCGGCAAATGCCCTGGTAGATGGCACTAAGAACCCGCGTAAAAAATCTTGTAAGAAGCAGGAACCAGATTTCGACCTGCCTGCGTCTAACTGCCGAGGGTGCTGCTCGGGACTGAAAGTGGCTTTCCCCGCCAAATGGCCGGCGAGGAAAGCCACTTTCACTTTGTCAGCCAGTTCAGCAGAGCCCGCTCGCTCTCCACGATCTTCGGAAGCGACACGTACTCCCCCTGCTGATGCGCCAGGTTCGGGTCACCGGGACCGTAGTTCACCGCCGGCACCCCCAGTGTGGAGAAGCGCGCGACATCCGTCCAGCCCAGCTTGGCCCGCGGCGCGCCGCCGACCGCGGCGGTGAAGGCCGCCGCCACCGGGTGGGTGAGGCCGGGCCGCGCCGCCGGGGCGCCGTCGGTGAAGCGGACCTCGAACCCGTCGAACACCTCGCGTACGTGCTCCTGCGCCTGCTCGATCGACAGGTCGGGCGCGAACCGGTAGTTGACCGTGACCACGCACTCGTCCGGGATCACGTTGCCCGCCACGCCGCCGCGCACGCCGACCGCGTTGAGACCCTCGTGGTAGGCGAGCCCGTCGACCACGGGCTGCCGGGCCTCATAGGCGTTGAGCCGGGCCAGCACCGGCTCGATGCCGTGAATGGCGTTGACCCCGAGCCACGACCTGGCGCTGTGCGCGCGCTTGCCGGTCACGGTGATCTCGGCCCGCAGGGTGCCCTGGCAGCCGCCCTCGATCACCCCGTCGGTGGGCTCCATGAGCACCGCGAAGTCGGCCGCCAGCCAGTCGGGGTGCTCGCGCGCCACCCTCGTCAGCCCGTTGCGCTCGGCCTCGATCTCCTCGCAGTCGTAGAAGACATAGGTGACGTCACGGTTGGGCGCGGGCACGGTGGCCGCCAGCTTGAGCGCGACCGCCACCCCCGCCTTCATGTCCGAGGTGCCGCAGCCGAAGAGCAGGTCGCCCTCGACGCGGCTGGGCAGATTACCGGCGACCGGCACCGTGTCGAGGTGCCCGGCGATCAGCACCCGCTCGGCGCGGCCCAGCTCCGTGCGCGCGACGAGCGTCTCGCCCGATCTGTCGACCTTGAGGTACGGCAACGCCGCCAGCGCCCGCTCGACCGCGTCGGTCAGCGTCTTCTCGTCGCCGCTCACCGACTCGATGTCCACGATGGCCGCGGTCAGCGTCCGTACGTCCTGCGTCAGGTCCAGCATCAGGTGTTCACTCCGTGTTCGCGCAGCGCCTCGTTGAGCGCTGCCTTGTCGTGGCGCTGCCCCGGCTCCAGGCGCTTGATCACCAGCACGCAGGGCAACCCGAACGTGCCGCCGGGGAACTCCTTCTGGCGGGTGCCGCCGACGGCGACGCACCAGTCGGGTACGCGGCCGCGGGCCAGCTCCTCGCCGGTCTGCACATCGATCACCGGGATGGAGGCCGACAGGATCGTGCCCGCCCCGATGACGGCGCCGCGTCCCACCCGGGCGCCTTCGACCAGCATCGCACGGCTGCCGATGAGCGCGTCATCCTCCACGATCACCGGCACGGCGTTGGGCGGCTCCAGCACACCGCCGATCCCCACACCGCCGGACAAATGAACGTTTTTCCCGATTTGGGCACAGGAGCCGACCGTGGCCCAGGTGTCGACCATCGTGCCTTCGCCGACGTACGCGCCGATGTTCGTGAACGACGGCATCAGCACCACGCCGGGCGCCAGATAGGAGCCCCAGCGCGCGATCGCTCCCGGAACCACCCGCACCCCGTCGAGCGTGGTCTTGAGCGGATGCCGGTCGTGGTGCTGGAAGTCGCCCACCTGCGACCTGGCCAGGCCCAGCACCTGGAAACTGAGCAGGATCGCCCGCTTGGCCCGCTCGTCCACGACCACCTCGCCGTCGGACAGCCGGGCGGCCCGCGCCTGTCCCCTGTCCAGCAGGTCGATCGCGCTCACCACCACCTTGCGCGCGTCGAGGTCGCGGGGGGACAGCTCCTCGCGACGCGCCCACAGCTCGTCCACCGCGGATACGATCGGTGACACACCGCTCACGTGCCTCATGGCCACGGAGCTTATCTGGCCGGGTAGGTTTTTCAGCGTGCGCCTGCGCTTCTCCCGCGGAGTCATCACCATCGCGGTCATCGTTCTCCTGCTCGCGGTGGGGATCTCCGTCGGCCTCTATCACCTGCTCAAAAAGACGCAGCCGCTGGCCATTCCGGAAGCCCACTGCAGCGTCAAGACCCCCGTGGGCGACCGGGATCTCGACATCGAGCAGGCCCAGATATCGGCCACCATCGCGGCCGTCGCGGAGCGCCGCAAGCTGCCCGAACGAGCGGTGGTGATCGCCTACGCGACCGCGCTGCAGGAGTCGAAGCTCTTCAACCTCGACTACGGCGACCGCGACTCCGTCGGCGTGTTCCAGCAGCGCCAATCGCAGGGGTGGGGCAAGCGCAAGCAGCTCCTCGACCCCGTCTACGCGACCAACCGGTTCTTCGCCGCGCTGGTCAAGGTCAAGAACTACCGGAAGATCCCGCTGGAGGACGCCGCCCAGGCCGTGCAGCGCTCAGCGGGCGGCTACGCCTACGCCCAGCACGAGGAGGACGCCAAGATCCTCGCGGCGGCGTTCACCGGGCGTGTCCCCAAGGCCGTGCACTGCTGGTATCCGCCGCCCAAGACCGGCACGCCCGCCCCCCAGGCCAAGACCGCCGAGGCGCGGCGCCAGCTCGCCCGGGCGCTCGGCGACCCGTCCATCTCGACGCGCAAGCGCGGCTGGCTGATCGCCGCATGGTCGGTGGCCCACGCGCAGAAGTACGGACTCAAGCACGTCGGCTTCAACGGCGCCACCTGGACCAACGACATGAACCTGGAGGGCTGGCAGTCGGGCGGCAAGGCGACCGACAGCAAGGTGGACATCTCCTAGGCGATCCGCCTTAGGAAGTGGCGCGGCTGACGATGCTGATCGAGCCGGGCGGCAGCGGCCTGGCGTAACTGGCCGTCCATCGGCCGCCCTGGATCCGCTCGAAGGAGAGCAGCCGCCCGTCGGAGGCGCGGTAGTCGGCGAAGTCGAGCAGGCCCCGCTCGGCGTTGCCGGTGTTGCCCTCCGACCTGAACGCGGCCGTGCCCCGCTCGATCGGATGGAACTCGACGCCCTCCATGATCAGCATGCTCTTGGCGGGCACCATGCCCTCGGTGGGCACCTCGGTCCAGATGAGTACTTCCAGGTGCGACGGCTCGCCCTCGGCCTGCCGCACCTGCACCGACAGCCACTGCATGCGGCGGGAGCTGTCACGCAGCCGGTATTCGACCCACTGCATGCCCTGCCACGAGATGTACATGGCGCCGAGGACCCGCGCGGGCGATCCGTGCACCTCTATCCGGTCACCGACCTTGATGGTGCGGGGATCGACATAGTCGGATCCGGTGTACCCGGACATGCTCACCGGTGCCGGCAGTGGGGCCTCGGTGGCCGCTATCTCGACCGGCTGTGCGGTCGCGCGACCCTTCCTGTCCTGGCGCATGGTGGCCAGGAAGGCACCCAGCAGCAGGAGGACGGTGGCGATGCTCAGCCCGAGTACGACCACGAAGGTCATGCTCATCGATCAGCTCGCTCCACTCGCGGTCTGCCTCAGCAAACGCCGTTATCAACTTATGTGTGCCCTGCTTCGCGGGGGATCCTACTGGAGGCGGCGCACCGCCGCACTGATGCGTTCATCAGTGGCGGTCATGGCGATGCGGATATGCCGCCCACCTGCCGATCCGTAGAATTCCCCCGGAGCAACCAAAATACCGATTTCGGAGAGCTTACTGACCTGTTCCCAGGAACTGGTCCCGTCCGTCGCCCAGAAATACAGCCCGGCGGTCGAGTGCTCGATGCTCCAGCCCGCCTTCTCCAGCACCGGCCGCAGCTGGAGGCGCCGCCTGGCGTAGCGCTCGCGCTGCTCCTCGGCGTGCGCGTCGTCGCCCAGCGCGGCCGTCATGGCGGCCTGTACGGGGGCCGGCATGAGCATCCCCGCGTGCTTGCGGATCTCCAGGAGCCGCTTGACCAGAGCCGGGTCGCCGGTCACGAACCCGGCGCGGTAACCGGCCAGGTTGGAGCGCTTGGACAGCGAGTGGACCGCGAGCAGCCCCTCGTGGGAGCCCTCACAGACGTCGGGATGCAGGATGGAGACGGGTCGCTCCTCCCAGCCCAGCTCGATGTAGCACTCGTCGGAGGCGACGACCACGCCGCGCTCGCGCGCCCAGGCCACCACCTTGCGCAGGTGCTCGACGGGCAGCACCCGGCCCGTGGGATTGCCGGGCGAGTTGACCCAGACGAGGTCCACGTGCTGGGGCCCCAGCGCGAGCAGGCCGTCGGAGGCGGTCGCCTCCGCTCCGGCCAGCCGGGCGCCCACGTCGTAGGTGGGATAGGCCAGCTCGGGGAAGACGACCCGCCGGGCGCCCAGGTAACTGGGCAACCAGGCGACGAACTCCTTCGAGCCGATCAGCGGCAGCACGTCGCTCGGCTCGACGGTGACCTCGTGCCTGCGGCGCAGCCAGCCGGCGGCGGCCTCGCGCAGCGCCTTCGTCCCGTGGGTGAGCGGATAGCCGGGGCTGTTGGCGGCCTCGACGAGCGCGCTCTGGACGAGCGGCGGCACCGGGTCGACGGGCGTGCCGACCGACAGGTCGACGATGCCGTCGGGGTGGGCCAGCGCACGCGCCTTGTACGGCTCCAGCCGGTCCCAGGGGAAGTCGGGCAGGTTGTTCACGGTTCTCCAGGTTTCAGGCGTGCACGTCTCCACCTCTCAGGCGTGCGCGCCGTACGCCCGGCAGCGGGGCCCGCCGTTCGGGCGCCCCGCTGCGGGGTGCGGGCTAGTGCTCTTCAGCCTGCGGCGGCAGCGCGGCGATGACCGGGTGGTCCTTGTCGATCTTGCCGACCTTGGAGGCGCCACCGGGCGAACCCAGGTCCTCGAAGAAGTCGACGTTCGCCTTGTAGTACTCCTTCCACTGCTCGGGAAGGTCGTCTTCGTAGAAAATGGCCTCGACGGGGCACACTGGCTCGCAAGCGCCGCAGTCCACGCACTCGTCGGGGTGGATGTAAAGCATGCGCTCGCCCTCGTAAATGCAATCAACGGGGCACTCCTCGATGCACGCCTTGTCCAGGACGTCCACGCAAGGCTGCGCGATGACGTAGGTCACCTCGAGCTCCTTCTCTCCGCACCATGGCATGACTCTGACGGCGGTCTGCTAGCCCTAGTATTGCCGTGCTTGCCAACTGGCCGAAACGGAGGGTGGCAAACTCGTGGCCGCTCGCCTCGTGATCGCGATCACAACCGCTGACGTCGGCGCCCGGATCACCACCCGCAGACGGGTTCCGGAAGGCTTCCGTGACGCCGTCGGAATTCTCGAATCCTGGGACGGCGGCGTGCTGCGTGTCCGCAAGAGGGACGGCACTCTGGTGGAGATCTCCGAAGAGGTGCTGGTGGCGGCCAAGGTCGTTCCGGCCGCGCCTCCTCGACCTGAACGGAAGTAACGGCGAGTATTCGTCGTGTGACCGTACGTATCTGCGCCGCCGTAACCGTCCTCATCGCAAGCGCCGGATGCGGCGTGTCGTCGCCCCCGGCCGAGAAGCCGCTGCCGCCGGTGAACGTCAAGGCCGCCTCCATGAAGCAGGGTTTCACGACCCTCGACAACCTCGCCGCGACCGCCAAGCGGGAAGGCTCGCTCACCGTGATCGGGCTTCCCCGGGACTGGGTCAACTACGGCGCGATCATCGACGCCTTTACCGACAAGTACGGCATCAAGGTCAACGAGCTCGAGCCCGGCGCCAGCAGCCGGCGCGAGATCGACGCCGCCGCCCAGCTCAAACCCGACGTGTTCGACCTCACCCTCGACGTCGCGGTGGCCGATGCCGCCAAGTTCGCCCCGTACAAGGTGCAGGGCTGGCAGGACCTGCCCGACCACATCAAGGACCCCGCGGGCGCCTGGTACGGCGTCTACGGCGCCTACATGTCGCTCGGCTATGACCGGCGCAAGGTCCCCGCCCCCGCCTCCTTCGCCGATCTGGCCGCCAAGCCGGGCTACCTGGTCGCGCTCGACGGCGACCCGCTGCACTCCGCGGCGGCCTTCGACGGCGTGATGGCCGCCTCGCTGGTGTCGGGCGTGCCACAGCCGCAGCGCGGTGTCGAGCTGTTCGCGAAGCTCAAGCAGGCGGGCCGGCTCACCGATCCGGCCAAGGCCAACGTGATCGTGGACTGGGACCATCTCAACGCCGCCCGCAGCGCCCGCGACGCGGAGGCGTGGAAGGTGACGATCCCGCGTGACGCGCCGCTCGGCGACTACCACGTACAGGCGATCAGCAAGGACGCGCCACATCCCGCCGCGGCCCGTCTCTGGCAGGAGTTCCTCTTCTCCGACGAGGGCCAGAACCTCCTGCAGAAGGGCTGGGCCCGCCCCGCCCGCGGCGAGGCGATGCTGATGCGCGGCACGCTCGACGCCGAGCAGGCAGCCAAAATGCCCGTCGCCCCCGGGCCGCCGGTGCTCCTCACGATTCCGCAGACAGATGCCGGAAAGTCCTACCTCAAGAAGCGATGGACGCAAAGTGTGCGATGAGACCATTGTGACTTGATATGTCGCGGAGACAATCAACCTCTAAAGTGAACAGACAGCACGGCCACAGGGGGCCCTTGTCTGACGAATGAGAGCTGATCGTCTTGCGATACGACACACCGAGCTTGGAGCGGTGGAGCAGTCGCGCCTACGACGGCAGTTTCGGCTACGTCTCGACGCAGGGCGCGCCCCTGGTGGACCTGCTCGATCCGCGGCCGGGAGAGCGCGTGCTCGACCTCGGCTGCGGCACCGGGGTGCTGACCGCCCAGATCGCGTCGCGGGGTGCCGACGTCCTGGGGATCGACGGCTCCCCCGCCATGATCGAGAAGGCCCTGGCCCTTTATCCGGGTGTCGACTTCATCGTCGGCGACGGGCACGACTTCAGCGTGGCGCTGGCCTACGACGCCGTCTTCTCCAACGCCGCGCTGCACTGGATGAGCCGCGACCCCGTCTCCGTCATCGCCAACGTGCACGAGGCGCTCTCGCCCGGCGGCCGGTTCGTGGCCGAGATGGGCGGCGCGGGCAACTGCGCGGAGCTCACCGCCGCCATGCACACCGCCTGGCGGGAGTACGGTCTGCGCGAGCCCGACCTGCCCTGGTACTTCCCCACGCCGGCCGAGTACGCCCGCCGGCTGGAGCAGGAGGGCTTCGTGGTCCGGCTGCTGGAGTACTTCGACCGGCCGACGCCGCTCGAGGAGTGCCCGCAGGGGGCCGCCGACTGGGTACGCATGTTCGCGTCCTCGGTCATCGAGGGGCTGCCGAAGGACATCGTCGAGCCGCTGCTCCAGCGGGTCAACGAGCTCGCCGCACCCGCTCTGCGCAGGGAGACGGGCTGGATGGCCGACTACGTCCGTCTACGCTTCGCCGCCGTCCGGCGCTGATACGTAGTGGATGATGCGTAGGGGAGTTTTGCCGGACTATGGTCTGTTCGTGGGCGGCGGAAAGAGTGGCGGAGAGAGTAAGGCTGCACCGCTGACGAAGTTGAGGAGCCTTGCGACGACACGGCGGCGTGAGGGGCTGGTGAACGGAACGGGATGAATTTCTGCCTGAGCGACCTCGTACCACCGTTGAGGTGGAGCGACGCGTCCACGATCACGCTGCTCACCGGGCAGCCGGAGCTTCCGGACGCCTGGTGGCGCAGCCTGCCCATGCCGCTCGTGCTCGCGGCCATCGGCCCCGAGCCGCTGGCCGAGCTGCTCACGGAGATCGCGCTTGAGCACTGGCCGGCCGCCGCTGTGGGCGACGTGCTGCCGGCGCTGCACGTCCTGGATCCGGACGAGGCCGATGAGCCGCAGGTGGCGATCGCGCTGGACCGCGCCGGGTCGTGGTCGGGGTTGCTCGCGCTGACCGGCAGGGAGCTGGTGGACCAGCCGTTCATCCAGGCGCGTCCGGTGCTCAACACGCTGTTCTCCGCGGCCCTGGTACACCTCGCACCCCAGCTCCAGCGCCCGTCGGCGCCGGTATCCGCCCCAGCCTCAGCCCCGGCCCCGGTTGCCCTCGCGCCCGAGGCTGTGCCGGTCGCGCTGCCTGTGGAGGCGCCGCCGAGCGCCGAGCCGGTCGTCGAGGAGGCTCGCGTCGCCGAGCAGACCCCGGTCGCTGAGCAGGCACCGATCGCCGAGCAGGCACCGGAGCGCGAGGAAGCGCCGGACGCCGAAGAGGCGGTGGCCGCTCACAAGGCCGAGGACGCCGTGGAGGCCGAGGAGCCGGTGCTCGACGCCGACGACGAGCCGGTCGTCGACGAGGCCGCCGAGCCCGAGCCCGAGCCCCAGCCCGTCCTGGACGCCGCCGACGAGCCCGCGCCGGAGCCCGCCGCCGAGGAGGCCGCCGCGCTCGAAGCCGAGGGCGCGCAGCCGGAACCGCAGGACGCCGAAGCCGCACCTGAGCCTGAGCCCGCTCCCGAAGAGGCGAAACCCAAGTACGACACACCGGACTTCGAGGCGGCCGAACCAGAGGAGCCGGAGCCGGCGGAGCCTGCGGGACATGAGCTGCCCGAGCTGATCGAGGCCGCGTTCGCCGGTCTGGACGACAAGAGCTGGGCCGTCGCCCAGAACCGGGTCTTCACCGACCAGCCGTCCGCCGTGGACCAGCTCGCCAAGCTGTTCGCCGTGCCGCCCGCCGACATCTCCGCCACCGAGACCGAGTTGCGGGCCCGCCTCGGCCAGTGGCTGGCCAGCGAGGAGGCGGCCCCGTACCGGGCGCATCTGGACGAGCTGCGCCGGACGATCGGCCCGGCCGCCCCCAGGGACCAGCTGATCGGCGCGGCCGACTGGCACGCCCGGGAGATCCGCGCGCTGGAGGTCCCCGCCTGGCAGTTCGTGCTGGCCACGCTGCCGTCGGAGGCGCCCGCCAGGCCCTCTGAGCCGCCGGCTCCTTCGAAGCCGCAGATCATTGAGGTCCCCCCGGCGTCCGCGTTCGCCCAGGTGCCCCCGATACCGTCGCCGCCGCCGGGGACGCCGCAGTTCCAGGCGTTCGCTCCGGCCGAGGTCGTGGTGGGCGAGGGCAACGGGGCATCGAACGAGCCGGCCAAGCCGTACCAGCCGCTGAAGGACGTCTCGCAGACCAGGCGGTGCTTCCGCCAGCCGGACGGCCGGTGGTGGCTGCGGATCGACGTGACGGCCGAGCAACTCGGCGGCGGTGAGTGCGCGCTGCCCACGGGGTTCGCCACGTACCTCGGACTGTCGCCGGGAGAGAGCAGGACCGTGCGGAGCGCGGCCGGCGAGCTGACCATGGTCTGGCACGGCAGGCCGGTGCTCGAATCGGTCGAGCGGCTGCTCGCGGACGTCGGCGCGAAGGAGGGCGGGCACCTGTTCCTCACGCTGTCGGACGAGGGCGTGTTGCGGGCCAGGCACCTGCCGGTGGCCGCGCAGGGGGCCGAGAAGATCACCAAGGCGCTGCGCCTGGTCGGTTACACCGCCCCCGGCGGGACCCGCGACCAGGCCGCCAGAGTGATCGCCACCAGGATCGGGATGACCGGACCTGTCGGACTGCCCGACCTGCTCACCAGGCTCCGCGAACGCGGGGACCGCGACCTGCTGCAACTCTTGGACTGAGCCGTGCCGCGGCTGGCGATCGCCCCGGACTTCCCCCGGGACCTCAGCGCACTGGCACAGCCGGTGCGCAGGGACGCCGTGGTCGCACTCCGCCGCCTGCTGCTGAACGTCTCGGGCGCCCCGCACCCCGAGCGGGTCAGGGGTGCCAGGGACCCGCGGATCGCGACGCTCCGCCTCACTTCGGGCCACCGGGGCGTGGTGGTGCGCCAGCGGGACGTGTACTGGCTGCGTACCGTGCTCCCGGACCCCGAGGCTTGGTCGTACGCGCAGCGCTACCGCTACGGGATCAACCCGGTGATCGGCGTCGTCGAGGAGTGGGACGCCGAAGCGCTCGAACGAGTCGAGCCCGCGTTACGGCGATCAGCGAGTGCTTCGGGGTTGTTCGCCCCGATCTGCGATGGTGATCTGCTCGCGCTGGGCATCGACGTACGCGCGCTGCCGCTGGTGCGGCTCATCAGCAACGAGGCCGACGTGGAGGCGCTCGAACCGCTGCTCCCCCCGACCCAGCACGTGCCGCTCGCGGTGCTGGCCCGGGGCGGCACGCTCGCCGAAGCCTGGCGGGAGCTGGACACCTGCCGCGCCACGGACGCGGATGCCGACCGCATCGATGTAAACGACTTCCATGCGGCGCTGCGCCGCAGTCCGGACCGGGCGGTGTTCGCCGCGGACAAGGTGGAGCTGGAACGGATCCTCGACGCGCCGGAATGGTGCGCCTTCCCGCGTCCGGAACAGCACCGGCTGGCCCGCGCCGCGCGCTACGAGCACCCCGTGCTGGTGATCGGCGGGGCGGGCACCGGCAAGACGATCATCGCGCTGCATCGGGCGGCCCATCTGGCCGCGCACGGGAGCGGGCCGGTGCTGCTGGTGACGTACTCGCAGGGACTGGGCGAGGATCTGTCAGACCGGCTCGACCGGCTGATCGACGACGGGGTGACGCGCAAGCGGGTCGACGTGGACAACGCCGAGCGGCTGGCGATGCGCATCGTGGCCAGCGCGGAGGGCCGGCGCCCGGCGCTGATCGGCCCCGGCGCGCGTACGCTGGCCGAGCTGACCGACGAGGCGCTCCGGCTGCTGTCGAGGGCCACCGGCGACCTGCTCGACGACATCGAGCCGGGCCGCAAGCCGTACCGGCACGTCGTGGTGGACGAGGCGCAGGACATCAGCCCGTCGCAGTGGCGGTTGCTGCGGGCGGTGGCGCCGCGGGCGCACGACGACCTGTTCATCGTCGGCGACCCGCACCAGCGGATCACCGACACGCGCGTGACGCTCGGCTCGGTGGGCATCCCGGCTCTGCAGCACACGCTCAAGGTGTCCTACCGGCTGCCGCAGGAGCTGCTGTCGTTCGCGGTCCGGCTGCGCGGCGGCAGTCCCGCCGACGGGCTGGTCAAGGGCATGTCCCCGCTGTACGGGTTCCGCGCGCTGCGCAACGGCGAGCGGCCGGTGCTCAGGGCCTACGACTCGCCGGAGGCGGAGCTGGCCGGGCTGGTGGCCACGGTCGTCTCCTGGCTGGACGACGGTGTCCCGGCCGATGAGATCGCCGTCGGCGCGCGCACCTCGAAGCTGGTCCGTGAGGCGCGTAAGGCGCTCGGGCGGGCGGACGTGCGGGTGGCGGCGTTCCAGAATCTGAAGGGGCTGGAGTTCGAGCGGGTCGCGCTCATCGGCGTGGCGGAGGGCGTGGTGCCCGAACCGCCGCCCGACGAACCGGGGGCCCGGGCGAGAGCACTGCAACGGGAACGGAGCATGCTGTATGTAGCCTGCACGCGGGCTCGATCCATGCTCTATATCTCCCATTCAGGAAGAGGTAGCCCTTTTCTGTCGCTCTGATCACATAGTCTGAACTGCGGATATCTTCCCATTGCCGGTTGGACCTCAATGAACCTCAGCCTGAGCGACCTCGCGCCACCGCTGCGCTGGACTTCTCCTGTGCAGATAGCGCCGATCGTGGAGGAGCCCCAGCTTCCCGAGGCGTGGTGGCAGACGATCCCCCTCGACCGCGCGTGCGCCGTCATCACTACGCAGACCGTGGCGGGCCATCTCGCCGATCTCGCCGTGGCCTGCTGGGGGCACCTGCTGATCGGCGACATCCTGCCGCTGCTGCGTTTCTCCGACCCCGCCGAGGCCGAGCGTACGCCGGAGATGCTGGGCAAGGACGTCGTGCAGAAGCTGTTCAGCGGGGTGTTCGAGCGGTTGCTCGAACCTCCGTCCGAGCCGGTCGCCGCGGCCGTGGCGCGGCCGGACAAGCCGCTGCCCGAATTGATCGACGGCCTGTTCGCGGCGCTGGACGAGCGGCAGCGGGCGATCGCCCGCGACCGCCTGTACGCCTCGCAGCGGGCCACGCTCGACGAGCTGGCACAGCGCTTCTCGGTCACGCGGGAGCGGATCCGGCAGATCGAACGCGACCTGCGCGACCATGTCGAAGCCTGGCTGGGCGGCCCGGAAGCGGTCTCGCTCGTCGCGCACGTCACCTGGCTGCGCGGCCGGCTCGGCTCGGCCGTACCCGCCGACGACCTGGCCGCGGCCGTGCCGTGGCACCGCGGCGAGCTGCGCACGCTGGGCATCCCCGCCTGGCGGTTCGTCCGCACGCTGCTGACCGGGTACGAGCAGGCCGACGACTGGCTGATCGCGGGCGGCGCGGACGAGCTGAGGGAGAAGACGCGCCAGCTGTTCACCGACGGGCCGCGGCCGATAGGCGAGGCCGTGACCATGGTCACACAGCTCGGCATCCGCGAGGACGTGGCCGAGCGGTGGATCCTGGCCGTGCCGCAGCTGCGCGTACTGGACCAGCACGTGGTGCCGTGGCCGCGCAGCATCAACGAGAAGACGGAGGCGGTCCTGGCGGTGGCCGGGCGGCCGATGACGCCGGAGGAGATCCAGGAGCGCATCGGCGAGGACTACAGCCTGGTCGGCATCCGCAACCAGCTCACCGCCGACGAGCGGTTCCGCCGCGTGGACCGGAACAAGTACGGGCTGACCAGATGGGGCGGCGACGAATACCTGGGGATCAGGGAGATGATCGCCAGGGAGATCGAGCGCGCCGGCGGTGAGGCGTCGGTCAGCACGATCGTCTCGAACCTCACCTCCCGCTACGACGTCAGCGAGAGCTCGGTGCGCGCCTACTCGGGCGGCCCCGGGTTCGAGCGGACGCAGCGGGGCTGGATCCGGGTGGCGGGCACCTCGCCGACCGGTGAGGCCGAGCCGTACCAGCCGCGCAGGGACGTGTCGGAGACCCGGCGCAGCTTCCGCAGCCGCGACGGCCGCTGGTGGCATCGCGTCGACGTCAACGCCGAGCACCTGCGCGGATCGGGGTCGCCGCTGCCGACGGGGTTCGCGGCGTACCTGGGGATGGCTCCCGGCGGGCAGCTCACGGCCGCGACACCCTCCGGGGACGTGGTGATCAGCTGGCACAACCAGCCGACCATGGGGTCGATCAGGAACGTGCTGGCGGACTTCAAGGCCGGGGAGGGCGACCACGTCTTCCTCACCGTGTCCGACGGGGGCGAGCTGCTGACCCGCTACCTGCCCGCGGCGGCTCCGGGGATGCCGCCGTTGAACCGGGCGCTCTATCTGATCGGCTACACCGCTCCCGTCACCTCGGAGTTGGAGGGGCTGCGGTTGATCGGGGCGCGCATCGGGTTGCCGGACACAGCGACGCGTGATGAGGTGCTGGCGCGGCTGCGGGAGCGGGGAGACCGGGACATCGTCGGCTTTTTGGGTGGCTGACGTTTCTTGGCGGCCGGGGGCTAGGCTCGGGGGATGTTGCGGATCTACGACACGCGCGCCAGGCAGGTCGAGGAGATCGCCCCCGCCCGCGCGATGCGCATGTACTCCTGCGGGCCGACGGTCTATCGCCACGCGCATGTCGGCAACCTGCGCTCCCAGCTGCTGTCCGACCTGATCCGGCGGGTCCTGGAGCGGCAGCGGGTACGCATGGTGGTCTGCCAGAACATCACCGACGTGGGCCACCTGGCCGACGACTCGGAGGCCGGCGAGGACAAGGTGCTCATGCGGGCGCGGGCCGAGGGCCGCTCGCCGCGTGACCTGGCCCGCTACTACGAGGACGTCTTCAAGCGGGACACCGCCGCCCTGAACATGCGGCCGCCGGAGCACATGCCCCGCGCGAGCGAGACGATCGACCTGATGATCGAGCTGATCGCCAAGCTGATCGAGCGGGGACACGCGTACGCGCTGCCGGACGGAGCGGTGTATTTCGACGCCACGTCCTTCCCCACTTACGGCGAAATTTCCGGCAACCGCCTCGACTCCCTCCGCCCCGACGCCACCGACCCCCGCAAGCGCTTCCATGCCGACTGGGCCCTCTGGAAGCCCTCCGACGGCGAACTGTCCTGGGAGGCCCCCTGGGGCCGCGGCTTCCCCGGCTGGCACATCGAGTGCTCGGCCATGTCGCTGCACTTCCTCGGCGAGCGCATCGACCTCCACACCGCCGGCATCGACCTGCGCTTCCCCCACCACGAGGACGAGCGGGCCCAGTCGAACGCGGCGGCCGGCCACGAGGTGGTGCGTCATTGGGTGCATGGGGAGCACCTGCTGTTCGACGGGCGGAAGATGGCCAAGTCCACCGGGAACGTGGTGCTGCTGTCGGATGTGACCGAGGCGGGCCTCGATCCGCTGGCCGTACGCCTGGCGTTCCTGGAACACCGCTACCGGCAGCAGCTCAACCTCACCTGGGACACCCTGCACGCGGCCGACAGGACCGTACGGCGGTGGCGGACACGGGTGGCCGAGTGGTCGGAGTCACCCAGCGCGCCGATGGCGGCCGACTACGTGCGGCGGGCGGAGTCGGCCTTCGATGACGACCTTGACACGCCGACCGCGCTACGTGCGCTTCGGGAGCTGGAGCGGGACGAGTCGGTGGCGCCGGGGGCGAAGCTGGAGTCGTTCCTGCATCTGGACCAGGTGCTGGGGCTGGACCTGGCCGTCGAGATCGGGCGGTCCCGACGGCCGGCGTTGCCGCCGGGGGCGGCGGAACTGCTGGCCGAACGGGCGCGGGCCCGGGAGGCGGGGGATTGGGCGGCGTCGGACCGGCTGCGCGAGTCCCTTGTGAGCATGGGTGTCCGGGTTTCTGATACGCCCTCCGGACAGGTGTGGGACTGACGTGCTCCTCGCCTGCTGCTTACGCAGCAGCCAGGATGCTTGACGCTGCACTGAGCCGCCTACCTCGCCACGCCCGCGCCCACACCATCCCGCCTGAAGACGGGAGCATCGGCCCGTGTCTCGATAGTTCGATGTTGGCGCAGTCGGTCTTTCGTTGCCCCTGGCAGGCCGTCTCCATGTGCTGGAACCCCGTAGGCGCCGGTGTTTCAGGAGGGGCTCGTGGGGCGGGAGTAGTGATCGTGGGCTGTCAGACTTGAGGGGCTGCGCGAGAGATGGAGGTCTTCGTGAGGTTGCGGCCCTACGCCTGGATGCCCTGGCCGTTCCGGTGGGTGGCGCGGGCATTGACCGTGGTCCTCGTCCTCGCGCTGGTGCTCGCCGGGGTGCTCGTGTACACGGTGCGACGGTCGTTCCCTCAGGTGGACGGAGCCGTGCGGCTACCCGGTTTAACCGGGAATGTGGAGATTTATCGCGATAAAGCGGGAATTCCACAGATCTACGCGGACACGGCCGAGGATCTGTTCATGGCTCAGGGGTTCGTTCACGCGCAGGACCGGTTCTGGGAGATGGACTTCCGGCGGCACGTGACCTCAGGGCGGCTGTCGGAGCTGTTCGGCAAGGCGACGCTCGACAACGACAAGGCCATCCGGACCATGGGCTGGCGCAAGGTGGCCGAGCAGGAGCTGCCCGAGCTGGGCGAAAGCACCCGCCGCTACCTCGACGCGTACGCCAAGGGCGTCAACACCTGGCTCCAGGCCAACCCCAACGCCTCCGACCGGAGCCTCGAATACTCGGTGCTCAAGGTGCAGAACGGGTCCTACAAGCCCGAGCCGTGGACCGCGCTCGACTCCGTCGCCTGGCTCAAGGCCATGGCCTGGGACCTGCGTTCCAACATGGAAGACGAGATCGACCGCGCTCTGGCGCTTACCAAGCTGCCTCGGGCCCGGGTTGAGCAGCTTTACCCGGATTACCCGTACGACAGCCATATGCCGATCGTCACCCAGGGCACGATCGCCGACGACCGCTTCGACCAGCGCGACCGTCTGCCCGCACGCGACACCTCCATGCGCGGCACCACAACGGACGGCACCACCCCACGCGGCACTACTCCGCATGGCACCACGACACGCAAGACCACGCCGCAGGAGGCCACGACACCAGGCCAGGGCGCGGCCAGGGCGCTCGCCCAGGCCGCGAAGGCGCTCGACGCGGTGCCCGGCACGATGAGCGCCGCGGACCGCGAGGGCATCGGGTCGAATTCGTGGGTGGTCTCCGGCGAGCACACGGCCAGCGGCAAGCCCTTGCTGGCGAACGATCCGCACCTGTCGGCGCAGATGCCGTCCGTCTGGTACCAGGTCGGGCTGCACTGCCGGAAGATCACGGAATCCTGCGCGTACGACGTGACCGGGTTCAGCTTCTCCGGCGTTCCCGGCGTGATCATCGGCCACAACGGCAAGATCGCCTGGGGCTTCACCAATCTGGGCCCCGACGTGGCCGACCTGTTCCTGGAGCGGGTGAAGGGCGACACGTACCTGTACAAGGGCGAGTCGGTGAAGCTGGGGACCCGGCGGGAAGAGATCAAGGTGGCCGGCGGCGCCACGGTCACACTGAACGTCAGGAGCACCCGGCACGGCCCACTGATCAACGAGGTGATGGGCGACGTCAAACCGAGCGACGGCGCGAACGCCGTGGCCCTCCAGTGGACCGCCCTGACGCCCGGCACCACGGTCGACGCGATCTTCGCGCTGAACTCGGCCACCGACTGGCAGGAGTTCCGCGCCGCGGCCGCGCTCTTCGACGTGCCGGCCCAGAACCTGGTGTACGCCGACGCCGAGGGCCACATCGGCTACCAGGCGCCCGGCCGGATCCCCGTACGCCAGAAGGGGGACGGCACGTGGCCGGTGCCCGGCTGGACCGGCGAGTACGACTGGCGCACCGCCCCCATCCCCTACGACCAGCTGCCCTCCATGGAGGACCCCTCCGACGGCTACATCGTGACGGCCAACAACGCCGTCATCGACCCCAGGCAGTACCGGCCGCTGCTGACCAAGGACTGGGCGTACGGCTATCGCTCCCAGCGCATCATCGACCGGCTCAACCAGGAGATCGCGAAGGGCAAGGTCGACGCCACGACCATGTCCAAGATCCAGCAGGACACCCAGAACGGCCTGGCCAAGACCCTGGTCCCCGCCCTGATGCGGGTGCCTCTGGCGGGGCCGGCCGTACAGGCCAGGCAGTCGCTGAAGGACTGGGACGGCTCACAGGGCGTCGACTCGGCTCCCGCGGCGTACTTCAACGCGGTCTGGCGGCAGTTGCTCAAGCTGACGTTCGACGACGACCTGCCCGCCGGTGCCAGGCCGAGCGGCGGCGACCGCTGGTACGAGGTGATCAAGCGACTGCTCGAAACCCCTGACGACCCGTACTGGGACGACACCACGACCAAGGGCCGTACGGAGACCCGCGACGACATCGTCCAGCAGGCACTGGCCTCGGCCTACCAGGAGGTGTCCGACCGGCTCGGCACGGACGTCACAGCCTGGCGCTGGGGCGACCTGCACCAGTTGACGCTCACCAACGGCTCACTCGGCACATCGGGCATAGCGCCCATCGAGGCACTCTTCAACCGGGGCCCGTTCGAGGTACCGGGCAGCAAGGACGCCCCGAACGCCACCGGCTGGAACGCGCAGCGCGACTACGCGGTGACTTCGGTGCCGTCGATGCGGATGATCATCGACCTGGGCGATCTGGACAAGTCTGAATGGATCAACCTGACGGGGGCTTCGGGGCACGCGTTCCACGACAACTACTGGGACCAGGCACCGCTGTGGGCGAAGGGACAATTGCTCCCGATGTACTCGAGACCGGCAACCGTCAAGAAGGCCGCCGTCCACACCTTGCGCCTCACTCCTTGACCAGGCGGCCCGCCCCTTGACCAGGCGGCCCGCTTCCTGACCTGGCGGCTCACTCTCTGACCTTTGCGGCCCACTCCTGGCCTGCTGGGCGCTCCCCAGCCTGGCGGGGCGCCCCCTGCCCTTACGGCCCGCTCCTGGCCCGGCAGGGCGCTCCCTGACCTGCCGAGGCGCTGGCGCTCCCCGACCCTGCCGAGGCGTCCTTGCCCATTGCCCCTTGCTCCCTGTCCTGGTGGGGCGCTCCTCAACCCCTGTGCCTCATCCCCCGACCTGGCAGCTACGACCACAGCCGTATGTGGAATCAAGACCCTGGGCTGACGCCCGCGCCCCTCCTCCACGTCACCATGGCGAACATGACTCGCCTCTGGTACGTGATCGGACTGCTCCTGATCGTCTCCGGGCTCGTCCACCTGGGCGTGCTCGTCCTCGACGGTGGCCCGTGGGACGGCCCCGTGTCGTGGCGCAAACCGTTCACGTTCGGGGTCTCGTTCGGGTTGAGCGTGCTTTCGCTCACCTGGGTGTCACAGTTCATCCGACTACGCAGGCGCAACGTCTTCCTGGGCGTCTTCGCGGCGGCTTCGGTCGTGGAAGTCGCCCTCATCAGCGTGCAGGCGTGGCGCGGCGTGCCCTCGCACTTCAACATGTCCACCGACGTGGACTCGCTCATCGCCAGAACACTGGCCGCCGGCGGCTTCACCCTGATCGCCATAGCGATCTTCATGACGGTCAGCGCCTTCCGCCCATCACATCCGAATACCGGCAAGTCGCCCAGCACGGACCTCGGCGGCACCCCCAGCACGAATCTCACCACATCCAACACGGTTCCCAGTGGGTCACCCATCGCGCGGTTGGCCGGATCGCCCAGCATGCGTCTGGCCGTCCAGGCCGGGTTCGGCACGTTCCTGACGGCGATGGCCTTCGGGGGCATCATGATCGCCCGCGGAGTGTTCGAGGCCTTGACCGGCTCTCAGCAGCTCGCCTACACCGTGGCCGGCTCGCTCAAACCCGCCCACGCCATCCTCATGCACGGTGTGCTGCTCCTGCCCGCCCTGGCCTGGCTCCTCTCCCGCACCCACCCGTCCGAGCAAACCCGCCTGCGTGTCGTACGACTGGCGATCTGGACGTACATCACCGTCTCCGCGATCATCTCGGCCCTGGCCCTCTTCGGCATCACCATCGTCAGCCCGTCAACCGCCTCGGTGCTCTGCGCGGGCGCGATCTCAGGCCTGGCCATCGGCGCCCTGACCCTGGGCACGCTCCTCCGCCCGCAGACGCACAGCCCAAACGCATCGGGAGACGAAGGAATGTGACTCCCCGCCCGCCAGCGCACAGCCCACACACATCAGGAGATGAAAAGGCGTCACCCCGCAAACCGCAAACCCACAGCCCACACACATCAGGAGACGAAGGAACGTGACTCCCCGATCGCCAGATCCCACAGGCCCTCTCGTGGCAAGCTCTGGGCGCGCCAGGCGGACCGTGCGGCCTCGACCGGCGCCAGCAATGGCTCCCCCGACAGCACGAACGTGCCCCAGTGCATGGTGGCCATCCGCCGCGCCCCGACGTCCAGACAGCCTTGCACCGCCTCCTCGGGGTTGACGTGCGCGGCCTTCATGAACGAGTGCGGCTCATACGCCCCCACAGGCATGAGCGCCAGATCCAGCCCACCGAACCTGTCCCCGATCTGCGCCAGCCGGTCTCCATAGCCGGTGTCGCCCGCGAAGTAAACCGAGCCGTCGATCACCCACCCACCCCAAAGCGTCTTGCACGTGTCCCAGACGGTCCGCCGGCTCCAGTGGTGGGCGGGTACGAAGTCGAACGTGACGCCGTCGATCGACGTGGACTCCCACCAATCCAGCTCTGTTACCCGGGTGAAGCCGCGCCGGTCGAACCAGGGCTTCAGCCGGGCTGGCACGAGGATCGGTGTGTCCCTCGGCAGCTTGCGCATGGTGGGCGCGTCCAGGTGGTCGTAGTGGTTGTGGCTGATCACCACGGCGTCGATCCTCGGCAGGTCGCTCCAGGCGACACCCGGAGGCGTCAGCCGCTGCCGTACTCCGGGAATCCTGCGCGACCACACCGGATCGGTCAGGATCGTTAACCCTCTGATCTGCAGGACGAACGTGGAGTGACCCACCCAGGTCACCATGGTCTCGCCGGTGGCGGCCCGAGGAAGACCGCCGTTGCGCAGCACCGGAATCTGGTCGGCGTCACCGATGTCCGGACGGAACGCGCCGTGCCAGGTGACGCTCAGCAACTCACGAAACTCGGGGAGGGGGGCGGTGAGGCGGTCCTTGAAGCTGTCCGGCCAGTGCGGGACTTCGATCGTCTGCGTCATACGCGTCGCTCTGCCCTACGTAGCGGATCAGTCACCCAGACCAATCGTGACCTGCGCCCCTTCCCCATCAGAGGGGTACACGGATCACCCCAATCGCGCCAGCCCCGCCCCACCAGAGGCGGGCGGCTCACCCCAACCGATCCCGGCCCCCGCCCCTTCTCCACCAGAGGGGTGCGCGTGGGTAGCCGCCGTCGTCGAGTCCGGCCAGCCGTTCGAAGACGTTGTACGAGGCCTGGTGCCCGCAGACCACTACGGACACGAGCATGGCCACCAAGTAGAGCGGGAGCATCGGCAGGCCGACGCACCAGGCCCACTGGGTGGCGTGCCGGCCCTCGTGCCGGATGAGCTGGTCTTCGAGCGAGTCGCGCCTGGTCAGGACGACATTTCCGACGGTGAAGGCCCCGGCGATGGGGAAGCGGTAGCGGTAGCCGTACGCGAGGACGAGGCCGTTGGGCCCACTCTGCCTCGTGGCACCGCCTACGACGGAGATCAGCAGACCGAGCGGGGTGGAGAGGTTGACGTAGTTCACCGCCCGCCGGAACCGATAGCGCCTGTTCATGCGTTTCAGCCTTGACCAATCTTGACAAGACGGAATAATGATCCGCGTCCTGAAATCTCCCCCAAGAGCAGGATTATGAGATTCACCATCGTGGGCGCGCTGGTCGGCACCATGGCCTTGGCCGGAGTCGGCGGAGTCGCGATCACCCAGACGTCAGCGTCCGATCCCCTCAATTCCACTGGCCCTCCTCTCCGCGCAGAGGTGGCGTTACCCGCCGCCGCCCCGACGACGACCCCCACCCCTAAAGTCGGGAAGTACACCGCGAAGACGAAGGTCGTCAAGAAGAAAGGCGTCTCGTATCTGGATGTCTCCGTCAAGTACGACGGAGCGGCCAGGTTCAGCGTGAAACAGAAGGTCTGCAAGGCCAAGTCGTGCAAGACGACGGCCACCGACCTCCCCGTGACCACCGGTGCCGGCCAGACGAGCAAGAAGATCGGCAAGGGTAGCTACAAGGTCAAGGGCAAACCCGGCATCAAGGTCAAGGTCCTGCCCTGGCCCACTCGCACCGTGACAGCCACCCCAACGGCGACGGCCACGGCGACGATCACCGGCACCCCTGGCACCAGCGATTCGGCAACCAATACGGCGACCGCGACAGTGACCGAAACTGCCACGGCGACCACCACGGTCACCCAGCAGGCCACGATCACGGTAACTGAAGCCGCCCCAGCGGCCACCGTCACCGCCACGGTCACCTTCACCTGCCAACCCAACACCGCAGAACCGTTGGCCCCCACCGAAACCCCAACAAACCCAGAAACCCCAACAAACTCGGCAATCGCGACAACCTCGGCAACTCCAGAACCCACCCCGACCCCGACCCCGTCGGTCACGGCGTCGAACACGGTTTCCGAGACAGTGCCCGAAACAGCGCCCGAGACGGCGTCGAACACAGCGTCCGTGACGGCCACCGAGACGGCGACATCGACCGAGTCCGCTGCAGACCCGGTCCCCACGTGCCCGCCAGCGGCGAAAACGCCGTCGGCGACCCCCACGGCGGAAACACCGGTGCCCACGGACACGGCGGCCGAAGCACCGGCGCCAACGGACACAACCCCAGCTCCCGAGGCCCAATAATCCCGACCCGCCGACCCGACTCCCCCTCCGGCGCCGGGTCGGCGGTCACCGTGGCAACTAGGCACACGAGCACATGGCCACACACGCGACCGGATACACACGCGCGCACACAGACACACACGCGGGGCACACGGGCGCAGGCACAGTCACGCGCGCAGGACGCACGGGCACGAGCACGGGCGCACGAGCTCGGGCGCACGGACATGGGCGCACGGGGCTACAGGACCCATATTCCGCCCGTAGAGCCGACAGAGCCCATCACATAGGGGGCAGCGGCCCACGCGTGACCACGGCCGGGGTCAAGAATGCGCACGTCACGGCGCTCAGCCACCTCCACCGGAGGAGCATGCCCCCGGACAATCCCCAGTCATGCACCCGGGGCGGCCGCAAAAGACTGCTCATAACGTCTTATAGCGGCCCTGGTGGTAAAGCAGCGGACGGTCGTCAGCGCGGGCACCGAGCGCGGTAACCCCACCCACCACGATCGAGTGGTCGCCGCCCTCATGGACGGAGGTCGTCCGGGCCTCCAGCGTCGCCACGGCGTCGGTGAAGAGCGCCACGCCCGATTCGCCACGATGGTGCGCCCAGCGTTCCAGCTGTCCGTCGAGCTCCCGCCCCCGATGCGCGAAGAACCGCGACGCGTCCTCCATGGAGGCCGGCAGCACCGACACCCCCCACACACCCGCCTCCATCACAGCGTCGTGGAAGCGGGCCACCTTCTCCGCGCAGAACAGTACGAGCAGCGGGTCCAGTGACACGGACGTGAACGAGTTCACGGTCATCGCG
This sequence comes from Nonomuraea sp. NPDC049028, assembly GCF_043197735.1. Lineage (NCBI taxonomy): Bacteria > Bacillati > Actinomycetota > Actinomycetes > Streptosporangiales > Streptosporangiaceae > Nonomuraea > Nonomuraea sp. NPDC049028. The sequence goes on from NZ_JBICTR010000009.1 coordinate 158,702, forward strand.
TGATCGATCCCGTCGAGCCTGGTCGTGACGATCGCGACTCCGGTGGCGAATCGGCCGACCACCTTGCGGTAGATGTCCCGATCGACGTGCTGCTCTGTGGAACCATGGTGCACGATCGCTACTTTATGCCTCTAAGTCGGGTTCCTTGGCTGCTGGCCATGCAACAACCAGGAACCGCCGCCCGACGAGGGCGCCAGCCAGAAGGCCACGACCACCGCCGCCATGCCCCCGTACAAGTAGACGAACCCGGAGGGGTTACCGGAGATCACCAGGTCGCCTTGCGAGAGCCTGAGCGAGAACGGCATGGACACCAGCAGCCACCCGAGCGCCGTCACCGACACCCCGAGGCGCGAACCCATGAGCTTGCCCGCCCCGAAACAGACGCCGAAGAGCGCGAGCAGCCAGCCGATCGCCGAGCCCGGGATCATCCCGACGAACGGGACAGGACCGACGTGCCAGATCGCCTGCGTGAACCCGCCCACAATGCCCATGACCAGCCCCAACACGAACAGCATGCCGTAGGCGGCCCCACCCAAAGCCGACTCGGCCTGGCTGCGTTGCTCCATGAAGAACGAGGTTAGTGGATGCCTGCGAAGAGATCGTTCTCGCGGGTGTGCGGCGCTCCCATCCCGCCCGCCTCGATCGGCGGGCCAGGCATCGCGTGGCCGGGCGCGCCGAGCGCCAGGATGTAGTGCTCGACGCCCTGCGCCTCCTGGCCGATGTTGTTCGAGAGCGCGAACCACGGGTCGTCCACACTGATCTGCGTGGCGTGCGCGCGCATGGCGTCCAGCTTGTTGCCGACCCACGGCCGCGCGTCGATCTCCGTGGTGATCACCTCGTCGGGGCTGACGAACGGCATGTCGTCGACGTCCTCGACGAGAAAGCCGACGTCGGCCGCGCGCAGCGCCTCGGCCGTACGGCGCATCACCGACCTGGCGACGGCCGTGTGGTAGAACTTCGTGATCCGCCACGGCGCCCCCTCACCGAAGCGTGGGTCGGCGGCGAGTTCGTACGCCCGCCGCGAAACGCGATGCGCCTGAATGTGGTCGGGATGCCCATAGAACCCGTTGTCGTCATAAGTGACCAGGACCTGGGGCCGTACCTCTCGGATGACCTTGACCAGCTCCCCCGCCGCCTCGTCGAGGTCGGCCTGCCAGAACGCGTTGGGCCGGTCGTTGGAGGCGACGCCCATCATGCCCGAATCGCGCCAACGGCCCGGCGCGCCCAGGAAGCGGTGGTCCTCGACGCCGAGTGCCTTGCAGGCCATCGCGAGTTCGGCGATGCGGTGCGTGCCCAGCGTGTCGTCGCGGTCGGCGGCCAGGTGGGCGAGCTCCGGGGGGATGACCTCCCCCTCCTCGCCGAGCGTGCAGGTCACGAGCGTGACGTGCGCGCCTTCCGCCGCGTACTTGGCCATCGTCGCGCCGGTGCCGATCGACTCGTCGTCGGGGTGGGCGTGCACCAGCAGCAGCCGTCGGTCAGTCATGCGTTCGAGCGTACTGGCAGGATTAGGGCATGAGTGAGAGCTTCCCGCGCCTGTCGGCCAGGACCCGCAGGTTCACCCTCGGAGTGCCCAGGGGCTTCACGATCTCCCCCGACGGCGGCAAAGTCGTGTTCTTGCGTACGAAGTCCGGCACCGACCCGGTGACGTGCCTATGGGAACTCGACACCGAGACTCACGTCGAGCGCCTCGTGGTCGACCCGCGTACGCTCGACGCCGACGACGGCGATCTCCCGCCCGAGGAGCGCGCCCGGCGCGAGCGCAGCCGCGAGCAGGCGGGCGGCGTGGTCGGCTACAGCACCGACTCCTCGGTGACCAGGGCCGCCTTCGCGCTGGCCGGCGGCCTGTACGTCACCGACCTGCCCAACGGCGACACCCGGCGGCTGGAGACGCCGGGCGCGGTCATCGACCCGCGCATCTCCCCCGACGGCCGGCGGGTCGCGTACGTCAGCGGGGGCGCCCTACGGGTGCACACCCTCGCGACAGGTGACGACCGCGCGCTCGCGGAGCCCGAGTCGCCGACCGTCACGTACGGTCTGGCCGAGTTCATCGCCGCCGAGGAGATGGACCGGATGCGCGGCTACTGGTGGTCGCCGTCGAGCGACGCGCTCCTGGTCGAACGGGCCGACGAGGCTCCGGTACACACCTGGCACATCGCCGACCCGGCCAACCCGGACCGGCCCGCGACGGCCCAGCGCTATCCGGCCGCCGGCACGCCCAACACGGTGACCCAGTTGTTCGTGCTCGGAGTCGACGGGTCGCGCGTGGCGGTGCCGTACGAGGACGAATACCTCACGACGGCCGCCTGGAGCTCCCATGCGCTGTCGATCGTGACCATGTCGCGTGATCAGAAGAGGCTGCGCCTGTTCGCGGTCGATCCGGCGACCGGCGTGTCCACGCTGGTCCGCGAGGACACCGATCCGGCCTGGGTCGACGTCGTCACCGGCGTGCCCGCGCACCTCGACGACGGCTCGCTGGTCTGGGTGGCCGCCGCCGACGGCGGCAATCGCCTGTTCGTGGGTGACCGCGCCGTCACTCCGCCCACCCTGCAAGTACGCGCGGTGCTCGACGTCGACCACGACAGCGTGCTGTTCAGCGCGAGCGGCGACCCCACCGAGATCCAGTTGTGGACCTGGGACGGCCACTCGCTGCTGCCCGTGTCGACCCGGTCCGGCGTGTTCTCTGGGCGGATGTCCGGCGGTGTGGGCGTACTGACCGAGCAGAGCCTCGACACCGAGGGCGTGTCCACCACGGTCGTACGGCGTGACGGCATGGCCATCCCGATCCCCTCACTGGCCGAACGCCCCGGCCTCGACCTGCGGGTCTCGCTCGGCCGCTCCGGCCGCCGCGACCTCTCCACCGCCGTGGTACTGCCCTCCTGGCACGAGCAGGGCTCGCGGAAGCTACCGGTCCTGATGGATCCGTACGGCGGGCCGCACGCGCAGCGGGTGCTCAACCGTCGCGGCGGCTACCTGGAGAGCCAATGGTTCGCCGAGCAGGGCTTCGCCGTCATCGTGGCCGACGGCCGCGGCACCCCGGGCAGGGGCCCCGCCTTCGAACGCGCCGTACTCAACGACCTGGCCACGCCCCCGCTGGAGGACCAGATCGACGCCCTGCAGGGGGTGGCCGAGCAATACCCTGACGACCTCGACCTGACGAAGGTGGCCATCAGGGGCTGGTCGTTCGGCGGCTTCCTGGCGGCACTGGCGGTGCTGCGCCGGCCCGACGTGTTCCACGCCGCGGTGGCGGGGGCGCCGGTGACGGACTGGCGGTTGTACGACACGTGTTACACCGAGCGGTACCTGGGGCATCCGGACGAGCAGGCGGACGTGTACGACAACTCCTCGCTGTTCGGCGATGCGGCCAAGCTGGAGCGGCCGCTGCTGCTGATCCACGGGCTGGCAGACGACAACGTCGTGGCCGCGCACACCCTTCGCCTGTCGTCGGCGCTGCTGGCGGCGGGGCGGCAGCACAGCGTGCTCCCGCTGTCGGGCGTCACCCATATGACGCCGCAGGAGGTCGTGGCGGAGAACTTGCTGCTGCTGCAGGTGGAGTTCCTGAAGAGATCCTTGGGCGTGTGACCGCCTGGGGCGGGCCGTGGCCCGGCTTCCCGCGCTGTAGGTGACACTCGTTGGTCGACCCCTCGGGGTGGGCCGCGTCGCAGGTGTCATCAGCCCGTGGCATGACATGCCACGGGCTGATTCGCCTCCCCCCAGACCAGCCCCTGGTCCGATGTGCCCGCAACCCCCGCTGCGGGATCGTCGTTCGCATGCTCAAGCACATCTCCCTCTCCATCGCCATGGCCCTCCTCGGCTCTGGCGTCCAGTCCCAGCAGGCGGCCACCCTCGACTGGGCCGCCTGCCCCAACGACAAAGTTGGGATGACCTGTGCCGACCTCCAGGTCCCCGCCGACTGGCAGAAACCCGACGGCCGCAAGATCACCCTCAAGCTGGGCCGGTTGAAGGCCACCGGCACCTCCTCCGAAGGGTCGGTCCTGGTGGCCTACGGCGGCCCCGGTGCCCCCGGCATCGCCTTGACCCAGACGTATGCGGACCTCTGGGCCAAGCTGCGCGAACGGATGGACGTCATCACCTGGGACACCCGCGGCTACGGCGCGCAGTTCAGCGGCCTCAGCACCGGGCTGGCCTGCACCTGGACCCGAATCCCGCTGCCCGACGTCCCCAAAGACGACGCCGACTTCGGACGGCTCTCCGACACCAACCGCGGCTACGCGGAAGCCTGCCGCAACAAGGACCCCGAGCTGTTCGCCAACATGAGCTCGGCCGACCACGCCAGAGACATGGAGGCCATCAGAAAGGCCCTGGGCGACGGCAAGCTCAACTTCTACGGCGCCTCCTACGCCGGGATCTACGCGCAGGACTACGCCCGGCTCTTCCCCGGCCAGGTGCGCACCATGGTGCTCGACGGCACGATCAGCCACAGCGGCACCGACTGGACCACCGACATGGTCAACATGGCCAAGGACAACGAGACGTCCTTCAACCGCTTCTTCACTTGGTGCGCCGGTGCCGGCAAGTGCCGAGAGCTGTCCGCCCAGTGGCGCGGCCTGGTCGCCAAGGCCGACCGCTCCCCGGTCCCGGCCAAGTCTGCAGGGATCGCCTATACGGGGGGCGACCTGCAATCCCTCGCCATGGGGTTCGCCCATCAGGGTCCCGAGGGCTATCCCAAGCTGGCGGAGGCCCTCCGTAAGGCCGTACGCGGCGACGCCTCCGGCTTCGTCCCCGCCCGCGGCTCCCGCTACCCCGACCAGTCGACCGGCGTCACCGAATGCACCGACTGGCCACGCCCCGCCGGCCGCGCCGAGCTCGACAAGACGATCGCCCGACTCCGCAAGATCGCCCCCAACGCGGGCGCGGCCAACACTCTGGCGACGGGCACGCTCGGCTGCATCGGCTGGCCGGTATCAGTGACCAACCCGCCCGCACCCCTCCCCAAGGGCCTGCCACCGATGCTGGGCGCTGGGGCCTGGCGCGAGTCCGACGCGGTCGCCCGGATTCTCACGCAGGTGCCAGGCAGCGCCACCATCCGCCACGAGGGCCCAGGACACACGCTCTTCGCCTTCAACGAGTGCGCCCGCAACCACATGTTCCGCTACTTGACGGACCGCACCTTGCCGTCCCCTGAAGCGAAGTGCTGACCACCCCCGGAAGCCGACTCATCGACCCCCAAAGGCCGCCCATCGGGAGCCGACTCATCGACTCCCAAAGGCCGCCTATCGGGAGCCGATGACCGGTAGCCGGTCACCAGAGTCGGTGACCAGGAGTCGGCGGTCAGGAGTGCTGTGCCAGCCACTCTGACGACTCGTCCGTGGCGAGGGAGCGGGTGCTGGCCGGGGTCCCGTGCCAGCTACTCCACAGGGCCGCGTACGAGCCGCCCTCCGCCACCAGCTCATCGTGCGACCCGAGCTCGCTGATCCGTCCGTCCTCGACCACCGCCACCCGGTCCGCGTCGTGCGCCGTGTAGAGGCGGTGGGCGATGGCGATCACCGTGCGACCGTCGAGCACCGCCGCCAGCGACCGCTCCAGGTGCCGGGCGGCTCGGGGGTCGATGAGCGAGGTGGCCTCGTCCAGCACCAGCGTGTGCGGGTCCGCCAGCACCAGGCGGGCCAGCGCCAACTGCTGGGCGTGGGCAGGGGAGACGGCCAGCCCGCCGGACCCGACGACCGTGTCGAGTCCGTCGGGCAGGGCGAGCACCCAGTCGAGCGAGTCGACCGCCGTGAGGGCCGCGCGCACGGCGCTGTCGTCGGCGTCCGGACGGGCGATCAGCAGGTTGTCACGGAGTGTGCCCTTGAAGATGTGGTGCTCCTGGGTGACCAGCGCGACGTGGCCGCGCAGGTCGTCGAGGGGCAGGTCGACCAGGGGCACACCGCCCACCGACACCGCCCCCGTACGCGGCCCGTGGATGCCCGCCAGCAACCTGCCGAGCGTCGACTTGCCCGCGCCGGAAGGGCCGACCATGGCCAGCCGTTCCCCCGGCCGGACGGTCAGCGACACGCCGTGCAGCACGTCGCGGCCCTCGCGGTAGGCGTAGCGGACGTCGTCGGCCTCCAGCAGTTCGCCCTCGGGCCGCGCGGTGGAGGCGGTCCGGTCGTCAGGCACGTTTGCGACGCCGAGCAGCCGGGCCATGGCGGCCCCGCCCACCTGCAACTCCTCGATCCACATGAGAAACCGGTCGAGCGGGTCGATGAGCTGCTGCGCGTACAAGGTGGCGGCGGTGACCTGAGCCAGCGACACCCAGCCGTTGGTGTAGAACAGGCCGCCGATGAACAGGGTCGAGACGACCGGGATCACGTAGCCCAGCTCAACGGCGGGATACCAGATCGTGCGCAGCCACAGCGTGTAGCGTTCGGCGGCGAACGAGCCACGGATGTCGTTCGCGGTCCGCGCCTCCCGCCGCCGCTGGAGGCCGAGCGCCTCAACGGCCCTGGCGCCTTCGACGGTCTCGGCCAGTCCCTCGGTCATGTCCGCGTAGGCGGCGTTCTCGCGCAGGTAGCCGTCGCGGGCGCGGTTGAGGTACCAGCGGGTGGAGATCCAGAGCAGCGGCACCGCGATCAGCATCGGCAGCATGAGCAGCGGGCTGACCAGCACCATCGCGCCCACGGTGATCGTGAAAGTGACGATCGCGATCAGCGTCTCGGGCACGGCGTGCCGAACGGTTTGGGAGAGGGAGTCGACATCGCGGGAGGTCCTGGTGATCAGATCGCCGGAGCCGGCCCGCTCCACCGTCGACAGCGGCAGGCCGAGCACCCGGTCGACGAACTCCTCACGCAGCTCGGCGAGGACCTTCTCACCGAGCTTGGCCGAGGCGAGCACCGCGTAACGCACCAGAGCGCCCTGCCCGAACAGGAACGCGCCGATGCCGACGGCGAAGAGCAGCACGTTGACGTGGCCGCCGTCCTGGACGTTTTGCACCAGATTGCCGAGTTGCCAGGGCACGGCCAGGCCCACGATCGCCGCGAGCCCGTGCAGGGCGAGCACGACAGTGAGCTGACGCGGATACTTGAGCGTCAGCCGCCTGGCGTAGGCACGCACCTGTCTCTGGTCGGCGACCGGCAGGATCTCGCGGGCCATCGTCAGTCCTCCCCTCTCGTCACGGTCGCGGTGTATTCCGGCGAGGTCGCCAGCAGGTCGCGGTGCGTGCCTTCGGCGAGCACCCTGCCGTTCTCGACGTAGATCACGTGGTCGGTGCGGTCGAGCACCAGCGGGCTGGTCGTACAGACCAACGTGGTCTTGCCGACGCGGGCCTTGGCCAGCCGCTCGCCGATGCGGGCCTCGCTGTGGGCGTCCACGGCGCTGGTCGGCTCGACCAGGATGAGCACCTCCGGATCGGCGAGCAGCGCCCTGGCCAGCCGGAGCCGCTGCTGCTGCCCGCCGGAGAACTCCCGTCCCGCCTCGGCCACCAGAGCGTCGAGCCCGTCGGGCAGGGCCTCGATGATGTCCTCGGCGCAGGCGGCGTACAGCGCCTGCTCCACCCGCTCACCGGACGAGTCGCCACGGACATCGAGCTCGCCGGAAGAGTCGCCGCGGACGCCGAGCCCGCCGGAAAAGTCGCCACGGACGTCCAGCTCGGCGGAAGAGTCGCCACGGACGTCCAGCTCGTCGCGGAGCCTCCCGGTGAACAGGCGGGCGCCGTTGTCAGCGACCAGGATGCGCGTACGGATCTCGGCCATCGGCAGTGTCGCCAGGTCGACCCCACCGAAAGTGACGTCGCCGTCGGCGTAGCGGCCGAGCCGGTCGGCGATGGCGATGGCGTCCTCCGGCAGAGCGGCCGCGATCGCGGTCATGACGCCCGGCTGGACGGTGACGCCGCTGTAGGAGTCGCGCAGCACGCCGCCCTCACTGGTGCCGGTGCCCCCTGACACCTCGGGTTCGATGGACAGAATGCGCACCACGCGACGGGCGGCGACATGGCCCTTGGTCAGTTTGTCGGCGACCTCGGTGAGCGTACGCATCGGGCCGATCAGGAAGACCGCGTAGCCGTAGAAGGCAACGAGCTGACCAGCGGTGATCTCGCCGCCAATCGCGAACGAGGCGCCTATCCCGGTAACGACCGCGATGAGCACTCCGGGCAGCAGGATCTGCGCGCCTTCGAGCAGCGATTCGACCTTGGACACGTTGACGCCCGCAGCCCGTACACGCTGGGACTCCTCGCGATAGCGCGCGGCGAACACCTGCTCGCCACCGATGCCGCGCAGCACCCGCAGCCCCGCCACGATGTCGGCCGACCTGGTGGACAGCTCGCCCATCAGGTCGCGCTGGGCCTTCTGACGCCTGTGCAGCGGCTTGAGCAGAGGCCCGATCGCGACGGCCATCAGCGGCACGCCGAACATCACCAGCAGCCCCAACGGCAGCGAAGTGGAGATGAGGATCACGGTGACCGCGATGATCGCCACGACGGAGCCGGTGCCACGCGGCAGGATCTCCATCGAGTTACCGATGTGGGAGATATCGGAGTTGCCGACGCTGACAACCTCGCCGGTCGAGACCCGCTTGGGCAGCGTGGCACCGAGCCGCGCGGCCTGTCTGGCGGTCACTTGTACGGTGCGGTAGGCGGCGGCCAGCCAGTTGTAGACCGCCATCCGGTGCCGCATGATCCCGGTGAACGCCTGCAGCATGCCGATCACGAGCATGATCGCCGACCAGGTCAGCAGCGCGTCGGTGTCCTTGGCCGTGACGGCGTCGATGCCCTTGCCAAGCACAGCGGGGACCAGCGCCTGCAACAGCCACCAGGCGGTGGCGAAGCCGATGCCGCCCAGCAATGCCGGGGCCTGGGCACGCGCGTTCCACCACAGGTACCGGAGCGGGCTGCGGATGTCGGGCATGCCGAAATCGGCTTCTGGAAGGGATCGCATAGCTCATCAAGGTTGACAAGGCGCCGGCTGACCCGGCAAACCATTTTCCGACTCGAGCACCGCAACGAGTGCTGACCGATCAGGTCCACCAGTCTCCGACCTCACCACCCATAGCGGCGCTCACCGACCAGACCCGCTGATCTCCGACCTGAACACCACACCGATGCTGACCGACCAAGTGCAGCGGTTTCCGACCTGAGCACCCCGGCGGTGCTCACCGACCGGATCCACCGGTCCGTTGTCGTGGCGGCCGGCTGCGTGTACGACCTGCCCGCGACGAACCGCACCGACCTGGATCGCCGACCCCTGCCAGAACGGGGTTCCGGCCACGGCACTCCCGGCGAAGGCGTTCCGCCAAGGCGTTCTGGCGGAGGCGCTCCCGCCGCGCCGAGCGTCGGCCGCGCGCCGGCTGCCGGATGCAGCGGCTGCGCACCGGCGGCTCAACCCGCGCCTGCTGCAGGCGGCGTGTCGGCGTGCCACGGCGGTCCCGCCTGGTCGGCCGGTTCCGGCCACGGCGGCCCTGCAGGCACGGTCCGGCACCCGATCATCCAGCGGACGGCTCCCGCCGATCATCCAGCGGACGGCTGCCGCCGGACTGTCCTTGCGCCTGGCCCCAAGCAGGTAGCAGGGAGCGCGCTGCGGGGACACGCCGAAGCGCTTTACAGGACGCATGTTCGCATCGGGCTGACACATCGTCGTGCTTTTGCCGTTCAGCCGCCCGGTGCCTGCGGTTTCCCTACTATTCTACCGCCGACCCGGTCTTACACCGTGTATCGAGGCTGGCTCAGGTGATTCCGGGGATCTTCCCGGTACGCCAGAATCGATCCCTGTGAAGCACGGGTACACCAACAGCACGGTCGGCGACGACACATGGGTCGTCAAGTGTTATGAAGGCCCTGACGCGGCTATCCGCCTCAAGACCGAGAGCAGGTTCCTGCGCCGACTGCGCGGGCGGCTGCCTGTGCCCGCCGTACACCGGGTGACCCCGACGAGCGTGACCACTCGCTACGTACGCGGGGCGCACGGCCAGGACCTGCTCGACGAGGGCCGCGTGACCGAGGTCCTCGCCGGGTGCGGGAAGACGCTCGCCCGCATCCACCAGCTGGGGATCGTGCACGGCGACTACGGGCCGCAGAACCTGCTGTTCGACCCGGCCACGTTCGAGACGGCGGCGATCCTCGACTGGGAGTGGGCGCACCCGGGCGAGCCGATCGAGGACCTCGCGTGGTGCGAGTGGATCGTACGCATGCACCACGCGGAGCACGTACCGCTCCTGTCGTCCTTCTTCGACGCGTACGGCGGCCCAGTGCCGTCCTGGCCGGACCGTCACGCGGCCATGGTGGCGCGCTGCCGTGCCCTGCTCGACTTCACCGGCAGGTGGGAGCCGGGCGGCGACGGCGAGAAACTGTGGCGCGAGCGCCTCGACGTCACCGCCTCCTGGACCGACGCAGCCTGACGCCGATAGGCGGGCATCAGGGCTGCGGGCGGCCCGTCAGAGATGCGGACAGAGATCAGGATTGCCCGTCAGAGATGCGGACGGGGATCAGGATGGCGGACGGCCCGTCAGAGACGCGGGCGGGCATCGGGATGGCGGGCGGCCGGTCAGAGCAGTCGCAGTCGCCAGTCGTTGCAGCGCATCGGATGACCCACCGGGTACTCGAAGTCGACCTCCCCGACGAAGGTGAACCCGGCCTTGCGGCAGATCGCGTTGGACGCCGGATGCTCTACCGATGGGTAGGCGTGCAGGTGCCGGTGCCTGCCCTCCGCCCGGGCCTTGGTCGCGATGGCGATGGCAGCAGCCGTCGCGATGCCCCGCCCCTGAAACTCCGGCAAGATCCCCCAGCCCGTCTCATAAACGGTCTCACCTTGCCATTCGCGCTCCCAGAAGCCGATCGAGCCGACCGTCTCCAGCTCAGGCTCGACGACCACGCTGAACATGGCGCCCAGTCCCGGATCATCCAGCTTGAGGTAGCGCTCGTGCCGCCCGACCACCTCTTCCTCGGTCTCGGGACCGCCCAGGTGCTCGGTCATCTCAGGAGCGTTGAGGCGGCGCAGCAACCCAAGGTCACCCTGCGACCAGGGCTCAAGTCGGACAAAAGGTATCTCCATCCCGCGGATGGTACTGAACGAGTCTGACAATCACCGCGCGAACCTTGCGACGTCCGGACCCATCCTGCGAATGACCGTGCCGTGTTCGGATTACCTCCGCCGACGGGAGCATTGAGGACGCTCCTACGGCATCGCGACGGTGTTGCCGCGGCGGCCGAAGGACGATGTTGCCGCGGCGGCCGAAGGAGGTCTCGATCATCTGGCGTCGGGATGCGCCGAGGTGGGGCTGCGGTGTCGGCCGACGACCCGCGGGCGCGACGGTTCTGCGAGCGATTCCGGGTCACATCGTTGGGGCGGCCGGACCCGCCGCCGGAGGAGATGCACCACCGGCTGAGGCTCGCAAGGAGTACATGAGCGGGACCCTGGGCGCGCCCTCCGGCAGGCGGTAGCCAGTGTGGTCGCCGGACATCGTGGCGAAGCGGCGGAAGAGGGTGTGGTCGTACTCGTGCAGGAACTCCACCCGCAGGCCCGCCGCCGCCACAGCGCTGACTACGTCGCCGATGCTGTGCTGGAACTGCACGGAGGTGTGGGACTCGATCAGCCGCCCGCCGGTGTACGTGTACGGTTCCTCCCAGATGTGCGGACCCCGGTCGAAGTAGTCGTAGGCGATCGTCGTGCCGGTCTCCTCATCAAGGACTTGGGGAAAGGGGTGGAATTCCGCGAGATAGAGGAATCCGCCCGGTTCCAGCAGCGCGGCGACCGTCTCCGCCCAGCGGGTGAGCTCGGGCAGCCACACCAGGGCGCCGAGGCCGGTGTAGACGATGTCGTAGGTCTCGCCGAGCGCCTCGACCGCGTCGTACACGTCGGCGGTGACGAACCTCGCCGGCAGGCCGCAGTCGGCGGCGATGGCCCTGGCCTGCTCGATGGCGGCGTCGGAGAAGTCGAGCCCGGTCACCTCGGCGCCGAGCCTGGCCCAGGAGAGCGTGTCCAGGCCGAGGTGGCACTGCAGGTGCGCCAAGCGGCGGCCGGACACGTCGCCGACCTCCGCGACCTCGAACGGCCTCAGGACGCTCCGGCCGTTGGCCTTGAAACCTTCGACATCGTAGAAGTCGCTGTCGACATGGATCGGGACCCGTGCGTTCCAGTTGGCCCGGTTGGTCGTCAGGTAGTCCATGACGCCCGAGGGTAAGCAGGAACGCGGTCGCAACGCCTCCCATTAAGTCGGGCGTACCGCCGTCACCTCGTAGCAACGCGGCGTTCGATCAGAGCTGGGTGCCTCGATGACAGCATCGTCGCCGCACTGTCAGCATCGGAGAATGTCCCGCGATCTTCGGCTGATGAGAGCCACCTTCGACAGCGCCGCTCACTCCTATCAGGACGCCCGCCCCGACTACCCGGCCGAGCTGTATTCCGACCTGCTGGCGATCACGGCGATCACGCCACCCGCGCGCCTGCTCGAAGTCGGATGCGGTCCGGGGAAAGCCACGCTGCCATTGGCACGGACGGGCTTCCGGATCACCGCGGTCGAACTCGGCGATGCTCTGGCAGCGGAAGCACGGCGCCGCCTCGCCGAATTCGCCGACGTTTCCGTGATCGCGTCGTCTTTCGAAGACTGGGAGCCGCCGACAGGGGCCAGCTTCGATCTCGCGTACGCGGCCACAGCATGGAAATGGGTGGACCCGAAGGTCAAGTACGCGAAAGCAGCCGAACTGCTCGCCCCAGGCGGCCATTTGGCCGTGTGGAACGCCGACCACGCGTTCCCGGCAGATTTCGACCCGTTCTTCACCGAAATCCAGAAGGTATACGACGAAATCGGCGAAGGTGATGGCAGCCCGTGGCCGCCGCCACCGCCTGAGAACCAGCCCGACCCCATCGCCACCGAGTTCGATGCCTCCGGACACTTCACAGTGGTCGGAACGAGACTCTACGTGTGGGGATTGCGCTACACGGTAGACGAATACATCGCTCTGCTCGACACGTTCTCCGGCCACATCGCCATGGACCCGGCCAAACGTGAACACCTCTACCGTGAGATACGCCGCCTCCTCGCCACACGCCCGGACGGACGGCTCGTCCGCCACTGGTCGGTCGGCCTCACCATCGGCCAACGCCTATGACCTGGGGATAGCCGCTACGCCCGTGACCTGAAGACGCCCGTGCACCGGATCTTTACACGCTCTCCCCGGAAACCGCACACCGACCTGCTTGGCTCATGGTCATGACGACCATCGCGTACCTGGACCAGCTCGCCGCCAGCGCCCCCGGCCGCGCGTACAAGCGGGACCTGCTGGCCATGATGGACCTGCGGCCCGGCCAGACCGTCCTCGACATAGGCTGCGGCCCCGGCACCGACCTGGCCGGCCTCTCCGACGGCGTGACCTCTGAGGGTACGGTGATCGGCCTCGACCACGACCCGGCCATGGCGGACCAGGCCCGGCTACGGCTGGCCGACCGTACCAACGTGGAGATCCGCGTCGGCGACGCCCACGCGATGCCACTCGACGACGGCACCGTCGACCGGGCGCGTACGGACCGGGTGCTGCAGCACGTGCCGGACCCGGGGCGGGTGCTGGCGGAGTTCCACCGCGTGGCCCGGCCGGGCGCCACCATCGCCATGGCCGAACCCGACTGGCACGGCCTGCTGATCGACTCACCGGCCGGCCCGGGCCTCGTCCGATACATCACCACAGAGGTGATCAGGAACCCGGCCATCGGACGGAGCCTCGCCCGCCTGGCCGACCAGGCCGGACTGACCGTACGGACGGTGACGGTGTTCAGCCCGGTGATCCGGGACCTGGAGACGGCCGAGCAGCTCTTCGGCCTGCGCCGCACCCTCTCCAGGGCTGTGCAGGCGGGCTACCTGGAGGACTCCGCCGACCTCGGCTCCGGGCCCTTCCTGGTCAGTTGCCCGCTGTTCATGGTGGTGGCCGACGCACCTTGACGGCGTCAACGCCTGGCAGCCCCGCCAGCCGGCACGGGCGGGCCGTACAAAAAACAAGTAGTACGGCCCGCAGCCCCCTACTTGGCGTTCGCCTTGAGGTAGTCGCTGTTCATCTGCGCGATGGTGTCCAGCGGGATCCCCTTGGGACACACGGCGGTGCACTCACCCGTGTTCGTGCACCCCCCGAATCCCTCCGCGTCCATCTGGTCCACCATCGCCTTGGCCCGCGTCAGCCGCTCCGGCTGGCCCTGGGGAAGCAGCGAGAGGTGGGTGATCTTGGCGGCTGTGAAGAGCGAGGCCGAGCCGTTCGGGCAGGCCGCCACGCAGGCCCCGCACCCGATGCAGGTGGCGGCGTCGAAGGCCGAGTCGGCGTCCTCCTTGCGTACCGGGATGCTGTGGGCGTCGGGCGCCGAGCCCGCCGGGACCGAGACGAAGCCGCCCGCCTGGATGATGCGGTCGAACGCCGACCGGTCCACCACCAGGTCCTTCACCACCGGGAACGGCGCCGCGCGCCACGGCTCGATGGTGATGGTGGCGCCGTCCTCGAAGTGGCGCATGTGGAGCTGGCAGGTGGTGGTGGCACGCTGCTCGCCGTGCGCGACGCCGTTGATGACCATGCCGCACATGCCGCAGATGCCCTCGCGGCAGTCGTGGTCGAAGGCCACCGGGTCGTCGCCCGAGAGGATGAGGCGCTCGTTGAGTACGTCGAGCATCTCCAGGAAGGACATGTCCGGGGAGACGTCTTCGACCCGATAAGTCGTCATCTTGCCGGGAGCTGACGGGCCGCTCTGGCGCCAGACCTTCAAAGTCAAGTTCACTTGTAGCTCCGCTGGGTCATCTTGACGTACTCGTACTCGAGCGTTTCCTTGTGCAGCACTGGTCCGTCCCCGGAGAACTCCCAGGCCGACACGTGTGCGAAGTGCTCGTCGTCCCGCAGGGCCTCGCCGTCGGCGTCCTGCGACTCGGCGCGGAAGTGGCCGCCGCACGACTCGGTGCGGACCAGCGCGTCCAGGCACATGAGCTCGGCCAGGTCGAAGAAGTCCGCGACCCGCCCGGCCTTCTCCAGGACCTGGTTCAGCTCCTCGGCGGTGCCCGAGACCTTGACGTCCCGCCAGAACTCCTCGCGCAGCTCCGGGATGCGCTCCAGCGCCTTGCGCAGCGACTCCTCGGTGCGCTCCATGCCGCAGTAGTCCCACATGAGCTTGCCGAGCTCGCGGTGGAAGGAGTCGGGGGTACGCGTGCCGTTCACCGCGAGCAGCCGGTCGATCTTGGTACGTACCTTGATCTCGGCCTCGGCCACGGCGTCCTCGGAGACCTCACCGAACGGCCCGGCCGCCAGGTAGTCGCCGAGCGTGGTGGGCAGCACGAAGTAGCCGTCGGCCAGGCCCTGCATCAGTGCCGAGGCGCCGAGGCGGTTGGCGCCGTGGTCGGAGAAGTTGGCCTCGCCGATCACGAACAGGCCGGGGATCGTGGACTGCAGGTCGTAGTCCACCCACAGGCCGCCCATGGTGTAGTGGACCGCCGGGTAGATGCGCATCGGCGCCTCGTAGGGGTTCTCGCCCGTGATGCGCTCGTACATCTCGAAGAGGTTGCCGTACTTCTTCTCCACGGCCTCCCGGCCGAGACGGTTGATCGCGTCGGCGAAGTCCAGGTAGACCCCGAGCCCACCGGGTCCGACGCCGCGACCCTCGTCGCAGACGTTCTTGGCGGCGCGGGAGGCGATGTCCCGGGGGACGAGGTTCCCGAAAGCCGGATAAATCCGCTCCAGGTAGTAATCGCGTTCGTCCTCAGGAATGTCGCCGGGCGCCCGGGAGTCGCCGCCCACGAGCGGCACCCACACGCGGCCGTCGTTGCGCAGCGACTCCGACATCAGCGTCAGCTTCGACTGGTACGCGCCCGACACCGGGATGCAGGTCGGGTGGATCTGCGTGTAGCAGGGGTTGGCGAAGTACGCGCCGCGCTCGTGTGCCCGCCAGATCGCCGTGGTGTTGCAGCCCTTGGCGTTCGTGGACAGGAAGAACACGTTCCCGTAGCCGCCGGAGGCCAGCACGACGGCATCGGCCACGTGCCGCTCGATCTCCCCGGTGACCATGTCGCGGACGATGATCCCGCGCGCCCGGCCGTCGTCGACGATCACGTCGAGCATCTCGTGCCGGGTGAACATCTCCACCGTCCCGGCCGCGATCTGCCGCTCCAGGGCCTGGTAGGCGCCGAGCAGCAGCTGCTGGCCCGTCTGGCCGCGCGCGTAGAACGTACGCGACACCTGCGCGCCGCCGAACGAGCGGGTGTCCAGCAGCCCGCCGTACTCACGGGCGAACGGGACGCCCTGGGCGACCGCCTGGTCGATGATGTTCACGGAGACCTGGGCGAGGCGGTAGACGTTCGACTCGCGGGCCCGGAAGTCACCGCCCTTTACCGTGTCGTAGAAAAGGCGATAAATCGAGTCACCGTCGCCGCGGTAGTTCTTCGCGGCGTTGATCCCGCCCTGCGCGGCGATGGAGTGCGCGCGGCGCGGCGTGTCCTGGTAGCAGAACGACTTGACGTTGTAGCCCAGCTCCCCCAGCGTCGCGGCGGCGGAGCCGCCCGCCAGGCCGGTGCCGACCACGATCACGTTGAGCTTGCGCTTGTTGGCCGGGTTGACGAGCTTGGCGGCGAACTTCCGCTTCTCCCACCGCTCCTCGATAGGGCCGGCGGGCGCCTTGGCGTCCTTGATCTCCGGGCCTTCGGTGTACTTCACTTGATCACTCCGAACGTGACGGCGAGCGGCGGCGCGAGGAAGCCGATGACCAGGACCGCGGACACCAGCGCCGCGACCGGGCGAAGGGCCTTGAAACGGGTGGCCCAGCCGAGGGTCTGGAACATGCTCCAGATGCCGTGCCGCAGGTGCAGGCCGACCATGACGACGGCCACGACGTAGAAGAGCGTGACCCACCAGCGCGACAGGTCGAACCCGGCGATCATCCGGTCGGCCGGCGCGGAGTCGTACCCCTTGGGGTTCACCACGCCGAAGCTCAGGTCGAGCAGGTGCCAGACCAGGAAGAGCAGGATCGTGACGCCGCCCCACCGCATGATGTGCGTGGTGTAGCCCTTGGCCTGCGACTTCTTGGCCACGTACTTCACCGGCCGGGCGTGGTGGGCCCGCCGCGCCAGCGAGATCGCGGCCCACATGTGCAGGACCACCGCGACGACGAGGCCGGCCTCCAGGATCGTCAGCACCGTCCGGTACGGCGCGAGCGGCTCCAGCAGTGTGCGGAGCGCCTCGGCGTACTCGTTGAAGGAGTCCTTGCCGAGGAAGATCTTGAGGTTGCCCAGCATGTGAAGGATCAAGAAGAGCACCATCGCGGCGCCCGTGACGGCCATGATGGCCTTCTTGCCGTTGGACGAGCGCAGGAATCCGCCGCGCTTTCCGCTGGGGGTCGGCTTTTTCGGCGTGGGCTTCAAGACTGGCGCGGTAGCGGCGCCTCGCTCAATCGTGGCTGTCACGTCTTCCGACGCTAGATATCCAGCCATGATCCGTCCAAGTCATGACGGGTCTGGTTTCCATAGCCTTCGGCTATGATGCTTGGTTTGTACGGCCGGCGTAAGGAAATCCCACGAGCCGGTGCGAGGAAAATCACATGCAGCTGCAACAGCTCGCCTACTTCGTCGCCGTCGCGGAGACAAGGCACTTCACCCAGGCCGCCGAACGGATGCGGGTCGCCCAGCCGTCACTCAGCAAGCAGATCAAGGCATTGGAGAGCGACCTCGGCGCCCCGCTCTTCTCCAGGGCGCGCGGCAACGTCACGCTGACCCCGGCGGGAGAGGCGCTGCTACCGCTCGCCCGCCGCATGCTGGCCGACGCCGGCACCGCCCGCCAGGAGGTGGCCGAGCTCGCCGGACTGCGCAGGGGCCGGGTCCGGCTCGGCGCCACGCCGTCACTGTGCGCCGGACTGCTCGCCGACGCCCTGGCCCGCTTCCACCTCGCCTATCCGGGCATCGAGCTGCTGGTCGAGGAGGACGGCTCACGCGACCTGGTCAGGGCGCTGGCCCGCGGGCAGCTCGACCTGTCCCTCATCATCACGCCGCTGCAGGGCGACGACCCGTCCCTGGTGACCGAGGAGATCCTGCGCGAGAACCTGGTCGTGGTGACGCCCTCGCACAAGCCCGAACGCAAGCCGTACCTGCGTATGGAGGATCTGCGCGGCAGGGGGATGGTGATGTTCAGGCGCGGCTACGACCTGCGCGAAGCGACCCTGGCGGCCTGCCGCCAGGCCGGGTTCGAGCCCAGGTTCGCGGTGGAGGGCGGCGAGATGGACGCCGTCCTGCGGTTCGTGGAGGCGGGGCTGGGGCTGGCCGTGGTGCCGTCCATGGTGCTCGACGGACGGCCGGGGCTGACCGGCACTCCTCTGGCGCCACCGGGACTGAGCCGCACCATCGCACTGGCCCACCGCAAGGATGTGGAGCCGACGAGGGCGGCGCAGGCCTTCCGTACGACCCTGCTCTCCTTCGTCGTCGAAGCGGGTCATGAGCGCACGCTTCCGCAAGGGGTAGAGCTCATCGCAGAATAATCCCCAACAGCCCGACTTCTATGAAGAGGCGCGTGTGACGGCAACTCTCAACGAAACGCTGACGCTGCTCCTCATCGAGGACGACGCCGGTGACGCGTTCCTCGTCGAGGAGCTCCTGAAGCAGGCCGAGGCACCGCCGCACATCACCTGGGTACGCAGCCTGGCCGAGGGCAAGGCCAAGCTCGACGCCCGGATCCAGTGCGTACTCGTCGACCTCACGCTCCCCGACGCCACCGGTCTGGAGGCGCTGGAGCAGGTGCTGGGGGCGGCGCCGCACGCGGCCGTACTGGTGCTCACCGGGCTGCGCGACGCTCACGTGGGGGTCGCCGCGGTCCAGGCGGGAGCGCAGGACTACCTCGTCAAGCAGGACGTCGACGCGCGGCTGCTGGCCAGGGCCATCCGCTACGCGATGGAGCGCAAGCGGGCCGATCTGGCGCAGCTCAGGCTGGTCGCGGCCGAGCTGACGGCCAAGGAGAACGCCCGGCTGGAGAGCGGCCTGCTGCCCGTCGCCCTGCTGCGCACCGACGCGCTGGAGCACACCACCCGCTACCTGCCGGGCACCCAGGGGTCGCTGCTGGCCGGCGACTTCTTCGACACCGTGCAGACGCCCGACGGCGCGGTGCACGTAGTGGTCGGCGATGTGTGCGGGCACGGGCCCGACGAGGCCGCGCTCGGTGTGGCGCTGCGCATCGCCTGGCGCACGCTGGTGCTCGCCGGGCAGACGGGCGAGCGGCTGCTGCGTACACTCGACGCCGTCCTTTGTGCCGAGCGCCAGGCCCCGGAGATCTTCACCACCCTGTGCATGGCGACCATCACGCCCGACCTGCGCAACGCCAGGATGCGGGTGGTCGGACACCCGCCGCCCGTCCTCGTCCGTGACGGAGTCGTCGGCGTGGTCCCCGGCGCGCCCTCCGGACCGCCGCTCGGCATCTTCTCCGACGCCGAATGGACCGTCCTCGACGTGCCACTGGGCGAGGAATGGTCCATGATGCTCTACACCGACGGCCTGATCGAGGCCGCGGTGGGCGAGCAAAAGGAGCTGCTCGGCGTGGACGGCCTGGTCGACCTGGTACGCGAACACGGCTCGATCGATCTCGACCGGCTCATCAGGCATGTGGGCACGCTCAGCGACGACCTCGCCGTGGTGCGCGTCAGCAGGAGGTCTCAGTGAGCATCCATCCGCTGCCCCCGCCGAAGCCGGCGACGGGCGTCGGCAGACTGCCGGTAGGCCGCTGGTTCCTCGCCGTCGGCGTGGTGAGCGCCGTGGTGTTCGTGCTGGGGGCCACGCTGATCATGAAGCTGGTCGCCGACATACAGGAGCGGGGTCCGCGGCCCGACGTCGCGGTCCAGCTCGACCGGCTGAACGTGGCGCTGATCGTGCTGCTGGCCGTGATGGCCGTGGTGGGGATCGGGCTGGTGTTCATCGTCCGCTACGCCGTACTGAAGCCCATCGCCCAGCTGACCGACCAGGTGCGCAAGGTCGCGGCGGGCGACTTCGACCACCGGCTGAGCGTGGCGCGGCCGGCGGAGCTGGCCGAGCTGTCGAGCCACATCGACTCCATGCGCGCGCGCATCGTGTCGGCCTGGCGGCGGGCCGAGGAGCAGTCCGACGAGTTGCGCAGGTCCAACGGGGAGCTGGAGCAGTTCGCCTACGTCGCCAGTCACGACCTGCAGGAGCCGCTGCGCAAGGTGGCCAGCTTCACGCAGATGCTGGAGCAGAGGTACGGCGACCGGCTCGACGACCGGGCCAAGGAGTACATCCGCTACGCGGTCGACGGCGCCAAGCGTATGCAACTGCTCATCAACGACCTGCTCGACTTCTCCAGGGTGGGCCGGGTCACCGGCGAGCGGGTGGTCACCGACACGGACGCGGCGCTCACCACGGCCCTGGACAACCTGTCGGCCGCGATCGAGGACACCGGGACGGTCGTCACCCGCGACGCCCTGCCCAAGGTCGTCGGCAACCGTGGCCAGCTCACCCAGCTCTTCCAGAACCTGATCGAGAACGCCGTCAAGTTCCGCTCCGACCTGCCGCCGCGGGTGCACATCGGCGTCAAGCGGGCCGGGCGGATGTGGGAGTTCAGCTGCTCGGACAACGGGATCGGGGTGGAGGCCAAGTACGCCGACCGCATCTTCCTGATCTTCCAGCGCCTGCATCCACGGGACGTCTATCCAGGGACCGGCATCGGGCTCGCGCTCTGCCGCAAGATCGTCGAGTATCACGGCGGCCAGCTCTGGCTGGATGGCGAAGACAAGGCTGCGGGGAAGGGCGCGACGTTCCGCTGGACCCTGCCCGCGGCTGGAGATGAAAATGACGACTGACTGGCGGCCGATCGAGGTGCTCCTGGTCGAGGACGACCAGGGTGACGTGCTCCTCACCAAAGAGGCGTTCGACTTCAACAAGGTCCGCAACCGCCTGCACGTGGTCAACGACGGCGAGCAGGCGATGGCCTTCCTCCGCCGGGAGGAGGGCTACCAGAACGCGCCGACGCCCGACCTCATCCTGCTCGACCTGAACCTGCCCCGGATGGGCGGCTTGGAAGTGCTCACAGAGGTGAAGGCCGACGCCGAGCTGCGCACGATCCCCGTGGTGATCCTGACGACCTCGGAGGCGGAGGAGGACATCCTGCACAGCTATCGGCTGCACGCGAATGCGTACGTCTCCAAGCCGGTAGATTTTGAGCAATTTATCCGAGTTGTCCGCCAAATAGATGATTTTTTCGTGACTGTGGTTAAGCTGCCGAGCAAAGGGCAGCCCACGTGACAGGGGTACGTGACAGGAATCACAGCGAGTCATCGAAAAAGTGAGTGACCCTCCTCACAAATCCCGAGGCGGTCGTCGTAACGTATCCCCCACCAAAGCGCTCTGCGAGCGGAGGCCACGCCCCGCCGTGCACGCGCCAAGCGAACGACCCGGATTCCCTGCGAGCAGGGTCCGCGGGAGGTGGAGAGGTCCGCGATGACCCAAACGACGCCCGATGCTCCTGTCAGAAGGCAGCGTGCGCAGATAAAGGTGCGTACGCTGCGCACCGACAGATGGTGGCTGGCCCCGCTGCTGACGTTCCTGGCACTCAGTGCCTTCCTCGTCTACGGCGTATGGGCGATCATTGACAGCAGCTACTACATCGATCCGTACATCGCCCCGTTCTCGTCGCCGTGTCTGACGACCTCGTGTGCCGAGGGCGCGCGGCTGTTCGGCTGGGCGCCGATCGGTGACTGGTACACGCTGCCGCCCGGTCTGCTGATCCTCGGCCTGCCCGGCGGGTTCCGGCTGACCTGCTACTACTACCGCAAGTCCTACTACCGGTCCTTCTGGCTGTCGCCGCCCGCGTGCGCCGTTCAGGAGCCGCACGGCAAGTACAGCGGTGAGACGCGCTTCCCGCTGATCATGCAGAACATCCACCGGTACTTCTTCTACGCGGCCATCGTCATCGGCGCGATCCTGAGCTACGACGCGATCCTGGCGGTCGTCCACAAGCCGCTGGGCCTGGGCTCGTGGATCCTGATCGCCAACGCCGTCCTGATCGTCGCCTACACGCTGTCGTGCCACTCGTGCCGGCACATCACCGCGGGCCGGCTCAACCACTTCTCCCGGCACCCGCTTCGCTACCGGGCCTGGACGTTCGTCTCCAAGCTCAACGCCAAGCACCAGCCACTCGCGTGGGCCTCGATGTTCTCCGTCATGGGCGCCGACCTCTATGTCCGCCTGGTCGCCAAGGGCATCATCGCCTTCCCGTTCGCTTAAGGATCTTTCTGTGGAAATCGAGCGTCACGAATACGACGTCGTCGTCATCGGCGCGGGCGGCGCCGGGCTGCGGGCCGCCATCGAGGCCCGCCAGCAGGGCAAGCGGACGGCGATCGTCTGCAAGTCGCTGTTCGGCAAGGCCCACACGGTCATGGCCGAGGGCGGCGCGGCCGCCGCGATGGGCAACGTCAACTCAGACGACAACTGGATGGTGCACTTCCGTGACACCATGCGGGGCGGCAAGTTCCTGAACAACTGGCGGATGGCCGAACTCCACGCCAAGGAGGCCCCCGACCGGGTCTGGGAGCTGGAGGCCTGGGGCGCGCTGTTCGACCGCACCAAGGACGGCAAGATCAGCCAGCGTAACTTCGGCGGGCACGAGTACCCCCGGCTGGCCCACGTCGGCGACCGCACCGGACTGGAGCTGATCCGCACGCTGCAGCAGCGCGTCGTCGCGCTGCAGCAGGAGGACTTCGAGACGCACGGCGATCACGAGGCCTACATCAAGGTCTTCGCCGAATGTACGGTCACCCGCCTGCTCAAGGACGGCGACCGCATCTCGGGTGGCTTCGGCTACTGGCGCGAGTCCGGAAATTTCGTGGTCTTTGATGCGCCCGCCGTCGTGCTCGCGACCGGCGGCATCGGCAAGTCCTACGTGGTCACCTCCAACTCCTGGGAGTACACCGGTGACGGCCACGCCCTGGCCCTGCTGGCCGGCGCGAAGCTGATCAACATGGAGTTCATCCAGTTCCACCCCACGGGGATGGTCTGGCCGCCGTCCGTACGCGGCATCCTCGTCACCGAGTCGGTCCGCGGCGACGGCGGGGTGCTGCGCAACTCCAACGGCGAGCGCTTCATGTTCAACTACATCCCCGAGGTGTTCAAGGACAAGTACGCCACCAGCGAGGAGGAGGGCGACCGCTGGTACACCGACCAGGCCAACAACCGCCGTCCCCCGGAGCTGCTGCCGCGTGACGAGGTGGCTCGGGCGATCAACTCCGAGGTGAAGGCGGGGCGCGGCTCTCCCCAGGGCGGCGTCTTCCTCGATGTGTCCAGCCGGCTCCCGGCCGAGGAGATCAAGCGGCGGCTGCCGTCGATGCACCACCAGTTCAAGGAGCTGGCCGACGTCGACATCACCGCCGAGCCCATGCAGGTGGGTCCGACCTGCCACTACATCATGGGCGGCGTCGAGGTCGACGCCGACACCGGCGCGGCGGCCGTGCCGGGACTCTTCGCCGCGGGCGAGGTCTCGGGCGGCATGCACGGCTCCAACCGGCTGGGCGGCAACTCGCTGTCCGATCTGCTGGTCTTCGGCCGCCGAGCGGGCGCCGGAGCCGCCGCGTACATCGACGGCCTGCCCGCCAGGCCCCAGGTGTCCCAGGAACTCGTCGAGGAGGCGCACGCCGAGGCCCTGGCCCCGCTGGGCCGCTCCGGCGAGAACCCCTACGAGGTGCACCACGAGCTCCAGCGGACGATGAACGAACTCGTCGGCATCATCCGCAAGGCCGAAGAGGTCTCCGAGGCCCTGGAGGCCGTGGAGAAGCTCAAGGAGCGGGTCCAGCTGGTCGGCGCGGCCGGCTCGCGGATCTACAACCCCGGCTGGCACCTCGCGATCGACCTGCGCAACATGGTCCTCGTCTCGGAGTGCGTGGCGCGGGCCGCGCTGCTGCGCGAGGAGAGCCGCGGCGGGCACACCCGCGACGACTTCCCCGGCATGAACCCGGCGTGGCGCCGCAAGCTGCTCGTCTGCTCGACGGAGGACGGCTCGTCCATCTCGGTCGAGGAGAAGGTGCAGCCTACGATGGCCGACCACCTGATCAAGCTGTTCGACCGGGACGAGCTGGCGAAATACCTCACCGACGAAGAGATGACCGAGTTCGACGGGATCGCAAAGTCATGAGCTACAAGGCAAAGTTCAAGGTATGGCGCGGTGAGGGCGGTGAGGGCAAGCTCGAGGACTTCACCGTCG
This sequence comes from Nonomuraea sp. NPDC049028, assembly GCF_043197735.1. Taxonomy (NCBI): domain Bacteria; kingdom Bacillati; phylum Actinomycetota; class Actinomycetes; order Streptosporangiales; family Streptosporangiaceae; genus Nonomuraea; species Nonomuraea sp. NPDC049028. The sequence goes on from NZ_JBICTR010000009.1 coordinate 182,823, forward strand.
AGGTGAACGAGGGCGAGGTCGTCCTCGACATCATCCACCGCCTGCAGGCCACGCAGGCGCCGGACCTGGCGGTCCGCTGGAACTGCAAGGCCGGCAAGTGCGGCTCCTGCTCGATGGAGATCAACGGCAAGCCCCGGCTGGGCTGCATGACGCGGATGTCCACCTTCACCGAGGACGAGACGATCACCGTCACGCCGATGCGTACGTTCCCCGTCATCAAGGACCTCGTCACCGACGTCTCGTTCAACTACGAAAAAGCACGCGAAATCCCGTCCTTCACCCCGCCGGAGGGTGTGCGGCCGGGCGAATACCGGATGAAGCAGGTCGACGTCGAGCGGTCCCAGGAGTTCCGCAAGTGCATCGAATGCTTCATGTGCAACAACATCTGCCACGTGATCCGCGACCACGAGGAGAACAAGCCCGCCTTCGCCGGGCCGCGCTTCCTCATGCGCATCGCGGAGCTCGACATGCACCCGTACGACGTGGCGGACCGGCAGGAATCAGCCCAGGAGGAGCACGGGCTGGGCTACTGCAACATCACCAAGTGCTGCACCGAGGTCTGCCCCGAGCACATCAAGATCACTGACAACGCGCTCATCCCGATGAAGGAGCGCGTGGCCGATCGCAAGTACGACCCGATCGTGTGGCTGGGCAACAAGATCTTCAAGCGCGCCAAGTAGCGTCGTACTCGTACTGAAGCAGGCCGGTGAGGGCTCCCCTCACCGGCCTTCTTCATGAGGCCGGGTGACTTTTTGACTTCTTTTGCTAAGCTGGTCAATAAGTCAGATGGAGGTCGCACGATGGCGCTGGGAAGACCGAGCGAGGCGGCCGACCGCGCCGACCGGATCCTCGACGCGGCGGCCGAGCTGACCGTGCGCCTCGGCGTTCGCAAGGTGACGATCGACGACATCGCCCAGCGGGCCGGCATCGGCAAGGGCACCGTCTACCTGCACTGGCGTACCAAACAGCAGCTCTTCGAGGCCCTGTTCGTGCGCGAGGCCATCATCTACGTGGAGACGCTGCTGGCGGAGTTGCGCCGCGATCCGGCCGTGGTGCTGCCCCACCGCATGCTCAGCACGCTGTTCCTGGTGAGCTGCCGCCGGCCGATGCTGCGGGCGCTCCTCGCCGGCGACCTGCCGCTCCTCCAGGGCAGGATGGCCGACAGCGCGACGCGCAGCCACGAACTGCTCGCCACCGCGCGCTTCCACGAGGTGATGATCCGTCACGGCCTGCTCCGCGACGACGTCGAGCACCTGATCTACGGCCTGACCGCGACGCAGGCGAGCTTCTACCTCCTGGGCACCGTGATCACGGTGCCCGACGAGCCGGACCCCGAGGCCAAGGCCAGGGTGCTCGCGCACATCGTCCGGCACGCGTACGAGCCGGCCGAGCAGCCGGACGCACAGGTGATCGCGGCCGCCGCCGCGGAGATCATCGCCGCCTCGGAAGCCCTGATACCGCCCTACCGGGAGTGGCTCTACGCCGCACACCCCAGATGAAAGGTCGTTCCATGGCAGCCAAGATCTGCCTCGTCACAGGCGCTTCGGCCGGCATCGGCCGCGCCACCGCACTCGACCTGCTGCGTGCCGGCCACACGGTGTACGGCGTGGCCCGGCGCGTCGACCGGATGGAGGACATCCGCAAGGCCGGCGGCCACACCCTCGCGATGGACGTCACCAAGGAGGAGGACCTGCGACGCGTCGTCGACACCATCCTCGCCGAGCAGTCACGCATCGACGTGCTGGTGAACAACGCCGGCGTCGGCGTGTACGGGGCCGCCGAGGACGTGCCACTCGACACCGCGCGCCACCAGTTCGAGGTCAACATGTTCGGGCCTGCCCGGCTGATCCAGCTGGTCCTGCCGGGGATGCGCGAGCGCCGCTCCGGCACGATCGTCAACGTCTCCTCGATCGCGGGGGTGATCTCGCTCCCGCTCGGCGCCTGGTACCACGCCTCGAAGCACGCCCTGGAAGGCTATTCCGACACCCTGCGCCAGGAGGTCGGCCGCTTCGGCATCAAGGTGGTGGTCGTCCAGCCCGGCCTCATCAAGACGGAGTTCGAGTCGAGCACGCCCCACGACCTGCGAGAGGTCTCCGGCAAAGGCGCCTACGCCTCCGTCGCGAACGCGATGGCCGACCGCGCGGAAGCCGCTTTCGCCGGGAAGAACAAGGCCTCGGACCCCTCGGTGGTCGCCCAGGCCATTCGCACGGCCATCGACGCCAAGGCCCCCAGGCCGCGGTACGCCGTCGGCTACCTGGCCAAGCTGCTGCTGAGAATCCACCGGCTGCTCTCGGACCGCGCCTTCGACAAACTCGTCACCCGTACGTGACGCCGCTTCACCAGCAGCGCATGTCCCTCAATCCGCCGTCATACATGCCGTCCAGGTGGACGATCACCTGGTTCGTGGCAGAAGTCTCGTCCGGTTGAACGCCAGGCTCGTCAAACGGCGTCCAGGCCATGATCTCGAAGTCATCGAGGTCTCCGTCGGGATCCTCGATCTTCGCCTGGCGGTAGTGGTTCAGCACCTCCTGGACGGGCCGGTCGGTGGAGACCTCGAAGCGAATGGTGTACCAGCAGTCGCCGGAGTCGCCGGTCACCTCCACTTGCGGGTCGATGTACCCGAAGTCCGCTCCGGGCGGCGGCGGATACTCCTGGATGCGGTCCACCATGCGCGCCAGCCGATAGTCGTTGAGCCAAACGGGCGTCATAACGATCGCCCCGAGTAACACGAACGGCACCAACGACAAGCCCAGGCAACCGATCCGCCGAGCTACACGTGAATGCCCGGACTTTTCCGATAATGCGGGTTCAGCCGCGGCTGGGGGAGTCGACATGGCTGACATACTCGCGTACCGCGCGAAAAACGGGTCATCGAGCGGTCAGGGCGGCGAGTCGCGTGCCGAATCCGACGGCCGGACGCCACAGTCGCGAGATCGTACGACCGCGTTACGGGCGACGTCCCCAGCGGCGCTTGGGCTTCTGCGGAGGCAGCGGCTGGATGGCGGTCACATCGGCGGGCGCCCCATCTGCGGGCGCCCCTTCGGCGGCCAGCCCATCGAGTGTGGGCCCTTCGAGGGTTGGCCCTCCGGGGCCAGGCCCTTCGATGCCAGGCCCTTCGGTGCCGGGTCGGGGCCGGCCGATGCTCTGCCACGGCTCGGCGTCGCCGGTCTCGGCGGCCGAGGCGGCGCCCAGCGGGCGCTCAGGCGAGTCTTCGTACGGACCGGCACCACCGGGCGGGATGTCCGCGGGCGGCTGCTCAGCCGGGACCAGAGCCTCGAACGGGGCCCGGTACGACTCCCCCTGGGGCTCGGGACGGCTGAAGGCATCGAAGTCGGACTTGGCCGGCTCCTGGCTGAACGTGTCGAACTCGTCCGGATGCAGCACCACCGGCTCGCCCGCCGTGGGCGGCTGCGCGGGACCGTAGCCGGGCTGGCCGTACATGTTCGGGTCCTGATAGACCGCGCCGTACTGGACTTGTCCCCCCGGATAGGTCTGTACGGGGACGAAGCTGATAATCGGCGCATACGCCGTACCGCCCGGATAACCGGGCGCCGCGAAACCGGCAGTGGCATAACCGGGGCCCGCCGGATAGCCCATCCCGCCCGGTCCACCGGGGGCTCCCGGGAAGCCGGGCTGACCAGGGCCGCCCTGTGGACCCGCCTTGCGTACGGCCGCCGCGTGGGCCATCCGGCGCAGCCGCCCCTCGAAGATGAGCACCGCGAACAGCACCAGCAGCACCAGCACGAGCGCCGGAATGCTGAGCTGCTGCGTAAGCGTCCGCTGGTCGTACTCGGGAGCCGCGTTACGCAGTTCGAGCGGGACCGACTCCTCCGTCGAGCTCTCCGTCAAACTCGGCGACGGCGTCGTCGAAGGGGTCTCGATGGGCGCCACGCTGGGCAGGACGACGCCCGAGTCCGTGGGCTCGGGCGTGGACGAGGTGGCGGTCGTAGACGGCACCTCCACGCTCTGCGACGGCAACGGCTGCAGCGACGAGGGCGTGGACTTGGTCGTGCTGGGGGTCGAGCTCGGCGTCTTCGAGTGCTTCGGGGTGCTCGTCTTCGTCGTCGTCTTCGTGGGCGCGGTGACGGTCTTGGTGATCGTCGTTTCCGGGTCCGGAGTGGGGGTGTCCATCGTCGTGGTGACCGTGACGGTGGTCTCCGGCGTGGTGTCGCACACCTCGCCCGCTTCACAGGGCTCGACGGCGGGGTCGTAGGCGACCGCGGAGGCGCTCGCGCTCTGGAGGACGAAGGGAACCGCACCGGCACCTGTCAGCCCTAAAGCCAGGATCAGTGCGGACACGGCCGTCGCTCGCGTACGTGCCACCTGTGCCCTCCGCGCAGTCCCGAAACCATGGTCAAGGGAATCCTAGCCGGGTAAAAGTAACAGTAAAGACGGAATTACAACACCTTTCGCCGCAATCGCGCCCGTTGTGCCCTGGCGACCAGCCACAGCGCGCCGAGCAGCACCGCGATCCCGCTCGCGACCCATGGCAGTCCGCGTGCGCCTGCCAGGGGATTCACCCGCTCGGCCGGTTGAAAGCGGTTACCGGTAATGGCGAATGGCAAGGGCGGCCCAGCTTCTTCGGCTGATGTCATGGCCCCCCACCCGGTTCCCGCACCGGCACCGAAACCCGGAGTTCCAAGTCCCGGAGCGCCGCCTGCGGGGGTGCCGCCTTGTGGGGCGCTCAGTGCTGGAGCCCCGGCTCTTGGCATGCCACCGGTGCCGACTCCTGAAGTGCCGCCGACTCCCGGAGCGCCGAGCCCCGACGTCGGCGGAGGGAGGACCTGGGGAACCTGGGGCAGGGTCAGTGCGGGCTCGCGCCGCAGCTCAGGCGCCGGGACCTGGACGGCCGTCCCGTTCGGTACGGCGCTGGACGCGTGCGCATGACCGGCTGAGACCATCCGCAGATGGGACTTCGCGGTATGCCCGTTTCTAGGGCGTACGCTTCCGGCGACCGCCGTCTTGTCCGGGCGAGCGTCCTCGGCGCCGCGTTGGACGCGCACCGCTCGGCCGCTCAGCGTGACATCGCCACGCGGGATCTCGATGAGCGTCCCCACGCTGTCATCGGCGGCCTCCCCACGCACCGCCCCCTGTCCGCGCGCCCCCTTCGGCAGGGTCTGGGCGGACGTCTTCGCCCCCTTCGGCAGGGTCTGGGTGGACGTCTTCGGCCCCTGCTGCAGGGTCGCGACAGGTGCGGCCGGCCGGCCGCTCGCCCTGACAGGGGCGCTCACTGGGGCCTTGACAGAGGTCGTGGTCGAGCCGACGACGGTCGCGAAACCGCCGCTCGTGTCACGCGCCCGAGCCGCCGCCGTGAGCACGACCTCCTTCGGCCCGCTCGGCACGGTGAGCAGCACGTCCACCGACCGATCCCCCGCCACATCACCCAGCGCACAAACCCGCGCCCCAGGGACCACACCCGGCGCCGTCACACCCGACGCGCTGGCCGCCGGAGCGGTCGGCACCAGCGCGGTCCTCAGCGTCGCGGCCGGCGTCGATGACCGCCCGGACGCCAGCACGCCTCGCGACGACGCCACCCCGGCGACCGATCGCCCACCCATCGAAGCCTGTTCGTCAGCCGCCTCCCCAGCGGCGAGCGCGTTCAGAGCGGCGGTCCGAGCCGCCAGAGCACCGCCCGACGCATGCACGCGGCCTACCGACTGCCCATCCGGCGAAGCCTGCCCGCTCCCAAAATCCTGCCCGCTCGGCAAAGCCTGCCCGACGGTCGCCTGCCCACCCTGAACGGCCTGCCCACCCGGAACCGCCAGCCCACTCGGGACCTGCCCGCCCGGAACCGCCTGCCCGCCCGGAACCGTTCGCCCCTCAATCGCCTGATCCCCCGGCCCGCCCACGATTCCCGGACCCGCGTCCAACAACCCACCGGCGGGCAAGCTCGGGCACGTCATCGACGTCAGCGCGTTCGCCGGGCTGGTCGCCACCGCGAGCCGGGCGTCGCTGCCCATCCCCTCCAGGCTCACCCGAAACCGCAGCGCATCCCCCGTACGTACCCATCGCCCGATCTCGCCGGCATCGCCCAGCCGCTCGAAGACCAGCGCGATCCCAGCCCCGCCAGCGGCCCTGAAGACCTCGGCCGCCACGGGCTCGCACTGGATGCCCGCCAAAACCGACGCCCCCGCGAAGGCCAGTGCCCCCGCCACGATCCAGCCATGTCTGACCACGTCGCCTCCCCTCAGGCCGCGTGACATTACGCTCAGTAATCGTTATGTCACCCAGAGGAGATGGTTAACCCTGTCGGAGCAGATCTTCCACGGCTTCCATGACCGGCAGATCCGCCCCGAGCCAAGCCACGTCGTAATACTCGCCAGGCCCGAGCCACCGCAGCGCCAGATGCTCCTTGGCCTCCGGCACGCCCGAGGCCAGGGAGGCCAGCCAGGCCCGCATGACGTACCCCTCGGACAGCGGCCAGTCGCCGCCCACCCGCGCGCCGACCGACACGGTCACGCCGAGTTCCTCGCGGCATTCCCGGATCAGCGCCTCGCTCTCGCTCTCGCCGGGATCCACCTTGCCGCCCGGGAACTCCCACCCGCCGGCGAGGGCGGGCGGCTCGGCCCGCTGCGCGGCGAGTACGTGCCCATCCGACGAGACGATCACCGCCGCCACCACGATCACCGTCATACCGCCACCACGACCATCATCACGCCGTCACCACGATCACTGTCATAGTGCGGCATTCTGCAGCTTCTTGAGCTGTTCGAGCACGTCGGGGTTCTGTAACGGACGGGTGAAACCCATAATATTGCCGCGCGCTTGATACGTCGTCACCTTGATCGGCCCGCACAGCGTGCAGCGGGCCTCCACCATCTTGCCCTTCGACACGATCATTCCGACGTGCCCGGGGTTGTCCGGCCCCGTGCCCGGCCCGGCGTTGAAGAACACCAGGTCACCCGCCTGCTCGTCACCCTGCGGGATCTTCACGCCGAACGGCCACTGCCCGAACGTGGTCCGCGGGATCGACAACCCGGCCGCCCGGTAGGCGGCGTAGATGATGCCCGAGCAGTCGAAGGCGTCCGGCCCGGTCCCGCCCCACAGGTACGGCTTGCCGCGCTGGGCCAGCGCGAACTCCAGGATCTTGGCCACCACGTCACTCGGCGCGGCCTCGACCAGCGGATCGTCACAGGCCTCGTCGGCCTGCGGCGGCACCTCGACGTCACCGGACTTGGCGTAGCCCTTGGCGATCTGCTCGACCTGGTCGACGTACCACCAGGCGCGGTTGTAGATGAACAGCGCCTGGCGTACCTTCTCCGGAGCGCCGTTGCGCTTGAGCATCTTCGCGGCGCCCAGGATCGCGTCGGCGGGGTTGTAGATGTCGCCCACGCCGTCACCGTCGCCGTCGGAGGCGTACCCGTTGAACTTCGACGACATCGCGATCCGCGCCTTGCCGCCCCACGTGCCGATCAGGAACTGCATCGGCCCGGCCGCGCCCGCGTAGTTGGTGCCGCTCTTGACGCCCGCCATGTTCGAGCGGCCGTGGTCGGTCTCGCGCTTGCCGACGGCGGCCAGGATGTTCCACTGGACGCCGATCTTCGTACCGAACTTCTTGTAGAGCTCCAGATAGTCGGCCGGGATGTCGGAGGCGCCGGTGTCGGACACCTCCTGCACGGGCGTGTCGCCGTTGACGCAGTCGGTACGGGCGGTGCTTCCGCTGCCGAGGAAGGACGGGATCGAGGTCATGAGCATCGGCGACATGATGACGACGGCGAGAAGCAGCACCCCGGCGGCTCCGACCGCCAGGGCGACGCGAGCGCGGGAGGTGTTCACCCCTGGGTGTCTCCGTCCTGGCCCGCGTCGGCGGGTTGCAGGTCGAAGACCCGCCAGTCGGCGCCCATCTGACTCACTGTGACCGCGTAGTCGTCCACGACCTGCTTGTTGCCGCTCTTGGCGGTGATCTGCTGCGTGCCGGTCACCACGAAGATGACGGACGACTTCTCGACCTGCCTGATCTCCTTCATCTTGGCCGTCCCCGCCGCCACGAGCTCGTCGGCGCGGTCGCGCTCGACGGTGCCGGGCGAGGTGCGCGTCCTGGCGAGCACGTTGCCGAACTCGGCCGTGGTGAACACCTTGACCCGGTCCACATAGGCCGAGGGCTCCTCGTCGTAGCGGAACGTTCCGTACGCGGCGGTGAACCGCTCGGCCAGGTCGGACGCCGCGGCGAGCTGCTCCTTGGTCATCGGCAGGTAGGAGTAGATGTCGAACGGCTTGCCGCTGGCGGTCGCCAGCGGCTTGCTCGGCGCGGCCGGTGAGACGGTCGTGGTGTGGCCGGCGGGCGCCTTCCCTGCGTCCGGTTCGCCGGAGTCCGGCCACATCGTCAGGTAGATGCCGACGGCGGCGATGACCACCACGATGGCGGCGAAGGCGACGCCCCGCCTGTCACCAGGCTGCGCCATGATCAGTCCCTGTCCGGATTGCTGGGCTTGAGCCAGAACGGCACGGACGGCTCGCCCTCACCGGAGCCGCTGCCACGGCGGCTGCTCGGCAGCCAGAGCGGCGGCGCCTCCGAGGAGCGGCCCTTCGGCTCGTCGGCCGGGCGCCGACCGCCCGAACCGCCACCACCGAACATCCCGCCGCCCGACGACCCACGACTCGCCGACCGGGACCCGCCAGAGCCGCCGGACCCACCCGAGCCACCCGAGCCACCCGAACGACCGGAGCCACTCAGCCAGGATCCACCCGACCCTGACCCGCCCGACCTGGAGCCGCCAGAACCGCCAGAACCGCCGAACCGCGTGCCACCCGACCTGGAGCCACTGGAGCCGCCCGCGCCACGACGTGACGCCCAGCCACCCCCGGAACCTCCACCGAACCAGCCACCTCCACCGGCCCCGCCACTCCCCGCACCGGCGCTCCCGGCACCGGCACCGGCACTCCCAGGACCGGCGGCGGACCCGCCTGACGGCCGCGCTCCACCAGGCGATGGAGTACCACGGGTGCGGGTCGGCGTGCCACTCAGGTTGAGCGGCGGCGCGGCCCCGGCCCGCGGCGCGGGAACCTGCCGGCCTGCGGCCTTCCCGTCCTGCTTGTCGGTGTTCAGCGGCGCCGCCGTGGCGGGGACCCGGGTGCCGGACGCGGCCACGCCCTCCGCGGCCTCCTGCCCACGGGCCCGCCCCTGGGCGACCGTGGACGCCGCCGCCGCGGTGCCCGCCGACGCGCCCATCGCGGCCGCCTGGATGAGCGGCTCGGCCTTACGCGCACCCCAGCGGCCGATCCTGGCCGCCGCCACCGGCGGCAGCGCCGAGGACGACCGCTCGAGTACGGAGGAGGACGCGGCGTCGCCGAGCATGCGCGTGGTCAGGGTGTGCCCGTTCATCGAGGCGAACAGGTGCTGGAACGGCCGCCGGTAGAAGAACACCGCGATCGTCAGCAGCGCCATGAACAGGATCTGCAGCCCCCACGGCATGGCGGTCGAGATGATCAGCGCATAGCCGTAGACCAGCACGCCGAGCACGAGCGCGAGCACGGCCTGCCGGAGCAGCGTGCCGATCAGCATCTCCACCCAGCGCATGGCGATGATCCGCCCGCTGCCCGGATGCACGCCGATCAGCAGGAACACCGGCCCGAGTATGAGCAGCAGCAGGAAGCCGACCTTCAGCACCAGCAGCGAGACCGCGACCAGGAAGATGAGCACCCCGGCGATCAGGGCGGCGATCAGCGCGCCGATGGCCACGCCGAGCCTGCTGGTCCAGTCACGGCCGGAGAAGATCATGTAGCGGGAGTCGTTCTTGAGCTTCTCGGCGATCTCGGCGTACTTGGCCTGATGCGCGCCGACGTCCGGCGCCGGTTGGTTGGCCGTCGCGGCGGGGATCGACTGGGTTTCCAGCATCGTACGGCCGAAGTCTCGCACGATCGGCTGGTTGGGGTCGGCGGTGCCGAACAGGCCCATCAGCCACGGCTTGCAGACCAGCGTGGACCACAGCGCCTCGGCGTTCTGGTCGACCCCGGGCGTGCCGGTCTGGCCGTAGCCGCCCGCCTTGACCTGCGGGTTCGTCTGGCCGGGGCCGGGCAGGCAGGAGGCGCCGCCCGCGCCGGGCAGGCCGGAGAAGGCGGAGTTGACGACCTCGCCGGTCTTGTCCGTGACGATCGTGCCGAGGCCGGTGAAGTCGCCGGGTCGGCTGAAGAACCAGGTCGCGACCGTGACCGCGAGCACCATCCAGATCACGCCTTCGGCGGTGGTGGTGGCCCGCTTGCGGATCAGTCCGTACCAGGCCAGCCAGATCGCGCCGAGGATGACGAGCGGCCGGAGCAGCGGCCAGTACATGGCGTTGGACAGGTTCGTCACGATGTCATCGACCACGTCCTTGATGGACTGCAGCGGTCCTTCCGTGGCCGCTGCCTGGTAGGTGGTGATGGTCACCCGGTCGATCGCCTTGGCCCACAGGAAGATCGTGTTGGCCCAGGTGTTGCCGAGCACCGCGGCGAAGTCGGAGCAGCCCAGGTCGTAGGTGTGCCAGAACTGGCCGCTCATGCCGAACTGGGCGTAGTTGGTGGTCGGCGCCGCCGGCGCGCCGCCCTCGGGGACGGGCGGCTGCATCATGCCGTCGGAGCCGCTGCCGATCACCTCGGGAGCGAGCGCGCCGGACAGGTCGCAGGGGGCCGCGGCGGCGGGTGAGAGCGAGCCCACCACGATCGGCACCACGAGGATGCCCACGAGCAGGGCCAGAGCGAGCGCGAGCCGCCTGGGTAGCCGGATCTTCATGACCGCACCTCCTGCGCTCTGCCGCCCACTCCCCCTTGAAGATCATGATGCCCGTTGTCGCTGGGTTTGTCGTGTGTCGGATTGGTGTCGAGCCAGCGGAGCAGGTCTTCGGAAATCAGGTCTACTCCGATGCGGCCCGCCCTGCCATCCAGATCACGGAAAATGCATTCGCCGTTGCCGAGCGATCTCAGCACCGCCTTGTGCTCTTCCGATGCCTCCACGCCCAGCAGGGACATCACGTGATCGACCTCCACCCGCTCGGTGGACCTGAACGCGAAGACCGAGGACAGACAGTTGGTGACCTGCTCGTTCAGCAGGTCACCGGCATTCTGTGAGACGAGCACCAGCGCGGTGTTGCGAGAACGACCCATGCGGCTGACCTCCGGCACCAGCTTCGCACCCTCGGGCGTGGACGTGATCGCCCATGCCTCGTCCAAGAAGATCGCCTTGGGCGCGCGGCGGTCCAGGCTGTTCATCAGCCGCCGGGCGAACTGGGAGACCAGGTAGAGCAGCGCTACCGACAGCCGCTGCTCGTAGGAGTAGTCGTCGCGGCCCGTCGCCACGTCGGGCAGCGTCAGGCCGCCGAGCGTGAACACGGTCGTCCAGCCCTCGGTGTCGACCTGGTCGCCTCCTGAGGGGTCGAAGCAGAGTTTGGCCAGCCGCATCTCCGACATGGAGCGAAGCACGGCGCCGAGGTTCTTGGAGGCGGCGTCCGTGGACTGCTCCAGGAACTCCACCACCTTGCCGAGCGACGGGTCCACGCCGTTGGACACGGCCGCGACGGCCTGGATCATGGCCGACTCGCGTTCCTCCGACATTCGGGGCAGCAGCAGGCGCAGCGTCTCGGTGGCCATGGTCTTCTTGGCCGCGATGTCGTCGCCGAACGAGAACGGGTCGAGCAGGCCGGGCGCGGCCGAGCCGAGCGGGATGACGCGGGCCTTGCGCTCGCGCTTCTGCAGCAGTTGCACCAGCGACTCGGCGTCGCCCTTGGGGTCGATCACGGCGACGGTGACGCCGCGCAGCGCCATCTGGTAGATCATCAGCAGCGCGAGCGTGGTCTTGCCGCCACCGGGCTCGCCGGTGATCGCGATGGCCGTCGGCCGGTTGCGAGTGGCTGCGACCAGCGGGTCGAAGTGCACGATGCTGCGGGCCCTGCCGACGGTCTCCCCGATGTACGGCCCGAGCCAGCCCTCGCTGCCGTCGCCCAGCCGGTCGCCCAGGTCCACGGTCGCCGTGGCCATGCCGCCGGCGATCGTCCGCAGCGGCTGCCGCTGGGCATAGGCGTTGACCCTGACCTTCTCGCCGGGCAGCGCCTCGCAGAACAGCGAGAACTGGTCGCCGGTCGAGTTGACCACGTCGATGCCCATGTCACGGTAGTGCTCGACGACCGCTTCGACCCGTTGTACGCACATGTCCTCGGTCGGGGCCGACACGATCAGCCGGTGCCAGCCGTACACGAAGGGCAGCCGCTCCTTCGTGATGCCGTGCTCCAGCATGCGGGCCGCGTCGATCTGCTCGGCGAGCGCGAGCGGCGCCTCCGCGCCGGCCTCGCGGATGTGGATGTCCATGTCGCGCGCGTGCGCGAGCTTGCGCGCGACGTCCTTCGACGCCTTGACCGGCGGGATCAGCCGCATCCTCGACGAGACCTCGACGGGGAAGGGCAACTGGTCGGCGAAGTGCAACCACGGCTCGCCGTCCGGGAACGGCATGATGTCCGGGAAACGGGCGAACGACAGGTGCGCGACATAGGAGTCACCCTGCGGCTGCACGATGCGCAGCAGTGACCTGCCGTTGTGGATCTCTCCCTCGACCAGCGACTCGATCTCGCCCTTGCCCCAGCGCCGCTTCGGGCTCGCAGACGGCGGCGGATCGCCGAGCGCGCCCGCGGCCGAGTGCTGGAACAACCACGCCACCTCCACGGAGGTGGCATGCCTGGCATAGAGGGCGCTGGAGGCGAGTGCCCGGCCCAGCCGTTCGGCCTGCTCGGTCCATCTGCCGATCTCGCCCTCCGGCACATGGTCGTCCTCGAGCCCGAGTGCCTTCTCCGTACGCTGGTAGAAGCCGAACAGCTGCCCCAGCACGCCAGCGCCCACCTGCTTGCCCCGGGGGCCGAGGCGGACACCGATGTAGACCTCCTTGGACCAGAAGTCCTTGGCCCATACGTGCCGGTACATCTCCTCCAGATAGTCGCGCCAGCCCGACCCCTCGTCGGAGGTGGCGTTGAGCGCCATCGCCCATTCGGCCGCGGGATAGGTGCGGTGGGCGACCCTCAGGTGTACCTCGGCGTCGGGCATCCGGATCGTGGCCAGCGCGATCGTGATGTTGGTGGCCAGCGCCTCACGCTCTTCGGGCGTGACGAACTCATAGCTGATCGTCGGAAGTCGGAAATACGCCCATGCGCAGGTGTTGGTGAGCAGGATGCGGTCGTCGAAATAACGGACCGCCAGGCGCTGATGCGCTCGGGACCCCCTGCTCATGCCGCCCCCTCGGCGCATGAACAAGTCAGACCTGCTCGCATGTTCACTTATCGCTCACCGATTCTCGTGCCCGGGGGGTCACTCGCCAACTCCTCTTCGCTCGGACGGACCGTCTGTGCCGCAAAGCCCGCGACCACGACCCCGGCGAGGGCGAGGTACGCCCGCCGCCCAGCCGGGCGCAACTGCCCAGGATCGACCACCCCGTCGCCGCCCGGCGCCAGGTCGTCCTCCCAGGGGACCCTGACGATGGCCCGGCACCTGCCGCTGGCCACCGACTCCGCCTGCTCGACATCGGCCATCGAACGCCTGCTCACGCCGTTGACCACCATGACCGCCCGCCTGCGCAGGTCCGCGCAGCCGTGCCCGTCGAGCCACTCGTACGTCATCGCCACCGCCTCGGGCGCCTCCTCACTCGCGGGGACCACCAGGACCAGCTGGTCGGCGTACGGGAGCACGCGAGCCGCGAGCGCGGCGGCCGGGTCCAGGACGGCCAGCTTGTAGTGCCGGTCGAGCAGGTGCATGGCCTGGCCCAGCCGGTGGTCGGAGAACAGCGTCCGGTCGGACAGCCGCTGCTCGGCGTCCGCGTCGGTGTCGGCGCCGATCACCTCGAGCCCCGACCCGGTGCGGGTGGTGTAGCCCCGCATGGTCAGATAACCGCTGACCCGCTCCAGCCCCGCCAGCAGCGAGGCCAGCGTCTCGGGGGTCTCCGGGTCGATCCTGCTGGTCAGGGTGTTGCCACCGATGTTGGCGTCGATGGCCACGACCCGGTCGTCGCGATATTGGGCGAAGGTGTGCCCCAGCATCAGCGCGGTCGTGCTCTGCCCGGCGCCACCGGTGCAGCCGAGCACGACGACCCGGCGACTGCCGCTGAACACCGCCCTCGTCCGGGCCTCGTCGATCTCCGATCCGTCGGTCCGCACGCTGCCGCCGCCGACGACCACCTGCGCGATCCGCCGCCAGCCACCGGAGTCGCGGCCGACCACGGACTCGACCCGCCGCACCCGCTCGCCCGGCGTGGGCCCCTGGGTGATCTGCCTGGCCGCGGGCGGCCGCACGGCCTGCTCTCTCTGCTCGCTCTGCTCACTTTCGAACGGCCCGATGCCCGCTGCCTCGTCCGCGTACGCCCTGCTAACCGCCGCCTCGTCCGCATACGTCCCGCTGTCGCGGTCGCTTGCCGACGCGGCTCGCTCGCCCTTCGCGGGGCCGTGCTCCTGACGGGCCCGCTCACTCTTGGCGGGGCCGATCTCGTGAACCGACGCGGTGGTCTCGGGCCCTTGGAGGGACGCGGTGGTCGCGGGCTCGTCGCGTCCCACGGGAGCCGTCCCGGCCCTCTGGGCCTCGTCGTCGCGCGTCACCGGCCGGATGAACCGCACCGGCTTGCTGTCGGGGCTGAGCGGCGGCCAGAGCCGTTGCACATCCGGGAACACGAGCGGCGGGCTCTGCCTGGGCGGCTTCCCCTTCCTGTGCTGGTCACGCGCCACCTCGTCCACCCCGGCCGCACGCACCTCCTCGGGACCGGCAGCGCGCACCTCCTCGGGCCCGGTCGCGCGCTCGTCCTCGCGACCGGCGCCGTCGGCCGATCGCGATCCCTCACTCCGGCCCATCCCCGAGGACCCGCCCGCCTCCGCCGCTCCACCGGCCATCGCCTCACGAGAGGCGGCTTCGCTGTGCGGCGCCTCAGCGCGGGTCACGTCTTCGGAGTGGATCACGTCAGAGGGGGTCGCGTCAGAGGGGGCCGCCTCGGTGGACGCCGTCGTGTCGGCGCTCACCGCCACAGACGGGACCGCCCTGGCGTGGGTCGTCTCAGCCCGAGTCGTCTCAGCGCGGGTCGACTCGCTGGACACCGTCGTGTCGGCGCTCGCCGCCAACCTGCGCAGTCGCCGCAGCGCCTCCGTGTCGATCGGCTTTCCGGCCGTACGGGCGACGTCTTCTCCACTCCTGTCGACCGGTTTCCCAGCGACCCGGGCGCCATCGTCGCCGCCGCTGTCGACCGGCTTCCCGGCCGCCAGGACGACGTCTTCGCCGCCCTCGTCCCCCTGTACGGCGATCAGCGGCCGCTCCGTAGGCCGTGAGCCGCTCTCAGCGGCCCTGCCCGCTCTTGGCCCCACACCCGATGTCTTGTCCGCCGACGACCCCGCCTGGGCCGGCCGTGAGCCCATCGCGAGTGTCTTGTCGGGGCGTACGGAGGGCTCAGGCTGAAGTGCCGGCGGCTGGACCGCGAGCTCGGCACCCAGGGCGGGCGCGGTGCCGCGGCGCGTGACCGAACCCCAGCCGGGACGGGCGGGCCTGGGCTCGGCGACCGGAGCCTGGGCGGCCGCCGCGGCGGCGGCCGCGACCGCGGGGCGGACCTGGCGCGGGCCGGTAACCGGCTCGGCGCCGACAGACCGCCTGGTCTGGGTGGCGAGCTCCAGCTCGGCGCGGCGCCTGCGCTGGGGCTGGCGGGCCTTGCGCGGCGCCTTGACCCGCTTGGGCGTGACCCGCCAGACACGTCCCGCGAAGGTGACCGTCTCGGGCTCGGAGGTCGGCGCCATCCGGCACCAGGCCCGCGGCTCGCCCACGTAGCGCAGCTGCGACTGCAGGAGCTCGGTCAAACGCTTGCTCTCGATCACCGGGCGGGTGGACAGCCAGGTGACGACACCCGGTGGCACCAGGTAAAGCACGTGCCATGGTGCGGCGAAAGGGATGTGCAGGAGCATGAGGAGCAGGGACCATGGAGCCAGCACGCCGACGAACACGCCGATCCACACGATCGGGAGGGGCATCGGCAACCGTAGGTCGTACAGCTTGTAGAGCCGCTTCTCAATTCGCCAAATATTGGTATACGTGGGCAGGTCCACGCGGTCCTCCTCTCCACCCGCTCGTACAATGACCGCCCTTGAGCGGTCTCAACCCTTTACTTGATGCCCAGTGCTCCCGCGATCGCCTTCGCCGTCACCTCAATGATGTTGGGCACGTAGAAGATCACGCCGATGGCGATGGCCAGGATGAGGAACTGCACGAACCTCGTGATCTCGCGCGTGAAGAGGAAGAAGAGCGCGACCACGGAGACGACGACAAGGAAGAGCGGGGCGAAGAAGGCCCGCAGGAAGTTGGCGAGCCCCTCGGAGTCGATGCCGGTGGGGGCGGGCGTTGGCGTCATTTCGATCAGGTTGAGCACTATCGTTTTCAAGATCACTTCTTTGTCCTCCCGGGGGTACCGATCAACAGGGCGTTCGTGCGTCTACCCAACGGCCCGACCGGCACCGCGGATGTCGTCGACGTACCATTTGTCGCCCTGCTTCTCGACGGTGAGGCGATATGCCTGCTCCAGGCGGGCGCCGACCGCGTTGGCGTCGGCGGCGTCCGGTTCGGCCGACGGCGTCGCGCCGCTCGGCACGCTCCACACCACGACCACCTGGATCTCTCGAGTGGCGCCCCCCACAGGCACCACGATGTCCTTGAGCTCGGCGAAGGTGAAGGCGCCGCCGAAACTCGCGATGCTCTTGCCCGGGGCGACATAGCGCTGCAATCCCGTCGTGTCGCCTGAGCCGTAGTTCTTGAAGAAGTCCTCCAGCTGCGGCTTGAGCTCGGCGGCGACGGCGTCGTCGTTCTCGGGCTTGGCGAGCTGGGGCAGATCCGCCCGGCCGGGCGCGGGCAGTATGGCGGGCCGGCCGGAGACGACGAAGCTGCCGCCGTCGTCGGCCGAGTAGTAGATCGGGACCGACAGCATCATCCGGCGGGAGCCCGACTGGAAGGCCACGGTGACGATCGCGTCGCTGGCGCTGGTGGCCTCGATGTCGTAGGGCTGGATCGCGACGGCGGCCAGCTTGCCATTGCCGTCCCAGCCCATCTGCTGATCCATGCCGTCCGCCAGGAACGCGGCCAGCTTGCCCGCCCTGCTCTGCGCGTCGGCGGGAGTGAAATTCAGATAGACGCCGGCGAACTGGGCCGCGAACGCCATGCCGCGGTCGGCCGGGAATCCGTGATTGGCCACGGGCGCCTCATTCGGAGCCGCCGCGCCACTCTGAGTAAACCTCTCAAATGGGGCACGGACCCCATTAACCACGATAACTATGATAAGCGCCCAAAGAACGATTCGGCCGGTCCACACCAGCCATCTCCCGCCGGCGCCAGACCAGCCGCCACGGCGCGGCCTGCGGGCAGGCGACACGTCGAAGTCGGCCATGTCATGGCGAGCCGAAAGCTCGGGGTCGCCAGGGATCCGAGGACCCTGCTGGACGGTTGACCTACGAGCCATCACGCCTCCGCTCGCGCCGATCCCCCGGGCTGGCGCGGTGTCGTCCGTTGCCGATCCCCATCATCCGCGGTGAAGCAGTCACCCTACCGGTCTCCGCCATTGTTCCAGGAAAGCCACGCCCATGCTGCAGGCATCGCCGTCCATGGGCAAACCAGGTTGTGTATGCCACGCTGGAGTGCCAACTCTTGTCACTTCCCCTGCCAAATGGGCATTTGACCAGGCCAGAGGCCGGTAATGGCATAGCCCTGCGGCCACGGATTCCTGTCCAAACCAGCCATGGACTCTCTTTGACCTGCGGAATTGGTATAACACGCGAACGGCCGCATGCCCGCCAAGGGGCCTGCGGCCTGGTGCGTGGCGCGCCCTCAGGCAGGCTCTGGGTCCTGTCCCAAGTCGCGCCGTCTCCTGCTACGTAGATCGACCACCGTGGGCGCCACCGACCGCTCCAGCGAACCACGCAGGCCTTCGAGCATGGCGGCGGCGTCCTGCCCGCGCACCCGCATGGCGAGCTCTTCGCGCTCGTCCACTTTCCTGCGCAAGTACGCCTCGCGATTGACGCGCAGACCGTACATGAGCTCGACCCGCAACAGTGCGAGCTCCTCTTCGAGGCTGATGCCCGCCAGTGAAGGTGCGGGACGTCGTTTCCGGATGATGCGACGGATCATGAGGGCCCTCCCGAGTCAGCGTAAACGCTGTGACGATTCGACGCGTAGGGGCCCAAAGTGGTTGACAACTCACTTATCCAAGAATCAGCCGTTGACGCAGAACTCCCGGCCGCGGTTCGTCCACCCCCGGCCGGCCATCGACCAGCGGGGCGTCGTCGTGTGTCCGGCTCAGGCCGACCGGCCACTCACCGCCAGGGCGCGCAGTTCCCGTGCCGAAGACAGAGCGCGGGCCTTCTCCGGCAAGGCGTCGATGATCAGATGGGCCGCTGAGATCACTCGGGTATCGCGTCGCTCAGGGGGTATTGCGTCGAGGAGTCGCAACCCCCGACGCGTGCCCTCGGCGGGATCGGTGCGGGCGTGGAGCGCGGCGCCATAGAGCGCGAGCAGGGTCGCTGTGCGATGCCCCGCCGGATAGAGGCTCTCGGCCGTATGGCGGGCATCCTCGGCGCGCTTGGCGTCCCCCGCGAGAGTGTAGATGAGCGTTCGGTCGTACCACAGCGTACGGCCTTGATCTGAGCCTCCCGAGGAAGGCAGCCGCTCGTATGTCTCCTCAGTGCGGCGTAGCGCGGTGATCGCCTCAGCGTGGCGCCCGACCATCGAAAGGATCATAGCCTCGGTTGCGAGAGCGGCCACGAGTGGCGCGCTTGGGGCATCTCCCGCGAGACGACGTGCTTCCCCCGCCACGAGAAGCACACTGTCGAGATCCTCACCCTGATCATATAGCCGGTAGCCCGCCTCCCAGCCTCTCAGCCACGACGCCAGGAGGTCATCACCGGACCGTTCGCTCAACTGCCGGGCTTGTGCCCACCAGCGCTGCGCCTCGCGGCGGTTACCCAGGTCGAACCACTTGCCACCGATCAGGGCCGCGTGACGCGCGGCGGCATGGGAGAGGTCACGTTGTACGGCATCGGGTTGAGCGCGGCCCAGATGAGGGGCCATGTCGGTGTAGTCGACCGCGAGCGCGGCGAGAACGACGGCGGGCGGATCGAAGCGCGCTCGCTGCTCGTGGACATCGGCGGCATCTTCCCAGTCGTCGATCATCCCGCGTGACACGCTCGCGCCCGGCAGCGGCCGTCGCGTGATGGCCAGCGCATCGGTCAGCGAGGTCAGCACGGGAGCCAGCGCACCTACAGCGGCGACGGCAGCCGCATTCCGCATCAGTCGTCTGCGCTCCACATCCTCACCCTCATCCCGCGTTGAGGCGTTTGCTTGGACGGTACCCCTTCGTAGCCGATCGGACTCGGCCATGGCCGCACGAAGCGCCCGGGTCACCAGTTCGCCCCCGGCGCCGAGTTCGGCGTCAAGGGCCGTGATCGCCTCGACAGGCGGGCGATTCTTCCCCTGCTCCCACTTGGCGATCAATGAGTAGTCCCATCGAATCCGCCCGGCAAGGTCACGCAGGCTCAGTTCGTGCCGTTCGCGCCATGTCCGCAGAGCACTGCCGAACTCCTGCCAGGTCGTTGAAATCGTCGATGTCGATTGTCTGATCACGTCTGCCTCGCGATCCGTTGCACGCGTTGCACCGACCCCAGGGCAACGCTACGTGTCTTGTCCAACACGCTGAGTCGCTTCAACTATGGCACCAGTCAGCGCTACGTAAAGCGGAACCCCGCAGGCGGACAGGCCATACGGGGTTCCTTGATCGCACAGGAGCTGCGACCCATGGACGATGCTAAGACCGCTACGCCCGAACCGACGATTCCCGGTTGGCGGCTGATCCTCAGCGACAGGGGCCGCTTCTGGGCCGTCCGCCGCGAGGCGTTCCCTCCGGACGCGTTGCGCGCAGGGGCGGAACCCACTGTGGACGCCGACACCTTCGACGCGCTGAAGGTCGAGGTCGCCCGGCAGGAAGAGATCGCCGAGCGGGTGATCTCATGATCCGGCGACGCCCTGCCCGCGCCCCCGGCCGCCACCGTAAGGGCCAGGCTCACACGAAGGCGTACCGCCGCCTGTGGGATGGCCCGGCCCGCGCCGAGGCCGAACTACTCGATCAGGCATGGCCCGGCTGGAGCGTGCTCTACAGTCTCGGCAACCGCCGTTTCTACGCCATAGCGGCCTGGCCGGCACCGAGGCCGTTGATCGTCGAAGACGACACTCCAGAGGGCTTGGAGGAGCGGATGCGCGAGGCAGAGTCGGCCTTCACCTGGTACGCGCCCCCCATCCCTCCCCAGAGCAGGCACGTCCGAAGACCGGCCACTCTGGAGCTCAGCTGCCATAGAGGGTGAGCAGATCGACCAGGAGGAGGTCGTCACGGCGGTCGGCCAGTTCGACCAGGTCGGGGTGGAAGCCGTGCAGAGAGTACAGGGCCAGAGTGGTGGCAGCAGTGTCATGCCCCTGATCTGCGAGCAGGGCACGGATACGTTCCAGGCGCTCCAGGTCACCGGTCCCTCGGCGAGCGACTGTCGCCTTGGCCTCACCGAGGAGCGCGATCCTCGCCCGAGGGGCCTGCGGGCGCTCGCCGGCGGCCAAGGCGATGACATCGACCTCGTGCTTCGTACGGGCGGCCTGGTCGGCGACCTCGGTGGTGCCGACCGGGCCGGGCAGTCCACCGGGCAGCAGGGTGTGGGCGTAACGGCGGGTGAAGTCACGGGCCAGGTCCTCGAAGTGCGGTCCGAGGATCTTGGAGTTGAAGGTCGGAGCGGCCTGCTGCCACACCTGCTCGGCGAACCCCTGCTCGACGGCGGCGGCCTGCGGGAGGGTGATGAGCTGGTTGAAGCGGATAACGGGGTCGGCGAGGGTGATGACGGGGTGCCTGGAGCGGAGGATGTCCTGTTCGCGCCGGATGTAGCCGGTGGATTCCAGCACTCCGAGGGGGTAAGCGACGGCGTTGCGCGGGCGCTCCAGGGCAGCACCGATCTTGCTGGGGGTGCTGGCACCCCGCGCGATCGCAGTGAGGATGTCGTAGTACAGGGTGTGCTGCGTGATCCTCGGGTCCTCGCGCAGCAGGTACTCGGTCTCGGCGCGGGAGTACACCGCACGCCCCGGATCGAGCAGCGTCCGGGTCAGCCAGGCGTCGAAGCCGTCGTCCGGATGCGGACGGGCGGCCACCGGCCGGTAGCCCGGGGCTCCGCCGAGGACCGCGTGCACCTTCAGCGCAGTCAGCGGGTCATCGATCCGCCAGAAGTCCCGGCTGGCCCGGTAGCCGAAGGCACCCAGCCGTAGATCGACCACCGCACGGCCGCGCAGCGGCTTGGTCCCCGAGAGAAGTTCGTGCATGACGCTCATCGCGGAGCCGCACAGGATCAGCCGCGGGCCCGGCCCGGCACCGGGCCGGGCACCGCGCTGGCGCTCGTCGTAGAGCTGTTGCAGCAGTCCCGGGATTTCGGGCGAGTGCTGGAGCAGGTACGGCAATTCATCGATCACCAGGAGCGGGTGCGACGAACGGGCGGTCACATCAAGGGCATTGGACAGGACGTCACGCCAGTCGGTCAGGCGCAAACTCCCCGGCCGCAGGCCGGCGTGGGTGGCGACCGCGTCACTGAACCGCCGGATCGCGGGCAGCCGCCCTTCCTCCCGCACGGCTGTGACATACAGGCCGCCGACCTGCTCGGACAGTGCCTGCAGAAGGTACGACTTCCCATGCCGCCGCCGCCCGGACACGATGCCGAGCCGCATCGCCGGGTCCGGATCGGTGAGGAACTCCGCGAGTAGATCCCACTCCCGGTCCCGATCGACTACGTCGTCCGGCTTGGACGGCAGGCCCTTCGTCACTCACCCTCCCACATCTCGGCTGCGACGGAATATGTCTAACTCTACTTCGACGCAATCCGTCGTTGTGGGATTCACCCCTGAGCCGCGACAGCCCAGGGGCGGAGAATCCGGCGGGATGCCGCGACCGAGGGAAACCCCGGGGTTCAGGGCCCATCACACCCACCGAGCCCACGCGCTTCGGGGGCGGGCTCGGGCAGCGGCGACGGGGTTCCAGGGTGGGAAATCCGCCGCTCAAAGCTGACAAGCGGTCAGCAATTCGCCAGGGCCGTAGGCGGCATCGAGCCCCGGACAGTCGACTCCGCTGCGCGAGACAGCCACGACTGGAACGGGTTCGTCGGTAAGCACGGCGCGGTGCCGGCGAAGGGCTGCCAGGCCGACCTCCACACAGGTTACTAACATCGATGTTAATAGAGCAGCCCCGCCAGTTGTCGTTCACGGTCACGAGTCATAAAGGTCAGGCATCTCAGCACGGGAAGAAACCAGAGGCCCAACCCCGGAGAGTCGGACTCCTTCTGACCACCATATTTGCCGGATAAGCGACATGGTGGTGCGTCACCCGCTACACGTTGAAGCGGAACTCCACCACGTTCCGTGGGAGGACATGAAACGCTACAAAACACCCTCAAAAACCAGCGCAAATTAATGTTTCCGCATGTCAGGCGGCAAACCCATCAAAGGTTGAACCGGAACGCGACTCTGGAATTTTCCGCCAAGGAGCGTGCCAGCGTCGGGCGCAGCGAGGGAGCCAGCTCAGTCTGTCCATGGGTCGAGCAGTTCGATTCCCGTCTGCACGAAGTCCTTGATGTTGCGGGTCGCGCACGCGGCCTTGTGGGACCGGCAGATCGCAGCGATCTGGGCGTCTGCCGTGCTGATGGGCAGTCCGGCCTGTTCGCGCACAACGAGGACGTCGGCGTAGTGCGCTGCCGCCTCTTCGTCGAACGACAGCACTGCTCTGGTCTCCCGGTAGGGCTGCAGCGCGAATTCAATCGTCGCGCTTAGCGCCGACCTGCGCTTGCTGTCTGGGAGACGGCGCACGCCGGCCAGAAGCTCGGCGAGCGTGACGGAGGTGATGGCCACATCGCCGGCGAGAGACTCCAGCCATGCCACGACGCGGGCATCGGGCTTCGGTCGGAAGATCTCCGAGATGACGTTCGTGTCGAGGACGATCACTCGAAGTCCACCGCTCGCGCGACGTCGCTGCGCTCAGGGATAACGAGATCGTCGATCCCGCCAGCCTCCTGCGCGGCCCGCATGAGCGCCAGGCCGATGTGGGGCCGGCGCGCGGCCTTCGTAAGGATGTCGCGGACCTCGGCTTCCATGGAGCGGCCATGCTCCTTCGCCTGAACGGCGAGCTGCTTCTTTACGGACTCCTCGAGCCCGCGGACGACGATGGATGACATCAGAACCACCTCCTCAGCCGATATCAGCCATGATAGCACTCGGGTCGTATCAACCAACAGTGAATCGGCTGACCGCCGCGCGGGCCCCTCTCAGTGGCGAGCGACCGGACTCAGGAACCGACTCCGCGCGCGACCAGCCACTCCCGTGCGCTTCTGGCCGTGGAGCGGAGCTGCGGATGCTCCTGCACAAGTGAGGTGGAAGACCACATCCCGGCCGCGTGCAGCCCATAGCCGCTAACCCCGCGCGCTGACCGAAGTCAGCACGCTGCGGACTCTGCGCCGACCGCAAAGGCCGCCCAACCCACTCCGCCACAGGTCAGACGGACTTTCGCCACACGTATTAGACGTTGAAGCGGAACTCCACGACGTCTCCGTCACGCATGACGTAGTCCTTGCCCTCGATGCGGGCCTTGCCCACCGAGCGGGCGCTGGCGATGGAGCCCGCCTCGACCAGGTCGTCGAACGAGACGACCTCGGCCTTGATGAAGCCGCGCTGGAAGTCGGTGTGGATCACGCCGGCGGCCTCGGGCGCGGTGGCGCCCTTACGGATCGTCCAGGCCCTGGTCTCCTTGGGCCCGGCCGTCAGGTAGGTCTGCAGGCCGAGCGTCTCGAAGCCCACTCTCGCCAGCTGCGACAGGCCGGACTCCTCCTGGCCCACCGATTGCAGCAGCTCCAGCGCCTCCTCGTCGTCGAGCTCGACCAGCTCCGACTCGATCTTGGCGTCGAGGAAGACCGCCTCGGCCGGGGCGACCAGGGTGGACAGCTGCTCCCTGAGCGCGGAGTCGATCAGCTCGTCGGCGTCGAGGTTGAACACGTAGAGGAACGGCTTGGCCGTCAGCAGGTGGAGCTCACGCAGCTCCTCACGGTCGAGGCCGCTCTCGAAGATGGTCTTGCCGGTCTCGAGCACGGCCAGAGCGGCCTCCGCGGCCTCCAGGGCGGCCTTCTTGTCCTTGTTGTGGCGCGCCTCCTTCTGCAGGCGCGGCACGGCCTTCTCGACGGTCTGCAGGTCGGCCATGATCAACTCGGTGTTGATGGTCTCGATGTCGCGCTTGGGGGAGATCTCGCCGTCGACGTGCGTGACGTCGGGGTCGGTGAAGACCCGGATCACCTGGCAGATCGCGTCGGTGTCACGGATGTTGGCGAGGAACTGGTTGCCCCGCCCCTGCCCCTCCGAGGCGCCCTTGACCAGGCCGGCGATGTCGACGAACTCCACCTTGGCGGGCAGCACCTTCGCCGAGGAGAAGATCTCGGCCAGCTTGGGCAGCCGGTCGTCGGGCACGCCCACGATGCCCACGTTGGGCTCGATGGTGGCGAACGGGTAGTTCGCGGCTAGCGCGTTGCCGGTCTTGGTCAACGCGTTGAACAGCGTGGACTTGCCGACGTTGGGCAAACCGACAATGCCGATGGAGAGGCTCACGTTCGCCGAGTTTACTTGCTCACAAGACTCAGGCAGGTCACGGGCCGATAGGCGCCCCGAGCCTCCAGGTAGCGCTCGGAGCTGCCCGGGCAGCTCGCGGCGGACTCGGCGAAGGCGGTCACCCGGGCCCAGGCCCTCGGCGACGCGCAGGCGACCCGGTCGATCGCCGACCTGGTCACCGCGCCGGGGCCCGGCTCGGCCACGCACATCCCCCGGCCGAGCACCTTGCCGCCGCGGCCCAGGCAGATCACGGCGTCGCCGGACGGTGTGCCGGGTGCCGGACCGCCCAAAGTCAGCGTGTCGAGCGTGGTCGCGGGGCAGCTCGACGGTGAACGGACGAGGGCGACGGCTCTGCCGTACCAGCCTGATCCCGAACACGGCCGCTCGCGGCCGTCGAGCGCGACGCAGTCGCCCGGTCTGAGCACTCCCCCGCCACCGCCCGGCGCGCCGGGGTGCGGTTCGAGGAAGTTACGTACGCAGGCGGCGCGCCCTCCGTCGATGCGCAGGACGTCGTCGACGTCGTTGGGGCAGGCGCCTGGCCCCGGTGGGTCGGCGGACAAGGCGACCACCTCGGCGTCGCCGCCGTTGCAGGGCGTCAGGTCGTAGCGTTCGGCGGATCGGCGTACGCACGCGCCGGCCTCCCACCGCAGCGCCGGCCGGGGGTTCAGGGCGGCGACGGGGCGCGGGGAGCCGGCGCGGACGACCACCACCGCCAGCGCGACCACGCCGGCCGCCACGGCGAGCGCCGCCACGAGCGACAGCGTCGGCCGCCATCGGGTAATCATACAAGTACTGTGGGTGACTGATGATGAGGCGCACAAGCGGAATGCCCAAGCGTGTCGGAGAGATCCGCGATCGATGACCTGCAATCATCGTTGGAGTGGACAGCGAAGGAGTGGATGTCGTCTCGCTTCTCATCGGCCTCGCCGTTGGGTTGGCCATCGGGTTCATGATCGCCCGCACCCGGGCGGCGGTGCGGCTGGCCGAGTCCGACGCCAAGGCCAGATCGGCCGCCGACAAGCTCGTCTACGTCGAGGAGCAGCTCGCCGAGCGCTTCCAGGCGCTGTCCACCCGGGCGCTAGACGTCAACAACCTCCGCTTCCTGGAGCTGGCCGAGACGCGGCTGGCCGCCAGCCGCGCCGAGGCCAGCGGCGACCTCGACCAGCGCAGGCAGGCGGTCGAGCACCTGGTCGAACCACTGAAGGACGCGCTCACGCGGGTGGAGGCCCAGCTGCGCGACACCGAGTCGGCCCAGCGCGCCGGCCGGGCGGAGCTGGCCAAGCAGATGGAGTTCGTCCGGCAGAGCAGCGCGGAGCTGCGTTCGCAGACCACGGCACTGGTCCGCGCGCTGCAACGGCCCGAGGCCCGTGGCCGGTGGGGCGAACTGCAGCTGCGCAGGGTCGCCGAGATCGCCGGGATGCAGCGCTACTGCGACTTCGACGAGCAGGTCACCGAGGGCGCCATGCGGCCCGACATGATCGTGCGGCTGGCCGGCGGCAAGAACATCGTGATCGACTCCAAGGTGTCGCTGGCCGCCTATCTGGAGGCCGCGGAGGCGTCCGACGACTCGCTGGCCACCGTGCGGCTCGACGCGCACGCCAGGCACGTACGCGAGCACGTCGACCGGCTGGCCGCCAAGACGTACTGGCAGGGGTTCAACCCGTCGCCGGAGTTCGTGGTGCTGTTCATCCCCGGTGAGGCGTTCCTGGCGCCCGCGCTGGAGCGGGATCCGGCGTTGCTGGAGTACGCGATGACGCGCCGCGTGCACATCGCCACCCCGACCACGCTGATCACGATGCTGCGCACCGCCCAGTACGCCTGGCAGCAGGCCGCGCTGAGCGAGAACGCGCGCGCGGTGTTCGAGCTGGGCAAGGAGTTGTACGAGCGGCTCTCGTCGCTGGGCAGGAATGTCGAGTCCCTGGGCAAGTCCCTGACCCGGGCCGTCGAGGCGTACAACAAGACCGTGGGATCGCTCGAAAGCCGCGTACTGGTCAGCGCGCGCAAGCTGCACGATCTGGGCGTCGTCGACGGCGAACTCGACGCTCCGGAGATGCTGGAGGGCCTGCCCAGGCCGCTGGCCTCGCCCGAACTGCTGGAAACCTCGTCTCTGATCTCGCACGCGAACGGTAAGTTGGCCAACGGGTCGCAGTAAGGGGGCGGGGGCCAATGAGTGAGAGAGGCAAGCGATCAGCCGTCAGGCTGACCGCTCGCGGTGCCATCGCGCTCGCCTTGATCGCCACACTGGCGGCCTATGTCGTGGCCGCCGTGATCAACCTGCCTATCGTGGTCGGGCCGGTGTTCGTGGTGGCGAGCCTGCTCGGCGTGCTCCTGGTCAACCCGCGCGAGCTGCTGTCGCTGGTGGTGACGCCGCCGCTGGTGTTCTTCGTCGCGACGTTCTTCGTCGAGCTGGGCCGGGCGTTCGGCGCGCTGTCGATCATGCAGTCGCTCCTGGTCGGCCTGTTCAGCTCGTTGTCGCGCGGGGCGCCCTGGCTGTTCGCGGGCTCGGCGATCGTGCTGGTCGTCGCCTGGCGTCGCGGGCTGCGCGACAACGTACGGGATCTGCGCGAGGAGCTGCGGGCGGGCGCCGAAGCGCCACGCCCGCGCCAGTCGTTCGTACCGGAGCCTGAGGGCTACTTCGAGCCCAAGGTGTACGGCACGGCGCGCACCGAGGAGTGACCAGGCCCCCGGGCACGCCCGGGGACGCTGACGAGGCTACGCGCGCCCGAGGTCAGGAGGCTCGGAGGTCCTTGCGGAGCTCGTGCGGCAGCGCGAAGCGCACGCTCTCGTGGACCGGCTCGACCTCCGCGACGTCGTCGAACCCGTGCTCGGCCAGCC
Source organism: Nonomuraea sp. NPDC049028 (assembly GCF_043197735.1). NCBI lineage: Bacteria > Bacillati > Actinomycetota > Actinomycetes > Streptosporangiales > Streptosporangiaceae > Nonomuraea > Nonomuraea sp. NPDC049028. The sequence continues at coordinate 210,273 of NZ_JBICTR010000009.1, forward strand.
GGGCCAGCACCTCGGCGACCAGCTCCTCCGGCACCGAGGCGCCACTGGTCACGCCGACCGTGGTCACGCCCTCGAGCCACTCGTCACGGATGAAGGTGGCGTTGTCGACCAGGTAGGAGGCGTCGGCGCCGTAGTCCTTGGCCACCTCGACCAGGCGCTTGGAGTTGGAGGAGTTTTCCGACCCGACCACGATGACCAGCTGCGACTCGGCGGCGATCTCCTTGACCGCGACCTGGCGGTTCTGCGTCGCGTAGCAGATGTCGTCGCTGGGCGGGTCGATCAGCGTGGGGAAGCGTTCCTTGAGTTTGGCCACCGTCTCGTTGGTCTCGTCGACCGAGAGCGTGGTCTGCGACAGCCAGACCAGCTTGGACGGGTCCTTGACCTGGATCCGGTCGACGGAGTCGAGGCCGTCGACGAGCTGGATGTGGTCGGGCGCCTCACCGGCGGTGCCCTCGACCTCTTCGTGCCCCTCGTGTCCGATCAGCAGGATGTCGTATTCCTGACCCGCGAACCTCTTTGCCTCGTTATGCACCTTGGTGACCAGCGGGCAGGTAGCGTCGATCGTGCGCAATCCGCGTTGCCTGGCCTCGTCGTGCACCGCGGGCGAGACACCGTGGGCCGAGAACACCACGATCTCGCCCTCGGGCACTTCTTCGGTCTCCTCGACGAAGATCGCGCCTCTGGCCTCCAGCGTCTTGACCACGTGCGTGTTGTGGACGATCTGCTTACGCACGTAGACGGGCGCACCGTACTGCTCCAGGGCTTTCTCGACCGCCACCACGGCTCGATCGACTCCGGCGCAGTAGCCGCGTGGCCGGGCAACGAGCACTCGGCGGGAAGTGGGGGTCTGGGGCTCCATACTTCTTATGCTACGTGGAGCGGCCAACAGGCCCGCGCGTGCGTGGTTGCCCGCCGTGCCAGACTGGCCGTCCAATACAGACCTCCCAGGGAGACGTCATGTCCCTCAGCGACGTGATACGCAACATCACGAAGACCATCACCAACAAGGACGAGCTGAAGGAGAAGGCCAAAGACCTTCCCCTCCTCGTGATCCAGACCACTTTGAGCGCGGCCGGTCAGGCGCTGCTGCTCGTCGACCGGATGAAGAACTCGATCAAGGGGATCGGCGGCAAGGAGGACAAGGAAGCGGACCACGACTCCCGCCCGTCCGCCGCCGACCAGGTGACGCCGCCCGTGACCGCGGACGAGGAGGTGGCGAAGCCCGCTCGCAAGGAGCCGGTCATCTTCGCGCCGCGCCCCACGCCGTCCGACACCCCCGCGTCCAACGGCTCCCCCAAGACCAAGCCGGACCCGGTCATCTTCGCCCCGGCGGCCAAGCCGAAGCCCGAGGCCACCACCGAGACCGCTGCCGCCGCGCCCGCCCCGGTGACCACTCCCGAGCCGGTGGCCGCGTCTGAGGCCGCGACCGTTGAGCCCGCCGTGGCGCCCGAGCCCAAGACCGCGCCTGAGGCCGCGACCGTTGAGCCCGCTGTCGTGCCCGAACCCGTCGCCGTCCCTGAGCCCAAGATCGCGCCCGAGCCTGAGGCCGCCACCGTCGAGCCTGCGGTCGCCCCCGAGCCTGAAGTCGCCACCGTCGAGCCCGCTGTCGCCCCCGAACCGGTGGCCGGGGCGGAGCCGGTCGCGCCGGAGGCCGTCGAGGTCAAGCCCGCGCGGGCCACCAAGCCCCGGACCCCTGCCAAGCCTCGGGCCGCCGCCAAGCCGAAGGCCGCCCCCAAGGCCAAGGCCGCCACGGAGACGGTGACCGCCACCGAGACCGAGGCGACCACCGAGGCGGAGGCAAGCCCCGAGGCAAAGACCACCCCCAAGCCGAAGGCGACTCCCAAGGCGAAGGCCACCGCCGAGGCAGCGGCCGTCACCGAGACGAAGGCCGCCACCGACCTGGCCGAGCCGCTGCCCGGCTACTCCGAGCTGACCGTCGCCTCCCTGCGCGCCAGGATGCGCGGCAAGTCCGCCGAGCAGATCACCGAGCTCATCGCGTACGAGCAGGCCACGAGCGGGCGGCCCGAGGTTGTCCGGATGTTCGAGAACCGCCTGGTCAAGCTGCAGGCCGGGGAATAAGTCGTCCCGGCACCGTAGTCTTCCGCCATGACCTCGAAGACCTCGCCCGAGTCTCCGCTGCCGATCCGCACCGTCCTGCAGATGGTGGGCGGCTGGATCGGCAAGCTGGGCACGGTCTGGGTCGAGGGCCAGATCACCGATCTGAGCGCGCGTGGCGGCACGGTGTTCATGACGCTGCGCGACCCGGTGGCCAACGTGTCGGCCCGGGTCACCGCCCCGCGCGGCGTCTACGAAGCGACCATGCCCCGCCCGGCCGACGGCGCGCGGGTCGTGGTGCACGTCAAGCCCGACTTCTGGGTCAACAAGGGCTCGTTCGCCTTCACCGCGCTGGAGATCAGGCCGATCGGCGTGGGCGAGCTGCTCGCGCGGCTCGAACGGCTGCGCCAGCTGCTGGCCGCCGAGGGCCTGTTCAACGCCGACAGGAAGCGGCGGCTGCCGTTCCTGCCCGGCACGGTCGGGCTGATCTGTGGCCGCGACTCGGCGGCGGAGCGTGACGTGCTGGAAAACTCCAGGCGCCGCTGGCCGGCCGTGCGGTTCAAGGTCGAGGAGGTGGCCGTCCAGGGCCCGTACGCCGTGGGCGAGGTCACCGAGGCGCTGCGTAAGTTCGACGCGGACGCCGAGATCGAAGTGATCGTCATCGCCCGTGGCGGCGGCTCCCTGGAAGACCTCCTGCCGTTCTCCGACGAGACGCTGGTGCGCTCCGTGGCCGCCTGCCGCACTCCTGTCGTGAGCGCGATCGGCCACGAGCAGGACAGTCCGCTGCTCGACCTGGTGGCCGACGTACGGGCCTCGACGCCGACCGACGCCGCCAAGAAGGTGGTGCCCGACGTGGGCGAGCAGCTCACGCTGGTGCGTCAGCTGCGTGACAGGGGTCGCAGGGTGCTCGGCGGCTGGCTCGACCGGGAGATGTCCTGGCTGACGTCGGCGCGCTCCCGGCCCTCGCTGGCCGACCCGGTGCGCGAGCTCGAACGCCGGGCCGAGCAGGTCGAGGCGCTCCGCGACCGGACCAGGCGCTCGCTGGGCGGCTCGCTCGACCGCGCGGAGGACTCACTGTCGCATCTCCGCGCCCGGCTCGTCGCCCTCTCGCCCGCCGCCACGCTCGAACGCGGCTACGCCATCGTCCAGGATCCGTCCGGGGAGGTCGTCCGGCTGGCCAAGGACGTGGCCCCCGGCTCCCTGCTGACGATCCGGCTCAGCGACGACCGCCTGACCGTCCGTACGGAAGACCCCGCCAAACCCCGCAAGCCCCGCAAGAAGGCTTCCGACGAAACCGCCTCCTGAGCCGGCTTTCGGGGACGGCCCGCTCCCGACCTGGCTTTTTAGCGGGCGCTTGGCTCTCGAAACCGCTTGAACCGGACTTCGAGGGCGACCTGCCTTGCCTCATGTTCTGATCGCCTGGGTCAAGGCGTCGAATCCGGCCTTGATCTCCTCGATCGACATGCCACGTTGGTCCCGCTGGTACTGGAGCAGATGGGCGTTGATCGGCGCCAGCAGCGCGTCGGCCAGGAAACTCGCGCCTTCCGGGCGTACCTGGGCGAGGAGTCCGGCCAGGTGGGTGTGATGCGCCCTGTACGCCCCACTGAGCTGTGCGGTCGGCGGCCCGAGCAGCAGGAACAGGTCCATCTGCGCCACCACCCGATCGATCAGCGCGTGCAGGAACGCCCGGATCCGCTCGGCAGGAGGCGCGCCCGGCCCGATCGGCGGCGGCCCGCGCAGGAAGTCTTCTTGGAAGCGCCGCTCGCGATCGTCGATCAGCGCCAGCACCAAACCGGCCCGATCCCCGAAGCGACGGTAGACGGTGCCGACCCCCACGCACGCCTCACGAGCGACCTCGTCGAGGGAGAGCCGGCCGATACACCCGTCGGCGACCATCTTGGCGGCCACTTCGACGATCTTCTGCCTGTTGCGGGCCGCGTCAGCCCGTTCGGGCTGGGGCTGCCCGATGATCGGCAGGGATCGACGCTCGCACACAGACTGAGCATAAACGTGGTAAACGGAAATATCTCCGGCTAGGCTTTGGCTGCCATAAATGGAGAAATTTCCGATTCGAGGAGCGATCATGGCGAACGACTTCAACGAGCAGATCATCGCCGAGTTCCGTGCCAACAAGGGCAAGGTCGGGGGCATGTTCGAGGGTGCCAACCTGTTGCTTCTCACGACCACGGGCGCCAAGAGCGGCAAGCGCACGACCAGCCCGGTGATGTACTTCGAGGACGGTGACCGCTACATCGTCATCGCCTCGTACGCCGGCGCGGACCACCACCCGGCGTGGTACCACAACCTGGTCGCCAACCCCGAGGTGACCGCCGAGATCGGGACGGAGACGTACGAACTCACGGCCGAGGTCGTGGGCGAGGAAGAGCGCGACAGGCTCTATGCCCACGTGGTCACGATCGCCCCGGGTTTCGCGGAGTATCAGGAGAAGACCACCCGCCGCATCCCGGTAGTGGCCCTCCACCGCTCCGCCTGACGGGCATCAGCGGCCAGAACGAGCGTCGTCCGGCTGTGGGACGTCGTCCGGCTGTGGGCGACTAGAACGGGGCGTCGTCCGACTGGTTGGTGGTGGGGTCGGCGCGGCGGGCCATGGCGGCGGCGAGCTTCACCCTGGCGCCCTGTAGCCACTCCTCGCAGATGGCGGCCAGCTTCTCGCCGCGCTCCCACAGCTCGATCGACTGCTCCAGGGTGAGCCCGCCCGTCTCCAGGCGGCGCACCACCTCGGTCAACTCCTCGCGGGCCTGCTCGTATGAGGGTGCCTTCTCTTCTGCCACGGGCACCACCCTAGAGTCAGGCACCGACATCCCGCGCCCTGGCCCGCCGAGGAGCCCCGGCGAGGAGCGGGTCAGACTCTCGCCTCCGGCCGCCGCCTCCCGGTCGGAGGCGTGGGTCAGCTTGTCGGCTTCGGTCGCTGTTGCAGGATGGCGGCCAGCTCGCCCAGCTCGGTCCAGTCGGCCGTGCCGGTGACGACCAAGGTGACCTCCGGCAGCACCCGGATCAGCGAGCGCTGGTTCTTGTCCTCGCGGAAGCGCTGTTCCCAGGGTTGCCCGGCCACCTGCTGGGTGCCCACGGCCCGGTTGGAGTTGGCCATCCGGTCGGCGAACCCGGCGGCCGGCTTCTCGTCGCTCTGCACGAACATGGCGTGCTGCCTCTTGGCCGTCGCATAGCCCAGGTAGAGGACCTGGGCCCCGCCGGAGCCCTTGGCGATCTTGTTGCTGTTGGGGATCCAGCCCGCCGGGTCCTTCGCGGGCGCCCACACCTGGTAGGGCACGTCATGTGCGAAGTTGGCGACGGTGATGGAGTAGTTGAGCTTGGGAATGTGCTCCTCCCGGCTCTGCGGCGTGACCAGCAGGAACAGCCCTACCCCCACAAGACAGACGAGCAGGGCTACCGCGTAGCCGTAGAAACCTTCCGTGAACCGTCGCACAACTGGCGAGATTACCCGCTGGTGATGCCGCCCGACGAAGCGGCCGGGCGGATCTGGCCGATGATGGCGAGCACGTCCTCGGCCAGCGCGGGGTCGTCCGACAGCACCACCTCGGAGACGGCGGCCGCGAGCGCGCCCGTGAGGACGACCACCAGTGCCCCTTGGTCCTCGAAGAGCGCGGCGTTGCGCTCGGCCCATTTGCGCAACCGGGCGCGCATGACGAGCTCGAAGCCGGGCGGCCCGTCGCCGCGCAGGAACAGCGCGGCGAGCTCGCGTTCCTCGATGCACCCGTCGAGGTAGGCGCGGGCGGCGCGGATGAAGACCCGCATCGGGTCGCTCTCTCCTTCGGCGCGAGCCTCGCGGGCGGCCTGCTTGGTCCGCTGGGCCTGCCTGCCCTGCCACTCCTCGAACAGCGTGAGGTAGAGGTCGGCCTTGCCGGAGAAGTGGTGGTAGAGGCTGCCCACGCTGGCATCGGCCTTGGCCACCACATCGGTCACTCCGGCCTCGGCGAAACCCTTGGAGACGAAGACGTCTCTGGCGGCCTTGAGTAGCGCGCTGCGCGTGGCCGCGCCTCGCCCGGAGGTGCGGGCTGTCGCCGGTTGTTCCACATCGCTGCTCATGGCAGGCACATTATCCTCCGGTGACCGGGGATACAGGGACAACTACGATCGAGACAGTTTGTCCACGAGGAGGCCCTTCATCATGTCCGATCAGACGTCCGTACCCGCAGCGCTGGCCACGGGAGAGCGCGCCCCTGATCGCAACCTGGCTCTGGAACTCGTACGCGTCACCGAGGCGGCCGCGATGGCGGCGGCCCGCTGGGTGGGCAGGGGCGACAAGAACGGCGCTGACGGCGCCGCGGTCAACGCGATGCGCCAGCTGATCAACACCGTGTCGATGAACGGGTTGGTGGTCATCGGGGAGGGCGAGAAGGACCACGCCCCGATGCTGTTCAACGGCGAACGCGTCGGCGACGGCAGCGGCGCCGACTGCGACGTGGCCGTGGACCCGATCGACGGCACCCGGCTGACGGCGCTCGGCATGCCGGACGCGGTGTCGGTGATCGCGGTGAGCGAGCGCGGCTCGATGTACGACCCGTCGGCCGTGTTCTACATGGAGAAGCTGGTCACCGGCCCCGACGCCGCTGACGTGGTCGACATCGAGGCTCCGGTGGCCACGAACATCCAGGCGGTCGCCAGGGCCAAGGGCTGTTCGTCCTCCGACGTGACGGTCGTCGTACTCGACCGCCCGCGGCACGAGCAGATGGTCAAGGAGATCAGGGAGACCGGGGCGCGGATCAAGTTCATCGTCGACGGCGACGTGGCGGGCGCGATCATGGCGGCCCGCGCCGACACCGGCATAGACCTGATGCTGGGCATCGGCGGCACGCCCGAGGGCATCGTGGCCGCGTGCGCGCTCAAGTGCCTGGGTGGTGTCATCCAGGGCAAGCTGTGGCCGCGCGATGACGCCGAGCGGCAGAAGGCGCTCGACGCCGGGCACGACCTCGGCCAGGTGCTGACCACGAACGACCTGGTGCGTTCTGAGGATGTGTTCTTCGCGGCGACCGGCATCACGCAGGGCGAGCTCATGCAGGGCGTACGGTTCAGGGGCGGGGTGGCGCTGACGCACTCGCTGGTGATGCGCGGGCGTTCCGGCACCATCCGCAAGGTGGACAGCGAGCACCAGCTCACGAAGCTGCGCGCCTACAGCGCGATCAACTTCGACACGGCCGGATAGGGGATCAGCGGCGGCGCTTGCGGCGGGGCGGCTCTTTGACCTTGACGTCGCCCACGAAGTTCGTGGTGCGCACCTCGACCACCGGCGCTTCGGGCTCGGTCGGCTGCTTGGTCAGCCGGACCGTGCTGCCCTTCGCGACGCGGATCACCTCAAGGCCCTCGGGCACGTGGATCTCCAGACCGCCGAAGACCAGCGTCGCGTTGATGATGACGCGCCGGTTCTGCAGGATGGCTTCGCGGAGGTCCAGCTTGGTGGTGCCGAACATGGCGGTCACGGTCAGCTCGGCGGGCACCACCCAGCGTCCGCCGCGCTGCTCCTGCTTGAAGAACGCCGACACCGGCCTGCCGTCGAGGTTCAGCGGTTGCTGCTCCGCCGGCAGCAGGTCGGCCGTCACCGCGGCGAGCTCGCCCAGCGTCCGGGCCGCGTAGACGACGCCGAGCCGTTCCTCCAGCTCGTCGAGCATGAGGCGGCCGTCGGCGTGGGCGTCCTGGAGCACCTGGACGAACCGCTCGCGATCGTCGTCGGAGGCGCGTAGTTCGTCCGGGCGCGGGCCGCTGTCATCCTCCTTGGGGCGGCGTGCCGAGACCCATTCCTCGGCCAGCCGTTCTCCGACTTCCTGCAGGCGTGGCAACCAGGATCCCGGGCGTTCATTCACACTTCTGACGATATCCGGCAGGCGGCCACTTCGCTCGCGCCTCGGTCGCCGCGCCAGCCGAAAGTGCCCCGAAAGTCAGCCGAGCCGCGCGACCAGGGCCGCTATCTCCTCCGCGAGCCTCTCGTCGACTTCGGCGTGGCGGTTGAGCAGGCGGTACCACATGGCGCCGAAGATCAGATCGACCGCTAGCTCCACGTCCACGTCGGCCGGGAGCGCGCCGCGTTCCAGCACCGAGCGCAATGCCTGCCGGCGCGGGCCGATGAGCTTGGCCCGCAACTCCTCGGCGAACCGGGGGTCGGCCTGGGCGTCGGCCATGAGACCCACGACCACCCGCCCGGCCACGCCATGGGCCACCGCGAACGTCTCGCGCAGGAAAACGACCAGGTCCGTCCCCGCGTCCCCACTGATGGGCGGGGGCCGCATCTCTGCCCCCACCAGGTCGGTCATCGCCTCCAGCAGCACCTCGCGCTTGGTCGGCCACCAGCGGTAGAGGGTCTGCCTGCCGACGCCCGCCGCGGCGGCGACGCCCTTCAGGGTGACGTTCGGGTATCCGTCGCGCTCGCACAGGTCGAGCGCGGCCTTGAGGATCGCCTTCCTGGCCACCTCGCTACGCGGTCTGCCTACCATGCCCGCCACTTTACAAGACACGATGCCTCGATATAGTTTCGAGGCAAGATGTCTTGAATTAGGAGGAAACGCGATGCGAGTCGTGATCATTGGCGGCACCACGGGCATCGGGCTGGCGACGGCGGCCCGGCTGGCGGCCGACGGCGCCGAGGTGGTCATCACCGGCCGGTCCGCCGAGCGGGTGGCGGCCGCGGTGAAGCTGCTCGGCGACCGGGCCTCGGGCGAGGCCGTGGACGCCCGTGACACCGAGGCGATGCGCGATCTCTTCGCCCGTACCGGTGCCATCGACCACCTGATCATCACCGTGACCGGCCGCGGGCCCGCCGGGCCGCTGCGCTCGCTGACGCGGGAGGCGCTGGTCGAGGCCGTACAAAACAAGCTGATCCCGCACCTGCTGGCCGCGCAGGCCGCTCTGGACGTACTCGATCCCGAGGGTTCGATCACATTCGTGACCGCGGCGTCGGCGGGCTCGGCCTTCCCCGGCGTCTCCGCTCTGGCGGCGGTGAACGGCGCGATCGAGGCCGCGGTGCCCGGCCTGGCGGTCGAGCTCGGCCCCATCCGGGTGAACGCCGTCTCCCCCGGCGTGATCGACACCGAGTGGTGGTCCGGGCTCCCCGACGACGCGCGGGAGGCCCTGTTCGCCCACGCGGCGGGGAGCTCGCCGGTCGGCCGGGTGGGCCGGCCGGAGGACGTGGCGGCGACGATCGCCTACGTGGTGGGCAACTCGTTCGTCACCGGAACGGTGCTGACCGTCGACGGAGGGGGCAGGCTGAAGGCATGAGGACGATCCTGATCACCGGCGCGACGGATGGGCTCGGGCGGGAGCTGGCACGACGGCTCGCCGCCGGCGACCGCGTCATCGTGCACGGACGCGACCCGGAGCGGGTACGGCGGGCGCGGGCCGACGCAGAGCGGGCCGACCCGGAGCGAGTACGGCGGGAGCAGGCCGACGCGGGCGGCACTACCGAAGGCGTTCTGGCCGATCTGGCCGATCTGCGCCAGGTGGACCGGCTGGCCGACGAGGTGCTCGACCGGTTCGACCGGCTCGACGTGCTGGTCAACAACGCCGGGATGGGCGGCGGTCCGCCCGGCTCCGGCCGCGCGGAGAGCCGGGACGGCGTCGAGCTCCGCTTCGCGGTCAACTACCTGGCCGGATACCACCTGACCCGGCGGCTGCTCCCGCTGCTCGTCAAGTCGGCGCCGTCGAAGGTGGTGAACGTCGCCTCGGCCGGGCAGCAGGCGATCGACTTCGCCGACCCGATGCTGACCCGCGCCTACGGGCGCCAGCGCGCGTACAACCAGAGCAAGCTCGCGCAGATCATGTTCACCTTCGACCTGGCCGAGGAGCTGGCCGGGCAGGGGGTGACGGTCAACGCCCTGCATCCGGCCACGTACATGGACACCACGATGGTCCGTGAGGCGGGTGCGCCGGTGATGAGCACGGTCGACGAAGGCGTGGCGGCGACGCGGCAGTTGATCGACGGGCTCGACGGTGTGAGCGGGCGTTACTTCAACGGGCTGCGGGAGAGCCGGGCCGATGCCCAGGCATACGACCTCGCGGCGCGGAAGCGGTTGCGCGAGCTCAGCGACGATCTCGTACGGCGAGCGCTGGGCTGATCCACGAGCCACCACCGGCACGGGGCGGCGTCGGCACACGGGCGGCGGTGTCACGGGGTTGTGACGTCACACTGGCATGGTGGCGAAAGAGCTGGCCAAGCGGCTAACCTGACCCCGCCTCACGTTCCCCCCATCAGGAGGCCGCCGTGCCGACTCCTCGTGATCGCCAGGCCCGTATAGCCACGTTCGTCGTGTACGCGGTGCAGGGCCTCTCGTTCATCACGCTGCTCGCCCAGGTCGCGAACCTGCAGACCAAACACCGGCTCGACGAGGGCGCCCTGACGATCCTGCTGCTCATCGTGCCGGTCTTCGCCGGGCTGGGCAGCGTGGGCGCCGGGTGGTTCGCCTCGCGCAAGGGGAGCAAGCCGCTGCTCCGCCTCGCGCAGCCGGTCGTGGCCGTCGCCGTGGTGCTCATCAGCCTCGCGCCGAGCGTGCCGCTGCTGGTACTCGCGTTGCTGCTGTTCGGCCTCGGGCTCGGCGCGGTCGACGCGGGCATCAACATGCAGGGCGTGGCGGTCGAACGTCGTTACGGGCGGGCCGTGCTGAACGGTTTCCACTGCATGTGGAGCGTGTTCAGCACGGCCGGGGCGCTGTGGGCATCGGTCGCGGCCGAGCTTCCCTTGATCGTCACGATGACGGTTCCGATGGTCGTGGCGGTGGCGGGCTCCCTGTACGCCGGGCCGCAACTGTGCACCGTCGAGGAGGAGAAGGTCGAGGAGACCACCGCTACGGCCGCCGGCGGGTTCCCGTGGAAGCCGATCATCCCGCTCTGCCTGGCGATGGCCTTCCTGTACGTCGGGGACGCCTCGGTCTCCAACTTCAGCACCGTCTACATGCAGCAGGTGCTGGCCGCGAGCCCCGCCGTCGTCCCGCTGGCCTACGCCGCCTACCAGGCCACCACGCTGCTGATCAGGCTCGGCGGCGACGCCGCCGTCAGGAAGTACGGACCGGCGGCGATCGTCAGGATCGGCGGCGGGATCGCCGCCCTCGGCTTCCTGGGCATCGTCCTGGCGCCCAGCCAGCCGCTGGCCATCCTGGCGTTCGGCCTGACCGGGGTGGGGCTGTCGGTGATCGCGCCGCAGTCGTTCTCGGCGGCGGGGCGGCTCGACCCGGCGGGGACGGGGGTGGCCATCGCGCGGGTCAACATGTTCAACTACGTCGGCTTCATCGTGGGCGCGGCGCTGGTCGGCGGCATCGCCAGCGCCAGCGACATGCAGGTGGCGTTCGCCGCGCCGCTGGTGCTGTCCGCCGTGATCATCGTCCTGGCCAGGGGATTCGAGCCGCGACGGGTCAAAGAGATCGCATGACAGTCAGCCGACCCCCAGGTAGGCGAGGCTCCGCCGTACGTCGTGGATCGGCTCGTCCCCCGGACCGGACAGGACCACGTCCTGCTCCATGACGTACCAGCCCTGGTAGCCGCTGCTCTCGAGGCCGGAGACGATGCCCGCGATGTCCACGTCACCCTGCCCGAGCGGCCGGTAGACGCCCGCGCGCACGGCCTGCGTGTACGTGAGCTCGCCGCGGGCGACCTGCCGGGCGAGCGACGCGTCGACGTCCTTGAGATGGACGTGCGCGACGCGGCCGGGGTCGGCCGCGGCCAGGGCGGCCGGGTCGGTACCGCCGATCAGCAGGTGACCGGTGTCGAGACAGAGCGGGATCGAGCTGCCGCCGAGCACCCGGTCGACCTCCTCGCGGGTCTCGATCATGGTGCCGACGTGCGGGTGCAGGGACGCTCCACGGCCGTACGCCGCGGCGATCCGGTCGAGGTTGGCCAGCAGCGTCGCCCAGCCCTTCTCGTCGAGGACCGGCCGGGTGTCGTAGCCGTCGGCGCCGGTGGCCGCCGCCAGCACGAGCATGCCCGGCGGGTCGGGGGGCAGCCCGGGGAGCGGATCGTGACCCGGATCGTGCAGCACCACGGGCACGAACCCGCCCGCGACGCTCAGGCCGTACTCCTCGATGAGGGCGGGTGTCAGGAAGCCGTCCGGGCCCAGCTCGGTCGCGGTGAGGCCGAGGTCGCGCATCTCGGCGAGCACCCGCTCGGGCGGAAGCTGGAAGCCCCAGCCGGGCACCTCGCACACGCCCCACGAGATGGGCGCTCCAGCCAGGTTCATCCGGTCACCTCCGCGACCTCGACGGGGCGGTGTTCGCGGCGGGAGAGCTCGGCGGCCTCGGCGACGTACAGGGCCGCCAGGGCGTCTTCGATGGAGCACAGGCTCACGTCGCTGCGCAGGAAGCAGTCGATCTCGGCGGCGTACGCGTCGGCGAAGCGGGTGACGAAGTCGGGCCACGGCTCCCCGGGCGGTTGCAGGCCCTCCGAGCTGCTCAGGGGCGCGCGCGGCCCGAGGCCGACGGCCCGGGTGCCCTTGGTGCCGGCCAGTTCCATGCGCACGTCATAGCCGGCGCCGTTGTAGCGGGAGCCCTGCAGGGTGGCCAGCGTGCCGTCGTCGAGTGTGAGCAGCGCGGCGCTGGTGTCGACGTCGCCTGCCGCGCCGAAGAAGGCGGCGCCCCGGTTCGCGCCGGTCGCGTACACGGACACCACCTCGCGTCCTGTCACCCAGCGCAGGATGTCGAAGTCGTGGATGTGGCAGTCGCGGTAGAGGCCGCCGGACAGCGGGATGTACTCGGCGGGCGGCGGCGCCGGATCCGCGGTAATGAGGTGAACCCGGTGCAACTCCCCCAGCTCACCCCCGCGCAGCGCCATCGCCGCGTCGATGTAACCGGGGTCGAACCTGCGCTGGAAGCCGATCTGCACCCGGTTGCCCCGGCTGGCCGCGAGCACCTCCACGGTCTCCTTGACGCTCCCCGCGACCGGTTTCTCGCAGAACACCGGGATGCCCAGCCCGCACGCCTTCAGCAGGAGCTCGGCGTGCGTGCTGGTCGGCGAGGCGATGACCAGCGCGTCCGCCTCGAAGGGGTCTCCCGGTCTGCCGTACGGCGACTCACGTACGGGATCCGAGACGATCAGCTCGTCCACCAGCGGATGTGCGGCCAGGGTGGCCGCGTGAAACGCGCCGATCCTGCCCAAGCCCAGCAGTCCCACGCGCATGGCGCCTCCAATGAGATGGGGATTTCTTTCTAAGCGTGACCTTCTCCATCAGTCAATATTTTGTCCTGACATTCTGACCTTTAAGCCTTGGATGACCCCTGCGGCGCGGTGGGCGGGGAGGCGGGCGAAGCCGACTACGACCCCGGGCGGTCCTGGCGTGAGACGCGTCGGGCCGACCGGGTCGGCGGCCAGGCCCAGCTCGCGCGCCGGCCGTACGAAGGCGTCCTCGTCCGAGCCCGGCGGCAGGTCCAGATAGGCGTGCAGGCCCGCCGCGATGCCCCGGACGCGCACCTCGGGCAGGTGCTCGGCCACCGCCTTGACCAGGGCGTCCCTGCGGCGCCGGTACTCCCGGCGCATCCGGCGCAGGTGCTTGTCGTAGCCGCCGGTACGCAGGAAGTGGGCCAGGGCGTACTGGTCGATGACCGGCGAGCCCAGGTCCAGCTCGCCTCTCGCCTGCCGCATGGACTCGGCCAGCTCGGCGGGAGCCGCCACCCAGCCGAGCCGCAGGCCAGGGGCCAGCGCCTTGCTGACGCTGCCGGAGAGGACCACCCGGGCGGGGGCGAGGCCCTGCAGGCAGCCGACGGGGTCGCGGTCGAAGCGGAACTCGGCGTCGTAGTCGTCCTCCAGGACGACCCCGCCGCTCTCGACGGCCCACTCCATGAGGGCGGCCCGCCGGGCCGGGGAGAGCACGACGCCGGTGGGGTACTGGTGGGCGGGGGTGACCAGGACCGCGTCCGCGCCACGGGCCCGCAGCGCCGTCACGTCGAGGCCCTGGTCGTCCACCGGGACCGGGACGAGCTCGGCGCCCGCCCGGCGGAGGAGGGGGACCTGGCGGTGGCTGTTCGGGTCCTCCACGGCCAGCCGCAGGCCGCCGGTCCGCTTGGCGAGCACGTGCAGCGCCAGGCTGAGCCCCTGGGCCACCCCACCGACGATCACCAGGTTGTCGGGGTGCACGTCCGCGGCCCGGACCCGCCTGAGGTAGCCGGCCAGCTCGTCGCGAAGCTCCCGGACGCCGCCGGGGTCGCCGTAGTCGAACGCGTCGGAGTGCATCGTGGTGAGCACATGACGTACGGAGGCCAGCCAGCGTTCCCGGGGGAAGCACCCGAGATCGGGAGAGGTGGGGCGGTGACCGTAGTGCGGACCGCACGCGGCGACCTCCGGGCGGGCGGTGGCCGCCACCGAGCCGCGGGACGGCGCGGGGGCCACCAGGGTGCCCGCGCCGACGCGGGAGATCAGGAAGCCCTCGGCCACCAACTGCTCGTAGGCTTCGACCACGACGCCGCGCGAGACCTGAAGGTCGGCGGCCAGGTCGCGGCTGGCGGGGAGGCGGGTGCCCGGCGTGAGGCGACCACGCCGGATGGCCTCACGAAGCTCCGAGGCGATCTGCCCGGCGATGCCCCCTTGATCACGATTTATCGTGACATGTAGGTCTGCCACATTGGTCCATCCTTTTGGCGGGACATTGGACTGCTGTTATGAGCCATTGTGTCCCTAGTCTCCTTTTCATGAGAAGCGGAGTCGCCGGGGCCGCCGCCGCCATGTTCCTCGTGGGGACGCTGGCGGGCGTGTCCGGCCTTATCCAGGACTACCCCGTGTACGGCGGGCAGGCGGTGCGCTACCTGGTCGCGGCGGTGATCTGGCTCGTCGTCATCCGGGCGCTCGGCCTGCGGTTCGTCCGGCTGACGCGGCGCGAGACGCTGCTGCTCGTCGGCCTGACGCTGCTCGGGCTGGTGCTGTTCAACATGTGCGTGATCGAGTCGACCCGCACCTCCGGCCCCGCGCTGGTCGGGACCGTACTGGGCACCGTGCCGCTCGCCCTGGCGCTGCTCGGCGGCCGTCCAGCGCCCCGGCTGCTGACCGGCGCGGTGGTCGTGGTGGCGGGCGCGACGCTGGCGACCGGGCTCGGCAGCGGCGACCTGCCCGGCCTGCTGTGGGCGCTGGGCGCGTTGGTGGGCGAGGTCAGCTTCTCGATGCTGGCCATCCCGCTGCTGCCGAAGCTGGGGGCGATCCGGCTGTCGGCGTACTCGACGGTGCTGGCCGTCCCCATGCTGGCCACGATCGGCCTGGTCAAGGAGGGCACCGGCATGCTCAGGACACCGACCACGGCACAGGCCCTCGGCTTCGTCTACCTGGCGGTCGTGGTGACCGTCCTGGCCTTCTTCCTCTGGTACACCGCACTGCCCAAGCTCGGCCCGGGCCACGCGGGCCTGTTCGCCGGCCTCATCCCGGTCGGGGCGATCACCACCGGCCTGGCTTTGGGCATCGCCACCCCAACGGTCTTCGACCTACTGGGCGCCTCATTGGTGATCGCGGGCATCCTGGTCGGGCTGACCACCACGAGGAAACGGGAACCGGTCCACATCGGCTAAGACCACCCAGATAGCCCACATCACGCACGTCACGGCGGCCCGCCACCTCCACCGGAGGAGCGTGTCCCTGGACAGGGCCCGGCCATGGTCGGCGGGTGGGGCCCACCGGGCTGGCCGTAAAAAAGACTGGTAGAAAAGATAGGCTCTGTGCGGCGAATGGGGAGGATCATGGGCGAGTTCGATTACAGCGAGTTGCTGCCGCTGGGGGCCGACGAGACGCAATACCGGCTCATCACGCCGGACGGCGTGCGGCGGGTCGAGGCCGCCGGGCGCAGCTTCCTCGAAGTGGAGCCCGAGGCCCTGCGGCTGCTCACCGAGACCGCGATCCACGACATCTCCCACTTTCTCCGTCCTTCGCACCTCGCCCAGCTGCGGAAGATCGTCGACGACCCCGAGTCCAGCGGCAACGACCGGTTCGTCGCACTCGACCTGCTGAAGAACGCCTCCATCTCGGCCGGCGGCGTGCTGCCCATGTGCCAGGACACCGGCACCGCCATCGTCATGGGCAAGCGCGGCCGCCACGTCCTCACCGACGGGCGCGACGCCGAGCACATCTCGCGCGGTGTCTACGACGCCTACACGCGCCTCAACCTGCGCTACTCGCAGATGGCGCCGCTGAGCATGTGGGAGGAGAAGAACACCGGCAGCAACCTGCCCGCCCAGATCGAGCTCTACGCCGAGGACCCCTACGGCCACGCGGACGAGTACAAACTGCTGTTCATGGCCAAGGGCGGCGGATCGGCCAACAAGTCGTTCCTGTACCAGGAGACCAAGGCCGTGCTCAACGAGAAGCGGATGCTGGCCTTCCTGGAGGAGAAGATCCGCTCGCTCGGCACCGCGGCCTGCCCGCCGTACCACCTGGCGATCGTGGTCGGCGGCACGTCGGCCGAGTACGCGCTGAAGACGGCCAAATACGCCAGCGCCCGCTACCTCGACTCGATCCCCACCTCCGGCTCCCCCTCCGCGCACGGTTTCCGCGACCTGGAGCTGGAGGCCAAGGTCTTCGAGCTGACGCAGAAGCTCGGCATCGGCGCCCAGTTCGGCGGCAAGTACTTCTGCCACGACGTACGCGTGATCCGGCTGCCCCGGCACGGCGCGTCCTGCCCGGTGGCCATCGCGGTGTCCTGCTCGGCCGACCGGCAGGCCCTGGCCAAGATCACGCCAGAGGGCGTCTTCCTGGAGCAGCTGGAGACCGATCCGGCCCGCTTCCTGCCGGAGACCACCGACGAGCACCTCTCGGACGACGTCGTCACCATCAACCTCAACCGGCCCATGCCGGAGGTCCTGGCCGAGCTGTCGAAATATCCGGTGAAGACGCGGCTCTCGCTGACCGGCCCGCTCGTGGTCGCCCGCGACATCGCGCACGCGAAGATCGCCGAACTGCTCGACGCGGGCGGCGAGATGCCGCAATACCTGAAGGATCACGCCGTCTACTACGCGGGCCCGGCCAAGACGCCGGAGGGCTACGCGTCGGGTTCGTTCGGCCCCACGACCGCCGGGCGGATGGACTCCTACGTGGAGCGCTTCCAGGCCGCCGGCGGCTCAATGGTGATGCTGGCCAAGGGCAACCGGTCGAAGCAGGTGACCGACGCCTGCAGGGAGCACGGAGGCTTCTACCTGGGGTCCATCGGCGGGCCCGCGGCCAGGCTGGCCCAGGACTGCATCAAGAAGGTGGAGGTCCTGGAATATCCGGAGCTGGGGATGGAGGCGGTGTGGAAGATCGAAGTGGTCGACTTCCCCGCGTTCATCGTCGTCGACGACAAGGGTGACGACTTCTTCACCGATCGCACCGGGCCGGTCCTGTCGATCGGCCGCCGCTGACGCTCTCGCGGACCGGTCGCCGAAAGGGTGCCGGGTGAGCCGTCTCCGGCCGCTCGGCACCGGCGGTCGGATGGCGCTCAGGCGGCACCCGTTAGGTGAAGCTCAGACGACACCGGTCAGGTGACACTTAGACGGCACTGGTCATTAACGGCTCAAGCGGCCACGAGACCGCGGTGGGGCGCGACGACGGAGCCGTCTGGAAGGAGCAACCCGGTGTCCTCGAACAGCACCACGCCATTGCACAGCAGGCTCCAGCCCTGATCAGGGTGAGCCGAGATCACGTGTGAAGCCTCACGGTCGGGTGAGTCGGCGGTGGGACAAAGCGGGTAGTGACTGCACATCGTGCACCTCTCAGGTGGCGCTCCTGTTGTGGGTTTCAAAAGGGCAGCTGTCGCCCCGACGGCGTGCGAAGGTCCAGTGCGGGTGCGACCGGCCTCTTTGCCGGTCGGCGACGAACCTGACTCTGGCGCATCCTCATCACGTCCCTCAACGAACTCGTCTCGGTTATTGGTTCCGGTAAGCACCAGGGCGTTTGTCCCCAGTGTGACCGCCGCCACTGACAGTTTCGGCCGTCTCCGGGTTCATCCGATCCCCTTAACTTCAGTCTGCCCCTGGGCCCTTACGACACCCTTACAAACTGCTGACGGCTGCGTCAGGCCCCTATGAGCAACCCTGCCGGACGCCTGCGAACTTCTTGCGGGCATCGCGCACAATCCTGGTGACCAACTTGGGCCGATTGCTATATCCGCAGGTCAGCGACCAGAGGCAGATTCGGACTGGCACCCTGCCGAGGCCCTCGGGCGCGACAAGGGCGAGCTCGGCGGCCATGGAACTTGGCGCGTTCCCGAAGCGGACGGCGGTACGCGGGGGTACGGAGCCGGGGTGTGGGGCCGGGGAACCGCTGGGCGGACGGCTGGCCATCGAGCGCGTTTACCACCATGATGGGAACACCGCCGGTGTTCGACGCCTGGGAGCACGCCTACTCCCTAATCAACTGGACCGATGCGGACGGCAGGTTTGCTGACGGCACGAGTCAGACCAGTTGACTTAACTTCGCAACAATTTATCGGCCCCGCCTCTACTGGTCGGTTTAGACAAATAGGTAAGCTGCCTGCCATGCGTGCGCCCTCCGGTTACCTACTAGCCGCGCGCTACCGGCTTCTGGAGCCGGTCGGCCGCGGCGGCATGGGTACCGTTTGGCGAGCGCACGATGAGCTGCTCGACCGGCACGTGGCGGTCAAGGAGGTCCGGCTGCCGGCCGTGCTCGACGAGGAGCTGCGGGCCGAACTGTGCGCCCGCACCGAGCGCGAGGGCAGGGCGACCGCGATGGTCGCGCACCCGTCGGTCATCACCGTGTTCGACGTGGTCACCGAGGACGACCGGCCGTGGATCGTGATGGAGCTGCTTCAGGCCAAGTCCCTTGAGCAGCTGATCCTTGAGGGCGGACCGCTCCATCCCCGCAAGGCGGCCGAGATCGGGCGGCAGATCCTCGGGGCGCTGCGGGCCGTACACGCCAAGGGGATCCTGCACCGCGACGTGAAGCCCAGCAACGTGCTGGTGATGGAGGACCGCGCGGTCCTGACGGACTTCGGGCTGGCCGCACTGGAAGGTGACGTTTCTATTACCCAGGCGGGCATCGTGCTGGGTTCGGCGGGATACATCGCTCCAGAGCGGGTGCTGGGGTCCAAGGCCAGTCCGGCCGGTGATCTGTGGTCGCTCGGCGCGACCCTCTACACCGCCGTCGAGGGCCGGGGCCTGCACGGGCGCCGCACTGCCGCCGCCGCGCTGGCCGCGCTCACCAGCGGCGAGCCGATCCCGATGACGAAGGCCGGGCCGCTGGCGCCGGTTCTCGACGCGCTGCTGCGCATCGACCCGCAGACCAGGCTCGACTCCGTACGCGCCTCGTTGATGCTGGCCAGGGTCGCGGCGGGCGGCTCCGCGGAGGAGCCGCTGGCCCCGACCAGATCGGTACGGCCGGCGCCGGTGATCACCACTCCCTCTTTCGCGCGCAGGCCCGCACACCGCGGGCTGCACCGAGCAGAGGCCACCGCGGCCGCTTTGGCGGTCCCGCCACCACGTCAGGAACGTAAACCGGGTGAAGGCGTCCATCGGAAACGGGTCGAGCCCCGACCTACACCATCCGCTTATGCCCGTTTCAAAGCGACGGTGATAAAGTTGTGCCTTCCTCGACGGTTCTGGCCAAGAGAACTTCGCAAGCGAGGGTAAAGCACTTCCCAAGCGAGAATCGATATCTTCTTCTCATGCCGGAACAGCAGACACGCCTGCTCGCGGAGCGCTACGAGCTCATCGCGCCCCTCGGCCGAGGGACCATGGGCACCGTATGGCGCGCCCGCGACCGCGCGCTCGGGCGCGAGGTGGCGGTCAAGGAAATCCGCCAGGACCCGGGTCTCACCGAGGAACAGCGGTCTGAGCTGCGCGAGCGCATGGTCCGGGAGGGGCGCATCGCCGCCCGGATCCAGCACCCGTCCGTCGCCGCGATCCACGACGTGCTCATCCACGACAACAGCCCGTGGATCATCATGGAGCTCATCGAGGCCCGCTCCCTGGAGCAGGTGATCGACGAAGAGGGCCCGCTGCCGCCCCGGCTGGTGGCGGAGATCGGCGTCGACCTGCTCGGCGCGCTGCGCGCGGCGCACTCCCAGGGCATCACGCATCGCGACGTCAAGCCGGGCAACGTGCTCATCACCGAGAACGGCCGCGTGGTGCTGACCGACTTCGGCATCGCCAAGGCCGAGGGCGACTCCCGGCTCACCAAGACCGGCATGGTCATCGGTTCGCCCGGATACACGGCGCCGGAGCGGGCCAGGGGCGAATACACCGGGCCCGAGTCCGACGTCTGGTCGCTGGGCGCGACGCTGTACTTCGCGGTCGAGGGCCGTCCCGCGTACGAGCGGTCCACGATCGCGGAGACGCTCGCCGCGCTGCTGAGCGAGAACGCCGACCCGCCCACCCAGGCCGGGCAGCTGCGGCCGGTGCTGACCGGGCTGCTGGACAAGGACCACAAGCGGCGACTGTCGGCGGCCAAGGCGGAGACCTTGCTCAGGATGATCGCCGACACGCCCACGAGCGAGATGCCGGCGATCACGGCGGAGGCCCTGATCGCCCAGGAGGCCGGCGTGCCCGACTCGAACGACACGGCGCCCGCCGTACAGCCCCCCAGGGCGGCCGGCACGTGGGGTCCCCCACCCGGCCGTGGGGCGCAGGCTCCGGCCGCGGCGGCCGGTCGGGACGCGCGGTCCCCGCACGCCGCGACGGACTCGAGCGGAATGACGCCGGGCGGAGCGGGTCCGAGCGGCCAGGCGCCGGGCGGGGCGTTCGGTCCCGGTGGGCAAGCCGATCCGCGCGGGCAGGGGCCGATGGGCGGGTCACAGGGGCCCAGGCCCGGTCCGAACGCGTTCGGCACGCCCCCGCAGGGCCCCCAGACAGGAGCACAGGCCGCACGGGCAGGCGGGGCGACCGGAGCGCGGCCACACGGCCCCGCAGGTGCCCCTCCCGGATCTCCCGGAACTCCCGGGTCTTCTGGATCCACGGGCGCGCCATCCGGCCCTGTGGGCGGCCCGCACGGCTCCACGGGCGCTCCGTCCGGGCCCGGTGGCCCTCAGCGTGGCGCCGGAGGGCCTGGCGCCCCGACCGGGCCTCGCCCGAGCGGTGCGTACGACCCCGAGCGGACCATCAGCGTGGCGCGTCCGAAGACCCCCATGCCCCAGGACCCGTCTCGGGGTGGCTCCGACGAGCAGAGCACCGTCACCACCCGCATCCACCACCCTCCGGGGCAGCAGGTCTACCCGGTGCCCCCGCCCCAGCAGAACCCGCGCGGCCCCCAGCCCGGTGGGCCACAAGCAGGGCCGCCCTATATGGGACCGCAGGCTGGACCTCCCATGGGACCGATGGGGCCGCAGCAGGGGCCGCCGACCGGCCCGCACCCAGGCCCGTCACGCCCGGCAGGGCAGTCGGGGCAGGAGCGCCAGGCCGGGCAGGGGCTGGGAACGGACCTGTTCGCCATCGCGAAGGAGCCCGAGCAGGGCCCCACGGGCAACCGCAACGGGATGCTGGTCCTGATGGCCGTGGCCGCGGCCGCCGCCGTGGTGATCGCCGTCCTCATCGTGGCGCTGCTGTCCAGCTGAGCCGAGACAGCCGCGTCCTGTCGAGCTGAGCTGGCGCGGCCTCGTCGTGGCGCCCCTTTCGGGCTGTTCCGGGATGCGTGAGCCAGACTGGGAGGCATGAGCGAGTTCCGCATTGAACATGACTCCATGGGTGAGGTGCGCGTTCCGGTCGGAGCCAGGTGGCGCGCGCAGACGCAGCGGGCGGTGGAGAACTTCCCGGTGTCCGGACGGCCGCTGGAGCCGTCGCACATCGCCGCGCTCGGCCTGATCAAGGCGGTCGCCGCCGAGGTCAACGGAGAGCTCGGCGTGCTGGAGAAGGACCTGTCCGAGGCCATCGCCCAGGCCGCGGCCGACGTCGCGGAGAACGAGCACGACGATCACTTCCCGATCGACGTCTTCCAGACCGGTTCCGGCACCTCCTCGAACATGAACGCCAACGAGGTCGTCGCGACGCTGGCCGAGGAGCGGCTGGGCCGCCCCGTGCACCCGAACGACCACGTCAACGCCTCGCAGTCGTCCAATGACGTGTTCCCGACCTCGATCCATGTGGCGGCGGCGACGGAGGTGACCTACCACCTGCTGCCCTCCCTGGAACACCTGGCGGCGGCGCTGCGAGCCAAGGCGATCCAGTTCGACCAGGTGGTGAAGTCGGGGCGGACGCACCTCATGGACGCCACGCCTGTGACTCTGGGGCAGGAGTTCGGCGGCTACGCCACGCAGATCGAGCACGGCTCCGTACGGGTGAAGACGGCGCTCGGCCACGTACTGGAGCTGCCGCTGGGCGGTACGGCGGTGGGCACCGGCATCAACACCCCGCCGGGCTTCGCGAAGCTGGCGATCGAGAAGCTGCGCGAGGCGACCGGGATCCCGTTCAGGGAGGCGATGGACCACTTCGAGGCGCAAAGCGCCCAGGACTCCATCGTCGAGCTGTCGGGGCAGCTGAAGGTGGTCGCGGTCTCGCTCAACAAGATCGCCAACGACCTGCGGTGGATGGGCTCCGGGCCGCGCGCCGGGCTGGGCGAGATCAACCTGCCGGACCTGCAGCCGGGCTCGTCCATCATGCCCGGCAAGGTCAACCCGGTGATCCCCGAGGCCACGGCCATGGTCGCGGCGCAGGTGATCGGCAACGACGCCGCGATCACGTTCGCGGGCGCGTCGGGCAGCTTCGAGCTGAACGTGCAGCTGCCGGTCATCGCGCGGAACATCCTGGAGTCGATCCGGCTGCTGGCCAACGTCTCGCGGCTGCTGGCCGACCGGTGCGTGTCGGGGATCACGGCGAACGTGCCACGGCTGCGGGAGTACGCGGAGTCGTCGCCGTCGATCGTCACGCCGTTGAACCGGTACGTGGGCTATGAGGAGGCGGCGAAGATCGCCAAGCAGGCGCTGGCCGAGCGCAAGACGATCCGCGAGGTGGTCATCGAACGCGGCCACGTGTCGGCCGGCCGGCTCACGGAGGAACAACTCGATGCCCTGCTGGACGTACTCTCCATGACCCGGCCCGCCGAGTGACGACGACCTCAGAACGCTCGCCGAGTGACGACGGGCCTCAGGCCGCCCTGTGGGTGGCCTGGGCCCAGCGGGTGAGCAGGGTCTCGGCGGCCCCTGAGTCGACGGCGTCCCCCGCCCGCTTGTAGGCGTGGGCCAGGGCCCCGGTGAGGTCGGCGGCGGGCGGTGTGCCGTCGGCCGCGACCAGGGCGGCGGCCGCGTTCAGCAGGACGATGTCGCGGACCGGCCCCCGCTCGCCCGCGAGGACCGCCCGTGCCACCGCCGCGTTGTGCGCCGCGTCGCCGCCGGCCAGGTCCGATGGGCGGGCTCGTGGGATCGACAGGTCCGCCGGGTCGAAGCGGGTCGGGGTGACCGTGCCCTTGCGGACGAGCCAGATGGCCGAGGGGCCGGAGGTGGTCAGCTCGTCGAGGCCGTCGTCACCGCGGAAGACGAGCGAGGAGCCGCCGCGCTCCGCGAGGACGCCCGCGATGACCGGCGCCAGGTCGGGGTGGAAGACCCCGACCGCCTGGGCGGCCGGCAGGGCGGGGTTGGTGAGGGGGCCGAGGAAGTTGAAGACCGTGGGCACCCCCAGCTCCCGCCGCGCCCCCGAGGTGCGTCTCAGCGCCGGGTGGAAGGTGGGCGCGAAGCAGAACGTGATGCCGACCTCCTCCACGACCCGTGCGACACCGGCCGGCGACAGGTCGATGACCACGCCGAGCTCTTCCAGCAGGTCGGCGGCTCCGGTGGCCGAGGAGGCGGCCCGGCCGCCGTGCTTGACGACCTTGGCTCCGGCCGCCGCCGCCACGATGGCCGCCATGGTCGAGACGTTGACCGTGTTGGCCCGGTCGCCGCCGGTGCCGACCAGGTCGACCGGGTCGCCGGGGATCCTGATGGCCGCCGATCTGGCGAGCATGCCGTCGGCCAGGCCGGACACCTCCGCCACGGTCTCGCCCTTGGCGCGCATGGCGATGGCGAACGCGGCGATCTGGGCGTCCGTGGCGGCGCCCGACATGATCTGGTCCATGGCCCAGGCGGCCTGGCCCGAGGTGAGCGAGGTGCCGTCGAGGAGGGTGCTGAGCAGCGCTGGCCAGGTTGTCACTGGACGCCCTTTCGTCTGAGGTGCTCGACAAGGGGGTCCTGACATGACGACGGCCGCCTCGTCGAGGCGGCCGGGATGCGTATGCGCTAGGAGGACCGCCTAGAAGGCGGGCCACCAGGAGTACGAATACGCGTGCATGGGAGAAACCGTATCAGGCAGGCGGGTGCCATGGCCGCCGGGACACACCACATAAGGGGCCAGCGATCTATGTCGTGGACACCCATGCCGCCCTCGGCCCGCGAGCGCTTAGGCTCGAAGACATGGCGAACGAGCTGACGGGGCGGACGGCGCTGGTCACGGGGGGCGGAGCCGGCATCGGGGCCGCCTGCGCGAGACGGCTGGCCGCCGGCGGGGCGAAGGTGCTGGTCGTCGACCGGAGCGCGGAGTCGGCGGAGAAGGTGGCCGCCGAGGTCGGCGGGGTGCCGGTGGTGGCCGATCTGAGCGATCCGGAGTTCGTCGGCGTGCTGCCGGACGGGCCCGTCGACATCGTGGTCAACAACGCGGGGTTCCAGCACATGGCGGCGATCGAGGAGTTCCCGCCCGAGGTGTTCGCCACGATGCTGCGGGTCATGGTCGAGGCCCCGTTCCGGATCGCGCGGCACGTGCTGCCGGGCATGTACGCGCGGGGGTGGGGGCGGTTCGTCAACATCTCCTCGGTGCACGGGCTGCGGGCTTCGCCGTACAAGTCGGCGTACACGGCGGCCAAGCATGGGCTGGAGGGGTTCTCCAAGGCCCTCGCGCTCGAAGGGGCGCCCCATGGGGTGACCTCCACCTGCGTGTGTCCCGCTTACGTACGGACCGGGCTGGTCGAGGGCCAGATCGCCGACCAGGCGAAGATGCACGGCATCGACCCGGGCGAGGTGGTCGAGGACATCATGCTGCAGCCCGCGGCGATCAAGCGGCTGATCGAGCCCGACGAGGTGGCCGAACTGGTCGCCTACCTGTGCGGCCCCGCCGGGTCGTTCATCACCGGCGTCTCCGTGCCCCTCGACGGCGGCTGGACGGCACGCTAAAGACGCCATGATGAGCAGACAATTCCTCGAATTGCTGGCCAGGGAGGCGTCGGCCGTCGAGTTCGAGGGGCCGATCATCCAGGCCAGGGCCGCCGGTGCCGACGCGGCGACCGTCGAGGAGCTGGAGCTGGCCAAGGTCGACGCCCTCAAGGTGCGCGACCTCCTGAGACGCCGGGCCAGGCGCGAAGCCGAGCTGTCGGCCCTCTACGACACCGCCAACGACCTGGCCGCGCTGCGCGACCTGGACGCGGTGCTGGAGGCGATCGTGCACCGGGCCAGGCAGCTGCTCGCGACCGACACCGCCTACCTCACGCTGCACGATCCGGCGCGCGGCGACACGTACATGCAGGTGACCGACGGCTCGATCTCGGCCAAGTTCCGGGCGCTCAGGCTGGCGATGGGGGCGGGGCTCGGCGGGCTGGTGGCGCAGAGCGCCACGCCGTACGCGACCGCCGACTATTTCGACGACGCCCGCTTCCACCACAAGAACCACATCGACGAGGCCGTCACCGAGGAGGGCCTGGTCGCGATCCTCGGTGTGCCGCTGCGGCTGGGGCAGCGGGTGATCGGCGTGCTGTTCGCGGCCAACCGCAGCCGCCGGCCGTTCCTGCAGGAAGAGGTGTCGCTGCTGGCGAGCCTGGCGGCGCACGCGGCCGTCGCGATCGACAACGCCAGGCTGCTGCAGGAGACCAGGAACGCCCTCGAAGAGCTGTCCACCGCGCACCGCACCGTCAGGGAGCACGGCCAGGCCGTCGAGCGGGCCGCGCTGGCCCACGACCGGATGACCTCGCTGGTGCTGCGCGGCGGCGGCATCGAGGACGTGGCCGCCGTGGTGACGGACGTGCTCGGCGGCTCGCTGGCCGTACTCGATGACCTGGGCCGGCCGATCACCGGAGACGTGGGCGAGCTGGACGCGGGCGTGTTCGAGGCCGCGCAGGCGTCCAGGGCGCTGGGCCGTACCGTGCGCAGGGCGGATCTGCTGATCGCCTCGGTGGACGTCGGCGGTGAGCCGCTCTGCACGCTGATCCTGCGCAGCGACGACGCCGACGAGCGCATCCTGGAGCGGGCGGCGCTGGTCTGCGCGTTGCTGCTGCTGTTCCGCAGGAGCGTGGCCGAGGCGGAGGGCCGGGTGCGGGGCGAGCTGCTCGACGACCTGATCTCCAGGCCCGGCTCCCCCGGCCTGGCCGACCGGGCGCGGCGGCTGGGCGTGGACCTGACCGCGCCGCACGTCGTGGTCGTGGTCCGGCATGACGGGCAGCGCGAGCGGGCCGCCTTCTGGGCGTCGTCGCAGGCCGCCGTGCGCCATGGGCTGGCGGCGGGGCGGGCCGATGAGGTCGTGCTGCTGCTTCCCGGCGGCGACGCGGGCGCCATCGCGCAGCGCGTCGCGGCCGAGCTGAGCACGTCGCTGCACACGCCCGCCACCGCCGGAGCCTCACGCAAGAGCGACGTGGCCGCGGCCTACCAGGAGGCCCGGCGCTGCGCGGAGGCGCTCATCGCGCTGGGCCGGGCGGGTGACGGCGCGAGCGCGAGCGAGCTGGGCTTCGTCGGCCTGCTGGTCGGCGACGGCCGCGACGTGCGCGGCTTCGTCGGCTCGGTGCTCGGCCCGGTGGTCGAGTACGACGCCCGCCGGGGCACCGTCCTGGCCGACACGCTGACCGCCTACTTCGGCTCGGGCGGCTCGCCCTCCCGTACGGCCGAGGCCATGCACATCCACGTCAACACCGTCACCCAACGGCTCGACCGCGTCGGCAAGCTCCTGGGCGACGGCTGGCTGGAGCCGGAGCGGGCGCTGGAGATCCAGCTCGCCCTCCGCCTGCACCGGCTCGGCCACACATCCGCACCACAGACTGTGGGTCGCGACGCCATATGAGTGACGCCGGTCACTCCCTAGCGTGACGGCATGGCCACTTCCATCAAGAAGATCGTCGCCGCGAGCCTGATCGGCACCACCATCGAGTGGTACGACTTCTTCCTGTACGGCTCGGCAGCCGCCCTCGTCTTCAACAAGCTCTTCTTCCCCACCGCCGACCCCCTGACCGGGACGCTCCTCGCGTTCCTCACCTACGCCGTCGGGTTCGTCGCCCGCCCGCTCGGCGGCCTGATCTTCGGCCACTTCGGCGACCGGCTCGGCCGCAAGCAGTTGCTGGTGGTCAGCCTGCTGCTGATGGGCGCCGCCACGTTCCTTATCGGCTGCCTGCCGACGTACGCGGGCGTGGGCGCCGCCGCGCCGCTGCTGCTGACCCTGCTCCGGCTGGTGCAGGGCTTCGCGCTGGGCGGCGAGTGGGGCGGCGCGGTGCTGATCGTCTCCGAGCACGGCGACGCGGCGCGGCGCGGCTTCTGGGCCTCCTGGCCGCAGGCCGGCGCGCCGGGCGGCAACCTGCTGGCCACCGGCGTACTGGCGGTGCTGGCCGCCACGCAGTCGGACGAGGCGTTCCTGGCGTGGGGCTGGCGGGTGCCGTTCCTGCTGTCGGGCGTGCTGGTGCTGATCGGCCTGTGGATCCGGCTGTCGATCAGCGAGTCGCCGGTGTTCCAGCAGGCCGAGCCCGAGGAGACCGCGCCGATCATCGGGGTGCTGCGCCACCACTGGCGTGACGTCGTCGTCGCGATCGGCGCGCGGCTGGCCGAGAACATCTCGTTCTACCTGCTCACGGTCTTCGTCATCACCTACGCGAAAGCGAACAAGATCGAGAACACCACCGTGCTCAACGCCGTGCTGATCGCCTCGGCCATCCACTTCGTCACGATCCCGATGTGGGGCGCGCTGTCGGACCGGATCGGCCGCCGCCCGATGTACCTGGCCGGGGCGGCCGGCATCGGACTGTGGATCTTCGCGTTCTTCCCGCTCGTCGACACCGGCAACTTCCTGGCGATCACGCTGGCCATCACCGTGGGCCTGCTCTTCCACGGCATGATGTACGGCCCGCAGGCGGCCTTCTTCGCCGAACTGTTCGGCACCAGGATGCGCTACACCGGAGTGTCGATCGGCGCCCAGCTGTCGGCCATCGTGGCCGGGGCGCTGGCCCCGATCATCGCGGTCGCGCTGTTGAAGAGCTACGGCAGCGGCCTGCCGATCTCCGTCTACCTCGGCCTGGCGGCCGTCCTCACCCTGGTCGCCGTCTACGCCGCCAGGGAGACCCAGGGCCGCGACCTGGCGGAGAAGGTGAACGCGTGAAGGTCACCACGCCCCGGCTCACCCAGCACGTCCTGACCGTGGCGGGCCGGGACAGCGGCGAGCCCGTGCTGTTCGTGCACGGCAACGTCTCCTCCGGCGCGTTCTGGCGGGACACCATGGCCGCGCTGCCCGAGGCGTACCGGCCGCTCGCGGTGGACCTGCGCGGGTTCGGCGAGACCGACCCCGAGCCCGTGGACGCCACGCGAGGCCTGCGCGACTACTCCGACGATCTGAGCGAGCTGATCGACCGGCTGGACCTGGAGCGGGTTCACCTGGTCGGCTGGAGCATGGGCGGCGGCATCGTCCTGCGGCTGCTGCGCGACCGTCCCGGCACGGTCAGGAGCGTCACGCTGGTCAACCCCGTCTCGCCGTACGGCTACGGCGGCACGGAGGGCGCGGACGGCCGGCTCACCCACGCGGACGGCACCGGAGCGGGTGCCGGGGCCGCCAACCCCGACTTCGTGTCCCGCCTCAAGGCGGGCGACATGACGGACGAATCCCCCACGTCCCCTCGCTCGGTGTTCCGGACCACGTATGTGAAGAACCCGGTCCCCGACGAGGACTTCTACGTCCGCTCCATGCTCACCACCCGCGTCGGCGAGGCCCACTACCCGGGCGACCCCGCCGGCTCGGCGCAGTGGCCGGGCGTGGCGCCGGGCAAGCACGGCGTGCTCAACGCCCTGGCCCCCACCCATTTCCGGCTCGACGACCTGCACGAGATCGACCCCAAGCCGCCCATCCTGTGGATCAGGGGCGCCGACGACGTGATCGTCTCCGACACCTCGCTGTTCGACCTGGCCCACCTCGGCCAGTTGGGCGTGGTGCCCGGCTCGCCCGGCACCACCGCGCAGCCCATGGTGACCCAGACCAGGGCCGTGCTCGACCGCTACGGCCGCTACCGGGAGGCCGTGCTGACGGAGTGCGGCCACAGCCCACACCTGGAGCGTCCCGCCGACTTCCAGCGCCTGCTGGCCGACCATCTCGCGGAGTCCTGATGTTCGTCGCGTTAACCCTGGTGGCCGCCCTGCTGACACCCGCCCAAAGCGGCATCACGGTGCCGGGCGCCGAGCACACCATCAGCGCCCGGCTCGACGACCTGACCACGGCGGGCACCGTCGGTACGGGCCACACCGATCCGGCCGACTGGGCCGGGCTGCACTCGGCGGCCACCGTCAACCCCACCGGCGTCCCCGGCGTCCAGATCGACGGCTACTTCCCCGACACCTCGGCCACCAACACCAACCACGGCTGGAACCACGACTCCCAGTTCGTCATCAGACTCCCCGAGAACTGGAACGGCGGCCTGGTCGTCACCGGCACCCCGGGCAACAGGGAGCAGTACGCCAACGACTTCACGATCTCCGACTGGGTCCTGTCGAAGGGCTACGCGTTCGCCGCCACGGACAAGGGCAACACCGGCCTGGAGTTCTACGCCGACGGCCGCCGCCCGGGAGACGCGATCGCCGAGTGGAACGAGCGCGTCACCCAGCTCACGGTCGCCGCCAAGGCCGTCGTCAGACAGCGGTACGGCCGCCAGCCCCGGCGCACGTTCATGGCCGGCATCTCCAACGGCGGCTACCTCGTCCGCTGGCAGCTGGAGAACCGCGGTTGGCTCTACGACGGCGGCGTCGACTGGGAGGGCACGCTCTGGCGGGTCAAGGGCGACAACCTGCTCAACTTCCTGCCCGAGGCGCTGAAGGGGTCTCCGGAGCAGGCCGGCTTCGCCGCAGGCTCGGAGTTCCTGTGGCCCTTCCACCGGCAGTACTACTGGGAGCTCACCCAGCGGCTCTACCAGAAGGAGCTCGACCCCTCCTACGAGGGCGCACCGGCGGACTACGACTACGACGCGCGCAAGCCGTACGCGGCCGTCGCCAAGATCGCGTTGACCGGCCGGATCACCAAGCCGCTCATCACCATCCACGGCACACTCGACTCGCTGCTGCCGATCTCGCGTGACTCCGACGTCTACGCCAAGATGGTCGGCCCGCACCGGCCGTTCCGCTATCACCGGGTCGAGGGCGGCAATCACCTCGACAGCCTGGTGGACGTCTACCCCGACAAGCTGAAGCCGATGCTGCCGGTCTTCAGAGACTCCTTCACCGAGCTGGAGGACTGGGTCAGTCCCTGAGGTAGCGATGCCTGCCCGCGCGCGCCAGCCGGACGATGTGCCGCGCGCCGGGCAGGCGCCGGCCGATCCGGTGCAGCAGCGTGTCCGTGCCCATCGCCGAGCGCCGCTCGGGGTCGACGGCGGCCGACGGCCGCACCTCGATCCTGCCCCTGCGCACCTCCAGCCCGAACCGCAGGCCGATCTCGTCGTCGGCGGTACGCAGCGACGAGAGCCAGGCCCCGGGGCCGAGGCTGTCCTTTCCCGGCATCATCCGCTTGACCGGCACCTTGGCCACCAACTGGCCGGCGATCTTGCCCGGCACCCCCGGCTCTACCAGCGCGGGCGCGCTCACCTCGCGTGGCCGCCGCGCGGTGTTGCGCAGCACCAGCTCCAGCGCGGGACCGCCGCTCGGCGGCACGTACGGCACGGGCAGCACGACGTACAGGTGCCCCTCCTGCCGCCGGATGATCACACCGGGCGACACCAGCGCGATCGACTCCGAGAACGAGCGCGGCTCGACGGCCAGCCCGAGCTCGCCCGCGTCGCTCCAGCAGGGCACCACCAGGCGCATCCTGGGCCGCTGGGCGAGCACGCCGAGGCAGTTCAGCGGGCCGTCCGGGCGGCGGACCCGGCTCCTGGCCTGGTGCGCGCCGCCGAACATGCGGACGTGCACCTCCCACTGGCCGGCCTTGAGCGGCTCGCCGTGCGCCGCGGCCGTCACGTCGACCCTGGCCTCGCCGACGATCCGCACGCGGACGTGGCGGCGCCCGTCCTGGACCCGTTCGACCCGGTAGGCGACCGGCAGGTAGTGGATGACGCTCGTCTCGCTGTGCCGTACGTACACCTCGATGCGGGCCCGCTCGATGGCGGCGGTGACGTCCAGGACGCTGTCGGGCAGCAGCCTGGCGTCGACCGATCGGGGTGGCTGCCAGAGCAGCCGCTCGCCGTCCGTACGGAATCTGGTGGGCCACCCGTCACCGCCCAGGACCTCCACGGACAGGCCGAGCACCAGCACCTGAGCGTCCCAGCGGACTTCGCTCAGGTCCGCCCGCAGCCCGGCCCGCCCGGAGGAGTTGGCCAGGACGACGAGCTGGTCCAGCCGTCCGGTACGGACGAAGGTGGCCACGGCCCGCAGCTGGACCGGCAGGTAGCGGTCGAGGCGCTCGGGGAAGCTGTCGAGCACGAGCTGCCTGATCAACCTGAAGTGCATGCCCCGGTCCACGGACGAGGCGAAGAACCGGCTGCTCAGCAACGGTTTGAGCACGGTGGTGCGCAGCCAGTGGCCGTACATGCGGTCGCGCTGGCGCCCGTCGCTCACGTAGGCGTCGATGTCGGCGAGCAGGATCCGCAGCTCGGCCACGGTGGTGCGCGGGTCCTCCACGACCTCCTCGCGCTCGCCGATGTGGCAGCAGATCTGATCGGCCAGCACGGCGACGACCTTGGCCTGCAGGTAGGCCCGTACGGCGAATGCCTGCTCGGCCACCTGCCCGCCGGGCACGGCGAAGCCCAGCTCGTGCTCCTCCAGGAAGGCGCGGCGGTAGAGCTTGTGCGGGGTGAGCAGGCTGAGCAGCCGGTCGCGCAGGATGTCGGCCCGTCCCCTGCTGCGCACGAACGCGGTCACCGGCGGCCCCACGTCCCGCACCAGGCGGCCGACCAGCACGTCGGCGTCGGTCTCCACGGCCCGCTCGTGCATGCTCAGCAGGGCGCCGCGCTCCAGCCGGTCGCCCTGGTCCATCAGGTAGATGTAGTCGCCCTTGGCGGCGGCCATGCCGACGTTGCGTCCTCGCATCGGTGAGCCGGTGTGTGGCAGGTGCAGCACTCGGACGTTCCTGCGGACCGCGGCGACCGTGTCGAGCCGCTCCGCGATCCCGTCCATGGAACCGTCGTCCACGAAGATCACTTCATAGTCGTCCGCGGGCATGCTCTGCTCCAGGACGGAGCGGATGCACGCGTCGGCGCGGCTTCCCGGGTTGTGGACATTAACGATCACACTGACCTTCACACCCATGTGGTCAGCGTGCGCCGACCTATCTCATGGGGCGCGGCGGCTTGCCGATTGCAGAAGAAAAGATGGCTCGTTAATACCATCCACTGGCCTGCGAGTGCCCCCAGGCGCCGCAGGGCGTGCCGTAGCGGCCCTTGATGTAGCCGAGACCCCACTTGATCTGCGTGGCCGCGTTGGTCTGCCAGTCGCCGCCTGCGCTGGCCATCTTGCTGCCGGGCAGGGACTGCGGGATGCCGTAGGCGCCGGAGTAGCGGTTCATGGCCCGCTCGTTCCAGCCGCTCTCCTTCTGCCAGAGCCGCTCCAGGCAGCCCCACTGGTCGGCGCCGAAGCCCGCCCCGGCCAACATCTGCTTGGCGACGGCCTTGTTACTGCCCGGCGAGGGGTTGCTGCCCGGCGGGAAGTCGGCGGGCGGGAACCCGTCGCCGCCCGGTGACTTCTTCTTGACCACGATCCAGTCGAGGTCGTCGGCCTTGCCGCCCTGGCGGCTCTCCTTGAGCTTGCGCGCCTGGTACGCCTTGACCCCCGCCTCCTTGAGCGCGTCGCTCTCGGGGTCGGGCGCGTAGAGGTCGCCGCTGGCGATCCGGCCGAAGTCCTCCGCCGAGATGGGCGTGGGCGGCGTGTTGGCGTTCTGGATCGCTCGGTAGGCGACGAAGGCACCGCCGCCACAGACGACCACGACGGACAACCCGATGACCACCACGCGCTTCACTGTCCGCGAGGACGAACGGGCCGGTCGACGTGCCGAGCGGGGGGTTTCCGGCGCGGGGCGCTCACTCAACTGCGGACCAGGGCTCACGACCCATGAGCTTGCCCTGTCATGGGGGGTGGTTCGCAACCGAAACGGGATATCCGATTGGCGCCACATTTACTAACGGGCTGGTTGGCGCACAGATTTACCAGCGGTGTGATTTTCGTCACATCATCCGGCCCGCCCTTCGGGCGCCCGTCACCGAAGGGAGGGCCGCTTCTAGCGTGCCTGGCGTTGTTTTGGGTCTTGTGCGCGCCATGTCACAGTTTCATGACAGAACGCAGATAGTCGCAGCTGGGAAGAATAATGTCCGCGTGGCTGGCATCCTCCTCGTCGAAGACGACCCCTCCGTCCGCACGGCTCTAGAGCTGGCGCTGACCAGGCAGGGGCACTCCGTCACCTCGTACGCGACCGGCGAGGAAGCCCTCGAGCACGTCAGGTCCCGCCGCCCCGAGATCGCGATCCTCGACGTCATGCTGCCCGGCATGGACGGGGTCGAGGTGTGCCGGCGCATCCGCCGGCTCGACCAGCTCCCGGTCATCCTGCTCACCGCGCGCGGCGACGACCTGGACGTGGTGGTCGGGCTGGAGGCCGGCGCCGACGACTACGTGGTCAAACCGGTCGAACCCCGGGTCCTGGACGCCCGCATCCGCGCCATCCTGCGCCGGGCCGAGTCCGCCGCCTCCGACCGGATCTCCTTCGGCGACCTCATGATCGACCGGGGCGCGCTGAAGGTCACGCTGGACAGCAAGGAGATCCACCTGACGCCGACCGAGCTGCGGCTGCTGCTGGAGCTCGTACGGCATCCCGGCCAGGTGCTCAACCGTCGCTACCTGCTGCGGGCCGTCTGGGACCACACGCACGTGGCCGACTCGCGCCTGGTCGACGCCTGCGTGCAGCGGGTACGCGCGAAGATCGAGCCGAGACCGGCGGAGCCGGTGTTCATCCACACCGTGCGCGGGTTCGGTTACCGGTTCAGCCCTCCGTGATCCCGCTGCCCACCGGGCTGCGCGCGCGCCTGGTCATCACGTTCACCCTGGTCGCCGTCACCGCCTCCTTCCTCGTCGCCACCATCGGTTTCGAGCTGGCCAAGTCGGCGCTCATCAAACGGGCCGAGGACACCTCCATCGACCTGGTGACCAGGGAACTGGGCCGCATCACCTTCCCGGTCGGCACGCTCCGGCAGGGCGAGGCCCCGCCCACCACCAAGAACCTGGAGAACGTCGCCCAGTCCCTCAACGGCCCCGGCCGCAGCGTCGTCGTCGAGTACAAGAACCTGGCCTACGCCGAAGGCCCGCTCAACATGAACGACGTGCCCAACGAGCTGTACGGCCGCGCCAAGCGGAACGTCGTCACCCAGCGCACCCTCATCCACGACGAGCTCTGGCTCATCGTCGGCGCCGAGGTCTACCGCAGCACCGACGCCGGACCCGAGGCCACCGGCCTGCGGGCCTTCGTGTTCTTCCCGCTGCGCGACGACGAGCGCCAGCTGTCCACGCTCAGGGGCAAGCTCACCCAGGGCGGCGTGGTCATCCTGATGATCGCCCTGGTCGTGGCCTTGCTGTCGGCCAGGCAGGTGCTGCTGCCCGTCAGGCGGCTCAGCGCCGCCGCGCAGGCGCTCGGTCAGGGCCGCCTGGACACGCGCCTGCCCGTACACGGTCAGGACGAGCTGGCCGAGCTCACCTCCAGGTTCAACGACGCGGCGGCGGCGCTGGAGCTCAGCGTGTCGGAGCTGCGCGCGCTGGAGGCGCTGTCGCGCCGCTTCGTCGCCGACGTCTCGCACGAGCTGCGCACCCCGCTCACCGCGATGACCGCCGTGGCCGACATGCTCTCCGAGGAGGCCGAGCGGCTGCCCAGCGAGCCCGCGGAGGCGGTACGCCTGGTGCTGCGGGAGATCGAGCGGCTGCGCGGCCTGGTCGAGCACCTCATCGAGATCAGCCGCTTCGACGCGGGCACGGCGACGCTCAACCTGGAACCGGTCAACGTGTGCGACGCCATCCACGACTGCCTGGAGGTACGCGGCTGGAGCGAGCAGGTGGAGGTGCACACCTCCCGCATCCTGACGGTCAATCTCGACCCGAGGAGGTTCGACGTCATCGTGGCCAACCTCGTCGGCAACGCGCTCAAGCACGGACTGCCGCCGGTGGTGGTCAACGCCAGGGCCACCAAGAACGGGCTGGAGGTCAAGGTACGCGACCACGGCAAGGGCATCCCGGTCGAGGCGATGCCCCATGTGTTCGACCGCTTCTTCAAGGCCGGCGCGGGGCGGGCGCGCAGCCAGGGCAGCGGTCTCGGTCTGGCCATCGCGCGGGCCAACGTACACCTGCACGGCGGCACCATCTCGGTGCGCCGGCAGGAGCCGGGCACGCTCTTCACGGTCTGGCTGCCTCATGGCTGACCGTCGGGCCCTCGTAGCCGCGCTCCTCGCTCTCTTCGCGGTGGCCGCCTGCGGCATCTCCCCCACGGACGTCGAGGAACGTGCCGCGCCGCCGGTCATCGAGGTGCCGCCGCCGTCGAAGACCATCTACCTGCTCAAGAACGGCAAGCTGACACTGGAGCCCGCCGACGTCGACTCCGACACGGTCAGCAGCCTGCTCACCGCCCTGTTCGACGCCTCCGGGATGCCGCTCGGCGACCGGGACACCGCCCTGCGCGGCTTCACCTTCGAGCGCATCGAGGACTCGCTGAACCCCATCCAGCGCGACGAGGTCCAGCTGCCGCGCACCTCGACGCTGACCGTCTTCATCAGGGGCGAGGGCACGCTGAGCAAACTGGCCAAGGCCCAGATCGTCTGTACGGCCCAGCAGGACGCCGCGTTCGAGCAGGTCAAGATCGTCCACCAGTACCCGGACGACCGCCCCTCCAAGACGGAGGGACGGTTCATCTGCGGCGACCTGAAGTGACCTACCTGAAGGGCCTTACAGGGTGATGTCCTCCAGCATCTCGGTCACCAGTGCGGCGATCGGCGAGCGCTCCGACCTGGTCAGCGTCACGTGCGCGAACAGCGGATGGCCCTTCAGCTTCTCCACCACCGCCACGACACCGTCGTGCCGGCCGACCCGCAGGTTGTCACGCTGGGCGATGTCGTGGGTGAGCACCACCCGGGAGTTGGCGCCGATCCTGCTCAGCACGGTCAGCAGCACCCCGCGCTCCAGCGACTGCGCCTCGTCCACGATCACGAACGCGTCGTGCAGCGACCGGCCGCGGATGTGCGTGAGCGGCAGCACCTCCAGCATGCCGCGGTCGAGCACCTCCTCGATCACCTCGGGCGAGCTGACCGCGCCCAGGGTGTCGAAGACCGCCTGGGCCCACGGGCCCATCTTCTCGCCCTCGGAGCCGGGCAGGTAGCCGAGCTCCTGGCCGCCGACGGCGTACAGGGGGCGGAAGACGACGACCTTGCGGTGCTGGCGGCGCTCCAGCACGGCCTCCAGGCCCGCGCAGAGTGCCAGCGCCGACTTGCCGGTGCCCGCGCGCCCGCCCAGCGAGACGATCCCGATCTCCGGGTCCATCAGCAGGTCGAGCGCGATGCGCTGCTCCGCGGAGCGGCCGTGCAGGCCGAACACCTCCCGGTCGCCACGCACCAGCCGCACCGACTTGTCCGGCAGCACGCGGCCGAGTGCCGAGCCCTTGGCCGACAGCATCCGCAGGCCTGTGTGCGTCGGCAGGTCTCTGGCCTCCTCCAGATCCGCCGTGCCGTGCTCGAAGAGCGTTCCCACATCCTCCGTGGTCACCTGGACCTCGGCCATCCCGGTCCAGCCCGACTCGACCACCAGCTCGGCGCGGTATTCCTCCGCGGACAAGCCGATCGAGGCGGCCTTGACCCTCATGGGCAGATCCTTGGAGACCAGCACGACATCGCAGCCCTCGGCGGCGAGCGAGCGCGCCACGGTCAGGATGCGGGTGTCATTGTCGCCAAGGCGGAACCCGACGGGCAAGATGGATGGATCACTGTGGTTGAGCTCAACCCTGATCGTGCCGTCTCCCGTGGGCATCGGCTCGTCCAGCCGGCCGTACTGAACTCGTAGATCGTCGAGGTAGCGCAAAGCTTTCCTCGCGAAATAGCCGAGTTCGGGGTGGTGTCGCTTGCCCTCCAGTTCGGTGATGACCACGATCGGGAGGACCACGTCGTGCTCAGCGAACCGGGTCATGGCCGCCGGGTCCGCTAGCAGGACCGAGGTGTCCAGCACGTACGTGCGCTTGGCCGGGTTGATCGAAGGGTTGCTCGAGGACACTGCCACACGTTCTCCCCCGGGCGCCCATCGAAACGGGCACCCTGCAGACGAGGTGGGAACCGGACCGGACCCGCGTCCCCGACCAAGACCTGTCGGCGGCGCCGGATTCCGGCCCCCCGCGGCAGGTGTTGGTGCAAAGGCGGGCCCTCTCCGGAGTGTCCGGCCTGTGACCGGACACTTATCACGTTACGTCCTGGATACCCAGTTGTCCCGTCAGGAACCGTAACGTCGGTGTCTCGCGGCGTAGTCGCGCAGCGCCCGCAGGAAGTCCACCCTGCGGAAGTCGGGCCAGTATGCCTCATGGAAGTAGAACTCTGAGTGAGCGCTCTGCCACAGCATGAAGCCCGACAGGCGTTGCTCGCCTGAGGTCCGGATGAGAAGATCCGGGTCGGGTTGGCCGCGAGTGTAGAGATGCTCCGCGATGTGCTCGACATCGAGTACCTCGACGAGGTCCTCGATGCTGGCACCCTTGCTGGCGTGCTCCTGGAGGAGTGAGCGCACCGCATCGGCAATCTCACGCCTTCCTCCATACCCAACTGCAACGTTCACAATCAGGCCGGGACGGTGCGATGTGACTTCTTTTGCGTTTTTGAGGACATTCGCCGTCCGGTCGGGGAGCAGATCCAGCGCGCCGACCGGGCTGATCCGCCAGCCCGCCTCCACCAGCTCCCGCGTCACGTCCTCGATGATGCGCAGGAGCGGCTCCAGCTCCTCGCTCGGCCGGTTGAGGTTGTCGTTGGACAGCATCCAGATGGTGACCACCTCGACGCCGGTCTCGCGGCACCAGGTGACCAGCTCGGCTATCTTGTCGGCACCCTTGCGGTGACCACTCGCGACATCACGCATGCCCATGGCCCGCGCCCAGCGCCGGTTGCCGTCGATGATGACCCCGACGTGCCGGGGGACGCTGTCCTTCGACAGCTTGGTCTCCAGCCGGTGCTCGTACAGCCGGTAGACCAGATCGCGCAGGCCCACGGAGTCCTCCCCATCGGTGCCGTGCCTATGGTCGAATGACCCAACAGGCAATTATCACCGCGTTTCACCCCCGCCTGCCCCCTCAACCGGAATCCCGGCCGCCCAGGCAGTCCTCCGCCTCGTCGACCAGACCGTGTACGAACGCGGCCAACTCGGACGATGTCAGGACCGCCCGCATCCCCACGCCGCTGGAGCCCCAGGCTTCGACGTAGGCCCTGCGGGTCACCCGCCACTCGCCCTGGGCGGGTAGCCAGATGGGGATGGTCCTGAGCTGGCAGCGTAGCTCCCCGCCGTTCACCGCGCCGGACCTCGCGCGATATCGGAACGAGAACAGCTCGCTCCCGCCTTCGTCGCCGGGAAACCTGTCATCAGGATCCGGCCATTTGCCCGCTTCGCCCTGCTCCTGCTCCTCGCGTGCCCGGCTGACGCCGCGCGCCAGCCGTTCCAGCAGCCAGCCGCAGCGCTCGCCCACGATCCCGTACGGCGCGCCGTCGCGGCGGAGTTCCAGGGTGATCTCGTACGGCATGCCGACGCTGTCCGTGCACGCGACGGGCGTGACGGTCAGGTATGAGCCGTCAACACAGCGGAGTCCTCCCATGTCAAGAGGGTATCCCCCGTCAAACCCCGGCAAACCCGTAGAAATACCCAGCTGTGCCACCGAATACCTGGTCGCGATCTGTGCCGCCGAGCAGGGCCGTGGCCACCTCCCAGACCGTCCGGTAGTCGGCCGCCAGCAGGGCCACAGGCCAGTCGCTGCCGTACATCAGCCGCTCGGGCCCGAACGCCTCCACCGCGTGCTCCACGTACGGCCTGAGGTCCTCCACAGTCCACTCCTGGTGGTCCGCCTCGGTGACCAATCCCGAGACCTTGGCGTACACGTTGGGGCACGCGGCGGCCCGGGTGAGCTGGGCGGCCCACGGCTCCCACTCGTGGTCCTTGATCCGCGGCTTGGACAGGTGGTCGATGACGATCTTCAGGTTCGGATGCCGCTCGGCGAGGGTGACGACGTGGTCGAGGTGGCGCGGCAGCAACGACGGCACATCGAGGGTCAGACCGGCCTCGGCCAGCAGTCCCAGCGACTCCAGGACGCGGTCTCGGACCACCCAGTCGGGGTCGGGCTCGTCGTGGATGAGGTGGCGGACACCGGCAAACTTCGGATGTCTCCCGTAGCGGTCGATGGCCGCCGCGGCCTCCTCCGGGCGCTCCAGCGGCACCCAGCCGACGACCGCGGCGATGAAGTCGTGCGCCTCGGCCTGGGCCAGCATGGCGTCGGTGTCCTCGTAGCAGTCGGCCGCCTGCACCAGGACCGTGGCTTCTATGCCGGTGGCGGCGAGCTCCGGCTGGAGGTCCTCGGGGGCGTAGGTGCGGTGCAGGGGGCCTAGGTCGGGGGTCAGCCAGGTGTACCAGCCGGTCTCGACATTCCAGAAATGCTGGTGCGCATCCACTATCACCCGGCAAACCTAGGATGTCTGGATTATCAGATCAAGAGGCAGCAGCCATGCGGTCGCCCGGCCTGACGCGCGACTGAGCGCGCCGCCCGCCCTGACGCCCGACTGAGCGCGCCGCCCGGCCGGACGCCCGACTGAGCGCGCCGCCCGGCCGGACGCCCGACTGAGCGCGCCGCCCGGCCGGACGCCCGACTGAGCGCGCCGGCCGTCTTCGTGACGGCCGGCGCGGTCGGTGCCGATTGGTTCCGGTGGCTGCCGGTTGGCGCAGATCGGTTCCGGTGGGTCAGCTCAGCCGGTCGAGGAGGGCGTTGTACTCCTCCCACAGCTCCTTGGGCAGGTGCGAGCCGAACTTGTCGAAGTGGGCCGGGATCAGCGCCGCCTCCTCCCGCCACACCTCGCGGTCGACCGTGAGCAGCGTACGCAGGTCCTCTTCCGCCAGGTCCAGGCCCTCGACGTCGAGCGCGTCCGGCAGCAGGCCGATCGGGCTGGACACGGCCTCGGCCTCGCCGTTGAGCCGGTCCACGATCCACTTGAGCACGCGGCTGTTCTCGCCGAAGCCGGGCCAGATGAACTTGCCGTCGGCGTTCTTGCGGAACCAGTTCACGTAGTAGATGCGCGGCAGCCTGGCGTTCTTGCGGCGGCCGATCTCCAGCCAGTGGGCGAAGTAGTCGCCCATGTTGTAGCCGCAGAACGGCAGCATCGCGAACGGGTCGTGACGCAGCTCACCGACCTTGCCCTCGGCGGCGGCGGTCTTCTCGGAGGCGACGTTGGCTCCGAGGAAGACGCCGTGCTCCCAGCTCAGCGACTCGGTGACCAGCGGCACCGCGGTGGCGCGGCGGCCGCCGAACAGGATCGCCGAAATGGGCACGCCCTTGGGGTCCTGCCATTCGGGGGCGATGGTCGGGCACTGCGCGGCGGGGGTGGTGAAGCGCGCGTTCGGATGGGCGGCGGGCTCGTCGGACTCCGGCGTCCACGAGCGGCCCTTCCAGTCGGTCAGGTGCGCGGGCGGCTCGGCGGTGAGCCCCTCCCACCACACGTCCCCGTCGTCGGTCAGCGCGACGTTGGTGAAGATGCTGTTGCCCCAGAGCGTCTTGACCGCGTTGGCGTTGGTGACCTCGCCGGTGCCGGGCGCGACGCCGAAGAAGCCGGCCTCGGGGTTGATGGCGTAGAGGCGGCCGTCGTCGCCGAACCGCATCCAGGCGATGTCGTCACCGACCGTCTCGACCTTCCAGCCGGGGATCGTCGGCTGGAGCATGGCGAGGTTGGTCTTGCCGCAGGCGCTCGGGAACGCGGCCGCGATGTAGCGGGTCTCGCCCGAGGGCGGGGTCAGCTTGAGGATGAGCATGTGCTCGGCCAGCCAGCCCTCGTCGCGGGCCATGACGCTGGCGATGCGCAGGGCGTAGCACTTCTTGCCGAGCAGCGCGTTGCCGCCATAGCCGGAGCCGTAGGACCAGATCTCGCGGCTCTCCGGGAAGTGGCTGATGTACTTGGTCGAGCTGCACGGCCACGGCACGTCCTCCTGGCCGTCAGCCAGCGGCGCGCCGACGGAGTGGACGGCCTTGACGAACTCGCCGCGCTCCTCGATCAGGCGCAGCGCCCGCTCCCCCATGCGGGTCATGACCCGCATGGAGACGGCCACGTACGGCGAGTCGGTGATCTCGACGCCGAGCTGGGAGATCTCCCCGCCCAGCGGGCCCATGCAGAACGGCACGACGTACATGGTCCGGCCGCGCATGCTGCCGGCGAACAGCTTGTCGAACGTCCGGCGCATCTCGGCGGGCGCGACCCAGTTGTTCGTCGGCCCGGCGTCCTCCTCGCGCTCGGAGCAGATGAACGTGCGGTCCTCGACCCGGGCCACGTCGGTCGGGTCGGACTTGGCGTAGAAACTGTTGGGCCGCTTGGCCAGGCGCGTGAACGTGCCCTGCTCGACGAGCAGGTTGGTCAGGCGCGTCCACTCCTCCTCCGAGCCATCGCACCACTCGATCCGGTCGGGCTGGGTCAATGCGGCGATCTGGTTCACC
This sequence comes from Nonomuraea sp. NPDC049028, assembly GCF_043197735.1. Classification (NCBI taxonomy): domain Bacteria; kingdom Bacillati; phylum Actinomycetota; class Actinomycetes; order Streptosporangiales; family Streptosporangiaceae; genus Nonomuraea; species Nonomuraea sp. NPDC049028. Next base: position 252,074 of record NZ_JBICTR010000009.1, read on the forward strand.
CAGGCGACCAATTCGGCATTGCTCGTCGGGGCGGGTACTTCCACGGAAACGGACACGGCGGCGGCTCCTCCACTCTTCAGGGCCCAAACATCATTCACGACGACGGCGCGAAAAAGCCAATTGGCATAGACCTATGCCTGGATCCGGCCGTCGCCGCAGGCTGCGGCCTCGATGATTGGGGGAGCCTACCCCGAAGAAGCGGTTTCAAAAGAAAGCGACTCGCTCCCTGCCGGCGAATGGAGTTGGTCTAAACCAATTTCGCAAGAGGTTTAGTCCATTCGCCGGAGAGTTTCTCCTGCGTACTCTCAGGAATTGACGTCCGGCCCGGCGGAGCGAACTCGGTCGACGTGTTGCAGCGCGTCTCGCAGTTCGGACAGCCAGGTGTCGGTGTTCTTTCCGACCAGTCGTACGCACCAGGCCAGCGCGTCACTGCGGCTGCGGGCCACACCCGCGGCGACGAGCGTGTCGAGCACCTGGCGTTCCTGCTGTCGCAGGCGTGTCATGACGGGCACCGAAAGAGTGGTGAACATCACAGTGGTGTCGCCGCAGACGACCCCCCAGGACACCTTCTGCCGGAACCGCCGCTCCGCCTCCTTGGCGATCTCGATGCGGCGCTCGCGCGTCTCTTCCCTGAACCGTCCGATGAGCCCCTCGATCAGGGCCGCCCGCTCGGCGTCCGATCCCTCGGAGCTGGGCTCCGGCAGCGTGCCGAGCACCGCGATCTCCTCGCGGTCCCGGACGATCTCCGGCGCCTCGGTAAACCATTCCTCGGGCAACCGCCCGGTGAACCAGCCCTTGATCTGGGCCGCTGCTTCGTCACTTGCCATGTAATTAGAATTACACGGTTGCGGGGAAAAAGCACGTACGGAAGGGCTGTCTATTGATGAATGAAGCCGTCAGCGAACGCGGGCCGCGAGCGTCGGGCTGACCCTGACGATCCCGGCCAGGTTCCGGGTGCTCATCGGGGCGATCTTGACCACGTCGCCGGTGCGCGGGGCCACCACCATCTTGCCGTCGCCCCAGTAGATCGCCACGTGCGAGATGTAGCCGGGATTGGTCGGGTCCAGGCGCCAGAAGATCAGGTCACCTGGCTGGATCTGGGCGAGGGGCACCTGCGGCCCGGCCATCCATTGCTGGTGCGTCACCCGCGGCATGCGCACGCCCGCCTGCGCGAAGGCCCACTGGACCAGGCCCGAGCAGTCGAACGTGTCAGGGCCTTCCGCGCCCCACACGTACGGCCTGCCCAGCTTGGTGGCGGCGGCCCTGAGCGCGACGGTGATCTGCTCGCCGCTCATGAACGAGCCGGCCGCCCAGGTACGGGCCTTGGCCTGCGCGGGAGGCAGCACCGGGTTGACCATGGCCGTCTGTGTGCCCTTGGGCAGCACCTTGAGCAGGGCCTTGCGCAGCTTGTCGGAGTTGGCCTTGGGCGCGCTCACGATCAGCGCGTTGTCGCGCGGCAGGCCGAGCGTGCGTCCGACCTCGCGGGAGACGACGGCGTCGACCGCCCCGAAGCCGGTCGTGGCATAGGCCCCGATGCGCAGCGGCCCGGCGGGCCCGCGCACCCGGCTGTGCAGACTGAGGCCCCCGTCGCTGCCGAGCACGAACGAGACCGCCACGTCACCGGCCGCCACGTTGTTCCACAGCGCGTCGGAGGCCGCCGTGACCTTCGGCGTGTAGGCGCGGAAGGTGGAGGGGTCGACCGCGAGCGTCTGCACCCGCTTGTCGTCGAGCATGATCGAGGCCGCGTCGGCGAGTTCGAGCGCGGTCACCCCTCGCAGCCGCGCCACCTTGCGCAGCAGTTCGTTGGTCAGCGGCTTGCGGGTGACCACGAAGAGGTTGGGCTTGTGTAATTGGCCCAGCGGCTTCACCGGCTGCGCGGTCTTGCCGGCCTCGGCCGCCAGGGTCTGCTGGGGCACGGGGCGATACTGCGGTCGTACGGCGGCCGCGGGCAGCTGGCCGCCCACCTGCCGCTGGCCCACCTGCGCGAGCAGCAGCAGGTCGACGGTCAGCACCGCGACGAGCGAAACCACGATGAACGGGACCAGCTTGTGGTGGTCACGCCGCTTCCTGGAGCGGACCAGGAAGCTGAGATCCTGCCGGATACCGGAGGAACGCGAAAAATCCGCCGGACCGTCGTGGGCCCGGCGGGTTGTGTCTTCGGAAGTCAGTTGCCGATGTACGGAACGGCCTCGAGGATCTCGACGGTGTTCTGGCGACCGTTGGGCATGGAGTAGGTCGCCTTTTCGCCGATCTTTTTACCATTGATCGCCGCGCCAAGGGGCGATTTCGGCGAGTACACGTCGATCGGGGCGCCGCTCTCCTCACGGGACGCCAGCAGGAAGGTCACCTCATCGTCGTCACGGACGAACCGGATCGTCACGGTCATGCCGGGGCCGACGACCCCTTCGGTCTTCGGTGCCTCTCCCACCTGGGCGTTGTCGATGATCTGCCGGAGGTGGAAGATGCGGGCCTCCATCTTGCCCTGCTCATCCTTGGCCGCGTGATAGCCGCCGTTCTCCTTCAGGTCACCTTCCTCACGGGCGGCCTCGATCTTCTTGGCGATGTCGACGCGCCCTGGGCCCGAGAGGTATTCATACTCCGCCTTGAGACGGTCGTACGCCTCCTGCGTCAGCCATGTGACGTTCTCATCGCGAGAGTCGGCCACGGGTTCTCCTTGCTTGCCTAGGGGGCCCTGAGATCACTAGAGGTTGCGTGCGGTTGAATTGCGAAAGGCTAACAACTCAACAGCTCGTACGCTTCCTCAAACGTCTCATTCTACGAGATTGCAGTACTGGATGTGGACGGACGTGGCCTGGGCACTCGTGTCCAGGCGCTCCTTGAGCTGCTTAGTACCCCCACCAGCCGGAATTCTTACTTCCCTGCTGCCCACTTCTGCGTGGTTGACATCTGTGGCCCTGATACGACATACGGCGACCCGGTCGGCCGGCTTGCTCACCTCGAAGGTGATCTCGGCCTCGTCCGGGCGATTGGCCTGGAACGACACCACCTGGGGGATGGCCCCGGTGTTGCCGCCGGTCATCGACCACATCACGTAGCCCCAGCCACCTGCGATGATGGCCACCAGCACGCCGATGACGACGTGCACGACGAAGCGGCCCCGGCGCTCAGGACGGTCGGGGAAGTCGTCGGGTGTGCCGAGAACTGGACGGCTCTCGACATCTTCGGTGGCCATGGCGGAATCTCCCTGCACTCCCTCAGCGTTATCCGAGACAATTGTTCCCTGCGGGGGTCACGCCCTCGCGACCGCCCAGCTGAACCTAACCTCTCTGGGCAAGTGATCGGTCCAACTGAGGAGACATCGAGCCCGTGAGTGCACCGTTGAGGCTGATGGCCGTCCACGCCCACCCCGACGACGAGTCGAGCAAGGGCGCCGCCACGATGGCGCGCTACGTCCGTGAAGGCGTTGACGTGCTGGTTTGTACGCTCACGGGCGGTGAGCGAGGCTCTGTGCTCAACCCCAAGATGGACCGGCCGGAGATCGTCGACAACATCGGCGAGGTCCGCAAAGCGGAGATGGCCCGCGCGCGGGAGATTCTTGGAGTTCAGCAGGAGTTCATGGGCTTCGTCGACTCCGGCCTGCCGGAGAACGAGGAGGAGGAGCTGCCCGAGGGCTGCTTCGCGGTGCAGAAGCTCGAAGACGCCTCCGCGCCCCTTGTGGCCGCCGTGCGCGCGTTCAGGCCGCACGTCATCGTCACGTACGACGACGACGGTGGCTACCCGCACCCCGACCACATCATGACCAACCGGGTCTCGGTGGAGGCGTTCGAGGCGGCCGGCGACCCCGACCGCTACCCGGGCACCGGCGACCCGTGGCAGCCGCTGAAGCTTTACTACCAAATGGGCTTCACCAAGGAGCGGTTCGAGGCGCTGCACGACGCGATGACCTCGCGCGGCATGGGCTCCCCCTACTCCGACTGGATCTCCCGCTGGGAGGACCGGCCCGCCAAGTGGCCGGTGACGACCCGGGTGCCCTGCGCCGACTACTTCGAGCTGCGCGACGAGGCGCTGCTCGCGCACGCCACCCAGGTGGACCCCGACGGCTTCTGGTTCGTCTGCCCGCGCGAGCTCCAGCAGGAGATCTGGCCGACCGAGGACTACCACCTGGCGCGCTCCCTGGTCGACACCGAGCTGCCGGAAGACGATCTGTTCGCCGGAATCCACGCCGACGAGGTCTCCGCCGCCTGCCACTGACCCGAATCCACGCCTGCCGCCTGCCACTGACCGGAGCATGACCCCCCGGTGGCAGACTGGAGGAGTGATAACTCTCGCAGCGGGTGATGTGAGTCCGGGCCTGCTCGGCTTCGTCGTCGTCGCCCTCATCGGGGTCGCCCTGTACGTCCTGATCAAATCGATGAACAAGCAGATGTCGAAGATCCAGGTGCCCCGGGCGGCCGACATCGACGACAAGAAGGCCGAATAGATGCCGGTCGAAATAGTCGACAACGTGGCGGAGAGCCGGTTCGAGATTCTCGTGGACGGCACGGTCGCCGGGTTCGCCGACTACCGTCTGCTGCCCACGAAGATCGTCTTCACGCACACCGAGGTGCTGCCCGAGCATGAGGGGCAGGGCCTGGCGGGCAAGCTGGTCGGGCACGCGCTCGACGCGAGCAGGGACACCGGCCTGCGGGTGGTGCCCCTCTGCCCGTACGTCGGCAAGTACATCGAGCGCCACCCCCAGTACAAGGACCTGGTCGACGGCTCAGCCGCGGAGTGACCAGGCGCGTCAGTCGCCAGGGGACCACGCGCGTTCGAGGGCCTTGGGCAGGCCCCACCAGCCCAGCGGGGTGAGCACGTCCTCGGTGTCGACGATGCCCAGATAGCCCCACAAGGTGACCACCGGCACGAACAGCCGCTCGGTCGCGTCGAGGTCGTCGGCGTCCTGGTCGTCGATGTCGATGTCCTCCGACTCGGCGATGAGCCGGGCCAGCCGCTCGGGCGAGGCGAGCACGCCAGGCCCCAGCCTGGTCAGGGCCGCCACCGCGGCCAGCCAGTCGGCGTGCTGGATGGCGCACAGGTTGGCCAGCACGGTGTCCTCGTGGCTGAGGTCGCCGTCGAGGTCCGCGAACTCCTCCAGGCTGTCGCCGGCCTCCGACAGGTCGGAGATGGGCCCGGCGATGCCGGCCGCCACCGACAGCCAGAGCTCGCCGTCGTCCTCGGGTATCGGCCGGTCGTCGAGCCCGGCGCAGGCCCGCAGCACGTTCGCCGGATAGCCGGGCAGGCCGAGCAGCTCACGTAGCAGTGTCCCGGCCCGTCGCAGCTCGTCGGCGGGCAGCTCGGGCGGCTTGGGCAGCTCGCCGACGATCCGCCGCAGCTCGGCCAGCGCGAACGCCTCCTCCTCGTCCCAGGCGGCGAACAGCTCCTCGTCCTGCTCGTCACTGACCGCGAACCCGGGCACCCGGCCGTCGGGCTGCGGCTCGCTCAGCCAGCGCTCCTGAAGCTCCTCGTACGTCCTGCGGGCCCCCGAGTCACCGGCGACCAGCGCGTCGGGATCGATCTCCCCCGCGCTGACGCGTTCCTCCAGATACCGCACGAGCAGCGAGAACATCTCCTCGGCCACCGGCCCGCGCTCGTCCTCCTCCGGCCAGACGAAGTAGCCGGGCGTCATCAGCATGGGCTCGGTGCCGGTCGACTCGACCCAGCGCTGCACGTCGCCGACCGTGGCGACACCCGACTCGATCGCGCCCAGTGTCGCCCTGGCCGACTCCCAGAACGCCAGGGAGAGCGGGTTGCCCGCGGCCATCAACGCGCGCCGCAGGTCGGGCAGCGCCACCAGCGCCACCCCGGAGGGCACGGCGAGCAAGGCGCGGGCCACGTCCCTGCGGGTGAGGGCGGCGGCGGGGCGGCCGGCATGCGTGCACACGAAGTCCAGATCCACGCTCCGTAACTTACGCCCCCACCATCCCCACCACACGCGTGTACGCGTGACCGATCTCCGTCGGCCTGTGCCGGCTGTTGATGATGCCGCCCAAGCGAATGCTGGTTGTCAGGTGGCTCCCAGATCCACGGTGACGGAGAAGGGGGCGGCAGTCTTGATCACTCCGGTGAACATTTCGCCGTCCCTGTAGGCATTGGTGGCCGGGTCGAGAACGTAGGTGTAGATGATGGGGACACCGGTTGCGGCCTGTTCGATACGCCAGTAGAAGGGGATGCTGGCCTTGGCGTACTGGTCCACCTTCACGATTCGGTCGGTGGTCTCTGAGCCGGGCGATACGACCTCGACTACCAGGAGTACGTGTTCGGGGCGGGTGGGCGTGAGGTCGATGGTCTCCGCCCGGTAGACGATGACGTCCGGACGGCGGTTGGTGAGGTGTGTGCCTCCTTCGAGGAGCCTCGACAGTTCAGCGCTGCCGAGCTCAGTTTACTGTCTGCGATGCCGAGGCGCCTGATCTCGGAAGAGCGCGATTGCCTTGCCGACTGAGCGGGGCGGAGCCCGTGCGGGGCCTCACCGACGGGATGGGCATTGTGAGAGGCTGAATCGTATGAACCGGCTAGCTGATGCAACGTCGCCGTATCTGCTTCAGCACGCTGACAATCCGGTCGACTGGTGGCCCTGGACGCCGGAGGCGTTCGAGGAAGCGCGACGGCGCGATGTACCCGTTCTGCTGTCGGTCGGCTACTCTGCGTGCCACTGGTGTCACGTGATGGCGCACGAGAGTTTCGAGGACGCCGACACCGCGCGGCTGATGAACGCGCACTTCGTCAACATCAAAGTGGACCGCGAGGAGCGGCCCGACGTCGACGCCGTCTACATGAGCGCCACCCAGGCCATGATCCACCAAGGCGGCTGGCCGATGACGGTGTTCGCCACGCCCGAGGGCCATCCCTTCTACTGCGGCACCTACTTCCCGCGGCTCCAGTTCCAGCGGCTGCTGCGTGGTGTGCGCGACGCGTGGGCCGGTGACCGGGCGAGCGTGACCGAGCAGGGGTCGAAGGTGGTCGAGGCGCTCAACGCGCACACGACGCTGCCCACCGGGCCGCTGCCCGGCGAGGAGACGCTGGCGCTGGCCGTACGGAATCTGCGGGAGTCGTTCGACAAGGTCCGCGGCGGGTTCGGCGGCGCGCCCAAGTTCCCGCCGTCGATGGTGCTGGAGTTCCTGCTGCGCTCCGGCGAGACCGAGATGAGCGGCCGCACGCTGGAGTCGATGGCGCGCGGCGGGATGTACGACCAGCTCGGCGGCGGATTCGCGCGCTACAGCGTCGACGCGGGCTGGGTGGTGCCGCACTTCGAGAAGATGCTGTACGACAACGCGCTGCTGCTGCGGGTCTACACGCACTGGTGGAAGGCGAGCCGGGCGCCCCTCGCCCGGCGGGTGGCGCTGGAGACGGCCGAGTGGCTGCTGCGTGAGCTGCGTACCACCGAGGGCGGTTTCGCCTCGGCGCTCGACGCCGACAGTGAGGGCGAGGAGGGCCGGTTCTACGTCTGGACGCCGGAGCAGCTGCGTGAGGTGCTCGGCGAGGAGGACGGGGACTGGGCCACGCGGCTCTTCGAGGTGCGGGGGACGTTCGAGCACGGCACGTCGGTGCTGCAGCTGCTCACCGACCCTGACGCGGATGATGCGGGGCGGTTCGACGACGTACGGGCGCGGTTGCTCGCCGCCAGGGAGCGGCGGGTCCGGCCGGGTCGTGACGACAAGGTCGTGGCCTCGTGGAACGGCCTGGCCATCGCCGCCCTGGCGGAGACCGGCACGGTGTTCGACCGGCCGGACCTGGTGGCGGCCGCCCGGCGGGCGGCGGAGCTGCTCGAAGACGTGCACATGGACGGCGGCAGGTTGCTGCGGACCTCGCGCGACGGGCGGGCGGGCCGCAACGCCGGAGTCCTGGAGGACTACGCGAACCTGGCCGAGGGGCTGATCGCCCTCTACGGCGTGACCGGGGAGACGCGCTGGCACCGGCTGGCGGGCTCGCTGCTCGACACCGTGCTCGACCGGTTCGAGGACGGCGAGGGCGGGTTCTACGACACGGCCGACGACGCCGAACGGCTGTTCCAGCGGCCACAGGATCCCACCGACAACGCGACCCCGTCGGGACAGTACGCCGCCGCCGGGGCGCTGCTGTCCTACTCGGCGCTGACGGGGTCCACACGGCACCGTGAGGCCGCCTACGCTGCGCTGGGCACGGTGTCCGTGCTGGCCACCGGGCACGCGCGGTTCGCCGGCTGGGGGCTGACCGTGGCGCGGGCGGCGCTCAGTGGTCCCGTCGAAGTGGCGGTCGTCGGGCCGATGGACGATCCGCGTACGCGGGCGCTGCACCGCGAGGCGCTGCTGGCCGACGTTCCCGGTCTGGTGGTCGCGCTGGGCGACGGCGAAGGAGTGCCCCCGGGCGGGCCCGAGCTGCTGGAAGGCCGCGGACCGGTCGGCGGCGCCCCCGCCGCGTACGTGTGCCGGGGCTTCACCTGCCGGATGCCCGTCACCACACCCGAGGAGCTGCGGGCCGAACTAGCCGACCGATGACCGGCCCAGCCGGCCGACGATCGGCCTAGCCGGCCCATGACCGGCTCAGCCGAGGCCTAGCCGACCGGTGATCGGCCGGTGTCGCTCCACCGGCCGGTGTTGTTCTCGTCGGGGCCGGTCGTGGGGACGTCCGGTTCGCCGGTGGGCGGGCCGCCGGTGTCGTTCTGCCGGGGCGGGTCCTGCTGCGTGTCGGGGCCCTGCGTGGTGGGCTGCTCCGTGCTCGGCTGCTCGGTGACCTCAGGAGTGGGCGAGGACCACGGGTCGGGTACCTGGGTGTGCTGCGGTTCCTGCGGCATGTCCTGGCGCTGGTCGGTGCGGCCCCAGTCGTCGGAGCCATAGCCGTAGTCCGACGGCTCGGGGAACTCCATGACCGGCTTGCCCGCCATGGCCTCGGTCATGAACGCCCGCCAGATCTGCGCGGGCAACTGGCCGCCGAACTGCACCCCGTAGCCGGGGATCTCCACCGGCTTGTTGTCCTCGCGGAACATGTCGACCGCGACGGCCAGTTGCGGCGTGAAGCCGTTGAACCAGACCGCCTGGGAGTTGTCCGTGGTGCCCGTCTTGCCGGCCACCGGACGGTCGTACAGCCTGGCCGCGGTGCCGGTGCCGTACCTGACGACCTGCTGCATCGCGTACGTGGTGTCGGCGGCGGCCTGCTCGCTGACCACCTGGGTGGACGCGCCCTTGATCACGTTCTTCTTGCTGCCGGGGGCGGTCACCGACTTCACGACGTGCGCCTCCATGTGGACGCCCTTGTTGGCGAAAGAGGAGAAGCCGGAGGCGTTCTGCACGGCGCTCAGCGAGGCGACGCCGAGCGGGAACGTGGCGGCCGACTCGTGCTGCTTGAGCTGCGCCTCCGGGATGCCCGCCGCGACCGCGGTGGCGGCCACCTTGTCGAGACCGACCTTCTGGCCGAGGTCGACGAAGGCGGTGTTGACGGAGTTCTGGGTGGCGCTGATCAGGTTGATCTCGCCGTACGAGCGGTCGCTGTCGTTGGGGATGGGCTTGCTGGCCGAGGCCACGCGCATCGGCGAGTTGCCGTTGACCCTGGTGGACAGGTCGAAGCCGTTGTTGAGCGCGGCGGCCAGCGTGTACGGCTTGAACGTGGAGCCGGCCATCACCTTGGCCGAGAAGGCGTTGTCGTAGTACTCGGAGCGGTCGGGGCGGCCGCCGTAGAAGGCGACGACCTCGCCGGTGGCCGGATCGACGGCCGCCAGCCCGGTGCGGACCTTCTTGGGCGTCGAGTCGGGCAGCACGGTCTTGACCGCGTTCTCGGCCGCGAGCATGAGCTTCTTGTCGAACGTCGTGACGATTCTCAGCCCGCCGCCGTTGATGTCCTCGTCGGTGTAGCCGCGCCGGTTGAGCTCGGCGGTGACCTGGTCGAGCATGTACTGGGCCTGGCCCTTGAGCTCGAACGGCTTCTTCGGCGCCTTGAGCGCCGGGAACGTCTGGGCGGCGGCCTGCTCGGCGGTGAGCTTGCCCGTCTGCCGCATGGCGTCGATCACGGCCTGCCAGCGGGCCTCGGCGGCGTCGAGGTCGGCGCCCTTGGGGTCGGCGAAGCGGCTGGGCTGCTGGATCACCGCGGCCAGGTAGGCGCCCTCGGCCACGCTCAGCTTGCCGACATCCTTGCCGAAGTACGCCTGCGCGGCCGCCTGGGCGCCGTTGGCGCCGCGGCCGAAGTAGATCGTGTTGAGGTACTGCTCAAGGACCCAGTCCTTGGACTTGGACTGGTCGACCTTGATGGAGATCATGATCTCCTTGAACTTGCGGGTGATGGACCGTTCCTGGCTGAGGCCGCTGTAGTAGTTGCGGACCAGCTGCTGGGTGATGGTCGAGCCGCCCTGGAGCTGCTGCCCGGAGATGGTGGACCACACGGCTCGCGCGGTGCCTTTGACCGAGACGCCGCCGTCTTGGTAGAAGGAGCGGTTCTCCGCTGCTATCACCGCGTCACGTACGTGCTGGGGAACCTTGTCCAGCGGAACGTTCCTGCGGTCGATGCCCTTCTTGGCGAGCACGCTCTTGCCGTCGCGGTAGTAGATCACCGACCCCTGGGCCGTGGCGTCCTTCTGGGTGCTGTCGGGGATCGGGGTCATCGCCCACGCGACGGCGAAAAGCCCTATGGCCAAGAGGATCCCGGCGCCGAAAACGATCAACAGCCGTTTAAGGATTCGCCGCTTTCGCATGCCTTTTTCACCACCGATCCGCACCCACAACCCCCTATCGCGCCTCACCAGACCCCCGTCAGCTGGGCGAATGTCAAGGTTAAGCGATCGATAACGGTGCCTCGTCCCCTCCCGCGATAGTACGGCTAGCGCGTTTCGCGCTGGGGAACATTCGCCACCAATGGCAAAACGCGGTAGGGAACAGGTGTGTCGAGGGCGATGATCGAAGAAGTCCTGAGAACACCCTGAACTTCGACGATCTGGTCGATCACCCGCTGCAGATCGGCGTTCGTCCGCGCCACCACCCGGCAGAGCAGGTCGCTGCCGCCGGTGATCGTGTGGACCTCCAGCACCTCAGGGATGTGGGCCAGCCGGTGCGCGACCGGGTCGTGCCCGGCGACCTGCCTGATCTCCATCGTCACGAACGCGGTGACGTCGTAGCCGAGCGCCACCGGCGAGATGTCGGGTCCGAACCCGGTGATCACCCCTCTGGCGATCAGCCGGTCGAGCCGGGCCTGCACGGTGCCGCGGGCCACGCCCAGCCGGCGCGAGCACTCCAGTACGCCCAGGCGCGGCTCGGCGGCCAGGAGGGCGATCAGCCGGGCGTCCAGTTGGTCGATCGTCATGGTGTACAGATCTCCTCCTCTACATGGGGGTGGGCCGTACATATTGTCTAGTCAAAAAAGTAACTGTTGCTCAACTCGTCCAGAGAATCCAAATATTGATGCTATGACTGATGTCTTTCCGGTTAACGGGATGCACGCCGTGGTGTTCGCCGTGGGCAACGCCAGGCAGGCGGCTCACTACTACTCGACCGCGTTCGGCATGCGGCTGGTGGCCTATCGCGGGCCGGAGAACGGCAGCCGCGACGAGGCGGCCTATGTCCTGACCTCGGGGAGCGCCAGGTTCGAGTTCCGGGCCTCGATCCGGCCGGGGACCGACCTGGCCCGCCACGTCGCCGAGCACGGTGACGGGGTGATCGACCTGGCCATCGAGGTGCCGGACGTGGAGGCCGCCTATCGGCACGCCGTGGAGCAGGGGGCCCGCGGGCTGGCGGAGCCGTACACGCTGGAGGACGAGCGGGGCAAGGTGGTGCTCGCGGCGATCGCCACGTACGGCGAGACGCGGCACACGCTCGTCGACAGGGCCAACTACAGCGGCGCCTACCTGCCCGGGTACGTGCCCGCCGAGCCGCTCGTCGCCCCGCCCACGACCAAGTCCGGACGACTGTTCCAGGCCGTCGACCACTGTGTGGGCAACGTCGAACTGGGCCGGATGGACGAGTGGGTGGAGTTCTACAAGCACGTGATGGGCTTCACCAACATGGCGGAGTTCGTCGGCGACGACATCGCCACCGAGTACTCGGCGTTGATGTCCAAGGTCGTGGCCGACGGGAGCCGCAAGGTCAAGTTCCCGCTGAACGAGCCGGCCGTAAGCCGCAAGAAATCGCAGATCGACGAATATCTGGAGTTCTACCGCGGGCCGGGCGTACAGCACGTCGCGCTGGCCACCAACGACATCCTGACCACGGTCGACCACATGCGCGCGGCCGGAGTGAGCTTCCTGGACACCCCCGACTCCTACTACGACGACCCCGAGTTGCGCTCGCGCATCGGGCGGGTCAGGGCGCCGATCGAGGAGCTGAAGAAGCGCAAGATCCTCGTCGACCGCGACGAGGACGGCTACCTTTTGCAAATCTTCACCAAGCCGGTGCAGGACCGGCCCACGGTCTTCTTCGAGCTCATCGAGCGGCACGGCTCGCTCGGCTTCGGCAAGGGCAATTTCAAGGCGTTGTTCGAGGCCATCGAGCGGGAGCAGGAGCGAAGGGGCAACCTTTAGCTCGCGCCGCCGTTGCCCTGACGGCGCAGGGGGAGTCTGCTCGACCTAGGCTGGATTCGTTCGGCCCGCGCCAGCAGGCTCCGCATGCCAAAGCCGCGAAGACGGTCGTGGTCCATGCCTGACTCCGCGTAGAATTCCTGTCACTTAGCGAAGGGAAGAGCGCAGCCTATGGGGTTTGACCAGCGCAGGGCCGCTTCGCTCGTGGCGCTTCTGAGCATCCTCGCCTGCGCGCCGTCCAACGGCGCCATAGCGCCCACAGCGGCCCGGCCGGTGAGCGGAGACACGGGCGCGTCCGGCATCGGTGACCCCGACTTCCCCCTTGACGGCAACGGCGGCTACGACGTCTCCCACTACGGCCTCGAGCTCGGCTACACGCCGAGCAGCAAGCACCTCGACGGCGTGGCGACGATCAAGGCCACGACCACGCAGGCGCTCTCGCGGTTCGACCTCGACCTGTCCGGCCTCGACGTGAGCGAGGTCACGGTCAACGGGGAGAAGGCCATCTTCTCGCGCAACGGCACCGAACTCGGTGTGCTGCCCACCACGCCGCTGGCCAACAAGGCCGACTTCACCATCAAAGTGACCTACTCCGGCGTGCCCAAGCCGATCAAGGACTCCACCAACCTCGGCACGTTCGGCTTCGTGCCGACGCCCGACGGCGCCTTCGTGGCCTGTGAGCCCGACGGCGCCAAGACCTGGTATCCGGTCAACGACCACCCAGCCGACAAGGCAGCCTACGACTTCGCGATCACCGTGCCCGACGGCGTGACCGCGCTGGCCAACGGCGAGCAGGTCGGCGAGCCGACGACCACCGACGGCAAGACCACTTTCCGGTGGCGCGAGCGGCATCCGATGGTGAGCTATCTCGCGACGGCCACGATCGGCAAGTTCGAGCTGCGCAAGGGCCGCACGCCGGGCGGCATCCCCAACTTCGCGGCGGTCGATCCCAAGCACCGCGCCTCGCTCGACGATCTCTACAACATCTCGGGCGAGGTCACCGACTACTGGAGCAAGGTCTTCGGGCCCTACCCGTTCTCCTCCACGGGCGGCATAGTCGACGACTTCTCGGCCGGCTACGCCCTGGAAAACCAGACCAAGCCGCTCTACGGCGGCTTCGAGCCCGACCAGAGCATCATCGCGCACGAGCTGGCCCACCAGTGGTTCGGCGACAGCGTGAGCATCAAGCGCTGGCGCGACCTGTGGCTCAACGAGGGCTTCGCCACCTATGCCGAGTGGCTCTGGGCCGAGCACAAGGGCACCAACACCGCCGACCGGCTCTTCCAGACCTTCTACAACCGCGCCGCGAGCGAGCCGATGTGGAAATATCCCCCGGGCCGGGCCCAGCCCAAAGACCTGTTCAACGACTCGGTCTACACCCGGGGCGGACTGACCCTCCACGCCCTGCGCAAGGCCATCGGCGACGAGACCTTCTTCACGCTGCTGAAGACATGGACGGCCGACCACAAATACGGCAACGTCACGACGGACGAGTTCATCGCGCTGGCGGAGAAGCTCTCCGGCAAGGATCTCAAGCCGCTGTTCGACGCCTGGCTCTTCCAGCCGACCAAGCCCGCCGCCTGACCGCCTGACTGCCCGATCACCTGACTGCCCCATCACCTGACTGCCCGATCGCCTGAGCGCGAGGCTCACGGGGCGCTGGGCGTGCCCGCGGGCGCTGAGAAGACCAGGACGGACGCCGTGAAGCCGTGCACGTGGTTCTGGCCGCCCACCGGGCCGACCTCGCCCGCGGCGAAGAAGCCCGCGAGCCCGATCGGCCCGAGCGTGTCGCGCAGCGCCACCGGATCGTGGTCGGCGGTGCCGAACATCGCCGACCCCCGGCCGTTGCAGGAGAACAGCAGCGCACCGTCGATCCGGCCGAGCTCCTCCCGGTGCGCGTCGAGCAGGTCGTAGAGGTCCTCGTCCGCCGTGGCCGCGTCGCGCACGTGGAAGCGTACGGTCCTGCCGACGTCCACGACGTCGCCGATGGCCACGGCCTCGCGTTCCGGGTCGATGCCGATCACGCCTCTGATGAGGAAGTCGCCGCGTTCGTGCCGTTCGGCGTACTCGTCCATCGCCACGCCGATCTGCAGACCGGCGGCGACCAGTTCGCGGTCGTCCTCGTCGAGCTCGCTGACGATGTCCTCCAGCCGGGCCAGGGCCGGTTGGCCGGCCAGCTCCAGCAGCAGGTTCTCCTCGGAGCGGGTGACGACCATGGTCGGGCCGATCGGCCGGCAGCCCTGGCTGACCACTGTGCTGACCCGTACGGAGCCGCTGAGCAGCACGCCGATGGCGCCCTCGGTGTAGATCTCGCCGTCGGCGAAGAGCCGGACCGACCCCCGGCCCCGCATCCCGTTGGCCAGCCCGCCGATCAGCGGCAGATTACCGAGCACGTCCACGGAACGCTCCACGAACGCGTCCGTGGGGAAGGTGTACGGATCGGCCAGCAGGATCGCCACGTGATCATCAGGTGTCCGCTCCGGCAGCCCCACCACCACGAACCGGTCCTCGGCGGTCAGCGTCTCCAGCGCGAACGTGGTCAGCTCGGCCCCGTCCAGCGTGGCCGCCCACGCGCTCACGGCGGACGTCAGCTCGATCCCCTGCCCGTCACCGATCACGCCGGTGGCGCTGCAGCCGATCACGTGGGCCTCGGGGGCCAGCCTCATCGCGCACTCCCCCGCCCTGGCGACCTCGTCCGGATCGTCGCCGCAGATGAAGAAGCACACCAGGTCCGCCTCGCCGCTGAGCCTCGACAGGGCCTGACCGACAGCACGCTCCGCGGCCTCCACCAGGTCGGAACCCACGGCGAGGCCGTCGGCGAAGCGGCTCGTCATCACAGCCACGGATCTCGCCTCCTCAGCGGGTCGAAGTTCCCTAGGAACCGATTCTCCCCATAAAAGGAACAAGCACGCGCACGAACCGTCACGCAATAGTCAAGATCCGAAATCTCCGCCAGATGCGAAAGTGTCTGCCGCAGTGGTCCCAGGGGACGTAGTCTCGTTCCCGTGCATCAGCCTCTAAATATCCGCGAGCTGCGAGAGAGCGGTCACGTTCATCGCACCGTGAAAGCAGAGGTCCGCGAAAACCTGCTGGCCAAGTTGCGGGCAGGTGAGCCCCGTTTTCCAGGCATCGTGGGCTTCGACGACTCCGTCCTGCCCCACTTGGAGCGGGCGCTACTCGCCGGGCACGACCTCGTCCTGCTCGGTGAGCGGGGCCAGGGCAAGACCCGACTCATCCGCACCGTCACCGGGCTGCTGGACGAGTGGACCCCGGTGGTCGACGGGTGCGAGATCAACGACCATCCGTACGCACCGGCCTGTACGCGCTGCATCACGCTCGCGCGAGAGTTGGGCGACGAGTTGCCCGTGGCGTGGAAGCATCGCGACGAGCGCTACGGCGAGAAGCTCGCTACCCCCGACACCTCCGTCGGCGACCTGATCGGCGACGTGGACCCGATCAAGATCGCCGAGGGCCGGACGCTCGGCGACCCGGAGACCGTCCACTACGGGCTGGTGCCGCGCACCAACCGGGGCGTGTTCTCCGTCAACGAGCTGCCCGACCTGGCCGAGCGCATCCAGGTGTCGCTGCTGAACGTGCTGGAGGAGCGCGACATCCAGGTGCGCGGCTACAACCTGCGCCTGCCGCTCGACATCCTGCTCATCGCCAGCGCCAACCCCGAGGACTACACCAACAGGGGCCGGATCATCACCCCGCTGAAGGACCGCTTCGGCGCCGAGATCCGTACCCATTATCCGCTGACGGTCGAGGACGAGCTGGTGCTCATCCGCCAGGAGTCCATGCCGGACATCGGGGCGGACCTCCCCGAGCACCTGGTGGAGGTGATCGCCCGGTTCACCCGCCTGGTCCGCGAGTCCACCGCGGTCGACGCCCGCTCCGGCGTGTCGGCGCGGTTCTCGATCGCGGCCGCCGAGACCGCCATGGCCTCCGCCGTACGCAGGGGGGCGATCGCCGGCGAGGAGCAGGCCGTCGCCCGCGTCTGCGACCTGACCAGCGTCGTCCACAGCCTGCGCGGCAAGGTGGAGTTCGAGGTCAGCGAGGAGGGCAGGGAGACCGAGATCCTCTCCCATCTGCTCCGCCGGGCCACGGCCGAGACGTTCAGGAGCCGGTTGGGCGGCATGGACCTGTCGCCGCTGACGGACAAGTTCGCCGAGGGCAACCAGGTGGAGTCCGGCGAGCTGATCCCGGCCGCCGAACTGCTGCGCCGCATCGGCCCGGTCAGCGGACTGGCGAAGGTCATGTCGCGGCTGGGCATGGGCGAGGGCGAGGAGTCGCCGGGACACGCGGCGGCCGCGCTGGAGTTCGCCCTGGAGGGCTTGTATCTCATGCGCCGCCTGTCCAAGGACGACGTGGACGGGGTCTCCGTCTACCGGACGTGAACATTCGGGCGGTCTCACACGTCGAACGTGATGAATTGATCACGCCGTCGGGGGAGACCGCCCATGCGTCTGCTTGTCTGTGCCACCGCCCTGAGCGCCACCGCCTTGTGCGCTCTCGCCGTCCCCGCCGATGCCGCGGACACCAAGATCGTGTACGGGTACGCCTGGGCGGCCGGCACGACCGAAATCCGCATCACGCCCATGACCGCCACGTACCGCAAGCCGCTCCACACGTTCAAGGCCGTCTCCGGCGCCAAGGAGTTGCGGCTCGACTACGCCAAGGCGGCCTTCCGGCGGGTGACCGTCGCCTGCGACCTCAAGGAGACCGAGGGGCGCGTGGCGATCGACCGCAAGGGCCTGGGCACCACCGTCTGCCAGGCCGACGCCCTGACCGACAAGCTGGCGGCCGGGCCCGCGCCGGTCCGCGTCGAGTATCGCGGCGCCGAGGCCGTCAAGATCAATGAAGTGCTCGCCAAGTGGCCCTCACCACGCACGGCCCGGGGCACGGTCAAGCGGGTGGACGACACGACGGTCCTGTTCACCGGGGCGGGCAGGACGTTCAAGCTCGGTTACACGAACCTGATGTCGTTCGCCAGGACCACCAAGCGCTGCGGCGACGGCTGGCTGGCCGGCAAGCCGGTCAACGCCGACAAGCACGGCCTCGGCAAGAAGGCGTGCCAGAGCCGCGACTTCACCAAAGCCCTCAAGACGGTCAAGCATCCGGTGCTCGTACAGGTCGATTACGTGCCGGACGTCAACGAACTCTCCGGTGTGCGTGAGGTCTTCGGGGACGCGTAGCCCTCGTTCTCGGGTTAGCGTGTGTTCGTGATGGCCTACCGCTATGGCGAGTACAACGATGGCCCCGACCCCCTCGCCCCGCCGTACGACGTGCGCGCCGCGCTCGACGAGATGGGTGACGCCATCCTGTCCGGCTCCACTCCCGTGCACGCCCTGCGCGACCTGCTCAAGCGCGGGCTGCCCGGAGCCCAGGACCGCCGGGGTCTCGACGACATGCTCAGAGAGGTACGACGGCGCCGCAGGGACCTGCGCGAGAGCGGCCGGCTCGACGGCACGCTGGAGCGGGCGCGGGCGCTCCTCGACAAGGCCATCGGCCAGGAGCGGGCCGAGCTGTTCCCCGACCCGTCCGACGACGCGCGGCTGCGCGAGAGCGAGCTCGACTCGCTGCCCGACGACACGGCCAGCGCGATCCAGCAGCTGACCCCCTACGAGTGGCGCTCCGCCGCCGCCAGGCAGACCTTCGATGAGCTGCGCGACCTGCTGCGCCGCGAAGTGCTCGACAGCCAGTTCAGAGGGCTGCGTGACGCGCTGGCCCAGCCGGACCCGGCGGCGATGGAGCGCGTCCGGCAGATGATGTCGGACCTCAACGACATGCTCGACAAGGACGCCAGAGGTCAGCACACCCAGCAGGACTTCGATGCGTTCATGAAGGAATACGGCGATCTCTTCCCGGAGAAGCCGCGCGACCTCGACGAGCTGGTCGACGTCCTGGCCCGGCGGGCCGCCGCGACCCAGCGCATGCTCGCCTCGATGACCCCGGCCCAGCGCGAGGAGCTGGCCAACCTGATGAGCCAGACGCTCGACCAGGCGGGGCTGTCCGACGAGATGCGCCGGCTCGGCGAGTCCCTCCAGGCCCGCCGGCCCGACCTGGCCTGGGACACCCCCGAACGGCTGACCGGCGAGGAGCCGCTGGGCATGGGCGACGCCGTCACCGCCCTGGAGGAGCTGGCCGACCTCTCGCAACTGGAGACCTCGCTCCGGCAGGACTACCCGGGCGCCAGGCTCGACGACGTCGACGAGTCCGCGGTCCGCCGCGCGCTCGGCCGCTCGGCGGTCGACGACCTGGAGGCACTCAAGCGGATCGAACGCGAGCTGGAGGAGCAGGGCTACCTCCTGCGCCGCCGGGGCAAGCTGGAGCTCACCCCCAAGGCCGTCAGGAGGCTCGGTGAGACGGCGCTGCGCCGGGTGTTCGCCTCGCTCGACGCGGGCCGGCGCGGCGACCACGACCAGCGCGACGCGGGCTCGGCCGGGGAGCTGACCGGCTCGTCACGGCCCTGGCGGTTCGGCGACGAGCAGCCGATCGACGTGGTCCGCACGCTGGTCAACGGCGTCCGCAACGGCGGCGTCCAGTCCGAATCAGGCGCCGTACACCTCTCCGTCGACGACTTCGAGGTGGCCGAGACCGAGCGGCGCAGCGCGGCGGCCGTCTGCCTGCTGGTCGACCTGTCCTACTCGATGGCCCTACGCGGGACCTGGGCGGCGGCCAAGCAGACCGCGCTCGCCCTTCAGGCGCTGGTCGCCTCCAAGTTCCCGCAGGACGCGGTGCAGATCATCGGGTTCTCCAACTACGCTCGGGTGCTGCAACCGGACGAGCTGGCCGGGCTCGACTGGGACATGGTCCAGGGGACGAACCTGCACCACGCCCTGCTCATCGCGGGCCGGCACCTGGATCGCCATCCCGACTTCGAGCCGGTCGTGCTCGTGGTCACCGACGGCGAGCCGACGGCTCACCTGATGCGCAACGGGCACTCGGCCTTCGAGTGGCCGCCGTCGCCCGAGACGCTGGAGCTCACGCTGGCCGAGGTGGACAAGATGACGCGGCGGCGGGCGACGCTCAACATCTTCATGCTGGCCGGCGACGACCGTCTCAAGGAGTTCGTGGACGAGGTGGCGCGGCGCAACGGCGGTCGCGTGTTCTCCCCCAGCGCGGATCGGCTGGGCGAGTATGTGGTGAGCGACTTCCTACGGGTACGCCGGTCCCGCTGAACACGCGGGCTCAAGGTCCCGAACGGGGCCTGGCTATCTGAACGCGGGCCTGATGTCGTACGACGGCGTTGATGTCCTACGACCGGCCCGCGACTTCAGGCGGTCAGCCGCTCAGGCGTCGACGAGAGACGCGTAGAAGTCGAGGGCGACGTCGAAGCCGTCCCGGCAGTTACGGTACGAGCGGTAACAGGGGCGCCAGGCGGAGCTGGCGCCCACACCCGTGCGGGCATCGCTCAGCGCCGACGGCACGCGCTCGGGCCGGGGCAGCAGGCCGCCGCCCAGGTAACGGACGCCGTCGAGCTGGGTGTGCTCGCCGCGGCCGCCGGAGACGAAGCCGCCGAGCCGCCACCCGCTCTCCTCGTCCCACACCAGCGCGCTGCCGTCCGTCAGTCGGACGGTCGCGCCACGCGGCTCGCAGGGGCCCTCCCACCAGTCGGCGACCTCGGCTCCGAGCAGGTCGACGACCCGCTGCACGTAGCCGGTCGGCTGCTGCAGCCACTCGTCGGTATACGGCTCGACATGCCTGATGGCCACGGACGGCACCCCCTTGTGCCCAGACGGTAAGGAAAAAGCGACGGTGGTCAACCATACCCGCGCTGAACTTATTCCGTTGCCAGAGCGTCTAGTCATTACGGACGATATTTACGTCCGACACGGGGAAGGAGGGGGGCTCCATGATTGCCATGATTCTTCTGATCGTGCTCATGGTGGTCGCGATCGCGGCCACCGAGCTGATCATGCGCTGCTCCTCAGAGGGTAAACAGAGTGTCGAGTCCGCGGGCGAGATCGTCGGGGACTAGTCTCCTTCGCATGTCGTCCCTGCTTCTCTGGCTGCACATCGGCTTCGCGATCTTCACGATCGGCCCGCTCACAGCGGCCACCATGGCCGCTCCGCGGGCCATCCGCGGCAAGAACGTGCCCGTCCTGCAGAACATCCAGCGGACCACCCGGATCTACAGCATCGGTTCGCTGGGCGTGCTGATCTTCGGGCTGGCCGTCGGCATGTCGATCGGCGGCGGCGTGCTCGGCAAGTGGTACATGACGGCCTCGATGACGCTGTTCATCGTGGCCGTCGTGCTGCTCGTCATCATCGACCGCGACCTGCGCGCCGCCGTCAAGGTCCTCGAGACCGAGACCCCGGACGACGACGCGAAGGTGCAGAACGGCAGGATCGCCGCCATCAGCGGGCTGCTGTCCCTGATCTGGCTGGTGATCCTGTTCCTGATGGTCGTACCGGGTTCCTAACCGAGCGTCCTGATGGTCGTACCGGGCTCCTAGCCGAGCGCCTGCGTGAGGTCGGCGAGCAGGTCGTCGACCGTCTCGATGCCGACCGACAGCCGCACCAGGTCGGCGGGCACCTCCAGCGGTGAGCCGGCCGCCGAGGCGTGCGTCATCCTGCCCGGGTGCTCGATGAGCGACTCGACGCCGCCCAGCGACTCGCCCAGCGTGAACAGCTTCGCCCGGTTGCACACCTCGACGGCCTCGGCCTCGCCGCCCGTGACGCGGAACGACACCATGCCGCCGAACCTCTTCATCTGCTTGGCGGCCACCTCGTGCCCGGGGTGGTCGCCCATGCCCGGGTAGAGCACCTGCGTCACGCGCGGGTGCGCGAGCAGCAGATCGACGATCCGTTCGGCGTTGTCGCAGTGCCGGTCCATCCGTACACCCAGGGTCTTGAGCCCGCGCAGCGTCAGCCAGGCGTCGAACGGCCCGGCCACCGCGCCCATCGCGTTCTGGTGGAAGGCCAGCTCCGCGCCGACCGACTCGTCGGCCGCGATCAGCGCGCCGCCGACCACGTCGGAGTGACCGCCGACGTACTTGGTGGTGGAGTGCACGACCACGTCCGCGCCCAGCGCGAGCGGCTGCTGCAGGTAGGGCGAGGCGAACGTGTTGTCGACGACCAGCAGCGCCCCGTTGTCGTGGGCCAGCTGGGCGAGCGCGGCGAGGTCGGCGATGCCGAGCAGCGGGTTCGTCGGCGTCTCCACCCAGATGATCCGCGTCTTCTGGGTCATCGCCGCGGCCACGGCGTCGAGGTCGCCGAGCGGCACCGGGTCGTAGTGCAGGCCCCAGCGCTCGCCGACCTTCGCGAACAGCCGGTATGTGCCCCCGTACGCGTCGTTGGGGATGACGACGTGGTCCTGCGGCTTGCAGAGAGCGCGCAGCAGGGTGTCCTCGGCCGCCAGGCCCGACGCGAACGCCAGCCCGCGCGCCCCGCCCTCGACCGCGGCCAGCGCCTCTTCGAGCGCGGTCCTGGTCGGGTTGGCCGAGCGACTGTACTCATATCCGGAACGCAGGCCACCCACGCCGTCCTGCTTGTAGGTGGACGTCGCATAGATCGGCGGCACGACCGCGCCGGTAAGCGGGTCAGGCTCCTGACCTGCGTGGATCGCCAGGGTTTCGAAACCGTTCGTCATAGGCCCACGGTAACGGAAGCGGCCCGCGGTCCGTTCCCCAACGGACCGCGGGCCGAAGCGGGCGCCGTCCCCAACCGCGCCCGCGCGGCTCGCGCGTCATGCCCCGCGCGAGCCGGTCTCAGGCTGCCTGAGGCTTCTTCCTGTCGCCGCCTGCCCGCGACGCCAGCGGTATAACGTCGGCGTCGCGTACGGGCACCTGGATGTGGCGGCCGCTGCCGCCTTCCGCGTGCTCCCCGTTGATGCGGGAGAGCAGCACCGGGTCGGCCAGCGCCAGCAGCAGACCCACGACCAACCCGATACCCAGCAGTACGAATCCAAGGACAATCATTTTCCCGTCCCCCTTCCGGACATGTACCAGCATCGTCGACGGCCCCCCGCCGCCGCCTCCACTGAAGGGCCGGTCCTCGGCGAGCCTCCTCAGCCGAACGGTCGATGCCTGCCATCCGACTTGCGGCTTAGGCTCCTAGGGGTGGGGGAAGCCAAGCACGTCGTCTATTGGATCCGCCGGCTGAGCGACATCGCGGCGATCGGCTGGCTGGCCATGATGCTCCTCATGGACCTCGCCATTGCCGCCACCAGGGGCGGCGTCCAGTGGCTCGTGCCGATCTGCGGGGTCGTGGGCGTCGCGGCCGCCATCCTGCGGCGCCGTTTCCGGGTCGAGACGTTCGTCGTCATGCTGGCCCTCTCGCTCGTCTCCTCGCTGGTGATCGCCATCAGCGGGTTCGTGGGCGTGCCCGGCGCGGCGGAGACCGGCGCGCTGATGATCCTGACGATCGGCGTGCTGCGCCACGTCGAGCCGGTCAAGCGGGCCGCGGTGTTCGGGGGCACCGCGCTGGTCGTCCTCATGGCGGAAGGCGCCTCGCGCGATCCCCAGAACAAGCTGGCCTTCTCGTTCATCCTCTTCACCGCGTGGACGATGATCGCCGCCGTCGGCGGCTACCTCCGCTTCCAGCAGGAGCGCCGCAAGGAGGCCGTCCATTCCGTACGGCGTGCGGAACGCCTTGAGCTGGCCAGAGAGCTGCACGACCTGGTCGCCCACCACATCACCGGCATCGTCGTACAGGCCCAGGCCGCCCGCACGGTCGCCGACCTGAAGCCCGACGCCGTGCTGCCCGCCCTCGACGCCATCGCCAGTGCCGGGACGGACGCGCTCACCTCGATGCGACGCCTGGTCACCGTGCTGCGGGCCGAGGACGAGGCCGCCAGGACCCCCGGCACGTCGCTCGCCGATCTGCGGCTGCTGACGGAACGGTTCTCGGAGAACGGGCCGCGCGTCGCGTTCGAGATCGGGTCCGGCATCGACGACCACACCCTGGCGCCGGAGGTCATGACCACGGTCCACCGGGTGCTGCGGGAGGCGCTCACCAACATCCGCAAGCACGCGCCGGGCGCCAGCTGGGTCGAGGCCGAGCTGCGCCGCTTCGACCAGCTCGTGCTGCTGCGCATCCGCAACTTCGGCTCAGCCTCCGACCCCCGGCTCTCGCGCCTGGGCGGCGGGTTCGGGCTGGTCGGGATGGCCGAGCGGGTGGAGGCGCTGGGCGGCCGCCTGTACGCCGGGCCCGGTTCCGACGGGGCCTGGGAAGTGGTCGCGGAGTTTCCCACGTCCTGAGGCGTACGCCGGGTCGAACTCGGCACCCATCGCCGCGCGCAGCCTGGCGGTGATCCGGTCGACGTCGGCCCGCTCGGGGGCGGGCAGCGGCACGCCCACCGCCTCTCTGAGCGCGGCGGCCACGCCGAGCATCCCGGCCGCCTCCCGGTACCCCTCGCGCTCCCGATGCCTCTCGGGAAGGCTCCATCGGGCCTGGCGTCCCCTCCCGGTCTGCTCAGCCGGTTGTCCCGTCCCGGTCTGCTCGGCCGTGAGTGACAGCGCGCCCGCCAGCCCTTCCAGGGCGAGCGCGACCGCTCTCGGGTCCCCGGTGGCCTGGGCCGCCTCGTAGCCCTGCCGCTGCCTGGCCAGCGCCGTCGCGGCGTCACCGCGCTGCTCGGCGGCGAACCCAAGCTCGGCCAGGACGAACGCGATGCCGGGCGTCCCCCGCACCTCACGCAGCCAGCCGAGCCACGGCGTCAGGAGCCCTTCCGCCCGTACGTAGTCGCCCTGCCGCCTGGCGCTCAGTGCCAGCCCGAGCACGGCATGCTCCTCCGCGGCCTTGTAGGACTGCTCCACGGCCAGCAGTCTGGCCCGCTCGTGGTAGTGGTCGGCTCGCTCGTACCGGCCCGCCAGGAGCGCCACACGGCCCAGCCCGGCCAGTTTGAACGCGACCTCGAAGCCGAGCTCCTCCGCCAGCCGCAACTGCTCCTCGCGCAACCTGGCGGCCTCGGCGTAGTCACCCCGTATCTCGGCCAGCCGGTCGAGCGCGTCCATGGCCTCCAACCGCCCCCACGCGTCACCCAGCTCGCCGAACAGCTCGAGGCTCCGCCGCCCGTCCCGCTCCATCGCGGCCAGGTCCCCCCGCCCGACGGCCAGCTTCGCGCGCAGGCTGAGCGCGGCGGCGATCCCCCAGCGGTCGCCGAGCGCCTCGTACGCGGCCAGCGCCCGGCTCGCCGCCGCTTCGTGCGCACCATGATCGCCGTACGCCCAGCGCACGTGGGTCAGAAACCAGTCGGCCAGTGCCCGCCCTCGGGCGTCGAGCCCGGCCACCCGCACCGGCGGCGCCACCTCCCCGACGGACAACGCCATCCCCGCCAACCACACCGACGCCACAGCCGCCCGCCCGGCGGTCAGATCCGTGACGGGCACGGCCGAGGTGGCTATGGACCCCGAGCCGGAGCCCTGCACGACCCCGGACCCTGGCACGGCGCTAGACGTCGAAGCGGCCCCGGCTGTCGGAGCGGCCCCGGACGTCGGAGCGACCCCGAACTCCAGGGCGGCTCCGGACGCCGAGGTGGCGCTAGACGCCGGAGCGGCTCCGAACGTCGAGGGGACTCTGGACGCCAGAGCGGCACTGGGCGCCGGGGCGGCTTTGAACAGGGCGGTGGACAGGGAGCGGCGGGCCTCGCCCATGCGGCCGCGTAGGAACCAGTACCAGGCCAGCGCGTTGACCAGGCGGAGCGGCTCGGGACCCGACAGGGCGAGCCGCAGGTTGGCGGTCTCGGCGTCCAGGCGTTCGAGCCACTGTCTCTGCCCCGGCCCGCGCAGGTCCGCCCGTTCGGCCAGCGCCGTGTAGTAGCGGGCGTGACGTGCGGCGATCCGCCCGTGCTCACCCGCCTCCGCGAGACGCTCGGCGCAGTAGACCCCGACGGACTCCAGCAGCCGGTACCTGGGCCCGGTGGACACCACCACCAGCGAGCGGTCGACCAGACCAGCCAGCACGTCCACCACGTCCACGCCGGGCTCAGCGCAGACCTCCTCGGCCGCCTCCAGCGCGCACCCGTCCGCGTGTACGGCCAGCCGCCGCAGCACGACCCGCTCGTGGTCGGACAGCAGGTCCCAGCTCCAGTCGATCACCGCCCGGAGCGTGCGCTGACGTGAGGGCGCGTCACGCATACCGGAGCTGAGCAGGCGAAACCGGTCGTCGAGCCGCTCGGCCACCTCCCGCGCACCCAACGCCCGCACCCGTGTCGCGGCCAGCTCCAGCGCCAGCGGAAGGCCATCGAGCCGCCGACAAATGGTCGCGACCGCCTCACACACCTCGTTCGACTTACTCGCCCTGCTGGTCGCGTCTGTGGGGGTGGCGTCCGGCTCGTTCAGCTTGATTCCGGCGCGGATGGTGAAGAGGCGTACGGCGTCGGGCTCGGTCAGCGGCGGTACGGCATGTATGCGCTCGCCGGTCACCCGGAGCGGTTCCCGGCTGGTCGCCAGGATCCGCAGCCCTGGGGCGGCCCGTAGCAGTGCGGAGATCAGCTCCGCCGCTTCCTCCACCAGGTGTTCGCAGTTGTCGAGTACGAGCAACGCGCGCTTGGTGGCCAGGGCGGTCGCCAGTCTCGGCGGCAGTGGCGCGGCGTCGTCGTCGCGTACGCCGAGCACGTCCGCGACCGCCTCGGCCACGTCCTTGATCCCGCCCAGCTCCACCAGCCACACCCCGTCGGGGAAGGCGGAGCTCTCGTCGGGGAGGGCAGCACTTGCGTCGGGGAAGACGGTGCTGTCGTCAGGGAAGGCGGTGCTTTCGTCGAGGAGGGAACGGGCGGTTTCCAAGGCGAGGCGGGTCTTGCCGACGCCGCCAGGTCCGGTGAGCGTCACCAGGCGGGCGACGTCCAGCAGGTCGCGGGCCTGGGCGACCTCCGTGTCCCTGCCGATCAGCTCCGTGAGCGGCGACGGCAGGTTGGAGCGGGGCGGCGGGGCAGCGGGCGGAGGGGCCTGCCGGACGAGCGAAGGATCCTGCCGAAGGATCGCCTCCTGAAGTGCCGCCAGCTCGGGCGTGGGGTCCAGGCCCAGCTCCTCCGCCAGCCGCTCGCGCAGCTCCCCGTAGCTGGCCAGGGCCTCGCTCTGCCGACCGGCCCGGTACAGGGCCGTCATGTGCTGGGCGCGCAGACGCTCGCGCAACGGGTGCCGGGAGACCAGGTCGGCCAGGTCCACGTCCTCGCCCAGGGCTAGCCGTACCTCCGCCTGCTCTTCGAGGGCGGCCAGGCGCAGCTCCTCCAGACGCGCGATCTCCGGACGGAGGAACTCCTCGTCGGCGAGGTCGGCGTACGCGGGACCGCGCCACAGGCTCAGCGCCTCGTGAAGCTGGGCGGCCCGCTCACGCGGATCCGCGGCACGCTCGCCGACGAGCTCACGGAACCGGTCGGCGTCCAGCGCGACACCGAAGCGCCCCTCACCCAGCGCGACATCGGAGTGCCCCACCTCCCATCGGCCCCTGGCCCGAGAAGGGTCGGCGAACGCCAGGCGGTAGCCGGCCGGGGTGTGGACGATCGAGCCGGGGTCGCCCAGGGTACGGCGGAGCTGGGAGACGCGTGCCTGGAGGGTGCCGACGGGATTGCGGGAGGGCCGCTCCCCCCACAGGTCGTTGATCAGCCGGTCCATCGAGACCGGCCCACCCCCGTGAGCCAGGAGGTCGGCCAGCAACGCCCGCATCCTGGGCTCCGTCACCTGGATCGGGCGGCCGTCGTCCGTCCAGACCGCCAGCGGCCCGAGCACCCCGAAACTCACCACGTCAGAGACAACCCGTAGTGAGACGGAAGGATTTCCGTAGGGGGACGTTCGATGGTGGGGCTCATGAGTCGAGTGACAGTGATCGGAATGGGCCCGATGGGGTCGAAGATGGCGGAGACGTTCCTCGCGGCGGGTCACGAGGTGACCGTCTGGAACCGTACGAAGAGCAAGACGGACCCGCTCGTGGCCAGAGGCGCCCGGCGAGCGGCCGAAGCGGCCGAAGGCGAGCTGCTGGTCATCAGCCAGGTGAGCTACCAGGCCATGTACGACAGTCTGAGCGACGCGCGGCTGGACGGGAAGGTGTTGGTCAACCTCAGCTCGGGCACGCCCGAGGAGTTGCGCGCGGCGGCGGAGTGGGTGGCCGGGCGGGGCGGCACGCTCGTCACCGGAGGGATCATGGTGCCGCCGCCGGGCATCGGCCTGCCCATGGCGTACACCTTCTACAGCGGCCCGAAGGAGGCCGTCGACCGGCACGCCGAGACGCTCAAGGCGCTGGCCACGATCACCTATGTGGGCGAGGACCAGGGCCTGGCGATGATGTACTACCAGGCGCAGCTGCTGATCTTCTGGTCCAGCCTGACCAGCTACATGCACGCGCTCGCGCTGCTCGGCACGGCGGGGGTGCCGCCCCGGGACTTCCTGCCGTTCGCCAGGGAGACGTTCACGCAGCTCGGGGGCGACGGGCCGATGGGGTTCGCCAAGATCCTGGCCGAGGAGGCCGAGGCCCGGGTGTATCCGGGCGAGCTCAACTCCCTGCACATGCAGGCGGTCGGCATCGGCCACGCCGTCCACGCGCTGAAGGACGCCGGGCTGGAGACCACGGTGCCGAACGCCCTCAAGGAGCTGTTCGAACGCGCCGACGCCGAGGGACGCGGCTCGGAGGGGCTCGGCACCGTGATCGAGTCGATCAAAAAGCCCTAGTGGTCAAGGCCCTAGTGGTTGGCGAGGAAGGCGAGCAGGTCCTGGCGGGTCAGTAGCCCGGCCGGCTTGCCCTCTTCCAGCACCACGGCGGCGTCCGCCTTCTCCAGCGCCTCCACCGCGCGCGCCACCGACTCGCCGCTGCCGATCATCGGCAGCGGCGACGACATGTGCTCGGCGATCGTGTCCTCGGAGGAGAGCCGGCCGCGGTAGAGGGCTTCGAGCAGGTCGCGCTCGACGATGGAGCCGACCACCTCGGCCGCCATGACCGGCGGCTCCTCCTTCATCACCGGGAGCTGCGACACCGAGTATTCGCGCATGATGGCGATGGCCGTACCGACCGACTCGTGCGGGTGCACGTGCACGAACTCCGGCAGGCCCGCCCCCTTACGAGCCAGTACGTCACGGACCAGCCCCTCCTCGGACGAGGTGGTCAGGAAGCCGTAGTCGGCCATCCAGTCGTCGTTGAAGATCTTGGACAGGTAGCCGCGCCCGCCGTCGGGCAGGAGGACGACCACCACGTCCTCGGGCCCCGCCTTGGCCGCCACCTCCAGCGCCGCGACCACGGCCATCCCGCACGAGCCGCCGACCAGCAGGGCCTCTTCGCGGGCGAGCCGCCGGGTCATGTTGAAGGAGTCCTTGTCGGACACCGCGATGATCTCGTCGCAGATCTTCGTGTCGTAGGTGGCCGGCCAGATGTCCTCGCCGACGCCCTCCACCAGGTAGGGACGACCCGAACCGCCCGAGTAGACGGAACCCTCGGGGTCGGCCCCGATGATCTTCACGCGGCCGTCGGAGATCTCCTTGAGGTAGCGGCCGGCGCCGCTGATCGTGCCCCCGGTGCCGATGCCCGCCACGAAGTGGGTGACCCGGCCCTCGGTCTGCTCCCACACCTCGGGACCGGTCGAGTAGTAGTGGGAGTCGGGGTTGTTGACGTTGGAGTATTGGTCGGGCTTCCAGGCGTTGGGCACCTCACGGGCCAGCCGGTCGGACACCGAGTAGTAAGAGTCGGGGTGGTCGGGCGACACGGCGGTCGGGCAGACCACGACGTCGGCGCCATAGGCGCGCAGCACGGCGATCTTGTCCTGGGCCACCTTGTCGGGCACCACGAACAGGCACTTGTAGCCACGCTGCTGGGCCACGATGGCCAGACCCACGCCCGTGTTGCCGGACGTCGGCTCGACGATCACGCCACCGGGCCGGAGCTCCCCCGACGCCTCCGCCGCGTCGATCATGCGGACCGCGATGCGGTCCTTGACCGAGCCGCCCGGGTTGAAGTACTCGACTTTGGCGAGCACCTGGGCGGGTAGGCCGGCGGAGACCTTGTGCATCCTGACGAGCGGGGTGTTGCCCATGAGCTCGACCAGGGAATCGTAAACGCGCACCGAGGTGTTCACCTTCTTTGCCGAAGCTTGGTCAGCTTGCCGAGGGCCGAGCTCCCGTGGGGGTGGCGGGCACTCGGCTAGTTTTCAAGGCAAACGCTACCGCCGTGTTCGGCCGAGAGGAGCACGCACGTGGTCTGGGCAGCGGGCACGGCGCGGGCAGCGCGCAAGATCGCGACAGCGGCGGCACTCGGCGGTGGCGGGCTGACGGCCCTCGGCGCCACCGCGTACGGCCTGCTGATGGCCGAAAGCCTGTTGGCCAGGAAGGTGATCGGCCGTCCGCACGGCATGGAGGGGCCGCCGTCCGACGGCGTATACGGCGACTTCCCCGGCACCCCGGTCTCCATGGTCCTGCTGGGCGATTCCCTCTCCGTCGGCCTGGGGATGACCGATCCGGCCGGAACCCCGGGCGTGTTGCTCGCGCACGGCCTGGCCTCCGTCGCCGAGCGCCCCGTACGCCTCCGCGTGGTCGGCAAGTCGGGAGCCCCGTCGGCCGAACTCGCCGACCAGGTCGACCGGGCACTGACGGCGGAGCCCCAGCTGGCCGTGATCTTCGTCGGCGCGAACGACGTCACCACCCAGACCCCGCCCGCGGTTGCCGTACGCCACCTGAGCAAGGCCGTGCGCCGGCTGCGCGAGGCGGGCGCCGAGGTGGTCGTGGGCACCTGTCCCGACCTTGGCACCGTACGGCCCATCGCGCAGCCGCTGCGCTGGGTGACGCGGCGCTGGAGCCGCCAGCTGGCCGCGGCCCAGACGGTCGCGGTGGTCGACGCGGGCGGACGTACGGTCTCGTTCGCCGACGTCCTGGGGCCGGATTTCGCGACAAATCCGGGCGAGATGTTCGGACCCGATCGTTTTCACCCATCTGCCCGAGGTTACGCACAGGCAGCTTACGCAGTGCTACCTTCTGTATGCGCTGCGTTGGGATTGTGGCCAGAGCCTCGACCCGCGCGCGGCGAAGGACTGCAACCGATTTACCTCGCGGCGGCTACGGCCGCGGAGGAGCCCGGCACCGAGGTCTCCGCGACCACGGTCGCCGGGCGGGCGACGGGTCTCCACGGCAAGTGGGCGACGTTGTTCCGCCGCCGGCTGGGAGAGTCGCCCAACGACGCCTGACCCCGGTCACCCTCCGAACCGAAGCCGTCACTCCTCGTCCCTTTGGAGTGGATTGCTCGTGCTTCGGCCCCTCGCGAACGCCGCCCTCACTCTCGCCGGAATCCTGGCCCTGGCCGGCTGTTCCGACAGCGGCGCGGCCACGGTCCACTTCCCGACCTGGCACAACGACGAGATCGACGCGGTCAGCCGGATGTCCGCCGCTGGCGGGGTCGTCACGACCACCTCCATGAAGCCCGACGGCTCGCTGGAGACCGTCGCCGTCGACCTCGCCCACGGCAACAAGCTCTGGGCCCAGCCGGCCACCATGGCGGGCCGCCTGCCCGGCATGGGTGTCTCCGCGCCCGCCATCGTCGAGACGGCCCCCGGCCAGGCTGTCGTCGTGGCGGTCGACCCGGTCAAGAAGGGCCGCTGGAACGCCACCGTCGTCGCCCGCGACGCGCGCACCGGCGCGCAGAAGTGGGCGCGGCCGGTGCATTCGACGTTCGGCCCCCAGCGCTGCGGGCCCTACATCTGCCTGCCGGAGCACACCGCGCTCTCCACCGCCCGCGTGGTGGTGCTCGACCCGGTCAGCGGCAAGCAGATGTGGAAGCTGCCCGGCATCGCCGAGGTCGAGTGGTCGGATCCCGACCGGGTGCTGCTGCTCCGCCTGGCCGCCAACCCCATGATCGAGTCGTACGAGCTCAAGACCGGCAAGCTGCAGTGGCAGCAGCCGATCGAGCAGGCGCTCGGCCCCGGCATCGACATGTCGGGCGGGTGGGCCTTCGGCGCGACCAGCGACAACCTGATCGGCTACGTCGCCCCCTACACCAACCCGCGGACGAAGAAGGCCTCCACCTTCGGCCTGTTCTCCATCAAGATCGGCGACGGCACGATCAACTGGATGCGTCCTTCGGTCGTCCGCGTCTACCCCAGCGGCAGCCCCGGCTACGCTCCCGTCGTACGCCCGGTCGACCGGCAGGGCACCTACGGCGGTTTCGCCCGGCTCGACGCCGAGAGCGGCCGGGTCATCGGCCAGATCCCCGCCTCCGAGGTGCCCGGCTCCGGCTGGTGGCTGGCCTTCCCCGACCGCATGGAGAAGCTCGGCTTCCTCAAGCACGACGCCAAGGGCGCCGCCTTCGACCTGACGACGGGCGAGCCGGTCCCGGTCGAGGACCAGCGCGGCTGGTCCTTCTGCGTCACGGACCCCAAACCGCTCCCGCTCCGCGGCCAGGCCCCCGGCTTCTACTCGATAGCCGCCGCCTGCGAGTACGACCTCGCGACCGGCAAGCGGCTCGCCTCCACGACGACCCCGCCCCCCTGGTTCACCGGCAGCCAGGGCGGCTGGCGCCTCTGGCGTGACGAGAAGGGCGCCGTCCACGCCGTCAACGACGGCACGGCCACGGCACCCGGCATGTACGGCTGACGCCCCACCCACCGTGCTCCGCCACCAGGACTGGAATATAGTTCTAAAGGCCGACACAGGAGGATGAAGATGGCTGAAGCTGTGATCGTCGCTACCGCTCGCTCGCCCATAGGGCGGGCCTTCAAGGGTTCGATGAAGGACATACGCCCTGACGACCTCACCGTGCAGATGATCCAGGCCGCGCTCGCCAAGGTGCCGCAGCTCGACCCGACGACGATCGACGACCTCATGCTCGGCTGCGGCCTGCCCGGTGGTGAGCAGGGCTTCAACATGGCCCGCGTGGTGTCGGTGCTGCTCGGCCTCGACAACGTGCCGGGCACCACGGTCACCCGCTACTGTTCGTCGTCGCTGCAGACCACCCGGATGGCCTTCCACGCGATCAAGGCGGGCGAGGGCGACGTGTTCGTGTCCGCGGGCGTGGAGATGGTGTCGCGGTTCGTGAAGGGCAACTCCGACTCGCTGCCCGAGACCCAGAACCCGGTCTTCAACGACGCCATCGGGCGCAGCAAGGCCTCCGCCGAGGGCGGGCACAGCTGGCACGACCCGCGCGAGGACGACACGATCCCCGACGTCTACATCGCGATGGGCCAGACCGCCGAGAACCTCGCCCAGATCAAGGGCGTCACCCGGCGCGACCAGGACGAGTTCGGCGTCCGCTCCCAGAACCTGGCCGAGAAGGCGCTGGCCGACGGCTTCTGGCAGAAGGACATCACCCCGGTGACGCTCCCCGACGGCACCGTGGTCAGCAAGGACGACGGGCCGCGGGCCGGGACCACGTACGAGGGGGTGGCCGGGTTGAAGCCGGTCTTCCGCCCCGACGGCACGGTCACGGCCGGCAACTGCTGCCCGCTGAACGACGGCGCCGCCGCCGTCATCGTGATGAGCGACACGCGGGCGGCCGAGCTGGGCATCACGCCGCTGGCGCGCATCGTCTCCACCGGCGTCACCGGCCTGTCCCCCGAGATCATGGGCCTCGGGCCGGTCGAGGCGTCGAAGCAGGCGCTGGCCCGCGCGGGGATGGCGATCGACGACGTCGACCTGGTGGAGATCAACGAGGCGTTCGCGGCGCAGGTCATCCCGTCCTACCGGGATCTGGGCATCGACCTCGACCGCCTCAACGTCAACGGCGGCGCGATCGCCGTCGGGCATCCCTTCGGCATGACGGGCGCGCGCATCACCTCCACGCTGATCAACAGCCTCCGCCACCACGACAAGGCGATCGGCTTGGAGACCATGTGCGTGGGCGGCGGGCAGGGCATGGCGATGGTCCTCGAACGCCTTTCCTAAGTCTCACGACCGGGCGTTCGACGCCCGGGCCGGTGGGCGCCAACCGCCATACGGGTTGGCGCCCACCCAGAAGCTCGCGTCAGCCGGGGCAGTGCGGACCGGCCTCAGCCGTGGCGGTCCGGGCCCGCCTTGGTCGGGGTCACGCGGACCAGGACCCGCTTGTCGCGGACCATCGCCGCCTCGTAGTCCGGCCAGTCAGGGTGCTCGCCCGAGATCCCCCGGTAGTAGGCGATCAGGTGATCCATGGCCTCCGGGAGGGAGATGATCTCCGCCTCGCCCTCCACCTGGATCCAGTTTCCGTAGAAGGCGTCCGTGAAGGCGCAGATCGTCACCTTGTTGTCGCGCCGGATGTTGCGCGTCTTGGCGGCCGTCTCCCTGGTGCTGATGACGAGGTAGCCCTCGTCGTCCACGCCCACCGACACCGGGGACATCTGCGGGCGGCCGTCGGCGTGCTTGGTGAGGAGCACCGCGCGGTGGTTGCCTCGCAGGAAGTCGCGTGCTTTGTCTAGGTCCATCCACCCATGATTCCGCGCCCGTACCGAGGGCACGGGCGCGGGTCGGGTCGGCGTGTGGGCTCTACAGGAAGCCCATACGGTTATGGCGGTACCGCTCGTGTTCGTGCACGATGGCGGCGGCGTAGCCATGGGACAGCCCGTGCTCGTCGGCGAGCCAGTTGGCCCGCTCGTCACACCTCAGGAAGGACGGGCCGTTGTCGATGGCTTGAAACCACTCGGGGAGTTCGCGTCCCGTTATCGTTGGGACCCTTGCGATCAGCTTCGTCTGCGTCTCCGGTGAGTGGTTCAAGGACATGGGCACCTCCACGGATTAAGGTCCTTTGCTCGACACTGCAACACGTCCCCCCGAATGACAAGCCCCAACCTCCGAGGTTTTTGTAACGGCGGGTAGATTTTCGGTCGCGCAAAGAGAAGGACCCCGCCGGATCGGCGGGGTCCAGACGGGGTCCGGGAGGCGAACGGTCAGTCGCTACGCGTGAAAATGCTGATGAACCGGAGCACCTCGAGGTAGATCCACACCAGGCTCAGCGTCAGCCCGAAGGCGCACTGCCAGGCGAACTTCTCCGGGGCGCCCTGCTGGACGCCCTCCTCGATCGAGTTGAAGTCGAGCAGCAGGAAGAAGCAGCCGAGCAGGATCATCGCGACGCTGAAGATCCACCCGATCGGGGAGTCGGTGCGCAGCCCGAGGCCGCCCGGGATGAAGATCCCGGCGATCAGGTTGACGAGCACCAGACCGATGGCCGCGAAGCCCGCGGCGACCACGAACCGAACGAACTTCGGTGTCACCCTGACGACGCGCAGCGCGTAGACGGTCAGGACTCCGCCGAAAGCGAACGCGGTGCCGAGCACCGCCTGAAGGACGATCCCGTTGTAGAGGGATTCGTAGGCGCTGCTGATCGCGCCGAGGAAGATCCCTTCGAACGCGGCGTAGCTGAGGATCAACGCCGGGTTGGTGCTCATCCTGAACGAGGCGATCAGCCCCAGGACGAGCGCCACGATGGCCGCGCCGACGGCCACGCCCAGGGGGACGTTGAGGTACCAGGCGGCGGCCGCGGCCACGACGAGCGTGCCCAGGGTCATGAAACCGCGCACCACGACGTCGTCGATCGTCATCGTCCGGTAGGCGGACGGTGCCGGGGGCGCGTACGACGGGGAGTCGTACATGTTCTGCAGTTGCCCGGGGGTGGGCGTCGCGCCCTGCCACCCGCCGGCCTGCCGGGACCGGTTGAAAACGGGGTTCTTGCTCTCCATCGCTGCCTCCTGTGCGCCGAGCTTATTGGACGCGGCGTCACCTAGGTCAACCCGCACTCAGATCTATGTGGTTTCGAGACTTCAGCAGGAGGACAACGAACGGATCCGTTCCTGAGTTCCCGCGGTTACTGAGGGTTGTTTAGTGAGGCATTTCCTCTGGTAGATGCGGGTGCCCCCGGCGGGATTCGAACCCGCACTACAACCCTTTTAAGGGGTTTGCCTCTGCCTTTGGGCTACGGGGGCGCCGCAATCATACGAAACGGACCATGCTTCCGAGGAGCACAACTTCGTATCAGGCGTCACAACTGTGAAGTCTGCGGTGAAGTGATAGGGCTCCTGACACTCTGTCCAGGAACAGAACGCCGTCGAGATGGTCCAGTTGATGCTGAATGCACCTAGCTTCGAATGCATCCGCCTCGATGGTGACGGGATCTCCCGTGCCAGGCAAGCTGCCGAGCACTGTGATACGCGTCGCTCGCCGTACGTCAGCGGTCAAACCCGCGATCGAGGCGCAGCCCTCCCGCCCGACGCACCAGTGAGACGCCTCAGCGAGCCGTGGATTGACCACCACGAGCTCGCCGGCCCACGACCTACCTCTTGGGTGCCCGGCGGCGTCGAAGGCGATCAGCCGCCAACTCAGCCCGATCTGGGGGGCGGCCAGACCCGCGGTCCCCGGCTCGCCGCGCAGAGTGGCGAGGAGATCGGCCGCCGCGGCCACCACGCGGGGGTCGGTGGGATCCACTTGCCGGGCCCGGGCGGACAGGAGCGGGTGCGGAGCGTCGAGCACTCCGCGGGCGATCCCGTCCGGCGGGGTCACAACAGGTCCGGTTCAACGGGCCGGAAGGTGATCTCGGACTCGAGGCCCGAGCCGACCGTGGCCAGCCCGCGCATCAGCCCGGCCACGTCGACCTCCTCGGGCAGCTCGACGTCGGCGATGAGGACGTACAGCCGGCCGGTGAGCCGGGTGCTCATGCCGGTGATGTTGCCGCCCACCGAGGCGAGCTCGGCGCTGATGGCCGAGATGATGCCCGGCCGGTCCGGCCCGTGGACGGTCAGGACATAGCCGAGCCCGGTCGGCCGGCCGCCGAAGTAGCGGCGGGCCTCGACGGCCGAGGCGGTCACCACCAGGTCCGGCGCGCACAAGTGCTTGGTCAGCTCGTCGGCGCTCAGGTCGCCCGAGACCAGCAGCATCATCGCGACATGGCCGCCGAGCAGCGTCATGGTCGAGTCCTGGATGTTCGCCCCGCAGTCGGCGAGCGAGCCGGTGACCGCGGCGATCACGCCGGGCCGGTCCACGCCGAGCACCGTCACCGCTGAGAGCCCCACTCGTGGATCCCCTCTCGATTGAGACCGAGAATATTGAGTCAAGAATGCCGAAACGCCCCGATGCGGCCGCACCGGGGCGCTGCTGTACGCGGGCTAGCGGCGGGTCGTCGCCACGGCGGCTCTGAACCCGTCGCGCGGGTGCTCCATCTCGCCCAGTGAGATGGTCTCCCGCTTGAAGAACAGGGCCAGAGTCCAGTCGACGACGACACGGACCTTGCGGTTCAGCGTCGGCACCCGCGACAGATGGTAAGTGCGGTGCATGAACCACGCAGGGAATCCGCGAAGCTTGACTCCATAGACGTTCGCGACCCCCTGGTGCAGGCCGAGACCGGCGACCGATCCGACATACTTGTGGCGGTAGTCGACCAGTTCCTGACCCCGGAGATGGCGGACCAGGTTGTCGGCCAGCACCTTGGCCTGACGTACGGCGTGCTGAGCGTTGGGCGCGCAATACTGGCCGGGGTTGGTCACGTCGGGGACACCCGCCGCGTCACCGGCGGCGAAGGCGTCCGTGACGCCCGCGACCGTCAGTTTCGTCGTGGTCTTGATCCGGCCGCGCTCGTCGAGGGGCAGGCCGCCGCCGTTGACCACCGGGCTGGGCTTGACGCCCGCGGTCCACACGAGGGTGTCGGCGTCGAACTTCGAGCCGTCGGAGAGC
This sequence comes from Nonomuraea sp. NPDC049028, assembly GCF_043197735.1. Classification (NCBI taxonomy): domain Bacteria; kingdom Bacillati; phylum Actinomycetota; class Actinomycetes; order Streptosporangiales; family Streptosporangiaceae; genus Nonomuraea; species Nonomuraea sp. NPDC049028. Next base: position 289,082 of record NZ_JBICTR010000009.1, read on the forward strand.
ACCACGTGGCCGCCCTCGCAGGACTCCAGGCGCGTGTCGAGCTTCACGTCGATGCCGCGCTCGCGCAGCTGCTCCAGCGTCCACTTGCCCATCTCGGGGCCGACCTCGGGCAGCACCCGGTTCGTGGCCTCCACCAGCACCCAGCGGATGTCGGAGGGCTTGATGTTGCGGTAGTAGCGGGTCGAGTCCTTGGCCATGTCCTCGAGTTCGGCCAGCGCCTCGACGCCCGCGAAGCCCGCGCCGACGACGACGAACGTGAGCGCCCGGCGGCGCGCCTCCAGGTCATCGGTCGACTCGGCGACGTCGAGCAGGTGCAGGACCCGGTTGCGCAGCGCGATGGCCTCGCCCACGTTCTTGAACCCGATGCCGATGTCGGTCAGGCCGGGGATCGGCAGCGTCCGCGAGATCGAGCCGGCGGCCATCACGATCACGTCGTAGGCGATCTCGCGCGGCTCACCCTCGACCGGCTGGAAGGTGACGGACCGCTCGTCGTGGTCGACGGCGGTGACGCTGCCGTTGAGCACGCGCACCTTGGGTAGAACCCGGCGCAGCGGGGCGACCACGTGCCGCGGGGAAAGGTTGCCCGCCGCCGCCTCGGGCAGGAACGGCTGGTAGGTCATGTACGAGTGGGGGTCGATGATGGTGATGCGCACGTTGCCGTCGCGCAGCTCCGAGCGGAGCGTGCGCTGTAGCCGCAATGCCGTGTAGAGGCCGACGTAACCGCCGCCGACGATCAGAATGTGCTTGTTCATCCTCGGTTCCCCATCCCATGGGAGCGCTTGTGAAACTATTCACAAGGCTACGTCAAGGGCACCCCATAAAGCCAATCCCCAGGTGGTGCTACGCGTCACACCCCCAGCGCCCTGGCTCTGACGAAGACGTCGTCGAGCATCTGGGCGGTCACCCTGCCGGTGAAGGTGTTCTGCTGGCTGGGGTGATAGCAGCCCATGAGGGTCACCGGCGCCTGCCCGTACGTGACCTGGACCTCGACGCCGTGCCCGAACGGCGGCCTGACGCGCGGGAGCGTGTAGCCCGCGTCCTTCAGCGCGGGCCACATGGCCTGCCAGGCGAACCCGCCCAGCGCGACGACCACCCGCACGCTCGGCGCGGTCAGTGTGATCTCCCGCGACAGCCACGGGAAGCAGGTGGCCCGCTCCTCGGGCGTGGGCTTGTTCGCGGGTGGCGCGCACCGCACTGAGGCCACCACCCGGGCACCGATCAGCCGCTGCCCGTCACCGGCGTGCGTGCTCGTCTCCTGTACGGCCAGTCCGGCGCGATACAGCGAGGCGAACAGCCAGTCTCCGCTGCGGTCACCCGTGAAGATCCGCCCCGTCCTGTTACCCCCGTGCGCGGCCGGGGCCAGGCCGACGAGCAGGACACGCGGATGGTCATCGCCCCACCCGGCGACCGGCCGCCCCCAGTAGGTCTCGTCCGCGAACGCGCGCCGCTTCACCTCGGCCACCTCCTCGCGCCATTCCACCAGGCGCGGGCAGGCCCGGCAGACGGACTGCGCGGCCGTGAGCTCCGCCAGGGTGCTGCCGGCGGCGGCGAGGCGGCGCACGTCCGCGGGGTCGTGGGCGACCGGGGTGTCAGCGGTCGCCGGATCGCCGGGCCAGCCGGTGCCTGGAGGTACGAAGCTCATGGCACCGATGGTGCCCCATCACCTGGTCGCCGAAGGACTCGGCGTGGGCACGCGCTCCTCGGCCCGAAGAGGCGAGGATTCCGGTAATTCGGGCAGGAAGCCCGTGAGGCCCCGGTAGGGCGCCTGGCGCAGGAGCCGCGAGTGCAAGGTCGCCATCCGCTCCTTCGTCCGGCGGCGGGGCTTCCGACCGCTCGCAGGCCGGCCCCCGTAGGCGGCCAACTGCGATGGGGTCCCTCGTCCGAGGCCACACAGTAGTGGCAAACAGAAAAACCGGGCGGCGCCACGAGGGCACCACCCGGTTCAACTCAACTCAACTGATCAGGCGCCGGCCGGCTTCGGGCAGCTCACCGAGAAGCTGGTGGCCGCGGAAGCGGAGTCGGGGCTGAAGACCACGAGCTGGACGGAACCCTTGGTCTCGCTGGCGCTCTGCGCGCCCGCGACGCCCCAGGTCACGTCGACACTGCCGTTGACCTGACGCTCGAGGTCCGGGTTCTCCCGCTTGCCGTCGATCACCCAGTAGTACTTGACGGTGGTCGGGGCGGTGCTGGAGATCGTCGCCTTGAAGTCGACGCCGGGGCCGCGCTTGTCGGCGCAGAACTCGTTGCGCTGGCCGGAGACCGAAAGGCTCGAGACCGAGATCTTCGGCTTCGGCGCCTCGCAGGCGGCGTAGGACTGGCTGATCGAGTCGTTGTTCTTCGGCCCGGAGATGGCCAGGGTGATCCGGCCACCCTTCGTCGCGGAACCGGAGAGAACGCGGTCGGACAGCTCGACGGTACGCGAGCCCTCGCGGCCGAACCCGACCTCACCACGGTCAACGGACTGGCCGTTGACGTACCACGTGTACTCGACCCGCGCGCGGCCGGTCGAGTTGATGGTGGCGTGCGCGCCGACCTTGCAGCCGTCGTTGTTGGTCGCGGTCACCAGGTTGGTGGCCGACACCCGCACCGAGGGAGCCTCGTCCTTGCACCAGACCTTGTAGTAGGCCCGGTCGGAGGAGGAGCCGCCGCGCCCGACGACCTGCAGGTCGGCGTAGCCCCGCTGGCTGTCACGCGGCGAGTAGCCGAAGGAGACGGTCTTCGAGTGGTAGACCTTCGTCCGGCCATAGTCGACGACGCGACCGTTCAGCACCCAGCGGTACTTGACCCACGTCGGGTCGTTGACCTTGATCCGGCCAAGGAAGTTGACCTTGTCGCCGGGGGTACAGGGCCCGACGTACGAGCTGGGGTCGGCCCAGGCGCTGACCGAGATCCTCTTGCTGCCGCTCAGCTGATCCTTGTCGATGACGACGGCGTCCTGGCAGGTGACCGAGAAGTAGCCCTTCTTGGAGGTCACCTTGCGCGGACCGAGGATCTGCACGGCCTCCCAGCCCTTGACGTCCTCGTTGAAAGTGAGCGTCTGGCCGATCTTGACCGACTTGGTGCCGTGGCCCTTGAGCTTCAGCACCTTGACCTTGCCCTTGGAGCCGTCTCCGTGGAGCCAGCGGTAGGCGAGCTCGGTCTTGCCGTCGAGCTTGACGTTGATGTTGGCCGAGATGTCGACCTTCACCGGGCAGGAACCGTCGTTGTCGCGGCTCGACGCCTTGGGCGTGGACACCGAGACCTTGGGCCTGGCCTTGGTGGAGGTCGCCGCGGCGCCGGCCTTGCCCGCGGTGGCCTGGGTGGACGCCTGCGCGGGAGCGGCTGCCAGCCCCGCGACCATGGCGCCCAGCACGGCGGCGGAGGCGCCGAACGCCGCCGCCTTACGCGCTAATGGACGAGATGAGTTCATGTGAGAGTGCTCCATTCCGTTAGGGAAAAGATGCGCTCCGGGAACGGTCGCCACGCCGACACCACCCGTGTCCGGCAATATGACAAAGCCCCCGCAATGCCCCTTTACCTAAGCATAAAACTGATTGCACACTCAACACAGCCGAATCCCAGAATTGTCCGATTTTCGCCGGAAAAATCAGGCCATGGAGTAGGCGATTCCGTCGAGGATGTCGTGTTCGCTCACGACGACCTGCGTAAACGCGAAACGCCGCACGATGCGGTCCAGAATCAGGGCACCCACGCCAATCACGTCAACTCGACCTGGGTGCATCACTGGAATCTGTGAACGCTCACTATGGGTCATCGCGAGCAGCCGTCGCGTGACCTCGTGGACCTGCTGGGCGGTCATCCGCGAGTGATGGATCCGCTCCGAATCGTAGGCGGGCAGGTCCAGTGCGATGCCCGCCACCGTCGTGACGGAGCCGGCCAGACCCACCAGCGTGTGCGCCTCATGGACGGGCACCGCCTCGGCGACCCGGTCGAGCGCGGCCTCGATGTCGGCCACGATGGCCTCCAGCGCCTCCGCCGACGGCGGATCGCCCGCGTCGCGCAGGTGCCGCTCCGTCAGGCGTACGCAGCCGATGTCGACCGACAGCGCGCCGATGACGTGCTCGGAGCCGACCACGAACTCGGTCGAGCCGCCCCCGATGTCGACGACCAGGTAGGGCGGGAGCGGCCCCTGCGGCACCCCGGTCTCCCGCGACAGCCGGACCAGCCCCCTGGTCGCGCCGACGAACGACAGCTCGGCCTCCTCCGCGCCCGTCACCACCTCGGGCTCCACCCCGAAGATCTCGCGCACCCCGTCGACGAACTCCTGCCTGTTGGCGGCGTCGCGCGTCGCGCTGGTCGCCACCACCCGGGTCGCCGTGGCGCCGTGCTGGTCGATGAGCTTGCGGTAGGTGCGCATCGCGGTGAACGTCCGCTCCAGCGCCTCGGGAGCCAGCCGCCCCGTCTGGTCGACCCCCTCGCCCAGTCGTACGATCTCCATCCGCCGCTCGATCTCGGCGAGGTCGTTGTCGCCGACGTCGGCGATCAGCAGGCGTACGGAATTGGTGCCGCAGTCAACGGCGGCTACACGCATGGTCCGTCACTCCACCACTCGGGGAGGGCATCCAGCGCCTCCCGGCCGAACGGGTTGGATCCGGGCACGGCCAGCTCGTGCGCAACGAGCGCGTGCAGGCACTTCACCCGCAGCGGCATGCCGCCGGTGCTCTGCATGTCACGCGGCAGCGGCTCCGTGCCCTGCTCTTCCGCCGCCTTGTCGCGCCTGGCCACGTAGTCGTCGTGGGCGGCCTGGTAGGCGGCGGCCAGCTCCGGATCGGTGCCCAGCCTGGCCTGCATCTCGCGCATCAGCCCCGAGCCTTCGAGCGTGCCGATCGCGGAGGCCGCCTTGGGACAGGTCAGGTAGTAGAGCGTGGGGAACGGCGAGCCGTCGGGCAGCCTCGGCGCGGTCTCCACCACGTCGGGGTTGCCGCACGGGCAGCGGTGCGCCACCTCGCGCAGCCCTCTCGGCGGGCGGCCCAGCTGCCGCTGCACCGCGTCGACGTCTCTGCTGTCCAACGCTCTCCCCTCACACGCCGCCGACGCTCCTCCGCGCCGGTGCTCATCCGGCCTTGCGGCCCTGGCCCGTGTCGGCGGCTTCGACCGATTCCCACAGCGTTTGGTACCACGGCGGCGTCGCGGCGGGCTGCTTGACCGTCGTCGTGGTCTTGTCGGGCTTGGCGTCCATGACCACGTAGCACTTCTCGCCCGGCCCGCAGTAGTGCAGCCGTTCCTTGGCCGTCCGCTTGATCCAGTTGGGATCGCGGATCCGCTGCGCCTGCTCGGCCAGCGCCTGGCGGTCGGCCTCGACCCGTGCCTTCTCCGCCCGCAACTCCGCGATGCCGCGGCGCTGCGCGATGTACTCGCGTACAGGGTAGGCCAGGCTCATCGCGATCGCGCACACCACGATCGCCAGGATGGCGGCCCGCCCGGTCAGCTGCGGCCTCTTAGCCAACGGTTCACACCTCCGTGTCCAGTTCGGTGGCCGAACTTAGCGGATGGTGCTATTTGCACCCTTCTGACCGGCTCGCGGCATACCCGCCATGCCGCGAGCCGTACCCGAAACTAGCGCTGGAAACGCGGAAAAGCGCCGCGACCCGCGTAGCGAGCGGCGTCGTCGAGAATTTCCTCGATGCGCAGGAGCTGGTTGTACTTGGCCACGCGGTCCGAGCGGGCGGGCGCGCCGGTCTTGATCTGGCCGCAGTTGACCGCCACGGCCAGGTCGGCGATCGTCGTGTCCTCGGTCTCGCCGGAGCGGTGGCTCATCATGCAGCGGTAGCCGCTGCGGTGGGCCAGGTCGACCGCGTCGAGGGTCTCGGACAGGGTGCCGATCTGGTTGACCTTGACCAGCAGCGCGTTGGCGGTGCCTTCGGCGATGCCGCGGCCGAGCCGCTCCGGGTTGGTCACGAACAGGTCGTCGCCGACCAGCTGGACCTTGTCGCCGAGGGCCTCGGTGATGGCCTTCCAGCCGGCCCAGTCCTCCTCGTCGAGCGGGTCCTCGATCGAGACGAGCGGGTAGTTGTCGACCAGGTCCGCGTAGAAGGCGATGAGCTCCTGGGCCGAGACGCCCTTGCCGTCGATCGTGTAGACGCCGTCCTTGTGGAACTCGGAGGCGGCCACGTCGAGCGCGAGGGCGACGTCGTCGCCCGGCGTGTAGCCGGCCCGCTCGATGGCGACCAGGATCAGGTCGAGCGCGTCGCGGTTGGACGGCAGGTTGGGCGCGAAGCCGCCCTCGTCGCCCAGCCCCGTGGCGTAGCCCTTCTCCTTCAGCACGCCCTTGAGCGCGTGGTAGACCTCGGTGCCCATGCGCACGGCCTCGCGGAACGTGCTCGCGCCGATCGGCGCGATCATGAACTCCTGGATGTCGACGTTGGTGTCGGCGTGGGCGCCGCCGTTGAGGATGTTCATCATCGGCACGGGCAGCAGATGGGCGTTGGGGCCGCCCAGGTAACGGAACAGCGGCAGGTCGGCGCTGTCGGCGGCGGCCTTGGCCACGGCCAGCGAGACGCCCAGGATGGCGTTGGCGCCCAGCTTGGACTTGTTGGGCGTCGCGTCCAGATCGATCATGATCTGGTCGATGATGCGCTGGTCCTCGGCCTCGATGCCGTTGATCTCTTCGAAGATCTCGTCGGTGACGGCGAGCACGGCCTTCTCCACGCCCTTGCCGCCGTAGCGCTCGTCTCCGTCACGCAGCTCCACGGCCTCGAACTGGCCGGTCGACGCGCCGCTGGGCACCGCCGCGCGCCCCCTGCCGCCGTCGTCGAGGATCACCTCGACCTCGACGGTCGGGTTGCCCCGGGAGTCGAGGATCTCGCGCGCGTATACGACCTCGATGGTAGCCACGGGTTTGCGCTCCTAAATCGAAAGGCAATATGCCTTCAGAGCCTATCGGTGCTCCGACTCCCAGCGGAGCACGCGGTCACGGTAGTCGCGAGCGGCGGCGCGGAGCTCGGATTCGGCGTCGATCCCCGCGTCCTGGGCGCGGCGGACGAGGTCGAACAGCTCGCGCCCCACCCCCTGCGAGATCGCGGCGGCCAGCCCGTCCGGCGCGCCCCCGCGCTCGGCCCGACGCATCAGCTGGGCGGCCAGCGACAGCGCGGGCTGCCCCATTGGCACCCCGTCGAGCACCGACGGACGCTCGTCCTTCGCCGCCCGCTCGGCCGCCTTGATCGCCTCCCAGTTGTCGTTCACCTCGTCGGCGGTCTCCGCCCGCACCGAGCCGAACACGTGCGGATGCCGCCGCACCAGCTTCTCGACGATCCCCTCGGCCACGTCGTCCATGTCGAACCCGTCGGCCACCCGCGCGTGGAAGACCACCTGCAGCAGCAGATCGCCCAGCTCCTCGCGCAGCGCCGGGTAGTCGCCCTGCTCGATCGTCTCCAGCACCTCGTAGGCCTCTTCGAGCAGGTACGGGACCAAGGTCTCGTGCGTCTGCTTGCGGTCCCACGGGCACTCGGTGCGCAACCGCTCCATCACCGCGACCAGGTCGAGCACCCGCGCGCCCGGCAGGTCGTAGGAGCCCGGCACGACCTCGATCAGCGGCGGCTCGGCCATCGCGACGGCCGCGTGGCCGACCGCCCGCATGAAGTCCTCGGAATCCTGGGCGGCCAGCCAGACCACCGTCTCCGTAACCGCCCGCCGCGCCAGGTCGGCGGGGACAGGCGTGACGACGGCCACCTCGACCCCGGCCTCGGCCAGGTAGGGCAGTTGCGGATGATCCGCGGACCCGGTCAGCACACGACCCGAGCCGAACGCCTGCCACGCCTGGTGGCTCAGCAGGCCCGGCGCGACCCGCGGTGAGGTGGTGACGATGATCAGCGGCACGGCTAGCCCTGCGACTGCTGCTGTTGCTGTTGCTCGCCCTGGCCGGCCTGCTCGGTCGTCGCCGACGGCTTGCCGAACCGGCCGGCGTCGACGAAGCCCTGCTGGCTGATCTTGCCGTAGCGCGGGCTGAAGACCGGGGCGATCGCGTTGTAGGCGGCCTTGAACTTCTCCACGGCCTGCTGGTTCTGCGGCCCGCCGAGCTTCTCCAGCACCTTGTTCACGCCGAGCGCCGCCCGCAGGTAACCGCGCGGGTTGGCCGGGGAGACGGCCTTGGACAGCAGATTCATCTCGGCCGTCTGCTGCTCGCCCTTGTCCTGGGCCGCGGCGTCGATCTCCGAATCGCTGACCTGTACGCCGAACTTGTCGGCCAGCTGCTGCTGCCGGCTCTGCTCCGCCATCCTGGACAGAACGAACTGGTTGACCGACACACCGAGCTGCGACGGCTCGATGTTGACCTTCCGCAGCGCGGCCTCGTATTCCTGGACGTTCTTGTTCAGGTCGCGCGACGAGATCCGCTCACTGCCCACGACGGCCGCGGCTCCGGCCTCCATAGGCGAGGAGCAGGCGGTCAGCGCGACACCCACCACGGCAGCGGCCACTGCCACTCGAATCGACTTCACGTGCGTCCTTTCCCGACAAAACCGCGGCTAGCTTACCCTCGCGGGCTCCAAGAACATGGCCTCGACCAGGTCACCGCACCATTTGAGCAGGTCGAGGTCGCGCAACGGCTGCCCGCCCAGGGGCTTGGTCTTCGGCGCGGGCACCAGCAGCGTCTCCGCCGCCTGCTTGTAGATGGCCTTCTTGTACAGGCGGTCGAGGCGTACCTGCTGCGACTCCCGCAACCTGACCGGACCGAACTTGATGTTCTGGCCCTGCAGTGTGACATCGGTGAGCCCGGCCTGGCGGGCGCTGATGCGGAAGCGGGCGACGGCCAGGAGGTTCTCCACCTCGACGGGCGGCTTGCCGTATCTGTCCGTCAGCTCGGCGCGCACCTCGTCGATGTGGATCTCGGCCGAGATGGTGGCGATCCGCTTGTACGCCTCCAGACGCAGGCGTTCGGAGGTGACGTAGTCGTGCGGGATGTGCGCGTTGATCGGCAGCTCGACCTTGACGTCGGGGTGCTCCTCCGTCACCTCCACGCCCGACAGCTTGGCCTTCTGCTCCTGCACGGCCTCGGCCATGAGCCGGACGTACAGGTCGAAGCCGACGCCCGCGATGAAGCCCGACTGCTCGGCGCCGAGTACGTTGCCCGCGCCGCGGATCTCCAGGTCCTTCATCGCGACGTACATGCCCGCGCCCATCTCGGTGTGCTGCGAGATCGTCGCCAGCCGCTCGTGGGCGGTCTCGGTGAGCGGCTTCTCCGGCGGGTAGAGGAAGTAGGCGTAACCCCGCTCCCTGCCTCGCCCGACCCGGCCTCTGAGCTGGTGCAGCTGCGAGAGTCCGTAGTTGTCCGCCCGGTCGACGATCAGCGTGTTGGCGTTGGGCACGTCGAGCCCGGACTCCACGATCGTGGTGCAGACCAGCAGGTCGTACTCGCGCTCCCAGAAGCCGACCATGATCTTTTCCAGCTGGTGCTCGTTCATCTGCCCGTGCGCCACCGCGATGCGCGCCTCGGGCACCAGCTCCCTGATCCGGGCGGCGACCCGGTTGATCGAGGCCACCCGGTTGTGGACGAAGAAGATCTGGCCGTCGCGCATCAGCTCGCGCCTGATGGCGGCCCCGATCTGCTTCTCGTCGTACGGTCCGACGAAGGTGAGGATCGGGTGCCGCTCCTCCGGCGGGGTGAGGATGGTCGACATCTCCCTGATGCCGGTCAGGCCCATCTCCAGCGTGCGCGGGATCGGCGTGGCCGACATGGCCAGCACGTCGACCTGGGTGCGCAGGTGCTTCATGGCCTCCTTGTGCTCGACGCCGAACCGCTGCTCCTCGTCGATGATGATCAGCCCCAGGTCCTTGAACCGGACCTCTGGGCTGAGCAGCCGGTGGGTGCCGATCACCAGGTCCACGGCGCCCGTACGGAGGCCCTCAAGGGTGCCCTTGACCTCGCCGTCGGTCTGGAAGCGGGAGACCGCCCTGAGCGAGACGGGAAAGCTGGAGAAGCGCTCGGTGAACGTCGACATATGCTGCTGCACCAGCAGCGTCGTCGGCACCAGCACGGCGACCTGCTTGCCGTCCTGCAGGGCCTTGAACGCCGCCCGCACCGCGATCTCGGTCTTGCCGTAGCCGACGTCGCCGCAGATCAGCCGGTCCATCGGGACGCCGCGCTCCATGTCGCGCTTGACCTCGTCGATGGCCTCAAGCTGGTCACCGGTCTCGACGTACGGGAAGGCGTCCTCCATCTCCCGCTGCCACGGGGAGTCGGCGGCGAAGGCGTGACCGGGCGAGGCCATGCGGGCGGAGTAGAGGCGGATAAGCTCGCCCGCGATCTCCTTGACCGCCTTCTTCGCCCTGGTCTTGGCCTTGGCCCAGTCGGCGCCGCCCATCCGGTTGAGCGTCGGGGCCTCGCCGCCGACGTAGCGGGTGACCTCGTCCAGCTGGTCCGTGGGGACGTAGAGGCGGTCGCCCTTGGCGTACTCGATGACCAGGTATTCGCGCGTCGCGCCCTGGACCGTGCGCTGCACCATCTCGATGTAGCGGCCGACGCCGTGCTGCTCGTGCACCACGTTGTCGCCGACCTTGAGCTGGAGCGGGTCGACCATGTTGCGGCGGCGGGAGGGCAGGCGGCGCATGTCCTTGGTGGACGCCTTCTGGCCGACGAGGTCGAGGTGGGTGAGCACGGCCAGGTTGGGGGTGATGAACCCGTGCTCGATCAACCCCGTCGACACATGGACAACCTTCGCCTCAGGCGACTTATCCAGATATTTCACCAACCGGGCGGGAACGTCCACGCCCTTGAGGACCTCGACCATTCGCTCTGCCGGGCCGTGTCCCTCGCTCAGCAGAACGACCGCCTTGTCCTCGGCCAGCCAGCCCTTGACGTCTTCGAGCGCCTTCCTGGTGTCTCCCCGGTATGCCTCGGAGTCCTGCGCGTCGAGCTCGACCCCGGCCCCGAACGGCGCCATCGTCCACCACGCCTGCCCCAGCACGTCGGCGTGGCCACGGATGTCGTCGAGCGAGCGGAACGCCGCCGCCCCGAGGTCGATCGGCGCCTCGCCACCGGCCGCCGCGTTGATCCACGACGCCTCCAGGAACTCCTGCGAGGTGCGTACGAGCTCCTCGGCCCGGCCCCTGATCCGCTCGGGATCGCAGACGAACACCGCGGCGTTGCCGGGCAGGTGATCGAGCAGCAGGTCCATCTCCCCGGCCAGCACGGGCGCGAACGCCTCCATGCCCTCGACCGGCGTCCCCTCGGCGAGCTGGTCGAGCACCTCGGCCAGCGCCGGGTGCTCCCGGCCCAGCTCGCGCGCCCGCTCCCTGACCTCCGCGGTGAGCAGCAGCTCGCGGCACGGCGGCGCGAACAACCCGCCGTCCGCCGCCTCCAGCGAGCGCTGGTCGGCCACCTTGAACCAGCGGATCTCCTCGACCGTGTCGCCCCAGAACTCCAGCCGCAGCGGATGCTCCTCGGTCGGCGGGAACACATCGAGCAGTCCGCCGCGGACCGCCACCTCGCCGCGCTTCTCCACCATGTCGACCCGGTGGTAGCCGTTGTCGACCAGCCGCCGTACGACCCCGTCGAGGTCGGCGTCGTCGCCCGCGCGCAGGCGGGTCGGCTCCAGGTCGCCCAGGCCCTTGACGATCGGCTGGAGCAGCGCCCTGACCGGCGCGACCACCACGCTGAGCGGCCCGGCCGCCTGGTCGTCCTTGACCGGGTGCGCGAGCCTCCTGAGCACGGCCAGCCGCTGCCCCACGGTGTCGCTGCGCGGGGAGAGCCGCTCGTGCGGCAGCGTCTCCCAGGCGGGGAAGACGGCCACCGAGCTGGGCTCCATCAGGCTGGTCAGCGCGCTCGCCAGGTCCTCCGCCTCGCGGCCGGTGGCGGTGATCGCCAGCACGGTCCGCTGATCGTGCCCGGCCAGCGCGGCCACCCCGAACGGCCGCAGCGCGGACGGCGCCACCAGCGCGATGTCGCCGCCCTCTTCGAGAGCGGCGGTCAGCTTGGGATCGGTGACGACAAGATCAAGCAGCCCGGACAGACTCATTTTCGACAGCCCCACGACGATTACCCCCAGCCGGCGGGCGTGGGGGTTGTGCCACAAGCCTATTCGCATCTAGCCCACGCCCCCGTCCGGCTCCGGGACCTTGCCTGGCTCCAGGAGTTCATCCGGCTACAGGACCTCGTCCGGATGCGGGACCTCGTCCGGCCGCCGGACCTTGTAGCCCGGGACGGATGGCCAGCGGACCGTCAGGACCACCGACTCCTCCTCCGCGTGCCAGGAGTGGTCCACTCCCTTGCCCCAGACCACGTAGTCGCCCCGCTCGGCGAGCAGGACGCTCCTGCCCGGTAGTTCGACGCGGAAGCGACCCGAGATGAGGATGAGCAGCGCCGTACGCTCCTCGCCCCGCACCCACTCGGCGCGTTCGTCACCCGGGGAGTGGGTGCCCCATTTGATCTCCACCCCGTCGCTGTGTCTCGGGTCGCCATAGGGTTTGAAATGGCCCAGGAGCCAGCCATGGTCCATCGCGGCGTCGACATTCGCGTTGCCCACGTACACGAGATCACTCACGGCGCAGGACGCTAGCAGGGAAATGGCTTACTAATTGGCGTCGATTGATTACTCTGGGTGACATGTCTGAGGTGCGGTCGGTAGCCCCAAGGGGCGATCTCTTTGGTCAGCGCATCCGCGAGCAGTGGGCCGGACGGCTCGGCAGGCGGCTCGACGTGCTCGTCGCCGGATGCGCGCACGACGAGCCACTGGTCCTGGACCGGATCGACACCAGGGCCACCGGCGTCGACGAGGACCTGCCCCCGATCAGGAGAGTGGTCGGCGAGCGAGCCGATCTCGCCATGTGGTCACTGGGCGACCTGCGCTGCGTCCCGCTGCCCCCGAGGTCGGTGGACGTGATCCAGCTGTCGTTCCTGCTGGAGCGGATCCAGCACGCCGAGCTGGTCTTCGACCGGCTGCTGCAGGCGCTGCGCCCCGGCGGGCTCATCCTGCTGCGCATGCGCGACCGGAAATCCGCCTACGGCCTGCTCGACCGGATCACCCCGTGGTGGCTGCGGCGGCTCATCTGGCGGCACCTGGTGTCGGCCGGCACGCCGGGTCCGCTACCGGCCGTCTACGGGCCGGTGACCTCGCGCGACGGGATCCACACCTTCTGTCTCACGCGCGGGCTCATGATCACCGACGACCACACGGCTACCAGCGGTCCGGCCATGGGGCGTGTCGGCCGGCTGGCCGTCCGAATGACGGCCAAGCTGACCCGCGACCGGTTTCCGTCGACGCATGATGAGATCGCCATGGTGATCAAGAAGCCGCAGAATCACTTCGCTCGGCTCATCTAGGCGTGGTTCGTCACGACCGTCTCGGGCACCGCGACGGTCTGTGGTGGCTGACGTCCTTGGGAGGGATACCCCCTCCGGGGGCGAGAGGAAGACGGTCCGTCGTGGCCGAGGTCCTTGGGTGGGCTACCCCCTCCGGGGGCGAGAGGGAAGACGGTCCGTCGTGGCCGAGGTCCTTGGGTGGGCTACCCCCTCCGGGGGCGAAGAAGAAGACGGCCCGTCGTGACCGAGGTCGCCATAGAGGGCCCCTCCGGGGAGCGGAAGAAGTCCCCGTGGAGGGACGGTCCCGTAGTAGGCGGGCCGCCGCGACAGAGGCGCCCATAGAGGGACACTCACTCCGGGAGAGCGGAATGTCTGGCGAAGGTTCGGGGACACCGCACTAGCGACACACTTGTACCAAAGGCTAGACTCCTTTCCTACCAAGTCAATCGGAATAGTTGGGATGGCAGACCGTGGAGTGGACCCCAGGGGCGTACGAGCTGGCCGACCTGGAGCTGCTGCTCTCCGGCGCGTTCCAGCCGCTGAGTGGGTTCCTCGGGCACGACGACCTGCACACGGTGCATGAGCGCGGCACTCTCGCCGACGGCACCCCGTGGCCGGCTCCCGTCACACTCCACCTTCCGGAAGCGGCCACTCCCGGCACCGAGGTCACGCTGCTCGACCCCGAGGGCGTGCCGCTGGCCGTGCTCACCGTCGCCGAGCGCGAGCCCGACGGGCTGGCCTCCGGTCCGGTCAAGGGCCTGGGCGCCCCGGAGCACGGGCCGTTCGCCCGGCTTCGCCGTACTCCGGCGCAGATACGCGAAGAGCTCGATGGGCGGGCGGCGCTCGCCGTCACCATGCGGGGACCGCTCGACGACCTCACCGAGATCGTCGCCACCGCCAAGGAGCTCGACGCGGTGATCGTGCTGCTCCCCCTCTCGTACGGTGAGACGGGCCCGGCCGTCGTACGCGCCGCGCTGCGCGCCAAGGAGCAGCTGCCCGAGGGCACCCTGGTGGTCTCGGTGCCGCTGGCGCCGCGCGCGGAGCCCGAGATCGATCTGGAGCTGCGCGAGCACGTCGCCACCGCCTACGGCGCGACCGAGCACCTGGCGGGCCCCGAGCCGGTGCGCATCCCAGGACCGCCGCACCGGCGCGGGCTCGTGGTCTTCTTCACCGGCCTGTCCGGCTCCGGCAAGTCCACGATCGCCCGCGGCCTGCGCGACTCGCTGCTCGAACTGGGCAGCCGTCCGGTCACCTATCTCGACGGCGACGTGGTCCGCCACCTGCTGTCCAAGGGCCTGACGTTCTCCAAGGACGACCGCGACCTCAACATCCGGCGCATCGGCTTCGTCGCCGCCGAGGCCGCGCGCCACGGCGGGCTGGCGATCTGCGCCCCCATCGCCCCCTACGCCGCCACCCGCGAGGAGGTGCGCGAGATGGTCGAGTCGGTCGGGGCCGACTTCCTGCTCGTGCACGTGGCCACCCCGCTGGAGGAGTGTGAGCGCCGCGACCGCAAGGGCCTGTACGCCAAGGCCCGCGCCGGGCTCATCCCCGAGTTCACCGGTATCTCCGACCCCTACGAGGAGCCGGACGACGCCGATCTGATCATCGACACGACGCACATCTCTATCGAGGCGGCCGTCACCCAGGTGCTGGGGGCGCTGCGGAGCGGAGGCTGGGTTCGTTGATCGACTTCCCCCTGATCGCCGGGTCCTTTCTGGTCGCGATCGTCGTCGGGCTCACCGGCATGGGCGGCGGCGCGCTCATGACGCCGATGATGATGCTGTTCTTCAACGTTCCGCCGCTGGCCGCGGTCTCCAGCGACCTGGTCGCCTCCGCCGTGATGAAACCCGTCGGCAGCGCCGTACACCTGCGCAGGGGCACGGTCAACCTGCGCCTGGTCGGCTGGCTCTGCGTGGGGTCGGTGCCGGCGGCGTTCTGCGGGGTGTTCATCGCGCGCGCGTTCGCGGTCGGAGACGCGGTGAAGTACGCGCTCGGCGTGGCGCTGCTGCTCGCCGTCGCGGGCCTGGTCGCCAAGACGTGGCTGGCCGGGAAGGGCGGTACGTCGAGCGCCCACGACATTGTCGTGCGCCCAATCCCGACCGTACTGGTCGGTACGGTAGGCGGACTCGTCGTCGGCATCTCCTCGGTCGGCTCGGGTTCCCTGATCATCGTGGCCCTGCTGGCCCTCTATCCGGCGCTCAAGGCCAACCAGCTCGTCGGCACCGATCTGGTGCAGGCGGTGCCGCTCGTCGCCTCGGCCGCGCTCGGCCACCTGCTCTTCGGCGACTTCCAGCTCACCCTGACGGTCTCGCTGCTCATCGGCTCGATCCCGGGCGTCTACCTCGGCGCCCGGATCTCCTCCAGGGCGCCGGGCGGCCTCATCAGGGCGCTGCTCGGGATCGTCCTGCTCGCCTCCGCGCTCAAACTGCTCGACGTGAGCAACACAGTGACGGTGTGGGCGCTGGCGGGCGCCTCGGTCGCGACCGTCGTGGGCTGGCGCTGGCGCGTCAGGGCCGCGGCACGGGCGTCGAGTGAAAGTAAGGATCTCGTGCGAGCTCGCTGAACGCCCGCCCGGCGGCGGGATCGGAGTCGAAGCTCGTGTCGCCGCGCGGCGCGTGTGGCGAGTCGAAGTAGATCAGCGCCTTGATCTGCGGATAGCGCTGAATCTGCGTACGCACCGACTCGAAGAACGAGCGCTTGGCCGTACGGTCGTCGGCCCGCTCGAACACCCCCCATTCCGCGACCATGACCGGCTTGCCGGGAAAGCGCCACTGCATCCACCGGTAGAACCCCGGCCACTGGTCGAAGTCGGGCCGGGTCTTGTTGACCAGACCGTCGAAGTCGCGGACCCGGCCGTCGGCATAGGGGTCGAGGGCCACCCAGTCGACCACGTCGTCACCCGGATAGAGCTGCTCGAACCAGGGCTTGGCCGCCCAGTTGGGCGCGCCCATGTAGGTCATGACGGTGACCGCGTTCTTGACGCCCTCGTCGCGCAGCCTGAGCACGACATGGCGGTACATGGCCGCGTAGTCGGTGGCCTGCATGCCCGAGCCGGGGGCGGCGTCGACGTCGTTCTCCGGCTCGTGGTGGAGGGTGAGGAAGAACCGCTCGGGGAAGGTGCGCCTGATGTAGTCGGCCAGCCGGTCGATCCTGCGGTCGATGGCACCGCGGGCGATCTGCGCCCAGGTGTAGTCGAGCGACGGCTTCCAGTTGATCAGCAGCAGCCTGGGCCGGACCGGGTCGCGGGCCAGCGCGACCTCCTCGCTGGTGGGGAACTCCTCCTTGCCCCGGTGATAGACGTGCAGCACGTCGGCGGTGCCACCGATGCGGGACTCGGCGCCGTGGAGCGACCTTTCGATGCCCGCGCCGGTGAAGACCTCCGGGGCGATCCCCCACCAAGCGCCACAAGATGGGATGAGCCGGGCAGTGACCGCGCAAGCCGGCGAAGTTTCCACGTTCGGCCTGGCGCTCGGCTGGGCGACCTGCGCCGGACTCCCCGAACCCTGCACAGCTGAGCAGCCCGCGAGCACGGCGACGACCAACAGCGCCACACCTTTGACGCTGATATTTACCGCTTTATGAGAAATTCCCCACCGGTTCAAGGCCGTTCAACCCCCTCAACCAAGGACCCCCGTCCTATCAAACCTGAACCATGCCATGCCATTCCCAGAACTTCAGCCGGAGCGGGTGTATCGCCAGGTCAACAACCATCCGACCAGCCCTCAATTTCGCATTATTTCGGGCTATCGTGGGGTGAATTGCTGGCCGCACCAGAGAAAATCTTCTGGATTCAGCCTGGGTAATATCTGTCCGGCCTATAGTGGGCGGACGCCGCGACTTGTGACGCACAGTCGCCGATCGGCGACACCGCGCACACACTCGAAGGAGATCCGCTCCAATGAGCCTGTCGCCGGACTTCCCGGGCCGCCGCCACGCCACCGACCTGGCGGACCACCTGTCGCTGGTGCGCAGGCGCTGGCTGCTGTTCCTGGGGTTCCTGCTGGCCGGCGGCACGGCGGGGCTGGCGCTGCTGCGGTTCACCCCGGCCGCCTACACCGCGACCACCCAGGTCCTGGTCGCGCCCGTGGGCGTCCAGGACCAGAACAACCAGGTGACCAACCGGCAGCGCGAGCCGCTCAATCTCGACACCGAGGCGCAGATCGCCCAGTCGTCCGTGGTGGCCGACAAGGCCGCCAAAGACCTCAAGACGGGCACGCCCGAGCCCGTCGAGGTCTCGGTGCCGCCCAACTCGGCCGTGCTGTGGATCTCGGTCACCGCGGCCGACCCCGCCGTCGCGGCGGCCCAGTCGCGGGCGTACGCGCACGCTTATCTGGCCAACCGCACCGAGAACGCGCAGGCGACGATGACCGCGCAGCAGAAGGCGATGCTGGTCAAGCTCAAGCAGGTCAACACCGCGCTCGACGCCGTGATCAAGGAGCTCGCCCTGGCGAGCAAGGGCAGCATCGAGCACACGATCGCCGCGCACCGGCAGAGCGTGCTCAACCGGCAGGCCTACAGCCTCACGCTCAAGTACGACGCGCTGCGGACCGTCGCCATCACTCCCGGGTCGGTCATCAGCCAGGCCACGCCGCCGACGGTGCCCAGCTCGCCCAGCCTGCCGCTCTACCTCGGCACCGGGCTCATGATCGGCCTGCTCCTCGGCACGGCCACCGCCTACGCCCGCGACCGGCTCGACACCCGGTTGCGCACCGCCGCCGACGTCGAGCGGCTGACCGGGCTGCCCGTGCTCGGCGACCTGTCGGGCCCGCTCCGCCAGAGAGTGCCGCACGACCTGGCCTCGGCCGTGCTCGCCGCCTGCCCGGGCAAGCGGCTGCTGGTCAGGGCGATCCCGGCGGAGCTCGGCGCGACGCCGGTGGTCGGGCCGCTGGCCGTCACTGCCCCGCTGTCGTTGCTGACCGGCTCCGACGTGGGCGACCTGGCCCGGGCCGACGCGGCCTTGCTGCTGGTGGGGCTGCGCCGGGCCACCTCGGCACAGGTGGCCGCCGCCGTACGCCATCTGGGCAGGCACAACGTACCGATCATCGGTGTCGTGACGACGAGGGACCTGACCCCGAGGCCCGAGCCGGTCGACGGCAACCCGCTCGGCAAGCTGGTCGCCAGCGGCGAGCTGGAGCCCGGCCAGTCCGGCGAGGCGGCGCCCATGACCTCGCTCCCCCGCCCGCCGGGCACATCGGCATGAGAGGTCCGGCATGGCCGATCGGCGCGCTCCTCATCGGCTATCCCGTGTGGTGGGCGCTCGGCTTCGGCGGGCTGTCGGTGATCGTCCTGGCGGTGCCCATGGCCGTCGTGCTCTGGCGGCGCCGGCCGATCCGGGTGCCGCGCGGGTTCGGGCTGTGGCTGCTGCTCCTGGCCGGTTACGCGGTGAGCGCGCTGATGCTGGCCGACATGCCGCCCGACACGTACGGGGCGTTCAACGCCGGGCGGGTCATCGGCTACCTCATACGGTTCGCGCTCTACGCGGCCCTGTTGATCATGGTGCTCTACCTGGGCAACCTGACCGAGCGGGAGCTGCCGCAGCTCAGGCTCGTACGGATGCTCGGGGTGCTGTTCGTCACGACCGTGGCGGGCGGGCTGCTCGGCGTGTTCTTCCCCCGGCTGGAGTTCACCTCGCCGGTGGAGATGGTGCTGCCGGGGTGGATCAGCGACAACGCCTTCGTCCAGAACCTCATCCACCCGACGGCCGCCCAGACTCAGAAGGTGCTCGGCTACGCCTCGCCGCGCCCCGAGGCGCCGTTCGAGTGGGCCAACGCGTGGGGCAGCAACGTGTCGGTGCTGCTCATCTGGTTCGTGGTCGGCTGGTGGGTCTACGGCGGGGGCGGTCGCAAGGCGGTGGCCATCGCGTTGACCGCCGTGGCCGCCATCCCGATCGTCTACTCGCTCAACCGCGGCCTCTGGATCGGCCTGGGGCTGGCCGGGCTCTACCTGATCGTCCGGGTCGGCGGACGCACCAGGCTGGCCCTGTGCGCGACGGCGGTGGCGGCGGCGCTGGCGTTCGCGCTCAGCCCGCTCGCCTCGCTGGTCGGCCAGCGCCTGGACAACCCGCACTCCAACGACATCAGGGCCTTCACCGTGTCGGCGACCATCTCGGCGGCCACGCACTCGCCGATCATCGGCTACGGCAACACCCGCAACGCCATGGGCAACCACCGCACGATCACCACCGGCAAGACCGAGTGGTGCGGCGGTTGCGGCCATCCGCCGCTGGGCAGCGACGGGCAGCTCTGGCTGCTGATCATCACCCAGGGTTTCGTGGGGGCGGCGCTGTATGTGGCGTTCTTCCTGGGCGCGATCCGGCGCCACTGGCCCGACCGCAGCCCGATCGGGCTCGCGGGGGTGCTCGTCATGATCCTCGTGCTGCTCTACATGTTCGTGTACGACGGCCTGGTCACGCCGCTCAGCCTCTACCTCATCTCCTTCGCCCTCCTGTGGCGTAACACCGGGGAGAGCGCGTGAACGACGCGAAGGTGCGGCTGCGCTACCTCGACCAGACCGTGCGGGCGCTCTACCCCGGCCCCGGCTCGCCGCGCGCCTACAGCGTGCTGCCGCACCGGCTGCTGCCGCGCCGCCTGGCCCCCCGGCGCCGATGGCACGGGCTCCTGGGCCGTCCGGTCATGGTGCCGGTCGAGGGCTCGATCGAGACGTACCTGAGCGACATTCTCGGCGTACCCCTCGAGACCGTCCTCCACGTACGGCCGGCTCGCCGGGCCAACCGCAAGCCCATCCTGGAGGCGTACGGCGAGGGCTCCCGCCTGGCCTTCGTGAAGATCGGCGACACCCCGCGCGCCCGCGAACTGGTCGACGGCGAGGCCGCCACGCTCAAGAAGCTGAGCAGTCTGGCGCTCAAGACGGTCGTCGCGCCGACCGTGCTGCGCCACGAGCGCTGGGGCGAGTACTCGGTCCTGGTCCTCTCGCCGCTACCGATCAGGCGCGGCCGGGTCCCCGCCGCCCTGCTCACCGAGGCCGTCAAGGAGATCGCGGGAACCGGCGGTTCCGAGGGAGCGGCCTGGCACGGCGACCTGTCGCCCTGGAACATCGCCCCTTCCGATGACGGGCGGCTGCTCGTCTGGGACTGGGAGCGCTACGCGGTCGGCGTGCCCTATGGGTTCGACGCCGTGCACCACTTCTTCCAGCGCGCGCTGCGGCGGATGGACCCGGCCACGGCCGCGCGGGCCTGCCTGGCGCAGGCCGTACCCGTGCTCGCCCCGCTCGGGCTGTCGGCGGCGGAGGCCCGGCGGACGGCCCTGCACTACCTCATCGCGCTGGCCGACCGGCACGCCGCCGACGGCCACGAACCCCTCGGGCCACCGGGCATATGGCTCAATCCCCTCGTCGATCACCAGGAGCCGCTGACGTGAACACGATGAAGCAGTCGGTCCTGTCCGTCTCCCGGACCACCGGGAGGTTCACGTCGAGCGTACGGATGCTGCCGTCGTTCCTGATCGCCGGAGCGCAGCGGTGCGGCACCACGTCGCTCTACCGGGCTCTGGCGCGGCACCCGCTGCTGCTCAAACCGGTGCTGCACAAGGGCGTCCACTACTTCGACGCCGACTACGGGCGGGGTCTGTCCTGGTACCAGGGGCACTTTCCGCTCCGGGTGGCCGCCGCGCGGCTCGCTCGCCGCCACGGCACGCATCCGCAGGCGTTCGAGTCCTCGCCCTACTACCTGTTCCATCCGCTGGCCGGGGAGCGCATCGCGGCCGACCTGCCCGGGGTCAGGCTCATCGTGCTGGTGCGCGACCCGGTCGAGCGGGCGTGCTCCGCGCACGCCCACGAGCTGGCCAGGGGCTACGAGACCGAGTCCGACTTCGAACGGGCCCTGGAGCTGGAGGAGCGGCGGCTGGCGGGCGCCGAGCAGGCCATCCGCGAGCGGCCCCACACCGTCCACCACGCGCACCGCCACCACGCCTACCTGGCGCGCGGGCGCTACGCGGAGCAGCTCGACCGGCTGGAGCCGCTGTTCGGCCGCGAACGCGTCCTGGTGCTCGACAGCCACCGCTTCTTCGCCGAGCCGGAACGCACCTACGACCGGGTCCTCGACTTCCTCGGCCTGCCCCACCTGGGCTACCCGGTCTTCGAACGCCACAACGGGCGGCCGCTCCCCCGGCCGCTGCCCGACTCGGTCAGGCAGCGGCTCAGGGACCACTTCGAGGTGTACGACACGCGGCTGGCCCGCTGGCTGGGCGGTGAGCCGTCGTGGCGTCGCTGACCACGGGGCCGCTCGGTCAGGTGGCCAGGGGCGGCATCGCGGGCATCGCCGGGGCCGTCATCAGCGCGGGGGCTCAGTTTCTGCTGGTCGTGGTGGTCACCAGGGCGTTCAGCGCGCACCAGGCGGGCACCTTCTTCACCGCCACCGCCCTGGCCCTCATGGTGGCCGGCGTGGCCAAGCTCGACGCGGGCAACGGCCTCATCTATTTCATCGCCCGCGCCAAGACCTACGACTACCACGGCATTTCCGGATATATCCGGGTAGCTCTGGTCCCGGCGGTCCTGCTCGCCACCGCTTGCGGAGCGATCCTCTATCCGCGGCTCGGCCTGCTGGCGGCGGCCCTGCCCGTGATGGTCGCCGCCGACCTCCTGCTCGCCGCCACCAGGGGCTTCGGCGCCATGCGGCCCACCGTGCTGCTCGACGGGATGGCGTTGCCGACGCTCCAGTTCCTGCTCGTCGCCGCGGCGGCCGTCGCCGCCAGGCCGCAGTGGCTGCCGTTCCTCTGGGCGCTGCCGTACGTGCCGGTGGCGCTGCTCGCCGCGATCCAGCTGCGCGAACGGCTGCCGCGTACGCCGTACCTGCCGGGCACCGCCCGTGACCTGTGGCTTTACACGGCGCCGCGCTCGGTGGCGGGTGCCATCCAGGCGGTGTTCCAGCGGCTCGACATCGTGGTCGTCGCACTGCTCGGCGGCCCGGTCCAGGCCGCCGTCTACACCGCCGCCACCCGGTTCAAGGTCGTCGGCCAGCTCGCCAACCAAGGACTGGCGCAGGCTGTGCAGCCGCGCTTGGTCAGGGCGCTGGCCGACGGCGAGATGGGGCGGGCGCGGGAGCTGTACCAGGCGGCGACGATCTGGCTGGTGCTGCTCACCTGGCCGATCTGGCTCGGGTACGCCGCGCTGGCGCCGTGGCTGTTGCGCCTGTTCGGGCCGGGTTACGGCGCCGCCGTGCCGGTGGCGCTGGTGCTGGCCGGCACGATGATGCTGGCGACCGCGTGCGGCATGGTCGACGTCGTACTGACTGCCGCCGGGCACACCACGGCCAGCCTGCTCAACCTGGTGGCGGCCATCGCGTGCACGGTCGCGCTGGACGTGGCGCTCATCCCGGTCCACGGCGCGTTCGGCGCGGTGCTCGGCTGGGCGGGCGGGATGATCGCCAAGAACCTGCTCCCGCTCTGGCAACTGCACCACCGCTACGGCCTGCACCCTTTCGGCCGCCACAGCCTCCCCGCACTCCGCTTCCGCTCCTGGACCACAGCGTGACCGGCCGCACCCCGCGCTTCGCGAGCGCGCCCCTTCTCGCACTCCAGGACCACGGCATGAGCGGCCCCGTCCCGCGCCTCGCAAGCGCGCCCTTCCCGCAGTCCTCGGTCGTGGCATGAGCGGTCCCATTCTGGTGACGGGCCTGCCCAGGAGCGGCACGAGCTGGACGGGCAAGATGCTGGCGGCCGGGGGCGACCTCGTCTATGTCAACGAGCCGCTCAACCCCCAGCACCCGCCCGGCCGCTGTCCCGGCGTCCTGCGGGCCCAGGTCACCCACCGCTTCCAGTACATCTGCGACGACAACACCGCCGACTGGCTGCCCGCCTTCCAGGACACGGTCGCGCTCCGCTACCGGTACCTGGCCGAACTGCGTACCAACCGCTCGCCGTACGACCTGGCCCGCATGACCCGCTATGGCACGGCCTTCACCCTCGGCCGCCTGCTGGGACGGCGGGCCCTGCTCGACGACCCGTTCGCGGTGCTCTCGGCAGGCTGGTTCGCCAAGCGGCTGGGCTGCAAGGTGATCGCGCTGACCCGGGACCCGGTGGCGTTCGTGGCCAGCTGGCAGCGCCTGGGCTGGACCGTCTACTTCCACGAGCTCCTCGAACAACCCCTGCTCGTCCGCGACCACCCCGAACTCCTGGACCTCCGCGCCCTGGTCGGCTCCCAGGACCGCATCGCCAAGGCGGCGGCGCTGTGGCGGGTCACTCAGGCGATCCTCGCCCGTACCCCCGGCATCCTGCTGACCTCCTACGACGAACTGGCCTCCGCGCCGGTCCAGGGCTTCCGGCAGCTGTACGAGTACGCGGGCCTCGCCTGGTCATCCACGGCCGAGCGCCGCATCACCCGAGCATGCACGGCCCCCGTCGGCGTGGGGAGCGCTTTCGCCTGGTCGGGCCTGTCCCGCACGGCCTTCCGGCCCATGAACTCACGCCGCGCACTCGAAACGGCCACCCTCGGCCTGACGCGGGCGGAAGCGGCCCGCGTACGGGAGCTCACCTGCGCTGAATGAGCCCGCCGGCGAACTCGTCCCGCCGGAACCGTGGGCCAGCCAGCCACCGCTCCTGCCATTGAGCGGGCCTGGGCGGGTCTGGTCTGGGCCGGTCTGGGCGGGCCTGGTCTCGGCGAGTCTGGGCCGATCCAAGGTGTCCTGGACGGGTCTGCGCGGGACCGGACCGGGCGTAAGACGGGCCTGAAAGGTCTGTGCGGTCTGTACGGGTCCCTGAGGAAGCGAGACCGTCGCCTGGCCGACCTATTCGCGTGCGCTCCCCGACGAGTCGCGTGCGCCTCCCGACGAGTCCTGGGTATTTCCCGACGAGGCCCGTGCTCTCAGGCAGTCGCCCAGCAACCGGGCCGCGAACGGCAGGTCGTCGACCAGGTAGCGCCTGGCCAGCCGACCGGGCTCACTCACCAGCCGGAACGCCCACTCCAGCCCCGCGCCCCGCATCCACTCGGGCGCCCTGGGCACCGTACCGGCCGCGAACGCGATCGCCGACCCGCACCCCACGAACCACGCCCCCGGCAGATCCTTACTAAGCCGCGCGATCAGCCGGTCCTGGCGCGGAAACCCGAGCCCGACGAACACCATCTTCGGCTCCGCCCCCACAACCTTCCGTCGCACCCGCTCACGCTCACCGGCACCGCTCTCGAACCGGTAGGGCGGCGCGTCCACTCCGCAGACCTGAAGCGTGGGATAGCAGGCGGTGAGCTCATGAGCGGCGGACGCGGCCACGCCCGGCGGGCCACCCAGGAGATAGACGGGCCACCCTCGGCGAGCGGCCAGCTTGCTCAACGACCAGATCAGGTCGGCCCCGGTGACCCGCTCGGGTATCGGCGTGCCGAGCAGCCGCGACGCCCACACCAGCGGCATCCCGTCGGCCACGACGAGGTCCGCGGAGTTGACGAGGTGACGGAGTTTGACGTCCTTCGCGACGGCGCGGCAGATGTCGACGTTCGGCGTCACGATCCGCCCACCCCTCCCCGCGCCCAGCTCACCATCGACGTGCTCGACGACCTGGCGCTCGGTCAGCGGATCGACGGCAACACCCCCGACCAGCACCCGCACCGGCCTCGCCTGCTCCCCAACCATCCCCGGCCCCTTTCCCCGCGTCCCCATGAACCCCACCCGTGTCAAACCCCGATATCCGGCCCCCGTGTGACGGGGTCGACATCGGGACTCCCTGCACCGAGCCCCGCGCCGCGGCTCCCTGCACCGAACCCCACATCGCGGTTCCCTGCATCAAGCCCTGCGCCGGGGCTCTCTGTGATGACACCCGCCGTGGCCACGCCCGCCGAGAACACATCCCCCGAGAGGACGCCCGCCGAGACCCTGGCCGCCGTGACGACGCCCGCTGCAACGACGCCCGCCGTAACCGCGCTCAAATGCCGTGCCCCCGATCGTGGAGCAGGGCGAGCACCGCCGGCGCGGAGATCAGCCCGACGGCGACGGCGAGGGCGATCGGGGCGCGTGGTTCGCCGATGCGCTCGGCGAACGTGCGCAGGGCCCAGCGACCGGCCTCACGGCGCCGCCCCAGCGCGGCGTGGTGGAAGGCGAGCTGGCCGTAGACCCGCGCCGCGCCGCGCGGATCCACGGCCAGTTCGGGGTGTCGGGCGAGCATCCACTCCAGCCCGGCGATGCGGTCGGCCCAGCAGGCGACATAGTGGGAATTGCCCCAACGGATACGTACAAGTGGGCGATCGACGTTCGCGATCGGATGCCGCTTGGCCGCGCGCAGGGCCAGATCCCAGTCCTCGTTCTGGCCGGCCGGGGCGCTCTCGTCCACCCACAGGGCGCCACGCTTGAACAAGAACGTCGACGAGTGCACCATCACCATGCGCGAACGCACCAGGTCGGCCGCCGTGACCGTGTCGCTGCCCGCGAGCCTCGGCACCCGGCGCACGCCGTACTCGACCTCGATGCCGCAACTGACGAACTCGGCGCCATCCTCGATCGCCTGCTGCTGCGCGGCCAGCTTGCCGGGCAGCCACACGTCGTCGTCGTCGCAGAAGGCAATCAGATCGGTGTCGCACGCGGAGATGCCGGTGTTACGCGCGCCCGGCAGCCCGGCGCTGAGAGCGTTGGGCAGGACGAGTACGCGGTGGCGGGCGTTCGTGGCGGCGCCCGGCGTCACCACGTCGGCCACCTGCTCGGCGACTGCGGCGGGATCGCCACCGTCGACGACGATGACCAGCGAGATCCGGCCGGGGTAGTCCTGGGTCAGGACGGCACGGGCGGCCGCCCGCAGCTGTTCGGGCCGGTCACCCCGAGTGGGGATCACCACGCCGACGGACGCACTCATGCGACCCCCACTTCGAGAGGTACGGCCCACGCTGCCGCGTCGGCAACCAGTTCACGAGGCCCGACCATCCAGGGCTCGGCTTCACGAGACTCGAACACACGAGACCCGACCACCTGAGACCCGACCGCACGAATACCGACCACCCAAGGTCCGTCCGCACCAGGCCCGCTCATGCCGCCGCCTCCCCATAGCCGTACCGAGACCTGAGCGGCCAGGTGAGGGCCGTGACCAGGTGCCGGTGGTGGCGCGGGAGGCCGGAGTGCCACGCGTCGTCCCGTCGCAGTTCGACCGGGCCGACGGTGAAGCGCATGGGGTTGCCCGAGGCGGTGTGGGCGGTGGTCAGGTGGGCGGTCGTGCCGGTCAGGAACGGCAGCGCCGTGCCCAGGCCCAGGATGTCGGCCAATGTCGCCAGAGCGGCCGCTGGGTCGGCCAGGAGGTCCTCGTAACGGAGTCTCGTCACCGGGACCCCGCGGGCGGCAAGGAGGTCCAGGGCGAGGTTCTGGGCCGTCCAGTGGGCTGCCGTGCGGGCGGAGCCCCAGCGGGTCATCGGGCGGCCGTCCTCGGGGCGTTCGACGGTCTTGCGCCAGGAGTGGGCGACGGCCCGCGGGTCTCTGACCACGTGGACCACCTGCACGTCCACTCCGGCCGCCGCCAGGCAGAAGGCCAGGGAGGCGTGTTTGCCGGAGTCGATCACGACCGTCGCGCCGGCGGTCTTGGCCGCTGCGTCGTAGAGGCGCTGGTAGGTGCCGGCGTACTCCGCCAGCTCCGGGTGAGCGATGCGGGGGATCCTGCGGGTGCGGTCGACGCGGTGTCGCAGGGTGAGGACGCGTTCGGCCAGGTCCTGCGTCCATCCGCCGAACGCGGTCTCGCCGACCTCGCGCCAGAACGGGCAGGCGCGGAAGGGCTCGCCACAGCCGCATGGCTCGCCGGCCAGTACGCCTCGGGCCCAGAGGTGTACGACCTCGCCGAGGGGTGCCACGCCGGGGATCTCGCCGAGCAGTCTCTCGAGCAGCGTGGTGCCGCTACGGCCGAGGCCGCCCAGGTAGACCACCTGGTAGGCGGTCGAACGGTGCGTCACGGGGGAATGGCCTTCACGTCACGGATACGGAACGTGGAGAGGCTAGCGCGGAGAGTAATCATCGCATCCGCGAAACGACAAAGGATCTACCTAAGCCCCCGAGTCACCTACGCCAATCCGTCACAGCCCAGGCGGACACCCGCGTCAGCCCCTCAGCCACGGGCGCGCGGATGCGAGCGCCCGGCCCGCCGGACGCCTGTGCCAAACCCTTAGCCGCAGGCGCGCCGACACGGGCGCCCAGCCCGCCGGACGCCCGCCATGAATCAGTCGGCTACCGCAGATCCATGATCATACCGGCCCCGACGGTCGCGTTCGTGGGCTCGTCCACCAGGATGAACCCACCGGTCAGCCGGTTACGCGAGTAGTCGTCCACGAACAACGGCTGGGTGATCCGCAACGACACCCGCCCGATCTCGTTGAGCGACAGCGAGGTGGCCGTCTCGTCGCGGTGCAGCGTGTTGACGTCGAGCCGATAGTGCAGGTCACGGACGAGCGCCCGAGCGGTCCGCGTCGTGTGCTTGATCACGATCTTGGAGCGCGGCGCCAGCTTGGCGCTGTCGGCCATCCAGCAGATCATGGCGTCGATCTCCTGCGCGACCTGCGGCTGGTTGTTGGGCCGGGCGATCATGTCGCCGCGCGAGATGTCGATGTCGTCCTCGAAGCGGAGCGTCACCGACATGGGCGGGAACGCCTCCTCCACCGGCCCGTCGAAGGTGTCGATCGAGGCGATCCGGGTGGCCAGGCCCGAGGGGAGGTGAACGACCTCGTCGCCGGGCTTGAGCACGCCGCCCGCCACCTGCCCCGCGTAGCCGCGGTAGTCGTGGAAGGCGTGGTCGGTGGCCCGCTGCGGGCGGATCACGTATTGGACGGGGAAGCGCACGTCGACCAGGTTGCGGTCGGAGGCGATGTGGACGTTCTCCAGGTGGTGCAGCAGGGACGAGCCGTGGTACCAGGGCATGTTCTCGGACCGGGAGACCACGTTGTCGCCGTTGAGCGCCGAGATGGGGATGAACGTCAGGTCGGCCACGTTGAGCTTCGAGGCGAAGGCCGTGAACTCCTCGCGGATCTCCTCGAAGCGCTCCTCGGAGTAGTCGACCAGGTCCATCTTGTTGACGGCCAGGACCAGGTGGGGGACCCGCAGGAGCGTGGTCAGGAAGGCGTGCCGCCTCGACTGCTCAAGGACGCCCTTGCGCGCGTCGATGAGGATGATCGCCAGGTCGGCGGTGGAGGCGCCGGTGACCATGTTGCGGGTGTACTGGATGTGGCCGGGCGTGTCGGCGATGATGAACTTGCGGCGCGGCGTCGCGAAGTAGCGGTAGGCCACGTCGATCGTGATGCCCTGCTCCCGCTCGGCCCGCAGGCCGTCGGTGAGCAGCGACAGGTCGGTGTATTCGGTGCCGCGGTCGCGCGAGGTGCGCTCGACCGCTTCCAGCTGGTCCTCGAAGATCGCCTTGGAGTCGAAGAGCAGGCGGCCGATCAGGGTGGACTTGCCGTCGTCGACACTTCCCGCGGTCGCGAAACGCAGAATGTCCATGGGTTTAGAAGTAGCCTTCCCGCTTGCGATCCTCCATGGCGGCCTCCGAGGCGCGGTCGTCGGCCCTGGTGGCCCCGCGCTCGGTGATCCGGGTGACCGCGATCTCCTCGATGATCTCCTCGACCGTGGCGGCCGTGGACTGCACGGCCCCGGTGCAGGTCATGTCGCCCACTGTGCGATAGCGCACCACCGCCTCGAACAGCGGCTCGTCATCGCCCCGCTTGACGACCTCGGAGTCGGGCAGCAGCATGCCGTCGCGCTCGAAGACCTTGCGGGTGTGGGAGAAGTAGATGGACGGGATCTCGATGCCCTCGCGCCGGATGTAGTCCCAGATGTCGAGCTCGGTCCAGTTGGACAGCGGGAAGACCCGGATGTGCTCGCCCTTGCGGATCCGCGCGTTGTAGAGGTTCCACAGCTCGGGGCGCTGGTTCTTGGGGTCCCACTGGCCGAAGTCGTCGCGGAAGGAGAAGACCCGCTCCTTGGCGCGGGCCTTCTCCTCGTCACGCCGGGCACCGCCGAAGACGGCGTCGAACTCCTGCTCCTCGATCGCGTCGAGCAGCGTGGTGGTCTGCAGGCGGTTGCGCGAGGCGCGGCGGCCCGTCTCCTCGACCACGCGCCCGGCGTCGATCGAATCCTGCACGCTGGCCACGACCAGGCGGGCGCCCAGCTCCTCGGAACGGCGGTCACGGAACTCGATGACCTCGTCGAAGTTGTGGCCGGTGTCGACGTGCATCAGCGGGAACGGGATCGGTGCCGGCCAGAACGCCTTCTCGGCGATCCGCAGCATGACGATGGAGTCCTTGCCGCCCGAGAAGAGCAGACAGGGGCGCTCGAACTCCGCCGCCACTTCACGCATGATGTGAATGGCCTCGGCTTCGAGTACGTCGAGCTGCGACGTCGTGTAGTCGCGCTGGAGCATAGGGGCTTCCTCCGGCCTTCAGCGATGCAGGTCCCGAATCCCGGCGAGCAGGGCAGACGCCAAGTCAGGTAGGGAAACAAGGATATCTGGTAGTGAGGGGTCGGCTTGGTTGTAGGTCAGCGGCGAGCCGTCGATGCGGCTGGCGTGGGCCCCGGCCGCCTGCGCGACGGCGACGGGCGCGGCCGAATCCCACTCGTACTGGCCGCCGGCATGCACGTACGCCTCGACCTCTCCGGTGAGCACGGCGGAGATCTTCGCCCCGGCCGACCCGATCGGCACGAGGTCGGCGCCGACCAGATAGGCCAGTTTCTGGACGAACTCGGGCGGCCTGGTGCGGCTGACCGCGATGCGGAAGCGGCCCTTGTCAAAGGTGGGCAGCGTGGGCGGCTCGGCGGTGGTGAGGGTGCGGCCCTGGGCGGGCAGCGCCACCGCGCCCGCGCTCAGCGCGCCCTGCTCCCAGAGCGCCACGTGGACGGCCCAGTCGGACCGGCCCTCCTCGGAGAACTCGCGGGTGCCGTCGAGCGGGTCGACGATCCACACCCGTGAGGCGCTCTGCCTGCGTGGGTCGAGGCGTTCCTCGCGGGTGGCCTCCTCGGAGAGCACGCAGTCGCTCGGCCGCAGCCGGGCCAGCGACTCCATCAGGAAGACGTGCGCGCTACGGTCGCCCTCGGCCCGCAACGCGGACGCGTCGGCGAAACCGGTACGCCGGCGAACCTCCAGCAACCGCTCGCCAGCCTCCGTCGCCAGATCGGCAGCGAGGGCATGGTCGTCCCGAATCGTCATCAATATGCTCCTTGCCCGCGGGCGACGGCCGACCAGGTTTTCCAAAGAATCTGTAGATCCAGCATGAGAGACCAGTTCTCCACGTAACGCAGGTCGAGGCGGACCGATTCCTCCCAGGACAAGTCGGATCTTCCGCTGACTTGCCATAGACCGGTCAAACCAGGTCGGACCAGCAGCCTCCGGCGGACGTCGTCGCCGTAGCGGGCGACCTCCTCCGGCAGCGGCGGGCGCGGCCCGACCAGCGACATGTGCCCGAGCACGACGTTGATGAGCTGCGGCAGCTCGTCGAGCGAGTGCCGCCGCATCAGCGTGCCGAGCGGCGTCACCCGGGGATCGTTGCGGACCTTGAACAGCACACCATCACTGTCGCTGACGAGGGTGATCTTCTGCTGCTCCGAGCCGCGCCGCATCGTGCGGAACTTCACGATCATGAAAGGCCGGCCGTCCTTGCCGACCCTGATCTGCTTGAACAGCGCCGCCCCGGGACTGGTCACGCGTACGGCCAGCGCCAGCCCGCCCAGCAACGGAGCCAGGCACACCAGCAGCAGGGCGGCCACCACCCGATCGAAACCGTTCTTGACCAGCTGCCTGACCCCCGCCAGCTCGGGGTGCTCGACGTGCAGCAGCGGCAGCCCGGCGGCCGGCCGGATCATCGTGCGCGGCCCGGCCACGTCCATCAGCGCCGGGGCGACCACCAGGTCGGTGCGGGTGCGCTCCAGCCGCCAGGCCAGCCGCCGCAGCGCCTGGCCGTCCATCTCGGGGCAGGCGAGCACGGCCACGGTGTCGGCGCCGGACTGGTCGACCACGATCGACACGTCGCTGAAGCCGCCCGCGACGGGCACCTCCCCGACCCGTTCACCGGGCGCGTCGTCGGGCAGGCAGGCGGCCACGACCTCCATGCCGTGATAGGGCTCCCTGCGGAACAGGTGGACCAGCTCGGCGATCGCGGAGGCGTGCCCGACGGCCACCACCTTGCGCA
The DNA here is from genome assembly GCF_043197735.1 of Nonomuraea sp. NPDC049028. Lineage (NCBI taxonomy): Bacteria > Bacillati > Actinomycetota > Actinomycetes > Streptosporangiales > Streptosporangiaceae > Nonomuraea > Nonomuraea sp. NPDC049028. Next base: position 320,394 of record NZ_JBICTR010000009.1, read on the forward strand.
TGCACGCGCCCGCCGCCCGGCGCCGGTGGAGCGAGCGGCGCAGGGCGTACCTGCAGAAAAGAGTGAGGAGTGTCACCAGCGGCAGGGCGAGGACCACGTAGCCGCGGGCGATGTCGGTCTTGGTCACGTAGGAGCCGATGGCCGTCGCGGCGGTCAGCGCGACGCCGCACTGCACGACGCGGCGGAACTCCTCGGAGCCGATGCCGAGCATGCGCGGCTCGTAGGCCCGGTTGAAGGCGACCGTGCAGATCCACAGCACCGGCAGGACCATGCTGACCATGAGGTACGGCGCGGCGTAGGCGGTGACACCGCCGAACCTGGCGAAGAACGCGAACCCGGACGCCGCCCCCGCGCACAGGAAGTCGCCGAGCATGGTGCGCACACGGTAGGCGCGTATCCAAGGGGGCAGGTGCGGACTGGGCCGCCCGGACCTGGCGTGGCCGGACCGGACAGCGGTCAGCAGCCCATCGCCGTCGCGCACGAATCCTCCACGTGACCGATGATCAACAGACAGTCACCAGATCGTAGCGCTGAGCGACGCGTGGGAAACCGCGAACGCCTCTATGCGATGGTCAGCGAGGAGGGCCGGAAATGTGCAGATCGGCGCGGTGGAACTCGTTCTGCGTGGTCTCGAGCCCACGCTCCATCAGCGACTCCACCACGTCGGCCGCCCGGTCGACCAGGAAGCCCAGATCCTTGCGCTCGGCCGTGGCGAAGTCCTTGAGCACGTAGGCGGCTGGGTCCATGCGGCCGGGCGGGCGCCCGATGCCGAAGCGGACCCGCAGGTAGTCGCGGGTGCCGAGCACCTTGGTGATCGACTTCAGCCCATTGTGGCCGTTGTCGCCGCCGCCGAACTTGGCACGCAGCGCGCCGTAGGGGACGTCGAGCTCGTCGTGGACCACGATCAGCCGGTCGGGGCCGAGCTTGTAGAAGTCGGACAGTGCCTTGAGCGGGCCGCCCGAAAGGTTCATGTACGTCAGCGGCTTGGCCAGCACCGCGCGACTGGACTCCAGGACCTCGGCCCGGCTCCGGTGCGCCTTGAACCGCCCGCCGGCCCTGGCGGCCAGCTCGTCGAGCACCATGAAGCCCGCGTTGTGCCTGTTGCCGGCGTATTCGGCGCCCGGGTTGCCGAGCCCGACGATCAACCAGCGGTCCATGTGCCTTCCTTAACGTGTCTCCCTCAAGCGAAACGGGGCAGCCAACCGGCTGCCCCGTCGCCGAACAGCGGTGGTTACTCGCCGGCTTCCTCGGTGACCGTGGCGGTCGCGGCAGCCTCGGCGGCCTCGGCCTCGGCCTCGGTGGGCTCCTCGACCGGCTTGGGGATGACCTGGAGGATGACGGTCTCGCCCTCGGCGATCAGCGTGGAGCCCTCAGGCAGCTTGAGGTCCGCGGCGGTGATCACGGTGCCGATCACCAGACCCTCGACGTCGACCTCGACGCCGGTCGGGATGTGGGTGGCCTCGGCCTCGACCGAGACGGAGACGAGCTGCTGGTCGAGCAGGCCCTCGGAGTTGACGGCGCCGACCGTGGTGACCGGGATGTCGACGGTGACCTTCTCGCCCCGCCGGACCAGGAGCAGGTCGACGTGCTCGACGAAGCCCTTGATCGGGTCGCGCTGAACGCCCTTGGGCAGCGCGAGCTCGTCGACGCCGTCGCCCTTGAGGTGGATCAGCACGTTGGCGGTGCGCAGCGCGAGGAGCACCTCGTGGCCGGGCAGCGTCAGGTGCTTGGGGTCGGTGCCGTGGCCGTAGAGGACCGCGGGCACCTTGTTGTCACGACGGATCTTGCGAGCGGCGCCCTTGCCGAACGTGGTGCGCGGCTCGGCGGCGATACGTACTTCAGACACGACATCTCCTAGGGATGCTTTGCGGGATTTGCGTTCCCCCTCACCCGCCCTAGCGGAAGGCGTTACGAACGCAACCGTAAAAGTCTACCGGCTCAGGTGTCGCCCTCGAACAGGCTGGTGACCGACCCGTCGGTGAAGACCTCGGTGATCGCGCGCGCGATCAGCGGTGCGATCGACAGGACGGTGAGCTTGTCGAACCTGTTGGCCTGGGACAACGGCAGGGTGTTGGTGACGATGACCTCGGAGATCCGGGAGTTCTTCAGCCGGTCGACCGCGGGATCGGAGAACACCGCGTGGGTGGCGGCGGTGATCACGTTGGTGGCGCCCTGCTCGTAGAGGGCGTCGGCGGCCTTGCAGATGGTGCCCGCGGTGTCGATCATGTCGTCGATCAGCACACAGGTGCGGCCCCGCACCTTGCCGACGACCTCGTTGACCTTCACCGAGTTGGCCACGTCGAGGTCGCGGCGCTTGTGGATGAAGGCCAGCGGCGTGCCGAGCGTGTCGGCCCAGCGCTCCGACAGCCGGACCCGGCCGGTGTCGGGCGAGACGATCGTGGTGTTGGCCAGGTCGAGCCGGTTCTTCAGGTAGCTCTCGAGCACCGGCATGGCGAACAGGTGGTCGACCGGGCCGTCGAAGAAGCCCTGGATCTGCGAGGTGTGCAGGTCTATCGACATGAGCCGGTCGGCGCCCGCGGTCTTGAACAGGTCGGCCATCAGCCGGGCCGTGATCGGCTCGCGGCCGCGGCTCTTCTTGTCCTGCCGGGCGTAGCCGAAGAACGGCATGACCACGGTGATGCGCTTGGCGGAGGCCCGCTTCAGCGCGTCGACCATGATGAGCTGCTCCATGATCCACTGGTTGATGGGCCCGGTGTGGCTCTGGATCACGAAGGCGTCGCAGCCGCGGACGGATTCGAGGTAGCGGGCGTAGATCTCGCCGTTGGCGAAGTCGATCAGCTTGGTGGGCGTGAGGGAGACGCCGACGTGCTCGGCGACCTCCTCGGCGAGCTCCGGGTAGGCCCGGCCGGAGAAGAGCATGAGGTTCTTCTCGCCCGGCTGCTTGATGCTGGTCATGAGATCTCCTTCGTCGGTCTCGTGACCACGGTGCGGTTGTTACTGATGACCTCGGCAAGCTCGGTCATGCGCCACTCTCCTGCTGTTCTTGCTCGGCCAGCGCCTTTTCGGCCGCCGCAGCCGACTTCGTGCCCGCGCGCCTGCGCAAGACCCATTTCTCGATGTTGCGCTGTCGCGCCCTGGCCACGCCGATAGCGCCCGGAGGGACGTCGCCGTCGATGACCGAACCGGCCGCGGTGTACGCGCCGTCGCCCACGGTCACGGGGGCGACGAGCATGGAGTCGCAGCCGACGAACGCGCCGTCGCGCACCGTGCTGCGATGTTTGTTGACGCCGTCGTAGTTGACGAAGATCACGGCCGCGCCGATGTTGACGTCCTCGCCGATCGTGGCGTCGCCCGCGTACGACAGGTGCGGCACCTTCGACCGGTCGCCGACCTGGGTGTTCTTCATCTCGACGAACGTGCCCGCCTTGGACTTGTGCCCGAGCACGGTGCCGGGGCGCAGGTAGGCGTAGGGGCCGACGCTCGCTTCCGGGCCGACCACGGCGTGGTCGCAGACCGCGTTGCGCACGACCGCGCCCGCGCCGACTTTGGTGTCGGTGAGCGTGGAGCCCGGCCCGACCTCCGCTCCGGCCTCGATGACGGTATGGCCGTGCAGCTGCGTGCCGGGGTGGACGACCGCGTCGGGCTCGATCTCGACGCCGACGTCGATCCATGTGCTGGCCGGGTCGATGATCGTGACTCCGGCGCGCATGTGGCCCTCGAGCAGCCGCTGGTTGAGCACCTTGCGGGCGACGGCCAGCTGCACCCGGTCGTTGACGCCCTCGACCTCGGTGAAGTCGGCGGCGGCGTGCGCGCCGACCCGGTGGCCGTCCTCCCGCAGGATGGCCAGCACGTCGGTGAGGTATTCCTCGCCCTGCGAATTGTCGGTCGAGACCCGCTTGATGGCGTCGGCGAGCAACAGACCGTCGAAGGCGTAGATGCCGGAGTTCATCTCCGTGATGGCGCGCTGCTCCGGGGTGGCGTCCTTCTCCTCCACGATCTCCAGGACGGCGCCGCTGGAGTCGCGGATGATGCGCCCGTAGCCGGTCGGGTCGGGCACCTCGGCCGTCAGCACGGTGACCGCGTTGCCGTCACCCGTGTGCCGGTGGAGCAGCTCGGCGAGGGTCTCCGTACGCAGCAGCGGCACGTCTCCGTAGGTGACGAGGACGGTGCCGGCGATCGTGCCGAGCTCTTCGAGCACGGTGCGGACGGCGTGGCCGGTGCCGCGCTGCTCACGCTGGACGACGGCGCGCGCGTCAGGGCTCGTCTCCGCCAGGTGCGCGCCGACCCGTTCGGAGGCATGGCCGATGACAACGATGAGCCGTTCGGGACCGAGGTCGCGAGCGGCGGTGAGCATGTGGTCGACCAGGGTGCGGCCGCACATCTCATGCAGGACTTTGGGGGTCTGGCTCTTCATCCGGGTGCCCTCGCCTGCGGCGAGGACGATGACTGCGGCCGGGCGCGGCACACTCACGGACTGGGGCTCCCTGTGGCTGGGCGGTTCGGGGCGGCAGCTGTCGCACCGCCACCCTCCCGACACCGTGAGGATACCCAACCGACACTCGCGCACTAGCGGCGGGGAGTGCCTCCAAGCTCCCGGAAGAGGACTCGAACCCCTACAAAGTGGACCAAAACCACTTGTCCTGCCGATTAGACGATCCGGGACTAAATCGGACACCTGAGCGTCCGACGCACTCCTACGATACCGATCCCTGGCCCACGCGCGCGCCACATAACAGACCGCCCGAAAAGCCGCAAGGCACAGAAGCTACTCCTCTCATAGGACAGAAGTCGCCTTCGCCACACTCGCCGCTTAGGTCTTACTAACTTACGATGGCGTAGGTTACGGTGGCGTAGCCAGGACATTCATCCTCATACATGTCGTGAGAGGTAGCCCATGACCGTTATCACCGAGCGCACCTCCCCAGGACCGAAGCCCGACGTCGAACCCGAGCCCCGGACCAAGGCCGAACTCATCACCTTCGCCCTCGTGGTGGGGCTCCCCCTCATCGCGATCGTGGCCGCGGTGCCGTTCGCGTGGGGATGGGGTCTCGGCTGGAGCGACATCGTCATCGCGTTCGTCTTCTATGTGGTGAGCGGGCTCGGCGTGACCGTCGGCCTGCACCGCTTCTTCACGCACGGCTCGTTCAAGGCCAAGCGGCCCCTGAAGATCGCGCTGGGCATCGCGGGCAGCCTCTCGCTGGAGATGTCCGTGCTCGACTGGGTGGCCACGCACCGCAAGCACCACAAGTTCTCCGACAAGGAGGGCGACCCGCATTCGCCGTGGCGCTTCGGCCCCGGCTTCAAGTCGCTGTCCAAGGGCCTGCTGTACGCGCACATGGGCTGGATGTTCGACGCCGACCGCACCAACCGCGAGAAGTACGCCCCCGACCTGGTCAAGGACGAAGACGTCGTCAAGCTGCACAAGTGGTTCGGCCCGCTGGCCCTCACCTCGCTCCTGCTGCCCGGCATCCTCGGCGGCCTGGTCACCTGGTCCTGGCAGGGCGCGCTGACCGCGCTGTTCTGGGGCTCGCTGGTCCGCATCGGCCTGCTGCACCACGTGACCTGGTCGATCAACTCGATCTGCCACGTGTTCGGTGAGGAGGACTTCCAGGTCCGCGACAAGTCGCGCAACGTGTGGTGGCTGGCCATCCCCTCCTTCGGCGAGTCGTGGCACAACCTGCACCACTCCGACCCCACCTGCGCCAGGCACGGCGCGCTGAAGGGTCAGATCGACCTCAGCGCCGGCGTCATCAGGATCTTCGAGCGGCTCGGCTGGGTCCACGACGTGCGCTGGCCGACCCCCGAACGCCTGGCGGCGAAGCGCATTGGCTGATTCCGGCTCGTTGATGACCAGTCCGTTGATGACGGGCTCTTCTTCGAGCACCGCCATTATGGAAACCGTGACCGAACCCAGATCTCGCAGGCGGATGACCGGCAGAGAGCGAAGAGAGCAGCTGATCCAGATCAGCCGCACCCTCTTCGCCGAGAAGGGGTTCGACGGGACCTCCATCGAGGAGATAGCGGCAACGGCCCAGGTCTCGAAGCCGGTGGTCTACGAACACTTCGGCGGCAAGGAGGGCGTCTACGCGGTCGTGGTCGACCGGGAGATGCAGAAGCTGCTCAGCATGATCACCGAGGCGCTCTCCGCCTCCCACTCGCTGATCAAGCTGGAGCGGGCGGCCCTGGCGCTGCTCCACTACATCGAGGAGAGCAGCGAGGGCTTCCGCATCCTGGTGCGCGACTCGCACGCCGCCTCGGGCACGGGCACGTTCGCGAGCCTGATCAGCGAGATCGCCAGCCAGGTCGAGGACGTACTCGCCGACGAGTTCGTCTCCCGCGGCTACGACCCCAAACTGGCGCCGATGTACGCGCAGATGCTCGTCGGCATGGTGGCCCTGACCGGCCAGTGGTGGCTCGACGTGCGCAAGCCGGGCCGCGAGGAGGTCGCCGCCCACGTGGTGAACCTGGCCTGGAACGGCCTGACCGGGCTCAACCCGCAGCCGGCTATCACGGCGACAGGACGCGCCCACCCCGTCGTCGCCGTGCCACGCGCCAGCGAGAAGGAGCTGCGCGAGCTGGAGAAGGCCCGCGACAAGGAGCTCAAGGAGGCCGAGAAGGCCCGCCAGCGGGAGCTCAAAGAGGCGGAGAAGGCCAGGGTCCGCGAGCTGAAGGAGCGCGAGCGGGTGCTGAAGGAGGCCGAGAAGGCCCGCGAGCGCGAGGAGAAACTGCGCCAGCGGGAGGCCCGGCTGGTCGAGCGCGCGGCCCGGTTGGAGCAACCTGACCAGGTGGAATAAGCCGTTGCCGCTTAGTTCACGTTCTGTTCAACCAAATGGGGCATATTTCTCATATGTCCGCGGAACCGCTTCACCCCGAGAGTGACCTTCCCCTGCCGCAGGAGAGGTTCCTCAACCGTGAGGAGAGCTGGCTACAGTTCAACGAACGTGTGCTGGAACTGGCCGAAGACTCCTCTCTCCCTCTCCTCGAACGGGTGCGGTTCCTGGCCATCTTCGCCAGCAACCTGGATGAGTTCTTCCGGGTACGCGTGGCCGGGCTGAAACGGCGGATGGCCACCGGACTGCTGCTCAGGACGAAGAGCGGGCTGAAACCGCGCGAGGAGCTGGCCCGGATCGCCGCGATCTCCCACACGCTGGCCACGCGGCACTCGGCCGCCTTCCACGAGCAGGTCTGCCCGCAGCTGGCCACCGAGGGCATCGAGATCGTCAGATGGGACGACCTGGGCCGCGAGGAGCGCACGGAGCTGCGCAAACTGTTCAGGGAGCGGATCCGGCCGGTGCTGACGCCGCTGGCCGTCGACCCCGCACACCCGTTCCCCTATATTTCGGGACTCAGCCTTAACCTGGCGGTCCTGGTGCGGAATCCGGCGAACGATCACACCGTGTTCGCCCGGGTCAAGGTGCCCTCGCAGCTGCCGAGGTTCGTCACCGCCTCCAAGGACAGGTTCGTCCCGCTGGAGGATGTCATCGCGGCCCATCTGGGCCAGCTCTTCAAGGGCATGGAGATCGTCCAGCACCACGCCTTCAGGGTGACCCGCAACGAGGACCTCGACGTCGACGAGGACATCACCGAGAACCTCATGCAGGCTCTGGAGCGGGAGCTGAAGAACCGCCGCTTCGGCCCGGCCGTGCGGCTGGAGGTCGAGGACACCATCACGCCCGAGGTGCTCGACCTGCTCGTCGAGGAGCTCGAAGTCGCGCCGCACGAGATCTACCAGCTCGCCGGGCCGCTCGACCTGACCGGGCTGCACGCCCTCGCCGACCTGGACCGGGCCGAGCTGAGCTATCGGCCGTTCGTCCCCGCCGAGGCCGTGCTGGCCGACGACGACATCTTCGCCGCGCTGCGCGAGCGGGACGTGCTCCTGCACCACCCGTACGACTCCTTCGCCACCAGCGTGCAGCGCTTCATCGAGGCGGCGGCCGAGGACCCGAACGTCCTGGCGATCAAGCAGACGCTCTACCGGACCAGCGGCGAGTCCCCGATCGTCGACGCGTTGATCGACGCGGCCGAGTCGGGCAAGCAGGTCGTCGTGGTGGTGGAGATCAAGGCCCGCTTCGACGAGCACGCCAACATCGAGTGGGCGCGCAAGCTGGAGAAGGCCGGCTGTCACGTCGTCTACGGCGTGGTCGGGCTCAAGACCCACTGCAAGCTGGCCCTGGTCGTCCGGCAGGAGCCGTCAGGCGAGCTGCGCCGCTACTGCCACATCGGAACGGGCAACTACAACCCCAAGACGGCCAGGCACTACGAGGACATCGGCCTGCTCACCGCGGACCCGCTGGTCGGCGAGGACATCACGGACCTGTTCATCCACCTGACCGGCTACTCCAACCACTCGGCCTACCGCAGGCTGCTCGTCGCCCCGCACTCGCTGCGCGGCGGCCTGATGGCCAGGATCGAGCGGGAGATCGCGCACCAGGAGGCGGGCCGTCCCGCGCGCATCAGGATCAAGACGAACTCCCTCGTGGACGAGCCGCTCATCGACGCCCTCTACCGGGCGTCCCGGGCCGGTGTGCAGGTGGATCTGTGGGTGCGGGGTATCTGCACCCTCCGCCCTGGCATCCCGGACCTGTCGGAGAACATCCGCGTACGGTCGGTGCTGGGGCGTTTCCTGGAGCACTCCCGCATCTACGAGTTCGGGCTGGGCCGGCGGCCCGAGGTGTGGATCGGCAGCGCCGACCTGATGCGCCGCAACCTGGAACGCCGGGTCGAGGCCCTGGTCAAGGTGACCAGCCAGCAGCACCGGGCGTACCTCATCGACCTGATGGACCGCGCCACCGCCGACACGACGAGCGCGTGGCTGCTGAACTCCGATGGCACCTGGGTGCGACATCCGGGCGAGGACCTGCAGAGCATTCTGATCGGCACCCGCCGCTGGAGGAGCGTTGATGACTGACCCGCTCCGCGCGGCCGGAGCCGTGGTGTGGCGCGGTGACGAGCGCCACCCCGAGGTGGCCGTCATCCACCGCCCGGCCTACGACGACTGGACCTTTCCCAAGGGCAAGCTGAAGCAGGGCGAGCACGTGATCGCCGCCGCGCTGCGCGAGGTGCGCGAGGAGACCGGCCTGGTCACGACGCTCGGCCGCGCCCTGCCGCCCGTCCACTACCTGATCACGGACCGGCTCAAGCGGGTCGACTACTGGGCGGCCCAGGCCACGGACGAGAGCGAGGCGTTCGCCCCCGGCGACGAGGTGGACGAGCTGCGCTGGCTGCCGCTCGACCGCGCCCGCGAGCTGCTGACCTGGGAGTGGGACGCCGGGCTGCTCCACTCGCTGGAGGCGGCGCCGCTGGCCACCGTCCCTCTTGTCCTGGTACGGCATGGCTCCGCCGGCTCCAGGCAGGCGTGGAAGGGTGATGACGCCCTGCGCCCCCTCGACACGGACGGCAAGGCCCAGGCGCAGACCATTGCCCGGGTACTGCCCGCCTACCGTCCCGAGGTCCTGGTCAGCTCGCCCAGCCTCCGATGCGTACAGACGCTCCAGCCGTACGGCAGGGACATCAGGACCGAGCCGCTGCTCAGCGAGGAAGATCAGGACTCGGACAAGACGCCCGCGCTGGTCGCGGAGCTCAGGACGGCGGCGGCCGTGTCCAGCCACGGCAAGGTGCTGCCCGAACTGATCCGCTCGCTCAGCGGCAAGGACGTGCACCTGCGCAAGGGGGCGTTCGCCGTCCTGCACCGGCTGGGCGAGCGGGTCGTCAGCGTGGAGCGATACCCGACCTGACAGTCACCAGGTGACTGGCAGTTCGGCAACGCCTTCCGTGATCCGGCCCTCGTTGCGGCGGAGCTGATCGAGCGGCACGGCCACGCGCAGGTCGGGGAAGCGCTGGTAGAGCCGGCTGAACACCCCTTCGAGCTCGACCCTGGCCAGGCTGGCGCCGATGCAGTAGCGCGGGCCGTACCCGAAGCTCAGGTGCGGGTCCAGGGACTTCCGGCCGACGTCGAAGGTGTCGGGGTCGGAGTAGATCCGCTCGTCCCTGTTGGCGGCGCCAGGCATGATCAGCACGGCCTCGCCCCGGCGGATCGTTACCTCGCCGATCTCGATGTCGCCGTGGGCGTAGCGGGGCAGACCGTGCAGGCTGGGCGAGGCCATGCGCAGGATCTCCTCGACGGCGGCCGGCGCCCGTCCGGGATCGGCCTTGAGCAGCGCGCGCTGGTCGGGGTTGGCCTCCAGGAACAGTACGCCGTAGTCGATGCGGTTCACCGTGGTCTCGTGCCCGGCGAACAGCAGCCCGCCGGCCAGCTGCGCCACACTGCCGTCGTCGTCCAGCACCCCGGCCAGATCAGACAAGACGTCCTCGCCGGGCTCGTGCCGCTTGCGCTCGATGAGCCCGGCCATGTACGCGCCCAGCTCCTCGCGCGCCGCCATGCCCTTGGCCTCGTCCGCGACGTCGCCCATCCGGCCGGAGACGCCGCTGAAGTAGTCCCGGTCCTCGAAGGGGACGCCGAGCAGCTGGCAGATGACCAGCACGGGCAGCGGGAAGGACAGCTCGGCGTGCAGGTCGGCGGGCGGCGTCAGAGTGGCCAGGTGGTCCAGCCGCTCGTCCACCAAGGCGCCCACGTGGTCGCTGAGGGCCTTCATCCGGCGGGCGGAGAAGGAGGGCATGAGCAGCCGGCGCATCCGCTCGTTGTTGGCCTTCTCGGTCGCGCTCTCGCCCAGGGGCCCGCCGAGCAGCGCGGAGCCGGAGACGCGGGCGGCCTTCTCCGGCTCGGGGTGCGAACGCCCGAGCCGGGGGTCGGCGAACAGCTTGCGGGCGTCCTCATAGCCGCTGACCAGCCAGATCTCGTCGCCCACCCGGGTGCGTACCCTGGTGATGCCCTTCTCGGCCCGCAGCTCCCGATAGGCCGCGGGGACCTCCAGGGCGTCCTGTCGTTCGAAAGGTATGACTGGTAAGTCACTCATAGTAGTTTCCTAATGGCTCTCGCCGTCTCAGCCCAGACCTTGGGGAAGTCCGCGTGTGCTCGCTCCGCCGTGCCCCGTTCGAGGCCGATGAGCAGGCCATAGGTGAAGGTGTCCTCACCCGCCTGCCGCGCGGCCTCCGCCTCCTTGGCCAGCGTCTCCTGCGCCACCACACCGTCCTGATGGGTGCCGAGCACCTCCTGTACGGCCGCGGCGTGCTTGGCCAGCTTGACCATGCTCTTGCCGAGCGTGGGCTGGAGGGCCTCGGCGGTGTAGCGGGCGCGTTTGGCCGCCTTGCGGACATCGTGCATGGCGAGCTCGCGGCGTTCGAGGTCCGAGATCGCCTGGGCGGTGTCATAGATCTTGGCCACCCGGTCCCAGTTCTCGGCGGCCACGTCGCTGAGCTTGTCGTGCGCCGGCTCCGCCGCGGCCTTGGTCAGCTTCGGGGCGGCCGTCAACGCGTCGAGGGCGTCGAGCAGCGCGTAGTAGCGCTCGCCACTGAGCGTGTCCTTGATGCGCTCGTACGCCTCCAGCTCGCGGGCGTGCAGGTCGTCGCCGAGCCTGGCCAGGATGCGGCCGGTGACCAGCTCGGGGGCCAGCGCCGCCAGCTCGCGGGCGAACCTGGCCCTGATCACCTCCAGGTCACGCGCCTCGCCGAGGACCGTGGCCAGCCAGCGGAGCTCGTCCTGGACCCGCTTCGTGCCGGTGATGATGCCGCCGAACGCCCTGAGCGCGCTCCGCAGCCGCCGGGAGGCGACGCGCATCTGATGGACGGCGTCATGTTCCGCTCGCCGTACGCGGGGATCTTGTGAGAGGAGGGCCGTCACCTGGCCCGCCAGGTAGTCCATGACGGTCTGGCCGGCCGAGCCGTCCTTCGTGGGGGCATGGGCGACAGGTGGCGGTTCGAGGAGCCTGGCGAGCTTGCTGGCCGACTCCGACGGGGTGGCGCCGGCCTTCCTGAGCCGTTTGCCGACCTTGGCGAGCAGGGCTTGGTCGCCTTCCAGCAGCTCCGCCTCGACCTCACGCCACCGTACGACCCGCGGCCCGCCTGCTGATTCTTCGGCATCGAAGACCGTGCCCTTGACGCGGTCGTCGGCGATCTCGACGAGCCCGGTCGGGCCGTCGTGCAGCAGCGTCACGGTCCGGCGGGTGTCGAGCTCGGCCACCACCTGGAGCTCCGCGCCGCGGGTGTAGGCGCGGACGAGCTCGGCCAGCTCGGCGGGCACTACCTTCGTGCTCCGGGTGAGCGGGTGGGTGATCTCCTGGCGTACGCCCTTGGCCTTGGGCAGCTTCAGATGCCAGCCGGCGTCGTCACCGCCGCGTCTTCGCCGGAGCGTGATGCCCCGGGTGGCCAGCCGCAGGTCGGGCGTGTCGTAGTAGAGCGCCACGAGCTGGTAACTCTTCGGGCCCGCGATCTCTGCCAGCTTGCTCAGGTCGGGTATCGCGTAGTCGGAGGGAACGTCGAACTTGTCCTCGATTTCGATGCCCACAGCACCTCACAGCCTTGGCCGATTTGGACAATCATGCCACCGCTGGACGAACTTCACACGCCTTGGAGGAGCTCGATTCGATTCCCCACCGGGTCCATGAGGTAGATCCGGCGGTAGCCGGGGAGCAGGTCGTCGGGTCGTTCCGTGCTGAAGGCGCCGAGGTCGTCCACCAGGAACGCCGGGTGCGCCTTCCTGGCGGGCCGAAAGTCGTCCTCGATGCCGAGATGCACCTCAACCCCGCGGCCACGAAACCAGACCCCGCCGCGTTTGTCCAGTTCAGGCGGTTTTGGCACCTCCTGGAGCCCGAGGACTCCGCCGTAGAACTCCCTCAGCAGCGGCTCGCTCCCCGCGGGCGCGGCGAGCTGGACGTGATGCAGGCCAGTGATCATTTCTGCGCCACCACGAAGACGCGTCGGAACGGGAACGGCGTACCGTACGGCCTGGCCGGATAGACCTCGTCGAGCCGCTGCCCCAGCTCGGCGGTGAACTTCTTCTGCTCGTCGGGGTCCAGCCGGTCGAAGACCGGGCGCAGGGCGGTGCCGGAGATCCAGTTCAGTACCGCGTTGTCGCCGTTGTCGCTCTGGAGGAGGTGGACGTATGTCGTCTCCCAGGCGTCGACCCGGCAGCCGCTCAGGAAGTCGACGTAGTCGATGGGGTCGTCCACCGGGCGGCCCCGGTTGAGGTCGCCGAGCCGATCGGACCACTCGGGCGCGGCGCAGAGCTCACGGATCGCCACGTGGCTGGGGGCGTCGAAGTTGCCGGGCACCTGGAAGGCCAGCCAGCCGCCGGGGTTGAGCGCGTCGACCCAGTGCTCCAGGACGTCGCGGTGCGTGGGCACCCATTGCAGGACGGCGTTGGAGACCAGCACGTCCACCGGCCGGTCGGGCCGCCAGGTGGTGACATCCGAGACCCAGAACCGCTGCTGCTGGTGCTGGCGCGCCTTGGTGATCATGGCTGGGGAGGCGTCGAAGCCCTCCACGGTAGCCTGGGGCCAGCGGCGGGCGAGTTCGAGGGTGAGTTCGCCGGTGCCGCAGCCGGCGTCCACGACATAATCAGGATTGTCGGCGCCGATTCTGGCGGTCAGCTCGAAGAACGGGCGTGATCGCTCGTCGGTGTACCTGGCGTATATGGTGGGATCCCAGATATCTCTCGACATAGAGATAATTGATATCGAGATATGTATCTCGATGTCAAGACAGTACACTCTGACCATGACGCAGGATGCGCTCCCCCCGACCTGGCGATCTCATGGCGAGGCGGTGTCATGAACGAGGAGCCGCAGGACGAGGTCGACCGGCTGGTGGCGGCCTGGCGGACAGAGCGTCCGGACCTCGACGTCGAGCCCCTTCAGGTGCTGTCGCGGGTGTCCCGCCTGGCTAAACATCTCGACCGGGCCAGGCGGGCGGCGTTCGCCGAGCACGCTCTGGAGCCCTGGGAGTTCGACGTGCTGACAGCGCTGCGGCGCGCGGGCAAGCCGTACGAGCTGAGTCCCGGAGCCCTGATCCGGGCCACCCTGGTCACGTCGGGCACGATGACCAACCGCATCGACCGGCTCGCCCAGGCGGGCCTGGTGCGGCGCCGGCCGGATCCGGAGGATCGGCGAGGGGTGCTGGTGTCGCTGACGGAGAGCGGACTGGCGCGGGTGGACGCGGCGTTCGCCGGGCTGTTGCGGCGCGAGCACGACCTCCTCGCCGGCCTGCCCCTGACCGACCAACGCACCCTCTCCGCCCTGCTCCGCACCCTCCTCGCCCCGTTCGACTCCTGACGCCGAATTGCGGTTCAGGCTGCTTCAGTCGCCCAGGCGGTCGGCGAGTTCGAGCCACTCGGCCTCGACCGTGTCCTTCTGGTCGAGGATGTCCCTGAGCTGGGTGTCCAGGGAGCCCAGTTTGGCGTAGTCGCTGGCCGCGTCCGCCATTGCCGCGTGCAGCTTGGCTTCCTGGTCGCCCAGCCGGTCGAGCTGGCGTTCGAGGCGGTTGAGCTCCTTGCGCAGCTCGCGTTCTTCCTTTGCCGACATGCCCTCCTGAGGGGCCGCGGGCTGGATCGGTGCGGGAGCCGACGACTGGGGTGAGGTCGTCCGGGCCGTCAGGGCGGTGCCTTGGGCCCGGCGGGACAGGTATTCGTCCACTCCCCCCGGAAGGAAGGAGAGCTTGCCGTTGCCCAACAGCGCCACACATTTGTCCGTGACGCGTTCGAGGAAGTAGCGGTCGTGGCTCACCAGGATGAGGGTGCCCGGCCAGCCGTCGAGGAGGTCTTCGAGCTCGTTCAGCGTCTCGATGTCGAGATCGTTGGTCGGCTCGTCGAGCAGCAGCACATTGGGGTCGTCCATGAGGAGCCTGAGCAGCTGCAGCCGCCGCCGCTCGCCACCCGACAGGTCGCCGACGACCTTCCACTGCGCCTCGCCCTTGAAGCCCAGGCGTTCGAGCAGCTGGGAGGCGGACCACTCCTTCTTGCCGACCTGGATGTACTTGCGGACCTCCTCGACCGTCTCCAACACCCGGCGGGTGGGGTCGAGCTCGGCCAGCTCCTGCGACAGGTGCGCCAGGCGTACCGTCTTGCCCCTGATCATCCGCCCCGAGTCCTGCTGGACCGAGTCGGCGAGCAGCCGGAGCACGGACGACTTGCCGGAGCCGTTGACGCCGATCAGCCCGACCCGATCGCCCGGCCCGAACTGCCAGGTGCAGTCGTCGAGCACCAGCGGCCCGCTGCCGGGGCCACCGGCGTGCAGGGTGACGTCTTCGAGGTCGTAGACGGTCTTGCCGAGCCGCACCGCCGCGAACCTCAGCAGCTCCACGCTCTCCCGCGCCGGCGGCTCGTCGGCGATCAGCGCCTGCGCGGCCTCCACCCTGAACTTCGGCTTCGACGTGCGGGCGGGCGGGCCGCGCCGCAGCCAGGCGATCTCCTTGCGCATCAGGTTCTGGCGGCGTTCCTCGGCGGCCTGGGCGATGCGCGCCCGCTCCGCCTTCGCGAGCACGTAAGCGGCGTAACCGCCCTCATATCGCTCGACCCGACCGTCCACGACCTCCCAGGTCCTGGTGGAGACCGCGTCGAGGAACCACCGGTCGTGCGTCACGACCACCAGCGCGCTCTTGCGACCGGCCAGATGACCGGCCAGCCAGGCGATGGCCTCGATGTCGAGATGGTTCGTGGGCTCGTCGAGCATGATCAGGTCATGCTCATCGATGAGCAGCTGGGCCAGCGCGGTGCGCCGCCGCTCGCCACCGGACAGATCCCCCGCCTTGGCGTCGAGATCGAGATCGCCGATGAGGTTGCCGAGAATCTCGCGGACGCCCTGATCCCCCGCCCACTCGTGCTCAGCCTTCTCACCCAGCACGATCTCCCGGATGGGCATCGCCGGATCGAGCGCGTCATGCTGCGACAGCACGCCCACCCGCAGCCCCCGGGTATGGGTGACCCGGCCGCTGTCCGGGCGTACGTCCGCCGCGATCACCGACAGGAGCGTGGTCTTGCCGCCGCCGTTACGTCCGACGACACCTATGCGCTCGCCGACCTCGACCCCGAGGGAGACGTCGTTGAGCAGCGGTTTGGGCCCGTAGGCATGGGAAACAGACTCGAGATTTACCAGATTCATGGCCCTACCAGGGTATCGGCCTCAAAGGCGCTGTGGTGACGGCACCAGGCCGACCTCACACCCGTCACCCGCCCGACCTCACACCCACCACCCGGTCGACCTCACACCCACCACCCGCCGGGCGCAGCACCCGAAAACAGCCCTAATGCACTGATATCACCATGCCCGCACACCCCAGACCGGCGCGGTGCTCCCGACCTATGGGGCGAGCAAGTCAACGTGAAGCCGACGAAGAACAGCGATCACGGACACACTCCCCCATGTCCGCAGATATTCGGAACAACTCGTCTAGCACCCACCCCGCGCGGACCTCCGCGGCGGGCTTCGAGGCGCTCGACGTAGCGCGGATCAGCGGGTCGAGAGCGCCCTCGGGCCCGGACCTCGAAGACAGGCCCAGGCCCGGTGGCTCAGCATTCGTCAGCCTTGTCGCATTGGTGCCTGTCCCACTCGCCGCTGTAGTAACCGTTACTGGTGGCCTTGCTCGTGCCGCCCATTCTGACCAGATTGCCCGGCTGCCACTGGCAGTTCGAGGTGGAACAGAAGTAGCCATAGGCCCGGAAGTAGGTCCCAAGCCCGCCGGTGCACTTGACGCTCACGGAGTGGTCGGTGCTCGCGGTCTTGGAGCAGCTGAGCGCCGCGGCTGCGGGGGAGGCGTTGACGCCGACGAGGGCGGCGGCCCCGAGAACGATGCCGATACCGGTGGAAATGATCTTTTTCGTCACGGGCGTTCATGATTGCGCGTCGGGATGATCTTGACAAGTTGGAGCGCGATTCTTTGACAGGCGCCTTCGGCTGCGCCACTTGCGGTAGTTGGCACGGTGCAACGGGACCAGGAGCAGGACGATGACGGCCGACGAGGCCGGCATGGTGAAGACGAGCGGTCGTTGGACACGCCCATCTCCGCAAGGGATATTGCCTGGCACCTGCGGGCGGCGACGTCACGTGCTCCGCCGCGTCACGACTTTCGGGAACCACGTGTCTTGGGAACTGGGTGACGCCCTTCGGGAGACAGCACGGTGAACTACCTACTCACGGAGGAGAGGCGTTGAGTGCTGAGACTGTCGATATCGACGACGGAGAACTGATCCGTCGTTCGGCGCACGACCCAGAGCAGTTCGCCGCGCTCTTCGACCGCTACGCCAAGCAGATCCACCTGTACGCGGCGCGGCGGCTCGGCACGCAGGCCGCCGACGACATCGTGGCCGAGACGTTCCTGGCCGCCTTCCGCAGGCGCGGGACGTACGACACGTCGTTCACGCTGGCCAGGCCCTGGCTGTACGGCATCGCCACCACGTTGATCGCCAAGCATCGGCGGCAGGAGGAGCGACTGCTGCGGGCGCTGAGTCGTACCGGGGTGGACCCTCTGCCTGAGGAGTTGGCCGACACCGTGACGCGCCGGGTGACGGCGCAGGGCAGGGATCGTGAGCTGGCGGGGGCGCTGGCGTCCCTGCCACGTGGGCATCGGGACGTGCTGCTGCTGGTGGCATGGGAGGACATGTCGTACGAGGAGGTGGCGCGGGCGCTGGACATCTCGGTGGGGACCGTACGGTCACGGCTGCACCGGGCGCGGAAGAAGGCCAGGAACGTGCTCGGGGGCGAGGAGCTGTGATGAACGCGATCAAGGAGTTTCGCCGGAACACCCCGGCGATGACCGCCGAAGCCGCGGATGCGGCCAGGGCACGGCTGATGACGGCGATCCACGAGCCGGGGGCCGTACGGAAGCCGACCGCGACCCGCGCGAGAAGGCTCGGCTGGCGGCTCGCTGTGGCCGCGGCGCTGGCCCTGGTCGTCGGCGGGACCGTCGTGGCGCTCAGGGACCAGCCGGCCATGGCGCCCGTGGCCGGTGTGGCCGAGCTGGGCGAGCGCGCCGCCCGTGCGGCCGAGAACGACCCCACGCCCGCCCCGGACCCCGGCCAGTGGCTCTACACCAAGGAACTGCAGCTGGCCGGCGTCGAAGGGGACGTCGACCGAGACCAGCGCGACACCTGGGAACGGTGGACCAGCGTGGACGGCAAGCGGTCGGCCTGGTACCAGGGCGGCAAGTTGATGTTCCAGGGCAGCGCGGTCATGAACCCGGCCGAGCTGGCCAAACCCCCTGTCACCCCGGCCGGAGTGATTACCAAGATCAAGGCGGCCATCCTCGATGAGGACCGCCGGGGGCCGCAGGAGCTGAACGGCCATGTCCCGCCCGAGATGCTTTTCATGGAGATCAATCAGCTCATGACCGAGCAGTGGCTCGCCCCCGATGTACGGGCCGCGCTCTTCCGCGCGCTGCCCACGATCAAGGGCATGACGGTGACCCAGGATGTGCCCGTCGCCGACGGACGGCGAGGCGTGGCGTTCAGCCTCACCGACGCCGAGGCGCGCAGCTACCTGATCCTGGACCCGGAGACTTTCCGCTACCTGGGCACCAACTCGACGCGGCTGAAGGACCGGACCTACAAGTGGGCCGGCGGCAGCAAGGAGACCTTCAAGGCGGGCACGGTGGGCCTGACCGCCCAGCTCGAAGCCAAGATCGTGAACCAGCCCGGCCAACGCTCCTGATCACCTCGGAAGCAGGCTGACGGCAGCGAGACCCAGGGCGGCGGTCCATCCGACCGCCCTGGGTCGCGGCACAGGCATCCGCCTCTCACCCCTGGCTCCCGACCTGAGAAAGTCATTACCAACAGCCCCGGACCAGCCCCGGACCAGCCCCGGACCAGCCCGGACCAGCTCGGACCAGCAGCCGGCTAGGGGCGGGCCTGCATCCGCCGCACCTAGGGGCTGGAGGAGGAGGTTCTGGGTGACCTGGCCGTCGAGATCGAGCTGTCCAACGAACCGCCCGGCCGAACGATGACGTCAGACCACCACGGCGCCTGGGACAGGGCCGTGAGCGGGGATCGCGGTGCGGGTGATGCCGGACGTGGTGAGGGCGGCGGCCAGGCGGTCGGCGTGGGCGGCGTCGGTCGCGAGGAAGGCGCAGGTCGGACCGGAGCCGGAGACGATCGCGCCGAGCGCGCCGTACTGGCGACCGGCTTCGAGGGTGTCGGCCAGCTGAGGGCGGAGCGTCAGGGCAGCGGGCTGGAGGTCGTTGGTGAGGTACGCGCCCAGCTTGCGGGCGTCCCCGGCGCCGAGCGCCTCCAGCAGAGGGTCGCTCAGCTGCGGCCAGGGGGTCTCCGCACCGGTCGCGGCACGAAGCCGGTCGCACTCGGCATAGACGGCGGCCGTCGACAGTCCGCCCTCCGCCACCGCGAACACCCAGTGAAACCGGCCGCCGGTCGGCAACTCGCTGAGCTGCTCACCCCGCCCGATCCCCACCGCCGTGCCTCCGAGCAGCGAGAAGGGTACGTCACTTCCCAGGTCGCCGGCGATCTCCATGAGGTCGTCGAACGGCAGGCCAAGCCCCCACAACTCGTTGCACGCCACCAGAGCCCCCGCCGCGTCCGCGCTTCCCCCGGCCATGCCACCGGCCACGGGGATCGCCTTGTGGATCACCAACGCCGCGCCATAGGTGCGGCCCGCGTGCTTGGCCAGGGCTCTCGCGGCCTGAATCGCCAGGTTCTCGTTATCGATCGGGACCCGGTCCGCCCAGTTGCCCCCCACCGTGACAGTGATCGACTCGGACTCGTTGGCGACCACTTCGTCGAAGATCGATACGGCGTGGAAGACGTTGACCAGGTCGTGATAGCCGTCTTCCCGAAGCGGTCCGACGGATAGCTGCACGTTGACCTTCGCGGGCACCCGTACGGTAACCGAGCTCATCGATCTTCTGTCACTTTCGTCGTTTGCCGAGGTTGAGGACTCTTCTCGAGCTTGTCGAGGACACTCGAGCCTATAGGGGCTCGCTTCCCGCTCACATGATTCTCGGCAGAAGTGGTGACGCCTGTACGGGACCGATGCAACACCCGTACCCGAGGGGGCGATTCTCCGGCGCTGCGGTCGGCGATCCTGGTAGACCATCGCCATGGCGCGTGGAGACGTCGCCGATGAGGGATGGACTTTGATCGACGAGGTACGCGGCGATGGACCTCACCACGATGCTGCCTGCTGTCGGGCCGGTCAGGTCATCGACGGGCACGGCGAGCGTCTGGGCCACGCGGTCGGCGTAGCTGGACGCCAGGCAGGCGGCGTAACCGGACGCCAGGCAGGCGGCGTAGCTGGCGCAGGCGGCGGCGCTCTGCTCGGATCGACGTGACATAGGCAGCTCTCCTCTGGCCTGGAACAGGACGACGATGCCGCCGCCGAGACCGGCTGGTAATGGGTGCGGCTCCAGCAGACGCGCGGCGGCCGAAATGTTCACTCGCGGGGCGGACGCCCGCGACCGCGGTGCCAGTCGCCGGCGTTGCCATTGCGCTGAGGGCTCCTCCGGCCCGCTTGGCGGAATGTCGCGCGAGTGCCGCATACGAGAGGAGCTACGCGATCATGCGGGCTGCAGCCACCATGCAAGCGGCATCTGATCAACTATCGACATCGGAACGGACAAGGCCGGCTGCCAGGCTCCGCCTCTCAGCGTGAGGAAGAACGATGCCATCGATCGTCTTCGGGACACTCGCCGTGATCGCAGTGATCGTGGCCGTGGTGTTGTTCCTCGTGTTGCGGCGAAAGCCACACACCCGGGTCGGGGCGTACGTCAGCGCGATGTTCCTCCTCCTGGGCGCGGGGCTGCTCGCCATGGGCTCCATCTCGTTCGCGAGCATGGAATCCGCCGCGCTGCGAACCTTCACGCCGGAGGAGCGCGCGGTCGCGGTGCCGTGCAACGCGGCGGTCCTGAGGATTGAGGAGACGTCCAACAAGTTCAACGGACGTTACATCTGGCTGCTGCGGCTTCGCGTAACCCCTCAGGGCGGCAGCCCGTACGAGATCGAGCGCACAGCCCGGCTCACCTCGTCCATGGGGGAACACCTGGAGCGGGGGAACGTCGTGCTGTCGTGCCTGCTTGACCCCACCGACCACACCCGGATCGAGATCTCGGCCCTGGCCTGAGCTGTCCATGCGGGCTTACAGCCGCAGCCGACTCAGTACCCAGCATCTGGCGCGATGTCCTGCCACTCTGACGAGAGCATGTCGAGAATCGCGTGGCAAGATCGGGATAACGTGGCGCCCTCTGGAGGAGGTCGACAATGTTGGATGCGCCCAGACATCACCTTCAACCATCGCGCTGGCAGAACGTTCTTTGAGAAGGAGGACGCGTGACAGTGGCACAAGTACTGGTGGTCGGCCTCGATCCCGCCAAGATCCAGGGCTGGGATCCGGAGCCAGTTCAGGCGGCGATGGCACGCGGTCAGGCCCGTTTCGACGATCATGGTATCGAGGCCGACTGGTGCCTGTTGGCACTTGACGAGAACCCCGAAGGAGCGATCGTGGAGGCCCTGACCCGCAAAGACTACGTCTGCGTGGTGATCGGGGGCGGCATCCGCAAGCACGAGCCGTTGCTCGAACTCTTCGAGAAGGCGGTCAACCTGGTCCGGCAGCACGCGCCCAACGCGGCCATCGCCTTCAACAGCAGCCCCGAGGACTGCGCCGACGCAGCTCTGCGGTGGCTGCGCTAGCGGCAAGCCAACCTCGCCGACGGCCGTGCTCCGCGTCCTGCCCGACTCGGGCGCCCGCCGCCACACCGTCGACGTGGCCCAATGATCAGCGTGGGCGGCTGAGGGCAGCCTCGGCCAGATCCGTCCATTTCTCGACCGAGGAGTGGGGCACGACCACCCAGTCCTTCATCACCCTGCCCTGCTCCGAGGGGTCGAACAGGAACGCCCCGGCCAGCTGGAGCGCGGCTGCGTGTTCAGGGGTGTCCCTGACCAGCCGGAACACCATCGCGCCGTCGCGCTGCAGGCTCGCGAACACCTTCCCCGCCTGATCTTTGAGCGCGGGACTCCCCATCATCCTGGAGATCCGTACACCTAGGTCGGCAAGCTCGGCGCCGACCTGCTTGAAATCCTCTTCCGCGCTCATCGTCAGTCGGTCCCGAACTCCATGGCGTCGTGGTCGAGCAGCTCATCGTGGTCGGGGCTCTTCCCGCCCGAGGTGATCGCCTCGGCCCCGCCTTCCAGCAACTCGGCGATCAGGCTAGTCGTCCCGGCGGCACCGATCAAGGCCGGATGCGGGGTGCCGACCGTGCCGAATCCCGCCACCGTTCCTCAACTATGCGATAGATCACCATCAGCGCCGACTAAGAAGATGTGAAGATCAGAAGGTCGGGCGACCCAGGACATCGCAGCCCTGGGCTCCCACGGAACCGTGCGTAACAATCGCAGCCTTGAGCTCCCACGGAACCGTGCGTAACAGTCGCCCGTTACCGGGGTGAGCGCGTCGCGGGCGATCGCGGTCCCAGGTGTGTTCAGCGACCGAAAACCAGCCCCTCATGCGGCCTGGTAGATGACGTGTCACTACATCGTTGATTCGCTGCTCGGCGGGACACCACCCGGAAGGCACAGACCGCGTGAAGTATGGCGCCAAGTGACTCGACCTTGACGACGTTAGATTGGGGGAAATAAGGCCTTTTGGAGAGAAAGAGGGCGTTTTGTCGGAAGTGACGGTTGTTGAGGTGCCGCAGTGGCGGGGGTCGGGGTCTGCTACGGCGGAGCGGCTTCGGGAGGGGGCCCAGTTGGTGGCCGGGATGGTGCCTGCGAGGCGGCGACTGCGTGTGCAAGTCGATGATGATCTGGTTATCACGGCTTCTCGAGTGCGGGCGGTGATGTCGCAAGTGGGCGAGGGGCTCATGGTCACTGCTGGAGGTGATTGCGGGGTCGAGTTGGAGCCGGTGGCGGCGGCTCGGCGAACGTACGGGGATCGGCTGGTGGTCGTCTGGTTCGATGCTCATGGGGATCTCAATACGCCGTCCGGCTCACCGTCTGGGGCGTTTCACGGGATGGTGCTGCGGGCCCTCACCGGTGAAGGACCGGAGGGGCTGGTGCCAGAGGAACCGGTCCGTCCGTGGCAGATCGTGCTCGCCGGGGTGCGGGATCTCGATCCGGCCGAGGGTGCGTTCGTTGAGGCGAGTGGGGTGTGCCACCTGGGCATGCCGGACTCCGCGACGCTGGTCGATGCGATCGCTTCAGCTGGTTTCGATCGGGAGCGGGGCGGCTTTCCGAAGGAGCGTGGATTCGAGGAGAAGGTCGTCTACCTACATATCGATCTTGATGTACTGGATCCGGAGGTGTTCGCCAGCGTGGGGACGCCGGCGCCGGGCGGGATGCGACCTGATGGGTTGCTTGGACTCGTCAGCGCGGTGGCGGAGCGGTTCGAAGTGGCAGGGCTGGGGATCGTGGAGTATGAGCCGGGCAGGCCCGAGGATCAGGAGTTGCTCGCGCCTCTGGTCGAGAAGTTGGTCAAAGTCTGCGCTCGTGCTTGAGGAGCCGGGCCGCACCCGGCGAATCCGGGGGATGGGTGCGGCCCGAAAACAAGAACTGGTCCTCGTGCGGTGGTGAGGGCCAGGAGTCGCTTGGTGGAGTGCGGCCCGAGCACGAGAGCCGGCC
The DNA here is from genome assembly GCF_043197735.1 of Nonomuraea sp. NPDC049028. NCBI lineage: Bacteria > Bacillati > Actinomycetota > Actinomycetes > Streptosporangiales > Streptosporangiaceae > Nonomuraea > Nonomuraea sp. NPDC049028. The sequence goes on from NZ_JBICTR010000009.1 coordinate 343,798, forward strand.
CTCGTGCCGTGGTGAGGGCCAGGAGTCGCTTGGTGGAGTGCGGCCCGAGCACGAGAGCCGGCCCTCGTGCCGTGGTGAGGGCCAGGGGTGGCTCGGGGGTGCTGTCGGCTGTCGGGGTCAGCCTGGGCGTACGGCGCCTCGGTATAGGGGGCGATAGTAGGTGGAGGTCAGGAACGGGGTTCTTCTGACCACGTCGCCGGTTTTGGGGGCGTGGATCATTACGCCGCCCCCGAGGTTGAGGCCGACGTGTGTGGGGTCGCCGGTGCCGCCACCGAAGAAGACCAGGTCGCCCTTGCGTAGCTCGCCGAGTGTGACTCTGCGGCCCTGGCGGAACTGGGTGCCTGTGTAGTGGCCGAGCCTTATGCCGGCTTTGGACCAGGCGTAGAGGGTCAGGCCGCTGCAGTCAAAGCCCTTGGTGTGGGCTCCCCTGCCTATGCCTGTGGTGGGGCCTGACGGTGTGCCGCCGCCCCACGAGAACGGGGTGCCCAACTGGTCGATGGCGGCTGCCGCCGCGATGTCGCCCTTGGTCCGGGGCTTAGTCCCAGGCTTGATTCCAGGCTTGGTGGGTCTTGGCTTGGGCGGTGTGTCTCGGGGGTCTCCGGGGTCTCCGGGGTCTCCGGGGTCTCCGGGGATTGTGGCCGGAGGGTTGAGGGCGGGGCAGGCTTTTGGGGGTAGGGGGATGAGGACATAGATGGGCTGCTGGTCCGCGCCACCGGGATTGTCTGCGCCATCAAAATGGTCCACGCCCTCAGGAGGCAGGGCCAAAAGTGTCTCTGGCGCGACGTCCTGGGAGAGCCTCGTATCGTGTCCGCTGTTCGCGGGGCTCGTATTGCGTCCGCCGTTTGCGTTGCGTCCGCCGTTAGCGAGGCTCGTCTCGCGTCCGGCATTCACGGGGCTCGTATCGCGTGCGCCGTTCACGGGCTTGGTGGGTAGGGCGATCAGGTGGAAGCACTGATTGGTTGGTGGCTTGAGTGAGGTCGCGCTGGTGCTCGCGGCGACAGCCGTGTTGGGGAATGCGAGGAGCGCCGCGAGCGTGCCTCCTCCGACCGCGAGCCCGGTAAGAACAGGGCGGAGAGTCAGGGCGGGGCGAGGGTCCAGGGCAGAGCGGGTGTTCAGAGCGGGGCTGGTGCTCGCGGCGGGGCTAGTGGCCGAGCTGGAGTGGATGTTCAGGCCGGAGTGAGTGGCTGGGCTGGAGCGGATTCCCAGGTCGGGGTGAGGGGTCGGGGCGGGGCGGGTGGCCGGGCTGAAGCGAGTGCCCAGGTCAGAGTGGAAGGTCAAGCCGAAGCGGCGGGGCAGGGCGGAGCGGGGGGCTAGGCCGGAGCGGCGGGTCGGGGCGGAGTGGGGGGTCATGTGGGCCTCCTGCGACGTGCGGAACGGAGGCCCCAGGATCTTGCGATCGGGCTTGGGGCGGGGAGCCGAGCGGGGTTCTGTGGATAACCGGAGTTGTGGAGGCGACCCTCTGTGGATAACCGGGGTGGCCAGGGATGGCTTTTGTGGCTTCCAGGCCCCGAAGTCCGATCGCCTAAGCACGCGGGCCCTCGGGCACCAGTCCCCTCGGGCATCAGTCCCCTCGGGCACCAGTCCCCCTCGGGCGCGGACCTCCAGAGGGCCGGACCTCCACGGCGGCGGACCTCCAGGGGGGCGGATCTCTAGGGCGCGGAGCTCCACAGACGCGGACCCTCTCAAGCGCGCCGATCGCGCGAAACTTGCGAGCCGTACCCGCCCGCTCTACGAGGGCTTGGCCTCGGCGATTCGGGCGAAGGCAGTCACGTCGAGCTGCTCCCCCCGCGCGGACGGGTCAACCCCGGCCGCCCGCAAGGCGATTTCGGCCTCCGCCGGACTGCCGGCCCAGGATGCGAGGGCGGCCCGCAGCGTTTTGCGGCGCTGTGCGAATGCGGCGTCGATCACCGCGAACACCTCCTCGCGCGAGGCTGAGGTCTCGGGTGGGTCCCGGCGGGCCATGGAGACGAGGCCGGAATCCACGTTCGGTGCGGGCCAGAAAACCGTCCGCCCCACCGGGCCTGCTCGCCGTACATCCGCGTACCAGGCGGCCTTCACCGACGGCACCCCGTACACCTTCGACCCGGGGCCGGCCGCGAGGCGGTCGGCCACTTCCGACTGGACCATCACGAGGCCCTTGCGCAGTGACGGCAGCACTTGCAGCAGGTGCAGGACCACCGGGACCGCGACGTTGTACGGGAGGTTCGCGACCAGGGCGGTGGGGGTGTGGCCCAGCAGGTCGGCGGAGGTGATGCGCATGGCGTCGGCCTCCACGACCGTGAGCTTGTCGCCGAGGCCGCGGCCCGCCACGGTCAGCGGGAGCTGGCCCGCGAGTACGGGGTCGATCTCGACGGCCACCACATGCTGGGCCTCGGGGAGCAGTGCGAGGGTGAGAGAGCCGAGGCCGGGGCCCACCTCTATGATCACGTCGTCTGGGGCCAGTGAGGCCACTCTGACGATGCGCCGCACGGTTCCCGCGTCGATCACGAAGTTTTGGCCTAGCTTTTTCGTCGGACGAAGATTTAGCTTATCCGCCAAAATACGTATTTCTGCAGGGCCCAACAGGCTCATCATCCAACCAGTCTCCCGCATCGAAGAACCTGCGATGGCGGATGGGGGCACCACAGGGGAGGATGGGCGTGGAACAGGAAGGGACGTCCTTGATGGAGCCAACGGGCGCCGCGCCGCTCCGCCCGACGGATCTGCGGGAAATCGGCCCGTACCGGCTGCTCGGCCGACTCGGCGAGGGCGGCATGGGTACGGTGTTCCTGGCCAGGGCACCGACGGGGCGGTTTGTCGCGGTCAAGGTGGTGAAGGCCGAGTTCGCCAACCAGCAGGGGTTCGCGGACCGCTTTCACGCCGAGGTGGAGAACGCGCGACGGGTGGCATCGTTCTGTACGGCCCAGGTGCTGGACAACGGCAACACTGGCGACAGCCGCCCGTACATGGTGACCGAATACATCGGCGGCACCCCGTTGTCGGACCAGATCGCCAAGTACGGCGCGCTGGACCCGGGGCCGCTGCACGGCGTCGCGCTGGGAGTCGCCGCGGCGCTGGCGGCGATTCACGTCGCCGGGCTGGTGCACAGGGATCTCAAGCCGGCCAATGTCATATTGTCGCTGTCCGGGCCGCGAGTGATCGACTTCGGCATCGCCAGGGCGCTCGACAGGGAGACCGGGTTCACCATGTCCGGTGAGCTGCTGGGCAGTCCCGGCTGGTGGGCGCCCGAGCAGGTACGGGGGGAAACGGTCACTCCCGCCGTCGACATCTTCGCCTGGGGCTGCCTGATCGCGTACGCCGGTAATGGGCGCCACCCGTTCGGGCGCGGCGACCCCATCACGCTCGCGACGCGCGTACTGAACGCGCCGCCGGACCTGGGCGCTCTGCCCGCGCCGCTCGATGAGCTGGTCCGGCGGGCTACCGACATGGATCCGGCTCAGCGGCCCAGCGCCCAGGACCTGCTTATCGCCCTGGTCGGAGGCGCTGCGCCCGCCCCTGCGGCGACATCGGCGGCACCGGCGGTCGATCCGCCGACTCTGGTGGCTCCCGGGCTGCTCGACGACTGGGAGCCGCCGCAGAACGTGGTGAACGAGCCCGACATCACGGCCACGTTCGCCACGCCGCCGCCCAGCGACACCACAGCCAAGGGGCCGGCCGTGGCGACCGACCCGTCCCAGCCCCCATCTCGGCCGGAGGCGACGCCGGGGTCACAGCCGGGGTCACAACCGGGCTCACAGCCTGGGTCACAGGCGGGGGCGCAGAGGCATCAGGCGTTCCAGGCACAGTCGTCGCCAGGGCAGGAGCAGCCCGATCTGCAGGAGTTGGCTCGCCGGGAGGAGCAGGCGGCTCGCGAGGAGCTGGCGCGCTGGGAGGTGCCCGCCCCTCAGCAGCCGACCGCCAAGAAAGCGCTGCTCAAGAAGCCGAGCGCCAAGAAGGAGCAGGCCCGCTTACCCGAGCAGACGCGGCAGCCGGACCAGGCTCAGGTCCAGGCCCAGGCTCAGGTCCGTCAGGAGGAGCTGAACGTACAGGGTCGCCAGACGAATCCGGGGCTCCAGGCAGAGGCGCTGTCCTCGGACGACACCCAGGCCCCGGCCCCCGGACGGTCCCTGAGCACCCGCTGGCTCATCGCGGCAGCCGCGGCCGTGGCGGCCATCGCCGTCACCTTCGCCGTCCTCATCGTGACCTCCAGCCGCAACACCACGCTGCCCGTCCAGTCGCAGACCCAGACGGCCTCCGCCTCGGCGCGGCCCAACGACCTCGGTCACCGGTTCGCCCTCGGCAAGTCCTTCGACGACCCGCAGCTCATCGTCGCGGCTGCCCCGCAATGCGGTCTGAAGGAGTACGAGGGCAAGACGCAGAGCCTGGGCCAGCTGTGCGTGGTCCGCTGGACGATGCTGAACCCCGGCGGCGAGCGCCAGGAGATCGGCGACCCGATCGTCTCGCTGCTCGACGACAAGGGCGGGCGTCACGACCCGGTGGCGCCCGCGTTCCCGGCGGCGATCACCGCGGGTGACCGCATCGACAACGCGTTCGTGTTCGACCTGCCGCTGTACCGCAAACCGGTACAACTCATCGCGACCAGGCTCAAGAACGGTAACCAGATCGAGGTCCGGTTGTGAAGATGATCGGTTCGGCGCTTCTGGCGCTGGCCGTCCTCATAGGCGGCATGAGCACCGCGGCGACGGCCGCCGCCGAGAAGGCCGCGTGCTCGGGTACGAGCGACTTCGACGGCGACGGCGTGGAGGACGTGGCGGTCGGCGATCCGTTCGCCAACGACGGCAAGGGCGCGGCGTACATCCTCTCCGGGGACAAGGTGATCCCCGTGCCGGTGCCCGCCATCGAGGGCGACGCGCTCGGCTGGTCGGTGACGCTGGCCAAGATCGACCCCGGCAATGCCTGCGCCGACCTGGTGGTGGGCGCGCCCTACGCCGATGTGGACGGCGTCAGGGACGCGGGTGCGGTCTATGTCGTGTACGGCGGGAACAGCAAGGGACCGGAACGCCTGACGGCTCCCGAGCCGCAGCGCAACGCCCACTTCGGCTGGTCTTTGGCCGCAAGGGGCGACGTGGTGGCGATCGGCGCGCCGTACGAGGACCAGGCCCAGATCGCCGACGCGGGCTCCGTCTACGTACGCCAGGGCCCGGGTCGGCTTATCCGGATAAATCAGGACTCGGTGGAGGTGCCGGGTAACGGCGAAGTGGGCGATCAGTTCGGCTGGTCGGTGGCGGTCGGGCCGGGCAACAGCCTGCTCGTCGGTGTCCCGTACGAGAACGACGACGGCGCCGGCCGCCAGGTCGACCAGGGCAAGTCCGACTCGGGGGCCGCGGTCCGCATCGACAACGCGCTGGCGCCGAGGCTCTCGGGGATCAAGGTCGACTCGCCCACCAAGGAGGCCGGAGACAGGTACGGCTACGCGGTGGCGTACGCCGAGGGGGCCGGGTTCGCGGTGACCGCGCCGGGCCGTGGCTACGTCCAGCTCTACGACCAGGCCATGCGCCCGACGAGGCGGGTGGGGCAGGGCGCCGGGTTCGGCTTCTCGCTGGCCGCCTCGGCGGAGGGCCGGGTGGCCGTCGGCTCGCCCTACGAGGGAGCTGTACGGGTGCTGTCGCTCAAGAACGAGGCCGAGGACAAGAGGCTCCCGACATCGGACGGCCTGTTCGGCTGGTCGCTGGCCTACAGCGGCAACAAGCTCTACATCGGCCAGCCCGACGCCGTCCCGACCGGCAAGGTCATGGTGCTGGCCCGCAACTCCGATGAGCTGCGGCCGCTCCAACCGCCCAAGGGAGCCGACTTCGGCACATCGATCGCCGGTTGATCCAGCCGACTTCCCCAGCGTCCCGAACGGCCGACCGGCCGAAACCAGCCGGGGCCTGGGGAAGTGTCAGCCGAACAGCCGGGCCCCGCACTCCCGCCACTGCCCCTGCCACCGCCCGCCGACCAGCTGGTAAAGGAGCTGTGCCCGATAGGTCTGCTCCTCCGGCGGCCAGGTGTGCGGTAGCCCGGTGCCGCCGACGGCCGTCCACATGGCCTGGCTGAACCCGTACATCCCGTAATAGGGCCCGGCGGGGTTCACCGCCAGCGGGTCGCCGTTCGACATGCACTGGGCCAGCGCCGCCCAGTCGAGCGCCGCCACGGCCGCCGGCACGACCACGGTGTGCGGCGGCGCGGGCGGGCTGACCCTGATGACGGTCCCCTGCGCCGGGAAGCTGTCGAGCGGCGGGCGCACGCGGTAGCCGGGTCGCACCGGGATGCGGCGTTGCCTGAGCACCTCGCGGATGGTCCGGCCGGTGGTCGTGGTCGCCATCCGGAGACCGCCCGCCTCGATGTACACCTCACGCCGCGTGTACACCGAGAGCGACATCCCGGACAGCGGCACATGCTTGGTCGGCGGGGCCGACAGTCGGCCGCCCGCCGGGCTGATGTCGAGCTCGGCCAGTGCGTCGCCCACGTTCGTGGCGGTCACCAGGCGGCGGGTGGTGCGCCCGTCGAGGGTCAGCGTGATCGGGCGGGCGTGGCGTACCACGATCCGCGTCCCGTCGGCGATCTCCTCCTGCCCGGCCGGGCGTACGGAGTCACCGAACCCCACGGAAACCCCGGCTTCGCCGAGGAGCTCCTGCACCGAGCCGGCGAAGCTGCGCAGCGCCATCGGCTTGCCGTCGACGACCAGCACCACGCTCTTGACCAGCGCCGCGACGGTCCCGATGCCGCCCACGGCCACGACCGCGAGCAGGCAGATCACCGGTGTCCACGGTGATCGCCAGGCAATACGAGGGCGCGGGGCGCGCCTCTTTCCGCGCACGGACTACCTCCGGTAGTGGCTTCGGGCGGCACGACGCTAGTGGCGCCCGCGCCGCCGCCTCTACCGGTTCACGGAAAGATGGTCACCACTCTCCGAAGACCGTGACTCCATTGACACTGATGGCCTCGCACAGCTCATCCGGATGGACCCCCTTGACCTCCGCGAGACAACGCAGAGTGAGGGGTATGAGGTAGGGCGCGTTGGGCTTGCCCCGATAGGGCACCGGCGGCAGGTAGGGGGCGTCGGTCTCGACGAGCATGAGCTCCATCGGCGCCACCCGTGCCGCCTCACGTAGATAGGAGGCGTTCTTGTAGGTAACCGGCCCCGAAAAAGACATGAAATATCCGGCTTCGGCGCACTTTTTCGCCATCTCGGGGTCGCCCGAGAAGCTGTGGAACACCACCACCGGCGGCGCGCCCACCTCGGCCAGCACCTTCAGCACGTCGTCGTGCGCGTCACGGTCATGGATGACCAGCGCCTTACCGGTGCGCTTGGCGATCTCGATGTGCGCACGGAAGCTCGCGTGCTGGTCCTCTTTGGCCGCCCAGTCGCGGTAGTAGTCGAGCCCGGTCTCCCCCACCGCCCGCACCTCGTCACGCCCGGCCAGTGCCTCGATCTCGGCCAGCGTCTCGGGCGTGGCCGCGTGCGCCTCGTTGGGGTGGATGGCGACGCCGGCGTAGATCCCCTCGTGTTCGGCCGCCGCCTCGGCGTTCCACCGGGAGGACGGCAGGTCGTAGCCGATCGTGACGAGCCGGGTCACGCCGACGGCACGCGAATCGTCGAGGATGCTCCGTACGCTCGCCGCAGCCGCCTGCGCCGCCTGTGCCACGGGATCGCCCGAAGACGCCTGCCGGTTGCCGACCATGATGTCGAGGTGGCAGTGGCTGTCGAACACCGGTGCGGACAGCGGCTCGGGCGGGCTGGGAATCTTGCTCACGCCCTCTAAAGTAACGTCCATGCGCTTCGGCATTCTCGGCAGCACCCGTGCCTGGCGCGCGGACGGCGCCGAGGTGCCGCTTGGCGGCCGGTCCCGGCGAGCGCTGCTGGCCCTGCTGCTCATCCGGCCCGGCGAGGTCGTCCCCCATGACCGGCTCATCGACGTCCTGTACGGCGAGCAGCCGCCCAAGAACGCCCAGCACGCCCTGCATTCCCAGGTGTCGAGGCTGCGCGGCGACGGCATCATGGTCGAGCGGGCGGCCACGGGCTACCGGCTGGCCGTCGATCCCGGCGACGTCGACGCGCACCGGTTCCTGCGGCTGGCCGAGGAGGGGCGGCGGGCGCTCGACACCGATCCCGACCGGGCCGCCGCGTTGCTGGGCGAGGCGCTGTCCCTGTGGCGCGGCCCCGCGCTCGCCGACCTCGACGCGACGCACGCCGTACCCCTCGAAGAGCGGCACCTGGCCGCCCAGGAGGACCGGATCGAGGCCGACCTACGGCGCGGCGCGCAGCGGGCGGCGATCCCAGAGCTCGGCGAGCTGATCGACCGCCACCCGCTGCGCGAGCGGCTACGCGGCCAGCTCATGCGGGCGCTCAGCGCGGACGGCCGGCCGGCCGAGGCGCTGGTCGCCTTCGAGCAGGCCAGGCGGCTGCTGGCCGACGAACTGGGCACCGACCCCTCGCCCGAGCTGTCCGGCCTGCACCAGCGCCTGCTACGCGGCGAACTCACCCACCTGACGCCACCCACCGCACAGACCGCACCCGCACAGACCACCACCCGACCAGCCAAGCAGAGGCCGACCATACAGAGGCCAGCCGAACAGGGGTCGGCCGGACAGGGGTCGGCCGGACAGGGGTCGACCGGACAGGGGCCGACCGAGCAAGACGGCAGGTCGGGGATACCGGCCCGGCTCACCACGTTGGTCGGCCGGGCCTACGACCTGGCCGCGGTCGACACACTGCTCGACTCGGCCCGCCTGGTGACGCTGCTGGGGCCGGGCGGCGCGGGCAAGACGCGGCTGGCGGTCGAGGTCGCCGGGCAGCGCCCCGACGCCTGCCTCGCCGAGCTGGCGGCCCTCACCGAGGGCGCCGACCTCCCGCGCGCGCTGCTCGCCGCGCTGGGCATCCGCGAAGGCGGGCTGCTCGGCCCCCGGTCCACCGCCTCCGACGGCTTCTTCGCCCGGCTGGTCACCGTGCTGGCCGACCGGCCGTTGCTGCTGGTCCTGGACAACTGCGAGCACCTGATCGCGGACACCGCCGCCCTCGCCGAACGGCTGCTCGAAGCCTGTCCCCAACTGCGCGTCCTGGCGACCAGCCGCGAGCCGCTGGGCATCACGGCCGAGCACCTCTGGCCGGTCCGCCCGCTGGCCGAGGCGGACGCTGTACGGCTGTTCACCGACCGGGCGAAGGCGGTTCGACCGGATTTCGTGGCTGACGAGGCGGTCGGCGAGATCTGCGCGGCGGTCGACGGCCTGCCGCTGGCCATCGAGCTGGCCGCCGCCCGCGTACGCACGCATGAGGCCCGCGAGCTGGCCCAACGCCTCGGCACCGACCGTTTCAAGCTGCTGTCGCGCGGCAGCCGCACCGCCGACGCCCGGCACCAGACGCTGCGCGCGGTCGTCGCGTGGAGCTGGGAGCTGCTCACCGAGGGCGAACGTGCGATGGCCGCGCGGCTCACGGTGTTCGCGGGCGGCGCGACGGCTGGGGCCGCCGCCGAGGTGTGCGGCCTGCCCGACGCCGAGGACCTGCTCGACTCGCTCGCCGACAAGTCACTGGTGACCGTCACGGACGGCCGCTACGGCATGCTGGAGACCATCCGCGCCTTCTGCGCGGAAGAACTGACCGGCGAACCTTCCGTACGGCGTGCGCACGCGAGCTACTTCCTCGCCCTCGCCGAGCGGGCCGACCCGCACCTGCGCGCGGCCGAGCAGCTCGCCTGGCTGGAGTCGCTGTCCGCCGAGCACGACAACCTCCGGACGGCCCTGAGCTGGGCGGCCGAGGCGGGCGATGTGCGGCTCGGCATGCGGCTGCTGGCGGCGCAGTCCACCTACCTGTGGATGCGCGGGATGCGCGGCACGGCCACGGCTCCGGCCATTGAATTGCTCAACAAGGTGGAGCCGGATCCGGACCTCGGCGACGCGTACGTGCTCTGCCTGCTGACCACGGCCGGCGACGAGGCGGCCGGCGAGCTGTGGACCCGCCATTCCGCCGTGGCCGACGTGATCGTGTCGAGGGGCGAGGGGGCACGCGAGTTTCCCATTCTCACGTTCCTATGGCCGATGATCACGTCTGCCATGCACGCCCCCGAGGCGACGCTCACGGTGATCTCCAGGGCCGCGCACAGCCCCGACCCGTGGGAACGCGCGATGTCCCGGTTCATGTGGGCCTATTCGCTGATGGCCAGGGGTGAGCACGCCCAGGCGCAGGCCGATCTGGTCTCGGCGCTCGACGACCTGCGGGCGCTCGGCGACCGGTGGGGCTCGATGCTCTCGCTCGACGCGCTGGCCATGCTGGCGGGCATGCACGGCAGCCGGGAGGCCGCGCTGGCCCACACCGACGAGGCGATCGCGCTGGCCGAGGAGCTGGGCGCGACCGAGGACCTGGCCGATCTGCTGTGCAACCGGGGCGACCTCAACCTGCGCGCCGGGCCGGCCGCCGCCAGGGCCGACTACGAGCGGGCCGCCGAGCTGGCCCGGCGCGTGGGCGTGCCGACGAATGTTGCCTCCGCGCTGCGCGGGCTCGGCGACCTGGCGCTGGAGGAGGGCGACCTGGTCAGGGCCCGGGAGCTCTACGAGGGGGCGCTGCGGCGCTCGGATCCCGGGTGGCTCAGGAGCACCGGCAACAGGGTACGGATCCTGCTCGGGCTGGGCCGCCTCGCGGAGGCCAACGGCGACCGCGACGCGGCCAGGGCCTCATACCGGCAGGCCGTGGAGGTCGCGGTCGCGACGGGCCCGGCGCCGGAGAGCGCCGGCGCGTTCGAGTCGCTCGCCCGGCTCGCGCTCACCGACCTCGGCGCGGGCGACGGGCGGCCCGGCTCCAGCACGGGCGACAGGCGGCCCGACCTCGGCGCAGGCAATGGGCAGCCCGGCCCCGGCGACTCGCGAGCGGCCACCGGCGGCGCGTGGCTGGCCGCCAAGCTGCTGGGGGCCGCCACCGTGATGCTGGGCGGGACCCATCCCGAGACCCCCGTCGCGGCGGACGTCTCCGCCCGGGCGCGGGCCGTCCTGGGCGCGGAGGCGTACGAGCGGGCCTGGACCGAGGGCGCGACGCTCACCCACTCCCAAGCGGCCCTCCTGGCGGGTGTGTCCGAGGCGGCGATCGCCGCCTCACCGTTGCGACTGATCACCGCTCTGCCCGGTGAGCTCGGGGTGAGCCCGCGGTGAGCACGCCCGGCGAAGCTCGTCGGCATGGACATCCTGATCTCCGGCGCCAGCGTCGCCGGCCCCGCCCTGGCCTACTGGCTGAACCGCTCCGGACACTCCACCACGATCGTCGAACGGGCGCCCGCCCTGCGTGAGGGCGGCTACTCCGTCGACTTCCGCGGCGACGCCCACCTGACCGTGCTCCGCAAGATGGGCATACTCGGCGAAATCCAGCGGCAGCAGACCAACATGGGCGCCATGTGGAACGTCAACGAGGCGGGTAAGAAGCTGAGCGCCCTGCCGGCCGACCTGTTCGCCGGCGACGTCGAGATCCTGCGCGGCGACCTGGCCAAGATCCTTTACGACCTCACCAGGGACCACACCGAGTACGTCTTCCACGACTCCATCGCCGCGCTCGACGAGGACGCCGACGGGGTCACGGTCACGTTCGAGCGGGGTCCGAGCAGGCGCTTCGACCTGGTGGTCGGCGCCGACGGCCTGCACTCGAAGGTACGTGAGCTGGCCTTCGGCCCCGAAGGGGAGTTCATCTCGTACCTGGGCCTGTACTGCGCGGTCTTCACGACGGAGAACTACCTCGGCCTCGACTACAGCGGCCACGCCTACAACACGCCGGGCAAGATGGTCGCCCTCTACAGCTCCAGGCAGAACACCGAGGCCAAGGCCATGTTCTGGTTCGGCTCGCCGGAGCTGACCTATGACCGCCACGACACCCGCCGGCAGCAGGATCTGCTGGAACAGGCGATGGCGGGCGTCGGCTGGGAGGCTCCCCGGCTGCTGCGGGACATGCGGCGGGCCGACGACTTCTACTTCGACGCCATCGCCCAGGTGCGCATGGACCGCTGGTCACACGGCCGAATCGTGCTGCTCGGCGACGCCGCCTGGTGCCCCTCGCCGCTGTCGGGCATGGGCACCGGGCTCGCCATGGTGGGCGCGTACGTGCTCGCGGGTGAGCTGGCGGCAGCCCGCGACCACCGGGCCGCCTTCGCCGGGTACGAGGCGGCCATGCGCGACTACGTGCTCACCTGCCAGAAGTCCGGCGAGGGGGTCAGCAAGTTCATGGTGCCGGAGACCAGGTTCATGCGGTGGTTCATGAACCAGAACTACAAGCTGATGCCCTATCTGCCCTTTACCGGGCTGATGGCGCGGACCGCACGGAAGACGGCCAGCGCCATCACGCTCAAGGACTATGACCTCAGTCGGCCAGCCGGGCCAGCTCCTCGTCCACGACCTTCGGGTCGAGCTTCTTGAACAGCGGCACGGGCGGCGCGAGCGGCGTGCCCGGCTTGATCTGCCGGTGCTCCCACTGGGCAGCACCGTTGTAGTCGCCGGTGATCACCGGGTAGGGGGTGCCGCCGTCCTCGTCGACGTCATGCATCTCCGGCATGCCGGACCAGACGCCCTCGCCACCGAGCATCGCGTGGACCTTGTTGGACGAGCCGGGCAGGAACGGCGTGAGCATCGTCTTGGCGTCGTCGACCACCTGGAGGGCGACGTGCAGGATCGACTTCTGCCGCTCCGCGTCGTCCTTGAGCTTCCACGGCTCCTGCTCGGCCAGGTAGCGGTTGGCGTCGCGGACCACGTCGAACGCCTCGGTGATGGCGTTCTTGAACCGCGAGCGGCCGAGCTCCGCCCCGACGGGCCCGAAGGCGTTGCGCGAGCGCTCCAGCAGCGCCCGGTCGGCGTCGGTCAGCTCACCGGCCTCGGGGATCGCGCCGAAGTTCTTGGCCGCCATGGAGATCGACCGGTTGACCAGGTTGCCCCACGCGGCGACGAGCTCGCCGTTGTTGCGGTTGACGAACTCCTGCCAGGTGAAGTCGGTGTCCTGGTTTTCCGGACCGGCGACGGCGATGTAGTAACGCAGCGCGTCGGCGTCGTAGCGGGCCAGGAAGTCGCGGACGTAGATGACGACCTGCCGCGAGGAGGAGAACTTCTTGCCCTCCATGGTCAGGAACTCGCTGGAGACCACCTCGGACGGCACGTTGAGCGCGCCCAGCGCCCCCGGCGAGCCGCCCCTGGCGCCCTGGCCGCTGTAGCCGAACAGCATCGCGGGCCAGATCTCGGCGTGGAAGACGATGTTGTCCTTGCCCATGAAGTAGTAGCCACGGGCGTCGGGATTCTGCCACCACTGGCGCCACGCGTCGGGGTCGCCGGAGCGCTTGGCCCACTCGATGGAGGCGGACAGGTAGCCGATGACGGCGTCGAACCAGACGTAGAGCCGCTTGTTGGGCTGGTCGCGCCAGCCGTCGAGCGGGATCGGCACGCCCCAGTCGAGGTCGCGGCTGATCGCCCGCGGCTGCAGGTCACCGAGCAGGTTGAGGGCGAACTTGAGCACGTTGGGCCGCCACTCGCCCTGCTTGGACTGCAGGTAGGAGCCGAGCACCTCGGCGAAGGCGGGCAGATCGAGCATGAAGTGCTCGGTCTCCACGAAGATCGGCGTCTCGCCGTTGATCCGGCTCTTGGGGTTGATGAGCTGGATCGGGTCGAGCTGGTTGCCGCAGTTGTCGCACTGGTCGCCGCGGGCACCGTCGTAGCCGCAGATGGGGCAGGTGCCCTCGATGTAACGGTCGGGCAGGGTGCGTCCGGTGGACGGGGAGATCGCGCCCATCGTGGTCTTGGGGAAGATGTAGCCGTTGTCGTAGAGGCCCTTGAAGATCGCCTGCGTGACGGCGTAGTGGTTCTTCGTCGTCGTGCGGGTGAACAGGTCGTAGGACAGCCCCAGGCCGGTCAGGTCTTCGGCGATCACCCGGTTGTAACGGTCGGCGAGCTCGCGGGCGGTCACGCCCTCCTTGTCGGCCTGCACCTGGATGGGCGTGCCGTGCTCGTCGGTGCCGGACACCATCAGCACCTTGTTGCCCGCCATCCGCTGGTAGCGGCTGAAGACGTCGGACGGCACGCCGAATCCGGATACGTGCCCGATGTGGCGAGGGCCGTTAGCGTACGGCCACGCTACGGCGGTCAAGATGTGCTGGGACATAGGCCAAGCCTACGGTGCGACCACGGTCGCCTCGTACCGAATACCGGCACGAGGCGGATGATCAGCGCGTCGTGGACTCCTCGCGGGACACGGCCTCGGCCGCCTCCTCGGCCACCTTGGCGGCGGCGTCGATCGAGCTCTCGCGGGTGCGGCGAATGCCCAGGATGCTGATGAACAGCGCCGCGAAGATGGTCTGGAAACTCATGATGAGCGCCGTCGCGGAGGGCACGACGATGCGCAGCGACTCGCGCGGGTCGAGCGAGCCGAAGCTGCGGACCTGCCAGTGCACCAGCGACATCACCAGGCCGACGAGACCGGCCAGGGCCAGCAACCCGCCGACCACCAGGCCCTTCTCCAGGGTGACGATGTCGATGAGGCGGCGGACGCGTGGCGACTCGGGCAGGAAGCCCTCCTCGGCCGCGTAGACCTTGGTGAACAGGGCGAACAACGCCGCCTGGAAGCCGATCACCACCGCCGCCGACGCGCCGACCAGCGTGTCGACGTCGAAGGCCAGCTCGCCGATCTCGACCGGGCCGAACGTCAGCGCCGTGCCCGCGACCAGCCCGATGATCATCAGCAGGATGCCGGGATAGAAGAACAGCCACTTGGGGCTGTACAGCAGCAGGAAGCGCAGGTGGCGCCAGCCGTCACGCCAGGAACGCAGGTGCGGCGGCCGGGAGCGGCCGTCGGGCGACAGCGTCGTGGGCACCTCGCGCACGTCGAGGCCGGACAGCGTGGAGCGGACCACCATCTCGGAGGCGAACTCCATGCCGCCCGTCTGCAGATGGAGCCGCAGGATCGAGTCACGCCGGAACCCGCGCAGGCCGCAGTGGAAGTCACCGATGGCCGACGGGAAGAACAACCGGCCGACGAACGACAGCACCGGGTTGCCCAGGTAGCGATGGAGCGGAGGCATGGCGCCGGGGGCGATGCCCCCCTTGAACCGGTTGCCCATCACGAGATCGGCACCGTCGCGCAGTTGTTCGACGAATGGGAGCAACGAGGTGAAGTCGTAGGAGTCGTCGGCATCGCCCATGATGACGTATTTGCCGCGCGCGGCACGGATGCCGCCCATGAGGGCGTTGCCGTAACCCTTCTCATCGATGTGGACGACACGCGCACCGGCGTCGCGGGCGAGCTGCTGCGAGCCGTCCGTGCTGCCGTTGTCGGCGATCAGGACCTCGCCCTCGATGCCGTGCTCTTCCATGCACGCCAGCGCCTTGCGCACACAGACTTCCACGGTCTCCGCCTCGTTGAGGCAGGGCATGACCACCGTCAGTTCCACGTCTCAACCCTTCAGTTAAGGCTCTTCCAGCCCACCATCATGCCCTGTGCCCGTGGATGGTCGGGTCAAGTCCTAAAAACGACTGGCATTCTTTACAGCATGGTGAGCGCTGCGGAGATGACCCCTGTGGACCCCTCCGCCCCTGGCCGGTTGGCACGCGCGCTGGCGTTCCTGGGCCGCCATCGGGTGTTCGCCGCCGCATTCGCCTTGGGCGGGGTGCTGCGGCTCATCACCATGCTCGGGTACGGCCCGGCGATGTGGTTCAACGACTCCTACGAGTACGTCTCCGTCGCGCTGCACCCCAGGCCACACCCCATCAGGCCGGACGGTTACGGGTTCTGGCTGCTGCTGCTCAAGCCGTTCCACAGTTTCTCTTTGGTAACTCTCTCCCAGCATCTGATGGGCCTGGCCACGGGCGCGCTCATCTACGCGTTGCTGCGCCGGAAATTCAGCCTGCCGAAGTGGGGGGCGACGCTGGCGGCCGTCCCGGTGCTGTTCGACGGCTACCAGATCCAGCTCGAACAGCTCATCATGTCCGACACGCTGTTCACGCTGCTGGTCGTGGGTGTGATCACGATCGTCCTGTGGAACCGGCGGATGTCGTGGAAGTTGGGCGTGGTCGTCGGGCTGCTGCTCGCGCTCACCGCGCTCACCCGCTCGATCGGCCTGCCGATCCTCGCCCTGGTCGTCGCGTACCTGCTCATCAAGCGGACCGGGTGGAAGACGATCGTGGCCGTGATCATGGCCTGCGCGGCCCCGGTCCTCGCCTACATGGGGTGGTTCTCGACAAATTTCGGTAAATTCGCGATGACCAACAGCGACGGGCTCATCCTTTACATGCGCACGGCGATCTTCGCCGACTGCAACAAGATGCACATCGACAAATATCGGGAGCTCCAGATGCTCCTCCTGTGCATCACCGATCCGGTCGATCAGCGCAAGGAGTACGCGCAGTGGTACCTCTGGGGCCAGGGCAGCGGCGGTAGCCAGGGCACGGGTGAGGTGCTGCACCGCTGGGGCGCGGGCAAGAAGTTCACCGGCATCACCAACGAGGCCGCCAGCGCGTTCGCCACGCGGGCGATCACCTCGCAGCCCGGCGACTACCTGGCGGTGGTGGCGCGTGACTTCTTCCGCGCCTTCAACTGGGGCAGGCCGCGCTTCCCGGACGAGAAGACGTACAACATGTATCGCTTCATCCCGTTCTACGAGCTGGATGACAGCGGCAACCCCAAGCGACTGCCCCAGTGGCCCTCCTACCAGGGCCGTACGGACACCGACGCCTACACCTACGAGCAGGGCCCGCCGGAGACGAAGATCGTCGCGCCCTTCGCGCAGATCATGAGCGGCTACCAGCAGGTGGTCTACCTGCCCGGCATCGTGCTGGGCGGCGTGATGCTGATCGGTCTGTACGGCACGGTGGTCCGCTGGCGCCGGTTCGGCGGGCCGGTGATCCTGCCCTGGCTCGGGGCGTTCGGCCTGCTGCTGGCGCCCGCCGCGACGGCGGAGTTCGACTACCGCTATGTCCTGCCGGCGGTCCCCCTGGCCTGCATCGCCGCGGCGATCACGCTGCGCCGCGGCGTCACTTTGGCGCGGGTACGACCCAAGCCCGCGTCAGCATCCGAGCCCACCACTGTGCCTGCGTGAGCGTCTCGGCGACCAGCACCGGGTAGAGCCACCAGAAGTTGATCAGGACGATCAGCGTGAACGCCCCCACGACCGCGGCCCCCACCGCCCGGCGCGCGGGTGTGGCGCTCTCCTTCCCGATCACCAGCCCCGCGACCAGGACGAGCGCCAGCACCATGAACGGCACCACGGGGATCATGTAGAAGAGGTACATCGTCCGCTGGTCGGCGATGGCGTAGTAGAACCACGGCAGCCACCCGGCGGCGAAGGTCAGCAGCACCGCCCCGGCCCGCCAGTCGCGCGTGGCGACGTACCAGGCGATGAGTCCCAGCAGGGCGAGCATGGCGGCGTACCAGAGGGCGGGCGTGCCCACCCCGAGCACGGCCTGCGAGCACTTGTCCGCCCCGCACGCCGACGGCGGCAGGTTCGTCGGGTAGAAGAAGGAGACCGGCCGGAACAGGGCCGGCCAGGTCCACGGGTCCGACATGTACGGGTGATAGTCGTGCAGCCCGGTGTGGTAGCCGAGCACCTGCACCTGGTACTTCAGCCACGATCGCACCGAGTCGACGACGAAGAACAGCGGCCCCGACGACGTCGCCTGGTCCCAGTTGCGCCCGTAGCCGCCCGCGGTGACGAACCAGCCCGTCCACGAGGCCACGAAGGTCAGCGCGGGCACCAGCCCGAGCGCGGCCAGCCCCGAGGGCACGTCCTTGGCGAAGGCGCCGGAGTAGGGACTGCGCAGCCCGACGGCCCGCCTGGCCCCCATGTCCCACAGCAGGCTCATGACCGCGAACGCGATCAAGAAGAAGATCCCTGACCATTTCACCGCGCAGGCCGCCCCCAGGCAGAGGCCCGCGGCGATCCGCCATGGCCGCAGGCCGAGCGGCGGCCCGGTCGGGGTGAGCGGCGAGCTGTCGTACCAGTCGGCCAGCCGTTGCCGTGACCAGTCGCGGTCGACCACCAGGCAGGCGAACCCGGCCAGCACCCAGAACATCAGGAAGATGTCCAGCAGCGCCGTACGCGACAGCACCAGGTGCAGGCCGTCCAG
The DNA here is from genome assembly GCF_043197735.1 of Nonomuraea sp. NPDC049028. Classification (NCBI taxonomy): domain Bacteria; kingdom Bacillati; phylum Actinomycetota; class Actinomycetes; order Streptosporangiales; family Streptosporangiaceae; genus Nonomuraea; species Nonomuraea sp. NPDC049028. Next base: position 361,846 of record NZ_JBICTR010000009.1, read on the forward strand.
CGAGAGCAGCAGCCCGCCCAGGCAGCCCAGCATCGTCGAGCGGGTCATCCGCCGCGCCAGCCGGGCCAGGATGAGGATCGACAGCGTCCCGACCACGGCCGCGGCGAACCGCCAGCCGAACGGGTTCACGCCGAACAGCCACTCCCCCAGCCCGATCATCCACTTGCCCAGCGGCGGGTGGGCGACGAACGAGGCACAGTCGGTCGTGTTCGGGCAGTGCTTGAAGATGTCGAGGTTGCCGGCCATCAGCCGGTGGTCGGCCTCCGGGTTCTTGGAGTCACCGAGCGTGACCCGCTCGACGCCGAACCTGAGCAGCGAGTAGGCGTCCTTGAGGTAGTACGTCTCGTCGAAGACGATGGCCCTCGGCTCGCTTAATCTGACGAATCTCAGTATTCCGCCGAAGAGGGCGACCGCGATCGGCCCCAGCCACCCCCAGAGGGCGCCCCCTTGCATGGGCGGGACCAGCCGCTGTGCGGAAATCCCCCATTTCTTCACGATGCGCACCCTATGGCGTGGACGATCTCCTGTGAACCGCGTCGTAGAGCTCCCGCTTGGGCAGGCCCGCCTCTTTCGCCACGTCGGCGACGGCCGCCTTGCGCTGCTCCCCGTCGGCCACGCGGCGGTCCACCTCGGCGACCAGTGACTCGATATCGGGCTCGGTGTCGGCCGCGACGTGACCGGCCACCACGACGGTGATCTCACCCTTGACGCCCGCCGCCGCCCACGCGGCCAGCTCGCCCAGGCCGCCGCGCCGTACCTCTTCGTAGGTCTTCGTGAGCTCACGGCAGACGGCGGCCTTCCGTTCCTGACCGAAGGCCTCCGCCATCGCCTCCAGCGCGCTCTGGAGCCGGTGGGGCGCCTCGAAGAACACCATCGTGCGCTCCTCCTTCGCCAGCGCCGAAAAGCGGCGAGCGCGCTCTCCAGGCTTGCGCGGAGGGAAGCCCTCGAAGCAGAAGCGGTCGCTGGCCAGGCCGGAGACGGCCAGCGCAGTGGTGACGGCGCTCGGGCCCGGAAGGGCGGTGACCGTGATCCCCTCCTCAACCGCGAGGTGCGTCAGGCGGTAGCCGGGGTCGGACACACCCGGCATGCCCGCGTCGGTGATGACCACCACCGTCTGCCCCTGCTTGAGCGTCTCGACCAGCTCCGCCGCACGTCCGGCCTCGTTGGCGTCGTAGTAGGAGACCACCCGCCCCCGGATCTCCACGCCGAGGTCGCCGGCCAGCCTGCGCAGGCGCCTGGTGTCCTCGGCCGCCACCACGTCGGCGTTCTCGAGCACCTCGCGCAGCCGCGGCGAAACGTCGCCCGCCTGCCCGATGGGGGCCCCTGCCAGCACCAACCTGCCCTTTACTGTCACCCGGCCATTGTGGCAGGGCATCCCGATAAGACCCTGTTTCCTGGGTAAGCACTGGCTTGAGGCCCGTACGATGTCCGAATGGCGGTGACCGATTTCCCGTACGAAACCTTTGGCCAGTCAAGTGGCCAACCGGCGGCGGACGAGAGCAGTCCCGGGACGCGATCCATCCGAGATCGGATGGTCCCGCCGATGCGTGGCAGCGTGTTGTGGGGCTGGTTGGGGCCGCTGTTCATCACTGTCTTCGGCGGGGTGCTGCGCTTCATGGGGCTCGGCCACCCCAAGGCCGTCGTCTTCGACGAGACCTATTACGCCAAGGACGGCTATTCGCTGATCACGTGGCTCGTGGAGCGGGTCACGATCAAGGATGCCGACAAGGCGCTCATCGCCGGCAACACCGACATCTTTCAGAAGTGCACGGAGGCGACGCTCGACAAGTGCGCCTCCTACGTGGTCCACCCGCCCCTGGGCAAGTGGATGATCGGCGTGGGCGAGTGGCTGTTCGGCATGAACCCCTACGGCTGGCGGTTCGCCGCGGCGGTGATCGGGACGCTGTCGATCCTGGTCCTGGCCCGCGTGGCCCGCCGGATGACCCGCTCGACCCTGCTCGGCTGCTTCGCCGGGCTCCTGCTCGCCCTCGACGGGCTGCACTTCGTGCTGTCGCGTACGGCGCTGCTGGACATCTTCCTGATGTTCTGGGTGCTGGCCGGGTTCGCCTGCCTGGTGGTCGACCGCGACCGGGCGCGGGAACGGCTGGTCGACTGGTACGAGACGTCGCCGCTGTCGCCGCAGGGCCCCTGGCTGGGGCTGCGGCCGTGGCGGATCGCCGCGGGCCTCTGCCTCGGTGCCGCCATGGGGGTCAAGTGGTCAGGGGTGTTCTTCCTGGCCGCCTTCGCGGTCATGAGCCTGCTGTGGGACTTCGGCGCGCGGCGGGCCGTCGGCCTGCGCAATCCCTACTCCGGCGCCTTCGCCAAGGACGTGCCGACCGGTCTGGTCGCCTTCGCGCTGGTCCCGTTCGTGACGTACATGACCACTTGGACCGGCTGGTTCGTCAGCGCGGCCGGCTATGGCCGCAACTGGGACCAGGCCACCTCGTCGGGGCCGATCTACTTCGTCATCGACTCGATGCGGTCGTGGGTGCAGTACCAGTGGCAGGTCTTCTCCTTCCACAGCGGGCTGGCGACCTCACATCCCTACATGTCGGATCCGTGGCAGTGGCCGCTGCTGCTGCGCCCGGTCGCCTTCTACTACGAGGGCAACAAGGGCGGCGCCTGCGGCGCGAAGGACTGCGCCGAGGCCGTGCTCGGCGTGGGCACCCCGGTGATCTGGTTCGGCGCGCTGGCCGCGCTGATCGCCCTGATCGCCTGGTACGTCGCCACGCGGGACTGGCGGGCGGGCGCGGTGCTGCTGGCCTACGCGATGGGCTGGCTGCCCTGGTTCTACTTCGCGATCACCGAGAACCGCACGATGTTCCTGTTCTACGCGGTGCCGATGGTGCCGTTCATGGTGCTGGCCATCACCCTGTGCGCGGGTTTGCTGATAGGCCCCTCAGCGAAGACACCGGGTGGGGCTGTACCGTTGAGGCGTACGCTCGGGGCTGCGGCCGTCGGCGCGTTCGCACTACTGGCACTGATCAACTTCTGGTGGCTGCATCCGGTTTTGTCCGCCGAGCTGATCCCCTACACCGAGTGGAAGGCACGGATGCTCTTCGACAAGCGGTGGATTTGACCCGGTCACAGTTCCATATTTACTAATTTCATAGGGTAGTCGCAGTGCAAGACCCAATACGCACCGGTTTCGGTCATCGTCAGGCCCGGGGTCGATACGGCAAACTTCGAGGCATGAGTGCACCAGACGTCACCGCCCTGCTCGCCGAGTTGGAGCGCTCCGAGCCGGACCTGGCCGAAGAGGCCAGGACCGCTGTGGAGTGGTTGACGGGCGGGGAGCCGCTGGAGACGGTTACGCAGCTCGACGTCTGCGAGTTCCTCTGGTACACACTGCCGCTCAAGGTCGGTGGCGACCATGAGCGGCTGGCCCGCGCGCTCGGGCGGCTGCTGCAGGTCGGCGGGCTGGAGCGCTATGCCGGGTTGTGTGAGTCGGCCCTCACGACCAAGATCCTGCGCACCTACGCCCGTGAGGGCGAGGACGCGGGCACCAGCGCCTACCAGGTGGCGCTCGAGGCCACCGGCGTGCTCCCGCCCGACGTGCCCGACCTCCAATGGAGCATGATCATGGGCCCCGAGGAGCTGGGCGCGCACGTCGCCTGCTCCGCGGCGCTGGAGCTGGCGATCGTCTCGGGCGACGACGTCGATCCCGGCGCGCTGACCAGGCGCTGGCTCACCGCGCCCCGGACCGAGCTGGGCGGCGACAGCTGGCTGCACCGCGTACACGGCGAACGGCTCAACCGCTGGGTGCTCGGCCGCGGCCCGGCCCGGCGCGAGCTGGCCCAGCCGTTCGAGGTGCGACTGCACGCTCCCGTCTCGGTCCAGCAGCTGCCCGCGCTGCACGGCCTGCTGTCGCTGGCCGCCTCGGAAGGCAGCCTCCCCATGCGCCTGGCCCCCTCACCGGAGGCACTCCGGCTGCGTGAGCTGGCCGAACGCGAGCTGGGCGCGATCAGCCGCTCCGGCGTCCGATTGTCGATCACCGACTACGGCCGGCGGCTGCTCGACTCCCCCGAGGCCATGTGGGACGCGGTCACCAAGCTGCTCCTGGCCAGGGGCGAGCACGAGTTCGAGCTCTCGGCGCGCGAGGCCGCGCTCATGCTGCTCGCCGACGGCGCCCTGATGTCGCCTGCCGAGCTGCGCGAGCGGGTGGCCGAGGTGGTCGGGGGCGAGGGCTGGCATCCCGCGACGAGCCTTGAGGACGTCGCCACGCCGGTCACCGACCTGGTCGCCCAGCTCAAGGCGCTCGGCCTGGCCTTCGCCGACGACCTCGCCGTACGGGTGACCCGCTCCGGCCAACTCGCCGCCCTGGCCGCCCTCCGCGCCCACGCCCTGAGACCGAGGCAGTACGTGAGCGCAGGCTGACCCCCACGGACCCCGACCCTCCTCTCCCCCGAAGGGGGCTTCCCTCCCAGGAACCCCAACCACCACGGACCATCGCAGGGGCCGAGACGGTCGTGTGACGGACCTCCCTGGGCTCCTACGGGACGCTGACGCGGCGGATGGCCCGCTTGAAGTCCGGACACTCCACGAACGGGTCGTGGTCGCACACCGCCGCGTGACGCAGGCTGTCGCGCAGCCGGGTGAGTTGCGCGATCCGCTCGTCCACCTCGCGCTCCTTGGCGGCCATCCGCTCGCGCAACACGGCGTCGGACGGCCCGGCGCGCAGGAACGCGGCGATCTCGGTGAGCGTGAACCCGGCGTCACGCGCGCAGGTGACCAGTGCCAGGCGTTCGAGCATCTCCGGCAGGTACGTGCGGCGCAGGCCGTTGCGCCCGTCGGCCGTGATGAGCCCCTTGCGCTCGTAGAACCGCAGCGCCGACGGCGCCAGCCCGGACCGCCGCGCCACCTCACCGATGTCGAGCAACATCTCGTCCACAGCCCGCTCCTTGACTTGACTTGAACCGCGCTTCAAGTCGCAGTCTAGGGCACATGACAATCCATCACCTGAATCTCGGCTCGATGCGCGAGATCGATTCGACCGAGTCCCTGCCCTCCGCACCCGCCGTCTGCCACGCCCTGCTGGTCGAGACCCCCGACTCGGGGCTCGTCCTGGTGGAGGCGGGACTGGGGCTGGACGACGTGACCCGGCCCGGCGAACTGCTCGAAGCCGAGTGGGTCGAGCTGGTCGGGCCCGAGCTCCGGCCGGCGGAGACCGCCGTCCAGCAGGTCGCCGCCCTCGGCTACGACCCGGCGGACGTACGGCACATCCTGCTGACCCACCTGGACGTCGACCACAGCGGCGGGCTGCCCGACTTCCCGCAGGCCGAGGTGCACGTCATGGCGGCCGAGCTGCAGGCGGCGCTGACCGAGGCGCCGAACCGCCGCTACCGCCCCGGCCACTGGGCGCACGGCCCGCGCTGGGTCACCTATCCCGGCACCGGAGACACCTGGAACGGGGTCGAGGGGGTGCGGCCTTCGACGTTCTCGCCGGACTTCCTGATGGTGCCGCTCGCCGGGCACACAGTGGGCCATGTGGGTGTGGCGGTCAGGGACGGCGACCGGTGGCTGCTGCACGCCGGGGACGCCTACTTCTACCACCGCGAGCTGTCGGCCGACGACCCGCAATCGCATCCGCTGCTGGACATCGTGCAGCTCGACTCGCAGGTGGACGAGGGGTCGCGGCTGACGAGCCGGGACCGGCTGCGCGAGCTGGCGAACGTGCACGGGGTGGAGGTGTTCTCCGCCCACGACCCGTGGGAGCTGCACCGCATGAGTTGAGGTCTGGTCAGTTGTCATTGAGCGCGCTCTACTGGGCATGAACCGGTTGTCGCCCGCGCGCGTATCTCTGGCTGCCCGGCCACCGCGGCGCGCAGAACGCGGTGGCCGGGCTCCGAGCCCGCCGCGCGCCGCCATCTCGCTCCCACCGAAGCCGAGCTCGCACCCTCTGAATCACTGTGAATCACGCCGCCGCCCCGCCGATGTGAGCGCCCCCGCGCGTGGACCAGCCATCTCTCTCTAGACCAGCGCAGGACCGGGCACCGCCCACCGGTTTGACGTGTGCGACATTAGCTGATTTAGTGCATCATCAATTGGCATCAAACTGGTTCGTAGAGAATGGTGCGCCGGATGCTGTCGAGGGTGCGGAGCGGATGAACGGTGACGGCGCGGAACAGCGCACCAAGCGTGAGCGTCTGGCCACAGAGCTGCGGCGCCTGCGCGACCTGGCCGGGATCTCCGGTCGCGACCTGGCCCACCGGGTCGGCATCAGCCAGTCCAAGGTCTCCCGCATCGAGTCAGGGACCGTGATCCCCTCACTGCCGGAGGTGACGGCGTGGGGCGAGGCGGTGGAGGCGTCGAGTCAGACCCGGGAATGGCTGACCGACCTGACCGAGGCGGCCTTCACCGAGATGCACAGCTGGCGGGCCGCGCTCCAGCGGCAGGCGCACCTGCAGGACGAGATCCGGGAGCAGGAGGACCAGGCGCAGCTGGTGCGGGGATTCCAGCCCACCGTCATTCCGGGGCTGTTGCAGACCGCCGAGTATGCCCGGCGCATCTTCGCGTTGTTCGACCCGCCGTACACCGAGGGCAATCTGTCCATGGCCGTCGCGGCTCGTTTGCAGCGGCAGCTCGCCCTGTATGAGGAAAGCCGGCGTTTCGAATTCCTCATTACCGAGGCGGCGCTGCGGTGCCGTCCTGGACCGGCCAAACTCCTGCTCGCCCAATTGGACCGGATAGCCTCGCTGAGCACCCTGGAGAACGTCTCCATCGGCTTGATACCGCACAACACAGAAGCGCTTGTCTGCCCCCCGCACGGTTTCACGCTCTACGAGAGCGACGGCAGCGCGGCGGACACTTTTGTGGAGATAGAAGTCGCGCACGTGAGGCTGAGCGCCGGCCACGCCGACGACATCGCGGTCTATCAGCGGCAGTGGTCCCTGCTGAGCCAGATGGCGGTCTTCGGCGACGAGGCGCGGGACTTCCTCGCCACGATCAGTGCCGACGTCCGCGCCGCGGATCGGTGACCCCGCCTTGCGCACGGCCGTCCGCCCATCCCCGGGGAGCGGGCACCTCGCGCACTCCCCGAGGCCGTCCGGGAGGTCGCGACCCGCGCTCCCCGGACATGGACCCGGATCACCTCAGGTCGAACTCGCCCGCGTACACCCCGGCGAGGAACGCGCCCCACTCCTCACCGCTGAAATAGAGAACGGGCCCCTCGGGGTCCTTGGAGTCGCGCACCGCGACCACGTTCTCGCCCAGCGCGACCTCTACGCAGCCGCCGCCGTTGTCACTGAACGTCGCCTTGAACCATTCGGCGCGCCGCGACCGGCCTTCCTTGGCAGTACCCATTATTTCTCTCCTGTTCGTCCGGGGAGCCTTGTGCCGCCCGCTGTCTGGTCGGCCTGGGTATCGGCTCGGTGCCGCGCCGTCGGTCAGCCATAGGAATTCTATGAACGCCGTTAGTCATATCCAATACACGTAGTACGAAGGAGTGGACCGATGCAGTTTCGATTGTTGAACGGCGTGGAGGCTTACCGGGACGGTGTGCGGGTTTATGTCGGTGACCGAAAACAACGTTTGATGCTGGCTTTGCTCCTGCTCGCCGGGGCCCGGCCGGTCACCATGGAGGAGCTGATCGACAAGATCTGGGGCGCGGAGCCGATAAACAGCGCGCGCAAGGTCATCCAGCATTATGCGAGTGACCTGCGTGCTCATCTGGGACATTCCAGCGGACCGAAATTGGGCGACATGCTGCCTAAATACCAGGGCGGCTACCGGCTGCTGGCCGACCGGAACGAGGTCGACGTCTACCGCTTCCGCGATCTGGTGAACGAGGCGCGGCCGCTGATCGGGCGTGACGACGCGCAGGCCGTACCGATCCTGCGTGACGCCCTTCGGCAGTGGGGCACCCGCGGCCTGCGGCCCGGCGAGCCGCTCAGCGGCCTGACCGGCCAGTCCGCGGCGAACGCCCGCGCCAAGCTGCTGGCGGAGCACCGAGCCGCGGTGATCGACTGCCTGGAGGCCGAGCTGCGGCTCGGGCACCACGCGCTGCTCGTCCCCGAGATCCTGGACCTGGCCACCGCCGGGCCGCCCGACGAGCAGCTGACCGGCCTGCTCATGCTGGCCTGCCACCGCGCCGGCCGACCGGCCGAAGCGCTGGGCGCGTTCGCCGCCCTGCGGAAGCGGCTGGCCGACGAGCTCGGAGCCGATCCGGGGGCGGACATCGAGCGCCTCCATCAGCGCATCCTCAGCCAGGACCCCGCCCTCGATGATTCGCCGGGATTCGCGCCGTCCGGAGCACCAGGCGAGGCCGACAAGAGCGCCGTCCGCCGCGTGGCCGAAGCCGCCAGGAAGGGCGACGCAAAGCATCGGGATAATCCATAACGGAACTAATTGCTAAACTGGACGACATGACTGCCATGGCCCCTTCCCGCACCGCGCCGGACCTGTCGTACCTGCTGGACCACACCGGCCACATCCTGAGGACCCGGATGGCGGCGGCTCTGGCGGAGATCGGGCTGACGGCGCGGATGCACTGCGTGCTCGTGCACGCTCTGGAAGAGGAGCGCACGCAGATCCAGCTCGCCGAGCTCGGCGACATGGACAAGACCACGATGGTGGTCACCGTCGATGCCCTGGAGAAGGCGGGCCTCGCCGAGCGCCGCCCGTCCAGCACGGACCGGCGGGCCCGGATCATCGCCGTCACCGAGAAGGGCGCGGAGGTTGCCAAGCAGAGCCAGACCATCGTCGATGGCGTACACCGGGCGGCCCTCGCCTCGCTGCCCGAGGACGAGGCCGAGGTGCTGCTACGGGCCATGAATCGCCTGGCCACGGGGCATCTGGCTACTCCCGCTGAGGCGCCGCAAGGGGTGCGAAGGGCTCGACAGAAGGGCTAAAGGTCCGAGACATATAGTCTGCAACGGAACTATCTGTTATGGTTCCTCTTGTTCGCCTTTTGAGCAGGAGATGGCCATGTCATATACCGCACCTTCCCCCCAACCATCGCGCTGGCTGGCGCTCATGGTGTTGTCCGCCGCGATGCTGATGACGGTCCTGGACGGCAGCATCGTGACCGTCGCGATGCCGGCCATGCAGCGGGATCTGGGCTTCTCGCCCGCCGGGCTCAGCTGGATCGTCAACGCGTACGGAATCGCTTTCGGCGGATTGCTGCTCCTGGCCGGTCGGCTGGGTGACCTCATCGGCCGTAAGAGCATGTTCCTGGCCGGAAACGCGGTCTTCACCGCCGCTTCGCTGCTGGCCGGCGCGGCGACCGGGCCCGGCCTGCTGATCGCCGCCCGGTTCCTACAGGGCGTGGGCAGCGCGATGGCCTCCGCGGTCGTTCTCGGGATCCTGGTGACGCTGTTCACCGAGCCCGCCGAACGCGCCAAGGCGATCGGCATCTTCAGCTTCACCGGCGCCGCCGGCGCCTCGATCGGCCAGGTTCTGGGCGGAGTCATCACCGATGCGCTCAGCTGGCACTGGATCTTCTTCATCAACCTGCCGATCGGCCTGGCCACCATCGCGCTGGCGATCCGGGCACTGCCGGGCGACCGCGGGGCCGGACTCGCCGCCGGGGCCGACGTCATCGGCGCCGTCCTGGTCACCAGCGGTCTGATGCTGGGCATCTACACGGTGGTCAAGATCGAGGAGTACGGCTGGCTCGCCGCGCACACCCTCGGCCTCGGCGCGGTATCCCTCGCTCTGCTGGCCGCCTTCGTCATCCGTCAGGCGACCGCCAGAACCCCGCTGATGCCGCTGCGGATCTTCCGTTCGCGTACCGTCTCGGGCGCCAACCTGGTCCAGATGCTGGCGCTGTCGGCCATGTTCTCCTTCCAGATCATCGTCGCGCTCTTCATGCAGAAGGTCCTCGGCTACAGCGCGCTCGGCACCGGCCTGGCGATGCTGCCCGCGGCGGTGGCCATCGGCGCCGTGTCGCTGTTCGTCTCCGCCCGGCTCAACACCCGCTTCGGTGCCCGCCGCGTCCTGCTGTTCGGCCTGGCGCTCCTGTTCGCGGCGATGGGCTGGCTCACCCGCGTCCCGGTGACCGCCAACTACGTCACCGACCTGCTCCCGGTCATGCTGCTCATCGCGGGCGGCGGCCTGGTCCTGCCGGCGCTGACGACGCTCGGCATGTCCGGCGCCAAGGCCGACGACGCGGGCCTGGCCTCCGGGCTGTTCAACACCACCCAGCAGGTCGGCATGGCGATCGGCGTCGCGGTGCTGTCCACGCTGGCCGCCTCCCGTACCGGGGATCTGCTGTCCGCCGGGCAGAGTCAGGCGGTCGCGCTGACCGGTGGCTATCACGTGGCCTTCACCATCTCCGCCGCGCTGCTCGTGGCCGCCTTCATCGTGGCGCTGACAGTGCTGCGCCGGCCCGAACGGGACACCACCGCCACCACCGCTCAGGACCCGGCTGTACTTACCTCAGCCTGACTTTCCCAAAACAGCCTGACTTTCGCCGGCAACGGCCGGGCCGGTCCCGGCCGTTGCCGGCGAAACTCCGTTGCGACGGTCCAGGCGGTTCACCAAGATTGACCGCGATGAGAGCGACCAAGATGCACACCGACGAGATCGAGACCGACGTCGCCCTCGTGCGTCACCTGCTCGCCGAGCAGTTCCCGCGCTGGGCCGAGCTGCCGATCGCGCCGGTCGACTCGTACGGAACCGATCACGACATCTACCGGCTCGGTGACCACTTGGTCGCTCGGCTCCCGCGCATCGGGTGGGCCACCAAGCAGGCGGCGAAGGAGGCGGAGTGGCTGCCGAAGCTCGCGCCGCACCTGCCCCTCGCGCTTCCGGTGCAGCTGGCCATGGGCCGGCCGGGCGGGGGTTATCCCTACGACTGGTCGGTGTACGAGTGGCTGCCCGGCGCGAACGCCAACGGCACGATCGACGACCTGGACCAGGCAGCCGTCGACCTGGCGGCGTTCGTGACCGCGCTCCGTCAGATCAGTACGACCGGCGCGCCCCCGCGCTCCCCGCACAGCCGAGGCGGACCGCTCGCGGAGAGCGACGCGTCTGTTCGTCAGGCGATCGCCCAGCTCGGCGACCGGATCGACGGCGACGCCGCGCTCCGCTCGTGGCAGGAGTCGCTCGACGCCCCGGCCTGGGACAGCCCGGAGGTCTGGCTGCACGGCGATCTGCTGCCGGGCAACCTGCTCGTCGTCGACGGCCGTCTGTCGGCGGTCATCGACTTCGGCGGCCTCAACGTGGGTGACCCCGCCTGCGACCTCCAGCCCGCGTGGAACGTGTTCGCGGGTGAGAGTCGACGCCGATTCCGGCGCGAACTCGGCGTCGACGACGCCTCCTGGGTGCGCGGCCGCGGCTGGGCGCTCGCTCAGGCGGTGATAGCGCTGCCGTACTACTGGGAGACCAACCCCGGCATGATCCGCCAGGCATCCCATGCGCTGGCGCAGGTCCTCGCCGACAGCTAGTCCCGGGGAAGCAGCGTCCCGAGCGGTCCGAGGTCGATATTGAGGTCGGAGGGCGACAGACCGAACTTGTCGCACATTTCGGTCATCGCCTCTTCCAGTCGCATCAAGGTCACGCCCAATGCCTCGATCTGTTCGTCTGACAGGTCCCCTTGCTCCATCCGGCGCACACACTGACGCTCCACGAGTTGGCGTACGAGCTCGACCAGGGTGAGCACCAGGCGCGACAGGTCGCGCTCCACCGCCTCGGCGTCGGTCTCGATGCGCAGCCGTCTCGACGGCACCTTCCGCACCGATGACGCCTTTTCCAGGTCATTCCTCATCGGTACTCCGGACCGACATGATCAGCGCGCGTACGGAGATGCGCACCAGGTCGATGTCCGCGATGGACAGGACAAGGTCCCCGCTCACCACGACCCCACCCGCCAGCAGCCGGTCGAGGAGGTCCACCAGCGCCACGCGTTCGGGCGGCAGCCGGTCCTCCCGGGCGAGCACGGCGCCGCGGGGCTGATCAAGCGTCATCGCCGGTCCCTCCTCCCGGCCTCTCCGGTGTCTCGGCGAAGGCGGCGAAGGAGTACGGCGCCCACGGACCGGTGAGCTCCACGTCGATTCCCTCGCCCCGCAGCCCGTCGACGACCCGCGCGAACTCCGCGCCGCGGTCGAGATCGACCAGGTAGGCGCCGTTGAGGATCATCCACTCCGCGCGACCGGACAGCTGCGGGTCCTGGGGGCGATGCCGCTGGCTGGCGACCGCCACGGACTTGAGGACGTCATGGATGTGCTCCCCACGCGCGGCGGCCTGGCGCCAGGTCTCCTCACGGCTGCGCAGACTCGCCTGCCGTTTCTTGAGGTACGCCAGGCCCGGGCTGGTCGCGCTCTCCGCCCCCGTTTCGGCGGGCGGCGGCGCGGCCGGATCGACGTACGCTTTCACCCCCCACTCCTGGCGGTCGGCGATCCGCCCGAGCGTCTCGGCGAAATCGTCATGCCGCCGGTCCAGGAGCTCCCTGATCTGGTCCTCGCCGCTGTAGACCGTGACCAGACGGACCGGGGCCGTCGGCGTCGTCCGGGCTACCGCCTCCACCACGCGATGGTGCGCCCGAGCGGTCTCGCCCAGCCAGTCCAGGTCTTCCATGGACCGCCGCAGTGGCTCCTCGCCGAACCGGTCCAGCGGGACCGTGCTCACGTACGCGACGAGACCGGCATGCGTGATGGCGCGCACCCCTTCACCGGCCACACCCTTCAAGTCTTCGGGAAGGGTGACACCTTCGTCGCGGGTGACCGCGTACAGGTAAGTCCCCGCGTCATTCATCACGCTCGTCCACTTCGGCTGCTCGCTCATCGACGTACTCGACCTCCGCGGTCGGACCGCGCGGAAGTGCGGCGCCCTCCTCCGCCGCGGCGAGCCGTCGCCGGAGCCTGCGGTTCTCCTCGCGCAACTCCTGGTCCTGCCCTTTGAGCCAAGGATCGTGCTCCCACCAGTCGATCCCCATCTCCCTGGCGGTGTCGACCGAGGCGATGATCAACCGGAGCTTGATGGTCAGCAGCTCGATGTCCAGGAGGTTCACGCGGATGTCTCCCGCGATCACGATGCCTCGGTCGAGGACCCGTTCCAGGATGTCGCCGAGGTTCGCCGGCTCGTGGTTGGACAGCCGCCCGGCGGGGGCGCTGGACTGGCGCATCACAGAGCCGGGCTCGGTCATCGCGAACCGCCCTCCCCGGTGGTACCGCTGCCCCGCCGGTACCGCTGGATGCGCCGGTAGGACAGCAGGTTTCCCTCCGGGTCCAACTCGGCCTCGTAGAGCGCGAGAATGTCGCCGGAAGAGGGAATGCGGTGATCTTCCAGGACCTCCACGTTCACCACCCAGCCGCGCTCGATCGGCTTCACCATCGTGATGCCTTCCGGCTCGCCCGCGACCAGATCGGCGATGTGCGCCAAACCGGCTTCGCCGACGTCCGCCACTGACAGGCCGCGTGGGCGGCGTTTCTGACGTGGCTCCGTCCGCCTCTCGTCGGGTTCCTCCCCTGAGCGCCTTGGTGCCTGGCTGCCGGCCGGCCGCTCTTCGCGGACACTGCGCCTGACAGGCATGCGATCACCCCTCCTCTTCCTCTTCCTCACCTGTCGGCGCGACAGCCTGGCCGGGCTTGCCGATCATCGATTCGAGCGTCTGCTTCATCTCCAGCGCCTCTTCCTCCTCGGAGATCAGGCCGGCGGCCCTGGACTGCTCGATCTCCTCCAGCCGGCGCCTGACCATCGCAGGGTCATGCGTCTGCCGCTCCACCTGCTCCTGTATCAGCTCGCCGAGCCGGATCACCCCTTTGACGGGCGCCAGCGGCCAGCCGAAGAGCAGGCTGATCAGTCCCACCCGTCATCACTCCTGAGTCCGCGCGGTGATGAAGTCGTACGGTGCCAGCGGGCCCAATATGCGCATCTCAACCCGTCCGGACCAGCGATCGGCGAACTCGTTCACCACCCGCTCCAGCTCGTCCTGCCGGTCCGTCTCCATGAGCACGGCCACGTGAACGGCGTCCTGTTCGTGAGAGGGCTCCCGGATGACGGTGAGGGCGGCGAGCGGGCTCACCTCCTCGGTCAGCGACTGCGTGTCGGCTTCGCGTTTGGCCACGACCGACTGGTTGATCAGCTCCCCGAGCCGGATCCGCGCGTTCCGCGTCAGATCCTCCGGTTGTCCCTGGATCTGCTCACGCAGCTGCTCGGCCTCCGGGACCTCGCTCAGCACCTCACGGAACAGCGTCTGATCGACGTAGCGTCCTTTGATGACGTACTCGGCCCGCCCCTCCAGCTCGTCCAGCGCGCTGCGGAACTCATCGTGGTGCGGCGTCAGCAGCTCCTCGACGACGGCCTCCTCGTTCGTCATCACCGAGCCGAAGCGGAGCGGGATGACGGGCACCTCGGCGGCGGTGGCATCGAGCAGGGCCCCATGCCGGAACAGGTCGTCGGGAGTGCCGAGCGGGCGGTCGAGCGCGACGTCGCTCACCAGAGCGGCGATCTCGCCATGCCGGATCAGCCTGATCTCCGCAGCTTCGTCCCCTATGCCCTGCGCGTCGCTGGACACCTCGACGTCCTCGGGTACGAGACCGTAGATGTAGATGCCGGTCTTCTTGGTGACTTGCTGGGGAGCATCCTGACCGGCGGCCTTCGCGGCTTCCGCAGATTGCGCCATCTCAGCGCTCCTCTCGCTCTTGCCGCCGGCTGCGCGTCTCCTGTTTCTCGCCGAGTTCGCCGACGAAGTCGCTCAGCTTCTCCCCTGCCGCTTCCAAGACCCCTTGGGTGACGTTCTTGCCCTTGCCCTGCGTCATGTTCTGCATGATCTCGGGCAGCCCTTCTCCCCCGGACTCCTCGAGGTCCAGCCGGTTCACGGCCTCGGCGTAGCGCAAGTAGGTGTCCACGCTGGCCACGACGATGCGCGCGTCGATCGTCAGCAGTTCGATGCCGACGAGTGAGACCCGGACGTAGGCGTCGATGACCAGCCCTTTGTCGAGGATCGTGTCGATGACGTCGGCCAGGCCCGACGGAGACGGACGGTCGGCTATTCCGCCTGTCGCGGGTTGCACGGTCATTACTTCTCCCTCGGTATTCGCGGACGCCGCCCGCCGCTCTTCGGGGACGCTGCCCCGCCGGTCTTCGCGGACGCCGTCCCGTGTTACGTCGTCCGGGTACCGGCTCTGCGACGAACCGGCCGCGCCGGTGGCTCCTTGGCGCGCCCCCGTCTCCGAGAGGCCGCGCGAGGCGGCTCTTCTTCCTCCTCCTCTTCCTCTTCTTCTTCCTCCGGCTCCTCCTCTTCTTCCTCTTCCTCTTCGGGCTCTTCCTCCTCCTCGTACTCGTCCTCCGGCAGTTCCTCTTCCTCTTCTTCCTCCGGCTCCTCTTCCGGCCGTTCCTCTTCCGGCCGTTCCTCTTCCGGCCGTTCCTCTTCCTCCTCCTGCGCGGCCTGCTCCTCCTGGACCGCGGTCTCGTGGTCCTTGACGACTTCACCGTCGTGGATCACGCCGCGCCACCCGCCGGAGGCGATCTCCTCGGGGTGCAGCATGATCTGCGTCATGACATGCCGCTTGAAGTGCTTGAACTCCAGCCGTACCCGCCTGCCCGGCGCACGCCAGACATTGCCGACGTGCTCCACCACCCCGCGCGGGTGATATTCGAGTACGAGCAGGACCCGGGTCAGGTTGGGGGTTAGCGCGTGGAAACTCACAGCGCCGTCGACGTAGCCCTTGGGGCCCTTGGAGCGCCAGATGATCCGCTCGTCGGGCACCTGCTCGACGATGTCCGACTCCCAGTTGCGATGGGACAAGAAGACCTGTGTCTTCCACGACAGCTTCTCGTCGCTCTCGTTCTCTACATGCTCCACCTTCTTCATGAAGGTCGGGAAATCCTGGAACTGCGTCCACTGGTTGTAGACGACCCGTACGGGAGCGCCGATGTCGAGCGCTTCGGCGATGTTGACGAACCGTAGCTTCTTGGTCCCCTTGCCCATGCCTCCGAACAGGCCCTTGAGTGCCCCCTTGGCCGCGCCACCCAGCATCGAACCTTTGACGGACTTGCCGCCAGATTCATCCGATCCGGTGAGCGCGCTGAACAGGCCGGAAACTCCGCCGCCTGCCGCGGGATCGGCGAGCCGGCCCGCCATGTCCTCGACCTTGTCACTCACGGACTGCAGCGCTCGCTCGATGAAGGCCTGTGCGAGGTTTTTGAGCTCTTGGGTGAGCGCTTCTGTCGGCAGGGCCTCCGCGACCTTCTTGACGTCTGCCGGCAGGGCCTCAGTGACCTTCTTGATGGGCTGAGTCTTCGATACCTGAGCCATCAAGCTCGCCTCCGTGTCCTGGTGACCGGCCGCGTAGCGCGTGCGGGCTCGGCCTTGGGATTCCTTCTCCGTGGTGCCGGCTTGGGCGGTTTCTCCTCAGGCGCCTCTTCCTCTTCCTCCTCGTAGCCCTCTTCGTAGTCCTCTTCGTCCTCGGCCGTTTCCTCAGGCGCGCCCGGATGGCGCAGACCCTCGGCCCGCTCGTGCAGCCTGGATGTCAGCGATTCGAGCTGCCTGCTCGTCATGGCCACGGCCGCCGCCTTGCCGACGTCCATCAGCTCGCCACGCAGGCGGCCGGTGAGCTTGTCCATCTCGGGCGACGAACCGAGCATCTTGATCCCCTGCGACAGCAGGCCGCCCTGGCCGCGCAGCCGGCTGAGCACCCCGGCCAGGGCCAACGTGGTCGCCCAACGCAGCTTGTGGCGTCGGCCGAGGTAGTAGCCCGCGGCGATGGCCAGCCCTATCTGAACTTTGTCTTTCATGACCAGCGCTCCTTGCCCTCCCGCTCGCCTGGAACAACCGGTCTCCACCTGCCCCACAAAAAAGACAAACAAACACATGATCGGAGAAAACGGACATACGAGGTGAATCAGGTGCCAGAGGCCCGCAGGGGCCGCACAAGGAGCGCCATATGCACTTCGTACAGATATAGTCAATAGTTCGCTTTTTACAGCGATTTGCACGCTTCCCGTGCGGCTAGAGAACCCGCTCCGCGCGCCGCCGGACCCGCATGCCCGCGACCAGCATGACGACCGCGCTCCCGTATCCGAGCATCGGCAGCAGGCGCCAGACCAACCACGGCAGCCTCCCCGCCCAGCCCGCGCAGCCGAGCATCATGACATACGAGATCGCCATGAACGCCCAGTCCAGCGCGACCACCGCCACGACCAGGGCGGCCAGCACACCCACTACCGCGCCGAGCCGCCGCCCCGCCCACGCGGAGGCCACGGTCGCCAGCAGGACGCTGAGCGTCGGCAGACCGTTCAGGGCCAGACTCCCCCCGAACGAGTACGCCACGGGCTCACGGAGATGGAGCCACATTGATTCGAGCTCGGACCACACCTCCGCCAGGCCGAGCGGAAGAGGGCCGTAGCTGGTACAGCCGATCGCCGCGTCGGCCTTGAAGAACATCGGCAGCCACAGGGTCAGGAAGCTCAAGACGCAGGCCGCCAGCGCCGCCAGCCACCATCGCAGGTAACGCCACCGGGGCATGGGCCGCCTTCCTACGCCACATGATCGACTACGGGAGTGCGCCGCCTACCCTAATGGGGACCATTTCCGTGATCCACGCAGCCCGCGCAGGAAACGCCACAGCGCGGAGCGGGGCGGCTCCGCTTCCACGGTGACCGCGTCTGCCGCCACTGGCGGTTCGGTGTTCGCCGGAGCCTGGGCGAGTTCGTAATCGACCGGCAGGGACCGCAGCGCCCGCATGAAGGGAGAGGAGCGCCACGGGAGCTGGTCGGCGGGCAGCGCGAGCCGCAGCCTGTCGAGGCGATCGAACAGCCGCTCCACGGCGATCGTGGTGATGCGGGTGGCCAGCAGTCGCGCGAGGCAGGCATGCGGCCCCGCGCCCCATGCCAGGTGGGCGCGGGTGCTGCGGATGGCCTCCCGGTCGATCGCGCTGCCGAACAACGGATCGCTGTGAGCTCCGGCGACGGACAACATGACGGGATCGCCCGCGGAGATGGCGAAGCGCCCCAGCCGCACATCCGCCGTCGGGAACCGGAACGTGAGGTTGGCCATCGGCGGGTTGGCCAGCGCGACCCGGTTCACGGTCTCCTCGATCGTCCCCGCGGACAGGCCCGACCGCACCTCCGGATTGGTCATCACCTCGAGGATCGTGTTGCAGATCAGGCCCCCGGTCATGTCGCCGACGACCCCCGGCAGCATGAGGAGCTCCCGGGACAGCCCTTCGACGGTGAAGTCGGAATTGGCCGCGAGCATGTAGGAAGGCAGGTCGTTCCCGGGGCGGCTCATCTTGGCGCTGGACAGCTCCATCATCGCGGCGAACAACCGCTGCGAGGCCGCGGCCGCCTCGGGACCGGCGTCCAGCACCCGCCAGGTGTCCATGACCACGTCATCGCCACGCGCGGTCTCGAAGCCGAAGAGCCGGTTGGCGACCATCAACGGGAGCGGTCGCGCGTACTGTGCGGACAGATCCGCCCATCCGGTACGGGATTCGCCTTCGGCCAGCAAACTGATGAGGTCGTCGGCATATCGCCTGATCGCGTCTTCCAGCAGCTGCGCCTGAGGGTGACCGCGGTCCTGGAAGGGGGCGAGCGCCGAGGTCCACGTGTCGCGGAGCCGGTGCAGCGTCATCCCGTCCTGGAAGGCCACGCTGTTGAGCTCGAACGCGGGAAGCACGGGCCAGTCCGGTGGCAACGCGCCTTCCGCCCTCGCCCGCCAGTTGTCCAGGCGCTTGCTCCAGATGTCGCCCTCGTTCTTCATGACCCGCAGCACTTCGGCGTACCCGAGGACCAGCCACACCGGCACCCCGAGCAGGTCCACCGGCGCGACCGGCCCGTACTTGGCGCGCAGGCGGTCATGGACGAGCGCGGGATCCGCGTCGTAGTCCCTGGTGAGCAGCGGTTCTACGGATACCGACGCCAGTGGTTCAGGGGTCGATGGGGGCCACGCGCCAGGCATCAAGGTGATGCACGACCTCTCACTCGGTCCGCTGCTTCTGTGAGAGCGGTCGCATCCCGGCGCCCACGTGGAAGACCAAATTGGGGGTTTTGTATCACCACGCGGGCGCGAAAAGGATACTTTCCGGAAAAATCACAGCACAGCATGTGACGAGGGAGATCTGACTCCTACTATGCGACCGATCCGTAGGAGGGCTTGCCCGCCCACTCGTAGGTGACGTAGATGACGCCGGCGTCGGTGGTGGTCGACCCGGTGACCTTCAGCCCAGCGGGCGCGGTGCCTTCGGCGAAGAGCCGTTTGCCCTGGCCGAGGACGACGGGGAAGATCAGCAGCCGATACTCGTCGACCAGTTCGGCCTCTTGCAGCGTACGCATCAGGTCGCTGCTGCCCTGCACGAGGATCTCGCCGTCGGTGCTCCGCTTGAGCTCGGCGACCGTCTGGGCGGCCTCGCCCACCAAGACCTGGGTGTTGCGCCACTCGGCGGTCATCGGTGCCCTGGTGGTGACGTACTTGGGCATGCTGTTGATCTTGGCGCCGCCCTCCTCGTCCGGCACGTTGGGCCAGTACGAGGCGAGGATCTCATACGACCTGCGGCCCAGCAGCATCCCGTCCGCCCGCTCGAGCTGGTCGTTCATGATGCGGCCGAACCCCTCGTCCACGTGCGGGGGCAGCCATCCGCCGTGCTGGAAGCCGTGAGAATCGTCCTCGCCGGCACCGCCGGGGCCCTGCATGACACCGTCCAACGACACGAACGTCGAAACGACCAGCCTGCTCGCCATTTGTCTCACTCCTTTGAGGGCTGGGCGGGTCCGTCCGGTCCCGCCGTCTTCATCTGCCTTCAGCGTGGCGCGACCCGTTTACGGAATCCTTAAGGCGTCCCTATGGTCCGGACGGCAGCCCAGCCCAGCCCGCTCGCTCGCTCAGCGAAAGTCGTCGGCGTGGTCGAAGGCCCAGTCTCGGAACGTACGCGCCGGAGTTCCGGTGACCTCTTCCACGGTGGAGGTGATCAATGCTGAGTGAGGTCGCGTTTCTGCGCTGGCCAGCAGGGCCTCTACCAGGGCCGGCGGCCTGCCGTCCGCGAGCATCTGCTGCCGGGCGAGTTCTACGGGCACCTTCTCGAAACGCAACGGGCGGCCGATCGCCTCCCCGATGGCGTGTACCTGCTCGGTCCTGCTCACCACCTGCGGGCCGGTCAGCACGTACGTCATGCCGGCATGGCCGTCCTCGACCAGCACACGTACCGCCACGGCGGCGATGTCGCGCGGATCGATCACCGCGGTGGCGGCGATGTCAGGACCACGCACGACACCCGCGCCACGGATCTGCTCGGCCCACCCACGAGTGTTGGAAGCGATGGTGTTCGCCCGCAGGATCGTCCACTGCGGGCCGGACTCCTCGATCAGGCGCTCCATGTCGGCGTGGAGCTGGTTGATCGGGTCGCTCTGCCGCTCGGCCTCGTCGTTCACCCCTGACGAGGAGAGGTAGACGACGCGGCGGGCATGGCCTTCGACCACGTCGAGCACGGCGGAGGCCCCGTCCGTGGCGAGGAAGGGCCAGATCAGGAACACCGTCTCGACCTCCACCAGCGCCCTCTTCAGGGTGCCCGGCCTGGACAGGTCACCTTCGACCGCCTCAACCCCCTCAGGGAGCCGAGACTGCTGACCATCTCTCACAAGCGCCCGCACAGGGACGCCGGAGGACACAAGCTGGGCGATAACCTGCCGTCCGACGTTGCCGGTGGCACCGGTCACAAGAATCATGCCCCGGTCAGCCTGGCCATTTGCGGAAATATTCCGACTCGGTGCGCCGTCCCTTTGTACCGGCTCCGCAGGCTGTTTTGTCGGATCGGGCTGCGAGACTCCGCGCATGCGTGATCACGAGCTCCCAGAACGCCGGCGGCCGACATGAGCGCGTCCGAGCGGTTCAGCCTCCAGCCGAGCCCGGACAAGTGGCAGCCCGCGTGGCGCGCCCGCGGAACACTACGTGAGCAGCGTTTCGACCTTCCTGCCGGAGTGTCCAGTGTGACCTTCGACAAGACGCTGATGGTGGGCGTGGACTTCTCCGGGATTCACTTCGTCTCCTTCAGCGCCCACGGCAGCCGGTTCGAAAGCTGCGACTTCTCCGGCACCACCTTCGAAAACCTGTCGATGGGGGCCACCGGCGTGCGCGGGTCGTGGAACCGCCGCGTCAGTTGGCCGCAGTCGGTCTTCCGCGACTGTGTGTTCCGCCGCACCCGATTCGCGCCGCTCACCTTCTTCGGTAACGTCCGGTTCGAGAGATGCGTGTTCGACGGGTCCCGGCTGAGGGACCAGACGTCCACGTCCGAAGCCGAATTCGTCGACTGCGTCTTCCTCGGCCGCGTGCGGGATGTCAACTTCTGGGGCCGTCCGACCCACGACCAGGCGGCGCTGGGCAGGGACCGCAATGACTTCACCGGCAACGACTTCACCGGCGCGGAGCTCGACGGTGTCGCCTTCCGGCACATCGACCTGCGGGCCCAGCGCTTTCCCGGCCTGCCCGGCTACGCGCTCCTCGACCGGGTCAGCGCGCGGGTGGAGGCGGCGCTGCCTGTGGTGGAGCGCTGGCCGGACCCACGTCACCGGGAGAAGGCCCGCTTCAGCTTGGAGTTCCTCGCGGAGAGGGCTCTCGAGTACAACGACGACCACCGGCTGGTGAGCCCTTCGGAGCTGGGCCGGAAACTGCCGCCCGCGCTCCGCGAGGAGTTGTTCGAGGCGCTCAGAGGCACGACCAGCGATATATCCCCTGGTTGAGCCGTACCGCCTCGCGAGCCAGGTCCCGCAGGCCGGTGATGCGTTCGACCTCGAACTCGTCGAGCAGTTCCTCCTCGGCGTACTCGCGCAGCCGCGCGTCGTCCACGGCGGCGAGCGCGGCGGTGGTCTCGGGCGCCGCCAGTTCAACGCCCGCCGACTCACCGTCGTCGATGACGGCCTTGCTGTCGCCGAACTCGCTGAGGTCACGTCCGCTCAGCTCGGCGGCCAGCGTGTCGAGGTCGTCGAGCCAGCCTTTGCAGTCGACGTACGGCAGATTCAACGCCGCCGGCCCACCGGACAGGGCCAGCCGGGCGGACTGCTCGGAGTCCACCGTGAAGTAATCGACGAGAACACCCATAGTGCGCGACTCTACCGATCATGCCCGCACCGGGCGCATTGCTCGCCTCAGGCGCTCAGAGGACGTCCCAGTCGAGCTCACCGTCGACCACCTTCGGCTTCCAGTAGCCGATGGAGCCGCCCTTCTCCATGGCGTCTGCGGTGGTCTTCAGCAGGGCGTAGAAGGAGCGGATCCGGACGCCTCCCGGCGTGAAGCCCATGGAGCCCTCATGATCGGTTTCGCCGATGTCCTTCCGCGCCGAGTCGATCACCAGGTGGTCGCCCATTCCGTCGGCGCCGACGGGGATCATTCGTCCGTCCCACCATTCCGATCGTGGATCGGAGAATTCCCCGTCACTTTCCTCCTCACCGTCGATGTCGCACAACCGTCGCCACGTGACACGCATTTCCTGGACGCTCGAGTACGAGTTGCCCAGGAGGCCGAAGGCCCAGGTGTCCTTGAGGTAGACGGCCCCGTCATGCCGCAGGAGTGAGGCCCGCAGATCGTCTGGGAAACGTATTCCCATATACGCCTCCGCGGCCGCGATGGTTTTCGCGTCTCCGTTCTTGCCGAGTGTGCGATAACTCCGGGGAGCGTTGGTCTTCAGCCAGTCCTCGATGCGCTGCCACTGCCGGTCCACCGCCCGCTCAACCTTCGCGTCGATTTTCCGTACGCGCGGTTCGGTGCCCACGGGCCGGCAGTCCGCGTCGGGACGGGCCTGCGTTTCCTCACTCTCCGCCGACTGCTGGGACACGTAATCGGCGTCCGGACCGTACTCCTCCTCGTTTCCGGCGAACGTGCAGGCCGTACCGCTGTCCGAGGTGTTCTCAAGGCATGGCCCCCACCGCACGTCAGATGAGGGCTCGGAGAAGACCGCGGATTCAAGGACTTGAGTACCGAGAGCCAGCATGAGAATCGCGAGTCCGGCAACGGCCCAACGAGTCAGGCGGCGGCGGGTGGCATCGTCCAGCGGCTCCCTTGGCTCGCCGCGTTCGAAGAACTTGGTGAACTCGGGGCGGTCGAAGAGGGACGGCTTTTCGGCGCCATAGCGCTGGAGATCCTCAGCGGTGGGAGTGCCGAGGATCGGAGCCGGCGGCCACTGCGCATTCTCGCGCCGGACCGGAATCGAAGAGATATCGGAAGCCACCTCCTCCCGCTGGACCGGGCGCCGTCGAGAGCGCGCGATCACCACGATCGTCGCTGCCGCAATGGCCGCCAAAAGCGCGAGCCATAGCCCGCGGGATGTGATCAATCGCCGCATGTCCGGCACATTACCCGGAATTGATCTAGACGGACGCCGACTCCGCTCGCGGTCACCCTGCCGACGATCACGCTCCGAGGGCGAGCGCACACACCCGGGCACCTGTCATTAGGATCATTGCCGTTGCGATGATCCGGCGAGCGGAGCCTCGATGAGTGACCCCGGCGGCTTCGGCCCTCTGGTGAAGGACGAGCGCGAAGCGATCGGTCCGTACCGGATCGTGGGCCGGATGGGCGCCGGCGGCATGGGCGTGGTCTACGCGGGGGTCGCGGACGACGGCGCCCGGGTCGCGGTCAAGGTCATCCATCCGGGATTAGCCGCTGATCCGCAGTTCCTCGCCCGCTTCGTCCGCGAGGTCGATCTCCTGTCCCGGGTGCGCGGGCGCTGCACGGTCTCGGTGATGGCCTCCGACACCGCCGCGATGCCTCCCTGGCTGGCCACCGAGTTCGTCCCCGGCCCGACGATCAGTACGTACGTACAGGACAACGCGCCACTGCCGCCGGACGAACTGCTCTCGTTCGGCGTGGACATCGCCGAGGCGCTCACCGACATCCACGGTGCCGGCATCGTGCACCGCGACCTCAAACCCGGGAACGTGATCCTCTCCGACTCCGGCGCGAAGGTCCTCGACTTCGGCATCGCCCGAGCCCTCGACGAGAGCGGCCTCACGGGCACCGGCGCGCTGATCGGTACGCCCGGCTGGATCAGCCCTGAGCAGTACCGGGGCGACGAGGCGGACGCCGCCGCCGACGTCTTCGCCTGGGGCGCGCTGATGGCGTACGCCTCGACGGGGCGCCCGCCGTTCGGCACCGGAGCCCCCGACGTCCTCGCCTACCGCGTCATGAGCGTCGATCCCGACCTGTCCGGGGTACCCACACAGGTTCGGGACCTGGTACGAAGCGCGCTCGCCAAGGACAGGACGGCCCGGCCCACCGCGGACGAGCTGCTCGCCCAGGTCACCGCACTCAAATCGGGCACGACCCCACTCACGGCAGGCACGATCCCCATGCCGCCCCCACCCAGGTCGGGCACGGTCGTCATGCCGCCGCCGGTATCACCGCCTGCCAATCGCGTGCCGTTGTGGCCGGCCGCCGCCGTCCTGGCGACGGTCGTGGCCATCGGCGCGCTGGTCTGGGTGGGCTCGGAGGGGATACCGGCGGCACTCCGGAGCCTGAGCGACCCTCCCTCGTCCACGCCCGCGGAGAACCTGACGCCGGACACGAGCGCGACCCCGACCCCCGAGGAGACGACGGAGACCCCGACCCCGACTCCCGAGGAGACGACCAGCACGAGGGAGACCCCTGAGGAGACGGAGACCCCTGAGGAAACGCCCGCCACAACGGAGAAGGCGAGCGCGTCCCCCACCACACGCCGCTCGGCCACCGCCGTGCCGTGCGCGTCCGCGAGCTCGATCCTCCGGCAGGCCGCCACGCTGAACGGCGGCCTGCCGCAGGACGCCAGGGTCGCCCGCAAGCGATGCGTGGGCTACTGGGTGGCGGCCGAACTCGACTCCCCGAGCGTCGGCGGCATCGACCTGATCGCGAAGCGGAACGCGACCCGATTCGTCAACGCCGAGATCGGCAGCGACTTCTGCTCGCTGGAGAATGAGTCGGCGCTCCTCAAGAGCGCGCCGAGTGCCATCAGAGCCTTCCTCTGCCCCAACGGCTTCGGCTGACCGCCTCCGCCCGAGACCCGAAGGAGATCAGGTTGCACCCCGCGCTCGTACGGAGGATGGGACGGGCCGCTTGATCGCGCGTCCCAGCGCCCGAGTCGTGCTCATCGACGCCGCCGATCGGCTCCTGCTGTTCTCCAGCCGCAACCGGCTCGACGGCACCCTTCGCTGGTACACCCCCGGCGGCGGGCTCCAACCGGGCGAGACGCATCAGGACGCGGCACTGCGCGAGCTGTACGAGGAGACCGGGCTGACGGGCGCGACCCTGGGCCCGGAGGTGTGGAGAGGACGCCCCTGGACCGTCGATCGAGACGGCGTCACCTACGAGGTACGGCAGCGCTACTACCTGGCCCGCGTCCCCGTCTTCGAGATCGACACCACCCGGATGGAGGACTTCGAAAGGACGAGCATCACCGGCCACCGCTGGTGGACGGCGCAAGAACTGACCGAGACCACCGACCTCCTGCGACCCGCCGGGCTACCGCACCTGCTGGCCACCCTTCTCGCCGACGGCCCGCCTCGCAACCCGGTACTTGTCGACGGCTGACGCGGTCATGTCTCCCGGCTACCGTCTGACCACGTGATCGAATACCCGTCTCAGCAGCTCCAGCAGCTGCGTGCGCTCGGCTTCTGACAGCGGCCGCAGCAGCTCTTCCTGAACCCCGGCCAGGATCGAGTCGAGCTCCTCCAGCCGCCGCCGCCCGGCCGGGGTCAGGGTGATGATGTTGCGGCGCCGGTCGGCCTGGTCGGGCGCGCGCTCGACCAGCCCCTGGTCCGCGAGCTCGTTCACGGTGGCGTGGGTGTCGCTGCGGTCGATGCCGCAGCGCTGGCCGAGGGCGATCTGGCTGGCGGGTCCGAACTCCTCCAGGGCGGCCAGGATCGCGAAGTGGTAGCCACGGGCGTCGACGGGCGTCAGCACCTCGCCGATGAGTCGCTGCGCGTGCAGCGAGGTCTTACTGATCAACCAGCTGGGCTTGCCGCGCAGGCGGGCGGGTGCCGACTCCATGGACCGAGTCTACCGTTGGCTCGCCCCACGATTATGGTGCTACCGTTGGCCGGGCCAACGTTGGGTTGGCCAACTAGTTTCGAGGTATGCCATGACCACGACAGTCGGCTCCGCCCGGCACCCCTCCGATCCCCCGCTTCCCGACCCGCGCCGCTGGTGGGCACTGGCCACGGTCGCCACGGCCCAGCTCATGGTCGGGATCGACCTGATGATCGTGAACATCGCGCTGCCCTCCGCGCAGCGATCACTGTCCATGTCCGACCCCACCCGCCAGTGGGTGATCACCGTCTACGCCCTGTGCTACGGCGGCCTGCTGCTCCTGGGCGGCCGGCTGTCGGACCTGTTCGGCCGCCGCCGCAGCCTGCTGATCGGGCTGGCCGGCTTCGCCCTGGCCTCCGCCCTGGGCGGCGCGGCCACCGGGCCGGCGACGCTGCTGGCCGCCCGGGGCCTGCAAGGCGCCTTCGGTGCCCTGCTGACGCCTGCCGTCCTCGGCACCATGGCCGCCTCCTTCCCGCTGCCCGCCGAGCGGGGCAGGGCCTTCGGCGTGTACGGGACGGTGATGGGCAGTTCTTCCGGCCTGGGCGTACTCCTGGGCGGGGTTCTGACCGAGTACCTGGACTGGCGCTGGTGCATGTACGTGAACATCCCCATCGCTCTGGCGGCCGGCACGGGCGTGCTCTACGCGGTCCGCTCCACGCCGGCCGGATCCAGACCCCGAGTGGACGTGGTGGGCGCCCTGCTGGCCACCGGCGGCCTGATGGCGCTGGTGTACGGCTTCTCGCGGGCCGAGACCGACGGCTGGGGCGCGGCCCTCACCTTCGGCCCGCTGATCACGGGAGTTCTGCTGCTGGCCGTCTTCGCGTGGGTCCAGCACCGGGTCAACCATCCGCTGCTGCCGCTGCGCGTGATCCTCGACCGCCACCGCGGCGGCTCCTACCTGGCCGTGCTCAGCCTGGCGGTGGGGATGTTCGCCGCGCTGTTCTTCCTCACCTTCTACCTGCAGACCGTGCTCGGCTACCCGCCCGTACGCGCCGGACTGGCCTTCCTCCCCCTCACTGCGGGCCTAATGCTCGGCGCGCGGACGGTCGGCCGGCTGGTGCCCCGTGCCCCGCTGCGCGCACTGCTGACCCCCGGGCTGCTGACCCTGGCGCTCGCGCTGGGCCTGCTCGGCCTGCTGCGGCAGGACAGCGGCTATTGGCTTCATGTCCTGCCGGTGCTCTTCCTGGTCGGCCTGGGCACCGGCTGGGTGCTGATCACCGCCAACAGCACCGCCACCCTCAACGCGGGCGCCGACACCTCCGTCGCCGGCGCCGCCGTCATGACCGCCCAGCAGATGGGCGCCTCTCTTGGCACCGCGCTGCTCAGCACCATCGCCGGTACGGCCACGGCCGGCTACCTGGCGGCCCATCCCACCGCCGTCGCCGAGGCGACCGTGCACGGGTTCACCGTGGCGAGCCTGTCGGCCGCCGCCTTCCTCTGCCTGGCCGCGCTGGCGGTCTTCCTCATCACCGGCAGAAGGGATCGTCGTGGGCTACCTGGGGCTTGAGGTCGAAGACCGCCTTCCTCGCCGGCCACCCGTCAGCCGCCGCCGCGCCGGACCGGCGCTCACATTGGGCCACTCGCGCGGATGGCGGCCGGTCCGTGGCCGTACCAGCGGTGGATGGCTCGCCGCAGGGCCCGGGGGTCGGTGAAGCCGACCCGCGTGGCGATGGACTCCACGCTGAGCGTGGTTTCCCGCAGCAGGCGGTCCACCCGTCGCTGGCGCAGCTTCTCCAGCTCCTCTCGCCAACTGCTGCCCTCGTCGCGCAGGCGGCGCTGGAGCGTACGGGGGCTCATGGCCAGTCGCCGGGCCACTTGGTCAAGGCCCGGCGGGCCGTCGGCGACCGCGGACTCGAGCGCGGCGTGGAAACGGTCGAGCCAGCCCCGCACCGGACGGGCGGCCGCGGTGGACAGCTGCGCGTGGTTGTCCAGGATCGCGGCGAGGGCGGGGTCGGCGCGTGGCAGGGGCGCGTCGATGTCGGCCTCGGCGAACGTGATCGACGGGTGGGCGGCCTCGTACTCGACGCGCCTGGTGTCGTACAGCGCGGCCAGGCGTTCGGGCGCGGTCGGCGGGCGGCGCGGCAGCCCCACCCACACCGGCGTGAGCCGCCGACCGGCCCCTGAGCCGGCCAGCATGAGCAGCATGTACGGCACGAACTCCGCGATCATCGCGTATTCGGGGTAGTCGCGGTACGGACCCTCCCAAGCGACGGTCACCCCGCCATCGTGACGGGTGACCGTGAGCCGGTCGGCCGGGTCGGCGATGGCGGTGAAGCGACGGCCTCGCCTTCTACGTGGGCCTGAACGTCGAGCACTTCATGATCGACCGCCCCTCCACCAGCATCAACGAGGCGACCGCGACCCTCGTACCGGATCCGCTCAACTACGGCTGGCGCGACTACGGACCGCGGGTGGCGATCTGGCGCGTCATGGAGGTACTCGACCGGCACGCCATCCGGGCGAGTGTGCTGCTCAACGCCGACGTGTGCGAGCACTACCCCCAGATCGTCGAGGCGGGCAACGCCCGCGGCTGGGCGTGGCTCGCCCACGGCAAGAACAACTCCACCCTCCAGGCCGACGTCGACGACGAGCGCGCCTACCTGACCGAGGTCGTCGACACCATCGAGAAGGCCACGGGACGGCGGCCGCGCGGCTGGCTGGGTCCCGCGCTCACCGAGACGTTCCAGACGCCGTCCCTGCTCGCCGAGCTCGGCCTGAGGTATGTGCTGGACTGGACCAACGACGACCAGCCGTACCGGCTGAACGTCCCGGGAATGCTGAGCGTGCCGTACTCACTCGAACTCAACGACCTGGGCATCTTCACCATGCACGGCAGGAGCGGCGCCGACTTCGTCCAGATGGTCAAGGACCAGGTCGACCAGCTCTGTGCCGAATCCGCGGAGAGCGGGCGCGTCATGGCGCTGGTGCTGCACCCGTTCGTCATCGGCCAGGCGTTCCGGGCGAAGTACCTCGATCAGGCGCTTGAGTACATCGCCAATCGCCCCGACGTATGGCTGACGACCAGCGACGAGATCGCCGAGCACTGCGCCGGGTTCCCAGGACGCTGAGTCTGAGCTTGAAGCGAGCGAGTGGGGTCAGCGGAAGTCGGTGGTCACCTTGGCGGGATCCGGCGCCTTGACCGACACCTTCGCACCCCACCCGCTGTAGCGGCTGTCCACGGCGATCATGGCCTGTCGCCCGGCCTCCGTAGCCGTGAACTTGCTCTGCACCCTGCTCACCAGGCCCCCCGAGGTGAGCGTGAGGGTGTAGGAGACCTTCGTGCTGTCGAACGAGCTGGGCGCCTTCGCGCCCGCCCACCAGGCCGAGGCCTGCTTGAGGTCCTTGAAGGTGATCGTGCCGGTGATGGAGTTCTTCGTCGACTTGCCGTGCTTGATCAGTGCGGCCAAGGTCTTGGGCTCGGCCGGGTTGAGAATCTGACCGTAGGAGTCGGGCACTCCGTAACTCTTGACCTTGTACCAGGTCTTGCCCTCCGGGAGCACCATGGGCATGACCCCGCCGGTGTGGTACGTGATGTTGCCGACGCCGACGGCCCTTTGCCGCCCGTAGGTGTCGTCGTCCCAGTGGATGTTGATGTCGAACGCGGCGACGCCCTTCTTGTCGAACTGGAAGACGCCCTTGCGGTCCTGGATCTCGCTCTCCTCCGTGCCGTTCGACCAGGCGACCGTTTCGGTGAAGCGCACGCCGTGCCCGGGTACGAGCTGGGCCTTCAGCGCGCTGACGGGGTCCTTGGTCGCCGCCTGAGCGGGGGCGGCAACCGCCGATAAGGCGGCCGATAGGGCAGCGCAGGCCGCCAGAGCAGTGATCATCTTCTTCATGGTCAGCGATGATGCCGGAGCCGGATCACAAACGGGGCACGGCGCTGCCCGCCAGGACGTCAGGACATCAGGGCGTGAACGTGTACGTGACGGAGATGGTGCCGCTCTTGTGGACACGCGAGGCGATGAGCGTACAAGGCAGCCGCTCACCCCCGTCCTCGAACAGCTTCCGGCCCTCGCGCACGACGACCGGGTCGATCAGCAGTCGCAGCTCGTCGAGCAGGCCGGCCCGCAGCAAGGTCTGGACCAGGGTGATGCTTCCGGTGACCACGATGTCCTTGCCGTCCTGCCGCTTGAGCCGCGCGACCTCCTCGGCGATATCACCCTCGGTGACCAGCGTGGAGTTGCACCACTCGGCCGCGGGCAACGTGGTGGAGAAGACGATCTTGTGGATGCCGTTCATCAGGTCCGCCAGGCCGCCGCTCGCCCCCGGCCAGAAGCCGGCGTGCTCCTGGTAGGTGTGCCGGCCCAGCAGCATGGTGTCCGCCGCCGCCAGCCCGGCCTGGATGTCCTGCTCCATCTCCTCGCTGTGGTACGGGCCGTGCCACTGGTCCGGCGAGGCGACGACGCCGTCCAGCGACGAGAACAACTCTGCGACGATCTTCCTCATGGAAGGCTCCTTCGGTGGGGGTGGGCGGTGAGGAGGAATGCCAGGGCGGTCACGGCCACGCCGACGAGGCCGACGATGTTGTAGGCGTCGGTGAAGGCGGTCCGTACGGCTTGCAGGAGCTGCGGGTCTCCGTGAGCGTCGGCGATGCCGTCAACGATGCTGACGGCGGCCGGCGAGTCCGGCAG
Organism: Nonomuraea sp. NPDC049028; assembly: GCF_043197735.1. Lineage (NCBI taxonomy): Bacteria > Bacillati > Actinomycetota > Actinomycetes > Streptosporangiales > Streptosporangiaceae > Nonomuraea > Nonomuraea sp. NPDC049028. The sequence goes on from NZ_JBICTR010000009.1 coordinate 392,404, forward strand.
GTTCAGCCGGGCGCGGTAGACGACGGTGCCCAGGGAGCCCAGGACCGTGAGGCCGACCGCGATGCCGAGCTCGTTGCTGACCTGGGCCAGCGCCGCGCCCGCGCCGGCGCGCTGGGGTGGGGTGGCGCTGATGACGCGGTCCATGAGCAGCGGGAAGGCGGCTCCGATACCGAAGGCGGCCAGTGCGGCTCCGGCCGCCGCCAGGGGACGGCCGATCCAGGTGACGGGCAGGACGGCGTACAGGACGAAGCCGAGCATCGTGATCAGCAGCATCGGCCCCACGATCATGCGGTGGCCGAGGACGCGATGGAGCCAGGGGCCCAGGTTGGAGGCGGCGATCATGAGGATGATCTGCGGAAGCGTCCACCAGGCGGCGTCGAGCGGGGTCAGGCCCTGCACGTCTTGCAGGTAGAGGTTGAAGAACAGGGAGCTGCCGCCCATGATCAGCGCGGTGAGGAACAGGGCGGCCAGCGTACGGCCGACCGCCGGGGTCCGGATCAGGGCCAGGTCGAGCAGCGGATCGTCCAGCCGCCGTTGCCGCCGGACGAACAGTACGGTCAGGACGATGCCGACCACGAGGGTGAGCCAGGCCGAGGCGTCGGCGCCGTCGTTGACCCAGGCCTTGAGCGCGTAGACGATCGCGAGGACGGCCCCCAGGCTTTGCAGCGTACTGAGCAGGTCGATGCGCGGCGCCTGGTCGGAGCGGGTCTCGGGCAGCACCCATGGCGCGATGGCCATGGTGACCGCCATGACCGGCACGCTGATCAAGAACACCGAGCCCCACCAGAAGTGGGCGAGCAGCACCCCGCCGACGAACGGTGCCACGGCCATGCCGCTGAGGAACACCGTCATGTACGCGCCCATCGCCTGCACACGCGACTTCTCCTCGGTGAACAGCACCCCGATGAGCGACATCGACGCGGGCATGATGGCCGACCCGGCCACCCCCATGACGGCCCGGGCGAGGATGACCAGCGGCGCGGTGGTGGCGAAGGCGCCGACGGCGGAGGCCAGCGCGAAGATCGCCGCGCAGATGAGGATCATCTTCCGGCGGCCGATCCGGTCGCCGACGGCGCCCATGGCGAGCATGGATCCGGCCACCAGGAAGTTGTAGCTGTCGGTGATCCACAGCAGTTCGGCGGCGCTGGGCCGCAGGTCACGCGCTATGGACGGCAGGGCAGCGCCCATCACGGAGATGTCGATGGCCACGAGCAGCGTGGGCAGCGCCAGGACGGTCAGAGCCATCATGGGATTCATCCGCGTGCTCAGCAGGTACTTCATCTCAGCTCCTCAGCCAGGGACTTCAGTACGTCCCTCATGTGCTGCTCGAACGGGGCGGTCTCCTCGGCGGTGAAGAAGGCGACCTGCTCGGTTTGGACGAGCCTGGTGCCCGGTCCATCCCGGACGAACTCCACCGTGGCCAGGGAGACCAGGCTGCGTACCTGGTCGAGCAGCACGTCGTAGCTGTAGACGATGCGTTTGCTCGGCACGATGTCGAGATAACGTGCCTCGATCGTGTGCGCGGGGCCGCCCACCGGGGTGCTGTGATACCGCTCCAGCCCACCGACCCGGAAGTCCACGTCGAGCCGCGGACTCCAGTCGGCGGGACCGCTGGACCAGCGCGCCTTGACGGCCGGGTCGGCCCAGGCCGAGAACACCTCGACCGGTGGAAGATCATAGACGTGCTCGGCCACGAAGGTGGCGTGCTTGATCATGGGAGCCTCTCGAGTGTCAAGGCGCTGTCGTCCAGACACCGGCAACCTTGGCCTGCCCGACCATGCCGGGACATCCGTGGAGATCACCGGACCACTACGAGGCCGGCACTGATTCGCTACGGAAGGGCCACCGAGGCCACAATGGCCGCATGTTGCCGGACAAGCCGCGAGAGGTCTCGCCCCGCGAGGCCGAGGTGCTGGCGGGGGTGGTCGAGCATCTGACGAACGCGCAGATCGCCCACCGGCTGCGGGTCTCGGTGCGCACCGTGGAAAGCCACGTCTCCTCGCTGCTGCGCAAGTACGGCGTGGGCAGCCGCGCCGCCCTGGCGGCCATGAACCGGCATCAGCCATCGCCCTCGGTCAAGCCGGGGCACATCGAGGGCATCCCGGTCAGTCACACCTCCTTCATCGGACGCCGTCAGGAACGGCAGGAGGCACTGGCCGCGCTGGCCCACGCCGCGCCGGTCTGCCTGGTGGGGCCCGGCGGCGTCGGCAAGACGCGGCTGGGCGCCGTGGTGGCGCAGGCGGCCTCGACGTCGTTCCCCGCCGGCGGGGCGTTCGTCGATCTCGCCCCGATCGGTGAGGGGTACGTCCTGCGCGCCGTGGCCGACGCGCTGGGCCTGGCCGAACGTCCGCCTCAGCCGCTGGAGCAGGCGGTCACCGAGCGGGTCGCGCTGGGACGATCGCTGCTGGTTCTCGACAATTGCGAGCACCTGCTGGACGAGGTCAGCGAGCTGGTCGAAAGACTGCGCTCGGCCTGCCCCCAGGCGGGCATCTTGATGGCAAGCAGGGAGCGGCCGGGTCTCGCCGGCGAGCGGGTCATCACGGTGCCGCCGCTGGCGGAAGAGGCGGCGGCGCTGTTCCTCGATCGGGCGCACGCCATCGACCCGACGTTCGCCGCCGAGCCCGCCGCGATCGCCGAGGTGTGCGCCCGGCTCGACGGATTGCCGTTGGCGATCGAGCTGGCCGCCTCACGCGTACCCGCACTCGGAATCGACGCCCTGCGCGTGGGGCTGCAGGACCGGTTGCGGCTGCTGTCCGGCGCGCGGGGCAGGCCGGCACGGCATCGCTCGCTGCGTATGGTCATCGGCTGGAGCTACGACCTGCTCGACGATGAGGAACGCGCGCTGCTGCGCCGTCTGGCGGTGTTCACGGGCGGGTTCAACCTGGCGGCGGCCACAGCGGTCATGCCGGACACGCCGCCCAGCGCGATAGCCGACGTCATAGGCCGGCTGACGGACAAGAGCCTGATCGGAGCGGCGGGCGGCGGCTGCTGGCGGTTGCTGGAGACCATCAGAGCCTTCGCCGCCGACCAGCTCGAAGACCGCGGCGAGAGGGAAGAGACGCTCCGGCTCCGGCTGCGCTGGGCGGCGGACACCGCGGCGACGCTGGAATCACGACTCGACGGCGGTTGGCAGCCGCAGTTCGATCTGGTCGCCGATGATCTGCGGGCAACGCTCGCCGACACGGCCGCCGTACCTGACCGGCAGGCGCATCAGCTGGCCAGGTCGCTGGCGCACCTGACGTTCGCGCGGCACTTCCACCGCGAAGCGATCGGCCACTACCTGGCCGCCGCCGACCGGGCCGGCGATGCCGCGGACAGCCACCAGGACCTCCTGCGCGCGGCCGCCACGGCCGTCTCGATCGCCGACGGCCCACTGGCTTTCCGTCTGCTGATGCGGGCCGCCGAACACGACGGCTTGCGCGCGGCCACGCTCGCCTCCGCCCTCGTGGTCGCCCACCGCTACCGGCGCGCGGACGATCGCGACTCGATGTCCGTGTCGGCGCTGCTCGACCAGGCGAGCGCCGACCCCGCCGACTCGCGCACCGCGGCGCTCGTGGCGACCGCGCGGGCCTGGGATCAGGGCGGCCTGGAGCTCGCCGGCTCCGCCGTCAACGCCGCTCGCGAGTGCGGCGACACCATCGTCCTCCTGGGGGCGCTGGACGTGCTGACCCGGGCGTACGCGCGGGCCGGCCGGTTACGCACCGTCCAGCGGATCTGCCAGGAGCGGCTCACGCTCATCGAGCGCCTGCCGAGGCACGAGCCGTCCGCGGCGGCCGAGATCGTCGACACCTTCCACTCGGCGGCGCGTGCCGAGCTGTGTGTCGGCGACCTGCCGGCCGCGCTCGCCGTCGCCGACCGCGCGCACCGCGAAGACCCCATCGGCGAACACCCCTACCTGTCCATCCCCAAGACCATCAGACCGCTCGCCCTGAGCGGTCGTTTCCCGGAGGTCTTCCAGCAGGCGCCCGCCATGTGGGCGGCCTGGCATCAGGCGGGCAGCCCGCGCAGCGCCTGGATGTCGACCGCGGTCTCCGCCGTGGCGCTGGCCCATGGGCTGGCGGGCAGCGGCGAGTTCGACCTGTGGCGCTCGCGCGCGCTGGAGATGGCCGAGGTGGCGGACGCGGCCTCCTCACAGGTCCTGGCTCCGTTCGCCGCCTTCGTCGAGGCCAGGGTCGCCCTGCACACCGGCGCCCACGACCGGGCCGCCACGCTGGTCGAGCGCGCCTTCGCCCCCTTCGCCGTCCGCTGGTACGAGGCCTACGCCCGCGCCGCCGGTGCCGAGCTGGCCGTCGTCGCGGGCCTGCCGGACGCCGCCGAACGGCTTGCCGCCGCTCTGCCGTACGCGGAGCAGAACGCCTGGGCGGCCGCCGCCCTGGCCCGTACTCGCGCGATCTTGTACGGCGATCGTGACGCGCTGACGGCGGCGATCGAACAGTGGACCTCGATCGACGCCCGATTCGAGCGCGCCTGCACCCTGCGTCTGCTGCCCGGCCGGGAGCAGGAGGCGATCAGCGAACTCCGGGCCATCGGCTGCCACCCACCGCGAGCGGTGGGCTGACATCGAGAAACGAGCCGTCTCCGAACAGAACGCGCGCCGCCAGAGCACGCCCGGCACGACCACGTAGCAGGGTCACCACCGCCTCCGCCGCGGCGGGAGATCGGATACCGGCGAACACGCGGCGCAGCAACAGGCGACCTCGGAACCGGGTCCGCAAGGCAGCCCCGTCGTACCGGCTCAAGATGCTTTGATCGCCGGTACGCAGATACCCGGCCGCGACCGACGCTGCCCATTCGGACATGCGTAAGCAGGGGTCCAACCCGCCGGCCGTCAGCGGCGACACCGCGCCCGCCGCGTCTCCGACCAGCAGCCCGGCCGGGCACGCCAACCGTCGCAGCACACCACCGACCGGAATCGGCCCGCCTCGACGCTCGACCGGACCGGTCGGCACCGCACGGCCGGGCGCGTCCGCGGCGAAAGTGTCCAGCAGGTGGCGGATGCCGGTGCGCATCGCGGCCGGATATCCCGCCACGCCGACATGCGCGTGCTGACCGTCGTCGATGACCCACCCCAGGTACCCCGGAGCCACCCGGGGATCCAGCACGCAGTGGAACGCCGGGGCGGCCGTGCCAGGAGCGATCGGGTGGACGAGCTCGGCACCGAGCAGGGAGCGCCGGTTGACGTCGAGGCCGAGATCACGGGCCACCCGGGAGCGGGCGCCGTCCGCGCCGATGATGAACCGAGTCGTCACCGGGTCCGCATCTGCGAACCGCACAAAACCCCTCGATGCGCCGACATACCGTACGCCCAGGAGGACCCGCGCCCCGGCCGACTCCGCCGCGCGGCGCGCGTGCTCGTAGATGCCCGCCATGTCGGCCACGCGGTACTCGTCGCGGTCACTGGTGAGCTGGATCGGTGCCCGCCGCGACGGCGGATACAGCAGCACGTCCCGGATACCGGGCCCGAGCAGATGGTCCGGCAGGTCGAAGTCGTCGAGGGTACGCCGTACGAAGATCCCTGTCGTACGGATGCCCGTTGACAGCGACCTGCGGCGGTCGACCACCAGCACCTTCAGTTCCCGCCGGGCGAGCGAACGGGCTGTGCGCAGCCCGGCCAGACCCGCACCTACGACCAGTACATCGACGGCCTGCATACCTGCGACGGTAGGCGCGGGACCTCACCCATACGCCCGTTTGCACGCTACCTGCCCCGTATCTCCACGCGGCCGCCACACTCAGGGGGTTTTGGAGTACAGGGATACCGCCATCAGGAGAGCGGTCAGCCCGCCGCAGATCATCGCGGTGGAGACAGAGAAGGCGTCGACGACGCGGCCGCCGAGGAACGCGCCGAGGGCGAACGTCGCCTGGAAGGAGGAGGTGAAGACGACCGTGGCGGCTTCGGGCGTGTGCGGGGCGGCGGCGATGAACGAGGCCTGCGAGCAGACGGGCACGCCTCCGTAGGCCAGTCCCCAGACCACGAGCAGCACCACGGCGCCGACGGTTGTGCCGCCGACCGAGGGCAGCAGCAGGGTGGTGGCCGCGATCAGGCAGCCGCAGGTGGCGAAGGCGGCTCGCAGATGTGTGGCGGTGGCCTTGCCGGCCAGGAAATTACCGGCGATTCCGGCGATGCCGTACGCCAGCAGGACGGCGCTGACCGCCACGGGAGACAGGCCGGTGACGTTCTGGAGGAACGGCGTGACGTAGGTGTAGGTGCCGAAGTGGGCCAAGACGATGAGGAAGGTGGCCAGCAGGGCGATTCCGGCGCCCCGGGCGCGTAGCAGGTCGAGCAGGACGCGCGGGCTGGTGACCTGGTGGGCGGGCAGCGGCGGCAGCAGCATCACCAGGGCGACCAGGACCAGGATGGCCAGCGCGGCCAGGACCAGGAACGCGGTTCGCCAGCCGGCGAGGTCGCCGATGAAGGTTCCGGCCGGTACGCCGAGCACGGAGCCCAGCGGAACGGCGGAGAAGATCACCGCGGTGGCGGAGCCGACGGCGTGCGGCGGCACCAGACGGCCGGCCAGCCCCGCCCCGATGGACCAGAAGCCGCCGATGGTGAGGCCGACGAGCACTCTGGAGATCAGCATCACCCAGTAGGAGGTCGCCACGGCGGCCAGCACGTCGGCCACGGCGAGCACCACCATGAGGGCGCACAGCATCACCCGGCGGTCCAGGCGCGCGGTGGTCAGCGTGACAACGGGTGCGGCAACCGCGGCGACGACGCCGGGCAGGGTCATGGTCAGCCCTGTGGTGCCGTCGGAGATGCCGAAGTCGGCGCCGATGGCGGTCAGCAGGCCGATGGGCAGGATTTCGCTGGTGACGATGGCGAAGATGCCCAGCATGAGTGAGGTGACCGCGAGCCAGGTGATGAGAGGCGGGCGTGGCGGGGCCAGGGTGGTGGTTGACATGGTTCCCGTTCAGGCAGGTGCACGTGGACTGGGACACCCACCCAAGCAGTCATGAAGCCGCTGACACTGGCACGTTTCAGACTCAACCATCACCTTTGCGGCTTCGGCCTCAGGCGTGCGCGCTGTTCATGTCCCATGGCGCCTGCGGAAGGACCTCGCCGGTCTCCAGCAGCGACTTGAGGTTCGCCAGCACGGCCGGCCAGCCGTCCGAGATGCCGGTGAGCATCTCCTGATTGGGGAGATTCTCGTGGGTCACGGTGAGGCGGACGATCTCCTGGTGGGGTTCGACGAGAAAGGTGACGACCGACGGCTCTCTCGGCGCTTCGGTGTCAGGGGCGTCGTCGAAGGTGATGACCAGGCGCGTCGGGGGTTCGGCCTTGATCACTCGGCCGACGACATCGATGACGCCTGATCCGTCGGCGCGCCGGTGCTCCCAGGTCGAGCCCGGCTGCCAGTCCGAAACGTTGGCGTGGCCCCAGTATTGCGCCGTCAGGTCCGCGTCCGTCAGGGCTCGCCACACCTGCTCGGCGCTCGCGCGGATGTAGGTGACATAGACATAGGTGGGTACTTCGGTCATGGCGTACTCCTCTGCCTGGTTCTTGATGGCACTGATCGCTTGCAGGCGGGGCTTGTCGAACCCCGAGATCCAGCGCTCCTCGATCTCATGGATCGGTGTCGGGTTGAGGTAGTGCAGCCGCTCCCGTCCGCGTCGTACGACGGTGACGAGGTTGGCCCGCTCGAGGATGTCGAGATGCTGTGTCGCTGACTGGCGCGCCATGTTCAGGCGGTCGCACAGCTCGCTCAGCGTCTGGCCGTTGTGCTCGCGCAGACGGTCGAGCAGGAGTCGTCGGGTGGGGTCGGCCAGCGCTTTGAAGACCGAGTCCATCGCTCTCGCTTCGAGGCTCACGCCTCCATTATGCAGGTATTTGCCTGCATAATGTCAACGGCGCCTCACTGCCGGAGCCCACCCGCGTGCGTCCATTCGGCCGTACCACCAGGTGAGGCCGGCCGCGGCCACGACGAACACGGCCGCCAGCGGCGCGAGAAGCACGGCGCCGGCGGCGTCGAGCACGATCCCGCCGGCCGCGCCGGACAACGAGACCGCCAGATACAGCGCTGACTGATTCAGCGAGGCGACCATCGGCTGCGTGCCCGCCGGGGCGTACCCCATGATCAGGTGCTGCTGCGGCGTCGTGACGGTGAAGGAGAACACGCCGCAGGCCGCGACCGCCGGCAGCGCCATGGCGTACGAGACGCGCAGCGCCGGCACCAAGAGGAAGACGGCGGCGAGGAGCAGGTTCCCGGGCCGCAATCGATGCCGCTGACGAGACGCCTCAGCGCATGCGGGCGGACTGTTCGAAGCCACTCAGGATCGCGGTGAGCCCCGTCTCGAAGTGGTCGTCGAGGGTGGTGGCGTCGGCGGCTTCGGCGAGCAGGTTGTAGTCGGGGCTGCCGGGCTCGGGTTTGCGACTGCGCTGGTCGGCGCCGAGCTTGGTCACGGCGATGGCGAGGGTGTGGCCGATGGTGAACTCTCGCAGGCAGCGGATGATGCGCAAGCCCTGCGCCGGAGGGATGTCGGCGTCGCTGAGCTTGGTGAGCATCTTCACGCCGGTGTCGATGGAGGCTGGTGAGCGTACCGGGCGGGTGGCGAACAGTGGCACAGCCTGGGGGTGGCGCAGGAGTGTGTCGCGCAGGCGCAGGCAGTAGTTCTGGGCCAGTTCCCGCCAGGGGCCGTCCCAGGGCAGAGTGTCGACATTGACCTCGGTGAACAGCGTCTCGGCGACGCCATCGAAAAGGTCCTCCTGGTCGTCGTAGTGACGGTAGACGGCCATCGGGTCGAAGCCGACGGCGGTGCCGAGCTTGCGCATGGAGAATTTACGCAGGCCATGGGCGTCGATCAGGGCGAGCGCGGCGGCGGCGAGGTATTCGCGGGTGAGGGTGGGCCGGGTGGGCGGCTCTGGAAATCTGACCGGTGGGCTGGGGTCGGCCGTCATGGCTGGAAGCCCTCCAGGATCTTCGTGAGCGTCGGGGTGAACTCGTGCGGGTGCCGCATGAACGGGACGTGGCCGCCGGGGAACTCCTGGCAGGGTACGCCAAGGCGCTCAGACAACAGGTGCGCGGGCGCGTGGTACGGCTTGCCGACACTGTCGCGGCCGGTGGCCAGGCACCAGGGCGCTGTGGTGGCGGCCAGCGCGGTCAGGTCCGGCTGGTACTCGAAGCAGAACGCGGGCAGTTCACGGCGCAGGGTCAGCTCGGCGTTGCGGAGCTGGCGGGTCATCACGTCCGGCGTACGTCGGGTGATCTTTCGTACCAGGCCGTCGGCGGCGAGCATGAGGTGAGTGGCGGCGGCGATCGTGGCTTGGCCGGATGGCGACAGGAACACGCGCGGCGGGTCCGGTAGCGTCATCGCGCCGAAAGCGGCGTAAGCCCGCATCAGGTGACCGTCTCGGGCAAGGCGGCCGATGTGTTCGATCTCGCGCCGTTCGGGGCTGTCGGGAGCGAGGAGTTGTACCAGCGGCGGCTCGTGCACCACCGCGCCCAGGAGTCGGTCCGAGTGTCCGATCACCATCTCCAGGGCGATGATCGCGCCCCCGCTGTTGCCGAAGACATAGGCGCGTTCCATGCCGTAGTGGTCGAGGACGGCGACCGCGTCGCCAGCCTGCCGGGCAACCGTGATCGAGGCACCGGGATCGGTGAAGGCGCTGCGCGAGTTGCCGCGCCGGTCGTAGGCGATCACGGTGAAGCTCCGGGCCAGGAGCGGGATCACGTCCGCGTACATACCGGCGTCGCCGCCGCCTCCGGAGATCAGTAGGAGCGGGGGTCCGTCGCCGGTCCGCTCGACATGCAACCGCGCTCCGGACGCTTCCACCACATCTACACTGTAGTTCATGTCTACAGTGTAGATGGAGCCCCGCCGTCTCAAGAACGGCCCTGAGTGGGATGTTCAGGAGAGGGGATGACCTGGCGAAATAGGCGAATCCAAAGATCGCTGCGACGGGTTTGGCGTTCGATGATCCCGGAAATGAAAGCCGTGCTTCCCGAGCCGTCAGCATGCTCGGCCTCGAGAACGAGCGACTTCGCCCCACCCACCCGACATCGGGAAGCTCCAAGCCCTCCCACTCGCCCCAGGAGGAATGCCACGATGACGCACTGGTTCCGCAGCCACTGGGCCGACGAGGACACCTGGTTCTACATCGAGGCCGACGACGAAGGCTGGGTGACCCGGCAGATCGAATTCCGCGGCCCCGACGAACAACCTTTCGCCGCCGCCTCCCTGGCCGAATGGCAGACGGCTTTCGAGAGCGGAGAAGTCGCACGATACGGAGCTGTCTACGACCGAATAGCCGAGCAACCCGTCCATGAGTGGGAAGGTCACAACCCCGAGCCGCTGACCCTCGACGCTTTCGACCAAGCGTGGGCAAGGGCTCACGAGAGCCTCAGCGGTCCGGACTACGGAACCAGCCCGCTTCGGGTTCGTGATTTCGGGACCTGAGAAGAACCTCACCCGGCCGCGATATGCGGGTTTTGTGGAGATTCCGCGCAATTGCGGTTACGGCACCGCGGTGCTGTCATGATCTCGGTGGCCCCCCACCGATGGGATTTACATGTCTCGCTCACTCGCGCTGCTGGCCGCCTCGCTCTGCGTGGGCGGTCTCGCAGCTCTGGTGTACTTCCACGACTCTGACTTCGTGCTCTTACGGGAACATCTGAACCATCCGTTCGCACTCGGCGTGCTGGCCTGCTCCTGATGGCGTTGGCCGCCGTCGGGCTGCGGTGGATGTGGCTACGCGTCGTGATCGTCCTCCTTGCCGGACTGGGCGCGAGTGTCGCGCTGTTCGGGGGGTTGCTCGCCATTGGGTTCTCCTCTGCCGAGGAGGTCGGCTTCGTCGACGGACCGCCCCCGTACAGGATCCGGCTCCAGCGGTCGATGGCGGGTCTCGGGCCGGACATGGTGATATCGCTCAGCGTCCGCAATGACGGCGGGCTGCTCAGCAGGGAGTGGGATCTCGGCTGCTTCAACGACGACGTCCCCGACGACACCTTCGACTCGGTCAAGTGGACGGGGCCGAGTTCGGTTGAGATCCGGGTGGCCGACGGGCGGACGTTCCCTGTGGCCTTGGATCCCGACTCGGGCCGACCCCAGACCACCGCCACTCTCAATTGTTAACGGCGGCCCCACAAACCACAGGCGGCACAGCTCTCCGATTCCGGCATGCCCATCGAGGCCATCTCACGATCGCGGTTCGGTTTGACAGTTGATCTCGTATGCACGAGATTGATCGTCCCTCCGACCAATTTCCAGGGGATCGTGATGAAGCGGACCGTCGTGGGTGCAATCCTGATCGCGGGACTGGCACAGCTCGTCGCCACCCCCGCGCAAGCAGCGCCCAGGGTCGACCCGGTAAAAGCGCTCCAAGCCGCATTGACCCGCGGTAAGGGCGTCAACATCGTGTCCACCGTAAAGGTTGATCAGGGTCGCGGCTTCTACTACACCGTGGATGTGGACGGCACGGTCGGGTTCGGACCGCAAGGCGAGACCGCCGCTGATACGTCCCAGCGCCTGCGGTTCAGCAAGACGATGATGAGCGGCCTGAAGAAACTCGGCATGGCGGAGGACGCCGCCCTGGAAGAGACGCCCCTAAGGGTGATCTCGTCAGGCTACGACGACTACGTCTCAGGCCCCCAGTTCGCCGACGCGCTGCCACAGGGCACGAACTGGGTGCGCTACTCCGCCACCGATCAGCCTGCCAGCAACCCGCCGCTGGAGGTCTTGGAGCCCGCCACGCTCAAGGCACTGCTGGCCCACCGCACGTCCTGGCGGGACGGGTTGGTGAAGGGCACGATCAAGGCCGACAAGCTGGTTAAGGTATCCCGTTCCTTCGCCTCTCGCTTCCGCGGCTACTCCATCAGCAAGCCCGTCAGCACCATCTCCTACACCCTCCGGCTGAGTGCGGCCGGACTGGTGGAGCGGGTTACGGCCAGGGGCGTCCTGCACCACTGGAAGGGTTCCCTGCTCCGTGTCGAGTCGGACACCCGCTACTCCGGTTGGGGACGGGAGGTCACCGTTCTGCTGCCGCTGAGAGGCGAGGTGCTCGACCAGGAGCAGCTCGAGGGCAAGGTGCCCTACCAGGTGCCTGGCGCCTTCAATTAGCCCCGCATCCTGCCGCCGGTGCTCAGGTGCCGGGATGGGCGGTGGTCCAGCCGTGTTCGAGCAGGTTGAAGATTGCGGTGGCGGCCTGTTCGGGGGCCGGGTGGCCGTGGATGACGTGGGCGGCTTCGAGGACGAACCTGGCGAAGGCGGCGCAGGTGATGTCGTCCTGAGGGGCGCCGGTCTCGTCGGCGAGGGCGCGGGCGAGGGCGGCTTCGTGGCGTAGCCACATGTGGCGGGCGTAGTCGCGAAGGGCCGGGGTGCTCTCCACCATGCGGGTGAGGGCCGCGGTGTGAGGGAAGGCCGCGACTTCGATCGCTCGCCTGAGGATGTGCTCGCGCAGGGCGTACGGGATGGACTGGCCGGGGTCACGATCGCGCACCGCGGCGACGACCTCGGCCTCGAGGTCGTCGTCGAGGTCGAAGACCAGGGCCTCCTTGCTCGGGAAGTACGCGAACAGCGTGGACACCGCCACGTCGGCGGCCTCGGCCACGTCCTTGACGCCCACCTGGTCGTAACCGCGTTCCAGAAACAGCCGCAGCGCCGCGTCGGCCAGCGCCTTGCGGGTCTGGGCCTTCCTGCGCTCGCGGCGCCCGACTCCTTCGCTCACTCGCTCAGCGTACGGCAACTCGGATCGAGTGCGAAATCGGAGCTGTTGCGAATTCGGAGTAACTATGATTTTCTGGCCGCCTCGGAGCCGCTACCCGGAGGTATGTGCCATGAACTCCCAAATCGCGATCGTGGGCGCCGGCGTGGGCGGCCTCGCCTGCGCCCGCGGCCTGCAGACGTACGGCATCCAGGCAGCCGTGTTCGAGCGGGAGGCCTCCCGCGATGCCCGCTGGCAGGGAGGCATGCTGGATCTGCATGTGCCGACCGGTCAGGCCGCGCTACGGGCGGTCGGCCTGTTCGAGCGGTTCACCGAGCTGGCTCGGGCGCAGGGGCAGGAGTTGCGCGGGCTGGATCCCTTCACCGCCGCCTTGGTACACCACGAGCGGCCCACCGACAGCCGCGACGAGAGCTACGCCCCGGAGATCGACCGGGGCCAGTTGCGGGGGCTGCTGCTGGACTCCCTCGTCCCCGGCACTGTGCGCTGGGGGCGCCCGGTGGACGGGGTCGTACCGCTGGACGGCGGCGGCGCTCGCCTGTGCTTCACCGACGGCACCACCGCGGACTTCGACCTCGTGATCGGCGCCGACGGCGCCTGGTCCCGGGTCCGCCCCGCCGTCTCGGCTGCTGTGCCTCGCTACACGGGCGCCACGATCGTCGAGGCGTACCTGGATGATGTCGACGTACGCCACCCCGACCTGGCCCGCTGGGTGGGGCCAGGCACGCTGGCGGCGCGAGCCGACGGGAAGATGATCTCGGCCCAGCGCAACAGCGGCGCCCACATCCGCCTGTACGCCGGCTTCGACGCACCGGCGAACTGGTACGCCACCGCCGGCCTCGACCTCGACGACACCGCGGCGGTGTGCGATCACCTCCGCGCCTTGTTCAGCGGCTGGCACCCCCGGCTCCTCGACCTGTTCCGCGACAACGACAGCGGGTTCGTCAGCCGGCCCCTGCACGTCCTGCCCGCCGGGCACACCTGGGACCACGTCCCCGGCATCACCCTGCTCGGCGACGCGGCCCACCTCATGCCGCCCTTCGGCATCGGCGCCAACCTCGCCCTGATCGACGGCAGCGACCTGGCCACCGCCATCGCCACCCACCCCGACCTCGACCAGGCCGCTGCCGCCTACGAGAAGATCATGCTGCCCCGGTCGGAGGCCGCCGCCCAAGCCTGCGCGGAACTGATGAACACTCTGTCCGAGAACTCCACCACCGACGTCGACAGCGTGCGACGCACCCTCAACGACCGCATCCGCCAGGCGCAGGCCACCATCCAGCGATAGGGACGCCGGTACGGCTGTCAGGGGCGCAGCCGGTGGAACAGCTCTACCCGGGCGCGGTGGTATTCGATGTCCTCCTCGTCATGCGTCACCCCCTTGTGGAAGTAGGCGTACTCCCTGCGGAGCTTGTGCCTGACGAGCTGAGCGAGCGACTCCTCGTCCAGGCGGGCTGCCGTGCCGCCCGCCTCGTGGTACGCGGCCACGAACTCCTCACTCGGCCCGGCCAGGTCGTCGCCCCATTCCAGGGCGGCGGCGGCCAGCTCCAGCTCAGGGGCGCCGACGAAGGTCTCGTCCCAATCGAGAACCGCCACTATCCGACCGTCCCTGGCCAGGGTGTTGCCGGTGTAGTAGTCGCCGTGCAGGGGGTGGCGCACGGCGTGCTCGGCGTGGAAGGCGGCCAGCCAGCGGTCCAGGTCGGGGTCGGCCAGCTCGGCGGCGTCCTGGGGCGGATCGCCGTACAGGCCGGACTCCTGGAAGGCGGGCACCGGGCGGGGACCGGGGCGGAAGTCGGCCAGGGATCTGTGCAGCCTGGCCAGCAGACGGGCACCGGCTGCGCGTTGGGCCGGGATGTCGGAGTCCGGCCAGGCACCCTCGACATACGGCCAGCAGGAGATCGGGCGGCCGCCCACGACGATGACCGTCGCCCCTTCGGCGGTCGGCAGCGGGGCGACCGCCTCGGGGAGGTCGGCGGCGGCGTGTCGGGCGATCGCGTGACACCACTCCGACTCGGCGGCGGCGCGCCACACCGGGCCGACGCGGATGACGTGCCCGTCGAGGCGGTAGGCGGCGGAGTCCTCCCCGCCGTGCAACCGCTCGCCGTCCCCCGTGACACCCCAGGTCAGGGCCGCGGCTTCGCGGATCTCAAGGGTAAGGGGCGTCTTTGCGTAGATCATCCGTACTTCCGTTCGGCTTGCGGGCAGGCGCGTGGCGCGACATCACCGGCGTAGCAGAATCGTGCCAAGGACGACCTGGGCCGGTTCCAGCGTGGGCTTGCCGTCCTCGATGTCCCACAAGGCGTTCTGCAGGATGCGGCCAAGTGTCCACCCGGTCGCCCGCTGCCGGTCCAGGCCGAGCACCTCGGTAAGGAGGTCGAAACGGCGCAGGACCGTACGGGTCACGTCGCCGGTCGCCACCACCGCCTCCTCCCATCGACTGTCCAGCGCCGGCCACAGGTCGAACCCGGGGTCGCCGGCCAGCGGTTCGGGGTCGATGGCCAGCCATGGTTCCCGTTGCCCGGCGAGGATGTTGTCGTAGTGCAGGTCCCAATGCAGCAGGCGGTCGCCAGGTTCGCCGATCAATTCGGCCACGGCGGACGCGCAGGTGCGTACCAGCTGCTGCTCGGCCGGGTCGCGCAATGCCAGTACAGCGCGTGGAACCTGATCCAGCATGGCGGCGGCGATGTCGGACAGATGCCGCAGACCGGGTGGGGCGGGCACCGCGACCAGGCGCGCCATCAGCTCGGCGAGGATCTGCATGGCGACATCGTCGTCAACCACCGATGACAGCGGCCGGGCCGCGTCCAGCCGCTCCAGCAACATGGTGCCGGTGTCGGGGTCGTGGTCGAGCAGGTGCACGATGCCGTTGCCGTTCCATACCCGCAGGCCGAGGGCGGCGCCGGCGTTGTCCTCGCTTGCTTGCTGGAATTTCAGCACCGCGGGAGCGCCATCTGCCTGGATCACCGGCAGCACGAGCGAGGCCATGCCGTGTGCCGCGGGGCCGTCCGGCCGCAGCGTCCAGCGGTCGAGGAAGTCCGCGGCCAGCCGGGGCAGCTCGGCGATCCAGGCACGGGCGGTCGGGCTGTTGTTGCCGTACGACGCGGCGAACGCGTCAGGGATGAACGTGCTCATGTCAGGTGTCTCCTTCGTAGGTTGTTCGGGATACGAAGGAGGCCATGGGGGTGCCCGACTTCCGGGCAAGCGTCAAAACATACCTCCACCCTAGCCAAGCACGATCATGTTCGGCCCTGGAGCGTGGCTTGGAGTCGGTGGATCTCGGCGGCGGTGCTGCGCTCGGCCGTTTTCATGAAGCGAACGATGGTGCTGAGCTCCGCGTCGTCGAAGTCGCCGAGGTCGTCTCGCGTACGGGCGATCAGTCCCGAGTAGGCGGCGCTGACCCGGTCGAGGCCTTCCTGGGTGGGTTCGATGAGCACTCGCCTGCGGTCGTGGGGGTCGGCCACCCGTCGGACGCAGCCTGCGGCGACGAGCCGGTCGATCATGCGCGAGGCCGATCCGGTGGTGAGGTTCACGTGCTTGGCCAGGACGCCGGGTGTTGTCGGACCGTGCCGGCCCAGCACGAACAGGCATTGCACGTCGGTGTCGGTGACGCCCAGCCGCTCGGCGACAAGGCTGTTGAGCTGGACGACCAAGATCGCCCAGCTGGGCACCACGTCCGTGGTGACCTCGGCAAGTAGCGCCTCCCTGCCCGCCGCCGGCTCCGCCATCGCGACACCCATCCCTTCCATTTCACTGCGTCGCGCAGCGAAGCTTGTGGTAGATTCACTGCGTGGCGCAGTTACTGTGCTACGCAGTCATTCTATCTCATCGCCTCATAGATCGACTCCGTTCAGGCGCACGGCCGTCGTCGTTCCGCCAGCGATCGGCCAGGACGCCTTCCTCACCATCCGATTCGGACACCCCATGGAGACTCGATGACCGACGCGCCCCGTGCCACCGTCGACCCGTTCGCCGTCACCGTTCGCGGGATCGGCGAACCCCATCCCGTCCGCGCCGCCCTGCGCGCCACCGGTCCCATCGTCCAGGCCGATGCCCCAGCCGGCGGCCCGGTATGGATCATCACCGACGACGCCCTCGCCCGTGAGGCCCTCGTACACCCTCACATCGTGAAAGACCCCGCCTACGCACCGGCGCACTGGGACCCGCGTATCGCAGGTCTGGAACCGACTGCCGCCGCGCAGCCGTCGCTGACCACCTTCGACGGCCCGGCGCACACGCGGCTGCGCCGAGCGCACGCCCCGCTCTTCACCGCCCGGCGGATGCAGGACTATGCCGAACGGATCACGGGGTTCGCCCGCGATCAGCTCACCGTGCTCGCCGCGACAGGTGAAACGGTCGACCTGATGGCCGACTTCACCACTCGGTTCCCCCTCACCGTGGTCTGCGACGTGATCGGCGTACCACTCGACCGGATCGACCAGGCCATCACGGCCTGCCGGGGCATGCACAGCGCCGATCCCCAGGAGGTGGAGGCGGCGATGGCCGCCTTCGGACAGCTGGCCGCCGCCGCGCTCAGCGACGGCCGGCCCGGCCTGGCCACCGAGCTACGCGAACGGGTCCCCGACGAGCTCACCGAGGAACAACTGCACTACCTGATCTTCACACTGATCTACGCCGGGCAACTGACCACCGACCCATCGCTGGGGTTCCTGCTCGCCCACGTCTTCGACTCCGACGGCGCTTCAGCGCAGGAGATCACGGTCGAGGAGTTCGTCAAGGAGACGCTGCGCCTGCACGCGCCCGCACCCTTCAGCCTCTGGCGGTTCACCTCCGCCGCCATCGATCTCGCCGGGGTACGGCTCCCCGCCCACTCCCCCGTGCTCATCGACATCCAGGGCATCAACACCCATCCCGGCCGGTCGATCGGGCCTGACCTCACCTTCGGCGCCGGTCCCCACTACTGCACTGGTGCGCAATTGGCTCAACTCGAACTGAGCGCGGTCGTGGCGGTCGTACGGGCCGACTTCCCCGACGCACGCCTCGCGGTGCCGATCTCCGAGCTCCAGCAGGTCGACTTCGGCGGCATACAGGGGAGCCGACTGACCGCTCTCCCGGTGAATCTGCGGTGAAATAGACAGCCGTATTTTTGTGCCGGTGTCCCTTGGGCATCGTCAGCGGACTGTCGCTGTACTGTCAGCGCTCCCGCCGAGGCTTACACCCGTCAACAACACGCACTCATGCGACGGGACACCATATGCACACCAAGACCTGGGGCGGCGCACTCGTTCTCGGCCTCGCGCTCACCACCGCCATCGGCCCCGCCGCGACCGCCGACGCCGACAGCCCGGCCGCCGTCGTCGCGGCGCTCAACGCGGTGGCCAAGCCTCTCGTCTCCACTTCGTCTGGGGGTGGCCTGCGCGACCTAGACGTGTTCGGCGCGATGGTGGCAGGCGCGAAGGTGGTCGGCGTCGGGGAGGCCACGCACAGCACCGCCGAGTTCTACACCCTCAACCACCGGCTGTTCCGTTACCTTGTGACGGAGAAGGGGTTCACCACCTTCGCCAGGGAGCTGAGCTGGAGCACCGGTGTACGGCTGAACGACTACGTCCTGCACGGCAAGGGCGACCCACGGCAGATCCTGCACGACGAGGTCACCGGCCCTTACGCCCTGTTCAACAACCGCGAGTTCCTCGGCCTGATCACCTGGATGCGCTCCTACAACACCACCCACCAGGCGAAGGTCCAGTTCATGGGCGCCGACCTGCTCTACCCCGGCGACGTCCTGTTCGACAAGGTTCTCGGTTACGTTGCCGAGCACCATCCCGACCTGACACCCGAGTTCACCAAGCTGTACGAGGGGCTACGGCCCACCACCCCGAACGCCGGGCAGTACATGGGCATCGCGCTGTCCCAGCCGCTGGAGACCCGCAAGGACAACGCCCGCCGCGCCACCGAGGCCCTCGAACTTCTCCAGCGGCAGAAGCCCGGCGGCGACGACTACCGGTGGGCGGTGCAGCACGCCCGCGCTCTGTCGCAGACCTTCACCGACTTCGCCTTCGACCAGGCCACCGCCGAGGGACGCCGGCAGGCCCAGGAGTACCGGGACACCACGTTGGCCGACAACGTCGTCTGGTGGAACAAGACGACCGGCCACAAGATCCAGATGTCCGGCCTGAACGCGCACATCAGCTACACCCCGATCGACACCGTGTTCGTCCCCGCCCCGATGGGCGGCGTACTGCGCGAACGCCTCGGCGCCCGCTTCGTCACCGTCGGCACCAGCTTCGACCAGGGCGGCTACAACTTCACCCTCGACAAGGGTGAGTGCCCGGCCGGCTCCACCCCAGCCGAGCGGCCCCTGACCTGCAAGGGCTCGGTCGCAGCGGCCGACAGCGACTACAACGAGTACGTCCTGGACCAGGTCCGCTACCGCGACTTCATCCTCGACACCCGCGCCGCACCGCAGGCGGCCAGAACCTGGCTCGCCGAACCCCGCCCCACCCGCCTGATCGGCGGTGGCTTCTGGTCACCCGACCAGGCCACCAAGGCCGCCCTCGGCAAGTCCTTCGACATCCTGATCCACCTGCACAAGGTCAAGGCCGCCGCACTGCTGCCGTGACGTCTCCGGGGAGACGGGCGAGACCAACTCGCTCGTCTCCCCTGTATCTGGGGGGCTGTCAGTCTGTTCCCTGGACGCCGAACCGTTGTGCCGGCAAGTGCCCTGGCGGTCGGCGCGGCGACCAGGTGGGACGATCAAGACATGTTCACTCCGCCTCTGTCGCCGACCGATCATGATGTGCTTTCGGCGGTGCGGGATGGCTGGCTTCCGGTTGCGGGGCGCGCCGCCTATCTGCCGGTGGGATTCGGGGCGCACCACTGGCGGATCGACCAGGATGGCGTGCCCGTGCTCTTCGCGACGCTCGACGTACCGGGCGGGCATCGAACCCCCGACTCGTTCGAGGGAGCATACGCGGCGGCGTCCGAGCTCGCGGCGACAGGCTTTCTCGGGGTGCTCGCACCGGTCCGATCCACGAACGGGAGCTTCACGATCCCCCTGGCCGAGGGGATTCTCAGCGTCACTTCCTGGGCGACGGGGCGCACGCCCGACGAGGCAGAGGCCGCACGACCCGACCATACCGCCAAGACGAGACGGCTGCTCGCCGAGCTGCACAGCGCTCCCGCTCCGGTTTCGCTGCCGCACTGGCAACCGCGGATCACACCGGACTTCTCCGACCAACTGCCTCATGCCGCCACAGGATTGTGGAATGCGGGCCCGTTCGGGGAGGACGCTCGTCGTCTGATCGTCGAGTCCGCCGAATCGATCGCCGGCTGGGCGTCACGGTACGCCGAGCTCGCCGAGAAGGCGCTGGCCGCCTTTGACCGCTGGGTGCCGACCCACGGCGAGCCGCACCACGCCAACCAGATGCTCACCGATTCCGGGCTCGTGCTGGTGGACTGGGAGTCGTTCGCGCTCGCCCCGCACGAGCGGGACCTTCTCGACCTGCCCGAACACGACCGACGAGTCCTCGGCGGCGAGCCCGAGATGATCGAGCTGTTCGAACTGGAGTGGCGGCTGACCGAGATCAGAGAGTACGCACGCTGGTTCCAGGCACCGCACACCGGCAGCGAGGACGACCGGATCGCGCTCGCCGATCTACGCAACGAGCTCGCACACTGACGCCGCACGCCACGAGAGCCTGGTGGAGGGTGCACTGGCTTGCCCGACGAACACGCAGGTGGACCTCCGAGTCCTGACAATGGTTCCGTAGCTGACAACGGACAGCGTTCGTCGGTCGGCGGCCGTGCTCTGATCGGGAGGGACTTCGCGGGTCACGGGCGGCGGATGCGGTAGCGCAGGTGCATGACGTGCTGTGTGGGTTCCTCGGCCTGCGGCGTGGTCAACCGGCGGACCGGGTCGAGTTCGATGTGCTCGGCCGGCAGGTCGTCGAACAGCCGGCGTCCCTGCCCGAGGAGGACCGGTACGACGTGTAGTTCCAGCTCGTCGAGCTGGCCTGCCCGCAGCAGCGCCTGCGCCGCCCCGGCACCGTGCACCATCACGTCGCCGTCCCCGGCCGCCGCGCGGGCCTGTGCGGCGCACTCGTTTACGTCGGTGACGTAGCGGACGCTGCCCGGCGGCGGCTCGTCCGGGACATTGTGGGTCAGGACGAAGATGGGGACGCCGTCGTGATGGTCGCCCTGCCAGCGGTCGGCGTGTTCGTAGGTGCGGCGGCCGGCGATGAGGGCGCGGCTGGCCAGCGCCTCGGCGTACACCTGTCCGCTGGGTCCCGGGGCGTTGCGCCGGTCGAGCCAGTTGAAAAGCCGGAACCCGCCGATTCCCAGCGGGGTGTCCGGGCTGTCCCGCGGCCCGGTGACGTAACCGTCCAGGGACATGGTCATGTACAGCCGGATGAGCGCCATCGCCTCAGCCCGCCGTTCTTACGCGGTAGCGCAGGTGCGTCACGCCCGGCCCGTCCGCGGCGCGGAGCAGTTCGAGCTCGATGTGGTCGGGCGGCATGTCCTCGAACAGCGGTTCACCCTGTCCGATCAGGACCGGGACCAGGTGAATCTGCAGCTCGTCGAGGACGCCGGCGGCAAGTGCCAGCCGAGCGGTGCGGGCTCCGTGGACCAGTACGTCCTTGTCGCCGGCCGCCTCCTTGGCCATGTTCATCGCGGCCGTTACGTCGCTCACATAGGTGACCCCGGGCCATTGCAGCTCGGGATCGGGCTGACGGCGGCTCAGGACGAAGATCGGCACGCCATCGTGGTGGTCGCCGCCCCAGCCGTCGGCGAGCTCGAACGTCCGCCGGCCGACGACGACCGCCCCGGTGGCCATGACCTCGTCCGTGACCTCACGGTTCGCGCCCGCCAGGTGGTCGAGGTCTTTCCTGTGACCGGCGTCGGCATCCGGCAGAAACCACTCATGCAGCCGATGCCCTTTGTCACCGAGCCCGTTGCCCGGCGCCACGTTCGGCCCGGCGATGAACCCGTCCACCGACATCGACATGTACAGCACGGTCTTACTCACGTTTCCGGTCCTTTCAGTACGTCCAACGGAATGCCAGGAGAGTCATCGCGGGTCCGATTCGGTGGTCGTGAACTCGATCTCGATGGCGATCTCAATGGTGTCGGCGACCACGACGTTGCCGGCGCCGAAGCCGAGCTGGATGTCGACGCCGAACGCGGCGCGGCTGATGGTGGTGGTCGCCGAGAACCCGGTCCGCACCGCGCCGGACGGGTCGTCGACGACGCCGAGGAACTCGGCCTCCATCTCGACGGTCCTGGTGACACCGTGCAGGGTCAACTCGCCCACCAGAATGAAGGTCTCGCCGTCGAAGCCGCGGACCTCGGTCGAGGTGAACTCGATCTGCGGGTACTTCTCCACGTCCAGGAAGTCGGCCGACCGGATGTGCTGGTCGCGCTGTTCGTTGCCGGTGTGCACCGAGGCGGGGTCGATGAGGGCGGTCACCCGGCCGCCGCCCTCGCCGACGCTCAGCGCTGCCGAGGCGAGCGCGAACGTTCCCCTGACCTTGCCGACGCCCATGTGGCGGACCTTGAACGAGATGTCGGAATGAACGGGATCGCCGACCCAGGTGCCGGCGGCGAGGGTGGTATCGACGGTGATCATGGCGTACGGGTGCTCCCTCTGTGCGGCCCGGCCTGCCCGGGCGGATACTGATCTGTGCGACCAGCATGCGAGATCGTGGAGCCGGGTTGTATCCCAGATTTCTGGGATGACGCCGTCGATCGCCATAAGCTTCCGATCGTGGTCAACGCATCGGCGGCGCATGCGCGCGTCCGCGACGAAATCGTCAGGCTGGTTCACCGAGGGTTGCCCGTGCCGGACTTCGCGCGGGCCGTCGGCGACGCCTTGGCCCGGGCCGTGCCCGCCGAAGGCACGTGCCTGATGACGACCGACCCGGCGACCATGCTCCCGACCGCCGAGTTCGTGGAAAACGGCCTGCCCGCCGCAGAACTGCTCCGGCTCGTGGAGATCGAGGTGCGTGAGCCGGACTTCAACACGTGGGTACAGCTCGCCCATGCGGGCCGCCCAGCCGGCAGCCTGAGCGAAGCCACCGCCGGTGACCTCGACCGTAGCCTGCGCCAGCGGGAGATCCGTCGCCCGGGGGGATTCTCCGATGAGTTGCGGGTGGTGCTCGCCGGCAGCACGGGGACATGGGGGCAGCTGACCGTGTTCCGGGAGGCGAAGCGCCCGTACTTCTCCTTGGCCGAGGTGGAGTTCGTATCGTCGATCGCCCCCCTGATCACCGATGGACTACGGCGCGGCCTGTTGCTCGGTGACGCACAGGCCGGTGACGACGACGTCGGTCTGCTGATCCTCGACGCCGATGACGGCGTACGCATGTCCAACAAGGCAGCGGATCGTTGGCTGGACGAACTGGGCACCGGTGACAGAGCGGGCGCCCGGCTGCCGCTGGTGATCTCCGCTGTCGCTCGCCAGGCCCGTTCCCTCTGCGGCCCGGCGACAAGTACGGCACCAGCGCCGACCGATCTCCGGCCGGCCAGGGCCCGAGCGCGCACCCGGGCCGGTCAGTGGCTGATCGTCCGAGGCTCGCTGCTGAACGACGGTCCGGAACCGCAGGTCGCGGTGATGCTGGAAGTCGCTCGCCCCGCCGAGATGGCACCCCTGATGGTCGATGCCTACGGCTTCACCGACAGCGAGCGCCGGGTCACCGAACTGGTGGCCAAGGGCTTGTCCACCAAGCAGATCGCCGGCCGGCTGAATGTGTCGTCGTACACCGTGCAGGACCACCTGAAGTCAATCTTCGCGAAGTCGGGCACCGGTTCACGCGGCGACCTGATCGCCCGGCTGTTCCTCGATCACTATGCCTCCTCCTTGACGTCGGGAGTCGCGCCGCCGACCGCATCCGATCGAAGAACCCTGACGTAGGTTTGATCGTTCCGCGGACAGCGTGATTTGTGCGGTAGGAAAGCATCGTGGCTAACGATCAACGACATAGTCGGCACAGAGTCACCGTACGCACCCCGCACGGTCAGTTGACTACACGGCGGTACCGAATTTCAGTGAGCAGGAAGCCGCGTGTCTCGTCCTGTTTGACGGAACCGTCACTGTGCCAGCCGTTGATTTCGTAGAAGCGCCGAGCGCGTACGTTGGCCTCCAGCACCCACAAGGTGGCCTTCTCATAACCGGCCTGAGCCATGGTTTCCAGCGCCGTCGTCATGAGTTGCCTGCCGACGCCGGCACCCCAGAACTCGGGTGCCAGATAGATCGTGGTGATCTCTGCGACGGTCGCGGAATTCTCATCCCGATCTCGTGTGGGGCCAAACCCGGTGAAGCCCGCAACGGAGCCGTCGAATTCGGCTACCAGGATTCCTTTCCAGGGCCACGACGTTTCGGCCAGCAGACGCTCCCAGACGGGTTGCCGTTGGGAGGAAGTCATCCGGTCAAGATATTCCTGGGGGACCAAGCCCTGGTAGGCCGCTTGCCAGGATCGCACGTGGGCAACAGCGATCGCCTCGCTGTCAGCGAGTTCAGCTGGTCGAATGCGCATCAAAAGGTCATAGCACTCCCCAGCCATCGCCGTCGACAGGCTGAATTGCCCCGGCCGGAACGACAGACGAGAAGAAAGACCTCTGCCTGACAATGCTCAGCCTTCGCTGCGGCAGGGCAGGAAACGCGAACAGATCAGACGGGATCCCGCCCGGGCATGCGGGCCGTTACGTACGGATGTGCCTTTTCCAGCCACTCGCTGGTCCCCCTACGGCCAGCACGTCTGCCAACAGCTCAGAGAGTCCCACAGGCCGCAGAGTCTCTGTGGTCGCGACAAGCTCGGCCAAGGACCACCATCGGTGGTCAATGATGCCCTGCTGTTCCTCCGGCTCCAGGTAGGCGCGGGTGATGGTCTGCGCACCACGCGCCCGCGCCAGAAAGTACCGCTCGTGCATGTGTACGGGTTCGCCGCCCCACCGGACGTCCGCATCCAGAGTCCACAAGCACGGCCCCCACTCGACCTCCGTCAGTCCCGTCTCCTCCAGCAGTTCCCTGCTAGCGGCCTGAAGGAAGTCTTCGTCCTCCGTCAATCCTCCGCCTGGGGGCACCCAGAAAAACTCCTGGACCGGAGACCCAGGGACGACGATGACGCCGTCGTACCTGTGCCGGATCATCAGAATCCGATCGTCCTGATCCAGCAGCACAATCCGGGCACCTCGTCGGGTCCGCATCACTCGCTCCCATCCGGCGTAGCCACCCGGCAACGCTCCCATAACTAGGAATCAGCTGGGCGGTGTGCCCGTTGCTCCGCGGCGTCGAGTGCGGGCGTGAGTGGTGCGAGCGTGCTGCGCAGCAGGTCCGCTAGCGAGCCGGACGGCACGACGAGCCCGCCGGCCGTGACGGACGCGGCAGTGGCGTGCAGCCACTGTTCGATCGCGACGCGGACCGCGGCGGCCACGCTGGCCGCGAGCACACGGGCGGTGTGCGGGTCGATATCGCCGAGGCGTCTGGTGATCGCGTCGGTGAGGGGATGTTCGAGCGCGCTGGTGGTATCGAAGAATGCCTCGCGCAGCGCGGGACGGGTGGTGATCATCAGCAGCGCCTCGCGGCTGGGTACGCCCGGATCCGTGTACTGATCCACGATCGCCTCGATGATCGCGGCGGCGAGGCCGACATCGTCGGGCCGGCCAGCCACTGCCGCCGCGACCCGCGCTTCCCGTTCGCTGTTGATGGCGGCGACGATCGCCTGTTCGCGGCTGGAGAAGTAGTTGTTGTAGGTCCGGACTGAGACGCCGACGGCCTCGGCGATGTCGTCGACGCGCACGTGGTCCGGTCCACGCTCAAGGGCCAGCCGCAATGCCGCCGCGCTCAACGCCTCCCGGGTGGCCTGCTTCTTCTGCTCGCGCAACCCGGTTCGTCTTGTCGTCACCATCTCAGCATTCCAGCTTGATTGCGTACGCGCAAATTTGCGTGCACGCACTTTTTTGCCTAGCCTCGCGTCCCATCCCTATGCGAGTCGCATGCAAGTCCCATGCGAGTCCCATTCGAGCGAAGGAGCAACATGATCACAGATGTCGTCATCGCCGGCGGCGGCCCGAACGGGCTGATGCTGGCCTGCGAACTACGCCTCGCAGGAGTCCGGCCGCTCGTGCTGGAGCGGCTACCCGAGCCCAGCCAGGAGCCGAAAGCGAACGGATTGCTGGGCCAGGTCGTCAAGATGCTCGACCACCGCGGGTTGCACGAACGTCTCAGCGGCAGCCCGGAACCGCCACGGCCGAACTCCGCGTACTTCATGTTCGGCGCGATGGGCCTTGACCTGAGCCTGCTGGCGGACAGCCCTGTCTACGCCCTGCCAGTGCCGCAGCGACGCATAGTGCAGGTCCTGGAGGATCGAGCGATCGAGCTGGGGGTGGAAATCCGGCGGGGACACGAGGTCGTGGGCCTGTCACAGGGCGACGACGCCGTCACCGTCGACATCACGAGCCCGGACGGGGAGTACCACCTACAGGCCCGATACCTGATCGGCGCCGACGGCGCCCACAGCGCCACGCGCAAGCTCTCCGGCATCGGATTCCCTGGCGTCACCCACGACCGGATGACCGTCCGCTCGGCGCACGCGACCGTCCCCGCGGACTGGGTCGACCCCGCCAACGGCGCGCTGAACGTGCCCGGCTACGGCGCCGTCATGCCGTTCCTGCCCCACCGCACCGAGCAGGGCGGGTTCTCGTACGCGCCGATGCCCGGCCATCCACCGCTGGTCACCACTACCGAGTGGGACCAGCCCGCGACCGACGCCGCGATGAGCCTGGAGGAGTTGCGGGCGAGCATCCGCCGCGTGCTCGGCGTCGACGTACCACTCGGACCGCCCAACGGCGAAGGGCCGCACGCCTTGCGCCGGCTGACCGGCGGCAACACCCGGGTCGCCGAACGGTTCGCCCACGGCCGGGTGTTCCTGATCGGTGACGCCGCCCACGTGTACGCCGCCACCGGGGGCGGCCCCGGGCTCAACCTCGGACTGCAGGACGCGATCAATCTCGGCTGGAAACTCGCCGCCGAGATCCGAGGAAGCGCCCCGCCCGGACTGCTGAACACGTACGAGACAGAGCGGCGATCGGCCGCGCACCGCATGGTGTTGAACGCCCAGGCGCAGTCGGCGCTGATCGCCCCCGGCAGCGACGTCACCGGACTGCGCGAAGTGTTCAGCGAACTGCTCCGCGACCCGAACACCGTACGGCGCCTGGCCGAACTCACCGCGGGCGCCGACGTCCGGTACGACATGAGCGAAGACGTGGGCGAAGACATGGGCGGACCCAAGCCGCACCCGCTGGTTGGCCACTTCGTCCCGGACCTGGAACTGCACACCCCGACCGGGCCGGTCCGGCTGGCCGAGCTGGCCAGAACCGCACGCCCCCTGCTGCTCGACCTGACCGAAGGAGCATCGCTGGCGCAGGCACCTGCCCTACGACACGACCAGGTCGACATCGTCACCGCACGCCCCCAGCCCCACGCGCCCACCGCCCTGCTCCTTCGACCGGACTGCTACGTGGCCTGGGCATCCGAATCACCCCAACCAGATTCCGCGGAGATGGAAACGCTCCGGGCGGCCTTGCAGCGGTGGTTCGGCCCCATGGAACCCGCCCGCATCTGAAAGGCATCCCGGGAGCTCAAGTGGTGAATCGATATCACCGCAACCTGCGAATCGCAGGTACGAGACTCGGCAAGCCGCAGGCCCAGTCGCTCGTCGTGCGGGGACGAACAGCGGCCGACCACCGCCCCGCACGACAGGGTGTACCGCCAGGAACACGCCCGCCTTGATGCGCTGCTCGGCGAAGTCCTCATCGATGACCATTCCGTCGTCAGGGTCCGTAAGCCGGGCTCCGAGCATTCTGGCTGTCTGGTGGGAATCTGCTATGCGGCCGCGCGGCGATCGCCGGCGGAGGCCATGCCGAGCCAGGTGTGCGGATTGCGTTCCCAGCACCAGCCGAGTTTGGGGGCGTTCTGGCTGATCCACAGCGCCGGGACGCGGCGGTCGCCGGAGCGGGAGCCGCCGAGGGAGAAGCACTTGTTCTTGACCAGGATCTCCGGAAATTGGGTGATCACCGCGATGCCCTCCTCGATGGTGAGCAGAGTGCGCCCCCGCGCGGTGATGGTGTCCATGGCGTCCCGAGGTATGGCCCCGCAGAACTCCTCGCCGCGCTCGCTGTCCACCAGCAGGTAGACCGGCTGGTCCGGAAGCTCGGTCTCTGTGATGGCGACGAATCGTTCCAGGGAGCCGGGCTCGAAGGAATGGTCGACGAAACCGGCCTTTCTCCGCAGGGTGGTCCGCGGCATCATCTGCTCGATCGGGACGACCTGACGGGTGACCACGAGCACGAACGGAAGCCGGCCGGTGTCGGGCTCACAGGTGAGGTTCCCGGTCGTCGCGGCGAGGTCGCGCAGGGGTGCGACCAGAGACTGGAAGTGCTCCGGCGTCAGGCCCGCCATCGCCGGGTATTCCCGTTTGAACAAGTTGTGGGTCTGACGGTCGAATTCTGCGGCTGCGTCGATCGTTGTCACAGGATCCTTTCGGCGATGCGGGCGATGTCGGCCGGGGTGCCGGCCATGATGGTGCGGGCGTGCTCGGTCACCAGGTCGGCGGGCCAGTCCCACCAGGCGGCCCGCAGCAGTTGTTCAACGTCGGCGGCGGCGAAGCGGTGGCGGATGGTCCTGGCCGGATTCCCGCCGACGATCGTGTACGGCGGGACGTCGGCGGTGACCACGGCGCCGGCCGCGATGACGGCGCCATCGCCGATGGCCACCCCGGGCATGACGGTGGCCTGGTAGCCGAACCACACGTCATTGCCGACCACGGTGTCTCCCCGGCTGGGCATACCGGTGACGATGTCGAGGGTGCGTTCGGTCCACTCGCCGCCGAACATGGTGAACGGGAAGGTGTGTACTCACCCACCGTGATCGTCGGCGAGCTGATCAGCGGTCTGAGGAAGACCACTCGCTCGTGGGCGGGCAGTGGGTGCACGGTCATCGGGTCGGGCGTCAAGGGAAGCTCCTTCCTGAGGTGTCGGTCAGCAGGTGGGGGCGGGTCAGAGGTGTTCGGGGGCGGCCCATTCGACGAACTGGACGATCACGCCGTTGGGGTCGGTGACCTGGAACAGGGCTTCGCCCCAGGGCTCCTGGCGCAGCGGCATGGTGATCTGCGCCCCGGCGTCGCGCAGCCGCTTTTCCTGCTCGGCCAGGCCACCGGCGAGGGTGAAGGCGATGATCAGACCGCTGGCCCGCTGGTCGCGCTGCTCGGGCGGCAGCACCTCGATGCCGCGGGCGAGCAGGACGATGTCGACCGCGTCGTCGCGCGACAGGGAGGCGAAGCCGTCGGCGGCCTGCTGGACGGTGTAGCCCAGGTAGGTGGTGAAGAACGCCTGGGAGGCGGCGACGTCGTCGACGGTCAGCGAGACGGTGGAAGCGATGAACTGCACGGGATCTCCTCTGGTGGGGTGGGGTCAGTAGCTACGGCGCCGCGGGACGATGCGCATGCCCCGGACTTGCTGCGACGCACGGATGCTGTGGTCGGACGGTGGACGACGCAGTTCGGCGCCGTGCAGCGGGGCCCGCTCGGGCTGCTGCGACCGGGGTATACGAGCGAACTCGTGGGTGTGCTTGCGCATGGGCGTCCCCCTTCGGATTAGGCGTTCCATCGTCATAAACTTACGACGGAGGTAAACTTAATCCAAGACGTCCAAGAGTGTCAACATAAAGATGCTACGAGGGTAAGATTGCGTCATGGCTACCCAGACTCCCGCCCCGGCCGCCGGGCTGCGCGAGACCAAGAAGCACGAGACCCGGCAGCTCATCTCCGACCACGCGACCCGGCTGTTCATCGCTCAGGGCTTCGAGCAGACGACCATCGCCGAGATCGCCGCCGTCGCCCGCGTCGCCAAGAAGACCGTCACTAACTACTTCCCGCGCAAGGAAGACCTGGCCCTGGACCATCAGGAGGAGTTTGCCGCCTCCCTGGCCCACGCCGTCACCGCACGACGCCCAGGGGAATCAGCGCTGGCCGCGCTGCGCCGCGCGTTCGCCGACGCCGTGGCCGTCCAGGACCCGGTCGCCGGATTCTCCGGCCAGGAGTTCGCCCGCATGATCGCCGACAGCCCCACCCTGACCGTCTGCCTGCGCGGCCTGCACGACCAGCGCGAACACCACCTCGCCCAGGTGCTCGCCCACGTCACCGCCGCTCAGCCCGGCGACATCACCGTGCAGACCGCCGCCGCCCTGCTGGGCACCGTCCACCGCGTACTGTTTCACCGGATCCAGGCCCTCACCCTCGCCGGACACCCCAACGATCAGATCGCCCACACCATCGCCGCCGAAGCCGGCCAAGCCTTCGACTTGCTGGAGCCCGCCCTGGCCACCTACGCCTCCACCTGATGTGAGTCATCGGGCCTGCTGCTGGCCCGGCCTGCGATGAGTTCCGGCGCTCCATCGGGTCTCCACTCCACACGACCTCTACGACCAAGGAGAAGTTTCATGGGCAAGGTCATCTACTGGATGAACACCTCGATCGACGGCTACATCGAGGATCCCGAGGGCGGCATGGACTTCATGGACCCGGACGAGGACTTTCGCCAGGCGGCGAACGACCACGTCCGCCGGATCGCGGCGTTCCTGTTCGGGAGGCGGCTGTATGAGGCGATGGAAAAGCCCTGGACGCAGGACCTCGGCAAGGAAGGCGCCCCGGCCCTCGAGCGGGAGTTCGCCCAGTTCTACAAGGAGACGCCGCGGTACGTCTTCTCCGACACCCTCCAGACCGTCCCCGAAGGGGTCACGATCGTCCGTCGCAAGGACGCCGTGTCCGCGGTGACGCGCCTCAAGCAGGAGATCGACGGCACTCTCCAACTCGGCGGCCCCGAGCTGGCCGTCTCCCTGCTGGACCTGATCGACGAGTTCTGGGTGTACGCCCTCCCCGTGATCGTCGGGGGCGGCAAGCCGTACCTGCCCGTGGGGGAAAAACTGCGGCTGCGCCTGGTCGAGCACCGTTCCTTCGCCTCAGGAACCATGTTCCGGCGCTACGTACGGTGCTGACCGGCCCAGGAGCGGACCCACGAGGCGGCCCTATCCCTGGCGTCCGCCGGGGTGGGGGACGCCGTCGACCGACGTCGTCGGTAAGGCTCACTTCGCGGCCGAGGTCTACGGTGACGTGGTCTCAGGACGATGGCTGTCCAGGCAGGTCCTTTGGAATCCGGCCGGGGCATGCCGAGGCACCGGTGTTCGCCTCGGCGGTTCCCGACGCGGCCAGTAGACCACCGGCGGCCAGCGGGACCGCGCCCAAGAGCCCGAGGGCTGAGCGGCGTGAAGGGTCGTGTCCGGCCAGGGGACGCGACAACACCATGGAGACTCCTCTCACAGGAAACGATCTGTGAGAGATGCAAGCAAGAAGGTCGTTTCCTGGACGTTTCCGTCCCTTCGCCATGCTCACCGGCTCGGGTCTCGGTCTTCGAGACTGGGTCAGGTCAGCGGGGGCCGGTGAGGCGGACGTCGCCCTGCGCGGACAGGACGAAGACCTGCCAGTTGTAGTACGCGTAGAAGCTGCGCGAGTCGCGCTTGATCTGGCGTGCGTGCGCGAGGACGGCATCCACGTACCGGGCGTCGTGGTTGTAGGCGAACACCGCACGCCGGTAATCTCGCGGCGCCCCCGACGCCTTGAGGTAGTTGGCCGCGGCGAGCACCGCGTCACGCGCGTCCTGGACGTCCCCGCCCAGCCCGTACTGCCGCCACGTACCCGGCATGAACTGCATGGGCCCCTGCGCCCCGGTGGAGCTCGCCGACCTGACCCGTCCGAACTTCGTCTCGACGAGCATGATCGCCGCGAGAACCTCCCACTCGACGCCGAACCGCTTCTCGGCCCGCACCATGTAGCCACGCAAACGCTCGGCGGGCTGCGGCTCCACCAGACGCATCCGCTTGCGCTGCGCCGCGCTGATCGGACGGGCCAGGGACAGCAGCTTCCCGATGGCCGTGGCGTTGTCGCGCGCCTCAGCGGCCAGCCCCTTGGGCAGACGCCTGACGACCCCCGACGCCACCACGCACCACCCGCGCCAGAGCCAACCGCGAAGGAGGCCCTCGGAAGATCGCCTCCCGGGACCGGAGTGATCGTTTCCCGTATCCGATGGTCCTCGCCAGGCGCTCGATGCTTAGTACCTAGGGCATTCAGCGCTTCACCTTGGCGTGGTCGATGGTCTGAGCGGCGGGCGGAGGATTGACCGTGAGCTTCATTCCCCAGTCCGAGTAGCGGACATCTTCGACGAAGCCGAACCATCCCTGCCCGCCGGTTGCGCCCTTCAGCTTGTCTCCTTCGGGCTGACGCCACTTGGACCAGGCCCGGCGTACGAGACCGTCTTTGCCGATCCACAGCCGCCAGTCGATCTTCCACTCACCATGATCGTCTTTAACGCCCTCGCGCAGATCGGGCGCGACGTCCCACAGTTGACGAAAGGTGATCGACCCTTGACGAAGGGTCGTAGGTGAGCCGTCGTAGGTGCCTGAGGCTTTTGTGGTCGCCGTGGTCGCGAGCACGGCTGTCAGCACGGCCGGCCTGTCCAACCGCAGAAGTCCCGTCTCCAGCCGCAAGGCGCAGGGCCATTTGAAGGTGGCCCATTTCTTGCCGTTCGGCCGCTTCTCCTTCGGGTCGTACTCCCAGGCGCGCTTGCCGATGCAGATATCGCGGACGCCCGCCTTCCGCACCTGGAAGTCCCACAGGTCGGTCGCGACCACCTTGCCGTCGCCGAATCCAACGACGCCCTTCGTAGGCTTGAAGCGCTCCCAGCCCGAGCCCGAGTTGAATGTGCTGTATCGAGCGATCCGCACCCCGTGCCCTTTGACCAGTTGACGCTGGATCGCCGCGGCCGGGTCATCGGTCGTGGCCGCATCGGAAGCGGGCGCGCCAACGAGGGCCGGTCCGGCCAGAGTGAGGGCCACGACCGTCATCCATCGCCTCATCGGGTTCTCCTCACGATGGGCCCGATACTTTCGCCGACACGAGCCGAAGCGATGATCTTCGCAGAGGGAGGTCTCGCCGTGATCACGGAGTGTCCCGCCCGAGGACCACGGGCTGGCCACAAGCCCGATCCATGGCCGCCGGCACGCTCGTCAGGCGAAGCAGATACCCGGTGACGGCTACCGTAGGTTCCTGGCAGTTAGATGTGATCAACGCCATCATGGGCATCGTGACTCCGACACCTGGCGCGTTACAGGACGGCGACTTGTTTAAAGCGCCCGTCCCTGATGAGTTCTTCCCCATCAAGTCGTACGCCGACTCGCTGGACGAGCCCACCTTCACCGAGCAGGTCGTGGCATGGCTGCCTGTCCTCGCCGGAGTAGCGGCTGGGGTCGTTCTCGGCGTCGTAGTCACCCTGATCATTCTTCGGCGCGCCTGATGAGCTCTACTTCGTCTGCGGAGCGGAGCAGGACTGCATCCATCTGAGAGGGGAGTATGTGCCCGACACCCTTCTGGTCGGGTACGGGGACGATGGTGCATTTCTCCTCAATTCTCAGAGCGCGGTCGTCGTCCCCGTCCCCGGCATCCAACCGGCTGGTCGTCGCCCGGTCTGCCTGGGAGCAGCACCTGACCGAGGCCGCCCATGCTGCGGGCGTGTACTTCCTGTTCCGGCCACGGCGCACCACGCCCGCGGCCAAGAACCTCGTTGAGGTGGCGCTCGCCGAACGGCCCGCGCTTCTGCCCCGGGCGGGGGCGCTCCTCAAGAAGCGCCGGGTCATGGCCCTAGGTCAGGTCCCGCGGGTCGGAGAGGGCCGCCGCGGCTGCGGTGAGGGCAGTGTGGGCGTCGGGGAAAGGTTCGCCGTGGCCGACGCAGGCGAGTCGCGCGTCGATCCGGGCGAGTCTGTGGAAGGAGCGGAGCATCTCGGCGCGGTCAAGGTTGAACACGCCGGGCATGATCTGCCCATTGACGTGCGCGACGGTGTCTCCGGTGAACAGCACGCCGGATCGCGGCAGGTGGAGGGCGATGCTGCCGTCGGTGTGACCGGGTGTGTGGATCGCCTGTGCGCCGCCGCCGAAATCGATCACATCGCCGTCCTCCAGTTCGCGGTCCACCCTGCAGGCCGGTGCAGGGGGCAGCAGGTGGGCGCCAAGGCTGCGGTGGAGAGCGGCCTCTTCGTCGGTGAACCGCGGAGCGGGAGCGGGCTTGTCGCCGCGGATCACCGGTGCCTCCAGGCGGTGGGCCAGCACGATGGCGTCTCCCCAGCGGCTGATCTCGGCCGCGCCTCCGCAGTGATCCTCGTGGAAATGGGTGAGCACGACGCGCTTGACGTCGCTGGTACGGAAGCCCAGCTTTTCGATCGCGGCCGCGATATCGCCGCCGGAGGTGGCGATCCCGGTGTCGACCAGGGTGAGCTCGCCGCCGTCGTTCCACAGATACGCCTGGCCGAACTCCAGCAGGAGCAGGTGCAGCTCGGAACGGAGTTCCACGGTTTTCATCTCGTGCCCCTTCGGTAGGACAACAGCAAATCCGCTGCCGGCCGGTGGCGTCCAACAACGATTTCCGCCGGATTGACAACCAACGGTTTCCAATCCAGGCTCGGCACGTGGAAGCGGACATCGAGGGTCTGCGCGCGTTCGTCGTCACCGCGGAAGAACTGCACTTCGGGCGGGCCGGCGGGAGGCTGTTCATCACCCAGCAGGCGCTGTCGAAAAGGATCCGCCGGTTGGAGGAGGCTCTGGCGGTTCCGCTGTTCCAGCGAACCACCCGCGCGGTGGAGCTGACCGAGGCGGGGCGGCTGCTGCTGCCGCGCGCGAGCGAGGCGGTGTCCGCCTTCGACCGGGCGGTGCAGACGGTCCGCGCGGTGGACGAGATCCTGCGGGTGGACGTCTACGACGAACGATTCACGCCGTTGCGGATAGTGCGCCGGGTGAGTGAGCGCGACCGACGCATGCGGATCGAGCTGAGTATGCGCCAAGGGCTGTCCGCGGCGTTGCCGGCACTGCGGCGGCAGGAGATCGATGCCGCGTTCGGCCGGGTCCACGACGCGTCGGCACCGTGGCCGGCCGAGCTGGCGTACAAGCTGGTTCACTTGGAGCCGCTGCACGCATTCGTGCCCGAGGATCATCGATTGGCCGGCAGAAGCGTGCTGCGGCCGGCCGACCTACGCGAGGCGGGTATCGCGATGCCTGACCCAGCGGGCGCGGTCGAATGGCGGCATTACCTGAGACGGCTGGCCCACCGGTTCGGGGTGCCGTTGCGGTTCAACGCACCGGCCATCGGTCAACGACATCTGGTGGAACAGTTCTTGGCAGAGAAGATGGCAGTGGGGTTGGGTGAGATGAGCATCGACCCGGGCGGCAGCGGTCTGCGCCGCATCCCGATCGTCGACCCGACGCCGCTGATGCCCTGGTCGGTGGCCTGGCACCGACGCAACCCCCGCCCCCTGCTGCGGGCCTTTCTACGACAACTGCGCCCATCTACGCTGCCTTCGCCGTCCGATCCGACGGTATGGCTACCGGAGATCGATCTGACCCCCATGAGGCCTTGACCAGCGGGGCGGGCGGCTTTGCTCCGCGACTCAGGGCACGAGTCGTACCAAGCCGCATGATCGAACGTGACGAATGTTCGTGGTCACCAGTGACGCTTGGGCCGATCGCGTCGCTACGCGGGTTTGACAGCTCGGACGCACCAAGCTGTTGACGGCAGTAGGACCGAGCCGTCCGGACCGGCAAAGGGCTCGGCCGCCGCCATGACGGCCGCTGCGATGGCTTCGCCGGATCCCAGCCGCCGTCTCGCTGCCTCCAGGAGACCGGGCGGTGTCACCACCAGGCTGAGCTCGGCATAACGGCGCGTACTGGCGAACTGGAACGGGACCACCACCTCCTCGATCCGCACCCCCTCGAACCCGGCGCCCTCGAGGTGTTCCGCCAAAGCACGTGCGTCCGCCATGGCGAAAGGGCTTGGGGCGCCGGGTGGAGGCGGCGGGGCCTCAACGGCGCGGGCGATCGCCAGCGTGCCGAGGGCGAAGCGATTGAGCTGCGGTACGGCCCACACCGACGCGGCCAGCGTCCCTCCGGGGACAAGGACGCGCAGGATCTCGCGGAAGGTCCGTAAGCGGTCGGGCGTGAACATCAGGGCAAACCGTGCGATCACTGCGTCCGCCGATGCGTCGGGACGGGGAAGGGCGTCGAAGTCACCCACGAGGAACTCAACGTTCGGCATGCCCGCTCCACGCCGCCTGGCCAGCTCGATCATCCGGGGTGACAGGTCGATGCCCGTCACCGCGCCATCGGGGCCGACGGCGCGGGCGAGGGAGAGAGCGGGCTCGCCGTAGCCGGTGCCGAGGTCGAGAACGGTCTGTGCCAGTCGAATCTCCGCCATCTCGGTGAGGTGCTTCGTAAC
The DNA here is from genome assembly GCF_043197735.1 of Nonomuraea sp. NPDC049028. Classification (NCBI taxonomy): domain Bacteria; kingdom Bacillati; phylum Actinomycetota; class Actinomycetes; order Streptosporangiales; family Streptosporangiaceae; genus Nonomuraea; species Nonomuraea sp. NPDC049028. The sequence goes on from NZ_JBICTR010000009.1 coordinate 428,378, forward strand.
CACGCCCAGTGCGACTTCGAGCTCGTCGGCGAAGGCGGCGAGCCCCTGCCCCGCCGCATCCCAATCTCGTGCTTGTGCGCGCTTGATGTCCTGGTTGGCCATGGGACCTCCGCCTCGGTGGTTGCGTGATAGGACCACGAATGTACGATGAGATGGTCTTGTCATGCAACCACTATGGTGGGACACATGCTGGGCCGTACCTATGAAGGACAGAACTGCTCCGCCGCCCGCACACTCGAGTCGGTCGGGGAGCGCTGGACGCTGCTTATCCTGCGGGACGTACTGCTGCGCGGCATGAGACGGTTCGGGGAGTTCCAGGCGAGTCTCGGCTTGGCCAAGAACGTCCTCTCCAACCGGCTCGACCTGCTGGTGCGCGAGGGCATGCTGGAGCGCCATCCCTACGGCAGCCACGCCGATCACTACGAGTACCGGCCCACGGCGAAGGGAGCGGACCTGCTGCCCGTCATCGTGGCGCTAACGGCGTGGGGCGACCGCTGGGCCGCTCCCAAAGGGCCACCGGCCCTGTTCAAGCACGACCCCTGCGGCCACGACGTCGAGCAGGTGATCAGATGCGTCGGCTGCGGCGACGTCTCCGAACCGGCCGAGATCACGGCTGTGCCTGGCCCCGGACGATCATCCGGCACCTGATCGACCCATCAGTGGTTCAGTCACACAAGGCACGGATCAGTACGGACATCGCGACCAGCAAGGCGATTCCTCTGCCGAGGCCGACGGTCACGATGCTCCATAGCGCGGGGACGAAGCCGCTGACGGCCAGCAGGACGCCGAGCACGATCATGTTCGAGCATGGCGACTACTCTCGGGGCATCCCTGAACGGTGCAGCTACCTAGGCTCGTTGCCGCAGCACCGTCCTCATCCTGTTGCCATCGGCGCCAACGCCATCACCACGCTCAAACCCCTGGCCGCGCTCGGCCTATCCGGGAATGCTGCGAAAGGCTACCGGGAGCGCATCTGGTGACGCGGGCACGGGTGCGTCAGGTCCAAGTCGCCGAATCCGGGTCGATGCCTCGATCGCGGGCGTTGGCGTCGATGATGTCACGGAGCCAGATGGTCAGGCCTGGCTCGATCGCGTCGTAGTAGGCCGTGAAGCCAGGGTCTGCGGCGTGCTTCCTTCCCAGGCAAACATGCATCGAAAGGGTGCAGTCGAAGTACGCGTCAATGGAGGCCCTGTGTCGTTCCGCCAGGGCGTTGGCTTCGGCACTGCCAGGCCTGACGCCGGCGCGCTTGGCTTCCGCCAGGTCGTGCTCGAGCGTTGCGATGTTGTCGGCGATCTGCTGCCAGTCCTCGGGGGTCATGCCCGCGGCGCGCTCGGCGTACTGTGCCCATTGAACTGTGTCGCCCCATTGGTCACGTGCGTCCGCGACCAATGACGGCTTCCAGCGCTGCCCGAAGATCGCGACTTGTTCCTCCGCGGAGAGCAGGATGCCGGCGCGCGCGGCTTCGATCATGCGATCGACGGCGTCGACCATTGCCTGCAAGCGGGAGATGCGATCGAGGAGTTGGGTGCGCTGCTGTCTCAGCGGCACGGTCATATCGACCGTCGGAGCATCGAGAAGTTCACCGATGTCGTCGAGCGACAGGCCGAGCTCGCGGTAGATGAGCACCCGGTGGATACGTGCGACGTCGGCGGCGGAGTAGAGCCGGTAACCGCCGGTGGTTCGCCCGGACGGACGGACGAGCCCGATCGCGTCCCAATGATGGAGGGTGCGGACGGTGACTTTCACGTGCGCTGCCGCGGCCCCGACGGTCAGCCCGCCGGGTCCCGCGGCATCATCCATCGCGGCGTTGGTCACGCCGTCGAGTCTGACATGCGCCGGTTTCACCCTTTGGGGAGGGTGAAACCGTTTGCTTCGAGGTAGCGCGCCTCGGCGCTGTCGGGGTCGAGGGGACGGGCCGCGGTCATGATCACGCGAGCGTTCTCCGGCGTGATGACTTCCAGTTCTACGGTGTTCCACGGAGTCTGTCGCGGTCCCGTCGTGCATCCGGGCACCAGCGCGGTGCACGCCTGCGCGATCTCGTCGACCTGGCTCAGCACGCAACTGAAGCCGATGCTCACCGTTGAAGTGGCCGGCAGGACGTCGGTCGGGACGAGCAGAGTGTCTTGGAACGCCCACCGTCGAAGGTGCGTGACCTGGCCCGGGACCGTGAACAGGTCGATGAAACCGAGCCCGCGGGTCCAGAAATTCACGGACGCGGCCAGGTCCGGCGTCGGCACGGTGACGAACATCGGCATGCCGTAGATGCCCCGGTAAATCTCAGGTGGCGTCGCGTCGGGCCCGGGCGGAGGGACAGGGCTGATATCGAATGCCTCGTAGTATTCGGTCATGCGCTCATCGTGGAGCCTGACGCAACGTTAGGGTCAAATCCCGCAAGTCGTACCGGCGCCCGACGTTGCAGGCCATGCGAGCGACAGGCATTACAGCATGCCCAGAAGTACGGGGCCGGCGTTCATGGCAGCGTGGACAACGAGGATGGGCCACATCAGTCGGTATCGGCTCCACAGATAACCGAGGAACAACCCCTGCACTCCTTGATTGACGAAGACCGAGGAGAGGTCTGTGAGAAGGTGTCCCGTGCCTTGGATGCCGACATGCCAGGCCGCCCAGAGCAGGGAAGTCAGCACGATGGCGGGCCAGCGGCCGATGACGTGCTCCCATCGGGTCTGCAGCCAGCGCCGGTAGAAGACCTCTTCGAGCAGGCTGTTGACGCTGAACACCACGACGATGGTGAGCACCAGTGTGACAGGGTCGACTCTCGCCGCGTAGTCGCTGGACGGCACGGCCAGCGGACCTGTGTAGGTGAGAACGAGCCAGGCGGTCACCGGTGCGATGGGGCCGTAGTCACGCCAGGCCGCGGGCCGCTCATGGATCTGGCCGCGATCCGTGGAATCGCGCCGTGACAGCCAGAACAGCAGTGCGGGTACGGCGAGCAGCAGGATGAGCTTCAGCAGCGTGTGGGCAGGTTCACCGCCGCCCGACAACCATAACCCCGCGGCGAAGAGTGTGGCTGAGACCAAGAGGAGGATGGCCTGGAGGTGAAGGCCGCCGCGTGCCGGCGCGGCGCCGACGGGAGTCGTCTTCGGCGGCAGCAGCCGTATGAGGACCAGTCCGGTGAGGGCCGGGATCCAGCGGTGCCACATGGGCACGGTGTCGGCGTGGTCCGCCGAGTAGCGGATGCCGGTGTTGCCGTTCAGCGCCAGCCATAGTGCCGCTCCGGCGATCAGGGCCAGGCCGGCCACCAGGATGCTCAGGCCCAGCGTTGGTTGCCATGCTTTATTTCGCACGCCCGTACTATATAGGAGACCGTACAGATGTGCTGTAATAGGGGCATGCCGAAGATCGTGGACCACGAGCAGCGGCGCGAGGAACTCACCCGGATCGTGTGGGGCATCATCAGCCGGGATGGGATCGAAGGGGCCACCGTCCGCAAGGTCGCCGAGGCGGCAGGCGTCTCGGTCGGTGGGTTGCGCCACTATTTCGACAATCAGCGCGGCCTGCTCAGCTTCGCGGCGCAGGCGGTCGCCAGAAGCGTCACCAAGCGCATCACCGCCCACCTCAATGCGGACCTGCCAGGCATGCAGCGCGCCCAGCTCATCCTCGAAGAGCTCCTTCCGCTCGATGACAACCGCCGCGTCGAGGTGGACGTATGGCTGGCATGTCTGGTGCGCTCGCATGTGGATGAGTCCCTGGCGGAGCTGCGTGACGCGAGTTGGCCGGGGGAACGCCACATCTGCCGCCTGGCGATCGCCTCTTGCCACGGCCTGCCGCTCCCCGATCGCGTGGGACAGGAGCTCGCCGAAACCGGGCTGGAAGGCCAGGCTACGCGCCTTCACGTGTTCGTGGACGGCCTGACGCTCCAGACAACGACCTTCCCACACCACTTCACGCCTCAAGCCATTCGTCGGATCGTGCACGACGAACTGCGCCTCCTCACCGAGGCGCCACCCAGGTCGCCGCGGCCCGGCACCGACCGCTGACGGATCGAGCACTGCCTCAGTCCGCCGGACCTCGGCAGGTGAATCGTGAAGCCCAAGCGGCCCGGAGACCGCATCACGAGCCGTGCGCGGCCCGTTCCGCATAGCCGCACAGGAAGGTCAAAACCCCTGCGGTGACCATCTCTCGGAGCGCGCGAGCGCGGCGACCTCACGAGTGGTTGTAGATGGTGCGGTTGGACACCCCCGCCTCGACAGCGATCGCGTCCAGCCCGGCGCGCGTGTAGCCGTCGCGGGCGAACAGTGTCAGCGCCCCGGCCATGATCGCCCGGCGGAACGACAAGGCGGCCGGCTTCGTCGGCTACGGCCACACCTCGGCGGATGGGACGGGCCGATGAAAGCACGCGTCATCAGCGGCGCTTACCACCCCTCCAGGGACGCGACCGAACACCTCGCCGTCGCCTCCCTGCCCGATGCGTTCGACGTGCTCGTCCACCTGCGCCAAGTGTCCCCGTGCACTGGTTGACGGCGTAGAGATGCGCTGAGAGAAGATCGCTTCCCAGCGCCCATGGTTGCTGGGACCGCCTTATGATCTCGCTCATGAGCGAAACGATCTTCCGGTCAACCGCTCGCGTGCTGCTGGTAGATGCCGTCGATCGGCTCCTGGTCTACCGCGGGCTGCTGCTTCAGGTTGAGGAGCCTTTCTACGCCTGGTTCACGCCGGGGGGCGCCGTTGATCCTGGTGAAAACCTGCATCAAACCGCCGCTCGCGAGCTTCGAGAGGAACTGGGCTATGTCATCGCCCCTTCGACTCTTGGACCGGTCGTCGCGACCAGTTCGGGAACATGGTCACTAGGCGGTGAGACGTTCAGCTCAGTGGATTCCTACTTCTTTCATCGTGTCGGCGGGCTGGAGGTGGATACCTCCGGCATGGACGATGAGGAACGGCGGGTGACTGACCGTTTCGAGTGGTGGACGGTTTCGCAGCTCAGGTCGGCAGCCGAGCTGGTCGTTCCGGCGGGCCTGGCCGCGCTGATGGATCTCCTGCTGCCAGGGGATCTTCCAGCTCAGCCGGTCGCGCTGCCGTGGCATTTGCCAACTGCGGGTGCGGCGGCAACGTCTGAATGAGCGTGACTTCCCATCCCTCGGGGGTGTTCACGTCCGCTTCCAGCGTCCGGCGGCAGGCACATCCCCATCGGTCACCTGCCCCCGCTTCGACCGCCTCCACCAGCGCGCTCCACCGTCAGGGCCATGACAGAGGGGCTGAACGGCCGTCTCAAGGGCCACGACCTCGACCTGAGTGACCCGAAGAACCGGCTCGCCCACGGCCGCGTCGCGCCCAGACCATCCTGGTCGCGCTGCTCGTCACCGTCGCCAACGATCACTTCCTCGACCAGTGGCGCCATGCCCGCCAGCCCCCAGACGAGCCCGACGCACCCGTCGACATCCTCGAGATGCCCGCAGAGCACATGGACCGCACGCCGCTCACCGGCCGGAGCAGGCCACTACCCGTCCCATGACCTGCAATTCAGATCACCTTGTCGCAGCACCAGCTCGGAGCCGGTGTCGGCATGCCCACCGACGCGAACGTGGATCTTCACCAGCCGCCTGACATCACCCGGGCCTCCCCGGCTACCTGCTCCGCGGCTCCCAAACCAGGACGAACCCGATTCGGAAACCCCTGCAAAACAAGATCCCGCCCGATCGCGATGATCAGACGGGATCCCGTCAACTTCAGTCCAGCCGTCTCAAGAACGGCCCCTGGTGGGGTGTTCACGAATAGCCCCGACCTGGGCCGGAAGAACGGTCGAGAAGATCGCGTCCCGGCGTAGCGCTGATCGTTTCCCAGAGTGCGGGAGGGGAGGGCCAAGGTTCGCGCCTGTGCTCTGGGCTCCGTGCAGAGCCACCTGGCCTGCACGGTAACGCCGAGGAAACACCGCCCTCGTTAGAACTTGTGGCTCGACAGCCGAGTATTCGGACCTGGAAGAGGGAGACTTCATGATTCTGCGTCGAGCGACGTTCACTGGCGCAGCCTCGCTGGCATGCGCGGCGCTGGTCTTGAGCGCGGCCCCGCCCGCCACCGCCTCGACAGCTGCCGCCCCCGTCAAGCTCGGGAATGTGCAAAAGGCGATGGAAGACTTGGTGAAGACGGGCCACGTGGTGGGAGCCATCGGCGAGGTGTACGTGGACGGCAAGCGTGTCGGAAAGGGATCAGCCGGGTCCCGCCTGCTCGACGCAAGGGCGGCGCGATCCCGTCGACCGCCCGCTACCGGATCGGCTCGCAGACCAAGACCATGACCGCCACCGCGGTGCTGCAACTGGTCAAGGAAGGCAAGCTGAGCCTGGACGACGAACTCAGCGAGGTCCTGCCCAAGGTGCGGAAAAGGCCCTAGTGGAGCGGGCCGACGAGATCACGGTCCGCAATCTGATCCAGCTCACCTCGGGCATCCCCGACTACATCGGCCCGGACCCCTCCGACCCCACGCGCGACTACCGCCCGACCGACCTGCTGGCGGCCTCACGCAAGAACGCCCGGCCCGTGGAAATCGGGACCTTCAACTACTCCAACACCAACTACATCCTACTCGGCATGATCATCGAGAAACTGTCCGGAAGGCCACTGGCGGCCGAACTCAACCGGAGGCTCTTCGCCCCGCTCGGCATGCGCGATACCTACCTGCCCACCAAGGCGGCCGAGGGCATCAAGGGCCCGCACGGGCACGGCTACGCCCCGGACGAGACGGGCACGATGCGCGATGCCGACAAGATCAACGCCACCACCATGCTCGGCGCCGGCGGCGTGATCTCCACCGCGCGCGAGATGAGTGTCTTCCAGCGCGCCTTCCGCCAGGGCAAGCTGCTGCCCGCGTCCCTGACTAAAGTGATCACCGATCCGCCGCCCGGCCAGCCGTCGCCACCTGCGGGCGGCGCGTGCTCCGGCAATCCCGAGTTCGCCGCCGGGGGTGGAGGCAGCGCCCCCGGCTTCACCGCCGCGACCCTCACCTCATCCGACGGCCGCCTGCAGTTCGCCGTGTCCCTCACCCTGGCCATGGACGATGCCGAGCGCGGCACCGTGCCGTCGCGCATCACCAATGCCCTCAAATCGCTGTTCTGCCCCGCGAAGTGATCACTCCAGCCGCACTTGCTGGACGACTCCGGCGTCCTGCCGCTGATCGACGCCGAACTCGGCCCGAGGCCCGGCCCGCCCGGATTGCCCATCACCGCGGTGCTGACCTGCCTGCTGCTGTCCATCAACCACACCGGCAAGGCCACTCTCGTCGAGGCCTGACGGATCGCCGCGTTCTGTCTGACCGCCGCCGCACGCGGCTCGGCCTGCCCAAAGATATCCATCAGGTGCTCGCCTCCTCCCGCCGCTTCTACCCGGCTTTTGACCGGCTGACCACCGTGCTGGATCCGGCCCGCCACGATCGGCGCGCCCGCCTGCCCCATCATCAGGCCGACACACTGGCCACCGCCTGGGAGGATGACGACCCCAGCACGCTCGCATAAGCGGGAACTGCTGCAAGACATCGTCACCGCGCTGGTGCTCACCCCGGTGCGCTGGGCCAAAGGCCGGGGCTACCTCCGCCACTTCCGCGGCGATATCGGCATCGACACCACCGCCACCCCGGTCGAGTTGTCCGCTATCGCCATGCACGCGAGTGTGGCCGAGCGGATGGCCGACTGTGGCGCGGCCGTGTTTGCTCTAGTGGCTCAAATTGGTCCGAACGTGTGTGATTAGGATTGTGTATGGCCGCGACTGGCGAAGGTGGACAACCACCGGGGAGCGGCCGCATTCTCGCGTGAGCGTCGACCGCCTGGGCGCCTGCGTCAGTGATGTTCAACTGACACAGGAGGTCGTGACGTGGACCTGCGCTACGGAATGAATCCGCAGCAGCGATCGGCTATTGCCACACCGGTGGGTCCTGGCCGTTGGCCGGTCAGGGTGCTGCATAGCAGCCCGTCCTACATCAACATGCTCGACGCGCTCAACAGTTGGCAATTGGTGAGCGAGGCGAGTAACGCGCTGGACAGACCGGCAGCGGCGTCCTTCAAGCACGTATCGCCCGCCGGAGCGGCAGTTGCCGGGCCCGTGGACGAGGTCACCGCCGAACTCAACGGCGTCGACCGCGCCGCTGTCGGAGCGCTCACGAGCGCCTACCTGCGAGCCCGCGACGCTGATCCCAAATCCTCCTACGGCGACTTCATCGCGGTCTCGCAGCCTGTCGATGCCGAACTCGCCGAGTTGCTGACCCGGCTGGTCTGCGACGGCGTCATCGCTCCCGGGTACGCTCCGGGCACCGTGGCGGCGCTCAGCCAGAAGAGGGGTGGCCGGTTCCTGGTCATGGAAGCGGACCCGGCCTACGTCCCGCCGCGGCAGGAGGCGCGGGAGGTATTCGGATTGCGGCTGACCCAGGAGCGCGATGAGGTTGTGCTCTCGACCGCGCTTCTGGACGACGTCGTGTGCGGGACGCTACCGGCCAACGCGGCCGAGGATCTGCTGTTGGGCTTGATTGTTCTGCGCTACACCCAGTCCAACTCCGTGTGTTATCTGCGTGGCGGCGCCACGTTGGGTATCGGTGCCGGTCAGCAATCGCGTGTGGATTGCACCCGCTTGGCCGGCGCGAAGGTCGATACCTGGTGGCTGCGGCGCCATCCGATGGTGCGCGCGCTCGCGTTCCGGTCGGACGTCCGGCTTCAGGATCGGATCAACTGGCAGATCCGCTTCATCGAGGGTGACCTAACCGCAGAGGAGAAGCTGCGCCTGTCGGGAGCGCTCTCCTCGCCGATGCCTGAGCTGACGAACGAGCAGCGCACATCGTGGCTCGCGGCCCTGGGCGAGGTGGCGTTCGTCTCCGACGGCGCCCTGCCCTTCCGCGACAACGTCGACCACGCCTCCCGCCACGGCGTCCGCTATATCGCCGAGCCGGGTGGTTCGATCCGGTCCGCGGAGGTGCAGGACGCCTGCCGGGAGCACCAGATCGCGCTCGCCCGTACCGGCCTTCGACTGTTCCACCATTGACGATGCATGGCCTGAAGCTCCTGGACGGCCCGCCACACCCCGACCGGCGGCCTGCCCGCCTTGTCGGTGCGCGGGCTGCGCTCCTCGTGGATCGTCGAGCTGCTGAGCGCGAGGATCGACTTGGGCGTGGTGGCCGCCGCGGCCGGGATGAGCGTCTCCGCGCTGGCCCGCTACCAACAGTTCGTCCCGGCTTTGGAGGCCGAAGCCTGGCGGCTGGCCGCCTCTGCCTGTCCCCGACTACCCGTGAGCATCTGGGACTGGACGCCGACCGGCCACCTGCCGACGATCCGCACGCCTGCCTGGCCGACAACTGGCGTTTCTACCGCGCCTTCGACCGGCTCACCAGCCTTCTCGATCCGGCCCGGCACGACCACCGCACCCGCCTGCCCCAGCACGAGGCCGACCTGCTCGCCACCGCCTGGCAAGACCACGATCCCGACCACACCCGCAAGCGGAACTTGCTGCAAGACATCGTCACCGCGCTTGTGCTCACCCCGGCCCGCTGGGGCAAAGGCCGCGGCTACCTGGCAGGATTCCGCGGCAACGTCGGCATCGACACCACGGCCGCCCCGGTCTTCGCCCGCCCACCCCGAACTCGCCGCTCCACCGGCGAACTGTTCGCCTCCACCGAGATCACCGCGGGCTAGCACCACTCGGCCGGCAGCGACCCACCCGAATACGGCTACGTCCGATCCGACCAGAACGGTTCCAGCGACAATCGCGGCGCTCGCCCAGACCGGCACCGCCTCGGTGATGGCGGCGGCGCCACCCGTTGGATTGTCCAACCAGCGCCAATCCCGAGATACTCTATCCATCGAAAGATTTAAATATTCCTAAGGATGGAGACCGGATGAAGGTGCTGGTGGTGGGGGCGGGAGCACTTGGGCAGGTCTTCGGGATGTGGCTGGCGGCCGGCGGCGCCCAGGTCAGCTACCTGGTCAAGCCCGGCAGGGAGCACTGGGCGGACGGTGACGGCGCGCTGCTGTACCGGCTGCGCCGGCCAGGACGGCCCGTCGAGCAGCGGCTGACGCCGTACCAGGTGGTCACTGAGCCGGTGGCCGGAGAGTGGGACATGGTGTGGTTGTGCGTGGACTCCACCGCTCTGCCCGGCTCCTGGACGGGAGACCTGCACGCCGCGACCGGCGGCGCGACCGTGGTCACCATCAGCCAAGCACCACAGGACCACGCGGTCCTCACCCGGACCTGGCCGGCGGAGCAGATCATCCAGGTGGTACCGGCCCTGCTCGCCTACCAGGCGCCGATGCCCGGCGAGGTGTGCGAGCCCGGCATCGCCTACTGGGCGCCGCCTGGGGCAGCGCTCGGCGTCTTCGGGGCGGAACCGCGCGCCCGGCAGGTGATCGCCGCGCTCTCGGCGGGCGGCGCGCGCGCCAGACGCACACGGCAAGCGGGGGCGGCCGACATCACCGCCGCCCGGATGATGCCCTACATCGCCGCGCTGGAGAACGCGGGCTGGTCGATCGCGGCCACCCGGTACGCGCACGCGGCACGAGCCAGCCGGGAGGCTGTCGCGATCGCCGCGGCAGTGCACGGAAGGCGGGCCCCACTGGCGATCCCGGCCTGGGCCGTGTCCGTGGCCCTACGCGCGCTGCCACTGCTCGTACCCTTCGACCTGCCGCGCTATCTTGAAACGCACTTCACCAAGGTGAGCGCGCAGACGCGCCTGATGCTGGACGGCTGGATCGCCGAAGGCGCGGCCCGTGGCCTTCCCGTCACACACCTCACGCAGCTGCGTGCCGAGGCGTCCGCATGACCGGCCATGCCGAGGCGCAGGACGTCCTGGCGCTGTTCGCCACGACCCGGCCGCTGTTCACCGCGCTGGGCGACGAACGCAGGCAGGAGATCATCGTGTTCCTGCTCGAATCCGGCGCTTCGCGCAGCGTGAGCGACATCGCCGACCACCTGGGCCTGTCCCAGCCTGCCGTGTCGCACCATCTGAAGATCCTGCGTGACGCGGGGCTGCTCACCGTGCGCCGCAACGGCGCACAACGCCTGTACGCGCTCAACGCGGCCGACTATCCGCGTCTGCTGACCCCGCTGCGCGATCTGACCTCTTCGATCATCGCCTGCGCCACGATCCCCGGCCCTCCGGCTTGACCCTGCGCCAGGGGCCGCCCTGATCGCCATGCTGGACCGGCCGTCTCACCCGGGCACCCGCCGCCCCACGGCGTCGGCGGCGCGTACGGCCGACAGGTCCCGTTCCAGCGGCTCGGTCGCCGGCCAAGGCATCCCGAGAGGACCTAGTACGGAAACCCTCAACCGCCCCCGCCTTCGGCGCCGTCCACACCCGGCACGTTCGCCCATCCCGCACGCGAACTCGGCCACAGGCTCGCCCTCGACTACAAAGTGGATCAACGGGGGGTGCCGGGCAGCGTCCACGGCGCCCTGCTCATCGACGGCTCCCTGGCCTGCCCGCTGATGCCCGACCGGCTCGCCCAGGTCACCACCGGTCTGGACGACGCCGCCATCCGCGGCCCATCGGAAGAACTCACCGCGCTCATCAGCGCGCGAGCGCCGTACCTGCTGCGCCTCAAACAAAACACGAACGCGGACGGCGCCATCCGCTTGCAATGCCCGACAGCAGGCACCTCCCCGTCGGTCACCTGCCCCCGCTTCGACCGCCTCCACCAGCGCGGACCCAACCGGCCCGCCGCAGTCGACCTCACCAACACCCGACAACGAGGCGCTCACCCCGCGGCCAAACCCCGCGTCCTGCCACCGCAGCCTGACCTGAAGACCGACCAACTGCCGAAGATCTGCCGCCAGCACACCATCACCCTGCACCCCGGCGATCTCGGCCACCTCGACAAGTTCCGCCAGGACCTGGCCTACCTGAGTCCCGCCTGGATCGGGACCTACAAGCCTGTTCGCGCCAACACCGAAGGCATCAACGGCAGACTCAAGGGACACGACCTCGACCTCGGCGACCCCAAAAACCGGCTCGCCCACGGACGCGTCGCCCAGACCATCCTGGTCGCGCTGCTCGTCGCGGTCGCCAACGACCACTTCCTCGATCAGTGGCGCCACACCCACGAGCCCCAAGACGAGCCCATCACACTCGCTGACACCAGCCGGGACCTTCGACGGCGCACCACCCGCAGGCCAGAGCAGGCCACCACCCGCCCCATAAGCCGCAAAACCCGCCACCCCACCGCAGCACCCAACCCACCGTCGGCTTCGCCATGCCCAACGGCCGAATGTCGGTCCTCCACCAGCGGCCTGACACCACCCGGGCCTTCCCGGACACCTGCTCCGCGGTTCCCAAACCAGGACGAACTCGATTCGGAAACTCCTGAAACGACAAGATCCCGCCCGATCACCAAGATCAGACGGGATCCCGTCAACTTCAGTCCAGCCGTCTCAAGAACGGCCCCTGGTGGAGATGAGGGGATTCGAACCCCTGACCCCTTCGATGCGAAGGAAGTCCGGGAAGTCTGAGGATGTCGATCCGAGTCGATCGGATGCCTCTCACCTTACAGAACGCTCCGGGGAGGACGCGGGAAGTCCGAGGGAGCCGTAAGGCGGTGGCTCCCGAAATTGGCTCCCGTGGCTCCTCCCCGGGGTGGGAGAGGAATCCCATGATCGAGTACCTCCCTGACGACAATGACGGGCGTTTCCCCGAAGACGCTCCCGTCCTCGTCAGGTATCCCCTACGCGATGACCAGAACGACGATCGCGACTCGTGGCCGTGGCTGCCGGGCACTGTCCTGGCTCAATGCGGTCCCGACGAGTGGCGGGTCGTCGTCGAGGTGCCTGCTCTGGCCATAGCTGACCCTAGCGTGCCTAACAGCGACGCTCCCGAGAACCTGCTCTACCCCGCATGCTTTCGCGACGCGACCGAGATTCGCGCCGTCAGCATGCACGCCTGGCAGTGTGTACGGAACGAAGTAGCGAAGAGCTGACGCGGTTAACAGGCCATCACCACTAGGCCGAGCCGCGCAGCGGTCTACGGGCTATTGCGGGGGCGGCGCGGCCAGCCCCAACGGCATCGCTGCCTCCGCGCACAGGTGATCGTGGACGCGATCGATGAGCTGTTGCAGACAAGTAGAGGCCACAGGTTAGCTCCAAGCGAGGCTAGTCTGGTGACGCACACGGAAACGCGACCCGGTTCGGTAGCCCGGGCGACCACGCGCACTGCAAGGGCTCACCCGATCAGGCGCTTCGCGCCCAGGGGCCGCGGCGTGCTCCCCGGGGCCTTCGACCCCTCCCATGCGAGATCGTCTCGCTGGCAGTAGGAGCGGAGCGGTATGTGATGGAACGGGCGTTCAGCGACCTGATGGCCTAATCACACCGTTCAATCCGAAGGCGCAGGAAATCGGGGCTTATGTCGGCGGAACCTTGTGGCTATGATCGCTGATCATGGTGCGTAACTCGTCGCGCACCGCCCTTCGTTCTATCGAGGAGGCAACGTGGAGAAGTCAAGCCAGGTAACCGAGGACAAGAAGCCCACGAAGAAGATCGACCTCAAGATCAAGCGGCTGGAGAAGGTGGAGACCACCCAGCTCCGTCTGGTCGGCTGACACCTACGGATACCCGGCCGGTCAGGCAGGACCTGGCCGGCCCTCCTGTGTTCTCGGCGTGATCTGGAAGGTTCTCGTGCACTTCCCCCGCATCAAGAGTGTCCATCAGCCCATGGCCTTGCCGGATGGTCGCATCGTCATAGGTCTCATGCAGCAGGGCATCTCCTCCGAGATCCAGGACGATGAGGACGGCGCGATCGCCCAGCTGATCGTCCTAATGGACGGCACCAAGACGATCGATCAGATTTGTGCCACTTTCGCCGAGACACACCCAGATTTCGATGACCAGAGTGTCCGCGAGGTCATCGCGGGGCTGATCGACAACGGATTCGTCGAAGACGCCGGCGCGCCGCTTCCCGGCAACCTCACCCCGCGTGAGGCGGCACGCTACGGACCGGCCAGAAACTTCTTCGCGTGGATCGACTCCACTCCGCGGAGCTCTCCGTACGACATTCAGTCCAAGATCAAAGCTGCCAAGGTGTGCCTGCTCGGCATCGGCGGCACGGGCTCCGCCGTGGCGGCCGGACTGGTCTCCAGCGGTATCGGAGCTCTGCACATCGCCGACTTCGACACAGTCGAGGAACCGAACCTCACGCGCCAGCTCCTGTACACCGAGCAGGACATCGACCGGCCCAAGGTCGACAGCGCCGTGGATCGGCTGCGTGCCATGAACAGTCTGGTCACAGTGACCGGCAGCACCGTCAAGGCAGGCGCGTCCAATGACATCGCCGCCCTGATGGAAGACTGCGACGTGTTCGTCCTCTGCGCGGACAAGCCGCACCCGGACATCATGTTCTGGACCAACGAGGCGGCGCTGCGCACCGGCACGCCATGGTTCGTCAGCTTCTACACGGGGCCGATGGCCGTCGTCGGATCCCTGATCCCAGGCGAGACCGGGTGTTGGGCGTGCCTGCACCGTCAGGAGGACCGTCGCGAGGTCAACGCCCACGGCCGCCCACTTACCGAGGAGCGTCCGAACGCCGTGGTGGCGGCGAGCGCCAACATCAGCGGGCATCTCTGCGCGCTGGAAGTTCTGTATCACCTCGGCGGCCTGCCGACCCAGGTGCGCGGCCGGGTCTTCCACTGGAACTACGCCATGTGGGATCACTCCTACTACATCGACGTTCCGCACGACGACGACTGCCCCGCCTGCGGGCCCACAACGTCGTGAGTGCCGCACCGCTCACCGCCGACAGCAACGTCGGCTTCCATCCGCTGATCGTCCGCCCGGACGACGACGACCCGGAAGTCGTGGTCGTCGGCCGGTCAGAGATCGGGGAGTTCATAGAGCTGCCGGCGGTCTACGGCGACGCAATCAGCCTCCTGAGCGCGGGGCTCTCCATAAGCGCCACCGAGGAGCGGATGGCAGCCGAGCAGGAGGTGGAGCTCGACGTCGCGGAGCTCGTGGAAGCCCTGGCGGATATGGGATTCGTCCGTTCCGTCGATGGACAGCCGCTGCCGGATCCGGAGGCGAACACTCCGCGCAGCCATTTCAGCCGACTGACCGAGCTGCATGTGGCGTGGCTCTTCAGCCGGTCGATGAAACTCGTCTGGCTGCTGGTCATGGGCGCGGCACTGGTCACCCTCGCCATGCGGCCCGATCTGCTGCCGAACTACACGGACTTCTTCTGGGGCGACTACGTCGGCCTGACGGTGCTGGTCAACACCGTGATGATGTCGATCAGCATCAGCATGCACGAGCTTATGCACCTGACGGCGGCCCGGTCACTCGGCGTTCCCGGGCGGATCGGCTTCGGCACCCGCCTCCACAACCTGGTGGTGCAGACCGACGTCACGGCGGTGTGGGGCGTGCCGAGGCGATCCCGCTATCGGGTGTATCTGGCGGGGATGGCCTGGGACCTGTTTCTCATCGCGTCCCTGACCCTGCTGGTCGCCCACGTAGCCATGCCTCAGCCGGTGAAGGCCGTACTTCAGGCACTCGTCGTCTGCGTCCTCCTGAGCATTCCGTTCCAGCTCCAGGTCTACATGCGCACCGACCTGTACTACGTTCTTCGCGACCTGCTGCGGACCCGGAACCTTTTCGACGACGGGCTCGCCTACGCCAGGTATCTGCTCGCGAGAACCGTCGCAGGCCTGCGCCGCCGTCCCGCTCCTGTCGCGGACCCGACGACCGGGCTGGCCCCCCATGAGCGGCGGGCGACCCGCGTCTACTCCGTCTTCCTCGTACTCGGTGCCACCATCAGCCTCAGCTTCCTCGCCCTGTTCGGCGTTCCGATCGCGATCGCGGCGCTGGTGCGAGCCCTCCTCGCCATCGCCGACGGCTTCAACGGCGGACCGGTGCTCCTAGCGCTGGACTCCGGGCTCCTGGTGCTCATCGAAGGCGGCATCCAGGTCCTCTTCGTAGTGACCTTCATCCGGGGCCACCGGCGTTGGTTCCGTCGGCGAAGCACAGCCCCCGCCACCCGCTCCTCGTAGGGCGGCGTCACATGTCGATGCTCGATATGTCCCCGTACCGCCCCAGCTGATCAGCGGCTTCACCGCCGTAACCTCAGCCTTTGAACCTCTCTATCTATCACCCCACCCCCAACCAAATTTACTGCAGATGACGTAACCATACTGCGGCGTTCCGATCTCCCGCAGCCACCCGTTCATGCAGCCAGGCCAAGGCAACATCCAATTGACCGATGTCACTGAAAAGCTTTATTGCCGTGTCATAGGCGCCAACGATACCATTCTCTGCCGCACGTTGATGAATAGGTATTAGCTCGTCTACCCGCCCCAGATCAGCGAGAATGTGAGTAACAAACGTAAGCATCAAGAGGTCTCCGGACTCGGCCGCATACCGGTATAAGCCTATTGCCTCTTCGGTACGCCCTTGCTTCTGAAGGTAACCTGCAGCGCGGCCGAGTGCCGTTGAGTCTCCTTGCCGTCCGGCTTTCTCGCACAGTTCGATAGCCTAGGCGCCTAAGGGCGACAGGGTCACCGTGATTCGCAAGGCGAGAGCTTGAGTGTCAAATCGTTCTGGAACAGATATATCTGTACCGGAAAGTAATTCTCTTGCGTGGGCATGTGGATCATTTGGATTGTTCAGATTGTTATCGTCCACTCTCGAAGTAAGAGTAAACCAGTAGCCAGGCCAGGCGGTACCAAGGAGCAATATCGGTCCCCGCTCAGGGTCTCGCAGCAAGTTTCTCAGTTCGGCTGCAACTTGCGCACCGATGCTGCTGTCAGGAGTAAGGAGGTAGAGCTGAATTTCATTCAGCCATATTACGAATGTGCTCGCCCTCGTCCGCTATGTCCTCCACCACCAGAGGCGATAACCCCGAGAACACCATATGCGTCAGCTCGTCGACGTTGGCCACAACTCAGCGTGACGTTGTAACACCTTCCGTCACCACCGAATCCGCGACAGAGCCGAAAACCCGTACAGTCCCGCTACGTGCCGATCACGTGGACGAGTGGATTGACCAGCTCGCCAACACGTTGGCCACCACCACTCTTCGGGAGATTCACGGCGTGCTGAAGCGAGCTATCCGGCAAGCTCAGGCACGCGACATGGTGCTCAGGAACGTTGCCGAGCTGGTCACCACACCAACGGGTACGGATGGACGCCCCAGCAGGGCGCTCACTCGGCAGGAGGCAGAGGCCGTACTCAAAGCCGCCGAGTTCTCCGAACTCCACGCCTACGTGGTGCTCAGCCTCACCGCAGGCGTCCGTACCGAGGAAGCCCGCGCACTGCGCTGGGATCATGACGTCGCCTGGATCCCCAGCCTCAAGACCTGGCATCCGGAGACGGAGGTGGGATTTCAGCACAAGAAGTTCGCCATCTACGTATGGCGTGCCGACCGAGAAGGAGGGGACACCAAGACACGCAAGTCGCGTCGCACGCTGGACCTGCCCAAGCTGGCGGCGCGGGCACTCCGGCAACATCACACCCGCCAAGCCATCCTTAAGCTCAAGGTCGGCGAGGCGTGGCAGGATCACAACCTGGTGTTCTGCACGAGCGTCGGAACCCCGCTGGACGCCTCGAACGTACGGCGGCCTTCCGCAAGATCACCAAACGAGCGGGGCTCGGAACCGCCTGGAGCGCCCGGGAACTACGTCACTCGTTCGTCTCCATCATGAGTGACCAAGGCGTACCCATCGCCGATCTCGTCGGGCACGCGGGCACCAGCGTCACCGAAGCCGTGTACCGGCACCAGCTCAGACCGGTGATCACCAAAGGTGCCTAAACGATGAACTCCATCTTCGGCGACAGCCAACACGGGTAGAGAGTCCGAGCGAGATGGCTCCCCGATTGACTCCCATCGACTCCCAGACAAGGGAAAAGGGGCTCCGGATCAACTCCGAAACCCCTTGTCACCTGCAAATATCCTGGTGGAGATGAGGGGATTCGAACCCCTGACCCCTTCGATGCGAACGAGGTGGAGACGCAAATCCGACCTGGCGTTTCCTGGAGTTTCCCCAGGTCCGAACGGGTTTGGCGTACAACCTGCGGCCACCTGCGACCACTTGAAACCACATGATCCACTCCCATTTTCGCTCCCACTCCTCCCCTCCACTTTTCCCTATCTGTATAGGTTATTTCTGACCGACCTTAATGACTCTTGCATAACGCAATAAGTAACTACTTCCACTTGCGGCGCTCGTGACGCATTATGTGACGGTCCCGTCACCGTGGGGAAGCGCGGGGCAAAGGTCACATAGCGACAGGGGGACCCTCGAAATGACCGCAGCATCCCAACCCGCCCACCAACGTCCATCACCCGAGTTAACCGCGATGGAGCAGACCTACCCCGCCTACCACATCCACGAACAGCGCACCGGCATGTGGAGCGCCGTCCGGGCAGCCGCCCCCACCCGCCGGCAGGCCGAAGCCGGACTCCACCAGTACATCGTGCAGCCCGACGCGCGGGCATTGGCGGCCATCCTCGCGCAACAGCTGGAGATCGCCCACCGGTTTCGCGGCTGACCAATCACGGCTGCGGCCGGTCCTCGGGCGGTATGACGAACGTGCCCATCGACCGGCGCACCACGACCAATCCCTCCTCGGCCAGGGCCGCAATCACGTGCAGGGCAGTGTTTCTGCCGATGCCGTACTGCTGCATGAGCCTGGGAATGCCGGGGATCGTGGTGCGTGGCGGAAACTCGCCGTCCAGGATGCGCTGGCGCAGATCGTCCGCGACCTCTTCCCAGCGGTGCCGCGGCTGCCACTTGATCATGGAATGACGCTAGTGGGACCAGGCAGACCCCATCACACCGGGCATTACCCCGGACTACCTGGGTAGTCCTGGGACGTCCCAGGACTACCCAGGACCGCCACCGGAACCACCTGGAGAATGCTTATGCGTGAGTGATACACATATGGACGTGGCGGCGGGGATCAGCCTCATGCAGAGGTTGTCGGGCCCCGCCGCCACACCTATGGATACGCGGAGAACCGCGATCCGGATGTACGGAGTGCCCTCCCAGTGCCGGCTACACGCCGGAAACGCGTGGGCATACCGGACCCTCCTAAGAGAAAGCATTCCACCCTAGGCGCACCCGATCCACCCAGACGCGAAAAAACTCATACCCTGAGACACAGGAAGCTTGACAAGAGCAACGGCCCTGTGGATACCGGAAGTGGCAAACGAGCCGACCAGGTGCGATCGTGAAGCCTTGTCGCGTTCGACGCCCTCCAGGTAGAGGCCGCTCCCCCGGAGGCAGAGCCAAGCATCCCCGGAGGACATCAATTGCCCTACAGGGTGCAACCCTCGCAGCATGGCGAGATCACCGGTACGTCCCTATGGTGAGCAGTGGGCCTCCTACCTGCTGGAGTGTTCAATTCACGCCGGTAGGAGGCCCAGCCACCCTAGAGGTGGCGGCGCGGGTCGAACATCGTCCACAAGACCTTGAACACGGCGCCGGCAACAGCCAGCGCCGTGCGGATCCTCTGGTGACGCTCGTCCCGCTTGCCACTCTCGGACATGGACCGGATCTCCTCCCCCACCGGGCCATCCGGTGGGCAGTCCTGATGGATCAGGCGGAGAGGTTCGCGCGTGCGATCGGTCCCCGAGAGCTGCCCGCCCAACATCGCTCACCTTGGCCAACAGCGCAACGTGGACAATTTGCTCTCGGGGAGTCGCTTCTCCCTCGTGGCGCGTAAGAAACAGTCCGCCGGAGGACGATCCTTAACCGGAACCTCCGAGGAATCGTTTCAGCTCATCGCCAAATGGGCAGCGGTCAGACCTCGGGCCCGCGGATCTCCACCTTGTCGGCAGGCAGCACTTCGACCTCGCCGCCCCTCCGTTCAAGCACGAACACCGCGGCGTCCGGGTCGAGGTCGAGCCGAGCGCTCTCCTGGTCGTTGGCTATGCGGAAGATGCCGCGGCTTCCCGGCTCCATCACTACGACGGTGATGTCATCCGACCCGGCACGTACGACGGTGCCCCAGTTCGGGACCGTGTAGACGTAGCCGGTCTCGCGCAGATGCTTGATCGCCTTGAGGATGGTATTGCGGGCCACGCCGTACTCGTGCTCAAGCGCCACGACGGCGGGCAGGCGACGGCGAGGCCGCCATTCGCCTGCCTCGATGCGCTCGCGGAGGAGCGCTGCGACCTGCAAGTACACCGGCTGCTCACCCTCGGGATCGATCACGGTTTAACGGTAGGTACAGGGTTGATCCGTACCTGATTGCGCTCAACGTACTGGATAGAACCTAGACCGTCACGTGACCGTTGTTGCGACGCCTACTGGCCTACTGATAAGTAGGGGAATACGGTCGGCTCCATGGCCCTCCCCGACGACCCAGCTGCAAGCGAACTGATGTCCCGTTTTCCCAAGTGGACGATCCGACGCAGCGATGTCGGCCGCTACTGGGCGACTCGGGAGGAGTCGCGGCTGTCGCCTGGATGCTCGGTCACCGTCGACGCCGACGACCTCCACGGCCTTGAGGCGAAGCTGGCTTACCAGGAGCGGCTACGCGCCCAGCTGGCCAGGCGCGCGGAGATCCCGTTCACGACGGGAGATCCGACATGACCAGGCTCCCCAGCGGCTGGCGAGTACCCGACGCCAACGTGTGGACGGGCGAACTCGTGCCCTACCCGCTCGCTTTCGCCTGGCATGCTGCGGTCCTGGACGTCCGACTCTCCTACCTGGATCCGGTCGACGGGGACTGGATGTTCGACGTCCTATGGGCGCGCCACGGCCAGGACCGGTCCGGGCATCACAAGTGGAGGGCTGTCAACGCCCTGCGGCAGCGGACCATGATGGTCGAGCACCTCTGCATGGTGTGCAGCAAGCCTGCCGCCGAGCTGGGCGGACGGATCCCGTGGCTGTTCCACACCGACCCAGAATCGACCGGCGACGGCGCACGGCTGACGAACCTTCCGCCCACCTGCTGGGAGTGCATCCCGGAAGCGCTGGACACCTGCCCGCCCCTGCGCCGGCGCTCGAGAGTCTGCACCGCGGCCGGCAGTCGGGCATTCGGCTTCGTGGTCGATCTGTACTCCCCCAGCGGCGACGACGAGACGGCCGTCAGGGTGGAGTGCGACGCCATGCTCACGGCGTCGTCACCGCTGCTGCGTTGTGCGCTGGCCAAGCAGTTGTGGGTCGCACTGGACGACCTACAGGACGCGGCCCGCCCCTAGAGCAGCCCGGCCTTCGCCGACCGGAGGGGACGAGCGAGGGCCGGGCCTTCAACCCTCCGCAAGGCGCCAGCGAAAACCAGCTGTCAGCCCGCCCACACGATGTCGACGATCCGCACGACAGCCACCCCATCCAGGATCAGGAACGTCACGAACCCGTGGCCACCGAAGTCCGAGCGCCGCACCTGCGGGTCGTCGGTCGCCATCGAGGTGAGCGGATCGTAAGGGTTCTCGCACACGTCGGCCATGGCCTGCGCCAACGCGGTCAGCGCCTCGTCAGGGAACCCACCGAGCTGGGATAACGCCCGCTCGGACAGATCAGGACGGTAGGTCACGAACGGCGGGCAAGTTCCGCTGCGATGGCCTGCGCCAGCGGCACGGCTTCCCCGCGGCCTGCTTTGGCGTCCTCGATGGCCTCGTAGTAGGCGGGCCGGTTCGTGGCAATCACAGCCAGGCTCCAGCGGTGCAGCAGCTGCCGCAGCGCCTTGTACTGGGCGACGTCTCTCATGGCCGCCTGCGCCGCTGCACGGTACTGGCGCAGAAACTCGGGACGCTCCCTCGCCGGCAGACCGTCAAGGATCACTTGAGGGTCCAGCGGGTCATCCTCGAACACTGGCTGAGCAGACACCACACCCTCCTCTCGCTGCCCTTACGAGCCTACAGACATGGCATGTACTTGGCACCCGAGAGGGATGAAGAGATAGACGCACCGACGCCGCATCGACTTACAAGGAGTCGCTGCTATCCTCACGTTTCGCGCCGGTGCCCGGCTTGGGTACCTTGCCTCCCCGTGTCCTCCTGGACAGGAGTGTCGCGGCTGCCTCACCCAGTGGATAAACGGCGGGCTGGTGTCCGGGGATCTCCTTCCCTCTGAGGAGTTCACGGATACGACCGACCTTCAGGGGCTTCTTTTTCAGGTACTCGGCGAGCTGTGCGGCGGTGGCCGTCTGGTCGGCGGCCTCGCCATCGGGTCGCCCTTCGGCTGGCGCGTCACTCGGGAGGTCGGCAGGAGCGTCAGCGGCCCTAAGAAGCTCCTGATGAACGGACACCAGCCACTGCTCGATCCGCTTGTCGATCCGATCGGCCAGTTCGTTGGCTACCCTGGCCCGAACCTCGGTTTCAAGCCGCTCCTCAAAGCTCTCCTTGAAGCGTTCGTCGAAACGCTCATCGAAGCGTCGCTGGAAGCCGGAGCCGTCGCCCCACGTGTCGGCGTAGACGGTGAAAAGGTTGTCGAAGAAGTTGTCCACCCAGGTGTCTACGCCGGGCATCCCGTCGTCCTGCCACGTCTTGAGTTGATCCTGGAACGCCGCTTCGAAGCGGATCTTAAATAGGGCATCGAACCTGTCTTGGAACTTCCGTCCCGCCGTGGTGTCTCGCGCTTGTAGGCGCGGTTCGAGTTCTGTGTCGAACCGCTCGGTGATCCACTGATCGAACCGGGCGTGGAACCACTCTTCGAATTGCTCCTCTGTCCACCGTGCCCTGAACCCCATGTAGCGCCCTCGCCAAGAGCAGGAGAAATGGATCAGTCAAGTGGACGATACGCAGGGAATGAACTGGTCGAATAGAAGATGACCAGGAACGGTTGGGTTTCTCTAGAGAGACAGAAGCCGACCGTTGACGTTCTTAGCCTCGCGAGACGGCGGCTACCAACAGGTCCGTTCGGCCTTGCTCAATTAGGTACTCCACGAGTCGCTTGCGCGCTTCTGGCGTGTCGTTGTGCTGGCTGTTGAACAGAGGACCCTCGGTTTTGATCGCTTCCCGCTCGGCCGTCTCAGCCTCCTTGCGACTAGGGAAGCGGTTGATTGTAGATCGCACCGCGAAGTCCATCCACGACGACGACTCAACGTGCGACATGGTGCGAGTAAACAGCTTGTCGGTGATGCCCACGTAGAGCAGGCTGCCTCGCTCGTCGTAATACCGGTACAAGGCGGTCTGGAGCGGCGGGTCGACTCGGCTCTTCTCGGCCGCAGCCAAGAGGGCTGCCAAGCCATCATCCTGGTCGTCGTCCCCTGCGGAAATGCCTCTGGCCCGCCGCACCATGCCCACCCCATCAGGGGTCCAGGACGGGATCGAGTGCCTACGCACGAACCATGGATGGCGTTCGGGATCGAACCTTTCCCACGTGGGAGCTACCGCGTCCGGCGCGTCCGAGTCCAGATGTGTTCGACAACGCTGCCGAATGTAGGCCGCGTCCGGGAGTCCTGGCTCCATCGCCGATACGGACTTACCGGGAGCAACGCCCCACTCGCTCCACCCACCGTAATCGCAGTTCGCACCAATGCCCTGTTGGCACCGTCCCCGTTTAGTCCGGGCGACGCATTGAGGCAGCGGAGAACTATTACCGAGATCCATGAAGACAAGTAACTGATCTCCGACCCGGACGAGGAGGCGCTCGTCGTCCGGGTCGGCCAGCGTAACCGGGTCCATCTCGTAATCCTCAGACACTGGCCTGCTCAATCTGATCGAAGACGTCGCGGTTCTCTCTTGCGCACGCGAGGAGCTGCGCGGGGATGTCGGCCGTCTTTATGATCTGGCCTTCGCCGATGAAGCGACGCGTGACGAGGATGCCCGCTTCGTGCACATACTGACCGGCATGGCTCGCGGAGGCGTCCTCGATCACCCAAGGGGTCAGATCAAGCTCGAACGCGCCAAGCGCAGTCGCCAACACGCAGCTCTCCGTCGCGATCCCACACACGTAGATGTCGCGCCAGCCGTGCTCAGCGACCAACGCTGCGCCGGCAGCGTCCGCGAATAGGCCGTACCCCTTCTTGTCGATCACAGTCGCCTTGTCGATATAAGGCTGGAGTTCCTGAACGATGTCGATCTGCGGCGACGTCATGCACTCGGACCAGTGCACTAGCCGCTCGAACGGCGATCCGGGATAGTTCAGATACCTGGTAAAAACGACTGCACCGCCCGCTTCCTGCCATCGCTCCACTATGTTCGCAATGACGGGCACTACATGCGCCGACTCCTCTCGCACGAAACCGTTCTGAACGTCGACCACAACGAGCACCGCACTACTCACTGCTGGCCTGCCTCTCGGAGAGCCTCGATTGCATGGTGGAGATGGCCCGGTAAGCCGCTCGTTTCTAAGACCGCGTCACGCATTGACCGGTGTTGGCCAGTCTCTTGCGGGCGAGGGTTGGTGAGTCGGGAGCGTGCGGCCCGCAGGAACTTCCATCCGTAGCCCTTCGGCACAGTGGGCATGCGCCCTTGCTCGACCTGCTGGTTGACGTTGTCGCTGAAAGCCCAAATGGCCTGGAGATTCAACTCGTAGGCCACCAGTTCGTCTTCGGAGAGGGATCGGGCTGGATCGAGCGGATGGTAGGCGACGCCGGACCAAGACGAGTACCCAAGAGAGACTCCTTTGAGGCCGAAAGAGCGCATCTCCTGGTGCTCGAAACCTCCAGCGAGCAGTTCCTTCTCCGCACGCTCAGCGGCGACGAGACAGGTTGCGCTATCTGTACTGTCCCGCTCCACCAGGACGCGGGGTGCGCACATGACCCGCAGCGCGGTATCGAGCATTCGCCCCACCCAGTTCGGGCTGTGTACCCAGTAGGCGCTGAGGACATACGAGGCTCGGAAGGAATCGTCTCCGGCCAATGCCCCCAGACGGCCCGTCGCCCAGTGCAGGTTCTCGTCGTAGGAGCGGTACCGCCAGACAGCCAGGCTGGCGATGTTCGGGACGACGAGATCCTCAACCAGATGGAAGATGGCGACGCCGAATGACCACAGGTGCAGGTTGCACTGCCCGGATGGGTGATCCAGGGGGATGACGTGACAGTCCTGCGACGAGACAGGCATCAGACGCTTCACGGCCGTCTCACCGACGAAGGCGGCGATGAACTTGTGCGAGCGGAGCCCGAGCATGTCGGATGCCGCCGGCGTCACCGTGCTCACCGCAACAACTACGTCGCCCGGCGGCACGACGCTCGACTCCCAGGCTTCGAGCGCGTCCGGAGTGACTGGCCAACCGACCAAGGATGTGAGCGTTGCGGCGAACTCCTCGACGGTCATGCCGAGGCTGTTGCGGGCGAGCGCAAGCCGATTTCGCGCGAGAGTTGCACAGTCAGGGTTGTAGGTGGAGCGGGTACGGAGATCAATCACACGGTCACGCTCGACCATCGACGCCCTCGCTCTCAATGGGGATGCTGGGTTCCAGTGTTCAGGTGCGACGACGCCACGGAGGTGGCCGCGTCGATGCTCGGCATGGGATGTCCGAGCCGGTTGTAGAGCTGTTCGACGAGTGCTCTCAACTCAGCTACCTCGCTAGCGAGATCACGTCCTGACTGCTGGTCATCAACCCGGGCAGCCAGCGCGCGCACCTCGTCGCGCAGTTCTGCGATCTGAACCGCAATGTCTTCCAGATTGACTCGTTCAGCTTCCACTTCTTGGGGCTTGGCAATGACGAAAACCCCCTTGCCGGCGACCCCTTCAACCAACCCTTCGTTCCGGAGCAACGCAACGCCGTTGCGTGCGGCCGTGGCCGAGACGCCGTGCTGGCGCTCGAGTTCCTTGGTCGACGGGATCGCTTCCCCCACGCGCAAAGCGCCCGACGCAATCTTCGCTCTGAGATCGTTCGCAACCTTCACGTAGAGGGTGCGGTCAGCTGCGTCGGTCAAGGAAGCTCCTACTGCACTAGGGACATCTATGTGTCCTAAGTCCAGCACATCCGCAGGTTGCAATCTACTCACCTCCTCGGTCTCTGCTTGACGAACCTTGCATGCATGGTTCAGCATAGCATGCATGAAGACAGTCCCTCCGGTGCAGACAACTGAGACAGCGGTGTGCATGTGCGCAGCTACCGTGCCCGACACATCGGTGGCCGAGCCTGGCATGTCCGTTTCGGAGGCAGCGCGCCTGCTTCGCCGTTCGCGTGAGTACTTGTATTCAGGGCTGCGCGAAGGACGATTCCCGGGCACGCAGTTTGGCCGAGCGTGGGCGATGCCGCGCCAGTTCGTCGAGGGATTCGTGCGCGACGTTCTCCAGCGCGGATTGTCGATCAGCTTCGAGCACTACGCCACCGAGTGGCGTGCCAAGAACAACACCGAGGTCGTGGCCTGATGCTCGCGATCTCCCCAGACATGCGAAAGGCGGCCCCGCCTGCCAAGACATGGGCCGCCCGCATGTCCTCCACCAGTCGTCCAACCGGAAGGAACCCCTTCATCATGGCACAGCCCCACGCTTCCACCGTGCCGGTGCCGGTCGAAACCCTGCAGATGGTTGCGGAGTCGCTGATGCTCGTCGCGAGGTCCGCGGACGTGAACCGGTGCATGATCGCCGACCTGCTCGGCGAGGAGATGCAGGTCGACGTCTCGGTTCTCGCCGAGCAGATCCTTCAGCCCTCCGCGCCGCCGCCCGCTGGTGTGACCGACCTGTCCTCCTACCGTGCTCGTCGTCTGGCGGTGTCGTGATGATGACGACCGCTACCCGCCACGAGTACGTCGAGCGCGGCCACAGCCCTTCCTGGCCCGGAGGCGAGAAGCAGTCCGTCCGGGACGCTTACGACCGGATGCTCACCTACCAGACCGGGACGCGCGTGGACCCGTGCTGCTCGGACCGCAACTGCTCCTGCAAGCGGAGGTCGCGGTGACCGCCACCGACCCGTTCACCACTCCGGCCGAGGCACAGCATGAGGGGCTGGCCCGGCAGGCGCGCGACTTCTTCGCGCTGGCGATGACGCCTGAGCACTTGTCCATGTGGGCCAGGGCCGGCTCCGGTCAGCTCGACTACGAGAACGGCGTGCAGGCGGTGCGGGACGCGTTGGTAGGCCAGGGGCACGCGACGCTCGCGGTCAACGCCAACCTGGACCGGATCGCGACCGCGCTGGAGATGCTGGCCGCGATGCCGTCGGCAATCCAGTGCCTGGGCGACCAGATGAAATCGGGGTTGCAGGAGGTCGGCGGCGAGCTCCACGAGCTGTGCGCCACCGTCGACCAGGGCGTCGAGATCGCCGACTCCACAGCAGCGGCGACCGCCTCGATCTCCGTGTCGATGCACGACCTCACCGACGCAGTACTTCAGCTCTCGGAGCCCCGGCCGCGCTGGTGGCAGTGGCGGATCCGCCGAGCTCTGCGAACTGCCGCCGAGCCGCAGGAGACCGCGCCCCCGCCCTCCTGCGGTGGCCGGGCATCCCAACCCAACTCCTGGAGATCGACATGAGTGCGACGCAGATCGACCGGCTCGTGAAAGCGATCAAAGCGTACGAACTGGCCAAGCAGCGCGGCTCAGACGCCGAGAAGAACCGCTGTTTGGCCGTGCTGGACAGCGTGCAACGCACCTCCTCCCGGAGGGAAATCGGGGCCGCATACCGCGAGTACGTGGCCGAGACGAGCTGACGATCCGTGAGCCTCCCGGCACCCTCCCGGTCGGGCGGTTCACGAATCACCAGCCCTCCTCCACCTGAACCTTTGACCGAACGGACCAAGTGACATGGACGCGACGCACGCACCCCCAGCCCGCGAGATCAACGCGTGGGCCGGCAAGCGGGGCCGCCCCACGCGTGCGATGAAACTCGCAGCCGCGGCGAAGGCCGCCGCCGACGTGCGCGGCTACGACACCGACCCCGACGTGGTCGCGCTGCGGATCGAACGGCTGCGCACCCGCGTGGACCGGCTCATCTGGATCGGCCTGATCCTGGGCCTGCTGTTCACGATGGCGAACGTCCAGCGGTTCGCGGCCCAAGGCGCGGCAGTGTGGTCCATCGAGTGGTGCATCGCCTGGCTGCTCGACCCCATGGTGTCGCTCGTCCTCGTCGGGGTCCTGCTGGGCGAGCAGATCATTGCCCGC
Organism: Nonomuraea sp. NPDC049028; assembly: GCF_043197735.1. Taxonomy (NCBI): domain Bacteria; kingdom Bacillati; phylum Actinomycetota; class Actinomycetes; order Streptosporangiales; family Streptosporangiaceae; genus Nonomuraea; species Nonomuraea sp. NPDC049028. The sequence continues at coordinate 456,273 of NZ_JBICTR010000009.1, forward strand.
CACCAGATCAAGGGCGGCCGGTGGATCCGCCGCACCAAGTGGACCGCCCTCGCGCTCACCTATCTCATGAACACGTGGGAATCCTGGTCGACCATCCCGGCCGGCCGCCCCGACTTCGGCGGCATCCTGCTCCACTCCGTGCCGCCGGTCATGGTGTTCTGCGCGGCTGAGGCGGTCACCACGCTCAAGCACCAGATCACCACGGCCGTCCACAAGGCCTACCACTGGGCTGCCGTACGAGCCGCCGCCATTTCCGGAGCGGGAGAAGAAGCCGTCGCCCGCGCCAAAGCGATCGCCGACGCGCACACCGCCACCGAACCGGACGTCGACTCGCGCGCGTCCGGCGCCCTCGCCGACCTGAAGATGTGGACGCGCCAGCGGGTGCTCGGCGTCGAAACCCCGACGGTGGAGCCGACAACTTCGGTCGCCGCGGCGGTCGTTTCCCCGACCGTTGACGCGACCGAGGAGCGACCGGCCGTGCGACCGACACCTGTCGGGCCAGCGGCGGCTCTCACGGTCGTGGACACGGTCGCGCTACCGGTCGCGGACGGGCACGAATTCGGCGACCGAGACAGCGACCCGAGCCGCGACCCTGACAGCGACCGCGAAAGGCCCGACGAGCAGGACAATCGCGAGGCCGAAGACTGGATCCGCCGTCGGTGCCGCGGCCAAAACGGCGTCGGTCGACGACCGACGAAAACCGAAGTCGCGGAGCGCTACGAATTCAGCGAAACGTGGGGTCTCCAGCGCGTCCAGGCCGTGCAGAAGCGAATGACCGCGCAGGGCTACGAGTTCAAGACCGACAGGACAGTGCTGGCGCCGCCGAAAACGGTCGCTGACTCGGACGCTTCCGGCGACCGGGCGGAGGCGTCCGCATGATCCTCACCGACCCCCCTTCCGGAGACCAGTCATGACCCGCTACTTCGACCCCGCCTGTGAGCACATGCACAACCTGGAAGACCTCCCCACGTGCCCGACACACGGGGTCAACTTCTCTCCCTCGTGCGCCGGCTGTCAGGCCGTGGCCGGGCTGACGCCGTGCAGTCCGCGAGGTGGCCAGTCATGACGCTGAAGATCGCCCTCGCCTGTGCTGCTGTCGCGGCGTTACCGCTGACAACCGAAGCGTGCGCGGCCGACGCCCAGGTTCGCCCCGCCAAGGGCGGCGTGTGCGGGTCCGGCCTGAACAGTGAGCAGGCAGCCAACGCCGCCGCGGTGATCAGGGCCGCCGACGACATGGGCATGCCCGAGCGTGCGACCGTGATCGCCGTCGCCACGACGTTGCAGGAGTCCGATCTGGACAGCAGCACGGTCGGCGACAACGGCCTCGCGATCGGCATCTTCCAGCAGCACCCGCATTGGGGTCGCAACCGAACGAACCCTGAAGTGTCGGCGCGCCGCTTCTTCTCCCACCTCAAGCAAGTCAAGGGATGGGAGGACATGCCCCTCACGCGAGCCGCTCAAGCCGTCCAGAACAGCGCCTTTCCGAACGCCTACGCCAAACACGAATCCCGAGCGACCCGGATCGTTGCCAAGCTCGCCTCCCACGCCTGCAAAGAGGGCCGCTGATGTCGACGCGCGAGACCACTCCGGAGTGCCGCCGCTTGGCGGTCGCCGTCACCCACCGTAATCGGCTGTGTGGGGAGACCTCTAAGGGGCTCGCCCTAAGGGGCCCCATCGGAAGATCAAACGGCGATCCAACGCCTGGGCACATGCGCATGCATGCGCATGCGCGCGCGAGGCGACCCTACCGCATCTCACGCACTGTCACTAGCGCCGGGAGCACATCCATGCCGCGTCACCGCCTTACGCCCCGGCAGAACCGGGCCAAAACCAACGGCCAGGACATCGCCGACGCGGAGGCTCGCGGTGACTGGCGGGCGGTCTACATCATCGCGACTCAGTGGGTGATGGCCGAGGCCAGAGCCCTCGGCGAGATCGACCCAGCCAAGGAGAGCGAGGTCTACGAGGCGCTGTCCAAGCCGCTGCTCAACGCCGCCGAGCAGCTCAACAACCAGACCTGGAGGATCCATGCCTGACACTGCGACGGGCACCAACTGGCTGGCCGGCGTCGTCCCCGACGCGCAGCCGGAGGAAGCCCCCGGCCCAGCCGCGACAGGGCGGGATCCCGCTGATGCTCCCGGCCTGCCGCTGAACGAAGGACCTTCTACGCCTCGACAGGAGCCGGTCGGCCGACCGGAGGACGGGCCGGAGCCGGTTCGGCGTCCGGACCCGGCCGCAGCACCTGAGCCGGAGTCGCAGCCGAGGAAGCAGTTCGCTGGCGCCGTACTGGCCGTGGTCGCGCACTTCTTCGGCATGGCCGCCGAAGACCGCGCCGACCGCAAAGCCCGCGGCAACGGCCGATGGTGGTGGATGCGATGGATGGGCGAGCAGCCCGCCAGTGTCCAGGACCACCTGTACTACTACCTGCACGAACGCTTCACCCGGCGAGACGGCCGCAAGGGCTGGGACCTGGATACCGCCAGCCCGCTGCTCAACTGGCTGTTCGCCACGTTCGTCTACCGCGCCTACGGGCTGACGGTGGGCCTTGTGCTCGGCTGTCTGCTGCCTTACGCGCTGGGGTGGCTCAACCAACGGCCCGCCCGCGGCCTGCTCACGCTGGCGCTGTGCGTGTTCGTGGAGCGGAACGTCGTGTCGTGGCTGCTGGCCACGGTCTGCAAGAGCTGAAGGGAGGTGAGTTCGCATGGTTACCGCAGTTCTCGGCGTGACACTCTTGATGATCGTCAGGGTGTTGAATGACGCCTCGAAGAACAACCGCTTCCGGAAGATCAAGTTTCTTTCGGGGGCTCGCGCGCCAGTCGGCGGCGCGGGCGGCCAGGCCGGAGGCGCGGGCGCCGGAGCGGGGAGCCCCAGCTGGCTGCCCATGATCAAAATCTGGCTGCTGGGGCTGGCCGGCTGGTGTTTCTGCTCCGAGTGGTTCGCCAACAGCTTCCTGCAGTGGGCCGACTTCCATATTGGGCCGCTGCCCGTGCTGCTGATCCCGATCGTGTTCTCGGCCGTCTGGCTGTTCGTGGACTTCGTCGACCGGGGCGGCATCAAACCGCTGTCGTTCAAGCTCGTGTTCTTGCTGCCGATGCTGATGGCGGCCACGCACGGCAAGCTGCACGACCTGGTCGTCTATCTGCCATCGCAGCCTGACACCTTCATCGTGCACTTCCTGGACCAGGTGTTCTAAGGGGGTGAGCTGTGGACCCGCTGACGTTGTCGCTGTTCGTGGCGTGGGCGATCGTCCGCGCCATGAGCGAGGCGGGATGGTTCGGCCTCCAGGTGGTCAAGCAGGCGCCCTCGCGCCGCCGCCAGGCCCTCGCCACCGGCTACGACTTGTCCGACGACGCGCCCGGCACCGAGCCGTTCACGTGGGCGCGTGTGCTCCGCCGCCGCGCGGAGGGCAAGCACGTGCGGGCCACCGGCTGGGCGATCGCCGCGCTGGCCAAGAACCTGCTGTCGGCTGGACGTCTCCCGCTCAAGGTTGGTCGCCGCTTCCGTCAGGGCTGGCGCGCCGGTTGGAGCGAGCAGAGGCGCCGGAAGGAGAGGGACCAGCCGTGGCGGGAGTGGTGGGGAGGGTGGTGGGACTGGTGGAAGTCCCGCGGCGATGAGGACGCTCCTGACACCTACGACGACGAGCCATACGAGCAGGACCCGGACGAGGAACAGCCCGAGCAGGACGACGACAGGGACGAGGAGCCAGAGCAGGAGCCCGACCCTGAGGACGTTCCCGACGCCGACGAAGACCCGGAACCAGACCCGGAAGCGGACGACGCACCCGACCCGGACGACCAGCCCGACGACGAGCCAGACGAAACCGACGAGGACGGCGAGGACGGCGAGGGCCGACGCGACGAGCCGGAGTCCGAGCCCGAGGTCGAGTACGAGGTAGACGTCACCGTCCACCGGCCATCGCGCCGCGGCCCCGCACACATCGAGCCGCCCCCTGACGGCGGGAGACCCCAACTCCCCGCGCCGCCCGTACCCGCCACGGTCGCGGTTTTGGACCGCCCAACAGGAACCGATCAAGGAGAGTCCATGGCAGACGAAGTAGCTACCCGAGACGCGAGCGCGCAGGTCGCCACCCGTGACGGCTCTGCAGCACCCGCCCCGTCGGGCGGGGTCGCGCTCACCCACTCCCAAGCCGTCCAGGTTGGCGAGGACATCGTCAAGCGCATCGCCAAACGCCTCGACAAAATCGACGACCTCAAGAAGGCGATCAGCGCAGACATGAAGTGGATCGGCGACCAGATCAACGACCTGGAAAAGGCTGGCATCGGCGGCGACCTGGTCGCCAAGTGGCTGGACGCGCTGTGGACCGGCGACGCCGTACACAGCGGCGCGAGCTCGCTGAGCAGCCAGATCGTCGATATGCACCAGTCGGCCAAGGACGCCCTCTCCGCCCAGCGGAGTGCGGGCGACACGATGGCCGATGCGAAGGCCCAGGTGGGCGAAGAGAACGTCGCCAAGAGCACCGAGTACTACGACTAACCAGGCCCAGGCCGGGCGAGCTCCGCTTGTCCGGCCCCGTCCCCTGAAGGAGGGAACGGCAGATGACGACCACAACCAGTGACAGCGCGCCCGAGGCGTCCCCTCCTTCGGAGAACGGCGATCCGGCCGAACAGAGCGAGCAGCGGCAGGCGCCCACCAAGACGTACCCGATTGGCGGGGAGGTGCTGAGGGCCGCCAAGAGCGCCTGGTGGCGTAACCAGAAGGGGCTGTACCCCATCGCCTGCGGTGTCGGACTCGCAGTGGCCGGGAGCGGACTGCATGAGCAGCACGCCAGCCCACTGCTAGGAGCCGCCATCCCCGCGGGTGTCTTCCTCGCGTCTCTGACCCAGGAGAAGATCCGGGCTTGGCTGGCCAAGGAGCCGTGGCGGCGCACGTGGGCGGCTGGCTGCCTGGCCGCCGCCGCGGCGTGGACGAGCGCCGCCACCGCGACTGGCGCGGGCATGGACACCCTGATGCCGTCCGCTCTGGTGGTCGGCGGATCCCTGCTGTCCGCGCCGTGGTGGTTCACCAACCGGTGGATCCCCCGTAAACGATGGGAAGCGCCCGTCCGCACCAGCGACCAGGCGGCGGACTCTGAGACAGCCTCAGAGCAGGTTGCGGTCGGAGCCGCACCCGAGCGTGCCGCGATGGATGCCGCGCCGGAACACCTCGCGATCGAGCCACCACCGCACCCGCACCAAGTCAGATGGGATTCCACCCTCGCCCAGCAGGAGTTGAAGAACACCCGCCTGGAGCAGCGGGAACAGATCGTCGATCACCTGGGCGACCCCAACGGCTCGGCGTGGATCATCAACGGCACCGACGCCCGGATGTCCTGGCAGACGATGTTCCGGGCGCTGTCGGCCATCTACGCCAGCTACGACCGGCCGGGCGTAGACAACCTCGTGCACCTGGAGCGGGAGAAGGAGCGGTGGGAGACCCGAGCACGGCTGGTCATCCTGGAGCGCGACCCGCTCCTGCAGACCATCGAGTGGGTCAGGCCGGGCCTGGACCCGGCCACCGGCAAGATCCCGTTCGCCGTGTATCCGGATGGGTCTGGCTGGGCGCCGTACACGCTGTACGTGCCGGGCTGGGGCACGCCGCATGACCAGGTGATCGGCGAGACCGGGTCCGGCAAGGGCGGCGGCCTCCGAGTGATCGCGATCGAAACGCTGGCGGCCGGCAACCGTCTGGTGCTGTTCGATCCGCACGGCAACGGCGCTCTGGAAGACGTCACCGGTCTCGTACGCACGCCGCTGGTCACCCCCCGGCAGATGCTCGCCGGGATGGCCGGCGTCGAGGCCGTGCTGGAGGAACGCATCCGCATGCGGAGCGAAGTCGGCAAGCACCGGTTCGAGGAGGCCATCGACCACAAGATCCTGCACGTGATGGTGGACGAAACGACCCAGGTCCTGGGGCTTGACCGGGAGATCGCGCGCATTCTCGGCCGCGTATACCGGGAGGGCCGCAAGTTCTGGGTCAAGGGCAGTCTTGCCGATCAGTCCACAGCGTTTGGTGACCAGCTCGGCCATTCAGGTGCGGTCATTCGCGATCAGGCGCAGGGCGGCACGACCGTGCTCTACCGCACCTCCCCGACCGAGGCGCGGCGCACCAACCCTGGCGTAGACCTGCCGGTCCCGCCGCACAAGCTGCCCGAATGGATCGACGAGGACGCCGGCATCAGGTTCACCGGCCTCGGCTACGTCATCGGCAGCACCAAGCGGGTGCTGAAGTCGCGCACCCAGTGGGTTCCCGACGCCATGTTCGCGGCCTGGTGCCCGCCGATCGACGAGCAGGTGCTCGACGAACGCTGCGAGGAGGTGTTCCAGCGAGCGTTCGAGGCGGCCATGAACGACGGCGCCGACGCAGCCAGCAAGAAGAAGCCCGAAGTGGCCCAGCGCGGCGACGAACGCCCAAGCAACGTGACGGCCCTCTACTCGTCAGCCCCTGATGATGACGAACGCGCCTCCCAGCTCTTGCTTGAGTTTCTGCACGAGTGTGGTGGCAGGGCCACGCGCGCGCAGATTTCCGACGCCCGCATCTGTCCGGCCGCGCAGGCGCACCGCCTGCTCTCGGCCATGAAAGGCAACCAGATCACCGAGGTCAGCCACGGCGAATACGAGGTGCGGGCCTCGTGACCACCGGCAGATCAGGCGCCGAGATGAGCGAGCCGGTCCCGGACGGTCGGAGCGGAGAACCGCGCCTTCACCAGGCCTGCGGTCGGCTCGGAGTCGGCTCGCTCAGCACGCCAGCGCAGCGCATCCACGACGGCCTGCCGCCCCACCCAGGAGACGGCGAGCTCGTCCGCGTCGTAGACGTGTTGCCGGAACGCCTCGGCGCCGGCCAATCGCAGGCGCAGGCCCAGCGTTCCGCCGACGAGGCCCAGGCCACCGAGGAACACCAGCCAGGCGCTGCTGAACAGCAGCCCGAGCACCAGCACGACCGCGCTGGTCTTGAGCAGGCCGGTCGCCCACGAACCGGCGCGTTCAGCGACACGGCGCTTGGCGCTGTCCAGGTGGACGCGGGCCACCTCGACAGCGACGAGCCCTTGCACCACGGCGCGCGACCCCTCGACGGCCAGCCGCTCACCCACGGTCAGGACCGGGGTCGGCCTGGCCGTGGTGGGCCGGGCGACCTCGACGACGCATCCATCACTGATGAGCACATCGGGGGCGCGGAACCGCTCGGGCACCGGGAGCTCCGCGACACGCTCGCGGACGACCTGGGCGTACGACTCGGCGTGCGAACCCTGCATGGCCGCATGGTAAGCGCGACCCCTGCACCTCGTACAGGACGGACCTCCCGCAAAACCACCCAATCCCTCAGAAGGAGATCGTCATGCCCACCACCGTCACCGTGTTCTGCGGCACCTGCGGCGGACCTATGCAGGCAGCCGCCAGCGCCCTGAACCACCAAGACCCGCCGGCCACGGCGGAATGCCCGACATGCTGCACGACCGTGCAGGTCAGCACCTGAAGGAGAGCGATGTTCGACAACGACCCCGCGTACCAGGATCTGCGGCAGACCCGTGAGGAAGAGGGCTACGACGGCCCTTTGAACTACGGGCGAGACGCCGGCACCTACAGCAAGAGCGACCCGCTCAGCCCACAAGCGCTCGCCGCCGATGATCTACGCAGGCGAGGAGCGGGCACGTGACTGTACGCACCACGCAGGTGATTACTTACACACACCCCGACGTCCTCAGCAGAGGCGTGGCCGAGGGATGGGCCGACCCCGAGCCCGACCCCACGCAGATCGACTGGGCGCCCCGCCAGGCTGCCGCCGCGGTCCCCTTCCGCGTGGTCGACGGCCGTCCGCTCAACCCCTTCGCCCCGACCGGCATCCGGTACGGCCGCGCCGAGCTCGGCCACTGGGGCGAGCAGCTCTGCGCCGACGCCATCGTGACTGCCTTCACCGAGGACGGCCGCCGGCTGGTCATGGTGGAGCGTGGCGACGGCCACGGCTGGGCGCTGCCAGGCGGCTGCGTAGAGCCGGGCGAGAAGCCGGCCGAAGCCGCGGTCCGCGAGCTTAAGGAGGAGACGGGGCTGGCGCTCGAAGGCGTCTGGGACGTACTGCCGGCTCGGTACGTGCCCGACCCTCGCGCCTCGGATGAGGCGTGGATGGTGACGGTGCCCGCCAGGCTCCACCTGGGCACCGCCCGCCGAGAGGACCTTCCGGTTCCGGTGGCTGCGGATGACGCCGCCCAGGCCGCGTGGGTGCGGGCCGACAGCTACGCCGTCCTGGTGGCGCACCTCGCAGACACCTATGAGGGGCGCCTGTTCGCCGCTCACGAGGAGATGCTGTACGACCTGCTCGGCTGACACCCGCGCACAGCCCCCCTGAGCCGGGTGTGTCCCAGCCGGAACCCTGCGGCTGGGGCACACCCCCTCCACCCACTAGTGACAAAGGAGATCATTGTGAGACCCGAAGACCGCACGGACGAGGAAGAACGGAAGCTCGCAGACAAGGAGTACCTGCGGCAGCGGGTGAACGAGTTCTACGACCGGCAGCGCGGCCAGCAGATCGCGGACAACGCACGAGGCCTCCCTACGAGCCGGGCAGAGCGGTCATCATGACCCAGACCAGCAGTCCGGCGTCAGAATCTCTGGTGCCTGCCGACATGGACTGGCGCTACTACGAGGCGAAGATCCTGACGTCTCTCGCGGAACGCGAGCCGGGCGGGGCATGGCTACCAGGGTTCGACTGCCTCCTGCAGCTGTTCGAGGCGCTCCGCCGCGAGGGCGACATGCCGCGTTGCCATCTGCTGGCCCTCACCGCGGAGGCCGAGCACCGGACGCACGTCTGTGATGGCGAACCGGAGCCGCCGGTGGCGACGCTGGCCGACATCGATCAGGCCGTTGCCGACGGCGACCACGGCGCCTTACGCGCGAACGCGTTCGGCCTGTGGCTGCACGTCTGGAACTGCGCTGCCCGCCAGGGCGACTACGACACGCTCGCCCGTCTGGCCTCCATGTGGCTGGCTTACGCCCGCTACTACCCGCCCGCACAGGTCGTCTCAGCTACGCCGCCGATGTTCTGACCCTCGCACCCGATCGGGTGTCCACATAGATAGGCGCCCCTGCCTCATATGAGGCAGGGGCGCCTCCACGTCCGGAACCCATATCCGGTTTGTGTAGATTTGGCGCGTGGGAGTGTGGCGCGGACCTGACGGCATCCAGGTCGAGGTGATCGTGCTGCAGACTCGCCCGCTCTTGAAAGTCACCCAGACCGTGAACCAACGCCGCTACCTTCTCGGCTACTGCCGGACCATCCAGGGCGTGGAGCAGCACGTCGACCTGGCTGACCTCGTCGAGGTGATCGCTTTCCCTCGCGCGCCCCAACGCCTCAGACGGTGACGGGCGGGCGGCTGATCGCCTCGGCGAGCTGGCGCACGCCGGCCACCCGCGGGTGGCGTTCCACCAACTCGGCCGCGATCCGTCGAATTGACGGCCGGTCACGCACCTCTGCTGGCGCATGCCGGTAGGCCTCCAGCAGCGCCGCCGTGGTCTGCTCAGGCTTGCCCCATTGCCAGTAGAAACGGGCGAGATCAGTACGGAGCCGCCCACGCCGCTCAGGTGTCGGGTACATGCCATCACGCAGGTCGCGGGCGGCGTGCAGTGCCGTTCGGGGATCGCCGAGGGCGTAGGCGATATTCGCGCGATAGAGCCTTGCGAAGGGCACGGCGGTCGGGGCCATGGCCGGTATCCGGGCGGCGGCCTGCTCAGCTTCGGCGATCCCCTCCAGGGCGCGCGACTCGTCCCCGCCCCAGGCGTGGGTGTAGGCCCTCGCGCACAGCAGTCGCAGGTGCATGTCGGCTTGAGCCGTCGTACGCAGGCCGGTTGCCGTCAGTTGGTCGATCCCCCGGGACATCACGGCGGCGGCGAGGTCGGGCCGTCCTTGGATGCGCAGCATCATGCCCAGCGCCCGCGCCGCGGCGGCCGTGGCCACCGAGTCGCCGGACCGGGCGGCGTAGAACACCGCCCGTTCCGCCGTGATCCGGGCGGAGTCCTTCCGGCCGACCTTGTTGAGGGTGTCGGTAGCCAAACCGTGCGCAGCCGAGACCAGCGCCCACCCCGTGGGGGTGTCGGCTCGCTCGGCCGCCTCCAGCGATGATGCGAGCAGACCGGGCAGAGTGGCTATCAGGCCGGACAGCTCGCTGCCGTCGAACCGCTGGCGTGCTGCCCGCAGCATCTGGGCGATCTGCGCCGGCTCGGCGGAGCGGAGAGGCTGTGGGGGCACCGCGAGGGCGTCGTCGAGGCGCTGGAGGAGCGACAGTGGGATGCTCAGCCCGGCCGCGGTGAGCAGCGTGCGACGCCTCATCGGATCATCGGTCCTCTCGTCGGCATGACTCTCACCATGAAATGTAGCCGCGCCATTGCTGTGTGTAACTGATTTGGGGCGCTGAGGCGTTTCGAGCGCCGCTCCAGGACGCAGCTCATGGGGCGCCACGTCGTAGAGGCGACACAACATGTGCTCGTAGTCCGCGGATACGGCCACAGCTCCGTGCTCCCACCGGCAGAGCATCACTCCATTGACCGCTGGGAGAGGCCGCCCGTCAGCCTCATACAAGGCCAGAAGCTCGTCCACCGCCTGCGGCCGGGACCAGCCGCGCGCCAGCCGGCACGCCTCCAGCGGCAGAACGTCCGGCAACTGATGAAGAATCGCCGCGGCCACCTGCCGCGCGCCCAAGCCCTGACGCTGGCACGACAGGCGGATGTCGCGGGCCTGGCGGACCAGGTCAGCGCGCTGCGCACGACTCATCGCCACCGCGTCACCTCCAGCGCGAAACACTGCGCCGAGCGTACGCCCGACCCTGTACAGCGGGCATTGCCGCGGCGGCAATGCCCGCATTGCCTCGGCATTGATACGGCGAGGGCAGGGCGAGACCGTGTGCGCACAGGCACATCGAGCACCCACCTCGACGGGCATGCCACGCCGACGCGGATCTCCCGCGCTTGTCCCTGCCCTCATGGGCGGACAGGTGGCCAGAGACGTGCTCCAGTCCATCCCACTCCCCGAACCGCAGGAGGACACATGCGGCCATGTCTGTCTGCCCTCCACATGTGCGCCTACGACGCACGAGGACGGCTCTCCGCAACCGGCCAACTCCATCCCAACCGGGAATCTGGGTTGGTCACGCGGACTCACCACCTACTTGCCGGCCTGGCCCGGCGCAACCCCGCCATTCGGGTCGCCCTCACCAAGACGGGCGCCGCCGAGCCCTCCGCCAGGGCCTACGAACTATGCACCCCAGAGGGCCTCACCGTGACCGTACGGGAGATCGCCACCGCGTTCCCCGAACTGCTGCACCAAGGAGGTCACAAGAGCGAGCGCCTGGTCAGGCACTTCTACGAAGACACCATCGACGATCCGGCCAACCGGGTGTGGTCGTCGCTGGCCAAGCAGTACGCCTGCGCCATCGGCTCCGCCGGCATCCCGCGCGTCCTGGCCCAGTCGATCAATCCCCTGATCAGTCTGCTGAAGGCCCGCGAACTAGGGCTGCTCGACAGGACCTACGTGACCGGGGTGATCAACGACAGCGGGACCGACTTCGCCCGCCGATTCGATTATCTGGCCCGCCAGATCAAGGACGGCGCACAGGTAGCGGTGATCGCGGTGTCGGAATCGGTGCGGCAGGAACTGTGTGCGGCCGGAGTGCCAGACGGCGCCCTGCGCAAGGTGCTCAACGGGATGGACGTGGACGACTACACAGCCCGGCTTCGGCAGGCAGAGGCTGGCGCGGTGTGGGAGCGGGTCCGTAAGCGTAACGCGGTGCCGCCAGGACTCCGAGTCGTCCTGGTGTGCGCCAGACGGGTCGCGTGGAAAGGCCATCCAGACGTGATCCGGGCGGCTCGAATGCTGGCCGAGCGCGGCCAATTGGAAGGAGCGTGCGTGGTGTTCAACGGCGCGGGCATGCTCGACACCCGCGCCCCGGAATACCAGCAGGAACTGCAGTCACTCATCGCCGAGCTTGACCTGGGCGGGAAGGTGTTCCTCCTCGACCAGCTCACTCCCGAGGAGGTGGTGTCCTGCTACGTCGGCGCGCGCGTGGCAGTGCACCCCTCGCGCAAGCCAGAGCCGTTCGGATACGCCAACGTGGAGGCGATGCTGGCGGGGGTGCCCGTCATCGCTACCGCGCACGGAGGGCCGGTGGAGTACATCGAGCACGGCGCCTCCGGGCTTCTGGTCCCTCCACGCAGCCCGGAGCAGATAGCCGTCGCCCTGGAGGCGCTACTTGGAGACGACGCTCTGCACGCGCGGATGGGCCGGGCCGGCCGTGCCAGCGCGGAACGGTTCACTCTTGATGCGATGCTCGACGGTTACCTGGACGCGATCACCACCGCCACGATGGTGCACGGGGCAGGCCGCTGATGGCGCTACTGACTCTGCCGCGCACCCACTACCAGCGAGTGGGCGAGGGCAACCACAGCGAGGTGTACCACCGGCCAGGCAGCCGCTGGTGCGTCCAGGTCTTCAAGATGGATTGCCCGGAGCTGACCGCGGCCAAGGTGCGCCGCGAATACGCTTACCTGGTCGAGGCGTACTCCGGCATGCCCGGCTTGATCCCTCGCCAGCGGCTGTTCGCCCCGGCCGACAACGCCCACATCTCCAGGGTGCTGCTGGTCAAGGAGTGGGTACAGGTCGACACGTCGCTGCCGCTGAATCGGATCCACGGCGACGACCTCACCCCCGGCCGCCGCGCCCAACTCCAGCTGTTCATCGCCATCACGCGCGGCCTGCTGGCCAGAGGCGCCACCGAGGAGATGCTGCTGCCGGACCTCAACGACCCGCGCTTTACCAACCTGGCGTTCTCCACGGCCGGCGCTCTGCGACTGCTCGACACCAACCGGCTGATCTCCACCGCGAAGCTGATGCGCCTTCCCAAGGGAGAGACCCTGAACCTGGCCAGGCGGCGTATCCACGCCCGATGGCTGCGCCGCCTGATGTACCTGGAGGCAACGTTCAACAGCCAGACCCGGGACGATCTGCGGCGTGACCCGCTGTTCAGCCGCTACCTCGCGCTGGCTGACTTCGAGGCCCTGTTCAACGACAGCGTCGCCTTGGGCGAGCTGCTGTAACGGCCCCACGCGTGGCGCGGCCCGAAACGACAATGTCGGGCCACGCCCCCGTGACACGATGACATCCAGTCGCCGACGACAACGAGGATGTTTCATGCTGCGTATCGCCATCCCGAACAAGGGCTCACTGTCGGTTCCCGCGTCGGAGATGCTCCGCGAGGCCGGATACCGACAGCGGAGCCAAGCCAAAGAACTCGTCGTCGAGGACCCTCGTAACGGCATCGAGTTCTTCTTCCTGCGCCCCCGTGACATCGCCGTGTACGTCGGCTCCGGCCGCCTCGACATCGGCATCACCGGCCGCGACCTCCTCATCGACTCGGGGGCCGCCGCTGAAGAAATCCTCACTCTGGGCTTCGCCCCTTCATCCTTCCGCTTCGCCGGCGCACCCGGCATGGCCGCCACGGTGCACGACCTCGCCGGGAAGACGATCGCCACCTCATTCGTCGGCATCGTCGAGAAGTATCTGGCTGAGCACGGGGTGGCCGCCGCGGGGATTGTCCACCTGGACGGCGCAGTAGAGACGGCATTGCGGCTGGGCGTCGCTGACGTGATCGCTGACGTCGTCGAGACTGGGAGCACCTTGCGAACTCTCGGCCTGACCACCATCGGCGAGCCGATCATGGAGTCCGAAGCAATCGTCATCCGTCCTGCCGGGGCCAGACCCGCTCAGGACTCCGAGCGGCTCTTCCTGCGCCGCCTGGACAGCGTGCTCATTGCGCGCCGGTACGTGCTCATGGACTACGACATCCGCACATCGGACGTGGAGCGGGCCATCACTTTCACCCCCGGCCTGGAATCCCCCACGGTCTCCCCGCTGCACCGCGAGGGCTGGGTAGCTGTCCGCGCCATGGTTCCTGCCGATCAGGCGCAGACGATCATGGACAAGTTGGAGTCTGCGGGCGCTCGCGCCATCCTGATCACCCAGATACACGCCTGCCGCGTGTAGAGGTAGGAGCCGCCGCCGACCGGCTGGTCACCAGCGCCTAGTCGGTCTTGTCGGCAGCCTCCTGGAGCGCCTTCTCCGCTGCCTCCCGAGCCACCAGATCCGCCGCCTCCCGAAGCGCCCTCTCCGCCTTCTGCCGGCTGTCTACCGTCCCCCACCAGGCGTGCTCCTGGATCTCCACCGCCAGGTCCCGGCACCTCGCTTGGGCGTCCAGCCACGCTGACGACGCGGCCCGGCCGAGGGCGGACAGCTCCTCCTGAGCGGCGACGAAGGCGGCCCGCTTCTGCAGCAGGTCGGGCGGAATCTCGTAGCCGGCCATGGTGGATCTCCCCTGGTTGAGCGCAGTCGCCGCGATCCTAGCCCGAACGGGTGTGCGATCAGGGATGCGGGGCCTGGTGTCGGCAGCAGCGGCTACCGCCTCACGACAACCAACATGGCGTACCTAGCGTCTCACTCGTTGTCACGTTCCACTACCCCGCCCAAAGGACTCAAAGATGCGTCCCGCTCCCGCCCTCACCGCCCTCGGCACCGCTGCGACCGTGCTGCTCACCCTCACCCCGGCCGCCCAGGCGGCGACTCCCGCCCTGATGTTCACGAAGGTCTACTACGACAGCCCCGGCAAGGACACCCGCTCCAACGCCAGCCTGAACGCCGAATACGCGACCTTGAAGAACACCACCAGCAAGACGGTCCAGCTGGAGAAGTGGATCCTGCGCGACAAGAGCGGCCACAAGTACCGGTTCGGCCGGCTCCTCCTCGCTCCGGGCAAGAGCGTCACCGTACGGACCGGGTCAGGCAACGACGGGACGAGCACCGTGTACTGGGGCAGCGGCAACTACATCTGGAACAACTCCCCCGGCGGAGACGTGGCGGGCATCTACCGGGGATCCGACCTGAAGAAGATCGACACCTGCTCGTGGGGGCGCAGCAGCAGGGCGTACACCACCTGCTGACGAAACTGTCGGAGGCGTCACCTACAGTCAGCCACGGCCAGTTGGGCTTCCCCGGTATGACGAAAGAGCCCGCCGCTCCACGAAGGGAGCGGCGGGCTCGGCGCGAACTGACTCGCGCGAGCTCTAGCCCGCCGGTTTCCACGCGGGTAAAAGCGCGCCTCCTCGCGGTCGGCATCGCGGCTTTGGGGGACCTACGGGATTGAGCGACGTCCTCACTGCCCAGGTGGGCATGCTGGCCACACCTCGTTCATGGAGAACTCGAGCCGCAGCGAATCGTCGTCAGGAAGGACTATCACCCGGGCCTGCGAGTTCGTCGCCCACCAGCACTCGGGGAGGAGAAAGTACCGCCGGTTCGAATGGATCAGCAGGCGCAGGCCGGTGTATCGGTAGCGGAACATCGCGTTCGGGTCCGGGAACTGCGTCTCCGGAAGGTCCTCCAAGTACAAACGCCGCGCCGCATAGACCACCGTGCTCGGTAGCATGCTTGGATCCACCTGGAACTGGCGAGCCTCATCCTTTCCCCGCTGCTGCGCGAACACCGTGACGGCCCACAACAGCAGGACCAGGAGGAGCGCCGCGCAGACCGCGCAGATCGCGCGCCAGACGATCTGGTCCTTGGAGGGGGTCATTTGCCGCGGATTGAGCCTGCGGTACAGAGAGGCGCTGTAGACCAGCGCGAAGGCGCCGAGGCCCAGGCCAATCGGCACGACGTAGTCCTGGAGTGGCTCCAAGCGGACTTTCCGCATGACGTCGGGCAGGCCTGGCAACGGGCTGGTCATCTCCATAATGCCTACCACGGCGCTCGCGACTCCGAGCACGGCCGCTACCGCGACCGTCCACATCGTGGCTGTGCGATGCGCAGCGACGGACCGGGTCAGCCACACGTGCACCGGGGCAGCGATCAGGGCCACCACTAGGACCAGCACTAGCGCTTTAATGGTCGGTGCGACGCTGTACTGCACATAGTCCTGGAAGGACAGGCCCAGCATGCTCTGATTCACACCGAGGCGCCCGTACATGGTGTTGGTGCGTACCGCTCCGAAGTACATCATGATCGCCGCGACGAAGGTGGTCGGTGGCACGATGTGGGCGAGGATGCCCCATACGCGAGAGAAGTCCTGACCGGCCTTGCCCCTGTCACGTGCGGATGTGTTCATGGCCGGAGGGGTTCTACGACTGGCTCGGCGCCGGACCATCGTCATCATCATCCGGCGGTGTGGAGGTCTCTTCTTTAGGTGACGTGGTAGCGCCGTCGGTGGGGGTGGTGTCGTCTGTCGGCCCGCTATTGGACTCCTCGGGCTGGGGCGTCACGGGTGTTTCCGGCTCGTCCGACGGGGATTCGGTCATGGTGGATGAAGGTGTGGCCGTCGCGCACGCCGGGAGAGAGGCAGGATCGGACGCCACCGCGCACGCGTCCCTAGCGTAGTCACCTGATTTGTAGCCAAGCTTCGCGAGGCGGTCAAGGGCCTTTTCGGCCCTGTCGTACTCGCCCACGGCAGCGGCACTGACCGCCTCTGAGCGGAGGCGGAGGTTCCGCATGTGCCAGTGCATGCTGTCGGGAATATCGCCGCGATGCCGCTCCGCCGCGTCAACGCTATCGAGCGCCCCGCGGTAATCTCCCATGCTCGTCTGCGCCGCCGCCAAGCAGGTCTGCGCGATAGCCTTTTCGCTGTCTGTGCTGTCGTCGTCGGCCGCCACCCGGCCCATCTCTGTGGCCGCAGACTGGAAATCGTGGTTTTCCAGCCACCTCTGGCAGTCCAGGCCCACCTTGACCGTGGCCTCGGGAAGGTCCCCCCTGCCCTTGAGCGGGACGAGCTGGCCGGCCGGCGTGATGGCCGGCCGTGCCTGCGCAGGCGAGCCACCACAGCCGCCCATCAGCACCACGGTGGCCGCGAACACCGCCCCCACGGCCGACAAGGTCCTCTCCACCGTCCCCCCGATCCCTTGCTGGTACCGAAGTCAGGTCATACCGCGCCAGGGTGGGCCCCACTCTCGTAGGACTCACCGATCACCATGAGCTGGTGAATTCTTGCCTGATCTCCCATTCGCGGGTGGACGTCAACGTTCTACTGGGGGCTCACCATGCAGCCGTCCGAACGGTCCGCGCTGCAGAAGATGCTGGCCACCTGCTAGCCCGTACAACGCGAAGAAGCCCGGCCGTCCCGAAGGACAGGCGGGCTTCTCGCTCCCAGGCGTCTCTCGGCACCGTACGCCGCGAGACCTCCGATGCGCTACTGCTTGGTCTCACGGCCCCAAAGGTCCGCAACCAGATCGACTCCCTGAGGGGTGGCATAAGCCACCGGGAACACCGCGCCGTTCTGCGACTCTGTCTTCACGCTGAAGTGCCCGGAATTCTGGCTCGTGGTCCGGGGAAGGTTACGAGCGCCACCGTTGCGCGACACCTGACGACGAAACAGGTTGATCTCGACCAGCCAGCTCGTGAGCGTCTTGGCGTTGGTCTGCAAGATGTCGGCCAGCTCGGTCATCCCGATCAGGCCCTCGGAGTTGCAGTAGGCGTCCCACTTGCCCGCCTTCGGCTTAGCGATCGCCAGTTCCTTGGAGACCTGCTGCTCGCGCTCCAGAACGGCGACGTACTTGCGCGCCATCTCCAGCTCGGACATCGGCCTGTTGGTGGCGATCTCCGCCTCGCGTGTCCTCACCGCGAAGTACGCCTGCGCGGCGGCAACCTGCGGCTTATTCGGGTCGCCGTTCATGGCGATCAGATAGGCGGCGTAGCGGTTCAGCCGGTAGTCGACTCGGGGAGCACCTCCGGTGCCTTCTTGCCGGAGGCGGCAAAAAGCCTGTTCAGAGTAGGTGGCGGTGTTCTCGGCCGAGCGGATGGCGCGCTCGATGGAGTCTTCGAAACGACGCCACTGGTCGTAGCCCATGACGGACTGGAGCTCGCGCGCGAACCAGTATTCACCCTGCTCATCCTCGCGTCGGATCGCGTCGAACGGCGAATCGGGCCCCGCCCCACCATTGCTGGTACGCGCAATGCTATTTTCGGACACGTCAACTCTTCCGTTCTGGAGTTGGCCGAACCCGGGCCTGTTCGCGCAGGTGCCGGGTCTTGAATCGAACTTGGCATCGATTCTCCCAGTAGCCACCTGTGTGCAATGCGCGCATTACGGACGTGTCGACTGGGAGAAATCTCACTTCGATAACGGGAACACCTGATGTCCCAATAGAAGCAGAATCCATGCTTGCCAGACTGGAGATAACGGGTTACCAGGTCAGCCGTACAACGCGAGAAGCGCCGCCGCCCCTCCCCGCCGTCAAGGCAGGAAGAAGCGGGGGCGTCGCGTTACCGGCTCTTGGCGAGCACGTCAGTACGGTTGCCGCCATGGCCAGCGAGACCAGGCGACGTAGAACCTACTGGCAAGACGACGAGGACTACCTGAGGCGGCGGAAGGAAGCGATACAGCGGATCGTGGCCGAAGCCCCGCCAATAACGTCCGACCAGATCGTGAAACTGCGGCACATCTTCGGCAGCGCCGTACGACGGCAGGACCAGCGCCCCTCCTAAACATGGAAAAAGGGGCCGGGCGGCCCGAAGGCGACCCGACCCCGTAAGTACCCGCCGCTGTACCACCGTCGTGGGTGCCAGGGTTTCCCATGGCAGAGGCGGGCAGATCAGCCTAGCGAACCAGGCTGACACCCTTCGGCGACGACACCTGACGGACGAACATGCTGACGCCCATCGCGACGAACGCCATGATGGCCGTCGTCTGGTCACCCGACAGGGCCAGGCCAAACACCAGCGCCAGCGTGATACCCGCCTGAGCGAAGCCCAGCACCGCCGACTGGATCGAGGATCCGCCGTCCGCTGCTCGAGTAACGACCGCCGTCCACACGCCGATCGCAGCAGCCGCTATCGCGTTGATAGCACCCACCTGGTCGGAGGTGAGCGGCAGCACGAACGCCGTCAGCATCTGGAGGGCCGCCGACAGAAAGCCCAGGATGATGGCCGGTTCACGGCCGAACAAGGTTGGAGAAGAAGCCATGTCAGCCTCCTACGGCTTGACGGTGTAGCCGTTGTCGAAGTCGTAGGCGAACGACTCCGAGTCGGATCCCTTGGTGATCCACGCGGTGTCGCCGCCGTTGCCCCAGATGTGGCCGTGGTAGCCGCAGAGGCTGTTCATGTAGAGCGCGTGGACCGAACCGCCAGCCGACACCGCGGGGACGCCCCGACCGCTGTAGACGCGCACCGTGTGGCCGACCGGAAGCATGACGCTTCCGTCCGTGCCCGTGACGATCCCAGCCAGCGAGGTGACCTTGAGCGTGTTGCAGTTGCGGTCGTTGTCGTCGACGTGGCTCTTGGCCCACTGATCAGCGACGACCAGGCCCGCCACGTTCACCGCGTCGGCGCCGGTATTGCGGACATCGACGAATTCCTGGTTCCTGTTCCAGACGGTGTCGCTGCCGTAGGCGTTGTAGCCGACCTGCGTAATGGCCAGGCCCGGCACGTCCGCAGAAGCGGTGGCCGAGGCTGGAGCGCCGGTCAGGCCCGCGGCGGCGATGACAGCGGCGAATAGGACAGCGCTCTTGCGCATGAGGGATGCTCCTCGGATGGGGGAAATGCGAAAGGCGGACCACATACGGCAGTCCGCCCAGGGACCGAGAATCGAACTCGGGAAGCCGGTCCTCAGTTACCGATCAGTTAGCGGCAAGACCTGGCGCCAGACTCCACGCCTGCGACACAATCACCCGCTGTGGCCGATCAAGAAACGTACGAACAGAAGCTCAACGCGGTGATCCGCGAAGCGAAATGGCGGAACCTACTGGCACTGTCAGGCATGGTCGTGAGGCAGATCATCTATGCCGCGGTCGTGTGCGCAGCAGTCGGCTACTTCTACGGCCTCGACCTGGACGCCTACCCGGACCTGCTGCTGGCAGGGGTCCCCGTCGGCACCGCCGTGTTCCTGATCATCGCTACGCACAAGTCCGACAACCGCAACGCGGAAGCCGTCTTGCGAGCAGGCGTTACCTGGACGACATCCAAGCGCAAGACACTTATCCCGCCGGACAGGCCCGTGCCCGCCGCTGAGGGGTTGTAGAGGGCGTTCCTGGTACGGCCAGTAGCGCAGCCAGAGGCCGTCCACGCAGGCCGGCTACTTGCCGACTTCGAGGTGGACGCTGACGTTGTCCAGAGCGGTCCGGATCTGCTCGATCAAGGCGTCAACGTCGAGGTTGGCGTTCTGCGCGGCCAGAGCGTCGGCGAGCGTCTTGATGGTGGC
Organism: Nonomuraea sp. NPDC049028; assembly: GCF_043197735.1. Lineage (NCBI taxonomy): Bacteria > Bacillati > Actinomycetota > Actinomycetes > Streptosporangiales > Streptosporangiaceae > Nonomuraea > Nonomuraea sp. NPDC049028. The sequence goes on from NZ_JBICTR010000009.1 coordinate 476,479, forward strand.
GTTCTGCGCGTCGAGCTTCGCCTCCATCGACGCCAGCCGGGCGCGCATCTCGTACACCCACTTCGCCGAGTTGACCAGCACGTTCCCGGCCTGCCACTCCGGGTTGTCCTTGCTGCCGAACGGCACCGCCAGTTCGTGCTGCCACAGTTCCTTGGCGCTCACGTCGTCCTCCTGATCGCTGTAGTCGGGGTTCCAGAAGCCGGCGATGACGTCCGGGCCGCGGACCCGCCGCACTCCCCTGTCCCCGGAGTTGCCTTCCAGGGTTTGCACGCGGCCGTCGCCGAGATTCCGCTCCACCACGCCCACGTGGTCGACGCGGTCCAGCATGTTGGTGCCGTCCCAGTCGAAGTAGACGATCGCGCCCGGCTTGGCGAGCCTGCGGAGGTTGTCGGCGGTGCCTGCATGCCATCGGCCCAGCTTCTGGCCGTCCTCGGCGCCGTAGACGGTGTAAGCCCTGTCGCCGTTGGGGCAGACGGCCTCGTAGTTGCCCGAGTAGAAGGCCGCCCACGTCACCGTCATCTGACACCACGGCGTAGAACCGGACCGGAACTCCGCGCCGTTACGGCCTCCGTACCAGGCGTGGATCGGGTTCGGCTCACCCCACCCCAGCATCTTGCGCATCTGGGTGAGCATCGCCGCGGCGGTCACTGGACGTCCCCGCGGTAGATGCCGGCCTCGTCAGGTCCGCCGTACAGCTCCTGCAGCACCTGCTCTTCGTCGGGCTCGGTCGGGCCGGCGTCACGCCGGTTGACGTTCGCCACGGTCAGTTCCGCCTCGTTCTGCCTCATGGCGTTCCCTCCGTCGGTTTGCAGCTGTAGGTGGTGGATCCGGTCTCGGTGGGCGCGCACTGGTAGGTCACGCCCAGGTAGGTGAACGTCCACCCGGACGGCGCAGGGCCCGTCTCACCCCGCGGCCCTGGCTCGCCTCGCTCGCCCGGCTGGCCGGCGGCGCCGTCTTTCCCGTCCTTGCCGTCGGCTCCCGCGTCCCCCTTGGCTCCTGGAAGTCCGGTGACCGTTGCTCCGGGATCGCCCTTTAGGCCGGGAACACCTTGTAGCCCGACCGCGCCATCCTTGCCCGGCTTCCCATCTCGGCCAGCAGGCCCAGGCGGACCGCTCGGGCCGGGCAGACCGCGAGGACCCACCACCGTCTGGCCAGCCGGACCGACAGGACCGCGCTCCCCCGGAGGGCCAGCGGACGGTGACACGAGCGGCACGCCGCCCATCCTCTTCACCTGGTCCGACAGCACAGCGCTGTCCGATTCGGCCTGGCGCAGCTGCTCGCCGAGAGCGTGGATCTGCATCGAGATGACCACCACCAGCACGCCGATCACACCGGCGGCGGAGACGAGCAGCCAGTTGCGACGTAGTCGCCGCACATGCACACCCATCAGGCCCCCTGCCGGGCGAGCCAGATCTGCACGACAATCCCCATGAGCACCAAAACCGCGGGCAGAACCCCGGCGTACACCGCCTGCCTCACGTTCGTCCCGCGACGCTCCGTGGCCGCGTCGATGCTCGCCTTGAGCGCCCGCATGTCCTCGGTCAGCTGGCGCCGCAGCTCGACGACGTCCGATTCGAGTTCGCCGAACCGCCTGTCGTCGTAGCGCCTGTCAGCCGTGTACTCGGTCCGTTGGACGAGCTGGGTCAACGACATGGTTACGTGGTCGATCCGGCGGGAGACCTCGCCCAGGGACGGCTCATCAGCCACATCGCTCCTCGCCGTGAGAGTTGGGGGTGCCGCCCGCCCGGCACCCTCGGAAGAAGGCGGGCGGCACGATCAGGTGGCGATGTGACCCGCACTCCGCAGGATGGTGGTCAGGTCGAACGCGTACTGACGGGTGGCCACCGCGTCCGCTCGAAGCGCGTTGTACTGCGCCGGTGTCGGCGTTCCCGCGATGTCGCCAGAGGTGAAGTCGGCCTGGTTGGCGATCACCGCCGCTTGCAGGAACATGCGTTTTACCTGGCCGGACGCGTTGACGCTGAAGACGTCGCCGTCGTTGCAGCCGAGATGGCAGGTGCCAGACTCCACCGACGGGATGGACATATCCGTCAGGAGCCAGCCTTTGCTGGCGGCGGTCATCGGCTGACGGGCTTGCAGGAGCGCTTTGAGTTCGGCGACTTCCCGTTCCAGGGTGCGGATGCGGGTTCCTAGGTCTGCCGGGTAGACGTCAGGCACCGGGCACCTCCAGCCCTTCGAGTACGAGGCGCGCTTCTTCTTTGCCGGACCCGCGCGAGGTGGGGGTGATGCCGATGCCGATGATGCGCCGGGTGCGCCACACGCCGCGATGCCACTGGTTGTTGAAGTAGAAGCGCCCGCTGTCACCGAGGGTGTTGGGTGTGAAGGTGACGACTTTGCCGAACGTGACCGTCACCTGGTCGACTCTCAGGGCGCCGGGCGCGGTCGCTGCCCAGAACGCGGCGTAGTCCTCCAGGGTTTGCTGCTGGCTGACGGTGCTGTAGGACAGGGTGCGGTCCAGTCTGGGCCAGCCTGCGGCCAGGTGGGCGGTCGCCTCATGCGCGTCGGAGATGAGCGGCGTTGAGGTGGTGGAGGCGTCCGTGGATGCGGTGGCGCCTCGCGCCCGCCATCTGGTCCCGCCACGGAGGGCGTCGATCTCTTCGCCCCACTCCAGGATGTCGCCGCCGGACCGGCCGTCGGCGAACAAGTGCGGGGCTGGGCTTTGCACGCCGAGTTTCGGGTAGCCCCACCGCCACTGGCGTTGCAAGGCGCCGTCCACGAGAGCAAGGTCGATGACCCACTCGAAGCCGTCATCGACCTGGGCCAACTCAACCAGTCGCCCGCCGTAGCTCGCCCCTTCGGACTCCAGGTAGGTGCGGTCGCGTACGACGCCGCTGGTGCCAGGCTGCAGGGTGAGGCTGATGTTGGCGTGCGCCTGCGCGGACAGGTGGGACAGCAGGCTGCGGGCGATGTCGATCTGGTCGGCCGAGTAGTTGAGGTCGGACTGGATTTCGACGTGCGCCAGGTAGGCGTCCAGGGTGCTGCCCCGCAACTGGATCGCGGGGGTGCCTCTACGGCTGCGGGACGGCTGGGCGGAGGTGATCCAATACTCGCCCCACGGCTCGCCCTCCCTGAAGATCTGGCAGGTGATGACGCCGGGCCCGATGGACAGGTCCGTGTCGTCGCGCGGGATGATCTCAGCCACTTGGTCGCCGATGCGCCGGTTCGGGATCGGGATGGTCGCGCTGAAAGCCCCCGGTTGCAGGATCCTCTTGTCGAAGGTGACGTTCGTCAGGTTCAGGTCGCCCAGGTAGGTGCGGTCCAGCAGCCTGGTGAACACGTACCGGAACTTCGACGCGCCCCGGCCGGGCGCGAACGGCTGCACCACAGGAGGGTCAGGAACCGGCTCTTCCGCGCTGGGCAGGAACACCGTGAACGCGGCGGCAGCAAGAGGCAGTGATGGCGACAGCGTCACATCGCCGGTCGGCGCTGTGGACACGACCGGCTTGGACACCATCGCGCCCGACACCCACACGCCCGACTGGGCCTGCCCGCGCGCCGTGTACTCGCTAGGCAGACTCCACGACACGGAGCCGCCCGGCGGGGACGGCACGCCGGTCACGTACCGCAGTTCGACGCCGGACGGCTGGCTGGGGGCGAGGCCGGGCGTGGTCGTGTCTGACTCGTTGGCGGTCTGCGTACGGTCGGTGACCGCGCCGGAGATGGCGACGATCACCACAACTCCGTCGGCGACCGGGCCCTGGGACGCGGTGTAGGAGACGGGTTCGCCGACGTCGCAGACGCGTTTCCACAGGTTGACGCCTGCCCACGTGCCGTTGACGCTGCCCGGCCATAGGTCGCCCGGGTAGGCGTCCAGGAGCAGCCAGTCACCGCCCAGGTTCATCGCGCCATGCCCGCCCGAGTCGGCCGACTGGAAGGCGAGCAGCACGTCTCCGGGCCGGGCGTCACCTCTGCTGACGGTGCCGCTCGGCGCTTGGAGGGTGTTGAACTGGACCGAACGAACCGCAGCCGTCACGCTGGCCTCCGATCATGCAGGTCAGCGCGCTACCAGGTCAGATGGTGGCGTCTCGCCACGTCAGGTCGGCTCCGTTGGTGCCGTCGGCGGCGGTCGTGTACTGGATCAGGTTGGATCCGGCCTTCAGGACGAAGTCGGAGACCGGGTCGCTCACCCCGCCCAGGGTCGACATTTTCGACACGCCGTCGAGGGTGACCGTCCCGTTAGCGGTGTCGATCTCCAGGATCTGGTCGGCCGAGAGCGTGATCGTGAACTGCAGCGTCCTGTCCAACGCCTGGTTGACCAGCGTCGGGTCGGTGAGCGGCCCTTTCAGCCTGATCAGCGGATGCGTGCTGGAGTTTCCCGCGTTCGCCAAGGCGGTCGGGGTGTTCAGAGCGACGGTCGCGCCGCGCGGATCCAGCCCGTACAGGCGCGGATCACCGCACGCGATCAGCACACCGACCGTGGGCAGGCCGGCGTTGTAGTCGCCGTCCATCGTGATCGGCCGGTCGATCACCTGCCCGTAGGCGAGGCGTGGAGCCCCATACGCTTTGATCACCAGCGGCAGCGGATCTTCGGATTCGGGCAGGCCGGTGGCGGCGATCACCTGCTCCAACAGGTCATCCACCGACAACGGGTCGGTCGCCGAGTTGGCCTGCAACCGCAGCGTGACGACCCGCTGCTGGGACAACTTGAGAGCGTCCCACGCGCCATGCTGGGCGGGCTTCTCCACGTTCAGGTTGTCCACGCTGGGCGTGCCCAGCCAGCCCTCGACCGGCAGCAGCACGCGGATGCTCGTCGTCGGCCCCCACAAGGTGCCGTTCCACTCCGCCTCGCCGTTCGCACCGGTCAGCGAATCGCCGGGCTTGACCGGTATGGTGACCGTCAGGGCGGGCCACTCGCTGACCGACTCGAACACCGGCAAGGCGAACGACTGCTCGTACGTCAGGGTGAGCGCCGGCCACTCCGAGATCGACTCGAAGACGGGCAGCGCCAGGTCCACGTTCGGCGTGGTGATCGCGAGCGCAGGCCACTCCGAGACCGACTCGAACGCCGGCAGCGCCACGTCTGAGCGGTGGAAGGTTAGACGGCCACGGACGCTGACCTGGATCGGATGAGACCGGCCGATGCGAGCCACGCACGCCCCCCAGTCAGTAGAAGGCGGCGCGGTTGACTGCCTGGCCCAGCATGATGCCGCGCCCGGGCAACAAACGGGATCACGGCGGGAAGGATTTCGATCCCGCACCAGTTCCACGCCCTGGAGCCGCCAGTGCCGTCGAAGTTGAGCGTCACCGACGAGCCGACCGTCGGCGTGTCGGCGGCCTTGTAGACGGCGATGCCGGACGATTGCCCGGAGATGTTCCACGCGAACCCCACGTCGCTGGAGGTGGGGGTACCGGCCTGATTCTGATCTGCCGCGATGCCGACTGCACGGCTATTCGCCGCAGTGGAGGTGTAGACGGCCGCGGTCAGGTTGGCGGTGGCGCTGCTGCCCTCGCCGGTCGCGCCCACGGGCGCGGCCAGGTCGACACCGGTGAGCACCAGTAGTTTCAGTTCGACGGTGTCGCCGCCGCTGTTGCTGGCCAGCGTCACCGTGCGGGCAACCGATGGGGCGGCGGGAGCTGTGAAGATTTCCACAGCCGGTGTGGCGCCGCCCGAGTCGAGGATGTCGCGCTTGGCTCTGGAGGTCCACGTCAACGCGGTGCCGGAGTTGGTGACGGTGTGGGTGACGGTGCCGGAGTTGGACCCGCACAACGCCACCAGCAGGCTGTCGGCAGGCGCGGTGAAGGATGCGGTGGTCCTGGGGGTGGTGCCGGTGACAATCGCCGGGCTGGAGGCGTCGACGGCGATCGCCATCTACTCCTCACTCCACACCACATACGTGTACGCCAAGACGGCGGCGGCGGCCGTGACGCGGACTCGCAAAAACTTGGAGACTGGGACTGCAAACTCCCGCCCGAGCGGCCACATCTTCACGTACGACGTTGTTGGCGCGATCAGTTGCAGGTCGCCCGTCCTGGTGGCGGTGATAGACCCCTCGGCGGAGGCCGTGTAGCCGGTCGCGCTGGTGCCCAGCGTCATCAAGCTGGCTGGCGCGTTCGGGTCGCTGTACGGCTGCACACCGGCGCTGACATGCGCGGTAACGGTGGCCGCGACGTCCGTCTGGACGAGTTCGCACCGGATCGGCTCGGCCGCAGCGGACCCGTTGAAACCAATCCCCCACTCCACCACTTTGATGGCCTTCGTTGATGGGGTGGCGATCTGCAGCAGCGTCTTCACGGCTGTTCCGGTGCTGACCGGGGTGAGCGCCGCCGTCGTCGGCATGGCCCCGTTGGCAGCCCAATACAAGGCCATGACCTGGCCCCTTTCATGCGAAAACCCCGCACGCTGGTGGGGTCGAAGATCGGAATAGGGTCGGGTCGGTCAGGCGGTGTCGCGGAGCACGGTCCGCCAGGCACCGTCGGAATGGAATGCGATCGAAAAATCCCCGTCGCTGGTTGTTCGCACCCCTTCGAACCACCGGAACAGGAACGCCCTGTTCGACAGGCCCGGCGCGTAGATCAGCAGCCCTTCGGCGCTGAGCGTCGTCGACGTCCACGTGATCGTGTTGAACTTCCAGCCGACTTTGTTCGCGGTGGCCAGCCCGGCGAACGAGACGACCGTCAGGTTCTGGCCGCCCGAGGTGTAGCCAGGCCCGCTGGACTCTCCCGAGTTCCACGGCGAGACGTTCCACGCCGGGTTTGTCTGCGAGAAGTCCGGCACGACGGTGCCCGTGTACAGCGCGCCCTTGAACACACCAGGCGTCGTGCTGCCCACGTCGATAGTGACCGTCTGACGCATCGTCTTGACGTAGCTGTCGATGAACCACGCGTCCTGCGTGATCGCCACAGGGACCTCCTATCTGAGGTTGATGCGGACGTGCTGCTTCTCGCGGCCGTCCGGGCTGGTCTCCTGCGTGGTTTCGTGGCCTGCCTGGTCGGTCACCCTCTTGAACCGGCTTCCGTCCTCGCCCCGCCACTCCTTCACCTGGTCGCGTGTGGCCGACGTGCGTTCGCCGACCACCACGTCCGCCGTGCGGCCCTGGCCGAGCGGCGCGCCGCCGCGCAGCCAGCGGCCGAACGGCCCGTCCCTACTTGGATCCCAAGGCATGCCGAAGCCCGCCCCCTCGCGTGTAGAAGTGAAATAGAGAGCGGGCTCAGCCGCGACTGTCGAGAACCGCGCCGATCTTCGCCGTCACCACATCCGCGTCCATCGACTCCCGGATCTGGGTGTTGTAGAAGTTCACCGACGTACCGCCAGACATCGAACCGCCACCCGACGAGGTGCCCGCGTTCACGCCCTCGGTCGACGCCACACGGGCAGCAGGTACGACCATCACCTGCTGAGGCGCGGACACTCGCGAATAGTTCGTGAGCGCCGCATCCCGGTTGCCCTGCAGCCCATACGCGCTCTCGCTACCGGCAACCGAATTACTGGAATTCAGCGAAGAGCCGGGCGCTGGCGGGATCACGCTGCCTTGCGAGCCCTTGCCGGACCCCGAGCCCGACGAGGTCTTCGTGGAGCCGCTCTTCGCCGCTGCGACGGCAGCAGCAGCCGCCTTGGCGACCGCCTCGGCAACCGTGATCGCGGCCGACGTGACCTTCTCGCTGCTCTTGACGATCATGTCCGCCGAGATGCCGATCGCGTCGTTGACCCCGATCACCGAGTCGCTGACCGTCTGGGCTCCAGCCGCCCACGCGGTCGCCATCTGCGTGCCCACCGTGCCAACCTGAGCCACGGCCGACGTGAACGAACCAGCATCACCCAACGTCTGCGACAGCGTCGACGTGGCATCCGTCAGACCAGACGACACGTTGTACTGGACCTCCTTGAGCCCCCCCGACAGGCTGTCGACCTTCTTCGACGCCTGAGCCGAGAAGACTTCAAGCCCGAAATCACTCGCGACCTGGCCGAGCAGGTCGACAGCCCTGCTCCGGAAGGCGGGGTCGTACGGGATGAACGCCTCAGGTGCTCGACCCTCGCCATACAGGATCGTCGGCGAGTCTGCGACGTGCGGAGCAGGAGTAGCCCTACCGCCCGCAGCGAACCGCTGAACGCCACCTTCCGCGTAGCGCATGATCGCGCCCGCCGCGAGTTGGCTGTTCTTGGTGTACACCGACAGCGGAATTTTGCGGCCGCTGTTCAGCCGGACAAAATTATCGATCGCGTCCTGCGCCGGCTTGACGTCCGCTCCGACGTGGATGTCCTTGCTCTTGAGCTTGGCCAGCACCTCGACCAGGTCCTGGCCGCCCTTCGCCGCCTTGAGGGCGTCCGACCCACTGATCCCATACGCCTTCGCCAGTTCGAGGACTTGCGCGCGGGCCGACTCGTTCTTACCCGCCAAGTCGATCATCGCCGGGAGTTGGTTCAGCACCGCATCCCGAGCGGTCGTGGTGTCTCTCGCCAAGGTGCCCTGCGCGTCTGCGCTGGACCGGACCTTCTCCAGGAAGCCGGCGAAGGCGTCACGGGCCGAGATGACGGCGTCGCGCTGCTTAGCTGTCAGGCCGGGTGTGAGCTCTAGCTTGCCGTTGGCGCCCTCGATGGCGGTCTTGGTGTCGTTGAACGCCTTCTCCATCTCGCGGACCGCCGCCGCAGCGTCAGTCTGGGAGTTGAAGGCATCCAGGGAAGCCTTCCAGTCGGCCATCCGCTGAGTGGCCTCGCCGAGCGCCTTCTGGGTGCCGTCGACGTGCCCGCCGAGAGTCTCGATTGCCGCGCCGACCTCCCCGGTGGTGGCGGGGATACCGTTCATGGATTGGGCGTACTGCGGGAACAACTCCTTGAGCTTCTCGACGGGGACGCCTGTGTCGAGTGCCTGCTTGGCGAGCCTGTTGAAGGCACTCGCCGCCCCTTCCGCGTTGCCAGACGCAACCGCGTTGGCCAGCGACTTATCAAGGTTGTCGATCGCTTGACGGCCGGAGTCCAACTGGATGCCGAAGTTGCTGTCGACGAAGCCGGTGATCCCTTCGGCGATCTTCGCCAGCGGATTGTCGCCAGCCAGGCGGGCGGCTGAGTCTCGGAAAGTCTCGAACTGGCCGACTACCCCGCTGAACTTGGGGCCGAGCTGGTCGAGCAGGTCAGCCGTAGGCTGGCTGCCCTTGCCGAATGCCAGGAGGTTCCCCGACAGCTTCTCGATGTCCGGATTCAGCCCTGACAGTGTGTCGGCTATCTTGTCGAACGCGGCTGCGGTGCCGAGGACGGCGGCTGCGATGACGCCGCCCTTGAAGATCCCGCTGAGGAGCGAGAGCTTGCCGCCAGCCGCTCCTGCGGCCTCGCCTGCGGCGCCGACCTTCGACGCGAATCCTCCCAGGAAGTCCGACACGGTCTTGAAGATCTGGTAGCCCTTGACCGCGCCGACCACCGCTGCGATGGCGATGGCGAGCGCCTGGATCTGGCCAGGAGACATGCTTCCGAGCACCTCGGCTAGCGCCAGCAGGCCGGCGATTTTCAGGGACGCGCCGAGCTTCATCGCGGCGAAGATCAGGCCGACGCCCTTGGCGATCGCCTCGATCTGGGCCGGATCGAGTCCGGCGATCTTCTCCGAAAGGTGTACAAGGAAATCTAGGGCGCCCGGTCCAACGTTTGCTCCCGCCTCGGCGATGTTGCCCGCGAAGGTCGCGATGTTGTGCAGTACCTCAGCAACCTTGGGCCCCTGCTCGGCGGCGTAGGCGAGGAACTCCTTGAACTCGGGCGAGTCCTTGAGGTTGGTGCCCCAGTCCTCGAAGTCCTGGCTGATGTCTTCGACCCACTGGGTGAGCGGACCGGTGAACGGCAGGAATCCTTCAACCACTCCGCGAAGGCCGCCTGCCACGTTGATCGTGGCCCGACCCAGCCCGGCGATCGCATCCGGCGCCCGCTGGCCCAGGTCGTCGAAGAACTTCGTCCACTCCGGGGAGCGGAGCGCCTTCTCGGCGGCGTCGGCGAACTCGCCGAGCCCCTTCGCTCCGCCCTTGACCAGAGGAGTGGCCCGGTCCATGCCAGCCCGAAGGACGTCCAAGCCCTTCTCAATGACGGGAAACACGTCCGGCTGCAGGCTGCGCTGCCAGGCGACGTACTCGTCCTGGAACGCTTTGATGTCCTTGGCCAGCGCCCGCTCAGCCGCCGACAGCTTGGCCATCTTGGTGGCCGCGCCGCCCGAGGACGACCCAACCTGGTCGAGGGCGGCCTTCTGCTGCAGCTGCTCAACCTTGAGCGCCTGGACGGCTCTCAGGTGGTCGCGCTGTGCCTTGATGACCGCCTGCTGGGCGTCAGCGACCTTCCGCTGCGCTTCGGCGATCCGGTTCTGCGCGTCGGCCACATCGCGGGCCCCGTCGCGGGCCACACGCGCCGACTCGGCACGGGCAGCGCCCAGGGCGCGCTCGGCATCGGCTTCGGCGCGCTGGGCGTCGAGAATCCGCTCCTTGGCCGCTACGACTTCGTCGCTGCCTTCGACTCCCTTCTTGTCGGAGTCGGCCCGCTCTTTGGCCAGGTCGCCGTTGCGCTCCTGGATCTCCTTCAGTGCCAGTTCGGCCTCACGCAGTCGGAGAGAAGCGTCCTGCTTGTCGAGAGCGGATGCCCGCGGGTCTGCGTTGATCCGCGCCAGCTCGGCCTGCGCCCGCGCGATCGAGATCTGCGCCCGCTCCTCCGACAGCGCGCCACGCTCAGTGGCCAGAGCCAGGTCTTCGATGCGCTCCCGCGCTGCCTCTCGGGCTCTGGTGAGGTCCTCGATCGCCCGCTGGGTGGCGCGGTGGGCATCCTGGACGGAGCGTTCGGCGTCGGCGATCCTGGCCGCCGCCTGAGCCTGTCGGTCGGCGGCATCCTCAGCCGCGCGAGCCGCATCCTGTTGGGCGGACCGCACGTCGGACACGGCGTCACGCACGCTCTGCTGCGCCTGCTTGACCGCCTGCGCCGAGTCCTTGACCCGGTCCTGCGCCTCGGCCAACCGCAGCGCCGAAGCCGCCGCCTCGGCAGCCTTCTGACCAGCAGACTTGATCGCCCCGCCAGCCCCGCCTGACGCGGTCTCGGCCTGCTTCAACGCGTCGTTGATGCGGCCAAGCGACGGGATCGCAACCGACGCGAACCCTGCCGCACCCACGGCGGCAACGCCGAAAGCCGCCCCGAGTCCGGCCACACCGACACCGATTGACACCGCCGAAGGCAGCGCAGCCAGAGCCGCAGCGACCGTGGCGATACCAGCCAGCGCCCCGCCGATGTCGGCGTCCACCTTGACACGAGCGGACTTGCCGCTGACGCTCGACATCTGCGACTGCACCGCACGCAACTGTGCGAGCGCCGCCGCAGAATCGACCCGAACCTTCGGGTCGGCAGAGGTGGCGTTCAGGCGCTCCAGGTCGCGCTGGATGCTCGACAACTCAGAGCGGGCCGCACCCGCGTCCAGGTCCACGCCGATCCGCCGAGACGACAACTCCTCCAGGCGGCGACGCAACTCCGCGACCTGCGCCTGCGCCTGCGCGGCGTCTACGTCCGCGCGGACCGTGGCCCGTGTTCCGTTGAGCCGGTCAACCTCGCGCTGAAGCTGCTGAATCCGAGCTGTGGCGGCCGAGGTGTCGGCGTTGATGTTGATGCTGGCAGCCTTGCCCAGCGAGTCCCGCAGCGACTTGGCCGCCGCTTCGGCCCTGGCCATGGCGGTGACAAAAGGCTTGATATCGGCGTCGAGCCGGACAGTTACAGAGCGGTCGGCCGTCGAACTCACCCCCAGCGTCAGGGGGTGAGCGAGCCACCCGAGTCATGCAATGTGGAGATGGATCAGCGAATGTCGTGCGATCGTGCCAACCGGCACCTCAATGGGCGCGTCTTACGCGCACCCCAGTTCTCTCCCCAGGAGCCCCACATGACTCACTACGGGCAACCAGAACAGCCCTACGGGCCACCACAGTTACCCTCGCAGCCCTACGGCGAGAGGTACGCCCCGCAGCAGCCGCCCTACATCCCGCCTGCGCCGCCGCAGCCCAGGAGCCAGGCGCTCGCCGTCACCGCGCTCGTGGCCGGCGTCATCGCGGTCGTGGCCGCCCTGTGGGTGGTGTCCCGCGGTGTCGCCCCGTTCATCGGCCTGATCGCTCTGGTGCTGGCCATCGTCGCCCTGGTCGCCAAGAAGCAGGGCGGCACCAAGCTCGCCGCTGCCGGCCTCGCCCTCGGCATGGTGTCGATCCCGTTGGCCGTCATCCTGTGGGTTGTCGCCACCAACCAGCAGACCGCCAACGAGCGGCAGGTGCAGCAGATGACGGACTGCATCAACAAGAACCCCGAGGACGTCTTGTCCTGCTCCGGCCTCGACTAGCCTCGCCCGGCCGCCCGCTTGACCTTCAGATAGACGCGGAACAGCAAACCGGGCGGGCTCTGTAGATATTCCGACTTCCTGTGCTCCAGCGGCGTACAGGCGTGGCACCGCGTCGGGGGCGGCGCCTCGTAGGCACCTTCGTTGTCGGGGTCGGTCGTCTCCGCCAACGGCAGCCCGCACCCCGGACATTTGCTCTGCTCGTTGCGGCGGTGGGCTTTGCCGTAGCCGAGATCCTCACCGGTCCACTCGGCGTCGTGTGTCGTCACCGACCGGACCAGACGCCCTTCCTCGTACTCGTGCGTCGTCACGGACCTGCGCTGCCGGCCGAGCAGGACCGACCGAGGAACCCCGTGAGCGGCAGCGAGAGCTACCTCTTCCGCGAGCTCCGGAGAACTTCTGAGGCTCGCCGCGATTTTGGGACTTCAACGCTGCCCGTGGACAGGGTGAACAGCATCACCTGAAGTTCGTTCCACTGCCCCAACGTCAGCCGGTCCACCAGAGCGGCGGCCTGCTCCTCGGACATGACCGGGTCTACCGCGCTCGCCGCCAGCAGCGCCACGCCGAACGTCTCGCCGTTCCACTGGCCGTCATCGCTGCCCTCACGCGGCGGGTTGGCTGCCACCAGGTCCGACCACGCCTTGTGGGCGAGCGCCCGCAGCCGCAGATGGACGGTGTGCTCAGCCATCTCCGCTTCGAGTTCCTGCGCCCGCTTGGCCGCATCCTTGCCCGCCTTGCTGGTTCCGGCGAGGGAGTCCATGCTGTCGCGGTACTCGGCGGTCACCACGGCGTCTGCCTGCTCCCACTCCGCCCGCAGGTCGGCATTCGTGCACAGGGGGTAGACACGCTCGGGCAGTTTGAGCTGCCCGAGGATGTCGTCGATGCTCGTCACTACGCGGCCACCGTCGCAGCAGCATCAGCGGTGGTGTGGTTGAACAGCTTGGACACGAACTTCTGCGCCGCGTTCAACTCGGGCGGCTGCATGTTCGGCCGACCGCACCTCACCGGGTACACCTCGACGACCTGGCCGGCGGCGTAAGCGGTTTCGTGCGCCATGTTGCGCCGCACCACCAGGTAGCCGAGCTGCCGGTCGGTGAGGGTGTCCCAGCCGATGTCCTCGACCGCGACCTCCTTACGCTTAACGGTCAGCTCGATGCTGTACTTGACCGTGCCCGCGTCCTCGGTCTCGTCGCGGGAGGCGAGCGCTGTGTTGTCCACTGCGGCCTGCTCGGGGCTGATTCCCAAGCCGTCCTTGGTGATGTACTCCTGCAAGTCCACGCCCGCGTTGCACTCGGCAGCGGTCGGCGCGGACACGTTGGCGATCGTCAGGCAGAACGTCGCCTTGACGTTGCCATCGCCCAAAAGGTCGGCAGCCATGCGTCACTCCTTGTCGGTGGTCTTGGCCGCCGTACTGCGGCTCGTGCTGGGCTTGGGGCTCTCGACCGCGGCTGCGGGAGAAGCGTCGGGCGCGTCGACGCGCTCAAAGTCGGGGAAATGCCGCAGCGCCTGCGGCGACACCTCGGCGACCTGGCCGTTGATCGTGGAGCGGACGCGGATCTTCGGGGCGGGCATCAGATGCGCACCGCCGCGAACGTCACCGTCGTCACCGAACTGCAGACGAACGTGACCAGCCGGCCGTCGTCCGGGTCGCCGTACTCGGGCAGCATCGGAATCCACTGCTCAGCGCCCGTCGCGATCGTGTAAACCTTGTCCGGGTTGTCCACCAGGTAGGCGGTCTGGCCAGCGCCGGAGACGGTGCAGGTGATCGACCCGCCGCTGCCGTTCTTCAGGTGGATGAACGTCCGAGGACCGGCCAGGACCTTGTCCCCGGTGGTGGCGGTAGCGGCGTAGTAGGTGGGCGTGACCCCGCCCACCGTGACCGCCTGAGCTGTACGGGTAGCCATGCGGGCTCTCCTCCAGGCATGCGAAAGAGCCCGGTCACCGGAGGGTGGCGGGCTACGTGAAGTGGGTGTTAGGCGGGCTGAGAGCGGAACAGGATCTCGACGACCGCCATGTACACGGGGACGGGAACTGAGTCGTCCCGGAATGTCTGGCGTTGACCAGGTTGAGTCTGGACGCGGTACGTGGACCGGCCCGTCACCGTGAGCCGCCGACCGATCAGCGCCGCGCGTACAGCGTCAGCAGCGTCCTCGGCTTGAGTCTCGGTGGCACCGAATACGTTGATCTGCGCCGTGTAGTCGAGGTACTCCAACGGCTCCGCCTCGTTGCCGTCCGGGACGCCCGACGACGGGTAGACGACGGCGTACCGCTTGAACGTGGAACTCCCAGGAGTGGCCTGCCAGCCGGAGCCGGCTGGCTGTCTGGCCCGGTCGACGAGCATCGGGATGGCGGCGACGGCGGCAACCACGGCGTCGGTGTGGGGGCGTGCAGGCGCTACAGGGATGGTCATTCGAGTGCCTTCTTGCCGACCTGGCCGAGCATGTCGTCCAGTGGGGCGGTCGCTTTGTCGAAGGCGGGCCGCATGTACGGCTGTGGGCTCATACGGCTCGTTCCGTACTCGACGTACCCGCCGTAGTTGGCCGTGGGTCCCGCCTCGAAACCGGGTCCATCGAAGTCCGCACCGATGGAACTCTTCAGATTGCCGGTGTCCACGGGCGCGATCGCCTGGGCGCCCGCCACCGTGTCGAGGCCGATTTTGCGTACGACTGTCTCGGTTAGCGCTTCGGCTTTCGCGCCTGCCCTACTCAGATCGCTGATGTACTTGTCGAGGTCGGAGGTGTCCCAGCCCATCACGCCTCCCGTTCGGTGAGGTTGATCTGAGCTTTCAGAACCCGCTCGAAGCGTTCGGTGGCGTGCCGGATGTCGGTGACGAGCAGTTGCTTGCCGACGATGCCCGGGTCTGGCGCGGTGGTGATGGTGATCAGGTCGTGCTCGAACACCTCTGCCGCGTCCCATTCGATGGCGATCTCGTAGGAGGCGACAGCGGTCTGCTGCTCCCCCACGACGATCACGCTGGATGGGGACGGCGCTGTGATGCGACACGGGCCGGTGTAGACCGTGGTCGAGGCTGGCGGATGCCAGGTCCCGTCCGGGTCTTCGGTTCCGTCGCCGACTCCTGGTCGGGTGATGGTGCATCTGCCGGTCTGCGTGCCTGTGGCGACTGGCCGGTGGTGCTCGGACCATCTGCCGTGGATCGGCGCGCTACCTGCCAGGGGCGACACTGGGGCCTCCCCTCAGCAGGGCGTGTACCCGCGGTATCCGAGCCAGGGATCGAAGTCGACGATGCCGAGGCCGACGTTGTCGTCTCCTACACCGTCGTCCACCTGCTGGCGTAGTGCCGCGGCGCGGGCCCTTAGTTCGGCCGCCACCTTGGTGCCGTCCGTGGACAGGTCCTGAGTGGTGATGACCTTGCCGACCAGCGCCTCATTCGAAGCGATGAGCTCCAATGCAGTGGCCGCGGCCAACTTGACCGAGCCCTCCATCGACAGGAGGGCGTCGATCTGCGGATCAATCAACAGCAGGTTGTCCGCGTCCGTATCCGGGATCAGCAGCCGCACCCGGCCTACATCCGTCGAGTAGTCGATGGCCATCGCGACCTCCTAGGAGGCGGGGATGACGGCGATCCCGAACGTGGCGGACGCCGGATCGACAGCGCCAGCGGTGCCGTTGATGATCCGGATGGTCACCGTGTTGGCGGCGCTGACGAACCCGCAGAACACCAGGCCTGCCGTGAGGTTTCCGGGCGGAGCCACGATCACGAAATCTCCCGTGGCGGCGCCCGTGACCGTGGCGGTGAGCGTGCCGACCGCGCCTGCAGCGATGGACGCGAAGTCCAGCGTGGCGGTTGCGGTGAGCATCTTCTGCGCCGCCGGGACACGACCCGAAGTGTTGAGTGTGGCGAGGCCGCCGGCCACGCCCTTTGTGGTGGCGCCCATCAGGAGCCCTTCCTGCTCGTTGTGCGCTTGCGCGTGGTTCGGGTCGGGCTGGGCGCCGGCTCCTGCAAAGCCTCAACCGGGGCGAGTGGCTCGGGTTGAGTGTCAGGCTCCCGCAGTTCGACCGTTTCCGGCCCTTCTGCGGGGGCCTCGGATCCTGCCTGGAGCTGCGGCATTCGGTCGAGCATCTCTCCCAGCCGGTCGTACACGGCGGCCAGGTACGCCTCCGTGCCGTTGATCGGCGGCGGCAAAGGGGCCACGGTCAGGAGCCGGTGCCGTTGGACGCCACGGCGCTCTTCGGGTCCAGCAGCACACCGCCGAACACGTGGCGAACCTTCGTGTCGATGCTGTCGGTGTCGAAGTCGCCGTCCATCGGGTCGACGGCGCCGCCGCCCACGCGGGTGGCGTTCGCCGACTTCATGAACAGCTCCGGCGTCTCATGGCCGGACAGGAAGCCGATCTCCATGGCGGGCCGGCCGACGTTCGGGTCGGCGAACAGGTACCAGGAGGTGTTGCCATTGGTGGTGGAGACGATCGGCAGCCACGGGTCGACGACCACGCTGACGTCGTTCTTCAGCCAGTTGGCGACGCGGAGCTGATTGTTGCCGGTGCCGTCGCCTCCGCCGTCGGCGGCGAGGATCTCGGTGGCGTTGAGAATGTTGTTCGCGGTGATCTTCAGGGCGGGCGGAACAACGAGGACGACGTTGCCCAGGTAGATGGGGTTGCCGTCCGTGTCGACCTGCGCGGCCAGGACCGTGAAGGCGGTGGTCAGGCCCGCCACCGACAGCGCCGGGTTGGAGGTGACGATGTTGTTGTTGCCGCCGGCGAAGAACGTGCCGTCAGGGCCGGTCGTACCCGCGAACAGGTCGGTGACGAACCGCTCCTCGGAGAACCGCGCCGAGTTGGCCAGCCGCTGCGGCATGTCGCGCAGCGCGTCCAGGTCGTCGTTGATGAACGACTCCCAGGAGAAGGGCAGCCGCTTGCCGTACTTCTTGACCTGGTACTGGTAGCGGGCGTCGGAGACGGACGCGGCCGGGTACTCCGCCGTTTCCTTCACCTCGGACAGGACGGCCTCGCCGCCGTTGACGGCGAACCGGTCGACGGTCCGGAAGTCGCGAACCCTTCCGCGCTTGGCGATGGACTGCCACATGACGGGCATGTGCTGGTAGGAGGCGAGCATCTGCCGGTCGATGATGTCGCCGAACAGGTACGGAAAGTCGGAGGTCGTCATGGCCTCCTGGAGCCGGTCGCTGCGGATGCGGCCCGTCAGGACGCCCTCGTACAGGCGGGCCGCCTCCAGCAGGGACTGCTTGTACTGCGGGTTGTTGCGTCCGCCGCGGACTCGGCGGCCTTCGCGGGCGTAGAGCCGCTCGGCGGTGGCGTCCTGCGCGTTGTAGGTCTCGATCAGGTCGAGGAGCTGCATTGTGGTTTTCCTTGCTCGTCAGGCGCTCCGCGCCGGGGCATGAGAAGAGCCCCCGGCCGGTGGCGCGGAGGCTGCGAGAGAGCGGGGTGGGCGGGAGGTCAGTAGCCGATCTTCACGCGGATGGTCGCGGTCGCACCCGAGGTGACCGCTTCGAGGGCGTAGCCGAAGCGGACGCCCGACGTGGTCGCCGACAGCTTGGGGGTGTTCCCGGTGACGTAGTAGAGGATGTCGCCCGCGGCGATCGCCGTGTTGCTGCCGTTCGTGCCCTTCACCGACAGGGTGGCCACACCGTCCGTTTTGATGGTGGTGAGCCCGTCGGCGGCCTCGTTGATCAGCGCGACGCCCGGGATCTGACCGACCAAGACCGGGTCGCCGGACGCCGGGGTGGTCGGGTCGGTGGCCGCCAGCGCGATCTGCGTGCCGTCCTCGAAGACGATGTTCCTGGCCATAGGTCAGCCCCTTCCGTGGGCCGCGGTCAGGGCGGCCTTCTCGTTCATGCCGATGTCGGTGAAGACACCGGCGAGTTCCTTGTCCAGGTCGGACTCGGACAGGTCGTGCTTGGTGTCGCCGCCCAGTCCGCGGGGCACCCCGGCGCCGGTCGCCTCAGCGAGGCTGGCAACGTAGGTCTGCTCGCCCTCGATGGCCGCCTTAATGGCTTCGCCCAGCTTGACCGCGTCCAGGGCGCCGTCCTCGGTGGTGGGCAGGTCGCGGCACACCGACTCGGTGACGCGCGGGTGCGCGACAGCGTGCAGGCTGGATGTCTTCAGCGCCTCAGCGACAGCCGTGCGGGCCGCCTTGTCGTTGGCCAGGGCGCGCTTGTCGGCGTCGGACTCGTCCAGGCGCTTCTTCAGGTCGGCGATCTCAGCGCTGGCGGCCTGCTGCGCCTCGGTGAGCGCCTTGGTCGCCGCCTCGATGGCCTTCGTGGATTCGGTGAGCTGGGCGGCGAGTTCGCGCTCGCGCGCAGACTCGGCGACGTCGGTGGCGGCGCCGTCCGGCGCGCCCTGCTGGTTGGTTCCGCTCATGCGGGACTCCTCCAGGGTTGGGGCCGGCGGCGCCGGCGTGGTGTGGGCCGCGGTCTCGACGACCTCGGCGGGCGCGGTCTCCGGGTCGTCCCAGATGTCGCGCTGGTACAGGTGGGGGCAGTCGGCCTCGACGCGGGCGGAGAAGGCTTGCAGGCCGTCGCCGACTGCGGAGGACAGGGCGATGCGTTCGTCTCGGGTGAGGCGGCCGTCGCCGAACATGTCGTCGGCCATCTCGGTGAAGGACTTGTGCATGCGGGATTCCAGCCAGTGGCCGACGTTGCGTGCCTCGGCGACTTTCGCCTTCTGCTTGCTCTTGAGGAAGGCGGGAAGCTTGTCGTCCTCGTCGTCTTCGCCCTTGTCGTCGCTGCCATCTGTAGCGGTGTCCGGCTTCTTGCCGTCGTCCGTGGCGTCCTTCTTCTTGAACGGCGGCGCTAGTGCTTCGGCAGCTTGCCGAAGGAGTTCGCCTTCGGACCGCGCGGACTCCAGTAGGGCCACGATCTTTCCTCCTGCTCCTGCCGCGGTCACGAAGTCCACGGACGCGGCTTCGCTGAGGCTGGTGACGATGGGGCCGCGGATGGTGTCGTCGGTGGATGCCTCGACGGTCCCGACTGCTCGGATGCTCATGCCGATGTCGCCGGCCATCGCTTCGACGACGGGAGCCCAGTGCGGGTACACCTCGACCTCGGCGTACAAGCCGTCACCCTCGTAGACGGCTGTGGTGGCGAGCCTTCCGGCGAGGTCGCGGACGGACCGTTCGGGCCGGTCGTAGGCTTCGGTCGCGCCCGGATGGTCGAGGAAGACCGGTAGGCCCTCGTGGAAGACGCCGGCGTCGCGCTTCAGCATCGACGCCGGGTAGTAGCCGGACGAGCCTTGGATGTCTCCTTGGATGATGCGGGCTCGGAAGCGGCGGCCCTTGGGCGTCTGCCCGCCTGCGGCCTCAGCGAGCGGCACGCGCTCGGTGAGCGCCTGCTGTTCGGGCACGGGACCTCCCGGTCAGGTAGTGGCGAGGCGTTCCAGGTCTTTGATGGGCCGGATACCGAAGCTGTCCCGCCACCCTGTGGTGGTGCGGAGTTGCGGCAGGTCGGCCCAGGCGATGGCGCCGGAGTCGAGCAGGTCGAGGCGTCGGCGGCCCATAATGGCGAGCCGTTCCTGCTCGGGGAGCGAGTCGAACACCTGGCGCGCGTCGGGAAGGACGTCGTCTGGTTCCGGGATGTCGAAGCCGAGATCGGCCCAGCTCTTGGTTTTGGGGGTGCGGGAGCAGCGGCCTTGCTGGTGGTCGATAGGGCCCGGCTCTGTCAGCGGGTGGACGGTCCCGTGTTTTGCCCAGCATGAGGGGCATGTGCGGCCGCGGCTGGAGTTGAGTTCGGCGTGCCAGATCCAGCCGTCCAGAACGTCGGCGTGGTCTTCCTGTCCTATCTCGGCTGCCTGCCGGTGCGCGTCGAGAGTCTCCGTCCTTGCCAGGTTCAGCGCCCGGGTCAACCCACCGTTGAACTCGCCCTCCAGGTTGCGGAGCATGCGGGCGGCTGTGGTTCGCGGGTTGTCGCCGACCACCACGCCGCGCACGAGTTCACGCTTCATCGCCGCGGTGGCCTCGTCGGCGAGCGGCCAGTGGCGGGCGTTGATCTGCTCGGCGGTGCGGCGGACGATCGCGTCTACCGTGTCGGGCCGCTGTCGTCGGTAGCGGGCCGCGAACGCCTGCGTGGACCCGTACGGGAGCTGGGAGGCGATCAGTTCGCCCTGCCCGTCCAAGGCGAGGCGGGCGGCCTCAGCGGTGCTGGCGACGGTCTGGGTGCGGGTCAGTTCGGCGAGTCTGGCCAGCGCGTCGGCGATGACGTCCAGGGCGGACATCATCCGCGCGGTGCGTTCGATGACGCGCCGCGATGGCCACCTCCCGTCGCCCGCCTGTAGAACCTCCGCGATACCTGCGGCGACGTCGATCGCGGCTTGGTCCCAGGCTCGCACCCAGGCGGCTACCAGGGTGCGAGTGACGGAGTCGAGGATGGAGCCGACGGCGCGCCGCATCTGCTCGACCAGGCGCAGCGTCTCGTGAGTGATCGGCACAGGATCACCCCCAACGAGATTCCGCGAAGGCCATAACCTGCATCACCTTTCGGGTTAGCCTCGCGACATGGACTCCGACCTCACCGTTTTGGCTGCCATCCGCGCGTTGACCGGCGTTATTCGAGCCTTCGAACTGCACGCGGATGCGAACCCCGATGATGCGGTGCTCCTTCACTCCGATGCGAATTCGCTCCGGACTATCCGCGATGACCTTCTCCAGGACAGCCCCTACTCGCTCGACTACGCCAGGGAGGACCACGGGGCTTCGCGCGAGTGGTGCCGTGCCGTAGGCCGCTTGACTGAAGGCAGCGATGCTTGGGGCTTCGAGCCGTCCCGTGATCCCTGGGGGTCACGGGACTAGTTCGCGCCCTCCGCCTCGTCCTCTTCTGCCTGGTCTGCCGTGTCCGACTCGCCTGTGCCAGGGTCGCTCTCCGGCGGGTCCGGTTGACGGCCGGCCAGCATGCGGGCTGGGTCTTCGCCGCGACGGAAGGCGTCCACGGCTGCTTGGCCTGCCGCTCCGGACGCGCCTTCGGGTGGCTTGTAGTTGCCGTCGTCGTCGGTGAGCAACTCGAGGATGCTGTCTGTGTCTCGGACCCCCAGCGCTTCCAGGAGGAGGCGTACGACGATGAGTGGCGGCAGGTAGGTGGTGCTGTCCGCTTTGACGATCGAGTCGATGATGACCGCGGGGTCGAGGTCGTCGATGTCGGGGAAGGACACGTCGATGGTGCGGTCGGTGTCCTGCGCCAGTTGGACGATCTCCTGGCCGTCTTCGTCTCGCGACACCGTGCCTTTGAGCGGGCCTTGCGGCGCTTTGACGGCTTGGTCGATGACGTAGTCGAGGATCCGCCGGTCGGCTTCCGACCACACTGAGCGGCGGAGTTCCATGCTGCGTTCGGTCGGGGTGTCGAGCGTTTCAGCGGTTGCTCTGGCCCCGGTGGTGCCGGGGTCGCCGAGCAGCATCGTCACTGGCACGTCCAAAGCGGCGGCGACCATGGCGGCCAGCGGGCGCCCGGACTCGGAGTCGATGGTGGCGCCCGACTTAGGCACTGCTTCCAGCGCCATCTCGGGCGTAAGAAGGGCGGTCGCGCCGGCGCGTTGCGGCTCTCCCGAGTACCGGTCGGTGGCTGGCGCGGCGGCCATCCGCTGCCGGACTTGTGCCTGCTTGGATCCCTTGGAGGTGAGTCGCCACGCGAACCGGGACAGCGCCTTGATGAGCACTGCCCAGTCGGTCAGGAACTCGCGGTAGGCGTTGGCCCAGTCGATCGCGGCGTAGCTGTCGGGGATGCCGAACTTCCAGCCGAGCTGCGAGTTGACTTTGACGTGGTAGACGGGGGCGTCCCAGTACACCTCGGCCAGAGCAGAGTCGCCGTAGGTGGGGAACGTCAACTTCCGCGGTTTGACCGGCGGGTTGTAACCAAGCGCCGGATAGTAGGCGACCATCCGCTCCTGCACCATTCCGGCGCCGGTGCGGCGGTCCTGCCACCACTCGCGCCGGTAGAACCACGGCTCGGAGCGGTCCTCGGGGTTGCATACGACGTCGGTGATCTCATCCCACGGCAGCGTCCGCACCTGCACGCGGCCCGTACGAGGGCTGGTGAACAGGGCGAGGAACACGTTGCCGTCGGTGTAGAGCGCCCGCTCCAACTCCTCATGAGCTTGATCGCCTGAGAAGGTGCGGCGGTTGCCCTGGTCGGTGACGAACTTCTGGACGACGTCGTTGACGTCCTGCCCCTGCTCCCCCGTCGCGCGGGCGGAGATCTGGACGCCCTGTCCCCAGATGTAGCCGGTCCGCAGGGACAGGCCGCGACGCAGCAGAGGCGACTTGATCGCCATGATGCGGCAGACTGCGGTGATCTGCTGCAATCCTTCGCGGGTGAACTCCCGCTCGGCGTAGGCGGTGAGCTTCTGCCAGCCGGGCTCGTACATGCGGTTCTCAAGGTCGGCCAGCGACTCTTGCAGGTGCGCGACCATGTCGCGTTCCGCCCGCACCACCTCAGCCATCTCGGTACGGCCGGTGGCCCGGTACCACGTCTCGCGGATGGGTCCAGCGAACGTCTCTCGCAGGGAGGCGGCAAAGCCCACAACGCCTCCTCGGGTTTCAGTAAGGCGAGATGGTGTAGCCGTCGATGTCTTCGTCCAGCTCGCTGGCGTCCACGATCAGTGACCCGGCCAGGATCGGCGCGAGCAGCATCCGGTTGATCGCCTGCGTACAGCCGTCCACCTGGTCGTCATGACTGCCGTTGGGAAAGCCTGCATGTTCGTCGATGAAGTCGCCCACCCACGGACACAGTTCGGGCGCCGGCAGATAGACGGAGCCCGCCTCTATGAACGGGGTGACGGCGCGGGCTCGCGCCTCCTTGCTGCCGTCCGGCTCGACCGGGATGAGGCCGGGCACCTGGCGGCGCAGTGAGTTGATGACCGCGGTTCCGTTGGCCTTGTCCTCGACCAGCTTCAACGTGGCTTGGGGCCACTTCGCGGCCATGCGCCGTAGTGCCGCGCACGTCTCCGTGAATGACAGCCGGTCGTGGACCTGGTCGAGCAGGAACATCTCTAACCCGTGCCGCGCCCAGACCTGGCCCACCACGTAGTCGGAGCCGTCGGTGTCCTTAAACGCCATGTCCCACGACATGCAAACCTCATCGGCGCCTGGCGCCCAGTGAGAGCCGTCCTCACGGACGGTCCAGCGCTGCGAGGTGTACTCGCGCCACCACTCCCGCAGGAAGATATCGCCAGCGGCCGGCGCCGGTCGGCCTTGGTAGAGGCTGGCCCAAGTACGGGACCCGGAGCGGACCTTGATGGCCTCCCACTGCTCCTTTGTCCGACCTCGGGCCGACCGAAGGTACTCGCCCGGCTCGCGGTCGAGAGGGTCCGTTTCGCCCTTGTTCGGGTTGTGGTCGGCCTGGGCCGGAACGTTGACCACCCGCCACAGGTGCCCGTCCTCCGCGGCGAGCAGACGGCCGGCGAGGTCGTCTTCATGCCAGCGCGTGAGGATCAGCACGACGGGGGCGCCAGGTGCGAGACGGGTCGCCGCGACGTCGGTCCACCAGTCCCAGGCCCGCTCTCGGTAGGTGGGCGAGTCGGCTTGAGCCCGGTCCTTGATCGGATCGTCGATGATCATGAGATCTACTGGGCGCCCAGTCAGGGCCCCGCCGATACCGGCCGCGTAGACGCCGCCCTCGTGCCCGGTCAATTGCCACTCATGCTGGGCCGACAGGTCGTCGCGGACTGCGAGGCCAAGCTCGGAGGCGTGGACAGTGATGTCGTCGCGGATGGCCCTACCCCAGCGTCGGGCAACGCCGTGCTCGTAGGAGGCGATGGCGATCCGGGTGTCGGGTCGTTGCGTCAGCGCCCAGAGCGGGAAGCGTCGCGAGGTCCGCTGACTCTTCCCTTCCTGCGGCGCGCAACTGATGATCAGGCGCCCATCGGGAGTGTCAACCAAGCGGACCAGTTCGGCGTCCAGCAGGTCGAGCATGGGGGTTTGACGGGTCTTGGGGTCGAAGTGCTGCGCCAGCGCGCCGGGCGTGGCCCAGCGGCGGCGCGGCGGCTCGAACATGCGGGCTGCGGCTTCCCACGCGGTCAACGTCACGGCCGCTCCTCACGCACTGTAGCTGCGAGGCGGGATCACGCCGACCAGCAAATCCCTTGATCACTCTTGTGGTCGCTAACCGGCGGAGTACCCGAGTTCCTCGCGCTTCGCGAGCTTCAATCTCACGCAGTGTTACGAGACGGCGCGGAGGTGGCGCGGGACGACAGTCGGAACAAGAGCCTGCTGCTCCGGCGTCAGAACCAGGTCGTCGAGGATTCGCTGGATCACACCGCCCAGAAGCGCGCCCTGCTGCTCAGCCAGACGCACCTGCCGCTCGGCGATACCCGCCGCGATAGCCGCCTTGCACACGTCCGTCTGATGCTTGCGTTCTGCCTGATAGAGCGTCAGCCACACGTTCGGCTTCGCGGCCTTCGTCGTGTCGATCCCGGTGAACTCGCCAGCGCCCTTGTCGACCTCTTCGACGACGCCCCACACAAGGTCGTCCTCTTCGATCTCGCGGACCTTCTGCTGCAGCCACGCCACATGACCGGCTGTGCGATGCACCTCTTCGAGCAGGGCCTCGGCAGGCCCCACCTCGCGAGGCAGACCGTACGTCGCTACCGCCTTACGGGCCAGCTCAGACTGGGCAGCGACCTTGTGACTCGTTGTAGAGCCGCCATGCAGCTTGCACTTTCCTGTCCCAGCGTGAGCGGTTCCCCAGCCCTGAGGCCGATGGCACCAGCCGCCTTCTTCCCCGCGCTTCTTACCGTGGCAGTAGGACCCGTCACAGCAGGTGTCACGCTCCCCATCGCCGGGCGCAGTTGTCATGACCCCACCTCTGCTCGGTGTGCTCTAGCGAGATGGTCGACGGCTGTGGCCCACAGGGCGGCGACGGTGGCCACTGCGGGATCTACGTACGGGGTGCCGTGAGCCGAGTAGTAGGCGAGGACGTTCCCGTCGCAGTCCTGGCAGCGCAGCGCTACTCCTCCGCCTGCATCACCGGATAGGTGGAGGCGAGAGTCGAGCAGAGCAGCGATGAGGGCGTCAGTGGGAACCTTCACGTCTTCGCTTCCTCGGTAGAGCCATCGCCTCGATATGCGGCAAGAGCCTCGCGTACCTGGTCTTCGCTCCAGTCGCAGGAGTCCCACCACTCGATGGCCTTCCACACGTCGCGGAGACGGGTGATGCGGGTCTCGGCCCGGACCTGCCACTGACGGAGCATGACGAGCAGCTCTTCGGTCTCTCGTGCCGCGTCTTCTGCCCAGCCCAAACCGGCGAGGCGGGCGGACATCTGCTTTAGGTTGTAGCGGTGCCCGAGCAGGTCGTCGAGGTCCTGGATGTCGCACAGGTAGTCGTACGAGCCGCCGCTAATCGCGATCACCCACGTCCAGCCCAAAGCGCTTGCGGATGGCGAGGTCTTCGGGTGAGCCGGGATCGTGGTTCTCTATCCGAAGGCCAATCGGGGCGGGAGCTGCGGCGTGGTCGACGAAAGCCCGGTTGACGCCCAGATCGGCAGGATGGCGGGCGGCCTCCAGGACCAGGGCTCGGACGTCTGCGAAGTCGAAGCCGCTGGCGAGGAGTTCGTCGCGGTAGGCAGCAAGCTTGTTGGCGGTGGAGATCTGCGGCTCCACACGTGCGCCAAGTTCCGGGCTGGAATCCCGCAGGTCTACCGGCTCTTCCGGGATGTTCAGGAGTCGGCCGCAAGACGGGCATCTGGCCTTGTCTCCTGGGATGTTCACGCCGTCTCCGCCGCAGGAGCAGCGCCAGTGCATCTTCTCGATCGTGGTCGAGTCGTAGGCGTACGTCTTATAGGCGTAGACGACGCGGGCGGTCACCGCTTCCTCCCGCGAGAGCGGCAGCGACGATGGTACTCAGCCTTGACTCCGTGGGAGCGCGGGTGCGTACGGCCGAATACCAGCCGGTAGCCGGACCAGAGCAGGCGGCCCCGCAGCTTGACCGCGTATGGCCCCGTCCGCTCCAGGAGTGACGCGGAGACTACGAGGAACCGTTGTGTCTTGGACAGCATCTCGATCGGCGTGGGCGGGCCAGTGACGAACTGCAGATCCGACACAGTCTCTCCGAGATCAACAGGTTCGCCGGTCGCGGGAACCCATGAGACTCGGACCGTGGTCATCGGTCACCTGCCGACTCGCACTCCACAGCCACGATGTGACGGGTGGCAAGGATGACTCTCGACCCGTCCGGCTGGTCGAAGGTGAGAGTGCCGTTCTCCTGCCCAACCAGGGTGGCGAGTCGCTGCTTGCATTCGTCAAGGCTCGCGAAGTCGCTGGTGCGCTGCGCGTACTGAACGCCAGTGGTCACGGTGAACTTGAGGTCGATGTGCATGGTTTCTCCCGGATGTGCGAGGACCCCGAGTCCGGGAGGTCTCGGGGTCCTCTTACCTGCGGTGGCGAACCGCAGGGGCGTGGGTGAGGGGCTAGCTGTGGATCAGGTTGGTCTGGGCGAGTGCCACCAAAGTCAGGCCGACGAATAGCAGAACGTGCAGCCACGACTTCTGGATGGCGGCGACGATCGCGCCAGCCGCGAAGACTACGACGGCGAGAAGGAACAGGATGTCCATGAGAGACCTCCTCGGAAGTCAGCTGATCTTCACTGGTCTGCCTTCGATCACCGGGATCTCAGGCGAGGCGGTGATGCGGACGTACGGCACATAGGTGCCGGGAGCGGCGGAAAGGTCGAAGTCGCTGCCGGGCCCGATGAGGATCTGGGCGACCGTCTGGCCGTCCTCGTCCGTCCCCCACTGGGCTGTTTTCCAGCCAACGGGGTCGGGGCGAAGCGGATAGAGGCGGACCTGCATCTCCACCTGGAGGGTCACAACGTCGACGGGGCCGTCGACGGCGACGTCCAGATACTCCTTCGACTCGCGCGGGACCTCCCGTACCTGCATCGGCGGCCCTCCTCTCAGCGTGTTGCAGCCCAGCGGCGTTGAGACGTGTCCGCCGCCCAGCCGTTGCGGCCAGCCGATGGGCTGAACCAGCGGCGACGTTCCGGCCGATCGCTGAGGTGGACGTCGATGTCACCGATCTGACCGGTCGAAACGGACGGCGCCGGGATAGACGCCACCGCGGCTACGACGGGAGGCCGTGCCGTGCTGGAGATCAGCGCGGCGGGAACGGACGCGAACGCCTGGACGGCTGCCGCTGTGGCAGCGACCAGGGATGCGGTGGTCGGTGTCGGTACCGCGGCTGTAGCAAGGACGACCGCGGGCAGGGCGGTGGAGCTCGCGCCGGCCGATGGTGCCGGGATGTTGGCCGTGGTCGTGACGACCGCGGGCTGCGCTGTCGCGTTGCCGCCGGCCGCGACGGTGGGCGCCGGGATGTCAGCCGACGCCGTCACCACACTGGGTGTGGCTGTGGCTCCCGTACTGCTGTCTGGGCTCGGGATCGCCGCAGAAGCGCTCACCACGCCGGGAGACGCCGTCGAGCCAGCGGAGATCGCCGGGACTCCTACGGAAGCCGTAGCGGCCACCACAGACGGGCTCGCGGTGGATCCAGCCGTCACGGCCGGGGCCGGGATTGAGGCCGACGCTTGGACTGTGCTGGGGGACGCGGTCGTCGAGCTGCCCGATTGGACGCTCGGTGATGGAATCGACGCGACTGCGGAGACGACCGCCGGTGTGGCGGTCATGTCGTTGGCCACGCTTGGCGCCGGGATGGCGGCCGTCGCGGTAACGGTCGCAGGCGTAGCCACCTGTCCCGTGGCCACGGTAGGGGCGAGGACGGACGCCGTGGCCTGGACCGTCGCAGGTGATGCTGTGGAGCCAGCCGACACGCTCGGAGCTGGAACCGCAGCAACAGCTGTGACCGCAGGAGGACTCGCGGTTGAACCCGTCGCGGTCGCCGGCGTGGGGATGGTGGTGGTCGCCGGAACCACAGCCGGAGACGCGGTCGCCCCGGTGGAGGCGGTGGGCGCCGGGATGATGGCTGTGGCCCCGACGACGCTTGGGGCGGCTGTAGAGCCGGTGAAGACGTTCGGCGCGGGGACGGAAGCGGTGGCCGTGACGACTGCCGGGGAGGCCGCTGTGACGGCTGTGACGGTCGGAACGGGCACGCTCGCGGTCGCCTGAACCACTGCGGGCGAAGCGGTAGAGCCCGCGTGCGGTGTAGGAGCAGGGACGCTGGCGGTGGCCTGAACGACGGCAGGGCTTGCCGTGCTGCCCGTCGAGGTTGACGGGCCAGGAACCGACGCCGTGGCGGCTACCACGCCTGGCGTGGCCCTGGAACCGGCCGAGGTCGCAGGAGCGGAGACACTCGCCGTGGCTGCTACGACGGCCGGTGAGGCTGTCGAGCCGGCGCTGGGAGTCGGCGACGGGACCGAGGTAGTGCCCGTGACGGCCGCAGGCGTGGCGGTGGCGCTGCCGGTGGCGGGGGTGAGCGCGATCGACCAGGCGCCGATGGGGCCGCTCGTGCCGCCGAACGTGCGGGTTCCAGTCGCGCCGGCGACGCTGATGACCTGGTCGGCTTCGGCGTTGTACGCGAACGTCGAGGGCGGTGTCCGGAGTGTCATCCCGGACGGGGCGGTCATGTCGTGGACGACCTCGTCGGCGTACAGGCAGATGAGCCACGAGTTGGCGGCCGTGGTGGTGACGGACGGCGCGACCGCAGATGCGGCGGCGGACTGGGCGGTCACCAGCGTCGAGGAGGCGGCCCGGTAGCACAGGATGTCCACAATTGGGCCACCGCCGCCTCCGGCCCAGTTGAGGGCGGGGCTGGAGGCGCCTACGGTGATGGTCCAGGCGTTGGCGCTGAAGGAGCCGCCCGCCCGGTTGAAGCCGATCTGCGCCCACCCGGCCGGCCCGGTCAGGGCTGTCGCGTCCTGGGCGATGGCGAGCAGGATGTCACCCTGTTGCGCCCCCGCAGGCAGGACGCCGGTGAGGCTCTCGGCGTGGGAGGCGGCCACGAACTCGATGCCGCCGACGGACGTCGCAGGTGCGGGGACGGACGCGACCGCCGCAACCACGGCAGGTGTAGCGGTGGAGCCTGCGATGGTCGTCGCAGACGGGATACTCGCGGTTGCCGACACCACAGACGGGGTCGCGGTAGCGGACGTGCCACCGGACGGGACCGTCAGCGTGAATCCGATACGGGCCGTTGCTGAGATCGTGCCGGAAGCGGTGAAGTTCGCGGCGGACGTCGCGCTCCCGCTCACCAGCGTCCGATAGCCGACCGTCGCGGTCGGGTAGCCGCCGTGGTTGACATCCGCCGACGCAGGCTCGGTGAACCCCGCGGCAACGGTAAGCGTCCGGACGGTGCCTGCGCCGTTGCAGCCCGCGAACCGGACCTCCAGGTCAGTCGACCCGGTCGGGGTGATGCCCGGCGTGGCGATAGCGGTGCCGGTGCCGGAGGTCGAGTTCGCTGTTGTGGACGGTGCGCTTCCGCCCGACACTGCGACCAGGATGCCGACACTGAACGCGGACGAGTGGTGAGACAAGCTGTATGTGGACGGCTCGGATCCGCCCGCCGTTCGCACCCACACCTTGCCGTGCAGGTCGGAGGAGGAGGCGGCGTCGACGCTGCCGATCTGCGTCCAGCCTGAGGGGGTGACCATGTCGGTCAACGCCCCGAAGTCGGCGTACTGGCACAGGACCAGCACGTCTCCGGAGACCACGCCGGACGGTTTGGCGATCGTGTACGGGGTGGTCCCGCTGTCGGCGATGGTGTGGGAGCGGTACGCCGCAGGCACGCCGACCCCCCGACATGCGAAAACCGCCCGGCGGCGGCAGAGTCAGGCGGCGTTTACGCAGATCAGGCTAGGCGAGAGTGATCCGCCAGATCCCCGATGCCGACCAGGTGATTGCCAGCGTCCCGGCGGAAGTGCTGTACGAGCTACCTAGGTCGACTAGGGCATACGCGTTCTTGCCCGCCAGGGTGTTGTCGTAGACAAGAACCCCGCGAGCACCGGTGATGGTGGAGCTGGTCCACGAGGTGTCTGCGGCATCGAACGTGGCGATACCCGACGCGCCGGTGAACGTGGTGGAACCTAGCGTCGCCCCGCCAGCGGTGTAGCCGGTGCCGGACAGTTCGGTTCCGGAGTAGACGCCTGCCGCGTAGGCGGCGCTCGCCGCCGCCGCATTGAAGTCCGGAGTGATCGTTGACGGGTACAGGGCGACCTTGATGGTGTCGCCATCCAGGTTGGCCGCGAGCTGGGTGGTGTCGTAGATGTCGACGACCGTGGCCACGAACAGGCCAGACTGAGTGATCGACACGGCTAAACCTCCTCATCCACGAACGCGTCTCCGCCGACCACGACGCCCTCAGAGCGGCGCTCGGCGCGGGCGGCCCGCAGCGCCTCGGCGGCAGTTTGCTTGGCCGCCCTTGTCTGCTCGGTCGGACTGTTGGCGTACTCCTGCTTGGCGGCTTCGAGGTCGTCTTCGAGGCGGGCTTCCGCTCGCAGCGCGGCGGCGCGAGCCTCTAGCTCCTCGGCAAGATCAAGGCTCGACACGAGAGCCCTCCTTCGGGATGGTGGCGAAGATGGTTTCGGGGCTCTTGATATGCACGCTCTGCTGGTCTCGGCCGTGCTGGATCACGTCGTTGCCGAGCTGGTCGGTGGTCGCCTTGAAGCGCCGGCCAGTGCGGTCGTGGCCTTCGCGTACCTGATCGTGGGTGGCGTGGGTCCAGCCCTGAGGGCGGGTCTGCGGGCTCTTGTCGCGCAGCCACTCGGCGTAGGTCAGGCCCGTGCTCTCGTAGGTCCAGCGGGTCGGCGAAAGGGCCACGCGACCACCTCCGGGCATGCGAAAGAGCCCGCATAGAGGCGGGCATTGGAGGACGATCAGCGGGTGGAAGAGTGGGCGAAACTCATCGA
Organism: Nonomuraea sp. NPDC049028; assembly: GCF_043197735.1. Lineage (NCBI taxonomy): Bacteria > Bacillati > Actinomycetota > Actinomycetes > Streptosporangiales > Streptosporangiaceae > Nonomuraea > Nonomuraea sp. NPDC049028. Next base: position 507,507 of record NZ_JBICTR010000009.1, read on the forward strand.
AGCGATCAGCGGGCTGGTTTCAGGGCTGGCCTGGCCAGTCGCGGTAGTGCTCGCCGTGTGGCTGATCATGCGGCGGCACAACGCGGCGTTCAGCAGGTTGATCGACCGCATCACGTCGTTGCAGTTCCCTGGCGGACAGATCGATCTGGCCGCAGCCGCTGCCGCACGGCGGGAAGAGGTAGATGAGCTCGCAGAGCAGGTGGCCAACCAAGACGTAGCAGAAGATCGGCGGGTGGTAGTACGCGAGCTTGCCGCGTCGGCCGTTGAACTCGGAGCGATCGAACAGTCCCGCAGGATCGCTGACATCCTTGGCTCGCTGTCTAGCGAGACGCAGTCTTCTGCCGTGGAGGCGGCACTTGCCGAACTGGCTGTACGCGGCCACCACCCTCAGTTGTCGGTGCGTGTGCGCGGCACCCGCGTGTAGTCCTCGCCGGAGATCGGCTCGACCTCGTCCGCTTGGAACCAGACCGGGCGCGGCTCCTGATGGCCGCCACGGTAGCCAGACGAGATCTCCACGATCTCGACGAGGTACTCCCTGGCGCCGTCCGCGTTCTTGCGCCACTCCAGCAGGAAACCCGCGCCGGACGGGTGGCCGGGAAGACGTACAGACGGTGGGTCGCCCTGCATGCGGTCAGGATATCCAGCGCGTCGAACGTTCATTCGACTCAGGGTCGCCATCAACCAAGCAAAAGTCACGATAAGATAACGATGCCTATCGCTGGTGTCCATCTACATAGTGCCGGATAGCACCGGAGAATGACGAGTGGTGCCGGATAGTTTCGTGGACAACCAGGCGTGCCGAAATTGTCCGCCACACGCCGCCGACCTGCTATGTCATCGTCGTTCTATGCCTTCATTCGAGCAACGACAGCAGGTCGGAGACATCCACGAAGTTCGCGTCAAGCGCGAGCTCGAAGCGCGCGGCTGGATAGTAGATCCGCAAGGACAGGCGACCCTCTCCGAGCAGATCCGCAGAGCGGTGAGTCGCACCCGCTGGAAGAACGCTCCAGACCTCATCGCAGCCCGCGACGGCGACGTGGTGGCCATCGACGCGAAGGACCGCATGTCGTCCGCCGAGACGGGCCGGTACGCCATCTCTCGCGAGTGCGTCAGCTTCGGCATTCAGTTCGTCGCCGCGTTCGACGTCCCGATCTTCTACGTGTTCGGCAACCTCGGCGTACTCACGCCGCAGGAAGTGATGGCGTACAGAACGACCGGTGCACGAGCGATGGGCGGCTCGTACTACCTCGTGAACGGCAGGCTGGCCCACCAGTTCGACGACGTATTCGGCAGGCCAGTCAACACGAACGCGGCGGCCTGAGGCCCTTCGAGTCGGACAGGTGGTGGCCGCGCAGCAGAGCCACCGCAGGAGTTGGAGTTGATGCGCGCCCGAGCTCCGGTGACCCCTACGCTGAGCCGGGCGCGCGCTTTGGGGTGGTGACGGCCTGGCCTACGCCCGTGGACCCCTCAGATCCCGCAGACCAGGCCGACACCGGGTGGGGCTCCACGCCGACTCCCACGGGGGAGGGAGACGACGGAGCGGCACGCTCCTTGCACCAGGAGCGCGCGACTTGGGATGTCTAGCGGTGTCTAGGCAGCAGCAGAGAGGGAGGAGCGCAACTCGTCGCGCTCCTCAGGGGTGGCCGGCACAGGCTCACCGCGGTGGAGTTGGCGGGCGATCGTGGCGATGTCCAGCCAGTCGTACCAGGCGGTCTTGCCGAGCTTGAGCAACTTGCGGGCGTGGTGCCGGGATGCCCACACGCGGACAGTCGGCTCGGGCTTGCCGAGACGCACAGCGGCGGCGGCGATCGTGATCCGCTCAGGACGGTCGGGCATGCTGGACACCCCCAGACATGCGAAAAGGCCCCCGACACGTCCGCGCCTGAGAGCCTTTGATCCCACCTTGATTCCGATTTATAACAGGTCACCAGCCGAAACGCCAACTATGGCGCGCCGGAGCGCGGGTTTCGTGGCCGCCCATCCCGCCGACGTGGCGGGGCGGCGACCACAGTTCAACGGTTCAGGCTCGCCTACTGCCCGCATCGTCCAGTAAGGCGACTCGAACGCCGCCCCGCCGGTAGGTTTTCACCGGCTCGGCCCGGACCTTGGTTAGCTCGCTGTACTCCTCCTGGTCGTACTCGCAGCGGCAGGTACGGCAACGAGCTCCGTCGGGTCGCCCATCATCGTCGAGGACCTCATACAGCTCCGCGAACCCGCAATCGCAGTACACGCCGGACAGGTGACGTGCCGCCCGCTTGGTGTCGGTCAGGAACGCTCGGCACCGATAGGCCAGATGCAGGAGTTCGAGGCCGGCGTCGACTCCGGACAGGTCTTCGATGCTGTCGCCGCGGGGCATTGGTTCGGCGGGCAGGGCGAGCAGCGCGTCGAGGTGGGCGGCGAGGATCGTCCACGCCTGCGTGAGGATCGCACCATCACGCCGGCGCCGGGATGTCACGGTGTCCAGCACGGCGAGGCGTGCCACAGTACGGACTCGTTCTTCCCACGATACGAGCGTGGCGAGCAGGAGCCGCAGCAGTTCGTCCGCGGGCAGCGACAGAGGTACGGGCGCGGTCTTCGACATGGCGACGATCGGTCCTCCCCCAGCTGCGGCGAACGTCTTGTCGAGCCTTTGGTGGACGCGCACGAACAGCATCGGCAGATCGTTGAGGGCTTTCGCTACGGCGTTGCGGTCCTGGTGACAGAACGCCTGATAGGTGAGGGCAGGGAGACGGACCGTCTTGGCGCCCTGCGCTACCAGGCGCGGGTCGGAGCATCGGTCGCCGCGGGCGCATTCGCGCTGTCCTTGGTCGCGCCAGTAACCGTCGTCGGCGTTCGGGTCAGAGTGCATCCACATGTCGATCTCCCCGATGGTCGTACGCTGTTCGGGAGACCTGTTGTGGCTGTGGGGTCTGGTGGGGTTGTGGGCGGTCTCTCGCTGGCGGGCGGGAGGCCGTCTCTGTCGTTTACCGTCTTCGCTGGTCGGCTGTCTGTCCGTGTTCGATCAGCCACGTTCCCACATCGATCAGCTGGTTGCCGTCCAGGCGGACGCCGACAGCGATCAGGTAGGACTCACCCGAGCGCGGCCCGTGGTGTAGCTCTACACCGGGCAGGCGGGGATGGCGGGTGATGAGGGCGAGAGAATCGTGCATCGTGCGATCATTATCGCAGATGAGAGTCTGGCGCATGTCGGGACGTGGGATCGGCAGCAATCGTCTCACTGCGTGGTGTGTGTGGCGAGAATGCGCTCCCAGAACGGCTCCAGGTCGGCGCCGCTGATACGGGCGTAGTGGACGCGGGTGCGGTCTCGGTAGACGGCCACCTCCGTGTACGGGTCGCCGTGGTCAAAGCCGGTGTGGAGGCTGGTCCAGTCGTCGGGGTGCGGTCGCCAGTCGGGGAACGCGATCTGTGCTGCGGTGTCGCGGAGGGTTTTGGTGTGCTGTGGGGGGCGGTTCTGGTGGTGCACTATCCCACATTGGCATGTCGTGTCCACGATCGGACGGATTGACTACTGCTCGTCCTCGAAAAGGGCCGTCTGACCGTCCACGTCCCAGCCGCTCGGGACTCCCGTGATGCGGAGAGGCCGACGAGGTGTGAGACCGAGCTTGGATGCGCAGTCCGGGCCGAGTCCGCGCTGGCGGGATTCTGGCGTCTTCAGGGTGTGCTTGCAGGCTGCGCAGCGGGTCACGTGCTCTCGGATGGAGGGGTCGTCGAGGTCGAGGAGAAGTGTCAGCAGCGCGGCATCAACGCTCCTGCTGTGCTGCGACCGGTACTACGAACTGTGTCAGTGTCGGCGCCTCAAGGAGTAATCGGCCAAGAGAGACTGACGGACACCCCCCAAGGAAACCCGGCGCTGATACCGAAGTCGGCTGCTCCCAATGCGGCACCGGCGAAACCCAACGCCCTTCCGAGGACGTTGTACAGCTGATGAAGCCGGGTGATGATACTTGCACTCCATCCAGCCAGGGTTTGCTTGAGCGGACTTTCAGGCCCGTAAAAACGCACCATGGCGTCTGATATGACCGATGCCCAGGCTTCCACGACCACGAGGACGTAGCGAGCCTCCTCGATCTCCAGAGGGGGGTGGTCCTCCTCGATGGCGACGTCGATGTTGATGCGCTGTTGGATTTCCTCTAGCAGAGAGTTGAGACCGTCCTCATCTCTTTCTGAAGCGAGTTGACGAGCCCTTTCGGCTACGTAAGCTCGGAGTGTGGTGTCTGGCACATTCATGGGCTCATCCTTTAGCACGGCGACAGGCCACTTTGATCATGGCCATAGTGCCGCGCCCTCTACGGGGGCAACCGCCCTGTGTTCCGTCACCGTGTCTTGAAAACTTCCCCAAGGTCAACGGCCCCCCTCTTGGGGGTCACGGTCCGCCTCCTGCTCAGAGATCTGCTCGTCGCGGCTTCGGGCGAGATAGCCAGCCTCGAACCCTGCACGCCACATGCCGTGCCAGGCCACCGCTTTGTCGCCTCGGTTCAGGACGATGCCTCTCCAATGGCGGTCGGGCCGCGCGATCGACATTTGAGCGTAATAAGTTGAGCGCGACTATGTAGTAGAACAGATTTTCCTGTCTTCAGGTATACCCGATCATTGATTGGGCATAGAAGGTGAAGGGTGGCTGAAATCGATATGGCTCAACTTTTGCCATAAAATATCCAAAATTAGCCATCCATCCCTTGCGTAGCATTTCGACAACTGGGAGGCACCCGTGAATAGCCAGAGTCACCAAATCTTCGATGGTACCTTCGAAGGTATCTGGAAGGATTTCGACGAAGCCTTCCGCGCCAACCTTCTCAAAACGATCGGCCAGATGGGATCCCTCCACAGGCTCTCTGGCGACCAGGAGAAGATCAATGCCGAGTACGGTAGACGCTTCTATGAAGCCCTCGAAGAGACGCTAGTATCCGGTAGATTCATCTCCAAATGGAAGAACTCACTAGTCAACCCTATCCCTAAAAGCGCCGATGAGCTAACAGAAATATTCCAGCTTCACTCCGTCTACCCATCACACGCCTTCTACCTATTGCTCGTCTTTATCCATGAACATCCCTTGCGCGGTTTTTTCTCTGGCAGGGGAGCGCCAATTCCATTCAATACACTTACCCTCAAATTCGAGCAACTTTTGAGCGATCCACTACCTACGGGGGTAAATTACGAATTGGAAATGATCCAACTGGATCGTTGTCCTGGACTCGCCTATGATTCCGAGGTTTCGTCGACCCAGGAGTTGGATGCCTCACACACGCTCCCGTTGCGGTCGCCAAGCCGTCACCCTCAGCATCACTGGAGAGACCTGATCTGGGTGTGGCATTTCTGATCAGATCTAAGAGACGGCATGCAGCCACGTCTCCTCTGTGGGCAGCATGGCGTCGGCAAGGTCTTCGGCTTCGACGATGACGCGCCTGTAGGTGACGACCAGCGCGTGGAAGGCCGCCTTAGAGGTCCTAACAAAGGACCTATCGGACGAGGCGTCGCCAGCAGATGATCGCGGCGGCGAGGGTCATGAATGCTTCGTGGATGTCGTCGCGGATCTCCCAGCGGATGCGCAGGCGGCGGAACCAGCGCAGGAGGGCTATCGTTCGATCACCCAGCGGCGAACGCCCAGGCCGGAGCCGTGCGGGGTGCCCCGCCGGGCGATGTGCGGGCGAATGCCGACGCGCCAGACCCGGCGACGGTAGACGTCATGGTCGTAGCCACGGTCGGCGTATAAGCAGGCAGGACGCTTGCGCGGCCGGCCGTGCCGACCGCGCACAGGCGGAATCGCCTTGATCAGCGGCAGCAGTTGGGTGACGTCGTTGCGGTTGCCGCCGGTCAGCGACAACGCGAGCGGGATGCCGTTGCCCTCGGCACTGACATGGTGTTTCGAGCCCGGCTTGCCGCGGTCGACCGGGCTCGGCCCGGTTTTGGGCCGCCCTTGAGCGCCCGCACGTGCGAGCTGTCGATCACCGCCTTGGACCAGTCCAGCTGACCGGCGGCATGCAACTCGGCCAGCAGCAGCCGGTGCAACTCGTCCCAGACTCCGGCTTGATGCCAGTCCCGCAGCCGCCGCCAGCACGTCATGCCCGAGCCGAAGCCCAGCTCCTGCGGTAGGAACTCCCACGGGATCGGGGTGTAGAGCGCGAACAAGATCCCGCACAACGCCTTACGGTCATCCAGCCGCTTGCGCCCCGGATGACGGGCACGCCGCCGCACTTTCGGCAACAACGGCTCGATCCGCTCCCACAAGCTGTCCGAGACGATCCACGGCAGTTGCTCACCCTTCATCACACCTCACCCAACGACAATCATCACCGTAAGGATGCGGGCCATCTCATTCTGTTATGACCTCTTAGGCGCCTCTTCGGCTTCCTCGAACCCTCCCAAGTACGGGGCGAGCGCTTCTTTGATGACCACGTCGTGAGGGATGTCCTCAGGCCGGAAGTCCTCGTGGTCGACGGCCGCTGCGGCTTGTACGGCTTCTGCTGGGATCTCAGGCACGGCTGGCCTCCAGGGCTGCGACACGGTCACTGATCTTGCGGAGTTTGGACTGGAACACGTCCTGCGGGTCATCCACGACGGAGCCGAGAGCAACCATGGCGGTCACGATGACGTCGCACAGTTCGTCAGCGACGTCTTCGCGGGTGTGGGAAGCGGGCTTGCGCGGGTTCTGGCCGAGTTCGCCGATGCGGGCTTGGACGGCCTCGCCGAATTCTTCGCCGATCTTCATGATGCGCAACGTGATCTCGTGGTCGTCGCGGCCGTTGTTGTGGTCCAGCCACGCCACCAGCTCTGCGATCGTGGGCCATGGCCTTGCTGGGATGGGTTCAGGCATCGGACTCTCCGTTCGCGAGATCGCGGGCTCGGACCTTGTCCGCCCAGTCAGCAGCAGCGAGGAATGCCATGCCGATGCGTCGGGCCTCTTCAGGCTCCAGCGGGACAATGTCGTCGTCGTAGCAGTGCGGGTGGTTCACAAACACGCTGGCCGGAGTTTCGTCCGGGTCCACGACCCGGATGGCCCATCGGTCGGCAGAGGTCCATACGGGGCCAGGCAGGTGCTTGCCCTCTTCGATTCGGTTCGGCTTCGGATTGACCCGCGTGTCGATGTCGCCGAGCAGCCCGGCTGCTTCCTGGCGGAGTTCGGCGAGGCGCGCAATCAGGGCGGGATGGATCGCGGGCTCTGGCGCGGTCACTCGGACACCTCCGGAGGTTCGCGGTAACTGTCGAGGTAGGCGTCGTCCTCGCCCACCGTCCCAGCGACAAGGCGAGCTACGAGGTCCGCTTCCCAAGAGCCGGGGCGGCCTGAGATGAGCGCGTATGAGCCCTCAGGCTGGCGGGCTGCCACGGTGGCGAGGGCGGCGGCCAGCCAGCCGGGGAAGTCCTGCTGGAGGGCGACGGCATCGCTCAGGGCGTCTACCGCCCTACGCCCGTACGGTGTGTCCGTGATGGCCACGGTTCAGTCCTCCTCTCCGAGCGCCAGGAAGGCGCACCTCAGCGCGTACTTGTCGGCGTAGTCGATGTGACCGCATGCGGACCGCTCAATGCGGAGCACCTGCTCCAGCGTGGCGGGCTCCAGCCCGTACTCACCGCGCAGTTCGTTGACGAGGGCCAGCATCTGCTCGGCCTCGTACACGACCCAGCCAGGCGCTGGACCGTAGGGGCTGGGGACCTTGTCCCAGCGTTGGTCGCGGTGCTGGGCCGCCTCTCGGAGCTTTGCCAGGAAGGCGTCACGGGCGGCTAAGCGGACCTTGAGCGTGGCCATCGGTCAGCCCTCCTCAGAGTCCGCAGGCGTCGCGTAGCGGGTGTTCAACGGGCTCGTGTTCGGCAGCCAGCGGGTTTCGCCCGGATCGATCTCGTACTCCTTGCGGAGGGCTCGGACGTGACTGACGGAGCACTCCAGGATGCGGGCGATGGACGGGTCGTCCTTGCCAACCATGGCGAACCTCGCTGCCAACTCCGCCTGGTTGTCGGTGCTGGGGGTGCGCTTCATTGGGCGCCTTTCTCGTTGCTTGGGGTCTGGTCTTGGTGCTCCCTCCTGCGTCTGAGGCTGCCCGGCCAAGCCGGGAGGAGAGAGCCGAAGGTCAGCTGTAGTAGGCGCAGAGCAGCCAACTCGGGTTCTCCTGCTTGGGTGTGATTCCGAGCGCCTCCAGCGCCGCGTTAAGAGCGTTGTCCCACTTCAGGACTTCACCGAGATCCGGGGTTAGGTCCTGCGGGTTGACGACGAGGGCCTGGTCGTCGCCGACTTCGATCACCTTGGCGGCGAGGACGTGCATCGGGTATTCGCCGTAGCTGTAGGTGTCGAACTTGACGCCGAGAAGCGCCTTCGCCGCCTCCTCCCGGTCGAAGTAGCCGCCGTCCTGGTTGTCGCCCCACTTCTCGGTAAACCCGGCGATGACGGCAAGCAGGCGGCGTTCCGCCTGCTCGACGAAGCCGTCAGCGTCATCGCCGTCGTCGTACCAGGCGAGCGTGCTGACGTTGCTCGCGTCGATGCCGCCGTACTCGTCGGTCTCGCGGATCTTCCATTCATCGCTGCCGCCCAGGTCGTAGCCGTAGGCGAGGAAGGCGCTCGGTGAGCTACCCATGTCGATCTCCGTTCGGTGAGGGGTTGGGTGTCTTCCCGGCAGGAGCCGGGAGACAGGGGTAGGCGGCGGGAAAGCGCTTGCGGCGCGGGATCAGGGGGGTCAGTTGTCGGCGAGGCGCTCGTCCGCCGCGCCTTCGCTGTCGTCGGGAGGCCGCTCATCGAACACCTCGAACAGCACCCACCGGCCGTTCTCCCACTCGCGGACCACGATCCGCTCGCCACGCGGCAGGTGTTCGCGGACGTACTCGTACGCCTTGTTCTGGGAGCGGAAGCCCTTCGGCTCCTCGCCAGCGACCTTGACCCGCCAGCGGTTCGTGGGCGGCTTCGGCGGGGTCGTCATGTCGATCTCCAGGGGTTCGGTTGGCCCGGCAGGAAGCAGCCGGACCAGGAGGGGGTCAGGCGCCGATCAGGCGCTCGGCTCGCTCGGCGGGGGTGAAGGTCGCAGGCTCTTCTACGGCCCAGACGACGCGCTCAGGGTCGTCCCGGTCTATCTGACGGCGGGCGATCCGGTTGAGCGCCAACGTCAACGAAGGCGGAAGAGGGTAGCCGGCAGCCACGGCGTGAACGGTGAACCCCATCCGGGCGTTCTCGCCCAGCGAGTCCGACGCCGACGCGCGGGCTGTCTCCATGGTGGGCGCGTATACGCAGAACAGGGACGGTCCGTTTCCGGCCGATCCGGCTCTGACGATCCACGTCTGATTCGTGGGGGTGGACATGAGAAGTCTCCTTGATCGTTGACGGTTTGGTCTGAACGTGTCCGTCCCGGGCATCGCACACCGGGAAGGCTGCTGGCCGGACAGGAGGCCCGGGGGATCTCCCCCGGGCTGGAGGGTCAGCGGGTGGACAGGAACTCAGCCAGAGCGATCAGCGGCGAAGCGGGAGGCTCCGGGTCCGGGTTGGCCGCGCTCGGCAACTCGATCACGACAATCTGCCGGTCCGCCCAGTGGATGAAGGCGTCGCTGTCCGCGGGGCACAGGTCGATCCAGCGGCCCCCGTCGTCGGTGTGGACGACATAGGCGTTGGTTGCCCTGGCCGGGCAGCGGACGCAGGTGTGACCCTGCGCCGCGCGGGTCGCGATCAGTTCGGGAGTCACGTCGTCCGGCCGGGCCGGGGCGGAGGGCAGGCCCAGGATGAGTGTCGGGATCATGCCGGTCAGCCCTGGAAGCAGGCGAAGTCGAACGTGCAGTCGTTGCCGTCGGAGTCGAGGACCTCGATGTTCCAGGCGATGTCCTCGGAGACCTTCGCGAGGACCTTGCCGACGATCTCGACGCCGGAGGCGGGCAGGTGGCGGACCAGCTTGACGACCGCGACGCTCCCCTTGACGTGGGTGTCGTACTGGAGGGTGAACACCTTGGTGAAGCGGCCCTGACGGTCGCGGTTGAGGGTGCCGAGGTCGACGACGCTGGTCATGTTCATCTCCTTGTTGCCGGGGGTCTTGATCTGGTGTCCGTTCCGGGACTTGCACCCGGGCGTCTGCTATCGGACTGGGTGGCCCGGGAGAACTCCCGGGCCGGGAGGAGAAGGTCAGGAGCTCGGCGTGTCGAAGCCGAAGAACGCGTGCGGGGCAAGCTCAGCAGCGCCGTCGATCCACTCATCCCGCGAGAGCATGTCGATCTCGACGGCCTCTTCAGCCTTGCACCAGCTGCGAGAGGCGTCCGGGTCGCGGGTTTCGAGTTCTTCCACGATCCAGCCGATCGTGCGGGAGACGACACGGGCTTCGTCCTCGGTGCTGGCTTTCCGGTACTCCGTGGCGTTGATGTACATGTCGCACAGGTGCTTGGTGGAGCTGGTGGCGACTAGCTTGCGCGCTTCTTCGTCCTTTACGGCCATGGGCGCCTTCACCTCTCCCCTGTTGCGCTTTCCTACTGCGCTACACGCTAGCGCTATATCTGGCGTAGCGCAATAGGATTGCGCTACATTGGTGCGCATGGAAAGCGAGGACACCGCCCGGCTGCGCGAGGACATCAGAGCCGCCACCCGTAAATACCGGCGCACCGAGAAAGCCCACGACCAGGCGAGAGACGAACTCATCGCCGCGATCGTCAACGGCCTGCGCAACGGCGTCCGCCCCGCCGAGGCTGAGGATGACTCCCCGTTCAAGGGCGCGTACATCCGACGCATACGGGACGAGCACGGTATCCCCGCGTTCAAGAAGGGCCAGCCCGCACAGCCCGACCCCCAGTAGCCCTTCACCGCCCCTCCCCCGGCCGTTCGCCTCGCGTGCATGGCCCGCAATAGTGCTTGCCGTCACGCTCGTTCCAGCCGTACCGCTCAACCGCGATCGCGAAGGCGGAGTCCACGTGCCTGGCCCTGGTCTGGCAGTACGCCCAGCAGCCGGGGGTGTCGCAGTCGAAGGCGATGTGACGGATGCTCACGACGCCTCCTCCCCCGGCTTCTGGATGAGCTTGGCGATCCAGTCCCTGCCGGGAGCGAGGGCGCGGCGCTTGAGTTCGTCGAGGTAGTCGAGCAGCAGTTCAGGGGCGATCATGCCGCCGTCGTCGGCCGCCTGCGCGACGTAGCCGCGCAGTTCAGTCCATGCCGAACCGTAGTCGGCTGCGGGGATCGGGTTGGCGATGTCCAGCCACTCGATGCGGGTTGAGCCGTTGTGGCCGTGAACCTTGACGATCCCCTGGTGGCCTTTGTTGTGCCACACGACCGTGGTCGGCTCGTTCATGGGCTCACGGCCGAGCCAGTGAATCGCCGCCCACTCGTCGGAGAACAGCACCCCTTCGGCTACCACGCCCGTGCCGGAAACTCCGGAGACGTCCTCGACACGGACCAGGCGGAAGCGGCGGATTGCGTCGGCCATCAGGACGCCTCTCCGGACTGCTGAGCGGCCTGCCTGGACTTGCTTGCGGACTTGCGGCGCTTCAGCGTGCGGTCGTAGTCCTGGAACCGCGCTTTGCTGATCACGCTGCGGTCTGGGGCTCGCAGGACGACGCCCTCGTTCAGGCCAGGCTCTCCGGAGGTGGCCACACTGGTGGCCTTGTACGCCTCCAGGAAGCCGCGCATGTCCTCGACGCTGGACGGGATGTCACGGCCGTCGATCTCGAACAGGCGCGGAGTGAGCTCCACGCCGCACTGCTTCGCCAGGTCGGCGAGAACCCACTCAGAGGCGAACTCTTGGCCGCCGCCCTGCCTCCATGAGGCGATGCGCTCGATCTCCCACGAGAGCATGTAGTCGGGGACTGCCGCCACATCGAACAGCCGGTAGGCGGGCTGACCAGATCCGTACTGCTTCCACGCCGGAAGCTGCTTGGACCCGTACACCTCCACGTAGAGGACGAGGATCTCGCCGAAACCGCCGGCGCCGAGCGTGGCTGCCCGCTCGGCGACTGCGCGTAGGGCGTCCACGATGCCGAGCGCCGGGTTGTGGACGACGTCTCCGCTGGCAGTCAGCAGGTCCTCGCGGGAGCCGATCAGCCAGTCGCCGCCGGGCAGCAGGATGATCCGCCCGTTCGTGCCGTCGACCTTCTCCGTGCCGATCACAGTGCCTTCGTAGACGGTCGGCTCTTCGAGCAAGCCGCCGTTCTTCGGGTCGAGCGCATGGTGCGTCGGGATGCTCGGATACTTCGTCAGCGAGTTGAGCTTTCGCAGGTTGATGGCCCGTAGGTCGATGCTCATTCGTTCGATTCCCTTCTCAAACATGGATCTTGAAGGTTGATATTTCGATCTGAATTCGATCTTGAGTTCCCCTCGGAGCGCTCAAAGGTGCCTCTGAGCGCTCCGCAGAACGCCGGTCTTAGCGAGGGAGCCGAACGACGCCCTCGCGCGCGGCAGGTGCCTCTGAGGCGCGGGCAGCGGGATTTCCGTCCGAGCCGTGCGCCGCAGATTGCGCAAGAGCCGTCAGATCGAACTCGCCGTCTCGCACTCCGGCTGTGAAGGCAGCCCACTCACTCGGCGTGAAGACCAGGACAGGTCCGTCCTGCTGCTTGCCGTCCCGTAGAGCGATGCTGCCGTTCGCGAGCTCGGCCACCTCCACGCAGGAACTCGCACCGTTGCAGAAGCTAGACCTCTGCCAGGTCGCTGCCACGGGATCGATGTACATCAGCGACCTCCCTCGTTGATCGGGTTGAACAGGTTGTTCGCGGCCTCCCACGGTCCGTGAACCGAGGTCAGCGCTGCCAGGTCGTCCAGCACGTTCGCCTCCTCCGCGACGTCGGCGTCTCCGAACGGCCACACCCCATCCGCCCCGTCGACGACCTGCTCGGCCACCGACGGCGCCTCGGCCATGACCGTGGCCGCATCCCAGAAGTCGGCCGAGCGGATCGGCCATGGGTACGGGCGGAACGGCCACGTCACGGAGCGCCCATCGACACGGGCAGGAACCCGCGCTTGCTCAGCTCGCCAGCCACCTGCACGCCGGTCACCGAGGCGAGCACCCGGCACATCTCCGTGGCCCGCTCGTGCGGCAGCGGCTCCCCCAGCCGGTAGGCCACACGCTCGCCGTTGCGCTGGTAGACGATGGCTGCCTGCCATCCCGCGCTGAAGTGGTCGAGCCAGCCGACGTACGGCCGGTCAAGGTCGACGGCGGGCGTCTCGGTCGCGGGTTCGATGTCAGCCATGGACGGCAACCTCCTGCCTGGGAGGTTCGATGAGCTGAATGTGGGTCAGGGCGATGCCGCCCGACCAGCCTTCGACCGACACCACGGCAGCACCGTGGCCGAGCGTCCACGCCGGGGTTCGGGTACGGGTCACCAACGGCTCGTCGTCTCGGGTTCCGGGCCACGCCAGGACCGGCGTGCCGACCGGGTGGACGTCGTTCCAAGCAACGGCAGAGTCGCGGTACCAGAACCACGGCTTGGACGCCTTCTCCGAGGAGGACACATGCTTGCGGGGGCCGTTGGACTGGCAGAGGCCCCTGTCGTGGGGCGGAAGCCCGCACACATCCCCGTGCTCGCTCACCGCTCCGCACTCGCCCACGGCGCTCATCGGGCGAACCCCTTGTCTCCGTTGATGATCTGGGCCAGCCCGTTGGCGTACACGAAGTCGTCGCGCCGCTCACACCCGTTGCACGCGCCGTCCGGCTTGTCGCAGGGAGGCATGTCGTACTGGCGGGCGATCTCGTCCAGCAGGAAGATCAGCGCCCCGCGCAGAGCCTCAGGGACCCACTCGTCGTCGTTCGGGTACGGCATGCCGCAGACCTTGCACGGGCCGGGCTGGGCGAGGGAGCCGTGCGGCGGCTGGACGGGGAAGGTGTGGGGACAGCGCAGCCTTACGACTGCCATCCGCATCCGGTCGGCGGGCGTCTCGGTCTTGGTGTCAGCCATGGGTCGGGATCTCCTTCTCGTTGCGATCTTGCGTTGTCGTTTCTGTCCGGTTAACGGCTGATGCGGTCACGTCCACAGGCGTTTGCACAGGTTGTGGACGGTGTGCGCCGGACGGTCCAGGGGTGCCGAGCCACCGCAGGACAAGGACCACACTGCTCACGTGACAGCCCCTCCCCATCTCGATGTGGTTGACCGTCCCCTTCGAGCAGCCGATCTGCTCGGCCGCGGCCCGCTGGGTCAGACCGCGGGCTTCGCGCGCCCGGCGGAGCAGTCTCGGGAGGTCGACCAGGAGGCCGGCAAGAGCGGCGTACGGGGCAGGGCGGGCGGTCATCGGCTTGATGCTCACTCGATCTCCTCGACGACCGCGCCGTCCACGACTTGCGGCCGGAGGGTGATCGGGTTGAGCGGAACACCAAGCGGCATCCCGTCTTCAGCGCACGCCTTCTCGACCTTGCGCTGGTAGTCCTCGCAGTTGTGGAGAGCGTCCGCCAGGTCGCCGTAACCGTCGTCAATGACGATGGCGACGGCCCAGTTGCCGTGCTTGTTACGGACCGGGATGAACCGGAGCCAGTCCTCGCGCCACTTGAAGAAGTCGGCCGCTGCGCTCATCGGGAAGTCCTTTCGGGGAGAGCTCCAGGTGATGCCGCACTCGCAGATGCGGCGGGAGGGCGGGTCGTCGGGGTGCCGACCACGACAGGCCGGGCACGGGTTCATGAGGGGAGTCATTTCAGTTCACGGCGCGCAGATTCGGGCGGCCGTCGGAGGCGGGTGAGGGTTCGTCGTCTTTCGCCATGTCGATCAGGCGGCTGTAGTGGAGTTGAGCGGCGACGCTGATCGTCGCCTGGGGGCCGCCGCGGTTCTTGGCGACGATGAGTTCGGCTTCGCCGGCTCGAGGAGACTCGGGCTCGTAGGCGTCTTCGCGATGGACCAGGATCACCAGGTCGGCGTCGGACTCGATCGACCCGCTGTCGCGCAACTCAGCGATCTGGGGGCGCTTGTCCTGCCGCTTCTGAGACTCCCGGTTGAGTTGAGACAGCAGCACGATCGTCAGCCCGAACTCGCCGGCCATGGCCTTCAGTTGCTGGGTGACCATGCCGAGTTCCATGTCGCGACGCTGATGCTTGGGCGCGGTCATGATCTGCAGGTAGTCGACGATGGCCAACTTCGCCGGGTCGTCTCGGGACAGCCAGCGGAGTTGGGAGCGGATGTGCTCGAGCGTGCAACCTGGCGTGTTGTCGATCGTCAGCGGTGATCCGGAGATGCGGGCGCCGGCCTCGGCAGCGGCGGCCAGTTGCTGCCGGGTGACGTTGCGGGTCTGGATGGCACGGAGCGGTACGCGCGCTTCGGCGGCGGTGATGCGCTGCAGGACCTCTTCCTCGCTCATCTCGAGTGTGAAGATGATGCTCCGCTCGCCGTCCTGGATCGCCGCCTTGCGGGCGAAGTCCGTGGACAGGACGCTCTTTCCCAGGCCGGGCCTGCCCGCCACCACGACGAGTTGGCCTTTGCGGAACCCTCCGCCCAGCAGGTGAGTGAGGTCCTCGAACGGCGTCTCCACCACGTCGAGCTTCGGGGGCGGGTTCTCCAGTTCGTCCAGCAGTTTGATCATGGTGGCGGACACGTCACGCGGATGCTCGCCGACCCGGCGCGCGGTGGCCGCGTCGATCATCTGCCGGACCCGGTCGGTGTCGGCGTCCGGCTCCCATGAGGCGTGCTCGGTCATCTGCATGCCGCGGCGCAGCGCCTCCTGAAGCCTGCGCCGGTCGGCGTCGGCGGCGACCAGCCGGGCGAAGTGTGTAACCGACCCGGAGATGGCGGCGTGCTCGAGCAGCGTGTGCAGGTACGGGCCGCCACCCACCCGCTCGAGGTCGCCACGTTGCTGCAGCTCGATCAGGACCGCGGTCGGCTCGATCGCCCTGCCCTGCTCGCGCAACGCCTGAGCGGCGGCGAACACGAGGCCGGCGATGCCGTAGAAGTCTCCGGGGGCGACCAGTTCCGATGCGTCGTCCAGAGCGGTCCGGGACTGGATGGCCGCCCCGGCGATCGCCATCTCGGCGGCGATGACCTTTTCGGTGGCTTCCCAGCCGCTGGTCTCGAAGTCGGTCGCGGTCATCGGCCCGCCCTCCAGTCGTTGCCCTCGAGTTCGACCGTGGTCGCGCCGTCGCCCAGCCTCGAGGTGAGGCGGGCGCCGAGCGCGGCGTCGAAGTCGTCCATGTTCGACGTGACGACGGTCGGCCGGGCGTGCTGCCACCGCTCATCGACGACGCCGAGCAGCTTCTCCCGCTGCCATTCGTTGATCCGCGACGAGCCGAGATCGTCCAGCACGAGCACGTCGGCGTTGCGCATCAGGCGCAACCGGTCGAAGTCCGGCGGCGGGCCGACGACCTCCTGCCACTCGGCGGACGTGGCGAACAGGATCGTTCCCACGTACCCGGCTCGGACGGCCCGCTCGAGCACTTCCCACACGTTCCACGTCTTGGCCACACCCGGATCGCCGGTGATCACCAGGTTGCGGGCGGTCTCGTCGAACAGACGCGAACCCCACTCGGCGACGTCGTCGTTCAGGACGCCCTTGTGCTGAAGCATCGGCGGGCGGCGGGCGCGGAAGTTCTCGATGCGACGGCGCAGCCGCTCCGACCGCCACTCGGCGAGCGGGTCATCTTCAGGGTTCATGCTGACTCCCTCTTGCTGCGGAAAGGGTTCCGGCGGGGCTTGCCGATCTCGGGGACCTGCGAGCCTGAGCCGTTGCCCTGCTGGCCGCTCGGCTTCTGGCGGGCGTTCGCCGCCGTGGTCCATTTCTGCTGGTTGCGCATCCAGGTGCGCCAAGTGGCGAGCCAGTCGGCGCGGAGTTCGCGCTTGCCTGTCCAGTGGTCGACGAACTGCTCAGTTTCAAATTCGAGATCGACAACGAGAGGGGTTTTCTCGGCTGCCCACGCTCGCATTTCGTGCGTGATCGCGAAGTTTTTGGGGACCTGAGTCTTGCGCTTGGCCGACTCGTCGGGCTTCTGCTCTGGCTTCGCTTCGCGTCTCACATCAAATAGAGATCCAGAACCTTCAGACGCTTCAAGGTCAAAGGCTTCTTCAACCCCAGACCCCTTATAACCCTGGGATGACCCCCGGGGGTCATGCTGAGAATCGGACATCGACTCTTCAGCCTGCCCCTCGGGGGTCATGCTGAGGCTGGGGTCCCAACTCTCAGGGTGCTTGTACCCGTCACCCTGAGAATCGTGACGCCCTGCTTGGGGCTCGTTCTCAGGGTGCTTGTACCCGTCACCCTGAGAATGCTCAGCCTGACCCCCTACGGTCATGCTGAGAGAACTCGTCTCAGGGTGACCCCCTACGGTCATGCTGAGAATCCGGCCGTCGATCGCTGCCATATAGACGGCGGTTTGATTCTTTTGGCCCCTCGCGGTCTGCACGAGAAACCCTGACTTCAGGGCGACCTTGAATTTGTCCGCCATCTTGCGATCACTCCTTTCGAGTAGGGCGGCGAGATCCTTCCGAGGCACAGAGACGCGGCCATTCGCGTCCATAAGCAGTGCGAGCGTCATCAGCAACACACGCAAGGAATCGGTGACCTGCGGACTCCGCATGACTGCGCGCAGCCAGTGGGCGCGATAGGTGCCGTCGCCCAGCAGGCCACGTTGTTCGTCGTCGTTCACGTAGAGGGGCTCTCTCTCGGGGTGCTACTCGGGGATTGGGCCTATGAGAGAGATGCCGGTCTTCGGATCGTGGCCACTTCAGTCCCCCTGATCACTCACTTGTTCGAGTAGTTGGTCAAAGCGGAAGGGTGATCGTGAGCCCGATCGGTCCGAACTGGTCGACGAGCCTCGACCAGTCACGGCCGCGGGTGCGGCTGCGTTTCGTACGCCACTCTCCGCGGGCGTGAATCCAGAGACCCCCATGCGAGTCCCGAACGACAGCGGACGGCGGCGGCTCGGCGGGCGGCTCATCCGACATGCCGAGTTCGGCGAGGCGTCGGCGATACCAGGGGTTGGCTAGGTATCGATCCGAGCCCGCAGGCGCCACAACGTTCCATCCGGGACGCTCGGCGTTCAGGCTGTTGCAGCGGTGGCAGAGCAGGCCGCGGACCGCCCACAGGCCGAGCTTGTTCTCGTGATCGATGAACAACTTGCCGCTCGTGTTGCCTTGTGGCGGGACGCCGCAGATCTCGCACCGTTGGCCAGTGGCCACCAGCATTTGCTCGTAGTCGCGGCAGTTGAGCCCGTAGAAGCGGTGGTGGCAGTTGATATGACCCGGCATGGTGCGGACCACGCCAACCGCTGTATCGATTTTGCGCATGCCGAATAGCCCCCCGGCCCGTCGCGAACAAAGCCTCATCTGCCAGGGAACTTGCTCCTGGCGTGGATATACACGAAGATAGCGCCTGTGGATATACACGGCAACCTCGCGACGATCACACCTGCATATACACGGGTTACGCTTGACCTCGTGAAGGACACCCACACCAAGCACCGGCCAATCAGGGTCGAGGACGAGCTGTGGACTGCCTTCGGCGCGCTCGTCGGCGAGCGCAAGCGATCCCAGGTGATCCGGGACTTCATCCGCTGGTACATAGGCGAGCGCGGCGCACGACTTCCCCGCCCGCCCAAGGACACTGAGCCGGCCGACTCCTGACCGCGCCTCAACGCCCCCGAAGATCACGACGCCTCCTCAAGCTGCTCGGCGTCGTCCTCGATAGGCACCAACGCCAGACGCAGACCCAGGCCGCGGGCGACTTCCTCAACCAGCAGAAGTTGACGGCCGCCCGGGTCGCTCTCGAAATGGCTCACGGCGCGGGCTGACTTGTAGATGCGGCGGGCGAGGGCGGACTGCGACAAGCCCGCCTCGACCCGGCGGGATGCCAGCGCCTCGATCAGCGGATGCCTCACAACGCCGCCCCGATCCACTGCTCGGCGCGGATGGCCAGCAGCTTGTCGGCGTTGACGGCCCGCATCTTCCTGGTCGGCGGAACGCCTTGGGGTGGCCTGCCGTGCAGCAGCGTGGCGACGGTGCTCCTGTTGAGGTCCGCCAACGCGGCGATCTGCGGCAGCGGCAGGCCGGCCTCGCGGAGCTTCCGGACGTGGCGGCGTACAGGTTCGGCGTCGACGTCAGGTCGGTAGCGTCCGTACGCCTTGTCGCGGCGGCGCTGCCGGGCAGCAGCAGCATGTGCGGCCCGGCATAGGTCGCAGTGGCAGGGGCCGTGCCGGTAGCGCCTCGGGGTGCCGTGCGGCGCTGGTTCGGCCATCACGCCACCGCCTCGCGCGCGTCACGGCGCTCCTGCCGCTCCCGCGCGTGCTGGCAGCCCTTACAGGCGGACGTGAGCCCGTCCGTGGCCCGGTTGTCGGCGTAGAACAGCTCGGCCGACAGCACCTCCTGGCAGCGGCAGCACCGCTTCTCGGACACGGTGACTCGCGGCCGGGGCCTGGCGACGAGGGACAGCGCGCCGGTCCGCTGGACGCGCCGGCGGACGGAGACGCGCTCCTCGGGGTTGAGTCCTCCCCAAATGCCGAACTTGTCGTTGCGCTGCAGCGCCTCCTCCAAGCAGCGCATCCGCACCGGGCAGCCGCCACAGACGGCCTTCGCTTTGGCCTCGCGGCGGTCACGATCCGGCTGGCGTTCGCCCTCCGGTGGGAAGAACAGCAGGACGGGCAGGTTCTTACATGCCGCCTGGTGATGCCAGTCGAGGTCAGTCATGGGGGGTTATCTCCGTTCGAGGGTCTGAGGTGACGGCCGGATCCGTCCGGTCCTGTCCGGCGAGGTCCAGCGCCATCCGCCAATCGGCCAGCTCGTCAGCCACCGCGGCTCGGGCAGCGGGCAGGGCGGACTCGTCACGGGCTGCCGCTTCAAGGTGCGGGATGTGGCGGGCTATCCGCTCAAGGTCGTCAGCAAGGTCAAGAGGCATCGGGCACCCCCTCAGAGGTCTTGCCGGCCCCGGGTTCGTCAGCGAGCGGAGTGGTGTCCTGTACGGCTGGCGCCGGTGAGAGACGAGCCGGAGCAGCCGCGAACGCGGGGCATCCGCACGGGACGGCCTTCGCGCCGGTCGAGATGGAGCAGGCGCCGCGAGAGCCGTTGCCGCGGATCGCGTGGAGCACTTCGACGTGACCACAGGTGCACGGGCCGGCGAGGGCGCCGGTTGGCGGGTCCTCGCGGCGGCCGTCGCACACCACCCAGTGGTCCAGGAGGGCTTGCTGGCAGCAGGGGCGGAGGGCGAGAGAGGTCATGCCGACACCGCCTCTCGCTTGCGGGCCGCGCCGAGGACCTTGGTGATATAGCTGGCACTGACGCCCAGCCGTTCCGCCGCGTGCTCGATCGCGTAGCCCTGGCCGTTGATCAGCTCTTCGGCGTTCTCGGCCAGCGCCTGCAGCCGCGGCACCTTCTCGCCGAGGTCGGGGCGGGCCGTGGGGTCGTCGATTGTGTCGTCGTCCCACGCCGCTGGGGGCGGCCAGCCTTGCTTGGCGGCGTGGTTCCGCGCCCGACTAGCGGCGATCTTGGCTCGGTGGTCATTCTCCGGCGGCGCCTGATCCCACAACTCGTCGTACAGGGCGCGCACCTTTCGGGCGGTTGCCACGATGGTGCGCGGTTCCTTCATCAGCGTGGTGAAGTTGCTCGGAGTCCAGCCGAGCTGCTCGGCCAGCTTCGACTGGGACCATCCGAGCGTGACGAGCGCCTGGAGTCGGCGGCGGGTACCCGTCGAGTCGAGGACGGTCTTGGCGCCGAGCAGGTCGAGTGACGGCTCAACGGCTAGGACCTTGGCCGCCAGTTTCAGGCGCATCTTCTGCTGCGGTCCCTTGCGGCGCTGCCCTCGCCGGCCGGTCAGGATGGCTTGGAGGCGCTGCAGGTCAACGTCGGCCGCCTCGGCAATCCGCCGCAGCCCGACGCCGCACGTTTGCAGGTCCCGCACGTGCTGGCGGACTGGTTCAGCGTCTACGAACGGCTGCCACGTGCCGTACGCGATGGCGCGCTCTCGCCGCTCGCAGTAGACGGATTTGGCGTAGCCGCAGGTGTAGCAGCGGCATCCGTCGAGCTTGTAGCGGGCGTAGCCGTGGTCGCGCGCGGTCACGGATGCCTCCGGTCGGTAAAGGGCCACCACTCGGTGGTCAGCCCGTCGCAGTCGTCGCCCTGGTGGAGCTTCTCGGCCATCTCGTGCTCGTCGAGGATCTGCTGGAGGCGGGTGGGCGGCCGGTGGAGGGCGTGGGCTCCTGCCTCGTTCCACTGGTCGAGGAGGGCGCGGGCCCTGATCTCCGCCACGGCCTGCTGCTGACGGCGGAGCCGGCGGAACACTGCGGCGGCGATCCATCCGCTCGCCACGAGGGCGACCAGGAGCAGCGGCATGAACCACGAGTTCAGCGAGGCGGTGTCGGGGGCGGACAGCAGGTCCAGCAGGGTCACGTCTCGGGTCACGGCTGGTCCCCCATCCGTGAGTGCAGGGTGGCGGTGACCTCGGCCTTGCTCGCGTGCTCCAGCGCCGCCTTGGCCTCGTCACGCTCCGTCTTGAGCGCGGCTGCCGCCTGCTGGAGGCCGGTCTTGTCGGAGCGGAGCTGCTTGATGCAGGCGTCCTTGTCGAGGATCACCAGGACGCCGACGGCCAGGACCACGACGAACAGGACGGCCAGGATGACGAACATGACCCCGATCACCCAGACACCGCCTTTTGCGGAGTGGTGGTCAGGGTGCGGAGCAGGTCGGCGATGAAGGCCCTCACGCGGGTGTGGCCACAGGTCGGGTCCAGCCGGGCCGCCAGGTCGAGAGCGGCGTTGATGCTGTTCTCCGCGCCGACGTGGAGGCGGCGCAGCAGCTCGTTTTCGGCCTTGAGGCGGTCCACCTCGGCCTCGGCTGTCTCCGCCCGCTCACGCCATTTGTAGGACCAGGCGGGCGGCAGGTAGCCGCCGCCGGTCACCTGGCGGACAGCGGCCACGACCTCGGTGGCGCGCTTCAGGTCCTCGGCGAGACGAGCCGCCTCGCGGCGGAGTTCCCACGCCTTGTCGCGCAGGCGGATCGGGTCCGTGGCCACCAGTTCGTCGAGATCGTCGTAGGAGGGAAGTGCGAGAGGCTCAGGCATGGTCGGCCACCGCCCCAGCCGCGACCAGCTCGGCGCGCTTGCTGTCGTACTGGCTGATCCCCCAGACGATCGCGTGGCAGCACCAGAGGTAGTGCCAGTGGAAGTCACGGAGATCCCACTCCCACACGTCGTAGAAGCGGAACCCCTCATGCTTGAAGCGTTCGAGCGACTCTCGTGCCTCGGCCTCAACGGCGATGTTGTCGCGGAAGATCTCGTTCTGGATTGCCAGCAGCAGACCCGCAGGACGGTCGTCCCGGTACCGGATCTCTTCGATGACCCTGGCTTTGAAATGCTCCTCGGTGTAGGACTTGCAGGCGTCCCGCCCGCCTTGGGTCTTCTCCGCCCAGTAGTCGGCGTTGATGCGACCGCTCTTACTCCGGAAGAACTCGAACATGTCGGGGACGCGGGTGAAGATGTAGCCGCCGTCCACGTCACCCCGGATGGCGAGGCATCCCGGCCACGTGATGATGTCGAACCAGTAGGCGCCCTGCTTGGGCTGCCTGAACCGCAGGTGCCGGTACAGGCCGTAGTCGTGCAGGACGGTCATCTCGTGCTGGGCGGTCTCGCGTGCGAACCGCTCGGCGATCGGATCCACGGCGCGGCTCATGCGGCATCTCCCGTCCCGGCCTGAGCGGCCTCGTGGGCGTCTGCCATCTCGGCCAGCTGGGCGGAAAGCTCGCGCGCATCGGACGGGTCCAGCTCCCACTCGTCCATACCTCGCAGGTACAGACGGATCCCGTCGGGAGTGAGGGCGAGCAGATCGCCGCCGTCATCCCACGAGATGCCGAGTTCAGCGGGGCGCTCCAGCACGATCGGCGCTGTCGCGCCGGGGACGACGACCGCCCGGAAGTGGACCTCGGGCAGCTTCTCGCCGTCCTCGCTGTACGCCTCGATGCCGATGTGCACCACATTGCCGTCGGCGCCGATCGACGGGTGCCAGTAGTTGCCGTCGTGGTAGTCGTTGTCGCCGCTCGTCAGCATCTCCGCGACTTTCTCCGGGGTCGGAGGAGTGGCGGCGACGGGCTCGGGGGTGATCTCGCTCATGCGGCACCTGCCGTGTCGTCGTCGGGGAAGAACGCGCCGTCGCTCTCCTCGGGGTCGTCGCGGAGCAGCAGCCCCATCGGCTCGGCGAACTCGGTCCCGAGGTCGATGTCCACGCGCCCGGCGGCGGTATCGATGTTCAGCACGACCTGGCCGGTCGCCCCGGTGGTCGTCGCACCGAACCCGGTAGCGGTGTAGCGGATGTGCGTCTGGCCGGCCTTTTGCTCCGCCTTGATGGCGGCGGCGATGGGCTCGAACACGTCGGGGTCGATGCCGTAGCCGCGCAGCCAGTCCCACATCCACTCGTCGACGTCGCCGTCCGACCACATCCCGAACAGGCGCCTGGCCAGCTCGTCGGCCATGCCGGGCAGCTCATGCTTGAGCACGCGCAGCAGGTAGGCGGCGGCGAACTCGCGGGTGACGGCCTTGACCGCGATCCCGTAGCGGCAGATCTCCTCCTTGGAGGCGTCCGGGTCGGGGAAGTCGATCAGGCCGCTCGCCAGGTAGGCGCTCGCCGTCAGGGCGCGGGCCAGGTTGTCGGCGGTCGCTTCTTCGGCGTTCGTCGGGAACGGGGCGATCTCGTCCAGGCGCTTCATGCCGCACCGCCGTTCTGCTCTGCCTGAGCGGCCTCAGGGCGCTTCACGGCCAAGAACCGCACACGACCGTTCTCCAGAAGCACCGCCAGGTTGTGCTCGGCGAAGTGGTCCATCCACGCGATGTCCCGAGCGCTCTTGATGGCTTCGACCACCGCATGCAGGTCCCAGTCGGCGCCGATGAACCCAGCGAAGCTGTGCACGATCTCCCGACCGAAGTCGGAAGACTCCGGGTCGGAGATCTTGAATGCTGCGGTGGTAACCCGTTCGATCGCTTCTTCGGCTGTAAGGCGTACCAGCCCGTCAGATGCTGTTTCGGTGCTCATGCTGAGCGCTCCAGGTTGGTGTCGTAGGGGTGGCGGCGGTAGTCGGCGAAGGGGATCAGGTCTTCAGCTACCGGGGCCGCCGCCAGCGCGGGCCGACGGATCTGAGAGAAGTCGTCCACGGCGGGAGCGGGCTGCGGGGCAGTAGCGGCCCAGCGGCGGCGGCAGTGGCGGCCGGTGTGGCGGGAGAACAGCGCGGCAGGTAACGCGGCCAGGTGGCGGGAGGTCATGAGTGGCCCCCGGTGCGCTCCAGTTCGTCGTGAGCGGCCTCCAGGTTGCGGATCGCCCCGTCCGGGTTGTGTGACAGTTCCCCTCCGTACGGGGGGATCGGCACACCCGCCACCGCGAGCAGGTCTGCCAGGCCCTTGGCGACGTCGCGGCCCCGCTGCGACTCCAGCTCGGCCTGGTCCTTCTCGGTGTTCTTGGAGGCGATCCAGGCGAGCCTCTCGTTGACCTCCCGCTGCAACTGGTCGATCTCCTCACCCTTCTGGGTGGCGACGGTCCAGCGTGCGGCGGCGTAGTGGGCGGCCTGCTCGTAGCGGGCCTTCAGGTCGGTGACGATCTGGTCGGCGGCGTCCTGGGTGGCGAACACCACGACGGGAGCGGCGACGAGCTGGTCTTTGCTGTTGCGAGTCATGTGCTGGTGCTCCTGGTGCAGTTGTGGATCTTTGCGGGGTGCGTGCTCGCCCCCGAGCGGTGAGCACGCCGAAGCGAGGTCTACGAAGAGGAGAGGTCCACGATGTGACGGGCCAGGAACGGCTTGTCCTCGTCCGGCACGATCGCGGGAGTGACGCCCAGGCGGCGGGCGCGCTGGCGGGTGAGCAGCCGCTGGCCGACGTCCGTAGGGATGTCCGGGTCCAGCAGGACGGCCCACACATCGATCAGCGGATGCTTGATCTCGTCGAGGTTCAGCGGAGCGTTCATCGACCACCACCGCCGACGGCGAAGAGCGGGTTGACCGTGTGCTGGTTGCCGCGTAGGCCATCCTTGACGAGCTGCTCCTTGAACAGCAGTTCCGGGTCGCCCGGACGCACGAGCGTCTTGAAGCGGCGTCGGCCGCCGAAGATCCCGGCCTCGTGCAGGTAGAGGTAGGGCTTGCCGCGGTAGCCGGGCTCGAAGTGTTGAGGCCCGTCCTTGTAGCACTCGTTTTTCTCATCCCACGCGCCTTGGCCGCGCTGATCGATCAGGTAGCCCTTGGCGTACAGGTGCTCGAAGAACGCCTTGGCCGGCACCTCGGAGAAGTACTTCTTGTGGAACTTGGTCGCGGTGATGCCGGGGCCGCCCTCGAACTCGGCGAACTTCCGCTCAGCGACGTCGGCCCGCTCCTCCGCCTTGTCGGCGCGGACTTCAAGGTGCTGATTGGCGGCCTGCAACTCGCGGTTCCGCTTCAAGGTGGCCACGTACCGCTCGGCCACTTCCAGCTCGTCCAGTTCGGCGGCCTGGGCCTGCTCAGCCTCGTGCGTACGGACCGCGAAGTACGTCTGGGCGGCAGCCACCTCAGGCTTACGCGAGTCGCAGTTCATGGCCACGAGGTAGGCGGCGTACCGGGTCAGCCGGTAGTCCTTACCGTTGCGACCCGCGTGACCTGCATTTTTGAGGATGGCCTCAAAATTGGCGTCCACGTCGGCACCGACGTTGGCCGCCGCGCACTTCGCCTTCTCAACCGCTTCGTTGAACTGTCGCCAGTTCGTGTAGCCCATAAGCGGCATCAGTTCGCGCGCTAGCCAATAGTCGCCCCGCTCGTCGGTCCTCTTGATCGTGTCGAACGGCGAGAGGTTGCGGCGAGGTTCGATCTCGTTCACTGGCTTCCTCCTTCCTCTGATCGGATCTGGGGTTTATGCCGGTGGGCGCCCCCGATAGGTCGCCCACCGGCGGGATCAGGGGGTCTCGATGTCGGAGGGAGAGCCGTACGGGTCCGCGATGAACGCGGCGAAGGCGCCAGGGCACAGATGGTCGGCCGGCATGTCCTGTCCACAGCGGTCGCAGCGGCTGACCAGGACGATCCGGAAGGTCAGGGGGATCACGCCGCGTCCTCCTCTTCCGGCTGGTCGCAGTCGTGGTCGGTCGGCAGCCAGGCCCGGCAGTGGTGGCAGTAGGCGATGTCCTCCACCGGGATGTCGCCGGCGAGCAGCTGCTTGCGGACGGACGCGAGCACGTCGAGTGGGGTCTGCTCCCACGAGTGGATGAGCAGCCCGAACTCATACGCCCACGGCTTCTCAGCGCCGACCTCGTTGTGGTGCGGCCTACACAGCGGCACCGCGTTGTTCGGGTCGGTGATGGATCCGCGACGGGCTCGGGTCAGCGGTTCGTGCAGGTCGTCGGCCAGCCGCCAGCAGTTGGGTTTGCTGCAGGTGGGCTGCCCGTCTGGCCACAGCTCGTTGGCCATGGCCTTGCGCTCCCGGTTCTCCCGGTCACGCTTCTTGCTTGTGCTGCGGAGCGGCATGCGGGCGAGCTGGCTTTCGCCGCGGTGCAGTTCGGTGCGCCTCTCCATCGGCTTGGTGCCGCGCTTGATCCCGGTCCGCTTGAGCGCCATCAGGAACCCGCCACGAAGTAGAGCGAGAACGCTTCGGGATTCTTGGGGTTGCGGCGGAAGTCGAGGTTTTTGCCGAAGCCGTCCACCTGCACCCGGCCGCCGCCGTCAGGGCGGAGCGCGTCAAGCGCCTGCTTGGCTTCGGCTTCTTCCTTTTCGGCGGCGCGCTTGCGTTCGCGGGCCTCCCACAGCTTGGCCGCCCACTTCGCCGCGTCGGGGTCTTCCACGAACAGCACCGACCGCAGGTGCCGCTCGGGCACGTAGCCCTCCCAGCAGATCCCGCCGTCCGGCCCCCCGAACGGGCAGCCCTGGCAGAAGACGGAGTCGGGGTCGTTGTCGCGCGGCAGCATGTCCACATCGGTGCGGCGGACGTTCTCAAGCCACTCGAATGCGTCGCGGACGTGCCGAGGGTTGAACGGTGCGCCCTCCGCGTTCGGCCACTGGTATTCCTCGCCCGTGTCGCGGGCCAGGTAGTCGATGCGGACCCGCTTGACCTTCGAGCCCGCAAGGATGCGCGCCGCCGCGTAGCAGGACACCTGCCAGAGGTGGCCGTGCTCCGGCCCGTGCAGTTTGATGTGCTCCAGCCAGCGGGAGGAGGTGGTTTTGACGTCCACCATCAGGTCGTCCTCTTCGCGGTCGAAGTGGCCGAGCAACCCGGCGATGCGGACCTCCTGCTCGGCGACCACACCCGGAAGGCCGAGCCCGGCGATGGTGTCGGCGATCAGGTCGTGGATCGCCGAGCCCATGGCGGCCTGCACCGACCCTGACGGGTTGACCGGCTCCGTGCCAGCCAGCTTGTAGCCGACCTTCCGCCTGCATGAGCCGAGGTCGGACATGCCGATCTCTTTCTGCAGTGAGCGCGGGCGGCGCCGGTCGGCCATCAGTAGAAGTTCGGATGTGGACGGCATCAGACGACCGCCTTCTCGTCCGTGGCCTGCTTGCTCGCGGCCGATGGCCAGCCGGTGATGATCTGAACCGCGGCCAGATGGGCGCACGGGGTAGAGCTGCCGCACGAGCACAGCCAGCGGCCCTTCTCCAGCTCGATCCAGTAGCGGGCGTTGAACCCCTGCACGAGTGCCCCAACCGTGTGCGGGCGCAGGTTGGGCTTGACTGTCTCGGCGAACAGGACGCGGACCTTCTCATCTCGCAGGTAGCTGAGAGCTTTGGTGCGGACGTCAGGCATCGGCTGCCGCCCTGGGGCAGTCGTCCTCGAAGTGCTCGCCGACCGCGCCGCAGATGCAGTCATAGTCGGCGGGCACCTCAGGCTCGATAACCTCGCCATCGACAGGTGCGGAGAAGTCGAACTCGCCTACCAGCGAACTGACCTCTTCGGCCAACTTCTCCGGCTCGGTGACGACCGCGTCGAGTGCCGTCTCCGGCGCCACCACTTCGACCGTGGTCTCGTCGGGGATGTAGTCGTAATCTCCCTCGATCGCGAAGCCGAGCGCCACCTCCGGGCAGGCCAGCTTGGCGCCGTTGGAGATGGCCCGGTTACGCAGCATGGTCTTCGGGTTGGTCTCCCACGGCAGCGGCTCGCCCTTCTGGGAGCGGGCCCACAAGCTGCCGTCTTCCTTGATCGTGACCAGTCGCGCAGTCGCCGCGTCCTGGATCGTGTACGTCTCGCGGTGCGGGTTGTCGGGATCGTCCTTCGTGGTGATCTCGACCGTGTACCGCTCGGCGGTGGACTCGATCTGCCGGACCTTGTGGCCGGCGCGGCGGGCCAAAGCCGTCCAGGTCTGCGACGACAGTTGCGGCTTGCCTTTGACCACGTAGATGCCCTGAAGCGACTGCATCGGCGACATGCCCAGGTCCTGGCCGTACAACATGATGGCCAGCACGTCGGCAGGCTTGCCTCGAAGCCGATCGGGCACCACGGAGGCCATGGCGAGCGCCTGCGACAGACGGTAAGCCGAGTCCAGGTCAAGGACCGGCGCACCTAGATTGACTGGACGCTTCTCCAGCGCGTTGGACGTCACTGCTCGCGCTCCTTGTCGGTCTCAGACTCTGTTGCCAGGCGGTTCAGCGCCTTGATGTGGCGGGCGTAGACGTGGATGGCCGAGGGAGTGCCGGTGTTCCGGGTGGTGACCTCCCATTGGTGGCCAGCCCAACCTCCGCGGCCCTTGCGGATCCGGCCGGTGAGCCGGCCGACGTCCTTGTAGCCGCCGATGATGATCCGCGCCCATTTGCCGGTGTTCTCGATCAGGACGGCGATGGTGTGCGCCCACTCCTCGTCCTGTGTGCTGGCGGGTGGGGGCGGGTCCATGAACTCCGGCTCCATCGGCGCGCTCATGCGTCGTCCTTGCGGCGCTGGAATTCGTCCTCGATGTCGAGCGGCAGCACGGGGCCGCCTCGTACGGTCGGCTTGCTCTCGGCCAGGTCTTCGCCCTCACGGGCGGCCAGCTCCGAGGCGAACTCGTCCAGATCGACCGCGCACAGTTCGCGGTGGTCGTGCGTCAGCCGGGACTTGATCCGGCCTGACACGGCCAGGGCCAACGCCTGGTACTCGGGGATGTCCAGCCGGGACGAGGCGTCGGCCAGTGACAGCCAGCGGGATGTCTGCGCCATCACCGGACCTCACCCACCAGGCGGGCGTACACGCGGTGCTCGCCGTCCACCGTCCGGGCTCGTGCCTCGAACACGCCGTACGGCTGCAGGCCCTCGACCAGGCCGTAGCGGATCCGGTGCGCGTACCGTCCGGCCTTGGTCACGTCGTCGAGGACGGCAATCCGCGCCCAATCGCCGGGCGACCGGCTCAGCGTGTCGCCAACCAGCGCCCAGTCGATGCGCTGCGGCATCGACCAAGAACGGCAGGGCGCGGGCGGGTCCTCGAAGACGATGTCGAACGAGGTCGGCTTCATGACGCCACCGCCTCAACCGGGCGGGCATCCTCGCGAACCTCGGCGCGGACAGCCGTCCAACGAGGCTTGCCGTAGTAGTCGCGCACCTCGTAGCGGACGTACACGACGTCCGCGCGGGCCAGCAACCGGGCGGCGGCATGCCACGCTTCCCGGTCCAGCCGGTGGTGGCCGTTGCGGATTCCCTGGAGCGACTCGTACCAGCCGACGGCCCAGCCCCAGCCGATCGTCTCCCGATCTCCGGGGACGACCGCGAAGTACCGAGTGGGCAGCGGCGGCACGTACTCCCGCACCCCGGCCGGGTGATGCACGCGGGCCGTCATTCCGATCAGCAGCTTGAGGATCGCCACCTCGTACGCGAACGGGAAAGCTTCGACCGTGGCGGACATCGTCTCGGCGTTCACGCGGACACCTCGCCGTACTCGGCGGCGTGAGCAGCGCGACGCGCCTGCTCGATCAGCCGCTCAACCTCGTCGCCCGCCGTCTTCACGCGCGGGTCAAAGGCGTTGTTCAGGGCCAGGTGCAGCGCCTGCTTCGCCGAGATCGCGTTGCGGAGGGCGAGCACTCCCGCCAGGAGTTGGGTCCGCAGCCGGTTCCCGCCCTCGGCGTTCATGAACAGGTAGGTGTGAGCGGCCATCGCCTTAAGGGCGCGGGCCTCGGCCCCCAGCGGGATCACGTCACACACCTGCTGAAGGGGTGCGGTCTCATTGATATCGATCACTTCTGTGGCGCCTTCCTCTTTCGGTCGGACGCCTTCTTGCAGGTGCGGCACACGCGCGACGTCTTTTCGGGGTTGTCGCGACGCGGCTTCAGGAGTGTGTTTTCGGGCGTGTATTCATGGCCCCGCTCGCAATGGGTTCGATGCCCCCAGCGACTGGCCATCGTGTTAGGGGAGCGGAGCACGTTCACCTGGGGCGTTACCACTTCCAGGTGTCGTGGGTTGACGCATCGTCGCACCATGCAGAGGTGGTCGATCTGCATGCCGTTGGGGATAGGGCCCACGAACAACCTGTAGGAGAGGCGGTGGGCGAGGTACTGCTTGGTCTTACGCTGACGGGTGATCCCCAGTCTCGGATATCCCGAGTTGATGATGATCCCGGTCCAGATCCAGCAGCCGCCGTACCCAGGTGTGACCTTGCTCAGTAACTGGTCGGCGATTGGTTTGGGCTTCGGCCCGCGAGGTCGTCCGGCTGGAGCGTCATAAGATGTCATTGAGGTCCTGCTCTCTTCGATGTCAGTGCTCTTTGAGCGGGATCAGCGGGTCCGGCAGGGGTCAGAAGCTGTCGGGCCCGCACCTTTTAGGGCGTGGGAGCCGCGATCTCGGCGGCGAACTCCAGGGCGTCATCGATGGCGCGCAGGATCCGGGCGAGCATGGCGCCGGCCAGAACGTCGCGGTTGTAGCGCTCGGTGGCGGTCACGACGCCTTCCCGATGCGTGGACCTTTGGCGACGAGCGGGCGCACGTTGCTCCCAGAGATGGGGGCGGGCTGTGGCTGACGGGTGCGGCGCGGAACGGGCTGCGGTTTGACGGCCTGGCGCCTCGGCTCGTTCGCGGTCTCGCGGGCGGCGGGCCGCTGCTCACCTTCGCTGACAATCTCGGCGATCATCTCGTCGGTCCACCGGTACTTACCGGTGCCCTTCTTGCCAACCGTGACCCTGGTGGATCCCCAACGGCCCGACGCGGCCATTCGCACGACGGCCCGAGGCTTGCAGTTGAACAGCTCCGCCAGGCAGTGTTTGGTGTGCAGCGTCTTGCCGCAGGGGCAGTAGGCGGGGGTGGCGCTCATGCCGATTCCCGCTCGGCGTCATCGTCGGCCAGCAGGTCTTCGCGGGGTACGCCTAAGACGCGAGCGATGGCGTTGAGGAGCTTGAAGCCAGGCTGTGCGTGGCCGAGTTCGACGTTCCTGATGGTGTCGGGATGCCGCTGCATTTTTTCGCGCTTGGCGAGCTTGGCGACGAGTTCATCAACGGTGAGGTCGGCGGCTTCGCGTCGGGCTCGGATCTTTTTTCCGTCGGCTCTTGTGAGCTGCATGGACTGCAGACTAGTACAGATCTGTATGCAGAGTCCAGAGTCCAGGAGAACAGATCTGTACAGATTTCTAGTACAGGTTGGCACAGATTGATACAGACCTGGCCTGACACTGGGCCCTTACAACAGGTAGACCTGTACAGGTCTGTAGTCCATGATGAGTATTCGTGAGCCCTACACCAGCAACTCCCCGAGAGCGACTAGCCGCCGCCATGGAAGAGCGACGGCAGGCCCTCGGCATGACATGGGCAAAAGTGGCGTCCGAAGCGGAAATTACGGTCGAGACGCTCCGCGCTATCCGGCGCTTCAAGAACGAGCCCAGCACCCTGACAAAGAGAGGACTCGAACGCGCCCTCCACTGGAAACCTGACAGCATCGACGCGGTCCTGGCGGGCCGCGACCCGACCCCCCTTCCGCCAGCTGGCAGTCTTCCCGCGCTCGAAGCGGAGGTTCGGGGGGCGGTCGATGAAGCCGACGACGAAGGAGACTCGGCCATCACCCCGCAGCTGAAGGACCTGCTGGCGTCAGTCGATCGGCGACTAGCGGAACTCCACGAGACAGTCGCCAGCAGACTCGACGAGCAGGCCCGACAGATTGAGGAGTTGCGGCGAGAGCAGCGACTCGACGAAGAGGATCGACGACGCAAGGGCGCATAGCGGAAGATCTTCGCACACGCCACTAAAAGTAACAGAACGGTTACATTCGGATTTTGGGTGTAGACCCAAACCATGGCAAGAGCGTCAATAAAGTCCCGACAGCCTTACTGCACGAGGGACCAACCCGCACATCTCCCAGCACCGGAGGGCGGACGTGACGTCCCGTACCAACAGCACCAATGGCACCGACGGCCAAGGAGGAGGTGGTGACGACGGCGGCGGCTCCCCCAGCCAGCGCGCCCTGATCGCCCACGCGAT
Source organism: Nonomuraea sp. NPDC049028 (assembly GCF_043197735.1). Taxonomy (NCBI): domain Bacteria; kingdom Bacillati; phylum Actinomycetota; class Actinomycetes; order Streptosporangiales; family Streptosporangiaceae; genus Nonomuraea; species Nonomuraea sp. NPDC049028. The sequence continues at coordinate 539,677 of NZ_JBICTR010000009.1, forward strand.
CAAAGCCTCGCGCACCACCCGCCAAGACCGGGCCAGGATGCGTAAAGCTATCCGCGGCCTGGACCGTATTGGGCAGCATCACCAGCCGCCCGAAGATCCGTCGATTCCGCCGCAGCGCTTCGTCGAAGAACTGCGGCGGCCGACTCGCGCCCGCCGCAGAACGATCGTCGTCATGGTGGACGGCGACCGCGTCCCGATCCTGCTCAACCCGCAAGGCAAGGCCGATCCCGACCGTGAGCAGTGGCTGTGGGACTACGTCCGCGCCCTCGTACGAGAGGGCACAGCAAGATGAGCTCGCATCGCCGAGACGACAACGTCAAACCGATCCCCCTCCGCTTAGACATGCCGCCGGAGATCGCCGTACTCGCCCTTCCCCGGAAGGAGAGCGAGGCACCGACCGTCATCCTCAACACGGCCGAGAAGAACCAGCGGGCCGCCTACAGCGTGTTCAGAATCGACGCTGTCGCTGCCGCCGCCGTCGCCTGGATAGCGGAGCGACTTGCACGCTGGGCCCGCGACCATCCGGCGGCAGCCGCCACTTTCACCGCAGCAGCCACCTCGGCGGCCGTCGCCACAGGCGCGAACATAGCGCTGGACGACGGCCGCGCACCGGCGGCGTTACCGCAGCAGACGATCACCATCGTCGCCACGCGGATGGAACCAGTTGTCGCCACGACGCGGACGCCGGCAAGAACCACCGTCACGACCACGCCCTCACCAAAGGCGGTCACTGCCACGGACCCCACGCAGCCGCCCGTCCTTCGCACTGCCGAGGCGGAGCCGAGCGTTGAGCCCACGACCAAGCCGACAGTGAGATCCACCACCAAGCTCACTCGCAAGTCGAGCGCCAAGCCGACCGCGTCCAGCGAAGCGACCACGCCGACGGCACAAGAGGTGCCCGCGATCAGGACGCCCCCAGCGCCGTCACCCTCACCCGGACAGCCAGCGGCCACCCCGCCGCCCGCAGCGGAGGAAGAGCCTGCATCGACCACGGCGGCGGCCAGAGGCTGCGCCGTCCGCGTCGATCTGGACCCGCTGCTCGACCTGTGCGTGCTTTCCTAGAACCCCTGACCCCCACACTCCCAAGGACCCCTCATGGGCTATGGCGAGAAACGCGGCAAGTTCTTCCGAGCCCGCTGGCGAGGACCCACCGGCGACCTTGAAAGCATGTCTGGCTTCCTCACGAAGAAGGCTGCGGACACCTACGCCAACGACCAGGAAGCCGCCATCCGCGCGGGCCGATACGTCGACCCGCGCGCCGGCCAGATCACCCTCCTGGATTGGGTCAACATCTGGTATCCCGCCCAGGATCTGGAATTGACCACGCTGGAGACGTACCGGTCGCTGCTGGAGAACATCGTGCTTCCGGAGTTCGGCGAGCGCAGCCTGGCCTCGTTGGCTGCCGAGGAGATCGCCGCGTGGGAGAAGGATCTGGTCAGCAGCAAGAGGTGTTCCGCCCGGACTGCGAAAGACGCTCGCTCCGTGCTGGGCACGGCGCTGGGGGCGGCGATCCCGGCTCGCATTCAGGTCAATCCCGCCGAGCGCAAACGCGCCACCGGGAAGAAGGCCACTCGGCGCGTCCAGCGTGTCATGCAGGCGCGTAAGGCGTGGGCCACCCCGCTGGAGGCGCTGCTGATGGCCGAGCGAGTAGCGGCCATGAGTGGAGAGGAGAACGACTTCATCAAGCTCGTGTTCATCGCCTACACCGGCGTCCGCTGGTCGGAGGCGGTCGGCCTGGATCCCAGGTGCGTGCGCGGCGACACGATCGACCTGGACTGGAAGCTGTACGAACTGAACGGCCGCTTCTACCGCGGCCACCCGAAGGACGGCAGCATCCGCCCCATTGATGCGCCACCGTTCCTCAGTGCGCTGCTGGGGCGGCAGGAAGTTCGTACGTGCACGTGCCGCACCGACGCTGAAGAGCCGTACTGCAGTGGCGGCAGATACGTCTTCCTCGGGCCTGGGGGCGGCCACGCCAGGCGTAGCGACTTCGCTCGACGCTTCTTCCGGCCCGCAGCCGATGGCTGGTACGCCGCCCGCGGCGGCAAGTCGGCCAGGGTGGCGGCGCCTGTTCTCGCCGACGCGGCCACCTCATGGCCGGGGAGGGTCATCAACCCTCCTTGGCCGGCGGGCGTCGACAGTTATCCGCGAGGCCGCGGCGTTCCGGTCTTGGCTGCGGACGTGCCCGTCGCGAACTGGCTGCCCATCATGAAGGATCTGACGCCGCACGGTCTGCGACACAGCCATGAGACGTGGATGGCGGAGGACCGCATCGCGGACGCTCTGCGGGACGAGCGCATGGGGCACATCGGCGACGGCAGCATGCGGGCCCACTACACGCACGTGTCAGATCAGATGCGTGGGGAGCTCGTCGACGCGTTGCAGAAGCGATGGGAGCAGTCGCTCGCCGACCGGGCCGCGCTGGAGCGGCATTGGGGTCAGCCGGTGCCGTCGTCGGTTTCGTTGCTGAACGAGTTGCTGGCGCCGTATCGGGATGGCGTGGTTACCGCGATCGGGTCGGCGCGGCCCCGTCGGGCTCTTCAGCCGGTTCGCCGGGAGCGGGTTCGGATGGCATCGGCGAGACGCTGACCCTAAAGATCCACTCCCATTTCGCTCCCACAATCGGACATCGATCAAACAGAAGAGGCCGTTTCCCGACTGGGAAACGGCCTCTGACCTGCGGTGGAGATGAGGGGATTCGAACCCCTGACCCCTTCGATGCGAACGAAGTGCGCTACCGGACTGCGCTACATCCCCATGGACTTGACCAGATTAGCAAACCCCCAGCACTCCTCGCGCCACACATTCAGTCCCCCACCGCCCGCCGGGGCGGCTCCGCGTACTGATCGAACAGTACGTCCCCCTGTCGAGCCGCCAGGTCGATGATCTCGGCCTGTGCCTGTTCGGCCGCCAGCTCCGCCGCCCGCTGCTGCTCGCGCAGCCGGCGGGCGCGGGCCGTACGGGCCTGAGCCGCACGATCGCGCCGTTCGCGGTCCACCTGGACCGCGATCCGGAGGAAGGCCATGTACGCCAGCATGATGACCCCGGCGGGCGCGACGCTCCACCAGGGGATCACCTTGACCGCGGCGGTGACGACAGAGGCGATCACGAGCAGGGCCGTGAAGAAGAGCAGGCGCCGGCGCCGGGCCACGATGATCGCGCGGCGCCTGGCCCGGAACTGCCGCGGGTCGACTCGTTCGAACTCGCCCGTGTAGTCCTCGGGCTGCTCCACCAGATCGTCGGGCTGCTGGGACAGGTCCGGTAGCTGGTGTTCGCCGGTGTAGTACTCCTCGAGCTCCACCAGCTCGGCGAGGTTGGTCTTGTCCCTGCGCAACCACATCGGAACTAGGACACACAGCCACATAACGACGATGGCCAGGTAGAGGAGGATGCTCACAGCCACCTCCGGGCAGCACAAAGACGCCTGGCTGCTGGCGGCGTCTTCGATGTGCTCACGTCACGCACCGTAAGACCGCGTGTCACTAATTGACGAGCATTCGGTGCGGTGTGTCGCGAGATCGTCAAACCTCTTCTACTGGAGACCCACCGTGAGCGGCTGACTCACGCGCGCGACGCCACTGTACGAGCAAGCCCCCGGGTACGTCCTCGACGGTCAACGCGTAACAAATGTGATCGCGCCAGGCTCCATCGATGTGAAGTTGGCGACGCCGTATGCCTTCTTCCCTGAATCCCAGCTTCTCAACCACCCTGCGGCTGGCTTGGTTCTCGGGGCGGATGTTCGCCTCCAGCCGATGCAGGCCGGTGGTGAAGAAGCAGTGGTCGACGGCCATGGCGAGCGCGGTCGGGGTGATGCCCTGACCGGCCAGCGCGCCGTCGATCCAGTAGCCCACCTGTGCGGAGCGGGCCGAGCCCCAGACGATGGCGCCGATGGTCAGCTGTCCCGCGAACCGGCCACCGTGCGTGACGACCCACGGCAGCGCGAGGCCCTGCCTGGCCTCGCGACGCAGGGTGCCGACCATGGAAATGTACGGGCCGAGACCCGTTCGGAACAGCGGCGTCTCCGGATTGCTGGGCTCCCAGGGACGCAGCCACTCGGCGTTGCGCAGCCGTGTCTCTCGCCACACACGTACGTCGGCCAGTCGCAGCGGTCGCAGGCCCACCGGGCCTTCGTTGAGAACCGCCGGCCAGCCACGAAGTCGATCCACATCTCTCATCATCCCCCTATCGGGCACGATGTCGCCACGGATCAGCAGCGGTGACTCTCCGCACGCTACGGGCGAGGGTGGTCACCCCCACGAATCTGATCGACCGCATGCCGAAGGACGGGAGCGAGTACGGCCACACCATCCCGTACGCCGCCGGAGGATCCGGGCAGATTGACGATCAACGTGTCGCCCGCCTGGCCCGCGAGACCACGGGAAAGGATCGAGGTCGGCACTTTGTCGCGGTTCGCCTGGCGGATGGCCTCCGCTATCCCGGGAATCTCGCGGGTGATCACCCGAGCCGTCATCTCCGGCGTCAGATCGGTCGGTGTCAGACCGGTCCCGCCGGTCGTCACGATCACCGCGTACCCTGCCGAAACGCCATCGCGGAGTGCGGCCTCGACCGGCTCCCCATCGGGCACCACGACGGGCCCCTCCACGGAACACCCGGCTTCCGAAAGCAACGAAACCAGGAGCGGTCCCGATTTATCGGCGTAAATCCCGGCTGATGCGCGATTCGACACGGTCACCACCAACGCCCGGATCACCGCGTCCACAACCCGGTCTTCCCGCCCACCTTCTCCTCCACCCGCACATCGGTGATCACCGCGGCCGGATCGACCGCCTTGACCATGTCGATCAACGCGAGCGCCGCCACGGACACCGCCGTCAGCGCCTCCATCTCGACACCGGTACGGTCGGCCGTCTTCACCCGGCAGGTGATGGCGACCCCCCAATCCTCGACGTCGAGCGACACCTTGACCCCGTGCAACGCGATCGGATGGCAGAGCGGGATCAGGTCGGGCGTCCGCTTGGCGCCCATGATGCCGGCGATCCTCGCCACGCCGAGCGCGTCGCCCTTGGGCACCTCACCCGACCGCAGCAGCTCCACCACCGCGGCCGACAGCAGCACCCGCCCGGTGGCCGTGGCCGAACGCGCCCCGACCTCCTTGCCGGACACGTCGACCATGCGCGCGGCGCCCGTCTCATCGAGATGGGTGAATTCCGTCAAAACCGGGTCACCTCCACGACAGCCCCGGCGGGCACCTCGGTCACGTCCTCGGGTACGACGATCAGCGCGTTGGCCGAGGCCAGCGCGGCCAGCTGGTGCGAGCCCTGCCCGCGCACGGGCGAGACGGTGCCGTCGGACGACAGCACACCGCGCAGGTACGACCGCCGCCCCGACGGTGACCGCAACGGCCCCGTGACCCTGGCGGAGACCGTCTCCGGCGGGTCCACGGGCAGGCCGCGCATCTTCTGCAGCGCCGGCCGTACGAAGAGCAGGAAAGAGACGAACGACGAGACCGGATTGCCGGGCAACGCGAAGATCGGCACCTGGTCCTCGCCCACGACGCCGAAGCCCTGCGGCATGCCGGGCTGCATCGCGACCTTCTCGAAGTTGACCGTGCCGAGCGGGGTGAGCGCCTCTTTGACCGGTTCGTACGCGCCCATCGAGACGCCGCCGCTGGTCACGATCGCGTCGGCGCGAATGAGCTGTGCGTCGAGCTGGTCGAGGAAGGCGGCGGGGTCGTCGCCGACGGTGGTCGCGCGGAAGCCCTCGGCGCCGGACTCGCGTACGGCGGCGGTCAGGGTCACGCTGTTGGAGTCCCAGATCTGGCCGGGGCCGAGGGGCATGCCGGGTTCGACCAGTTCGGCGCCGGTCGACAGGACCACGACGCGAGGGCGCGGCCGTACCATGACGCGGCGGCGGCCCACCCCGGCGATGATGCCGAGCTGCGCGGGCCCGATCACCGTGCCCGGTTTGAGGACGACTTCACCGGCTTGTACGTCCTCGCCCGCCCGGCGGATGGCGTTGCCGACCGTGGGAGCGCGGTCGATCGTGACGGAGACCGTACCGCCGTCCGTCCATTCCACCGGCACGACGGCGTCGGCGCCGGCGGGGAGGGGCGCCCCCGTCATGATGCGGACGGCATGCCCGGGACCGACCGCCCGCAGCTCGCTCGACCCGGCGGCCACGTCGTCGATCACCGGAAGGGTGACCGGGACATCCGCGACATCCTGCGCACGTACCGCGTAGCCATCCATGGCCGAGTTGTCGAACGGCGGCAGCGGCACCGGCGAGGCGACCTCCTCGGCCAGCGTCGCGCCTAGAGCCTGCTCCAGGTCGAGTTCGAGTGGGGCCAGCGGACGCACGGTGGCCAGGATCTCGGCCAGATGGGCGTCAACTGATTTCATCGAGGAACTCCCGCAACCACGGCACGAACTCGGGCGCCAGGTCGGGCCGGTCGGCCGCGAACTTCACGACCGTACGGAGATAGTCGAGTTTGTCGCCGGTGTCGTAGCGACGGCCGCGGAACAGCACGCCGTGGACCGGCCCGCCCTCCTCGGTGCCGCGCGCGGCCAGTGTGCGGAGCGCGTCGGTGAGCTGGATCTCGTTGCCGCGGCCCGGCGGGGTGTTCTCGAGCACCTCGAAGACCGCCGGGTCTATCACGTAACGCCCGATGATCGCCCAGTTTGAGGGCGCCTCGTCCACCGGCGGCTTCTCGACGAGGTCGGTCACGCGTACGACGTCGGACTCGGAAGTGGCCTCGATCGTGGCCACGCCGTACAGCGAGACCTGTTCCTTGGGCACCTCCATCAGCGCGATCACGCTGCCGCCGTAGGTGTTGCGCACCTGGATCATGCGGTCGAGCAGCTTGTCGCGGTGGTCGATGAGGTCGTCACCGAGCAGGCAGGCGAACGGGTTGTCGCCGACGTGCTGCTTGGCGCAGAGGACCGCGTGGCCGAGCCCCTTCGGCTCGCCCTGGCGTACGTAGTGCAGGGTCGCCAGGGAGGCCGGCTCGCGGACCTGGGACAACCGATGCTCGTCGCCCTTGGCCTCCAGCACCTCCTCCAGCTCGAACGCCCGGTCGAAGTGGTCCTCGATCGACCGCTTGTTCTTGCCGGTGACCATGAGGAGATCGAGGAGCCCGGCGGAGGCCGCCTCCTCAACGACATACTGGATCGCGGGCTTGTCGACGATGGGCAACATCTCCTTGGGTGTCGCCTTCGTCGCTGGTAGGAATCGGGTGCCCAGACCTGCGGCGGGCACGACGGCTTTCGTCACAGGGTCGAAGTCAGCCATGAGTAGACCCTAGTGGAGGTATCTGTGGACAAGATGAAACTGCGCCGCGAGCTGCTCTCAGCGCGTAGCTTCCTCTCCCCGGAGCAGTTGCGGATAAACGCCTCGAAGGTCCGCGAAACACTGCTCGATCAGCCGTGGGTACAGATGGCCGGGCTGGTGGCCTGCTACTGGTCCGTCGGCTCGGAGCCGGGGACGCACGGGCTGGTGTTCGCGCTGTGGAAGCACGGCGCGACCGTGATGCTGCCCGTGCTGCGGGAGGACAATGACCTCGACTGGGCGGTTTATGACGGTCCTGACACGCTGGCGCCCGGCCGCTTCGGAATCATGGAGCCGGTCGACACCCGGCGCGGCGTCGACGCGGTCCGCACGGCCGCCCTCGTGATCGTCCCCGCTCTCGCCGTGGACAGGCACTCGGGGGTACGGCTCGGCCGTGGCGGTGGCTCGTACGACCGCGCCCTGTCCAGGGTGGGGCCGAACGTCCCGACTGTCGCCCTTCTCCATGACGGTGAGCTGATCGACGACGTGCCGGCCGAACCGCACGATCAGCAGGTCCGCTGGGCGATCACACCCAGCGGACTCACTAGGCTTATGTGAAGGAAACACACAGGAGGGGGCCAGATGACGCTAGATGTCTGGCTTCTCCTTGGTGCCGCGATCGTCATCGCGGCCATCGCCTCGGTCCGCATCGCGCATCGCAGCGGCCTGCCCAGCCTCCTGCTCTTCCTCGGCCTGGGTCTGGTCCTGGGCGAGGCCGGGTTCGGCATCCCGTTCGACAATCCGGAGCTGGCCCAGCAGATCGGCCTGAGCGCGCTGGCGGTGATCCTGGCCGAGGGTGGTCTGACCACGAACTGGAGCCACGTGCGCCGCTCGGTGCCGCTGGCCCTGATCCTGGCCACCCTCGGGGTGGCGGTCAGCATCCTGGTGGTGGCGGTGGCCGTACAGGGGCTGCTGGGGTTCGGCCTGAACTCCGCGCTGATCCTCGGCGCGGTGCTGGCCTCAACCGACGCGGCCGCCGTGTTCTCGGTGCTGCGGCGGCTGCCGCTGCCGCCGCGCCTGGCCGGCGTGCTGGAGGCGGAGTCGGGCTTCAACGACGCGCCCACGGTGATCGCGGTGGTGCTGCTGAGCGCCGCCACTCACTCGCCGCCGTCGCTCGGCTCGTTCCTGTTGCAAACCGGGACCGAGTTGGTCATCGGCGCGGCGGTCGGCCTCGCCATCGGGCCCGCCGGCGCGTACACCCTGCGCCGCGTCGCCCTGCCCGCCTCAGGCCTGTATCCGATCGCTGTCCTGGCGCTGACCTTCGTCTCGTACGGCGGCGCGGTGCTGCTGCACGGCTCGGGCTTCCTGGCCGTCTACCTGACGGCGCTGATCCTGGGCAACTCGCGGCTGCCGCACCGGGCGGCGACCAGGGGGTTCGCGGAAGGGGCCGCCTGGTTGGCGCAGATCGGGCTGTTCGTGATGCTCGGGCTGCTGGCCGACCCGAAGGAGATGCCGTCGGCGATCGTGCAGGGCCTCATCGCGGGAACGGTCCTGGTGCTCCTGGCCAGGCCACTGTCCGTGATGGTCAGCGCGCTGGCGGCCCGGCTGCTGCGCCTCGGGCGGACGAACTGGCGCGAACAGGCGTTCCTGTCATGGGCCGGCCTGCGCGGAGCCGTCCCCATCGTCTTGGCGACCATCCCCTGGGCGGCCGGTGTCGCGGGCTCGAAGGACATCTTCAACGAGGTCTTCGTGATCGTGATGGTGTTCACGCTGCTGCAGGGGCCGACGCTGCCGTTCGTGGCCAGGATCCTCGGCGTGGCCGCCCCCGGAGAGGCGCACGATCTGGAGGTGGAGTCGGCGCCGCTGGAGGAGCTGAAGGCCGACCTGCTGCAGATCAAGGTGCCGCCCGGCTCCCAGCTGCACGGCGTCGAGATCTTCGAGCTGCGCCTGCCGTCCGGGGCCGCCGTCACGCTCATCGTCCGCGACGGCAAATCGTTCGTCCCCTCGGCCACCACCCGGGTCCGGGCGGACGACCAGCTGCTCGTGGTCGCCACCGCGGCCTGCCGCGACGAGGTCGAGAGCCGCATGCGCGCCGTCAGCCGCCGGGGCAAGCTGGCCGGATGGTACGGAGAACGCGGTTCGGAATAGACGTTTGACCTAATCGGTTACCATTAGCAGTCGCATCGCTCGAGTGCCAGAACTTGAAGGAGGAGCGCGTGCCGACCTACCAGTACGCCTGCAACGACTGCGGTGAGCAGCTCGAAGTCGTTCAGAAGTTTACCGACGATGCGCTGACGGTCTGCCCGGCCTGCGAGGGGAACCTGCGCAAGGTGTTCTCCGCCGTCGGGATCGTGTTCAAGGGATCGGGCTTCTACCGTACGGACAACCGGGCCAGTTCGACTGGTTCGTCCACCACCTCCTCTTCGTCCTCGTCCAACGGGAAGTCGAGCGAGAGCAAGCCCGCCGAGTCCAAGCCGGCCGAGTCGAAGTCCACCACGACTCCGGCCCCCGCGGCCGCTTCCGCCACCTCCTAGCGCCCTTTACGCTGCTGGCGTGGGCAATCGGCGTTGACGCCGAGCAGGGCCGGGGCGACTCGTTCGACGAGTTGCTCCAGCTGGGGGTGCGCGCCCCAGTCCGCGACGAGTCTGCTCAATCCCTCGCTCGAGCAGCGCAGCAGCCTCAGCGCGGCCCGCTGGCCGTCTTCTGTGAGCCGCAGCGAGTCGCCGTCCGGTGACCGTTCGACAAGGCCGTCCGTTATCAGCTGGTTGGCATAGGGACGGCCTTGTTCACGGCTGACGTTCGCCCGCGCCGCCAGGTCCGCGGCCTTGACCCAGCCCTCGCCGCCGAGCCTGGCCACGATCCAGACGCCCTGCGGTGGTACGCCGGTCAAACCGGCCAAGTCGCCCACCCGTTCGTAGAAGCCCCTGCGCAGGTTGGCGTCCGCCAGGCGTACGAGACCTCGCTCGACCTCGGCCAGCGACGACCGCTCCGCCGACGTGGCGCCCAGCCCCTCGCCCAGGTCGGTCGCCTTGGTCGTCTCTCTGAGGCGCTGCTGCGGAATCAGCCAGCTGAGCAGGAAAGCGACGAACATCACCGGCGCCGCCACCCGAAAGACGGCGGCGATCGCGTCGGCGTACACGTGCAGAAACGCAGCCACGAGGTGGCCCGGCAGCCGCTGAATGGTGGTGGGATCCTGCTGGACCCGCGCCGGATCGAAGCCCGGCGGCAGCCTGGTCCTGGTCAGCAACTCGCGCAGATCGGCGTCGAGCCGGGCGGTGAAGACCGCGCCGAGCGTGGCGACGCCGAACGAGCCGCCGATCATCCGGAAGAACGTCGCCCCCGACGTGGCCACACCGAGGTCCTTGAAGTCGACCGCGTTCTGCACGATGATCACCAGCACCTGCATGGTCATCCCCAGCCCCACACCCAGGACCAGCAGGTAGAGGCCCAGCGCCGACAGGCTCGTGTGCTCGGTCACCATGGACAGCAGGAACATCCCGGCCGTCGCCACCCCCGTGCCCGCGATGGGCAGGAAGCGGTATTTGCCGGTCCTGGCGATGATCTGACCGCTCACGATGGACATCGTGAACATCCCCGCCATCATCGGCAGCAGATAGACCCCGGACAACGTCGCGGTGACTCCGTGAACCACCTGCAGATAGAGCGGAAGGTACGCGAGCGCGCCGAACATCCCGAACCCCACCACGAACCCGACGAACGCCGTCATCGAGAACGCCCTGTTCCTGAACAGCCCGAGCGGCAGAACCGGCTCGGCCGCCCGCCGCTCGGCGAGCACCCACCCGGCGAGCAGAGCGACGGCCGCCACCGTGAGCCCGATGATCATCGGGCTCACAGCGGCACCCCCGGTGGCGATCAGAACCAGACACGACGTGGCACCGCCGAGCAGCACGACACCCACATAGTCGATCTTGTGTTTGGTCCGCGTCTGATCCCCCGGCAGCGCCGTGGCGATCACGAACAGCGCGACCGCGCCGATGGGCAGGTTGATGTAGAACACCCAGTGCCAGCTGAGATGATCGACGAACAGACCGCCGAGCAGCGGCCCCACGATGCTGGACACCGCGAAGACCCCGCCGAAGAACCCCTGGTATTTCCCCCTGTCGCGGGGCGACACGACGTCGCCGACGATCGCCTGGGCCAGCACCATGAGCCCGCCGCCGCCCAGGCCCTGGATCGAGCGGAAGAAGATGAGCTCGCTCATGTTCTGGCTCAGGCCGCAGAGCGCCGAGCCGATGAGAAAGATGACGATCGCCGCGACGAACAGCCTCTTACGGCCGTACTGGTCACCCAGCTTGCCCCACAGCGGCGTGGAGACCGTCGAGGCGAGCAGGTAGGCCGTCACCACCCACGACAGCTGCTCCAGGCCGCCGAGGTCGCTCACGATCGTCGGCAGGGCGGTCGACACGATCGTCTGGTCGAGCGCCGCGAGGAGCAGACCGAGCATGAGCGCGACGATGATGAGGACGAGGCCCTTTTGCCGCATGCGAAGATACTACTCTTCGCACTTGTGTGCTAACGCAGTGAAGTAAGTTATCCACAGAACGCCATTCAGCCCCTGCTCCCCCTCCACCAATGCCGCTAATCTCGGCGCCATGCTCACTCGTGCAGACATCGGCGTCATCGGCGGCTCGGGCTTTTACTCCCTGCTCGACGGCGCGGAAGAGATAGAGGTCGCCACCCCCTACGGGCCGCCCAGCGACGTGGTCACGGTCGGGCGCATCGGCTCGCGCCCCGTGGCGTTCATCCCCCGACACGGGCGGGATCACCGCTTTCCACCCCATCGCATCCCCTACCGGGCCAACCTCTGGGCCCTGCGCTCACTCGGCGTCCGCCAGGTGCTCGCGCCCAGCGCCGTGGGCTCGCTCCAGGTCGAGCACGGGCCGGGCGCGATCGTGATCCCCGATCAGCTCATCGACCGTACGTCTGGACGGGTCCAGACCTTCTACGACATCGACGGCGCGGTCCATGTGTCCTTCGCCGACCCCTACTGCCCTTCGGGCCGCTCCGTGGCCGTGACGGCCGCTCGGGCGGGCGGCTGGGCCACGGTAGACGGCGGCACCCTGGTGGTGATCGAGGGCCCGCGCTTCTCGACCCGGGCGGAGTCGCGCTGGTTCGCGGGCAACGGGTGGACGATCGTCGGCATGACCGGCTTCCCTGAGGCGATCCTGGCCCGCGAGCTGGCGCTCTGCTACACGTCGCTCTCGCTGGTGACCGACCACGACGCCGGGGTCGAGGCCGGCGAAGGCGTGACGCATGAGGAGGTGCTGGAGTTCTTCGCCCGGAATGTGACACGCATGCGGGGGCTGGTGGCGGAGGCGGTGCAGGGGCTGCCTAGTGAGCGATCGTGTCCGTGTGGGTCGGCGTTGGACGGCATCAAGCTGCCGTTCGAACTGCCGTGAGTGGGAGCCTAGCGGGTGGCTGGCCGGGGCTCGCCCGCCCCGGTTCGGCGGGGCGGGCTGAACGGCTCGGTGGGCTCGGAGGGCTCGGGCGCCTTGGGCGGGTTGGGCGGGTTGGGCGTCGTCGGCGGCGGCTTGTTGCTGCGATGGCGGCTGGCATCGGCGTCCTTTCCGCATATATCGCCCTACGCCCTACTCACGCCCCCTCCGTACTGGTGGCAACCCATGACCTCTCCCCCGGCATCCTCAAACCGGGCGACCTCCGCCCGGCCGCCCTCAACCCACCCCCGTCCGGCGCCATCCGCTCGGGCGCCGTCGGCCGCATGCTGGCCGGGGCCATGCGCCGCGGCGAGCCCCTCACCGACGTACGCCTGCTCCACTCACTCCCGCTGCCACCCGGCACCGTGGCCGCGCCGGTGCGCATCGCGGACGCCGACACGGCCCAGCTGATCACCCCAGGCTCGACGATCGGCGTCCTGGCGGCTTGGGAGGGCCAGCCGGCCCAACTGATCGCCGACGACGTCACCGTCGTAACCATCCCCAAGGCCGAGGACGACCACGGCGCCTTGATCGTGCTGGCCACCAGCCCATCACAGGCAAGCCAACTGGCCGCCGCCCAGGCAGGCGGCCGCCTGTCCATCACCATCAAGCCCCACCCGTAGCAACTGTAACCGGCTGTGCCGAGACAGACCTTGCCTAGAGAACGGAATCCTTCTTGGGGTCGTACTCCCAATGCCACGGCTCGAACGGGCTGCTATAGGCCCAGGACGGATGGAACCACCCATACTTCTTGGAGTTGTTCTCCATCCAGACGAACTCCACCGACCGGAACCGCTCCACCCCACCACAGAGGTCAACGGCCAGCCCGAGACCGTGGTTGCTCCGCCCCGGCACCGCCGCGAACCCCGGCCGCCGATAGTAAACCGACTGCTGCTCAGCCAGGCTGCGGTACGCGTCGGTCACACACATCTGCTTACCGAACCGCTTCCGATAAGCCTCATTCAAGCTGACGAAGGCGATCGTCGCATCAGCCCTGAGGCTCTGCCCCTTCTGCTGCAACGGACACAACATCGCCTTCGGGATCAACCCATTGGGATAGGAGTTGGCCGTCGCCGCCCGCAACGGATTGCACCCCAGCGCCGCCCGCCCGACCTTGTCGACCTTGATGCCCATCTTCACCAGCGCCGCGGTCAACGACTTCACGATCTTGTCCGACCGCTGCCTGAGCGTGTCGATCTCCACCGCCATCTGCGCCTCGGCCAGCAGATTAGACGCCCGCAACTCCTGCGCCTCGCCGGCCAGCCGCTCCGTCTCCTTGTAGAGCGTGCTGGTCTGCTCAACCACCTGCTGCCGATTAGCCACGATATGAGCGGTATTGGTCATGGCCCGCAACGTCCCGGCGTCAGCATCACCGGACAGGAACGGCGCAACCCCATCACCACCGACAGGCTGCTCGTACAACAACTCCGCCATCTGCGCCACCGGCTGCCGAATCACGGCAAGCTTCCTCTCCGCCTCCTGCAGCGTGGTGAGCGTCGCTGTCAGCTTCTTCTCAGAGGCGGCAATGTCGCTACGACGCTTCTCCAGCGCCTTGGTCGCGTCCTCAAGCTCCTTGGCCGACTTCTCGGCCTCCTTGCGAAGCTCGGTAAGGGTCGCCGGATCCCGCCGTTCGGCGTGGGCAGGCGTAGCCGCAGGCAGGATGACCAGGGAAGTCATGGCCATGGCAACCGCGATCAGACCCGCTGACCGAGGGGATGGCACCGTCGACTCCTCCGTTTGCAACTCTGTTACCAGGGTCCGGCACGCACGTTACTACAGCCCTCCGAGTGCCCGGACCGAACTCTGAAGAGCTGTTATGACCGCGAAAGAACCACTTTGTACGCCCAACTGCCTTCGCGGCTGCCTTCATGGGCTTGTCGTCGCAGGTAGGACGGGTACATCACGGACAGATCAGCCCACCTGTGCGGCTGGTGCATCCTCACGGGCATATGGCTCAGTGGGGCATGTGATGGCACTGGGGGTGGCGCGGCGGTCATGTGGGGCATCCATTGGGGTGGGTGGCAGGGCAGGCAACTGCCGCACCCCTCACGGTCGGATCAACGCGTACTCGGTTTCACAGGCAAGCGGAGCCATACACACTCAGACGAGGCCAGCACAGTCGGAACGGCACCATCTTCAGCGAACGCATCAAGCAGGCCACCACCACTCCAAAACATCCACCTCCCCTCCCTCGCTTCCGCCTTCGCTCCCTCCGTCACTTCCCCCTTCGGTCACCTCTCGCTTGGGCTCGGTCACTTCCCGATTAAGCCCGGCCGCCTCCCGCTTGGGCTCGGTCACCTCTCCCTTGGGGCCGGCCGCCTCCCGCTTGAGTCCGGTCACCCCCCGCTTGGGCCGCCGCCCATGCTCCCGACAAGACTTCCAAAGCCACGTATCCACCCACTCCCCCGCACACGCCCGCTCCGTACGCACAGGCTCAGCCGTACCTCGCTCCACGACGACAGGCGCAGGAGAGGGCATCACCACCTCTGCCTCGTCCTCCTGCGACTTCGGCTTCGGCGCGGCATCGCGCACAGCCGCCGGCACCACCCCCTCGTACCACCGCTCAGGCCGAGCAGGCGCAGGCATCAAAACCGGCTCAAACCCCACCCACCCCCCAACCCCAGCCCGCATCCCCCGCTGCGCCGCCGCCCTCTCATAGCCGGTGAGCTCCCCCGCCAACAACCCGCCAGCAAGGATCCCCGGCGCCAACACAGCCGCAATCAACACGACAGGCCGCCTACGCACCTGACTACGTCGCCTTCTGGTCACAGACCCGACGCTATCGACGCGGGATGCGCAACAATCTGATCGCTTGCCATGCCTTTACTGCAGCTCAGAGCACCCATGACCCGCCCAGCCAAACTCACGACCGCCCTGCGTCCCACACACTGCCGTAGTTTCGCTAGGCTTACGGGGTCCGCCTCCGTAGCTCAGGGGATAGAGCACCGCTCTCCTAAAGCGGGTGCCGCAGGTTCGAATCCTGCCGGGGGCACCAGATCTGACCAGCCATCGAGGGCCCTTGACCAGCGGTAACGCCAGTCAGGGGCTTCGTTGTGTGTCCGGTGCCGTCCGGCTGTAGCTGATCGTTAGCGGTTGACCGTGCCAAATACGTGCGCACAGTGCTTCACTCTTCCTCAGCTCCGTATCAACCCGCGTCGCCATGACCGATCACGCAGAAGACCGTCCCACCTTCAAATGCCCTCCCCAGGAAGTCGACGACAATATGTCCGAAGTGCCTGTTTCGGTGAAAGTGCTCGAAAATGGCCTCCGGCGCCGCTAAGTGCGCAGGTCATTCAGGGTGCTCCCCGCGCATGCGGGGATGGTCCCATGCTCGGCGCGCGTACTTCACGCTGGTCTAGGTGCTCCCCGCGCATGCGGGGATGGTCCCCCGAGCCGCATCAGGTCCAGGCCCTGAGCGATGTGCTCCCCGCGCATGCGGGGATGGTCCCGCGGCGGTCAGGCGTTCCAAAATGTCGTTCAGATGCTCCCCGCGCACGCGGGGATGGTCCCGGCGTCGGGGCGGGGGTCCCGAGTCGTTGATCCGCGCTCCCCGCGCACGCGGGGATGGTCCCCTGCGCCGATTCGGGGTTCCGACCCCCTTGCCGTGCTCCCCGCGCACGCGGGGATGGTCCCCACCTACACGGGATGGGCACCTTCCTGATGAAGTGCTCCCCGCGCACGCGGGGATGGTCCCTAGAGCAGGGTTGTCCCGTTCTGAGCGATTGAGTGCTCCCCGCACACGTGGGGATGGTCCCGCCTGCGTGGGGTATGGCCGGAGGCGAAACGGGTGCTCCCCGCGCACGCGGGGATGGTCCCGCGTGTACGACAATGGCGGGATGGTGATCGGTGTGCTCCCCGCGCAGGCGGGGATGGTCCCAGGTACAGCGTGTCGGTGGACTCGACGAAGGCGTGCTCCCCGCGCACGCGAGGATGGCCCCCACCCGCACGCCGAGCACTGGATCGCCGACCTGTGCTCCCCGCGCACGCGGGGATGGTCCCCCCCAAACCCTCGACGACCAAGGGGCCGAGATGTGCTCCCCGCGCAGGCGGGGATGGTCCCAGGTACAGCGTGTCGGTGGACTCGACGAAGGCGTGCTCCCCGCGCACGCGAGGATGGTCCCAGCTCGCCATCATGGGCCTGATCCATCTGTTCGTGCTCCCCGCGCACGCGGGGAGCGTCCCTTGGCGCGACGCTGTACGAGTTGGGCGAGCATGGCGTGCTCCCCGGGCACGCGGGGATGGTCCCAGGTAGTCGATGCCCATGTGTTCGAAGTAGACGTGCTCCCCGCGCATGCGGGGATGGTCCCGTCTGGTACGGCCAGTCGCGCAGCCACAGTCCGTGCTCCCCGCGCACGCGGGGATGGTCCCAGCTCCCCGGTGTAGTTCGGGAGGTTGAAGGTGTGCTCCCCGCGCAAGCGGGGGTGGCCCGCCCGGGTCGGCGTCCCTCCCGAGGGTAGGAAGACACCTTCCGCCGCCGACCTCATCGTTACTCCAGCGCCTCGGAGATTCGCCGCTTGGCGACCTCGTCCTGGCCCACGATGCACTTGGCGTAAATCCGCAAGAGCACATCTACGCTGTGCCCCGCCCATTCAGCGACCTGGGGCGCTGAAACTCCAGCGTTCAGCCAGGTAGAGACACAGGCGTGCCGGAGGTCGTACGGCCTGGCGGCCAGAGGCGAGGCGAACTCCTTTGCCGTCAGCGCCGTCCTTCGCGCGGCCTTCCAGGCGCGTCGGTAGGTGATGAACGGCAACTCTCCGCCCCTCACTCCATAGAAGAGGCGTCCGCCCGTTCCGTCTCCGAACGCGCCGAGATGGGCACGCAGAATGCGAACCAGCGGCGGAGGGATCGGCACGGTACGGCTGTGCCCTTCAGCGCGATGCTTCAGCGCACGTTCCTCGCGGGCGGCGCCAGAGTCGGTCCACTCCCGCCCGGAGTACGGCGCAGCCTTGAGCAGGTGCAACTCTCCCCAGGCAGCCACAGGCTCCCCCATCTCTCCCGAACCGGGACTGTAAAACTAACGGCGGATCTGATGATCAAGGGAGACACACTTGATGTCCGAGACTGCCGTGGAGTCGCTGTCTATGAACGAAGTGCCTGCCGAGCCGGACCGCTCAATGACGGACGAGCAGCTGATCTCGATGCTGGTGGGTCGAGCCCGCAGCGAGGGTCTGCAGCTGACCGGCGAGGGCGGGTTGCTGCAGCAGCTGACCAAGCGGGTGCTGGAGTCGGCGCTGGAAGGCGAGATCACCGATCACCTCGGCTATGGCAGGCACGACCCGGCCGGGAAGAACAGCGGCAACAGCCGCAACGGCACCCGCAGCAAGACCGTGGTGACCGACGTCGGCCCGGTGGAGGTGCGGGTACCACGCGATGTGGCCGGCACCTTCGAGCCCCAGCTGGTGCGCAAGCGGCAGCGCCGGCTGTCGGGCGTGGATGAGATGGTCTTGTCGCTGTCGGCCAAGGGCCTCACGCACGGCGAGATCTCCGCGCATCTGGCCGAGGTGTACGGTGCCCAGGTCTCCAAGCAGACCATCTCCACCATCACCGACAAGGTCATGGACGGGATGGCCGAATGGCAGAACCGGCCGCTCGATCGCGTGTACCCGGTCCTGTTCGTGGACGCGATCAACGTCAAGATCAGGGACGGTCACGTCGCCAACCGGCCCATCTACCTGGTCATGGCCGTCACCGTCGACGGTCACCGCGACATCCTCGGCATCTGGGCCGGCGACGGCGGCGAGGGCGCCAAACACTGGCTGGCGGTGCTGACCGAGCTGAAGAACCGCGGCGTGGACGATGTCCTCATGCTGGTCTGCGACGGCCTCAAGGGCCTGCCGCAGGCGGTGGAGGCGGTCTGGCCGCGCACCATCGTCCAGACCTGCGTGATCCACCGTAGTTGTAAGGAAACAACACGATGCTTCTCGGTTTCCGGTTCGATGGGGTGGTATGGCCATCCCGGGCGAGGTCCGCGGTCAGCTCGCGGCGCGGTTCGCGGTGTTGCTGCCGCATCTGAACGAGCGTCAGAGGCGTCTGGCGTTGGCGACCGAGGCCAGGTTGCTTGGTCACGGGGGTGTTCGGTTAGTCGCGCAGGTGGCCGGGGTCAGCGAGACCACTGTCCGCAAGGGCGTGTTCGAGCTCGAGTCCGGGGCTGATCCGCTGCCCGATGGGCGGGTCCGACGCGCGGGGGGCGGCAGGTTACGAGCCGAGGCTGTTGATCCACTTCTGCTTCCAGCGTTGATGGGGCTGGTCGAGCCGGACGAGCGCGGGGATCCCGAATCACCGCTGCGGTGGACGACGAAGTCGCTCCGGCATCTGGCTGCGGAGTTGTCCCGGCAGGGACATCGGGTGACCGCACCGACGGTGGGCCGACTGTTGAAGGCGAACGGGTTCAGCCTGCAGGGCACCGCCAAGACCCTGGAGGGCGATCAGCATCCTGATCGGGACGCGCAGTTCCGCTACATCAACGTGCAGGTCAAGGAGCATCAGGCGGCGGGTGAGCCGGTGATCAGCGTGGATGCGAAGAAGAAGGAGCAGCTGGGGCTGCTGCCGATGGGCGGGCGGGAATGGCGGCCTCGCGGCGAGCCAGTGCAGGTCGAGGACCATAGCTTCTGGGCCGGCCCGAACGTCGAGACGGTGGTGCCCTATGGGATCTACGACATGACCGCCGACACGGGCTGGGTGAACGTCGGAGTCGACCACGACACCGCGGCGTTCGCGGTCGCCTCGATCCGCCGCTGGTGGCAGGCGCGCGGCCATGCCGACTATCCAAGCGCGTCCCGGCTGCTGATCACCGCGGATGCGGGCGGTTCGAACAGCTACCGCTACCGGCTTTGGAAGGCCGAATTGGCCGCGTTCGCCGCCGAGGCCGGGTTGATGGTCACGGTCTGCCATTTCCCGCCGGGCACCTCGAAGTGGAACAAGATCGAGCACCGGTTGTTCTCGCATATCACGATGAACTGGCGCGGACGGCCGTTGACCAGCCATCAGGTCGTCCTCAACACGATCGCGGCGACCACGACGTCGGCCGGGCTGAGGGTCGAGGCCGCTCTGGATCCCGATTCCTATCCGACCGGAGTCTCGATCAGCCGCGACCAGTTCCAGGCCCTGCCCATCACTGCCCATCCCGAACACGGAGCCTGGAACTACAGCATTGCCCCGAAAGGCGGACAGGCCGTCCCGCCGCGTGCCGACCAGCGAGCGGCGGCCCGAGCACAGACCATGCAGTTGCTCGCTGGCGCCCGCCTGACCGGCATGAGCAGCGACGAACTCGACGCGCTACGCGCCCGGCTCGCCCCGGCCCAGCAGGCCCGGGCCGAGCAACGCCGTTTCGTACTGCGCGGCGGCCGACGGGTCGCCACCACCGGCCGCAGCCGAGCACTGCTCTCCAGCTCAGACGAGGTCCTGATTACCGTCATCTACCTGCGGCAGGTCTGCCCGCAGAAAGTGCTGTGCGACCTGCTCGGGATCAACCCCGTCACGATCGGCCAGGCGATCAAAGCCACCCGGCAACTCTTGGACGAGCAGAAGATCAGCATCACCCCAACCGTCGTTCGCTACTTCACTCGAGCAGACGACCTACGCTCCTGGGCCAGCGGCACCGACCCGGCCTCGCACGTTCCGGCAAGCCCGACCCGTCATGCACTGACCGACCCGCACCTGACCGGCATGAGCCGCAAG